>NZ_LZIF01000050.1 GCF_001667145.1 Mycobacterium sp. 852002-51971_SCH5477799-a
GTCGCCGTCACCGCGTCGACGGCGCCGCGCCGCTGTCGGGTGGTGAGGGGCCGGGAGCGACGCCGTTGGGCAGGAAACGGACCAGCAACATCATGATCACCAGCCAGGCCACGATCACGGCGAGTCCGATCAACAACACGCGCCAGCTCGGACGTCCCTTGCCGGTGCCCAGCATGTCGGACAGCCGACCGGCACTCGGCGCGGGGGCGCGTGGGTCTCGCAAGCGCGCGACCACGGCGACCGCGATCAGCGCAAGCGTCACGGCGAGAATCGCCACCACGAAGGCCAGCGCCGCCCGACCGCCCGACTCGCTGCGCGTCGCATCCTGACGAGCGGGAAGGTAGCCGCGCAGGGCGGCAGCGACCATCAACAGCAGAACGATCAGGGCAACGGCTCGCCCTGTCGGCTTGTCCATACCAGGCATTGGCACGCCACTCGATTGATTGTTCCGGCACTGGCTTTCCTCATACTTGCACGTCAGGCGGTCCTAGGGCCAGGTGCGGACGTTGTCGCTTATCCACAGTCGGCAGTTCATCCACACGCTGATGCGGTCACCTTGTATTCGAACTTGTGTTCGATACCGTGGGCTGCGTGGGTGTCTTTATGAGCGCGGAACAGGCGCGGGAGCGAATATGCTCCGCGCTCGACGCGATCGATGCCGCACACCAAGTGCTGCGCCAGACCTCGTCGGACGTGGTCGGCAACGCCTTTCGGGTTGAGTGCGCGAACGACTGGAAGCCCAGGGCCGCCTCAATCGGGCCTGATGTACCGGGTCTTCGGCGAAATCGCCGATCCGCCGGACGAGGCAGGGTGCGTTCCGGCGGTGCGCGGCATGTTGTGGGCGCGGCTGCGCATCCCGCCCAGAGAAGTCACGCGCCGCTTCAGACTCGCGGCTCGCCTTCGGCCGCGACGTTCGCTGACCGGCGCGCCATTGAAACCCGAGCTGCCGGCGCTGGCCGCGGCGGTGGTCGATGGCGCGGGTGAGGACCATATCCGCGTCGTATGTGCCGCGCTCGACACGCTGCCCTCCTGCGTCACCCCCGTCGACGTGGCCGACGTGGAGCGCACTCTGGTTCAGCATGCGACCAAGCTCGACGCCATCGTGGTCACCAGGCTGGGCCACCGAATCGCCGACTACCTCAATCCCGATGGCCGTTTCAGTGAAGCCGATCGCGCCCGCCGCCGCGGTGTGCACCTGCGCCCACAAGAGCCCGACGGGACGTCGCGGCTCACCGGTGTGCTGGATCCCGAGGCTCGGGCCTAACGGACCGCCCGTCGTCAATCAGGCACACCATCCCGACGAGCTCCTGCGCGGCGATCCCGATCCGCCTGGAGGCGAATGATGTTGTGCCGCAGTGATCATCAACGCGGTGACGGCGACCGCGCCGGTCTAATCCACCGCGAAGGGACGGAAGCTGCGGTCGAGGACCTGAAGGTGACCGATGGTGCGCCCGGTGACCTTGGCGGGATCGACCAGAGCCAACTCAACCGCGGCGCGGGCGAATTCATCCTGGGATGCGGTCTCATCGAAGTTGCGGGCGTAGTACGAAAGTCCAGGGGTGAGAATCGGTTTGGACGGCGAAAGCGCATTGACCGCGATGTTGTGGTCGGCGAGATCGAAGGCCGCGCACTGGGTGAGGTGCTCGAGCGCCGCCTTGGATCCGCCGTAGCCGGGCAGCACCCCGCCGCTGCGGTCGGCATACGGGCCGTCGCCGGGCAATCGCGACGCGACCGAGGTGATGTTGATGATCGAGCCGCCCCCCGCCTCGATCATGTCGGGGCACACCATCTGCATCAGCTCGTAAGCCGCAAAAACGGCGATGTCGAAATGCCGGCGGTACGCGTGCAGGGGCGTGCTAACGAATCCCGGCCAACCGGGTTTGGCGGCCGCGCCCGCCTTGGCGGCACCCGCTTTGGTCGCGCCCTCCGGCGTGGTGGCACCCGCTTTGGCGGCTTTATCGCGCGGCTGCTCACCGGATGCCGGTGGCCGGCCGGGCGCGGTGAAGGCCGCGTTGTTGATCAGAATCCCAATCGGGCCCAACGCCTTGCGGGCCGAAACCACCAGCCCGGCGATCTGATCGCGGTCGGTCAGATCGGCGCGGACCGCAACGGCACGCCCGCCGGCGGCCTCGATGTCGGCGACCGTTTCGCCGATGGTCCCCGGCAGCCGCTCGTCCCACACCTCTTCGGTACGTCCGACGACCGCCACCGCAGCTCCGTCGGCCGCCAGGGCCCGCGCGATCGCTCGGCCCAGGCCGCGGCTACCGCCGGTGACGATCGCGGCCCGGCCCGCCATCCGCCCCGTCATCGCCGCACCCCGTGCACGACGATGGCCGTGGTCTGCTCCACCCACGCGTCGTCGAGTGCTTCCTCCGGACGCAGCAGCATCCGCAGCATCGTCGCTCCCCCGATCAACTCGATCAGTCGGTCCGGATCCACATCGGGATGGGCTTCGCCCCGGTCAACCGCCTCGCGCAGCCGCACCCGCACCGCGGTGAACAGGTCCGCGAATCGCGACATCACCCGCGCATTGAGCGCGGGGTCGGCGGTCATGTCGGCGACCAGGCCGGGCAGCGCGGCGCGCACCACCGGGGTGGTGAACACGTCGCGGGTCGCCTCGATCATCATCCGCATGTCGGCGGCGATATCCCCGGCCGGCGACTCCAGGGCGGTCGGGGCCGTCGGGAAGGCCGCCTCGTGCACCAATTCGGCCTTACTCGACCAGCGCCGGTACAGCGCGGATTTCGTGGTGCCGGCGCGCTCGGCGACTGCGGCCAGACTGATGTTGGAATAGCCCGTTTTGACTAGCAGTTCAGCGGTCGCCGATAGGATCGCAGAGTCGATACGCGGATCGCGCGGGCGGCCGGCGCCGGAGGCCTTGTCAAGGCCGGACGGGTCTGCTTTCATAACGCTACCTACCGTATCGTAATTGCCTCAACGAAGGAGGCACCTTATGGCAACAGAACCGGCGGTCGACAACATCGACCGGCTCCAGCGCTCCAGCCGCGACGTCACGACGTTGCCGACGGTGATGTCACGCTGGCTATCCACCGTACTGCCGGACAACGCGAATCCCGAGGTGATCGTGGAGAGCGGCGTGGACTCGACGGGCATGTCGTCAGAGACGATCATCCTGGCGACGCGCTGGCAGCAGGACGGGCGATCGACCCAGCAGAAGCTGGTGGCGCGGGTGGCGCCGACCGCCGAGGATGTGCAGGTCTTCCCCACCTATCGGCTCGACCACCAATTTGACGTCATCCGGAAAGTGGGCGAGCTGACCGACGTGCCCGTGCCCCGGGTGCGCTGGCTGGAGAACACCGGCGAAATCCTCGGCACACCGTTCTTCGTGATGGATTACGTCGAGGGCGAGGTGCCGCCCGACGTCATGCCGTATACGTTCGGCGGCAACTGGTTTGCCGATGCGCCCACCGAGCGGCAGCGGGAACTGCAGGATGCCACCGTGGGCGTACTGGCCAAGTTGCATTCGATTCCGAACGCGCAGAGCACGTTTGGGTTCCTCACCGAGGGGCAGTCCGGGGACACCGCGATGCGCAAGCATTTCAACTGGGTCCGGTCCTGGTATGACTTCGCGGTGTCCGACATCGGGCGATCACCGTTGCTCGAGCGAACTTTTGACTGGCTGGAAGCCAATTGGCCCGCCGAGGCGGCTGCCGCGGAACCCGTGCTGCTGTGGGGCGACGCCCGGGTGGGCAACGTGTTGTACAACGACTTCCGGCCGGTGGCGGTGCTGGACTGGGAAATGGTGACGTTGGGGCCGCGAGAGCTCGACGTGGCGTGGATGATATTCGCGCACATGGTTTTTCAGGAACTCGCCGGCCTGGCAACGCTTCCGGGGTTGCCAGACGTGATGCGCGAGGAGGACGTGCGCTCGACCTACGCGCGACTGGCCGGTGTCGAAGTTGGCGACTTGCACTGGTTTTACGTGTACTCGGGCGTGATGTGGGCCTGTGTGTTCATGCGCACCGGGGCTCGGCGGGTGCACTTCGGCGAGACCGAGAAGCCCGACGATGTCGAATCGCTGTTCTACCACGCCGGATTGATGCGCCGCTTAATCGGAGAGAGCCCTATCGGGGAGGACCAGTAATGCTCGGACCGCTCGACGAGTTCCCGGTACATCAGATTCCCCAGCCGATAGCGTGGCCAGGGTCCTCGGACCGTAACTTCTACGATCGCTCGTACTTCAATGCCCACGACCGCACCGGCAACATATTCGTGATCAGCGGCATCGGCTACTATCCCAACCTCGGGGTCAAAGATGCGTTCCTGCTCATCAGGCGCGGGGACACCCAGACCGCCGTACACGTTTCGGACGCCATCGACCAAGACCGGCTCAACCAGCACGTGAACGGCTACCGCGTCGAGGTCATCGAGCCGCTGGATCAGCTACGGATCGTGCTCGACGAAACCGAAGGCATCGCAGCAGATCTCACCTGGAAGGGACTTTTCGGCGTCGTTCAGGAGCAGCCGCACATCCTGCGCTCGGGCAACCGAGTCACGTTGGACGCGCAACGTTTTGCGCAGCTGGGCAGCTGGAGCGGGCGCATCGTCGTCGACGGCGAGGAAATCAGCGTCGATCCCAAGACCTGGCTGGGTAGCCGCGACCGGTCCTGGGGCATCCGTCCGATCGGTGAGGCCGAGCCCGCGGGCAGGCCCGCGGATCCACCCTTCGAGGGCATGTGGTGGCTGTACGTACCAATGGCTTTCGACGATTTCGCGATCGTCCTGATCATCCAGGAGGAGCCCGACGGGTTCCGTTCGCTCAACGACTGCACCCGGATCTGGCGCGACGGCCGCGTCGAGCAGTTGGGCTGGCCGCGGGTAAAGATCCACTACCGCTCCGGCACCCGCATCCCGACCGGCGCGACCATCGACGCCACCACCCCCGATGGCACCCCGGTGCACTTCGACGTCGAGTCCAAACTGCCGGTGCCCATTCACGTAGGCGGCGGTTACGGCGGGGACTCCGACTGGATACACGGCATGTGGAAGGGCGAGAAGTTCGCCGAGCGCCTGACCTACGACATGACCGATCCGGCCATCATCGGCCGAGCGGGGTTCGGCGTGATCGACCATGTCGGCCGCGCGGTCTGCCGTGACGGCGACGGCGAGGCGGTCGAGGGTTGGGGCCTCTACGAGCACGGGGCGCTGGGCCGGCATGAACCCTCCGGATTCAAAGATTGGCTGACGGTCGCGCCGTAGCCGCACGGGTGAATTACGCCGCTGTCCGGGGACGCGCCCCGGAGACGCTCCGTTAGCTTGCACAATTTGCGGTGAAATCCGTCGAAATGCGGTTCACTAGACCGCGTGCCAGAACCCCCGCGGATGGTCGACGTTGTCGTGGTCGGTGCGGGCTTTGCCGGACTCGCCGCGGCCCGCGAACTGTCTCAACAAGGCCACGACGTGGTGGTTTTCGAGGGCCGTGACCGGGTCGGTGGGCGGTCGCTGACCGGCAGCGTCGCGGGATTGCCGGCCGATCTGGGCGGCACTTTCGTCGGGCCGACCCAGGACGCCGTCTTGGCGATGGCGGCCGAACTCGACGTCCCGACCACCCCGACGCACCACGACGGCAAGAATCTCATCCATTGGCGTGGCTGGACGCACGCGTATCACGGCACCATTCCCAAGCTTTCGCTGACCGGGCTGCTGGACATCGGCCGGTTGCGGTGGCAGTTCGACAGGATCGCCCGCAGCATCCCATTGGCGGCGCCGTGGGATGCGCGCCGTGCCCGCGAACTCGACGGCTTGTCGCTCGGCGGCTGGTTGCGTTCGGTGCGCGCGACCGCTTCATCGCACGACCTGCTGGCGATCGTGGCGCGGGTGACCTGGGGATGTGAACCCGACGACGTGTCGATGCTGCACGCCGCCCGTTACACGCACGCGGCCGGCGGCCTGGACCGGCTGCTCGACGTCCAGGACGGCGCCCAACAGGACCGCTTCCCCGGTGGCACGCAACAGATCGCCGAGGCTGCGGCCGCCGAACTGGGCGCCCGGGTGGTGCTCAACGCGCCGGTCCGCCGAATCGAACGCCACGGCGCGGGCGTCACCGTGACGACCGATCTCTGCGAGACCGAGGCCGGATTCGTCATCGTCGCGATCCCGCCCGCCCATCGCGCCTCGATCGAGTTCACTCCCCCGTTGCCCGCCGAGTACGAGCAACTCGCCCGGCATTGGCCGCAGGGCCGGCTCAGCAAGGCGTACGCGGCCTATTCCACGCCGTTTTGGCGGACCAACGGATTTTCCGGGCAGGCGCTGTCCGACGAGGGCCCCGTATTCATCACGTTCGACGTCAGTCCGCACCCGGACGGCCCAGGCATCCTGATGGGTTTTGTCGACGCCCGCGCGTTCGATTCGCTACCCAGCGATCAGCGCCGCCGTGACGCATTGCGCTGCTTTGCAACGCTTTTCGGCGATGACGCGCTCAAACCCCTGGACTATGTGGACCATCGTTGGGGGGTGGAGGAATTCGCGCCCGGCGGGCCCACCGCCGCGGTTCCGCCGGGGTCGTGGACGCGGTTCGGGCCGTGGCTGCGCGAACCGGTCGGCCCTATTCACTGGGCCGGCACCGAAACCGCCGACGAGTGGACCGGGTTCCTCGACGGGGCGATCCGCTCCGGGCAGCGCGCCGCCGCCGAGATCACCGCCCTGCTATGAGCTGATCCGGCGGGTGGCCGCGTTGTGCACCGCCATTTCGGCGAGTCCGCGCAACTGGCGATTCACCTCGCGGGGGTGTTCCAGCATCGAGCAGTGGCCGCCGGGCAGTTCAACCAGATCGATCAGGTTGGGTGCGCTGCGCGCGATCCTGCGGGACTGGCTGATCGGGGTCAACCGGTCGCGCTCGCTGCCGATGACCAACGTCGGCACGGTCAGTCCGTCCAGATCGAGATACCGAGACCCCAGTGACGTCACCAGCGCCCTCGCGCAGCCGGCCCGTCCCGCCGGCGACGTGTTCTCGAAGAGCTCGCAGACGAGCTTGGCGACACTCGGGTCGGCGTCTCGTCCGGTGGCCAGCATTGCCACCGCATACCGGCTCGGGATGCGGACCGCACGCGGGAGCGGGAATCCACTGAACGCGTTGATCAGGGCGCGCCCGGCGAGAACTCGGGCCGGCGACAACCCGTAGGGTGCCGGCAGTAGTTGCACCTTCCGGATCAAATCACCGGTGGTGGTGTTGATCAGCGCGACGGCGTCGGCGCGCCGGGAAACCTTGTGGTGGTAGCGCTCGGACCACGCGGCGATGGTGATGCCGCCCATCGAGTGACCCGCCAGCACGGCCCGTTCGTGCGGCGCCAGGGTCGCATCCAGCACCGAATCCAGGTCGGAGGCAAGGTGTTTGAGGCTGTAGCCGTTGCGTCTCGGCACGCCACTTCGTCCATGGCCGCGATGATCGAACGCGATCACCCGGTAGTCGTTGGACAGGTCGGCGATCTGATATGCCCACGCCCGGATCGCGCACGTGATGCCGTGGATCAAGACAATCGGATAACCGTCCGGCGGCCCGAACACCTCCGCGTGCAGCCGGGTGCCGTCGGCCACCGTGACCGCCACGGTCTCACTCGGCGGCAGCCGGTCGGGGAACGGGTCAACTGGACGAGCCAATCGTCGAGCACTCATCTCACCGCTCCCCCCTCGAACGCGGCCCCATTGCCGCAGCTAAGGATGAGACGATCATATGCCTGAGTTCGGTCCGCTTTTGGCAAATCCGGCAAACGATTCTTAGGAAATGCTTAGACCTGATCCCTCCGCATCGACAATCAGGACGATGTGGCCCGTTGCCTCAGCGTGGTGTGCGGGCTTTGACCGTAGGTCTGGCGGTAGAACACCGCGAACCGTCCGGTATGTGCGAATCCCCACCGCTGGGCGATTTCGGTGACCGTCGAGTTAGATGTCGTTGCCGCTATTAGTTCTTGATGAGCGCGGCGCAGACGGGTGCGACGCATGTACTCGGTCGGGGTGGTGTCGAGCTGGCGGCGGAACAGGTATTGGACCGCTCTGGGCGTAAGGTGCACCGCGGCGGCGACATCGTTGATCCCGATGTCCTCGGTGATATGGCGGTGGATGAATGACACCGCTTCCTTGAGCGTTTCGGGTAATGCGAGGTCGCTGGCCGCGTCCCGCCCGGTGAGGGTGGACGGGTAGCACTCGAGCAGCGCACCGGCCAGCAGTTTGGCCATCCCCGCGACAACCAACGGCTGCCGGGCGGTATCAGCGGACGCCAACGTCAGAATTACATAATCCAAAGCTCGCTGCCACGCCCGCACGGCGGCGCGGGACCGTGGTCGCCAATCCACGAACCGGGTCTGCTGCGCTGCCGACTTAATCATCCAAGGTGCGGCGACTTTGTGCAGCACGTCCGCCTCGATCGAGACGACATCGAAACGTGCGCCGTTGCAGTGCAACAGGCAGGACATGCCATCGGCGATGAGAATCGGCAAGCCCGCAGTTGCGGGTCCGCCCGCGACGCTCAGCAACCCAGCGCGTGGCTGGATCACCACAACGGTGTCGCCCGCCGGAATCTCCAGGGTCGATCGCCCCTGAACCATCACCTCGTCGAGAATCATTGAACCGGCGGCACTGCGCCGGTGCGACACCGCGGAATAATCGGTCAGTGCGGAGAGCCGCCAACCTGGCCGATAGGCGCCAGCGAAAAATCGACGCACCGCCTGGCCATCACTACTGCGGAACTGCTTGTATTCCACCGCGGCCGCAGGAAACGCGTACTCCGCGTCACGTCCGAGGACAGGACGGGCGGGACAGAAGTCAGCCCGAGGCGCCTCCGGCGGTTCGGCAGCGGAATCGACGCTCGACTGGGGGGACTGCCCGTCGGTCGCGCTCGTTATGGCGGTCATGGCCGGGCCGATCGAAAGACCGTGGGCATCCTCGTCATGGCATCACCGCACCGCCGTACGGTGACAGATCTGCGGCTGACCGATCTTGCGCCCCCGCACGGCGGTAAATGTTGAGTGCGTCCAGCGCGATGCGCTGCCATGCGAAGCGTGACTGTGCACGACTGCGACCGGCCGCGCCCATGCTTTCGCATTGGAAACTTTGGGCGAGAAGCCTTCTCAGAGCTGCCGCCAGTCCGACCGGATTTTCCGGCGGCACCACGACGCCGGTGATGTCGTCGAGCACGACGTCAGCCAGGGCGCCGACGGTCGCCGCAACCACCACCACCCCACTGGCCATGGCCTGTAACACAGTCGTGGGACGCGGTGGATGGCGAGGTGTGCACACCATCACGTTGGCGGACCGTATCCACATCGGCAATTCGTCACTGGCGACCGTGCCTGCAAAATGGACGCGGTCGGCGACTTCGAATTCCTTGGCCAGGTACTGCAGCTGAGCTCGCGCGTCGTCGTGCAAGGTGTTGGTCGCGTCAGTTTCCGCGATAACCAACTCCGCGCCGGGAACCCTGTACAGCGCACCGATTGCGATATCAAAACCGTTATGCTGCAGCGGATTTGGCGCCACACATAGAACGCGTTGACGCCCCTTCCGGGCGACCTCGGGACCGCTCGGAGTGTAGAGCTCGGAATCCACACCGCATGTGAAGGCGGACACTCGCGCGCGGCTGTGACGTAGGTGGGCCAGCATGTCGACGTCGACGCTGCTCTCACCCGTCGCCCAGGTCGCGCTACGCGCCAATAGCAGCTCGATGCGCTCTCGTGGACTTTCGGCCGTTGACTCCGCAACACGAGGACGCGAGGCCGCAGCCATGCCCAAGAACGTCTGCACAACTGGGACGCGCCGGCGCCGTGCGGCCAGTTGAGCGGCCAAACCGCCCAGCCACCCGTATGCATGCACGACGTCGGGTTGTTCCTTCGACCAGACGCGCTCGAGCTTTGTCGCCCAGTCTCCTACGTAGGGCAACAGATCCGCCGGGGACGCCGGCGCGCTCGGGCCGACGGGGACCCAAACACGGCGGTAGCCGGCGGCGGCCGCGTGGGCCGGCAGTCGGCCGCTTTGCCGCATGCAGACCGTCGCATCATGTCCATGGGTCGTCAACGCGGCACACAGCTGCTCGGGATCCTCCGCGGCGACGTCATCACCGCTGACAATTGCAATCCTCAACCGCCATTCCCTCCGCGCATGTTTCGCGAACCCCTACCAGGCATACCACTGGCAACCGTCGGCGAAACCGACCAGATCCCCAGTTCGCTTCCAGGCTCAAAATTCGCGTGGTGGACAAACCTACTGGCGAACCGCTGCCACGCGGCGCAGTCTCAGGCAGGTTGCAGCGGCGGGTCTGGGCAGCTAGTCGAGAACATCTATCAGTAGCAGGGCCCCGCCGACCGTTCCCTCGTTCGAGCGAAACGGCGTGCACGTGACGCGCACCCGCGCAGCGCGACCGCGCCGGTTGACCGCATCCACCACCGCTTCACCGGAGCTGTCCGGGTCGACGAATGCATTGCCGATCAATGTGCGCACGCCATCGAGCGGCAGGCCGATGTCGAGCGCTGCGAGCCTGGAGCCGATCGTCTCCTCGGCGCGTAGCCCCCAGAGTTCCTCGCAACCGCGGTTCCACAAAATGACGTTCATTTCGCGGTCCACCACCACCATGCCGCTGCGGACCGAGGCGACCAGGGAACTCATGAAGTTCTTCGCGTGGTCCAGCTCGAGACTGCGTTCACCCAGCATGTCATTGATGGTCTGCAGTTCGTCGTTGGTGCACTGCAGTTCCTCGTTCATCGTCTCGAGTTCTTCGTTTGTGGACTGCAGTTCCTCGTTGGTGGTCTCGAGTTCCTCGACGGTGGATTGCAGTTCCTCGTTGGTGGTTTCGAGTTCTTCGTTGGTGGACTGCAGCTCTTCGTAGGCCGCCTCGAGCTGGTGGTTGGTTTGCACAACTTTGTCCAGCAGGGCGTGCGTCGCTGTGACGTCGAAGAACACGATCGACACGCCGAGCAGGCCATTCTCGGCGTCGACGAGCGGATTGATGTGGATCTCGAACCACACCGTCTCGTTACCCGGTCGCTGCCATTTCACGTCCTGAATCCGCGCCGAACGCCGCTCCACTTTGGCTTGCTCCAGGTAGGCGCGCAACTCCACCGGACGGTAGGAAACCTCGAGATCGCGCAGCAGCCGGCCGATGTCGCGCGCCGAGAGCCCGAAGATGGCCTCCGCCTGCTGGTTGATCATCGCGATGGTGTCCTCGCCGGTTACGACGATCTGAGCCACCGGACTGGCGCGAAACGCCATATCGCGCACCGTCGCCAGGCCCGGCAGGTCGGCGTGGCGTTCGTAGAACCCCCTACCCGGTTCGTAGCGGTCGGCACCGCCATGGGTCCCCGCCGCCTTGCGGAAGATTCGATGTTTGAGGTTCAGCGGCTTGAACCGGTCGCCGTGACTAAGGAGCATCTCGGCGTGTCCGAGAAATAGCGTGCCTTGGGGTGCAAGCGCAAAATGTAGACGTCCCAAGACTTTTCGTTGCGTTTCCGCATTGAGGTACATCAGCGTGTTGCGACAGACCAGCAAATCGACACGCGATATCGGTGCATCCCTGACCAGGTCGTTGGGGCCGAAGATCACCGCGCGTCGCAGGTCTTTGTGGAAGACGTAGCGAGTGCTGACCTCTTGGAAATAGCGCCCCAACAGATCTGGCGGTACGGATTCGACCGCCTTGGCATCGTAAGACGCCATGCGCGCCGTGGCGAGGGCATCTTCGTCGATGTCCGTCGCGTAGATCTTGACCCGTTGCCGAAAATCCTCGAGTCCCAGCGCCTCGGCCAGCAACATGGCCAATGTGTAGGCCTCCTGGCCGGACGCGCATCCGGCGCTCCACACCCGAATGGGGTCGTTGGGTCCACGTTCGGCCAGCAATCGCGGGATGACCTCGTCGGCGACGTAGTCCCACGCCTCCGGGTCGCGGAAGAAAGACGTGACGTTGATCAGGATGGTGTTGAAGAGCGCCGTGAGTTCATCCGAACTGGCCTGCAGACAGTCCAGGTACTCGTCGAATGTGGTGTGACCGGCCTGGTCCATCCGATGACGGACGCGACGCATCAGCGAGGTGCGCTTGTAGCCGGTGAAGTCAAAGCCGCGCGAATCCCGCATGTAGCGCAACAAGGCCTCGAAAGCCTCGTCAGTCGTGGATTCCAATGCAGTCCCGTCCGATAAGGGGTTCATCGAAGGACTTGAACTCTACTCGCGGCGCTAGAACTGGTTTTCCCGACCAAGCAATGCCCAGACCGTTTTGCCCGACGATGTCGGGGTCGCACCCCACACCCGACTCATTGCGGAGACGATGGCCAGTCCGGAGACCATGTCGGCGCCGCGCTCGGCATCTTCGTGCCGGCCCGGCAGATGCGGACTGTTGTCCTCGACGGCGACGGTGACCGTGTCTTGATAGTTCTCGACGATCAATACCGGCGCACTCTCGGTGTGATCGAGAACGTTTTCAACGAACACGGTGGCGATCGTGGACCCCACCGCGGCCACCTCACGGATGCCCCAGTGCGTCAGCCAATCAGTGATCACCGCACGAGCAAGACCGACGCTGACGCTGGATCGCAAAAGCTCGGTGCGCGCCCGTCGGCGGATCTTTATGGACTGACCATCCACAGCGTCGAGCGCGAGTTCTCGGGCGGAATGTATCGGCACATAACGGGTGACCCCCGCCAGGGCGATCGTCCGCCGCACCTGTGGTTGCGCACACACCAGCAGGATCGGCACGTCCGGCCAGACGCTGACGTGCCAACGAGCGCTCGTGAACACCGTCCAGGCCGAGGCGGACGGCGCGTGCAGCCGATTGATGTCGACGATCACTGCTCGCGGCTCGTCGATCGCGGCCTTGATCACTGCGTCGCGAACCGTTCGATAGGTAGAGCTATCCAGCACGCCCTCCAGCGTCACGATCGGCACACCGCGACCCTCTACCGCGATGCGGATCGCCGAACGATGCACGCTCATCCGGCTTCACCGCGTTGCTGGGCAGTGCCGGATAGGCGGTCGCTGAGCACATGCAGTGCCCGTTCGCTTTCCTCGGCAATTGCCGTGTAGCGCCGGAACAGTAGACCGGCTTCGGCCTTACCGGCCATGTCGCGGGCTAGCCTGGCCTTTTCCTGCAGGCTGCGCACCGCTATCCACAATGCCCCCTCGAGTTCGGCGTCACGCGCGCCGAGCAGGGCCTCGGCCGTCCACGCATGGCCCACCTGACAGCGAAAGTTCCCCTCGCTGATGGAAACCAGCGAGCCGTTGCAGTCGGGGCAGGTATAGCCCGAAGGGGCCCCCAATTTCTCGGTGTCGAAGTCGGTCGCGAACCGCGACATCTTGGCGATGCGGTTCTCGAGCTCCATGCCGGAGTCTCGCTCCATGTCGAAATCCTTTATCTCTCGGTGCGACAGCTCTTTGAGGACCGCACCGACGTCGGCCGCCGGGGACTGCCGATCCACCACGCCGGCCTCCGCGGCGTTGGTGGGCATCGCCGGGAACAACGCGTCCTCGGGTGATTGCCCGATAGTGGTGCCACCACGCGAACGGATGGCGCCCAGTCCCAGCACGCCATCGTCGAGCACGCCGGAGAGCAGCACGCCGACCGCGCGGGGCCCAAAGGCCAAGGCCACCGAGCGGAACAACGCGTTGATCGCCGGCCTATGCCCGTTCTCGGTGGGACCCTGTGACAGCAGGACGTGATGGTCGGCCACCAGCAGATGGCGATCCGGAACTCCGACATAGATGCGCCCCGGTTCCAGGGCTGCCCCGTCCTCGGCGGCGACCGCGGGCAGCGGACCGCTGCGGTCGATGATGCGGGCCAGGATGCTGGGTGCCCCCGCGGGCACATGCAGCACCATCAGGTAGGCGTACGGCACGTCCGGGGACAATCCGGCGGCAACATTGGAGAGCGCTTCGACTCCGCCCGCCGAGGCACCGATCGCTACCACACCTCGCAAGGCGCCGACTTCAGCCGTCTCAATCACCACTTTCGGCTACCCCTATAGATGGTAGGCAACCCTCCCTGTGGTGGATAGCCCCCCGTTCGTGCGGTTTGCGCCGGTCGGGGCGGTGGTACTCCCCACCGTTGAAAGGAGGCAAGTCATGGCCACCGATCAAAATCCGAAACAGCGCGATCTGGACTCGGCGCGGTTCCGTCGTGACACCGGATACCTGACCACGCAACAGGGCGTCCGCGTCGACCACACCGACGACTCGCTGACCGTCGGCGAGCGGGGACCGACACTGCTGGAGGACTTCCACGCCCGGGAAAAGATCACCCACTTCGACCACGAGCGCATTCCGGAGCGCGTAGTGCACGCACGTGGCGCCGGCGCCTACGGTTATTTCGAGCCGTACGACGACTGGCTGGCCGACTACACCGCGGCGAATTTCTTGACCACTCCGGGCCATCAGACTCCGGTGTTCGTCCGATTCTCCACGGTGGCCGGATCGCGTGGATCGGCCGACACGGTTCGCGACGTGCGCGGCTTCGCCACCAAGTTCTACACCGAACAAGGCAATTACGACCTGGTGGGCAACAACTTCCCGGTGTTTTTTATCCAGGACGGCATCAAATTCCCCGACTTTGTGCACGCGGTGAAACCAGAGCCGCACAACGAGATTCCGCAGGCGCAGTCCGCGCACGACACGCTGTGGGACTTCGTGTCGCTGCAGCCCGAGACCCTGCACACCATCATGTGGCTGATGTCCGACCGGGCGCTCCCGCGCAGCTACCGCATGATGCAGGGCTTCGGCGTGCACACCTTCCGGCTGGTAAACAGCAGCGGCGAAGGCACTTTCGTCAAATTCCACTGGAAGCCGCGGCTCGGGGTGCACTCCCTGATCTGGGACGAATGCCAAAAGATCGCCGGCAAGGACCCCGATTACAATCGCCGCGACCTGTGGGAGGCGATCGAGTCGGGCCAGTACCCGGAGTGGGAGCTGGGCGTGCAGCTGGTCGCCGAGGCGGACGAGTTCAAGTTCGATTTCGATCTGCTCGACGCGACCAAAATCATTCCCGAAGAACAGGTTCCGGTTCGCCCGGTGGGCAAGATGGTGCTGAACCGCAACCCGGATAACTTCTTCGCCGAGACCGAGCAGGTGGCGTTCCACACGGCAAACGTGGTGCCCGGCATCGACTTCACGAACGATCCGCTGCTGCAGTTCCGCAACTTCTCCTATCTGGACACTCAGCTGATCCGCCTGGGCGGCCCCAATTTCGCTCAGCTGCCGATCAACCGGCCGGTGGCCGAGGTCCGAACCAACCAGCACGATGGTTACGGACAGCATGCGATCCCGCAGGGGCGCTCAAGTTACTTCAAGAACAGCATCGGCGGCGGCTGCCCGGCGCTGGCCGACGAGAACGTCTTTCGGCACTACACCGAGCGGCTCGACGGGCAGGCGATGCGCAAGCGGGCCAAGTCGTTCGAGAATCATTACAGTCAGGCGCGGATGTTCTGGCTGAGCATGTCGCCGGTCGAAGCCGAGCACATCGTCGCCGCGTTTGCGTTCGAGCTCGGCAAGGTCGAAGTGCCCGAGATCCGTTCGGCCGTGGTGGAACAACTGGCACGGGTCGACGGTGGCTTGGCCGCTCAGGTGGCGGCGAAGCTGGGGCTGCCCGAGCCGCCCGAGCAGCCCGTCGACGACCAAGTGGCCGCGTCGCCGGCGCTCTCCCAGATCGGTGTCAGCGACACCATCGCCACGCGCAAGATCGCGGTCCTGGCCGCCAACGGAGTCGACGTAGTGGGGACGCAACGCTTCATCGAGAAGATGGGCGAACGCGGCGCCATGGTCGAGGTATTGGCACCGGTCGCCGGCGGCACGTTGGAGGGCGGATCCGGCGGCGAGCTTCCGGTCGATAGATCGTTCACGACGATGGCATCGGTGCTTTATGACGCCGTCGTCGTGGCATGCGGGCCGCGATCGGTGGAGACCCTGTCCGACGACGGCTACGCGGTGCACTTCGTGACCGAGGCCTATAAACATCTGAAGCCGATCGGCGCCTACGGGGCGGGTGTCGACCTGCTGCGCACCGCCCGCATCACGAATCGCATCGCCGAGGACACCGACGTTGTCAACGATCAATCCGTCATTACCACCAAAGCCGCTGCCGATGAGTTGCCGGACCGCTTCGTCGAGGAATTCGCCGCCGCTCTCGCCCGGCACCGTTGCTGGGAGCGTCGCACCGACCCGGTCCCCGCCTAACACGTGGTTTTTTCCGCGCCCGGAGCGGGCACTCGGAGATTCAGAGCATCTCATGGTGGACAGGAGGATCGCTGATGCCGCGTTCGTCGATCAAGAATGAAAAGCTGTATCAGGATTTGCGCAAAAAGGGCGACTCCAAGGAGAAGGCCGCGCGGATCTCAAATGCGGCCGCCGCGCAGGGCAAGTCGAAGGTCGCCCGCAAGGGCGGCAAGTCCGGGTCTTATCAGGACTGGACCGTGGCGGAACTCAAGAAGCGCGCCAAAGAACTTGGCATGTCCGGCTATTCAAGCCTGAGCAAGGACAAGCTCGTCGCCAAACTGCGTAACCACTAGCTGGTGAGGCCGAGCCGCTCGGCCAGCACCAAGAACGCGACCGCGTAGTCGTTGTCCTTGGTCAGCGTTCGGATCGCCTCCCAGTCCAGCCGTTCGCGCACCGCGCGCACCGCAGGTAGCAACTTGGCGAAATCGCAGTGGTGTTCGTGGAGCGCTCGTAGCTGTTGGATGAGCACCATGGTTGGTGGCAACACCGGCATGCTGATTGCCAGCACCTCGTGTTGCACGGCGCGGTCCAGCATGTCCGCATCGACGGGCACTCCATTGATCCGGTGCAGGACATCGACGAGCGTATCGGCGCTGCGGGCCTTGAACAGCCAGTCCTCCGGGGGGCGCTCGATGGCGAATCCGGCGTTGGCCAGGGTCGTCACGGCCGCTTCCACATCGGCTTCCGCTACCACCAGGTCCACGTCGTGGCTGGGTTCTGGTGCCCCGTAAGCCCATAACGCGTAGCTGCCCGCCAAGGCGAAACGTGGCCCGTTCTCCTTGAGCGCCGACGCCGCGCCACGCAGCGCGTCCCGCAACGGCGTGGCGCACGCGGGTTTGTCGGGGTGGGCTCCGGTAGCTGCCATGGTGCATAGGTCATACCCGGCCTGCCGCCGGAGCAACCTGGCATGGTGGCCAAGGTCGTTTAACTTGTGGCGAATCGGGAAGTCTCGGGGTTATGTCAACCGCCATGCGATGTGACTATGACGCTGGATGTGACAATGACGCTGCCGCTGCAGTGATCCCTTCCCACAATGAGCGGCAGAAGTTGGTCGAACGGTGCGAGGCCACCAGCCACCGCATGCGTCGTGACGCCGACTTATCGAGCATCACGTCGAAGCGAATCCAGACTCGGGACCACGGATTCGCCGATTACCTCACGCAATTGGGGAGAACGGCGGCGGGTGATCGCGCGTGACGGCGGGCCTTGTTGAACACTGGCTGGAGTCGGGACGACTCGAGTTGCCCCTTCCCGCATCGGGCCGCACAGCCGAACGCTGGCAGCGTCTGGCGCGACTGGCCGAGGAGAACATCGTGGCGGCCAGGATCGCGGAATCCCACGTCGAAGCGGTGGCGATACTTCACGAATTAGGTGGTAAGCCGCCCGAACCGGGTCAGTTGTGGGGGGTGTGGACGGCCGAGGCTCCGGACGCCGTTCTGACGGCTACCAGCAACGATGGCGCGTTCTCGCTGAACGGCACCAAGGTGTGGTGTGCCGGTGCGGGATTCTGCACCCACGCGCTGGTCACCGCGCGCCTTGACGACGGAACGCACGGGCTGTTCGCAGTCGCCGCGATCGACCCAACCGTCAAGGCGTTGCCCAGCACGTGGTGGAACGCCGGGATGGCGGGCAGTGACACCAGGTCGGTCCAATTCACCAATGCTCAAGCCGTCGCCGTGGGCGACCCCGACGCCTATCTGGATCGGCCCGGGTTCTGGCACGGCGCCATCGGCGTGGCTGCCTGTTGGCTGGGTGGAGCGCGGCGGGTCGCCGATCCGCTATACCGCTGTGCCGCAAGCCAGTCGGCCGACGCGTATTCGCTGGCGCACCTCGGCGCGGTGGACGCCGCACTCGCCGCCGGGGACGCGATCCTGTCCGCAGCCGCAACTCAAATCGACGATGACCCGTTCGACCGGGCCGGCACCGCGCAGCTTCTGGCCCGTCGAGTCCGCACGGTGGTGGAACACGCGGTCGACGAAGCCATCACGCGCACCGGACGCGCTTTGGGCCCCGGTCCGCTGTGCCAGGATGGCCGGCACGCGCAACGAGTGGCCGATCTGAGCATCTACATACGGCAAAGTCATGCGGAGCGGGATTTGGCCGAGCTCGGCCGCCTGGCGGGTCAGCGGGGGATTCGGGCGCCATGACAACCGTGTCGGCGGGTAACTGCACACGGTTTGCGGCCGAGTCACTAACCCACGGCGGCACGCCAGCGCCGTTGTGGCTGGCCGCTTTCGCCGAGAGCCCCCTGCCGGCACTGGATCTCAAGGAATGCTCCCGGCTGGTCGTCGTGGCTCCTCATCCCGACGACGAAACTCTCGGCCTGGGTGCCGCGATCACTCAGTTGGCCGCGAACGGAGTTCACGTTCAAGTGGTCTGCGTCAGCAACGGTGGTGCCGCCCGGCCCGGCACGTCGGCCTCGGAACGGCTTCGCAGGGAGACCATCCGCCGCTACGAGTTGCGCAGGGCAACAAGGCTTTTGAATATCCCACCCCCAGTGCTGCTGGGCCTGCCCGACGGTGAGCTGGCGGACCATGAGGACATGATCACCGGGAAACTGACCGAAATCCTCGACGACACCGGCCCCGCGGCGTGGTGCGCGGCGACGTGGCGGGGCGACGGGCATCCCGACCACGAAACCGTCGGCCGTGCCGCCTCGGCCGCCTGTGCGCTCACCGGGACGGCATTGCTGGAATATCCAGTGTGGATGTGGCACTGGGCATTTCCAGCCGACGAGGCGGTGCCGTGGGACCGGGCGTACTCGGTGCCCGCAGCCGGATGGGCGTTAGAGCGCAAATTGCGCGCGGCGCAATGTTATCGAAGCCAATTCGAGCGCGGTGGCGACGGAACTGCGCCCAGGTTACCGGGCTGCGTGCTCCCGCGTTTGCGCGCGGTGGGCGAGGTCGTATTTCGGTGACGGCACCGGTGCCGGGTATTCCTGTCGGCATGCGCCCTACCCGGATCGGGTAGCACCGAGCCCGCGGCTGGCCTACCCCGGTGACTGCACGCGGACAAAAATGGGTAGGTGAAAACCTATGCGTGTGGCGACCTTCAACATCCTGCACGGGCGCACGGTCGGCGATGGCGTGGTCCTTCAGCGGCTGCGTGACTGCGTACAACGCCTTGATCCGGACGTGCTCAGCTTGCAGGAGGTCGACTGCGATCAGCCACGCTCCGAGCGCGCCGACCTGACCGCAGCGGCGGCCGAAGCCATGGGCGCGGTGGAACACCGGTTCGTGGCGGCGATTTCGGGCACGCCGGGAGCGACCTGGATGGCGGCCACCGGCCGCGAACAACCCGGCACCGCCGCGTACGGAATCGCGTTGCTGTCCCGATATCCCGTCGCCAGTTGGCAGGTGGTGCGTCTCCCCCGCATACCGATGCCGTTTCCGATGTACCTCCCGGGACCCGACCGGGTCATGGTCGTCGACGAGGAGCCGCGCGCGGCGGTCATCGCGCGATTGCGCACCCCGCTGGGCGAGCTCACAGTGGCCAACACCCACCTGTCCTTCGTCCCGGGCTGGAATCGCCGCCAGCTACGCCGACTGGTTCATGACCTGCGCGGCTTTCCCGGACCGCGGCTGTTGACCGGGGACTTGAACATGACCCCGAAGACGGTGCGCCGCTGGTCGGGCATGCGGGCGTTGGCTGCCGCCCAGACGTTTCCCGCTGACGCGCCCAATCGCCAGCTCGACCACATCTTGACCGACGACCGCGGGCTGCGCGGGGGCGCCGTGGAATCGGACCTGATGACGATTTCCGACCATCGTCCGCTAGTGGTGGATTTGCACCGGCCCTGAGAGTTCAGCCGTCGTGGCGGCGCGATTGCGCGTCCGCAACCGCTCGACGGCGTCGTCGGCATGCCCTGCACGCGGAAAGAGGCCCGGCCCGACAATCGGGCCGAGCCTCTTTGCGGGCGGTCTACTGGTTTTTCTTCTGCCGCTCCTCGGCGGCGTCCGCGCCGGCCCGCGCCGACTCGGCTTCGGCTTCCTTCTTACCGGCATCGCGTTGGGCGTCGGCTTTGTCCTGCTGGGCCTGGCCCTCTCTGTGCAGATCGTCGCGACCGAGCACGGCCCCGCCGACCTCTTTGGCCTTCCCCTTCACGCCTTCCACGGTGCCCTTGATCGCTTCCTCCGGCCCGCTGTTGTCATCCCCCATGGGTTCGACCTCCCTGTGATTGCTCAACTTGCTCTCGAATGGCAACTAGGGCGTTCCCGTCGCGCGGCCGATCAAACGCCCGTGTCCGCGTCACGCAAGTGGATGGTGGGCGAGCGATGTGCGCGGCACCAGGTGGGCTGCGGTCGCAGCCGAACACCTTGTATCCGCCGGATTTCAAATAACAATCACGTCACGATCCGGCTGATGATTCCTTAAGATCCGGGACGTTTTCTTAAAAATTCGTCCCTCCTGTGATTCATCGCTTAGCAAACGACCCCCGGAAAGGAGGTAGCGTCCGCCGGCTTTCGTCGTCGACGAACATCAGCGAATACCGCCACTGTTGGCTTCCGCTACTTTGGATTCCGAGGATCGGGAGCCTCTCGCACAGAAACCATTTTCGTTTCGAAGGACAAAGATCATGAAAATTAGCGATATCGTCGCGCGCCGGAAAGTGGCTGGTATCAGTGCCGGCTGCCTGCTCGGGGGAATGGCGATGGGCTTCGTCGGTGCGCCATCGGCGGTCGCAGCACCCGACTGCAGCCCAGCCGGGGTGAACAACACCGTCTCGTCGGTGGAGGGCTCCGCCCAGCAGTATCTGGCCGCACATCCGAGCGCGAACCAGGTGGTGACGGCCGCCTACGGGCAACCGCGGCCAGAGGCTGAATCGAGCCTGCGCGGCTACTTCACCGGCCACCCGCAGGAGTACAACGACCTGCGCGGCATCCTGGCACCGATCGGCGACACCGAGCGGCAGTGCAATGTCACCGCCCTGCCGCCGAACCTGGAGTCGGCTTACCAGGAGTTCATGGCCGGCTAATTGGAGTCCGACGCGACCCGCCACAGCGCTGTGGCGGGTCGTTGCCGCGTCGGGCCCGCGCTCTCCGACGGTGTGAACAACTTCTCCGGCGGGTAATTGTGCAGTCAGCTACCAGAACTGGAGGGCGGAAAATGCGGCTGCGTCGGAGCGTGCTGAGCAAGCCGGGTATCGCGCGCAAGCGTCGCGGTAAAGGCTTCGCCTATTACCGACCGGATGGCAAGCCGCTGACCGATCCGGAAACCCTGCAGCGCATCAACGATCTCGTCATTCCACCTGCCTGGAAGAACGTGTGGATAGCGCCGTACAACAACGGCCACATCCAGGCCGTGGGCGTGGACGCCGCCGGGCGGCGGCAGTATCTGTACCACTCCCTCTGGCAACAGGAACGCGCCGAGGAGAAGTTCGACCGCGTCCTGGAACTGTCCGCGCGACTGCCGTTCTGGCGCGCCGAGATAGCCAAAGATCTGGCGCGGAGCGGCTTGACCCGCAAGCGGGTGCTGGCGCTCGCGCTGCGGCTGCTCGATCGAGGGTACTTTCGCGCCGGCGGCGAGCAATACGCCGAGGAGCACGAGTCCTACGGTTTGTCCACCCTGTTGTGCGAACACGTGGTGGTCCGGCGCGATGCCGTCGCGTTCGATTTCCCGGCCAAGAGCGGGGTCCGGCGCACCGTGGAAATCGAGGACCCCGAAGTGGTGCGCGCGGTGCGCGCCCTGATGCGCCGCCCTGAGCGCACCGAGCGATTGCTGGTGTGCCGCATCTCATCCGGCTGGCTCGATGTGCGTGCAGCCGACCTCAACGAGCGTTTCAAAGAACTGGTCGGCGACGAGTACACCGTCAAGGACCTGCGGACGTGGCACGGGACGGTGCTCGCAGCCGCGGCGTTCGCCGATGCCGACCCGGCGGTCTCGCAGCGGGTCGCCAAGCGCGTCGAATCCGCGGTGATGAAAGAGGTGGCCGAGGAGCTGGGCAACACCCCGGCCGTGGCGCGCGGTTCGTACGTCGACCCCCGCGTCGTCGCCGGTTACGAGCAAGGACTGACCATCGCCGCGGCGGTGCGCCGTGCTGAACGCGCCCGCAAACCCGACGTCGCGCAGGAGATCCTGGACAAGGCCACCCGCATGCTGATCCGGCGGGTGGCAAAGGGCCACAGCGCCGGTGGACCGTCCGCCCTGCGCAAGTCGGCCTGACCCATTCACTTCCACCAGCTGAAA
The DNA here is from genome assembly GCF_001667145.1 of Mycobacterium sp. 852002-51971_SCH5477799-a. Lineage (GTDB taxonomy): Bacteria > Actinomycetota > Actinomycetes > Mycobacteriales > Mycobacteriaceae > Mycobacterium. The sequence continues at coordinate 22,378 of NZ_LZIF01000050.1, forward strand.
ACTGGCTGAGAGTCGCCTGACCTGCCGAATAGGACCGCCGAATCCGGGTAATCGGGCTGCTGTGGGAAGTGCCCAAGTCGCCCTCGCGGCGGCAGCCTGCATGGGTCATATCGGTCAGCGGCGGCCGCTATCGGCTGGTCCGCTACCCGACAACGGTGCCACGCAGGTGGTTCAAACAATAGCCACACACGCCCATCCGCCAGCACAGTAGGACCGTCTGCCGAGGAGCGAAAACATGTCCAAAAAAGAGGTTTCCGACTATCTGCTAGAGCGCTTGCGGGCGTGGGGCGTTGAACATGTATTCGGGTACCCCGGCGACGGCATCAATGGCCTGCTCGCGGCTTGGGGACGCGCGGACAACAAACCCAAATTCATCCAGTCGCGTCACGAGGAAATGAGCGCCTTCGAGGCGGTCGGCTACGCGAAATTCACCGGCCGGGTCGGGGTCTGCGCCGCCACCTCGGGCCCCGGCGCGATCCACCTGCTCAACGGCCTCTACGACGCCAAGCTCGACCATGTTCCGGTGGTGGCCATCGTCGGCCAGACCAACCGCAGCGCGATGGGCGGCAACTACCAGCAAGAGGTCGACCTGCTCACCCTGTTCAAGGACGTCGCCAGCGACTACGTCCAGATGGTCACCGTCCCCGAACAATTGCCCAACGTGCTCGACCGCGCGATTCGGATCGCGATGACCCAGCGGGCCCCGACGGCGTTGATCATCCCCAGCGACGTCCAGGAGCTGCCATACTCCCCGCCCGAACACGCGTTCAAGATGGTGCCCTCCAGCCTCGGCATCGAGTACCCGGAAATCGCTCCGGATGACACCGCCATCGCGCGCGCCGCCGATGTGCTGAATGCCGGCAAGAAGGTCGCCATGTTGGTGGGCTCCGGCGCCCGCGGCGCCCACGAAGAGCTCGCCGAAGTCGCCGACCTGCTCGGTGCGGGCGCGGCGAAGGCGTTGTTGGGCAAGGACGTGCTGTCCGACGAATTGCCCTGGGTCACCGGCTCGATCGGCTTGTTGGGGACGCGGCCGAGTTACGAGATGATGCGCGACTGCGACACGCTGTTGACCGTCGGCTCGAGCTTCCCGTATACGCAATTCCTGCCGGAATTCGGTCAAGCCCGCGCGGTGCAGATCGACGTCGACGGCCGGATGATCGGCATGCGCTACCCGTTCGAGGTCAACCTGGTTGCCGACGCGAAGACCGCACTGCGGGCGCTGATCCCACACCTGCGCCGCAAGGAGGACCGCTCGTGGCGCGAGGGCATCGAGAAGACCGTGGCCCGCTGGTGGGAGACCATGGACAAGGAAGCCATGGTCAGCGCCCACCCGGTCAATCCGCTGCGGCTGTTCTCCGAGCTGTCGCCGCAATTGCCCGAAAATGCCATCGTCGCAGCCGATTCCGGCTCGTCGGCCAACTGGTATGCGCGCAATCTGCGCTTCCGCGGCAACATGCGGGGCTCGCTGTCGGGCAACCTTGCCACGATGGGTCCGGGGGTTCCGTACGGAATTGGCGCCAAGTTCGGCCACCCGGACCGGCCCGTCATCGTGTTCAGCGGTGACGGCGCGATGCAGATGAACGGCATGGCCGAACTGATCACGATCAAGCGGTACTGGAGTGAGTGGAAAGACCCGCGTCTGATCATCGCGATCCTGCACAACAATGACCTGAATCAGGTCACTTGGGAAATGCGGGCTATGGCCGGCGCGCCGAAATTCGCGGAGTCCCAGAACCTTCCCGACATCGACTTTGCCGCGTTCGCGGCCAGCTTGGGCCTGAACGCGATGGCCATCAAGGACCCGGAGGAGTTGTCGGACGCCTGGCGCAACGCGTTGTCCGCGGACCGCCCCACCGTGCTGGACGTTCACACCGACCCCGACATGCCACCCATCCCGCCGCACGCCACCTGGGAACAGTTCAAGTCGGCGACCGCGGCGGTGCTCTCCGGTGACGAGGACCGGGTGGGCTTCGTCAAGGTCGGCCTGAAGGCCAAAGCACAGGAGTTCTTGCCGCACAAGAAGAGTTGACCTTCAGGGGTCAACTCATCCGCGCCCGGAGAGGCTCGCGCCCGCGCTGCGCAGGTCGTCGACGAACGAGTTGTACACCTGAGCGTGTTGGTCGCTGCGGTCGCGCAGCACCGACGAGGGGTGCACCGTCGCCACGACGATCGGCTCCGGTGTGAGGTCGACGTCGACGGACGCGGGCAGCAGCAGTCGTTGGCCACGCTGGGTGGATACCCGAAAGGTGTTCCCCAGCAATGACTGTGCGGCCGTCGCACCCAGGCACACGATAACCTTGGGCCGCACCGCCTCGATCTCGGCGATCAGCCATGGTCGGCACGCGACCACTTCGGTGCGGCCGGGCTTTTGGTGGATGCGTCGCTTGCCGCCCTTGCGGGTGAACTTGAAGTGCTTGACGGCGTTGGTTTCATAAACCAGCGCCGGGTCGACGCCCGCATCGTCGAGAGCGCGGGCGAGTAACCGTCCGGCCGGGCCTACGAACGGCTCGCCGGCGCGGTCCTCCTGGTCACCGGGTTGCTCACCCACCAACATGATCGGCGCCCCAGGATTCCCGTTGCCGAACACCGTTTGGGTGGCATCTTCGAAAAGTGAACAGCCGTGGCATGTTTCGGCCGCATCGCGCCGCGCGTCGAGATCCCGCTCCTCCGGAAGGTAGCGGTCGGCCCCTGGTGCGTTCGATGTTGCGGCCATGGTGCGCTGAAGGGCGTGGGTACCCCCGCTCCCCCAACGAACGGGGGTACCACGCCAGGGGTGGCTGCGTCAGCCTTTGCCGATGATGGTGTCGCGAGCCCGGTCGAGCATCGCCGCGAACGGTCCGGCGGCCAGATTGGCCACCTGGGATTCCACCCCGGCGTGCGGGCGGGTGGGCGCAATCGCCTCGGCGAGCTTGGCGGCGCGGCCCATGCGTTCGAGCTCTTCGCCGCTCAATTCCTCACCCAGCTTGGCGAATTCGTCCTTCTCTTCGTGCTCGGCGTGTTCGATGACCGCGTCGCGCAGCTTCGTCAATTCGCGAGTGAAGTCCTCGCTGTCGACGTCGAGCTTTTCCAGCTTCTGCAGAACGGTCTTGGCTTCGTGCTCTTCGTGGAGGCGCTTGTCCACCACGGCGGCGCCGTCGGAGATCTTTCGTTTGGCGCGGGGGTGGACGACTTCCTCCTCCGCGGTTTCGTGCACGGCGAGCAATCGCCGAAGCTCGACGAAGGCCTTCTCGCGGGCTTTTCCGGACGCCGCCAGTGTCTCGGCGAACATCGCTTTGATCTGCTCGTGCTGACTGACGAGGAAGTCGACCACGTCGGTGGGCGACTTGATGGCGGTCGGTGCCACAGTGTCCCTCCCATCTACTTTGGCTCGACGCGCAAGGCTGTGCGCGCTCCGTCAACGGCTACCCGACGAATCCGGGCGTCAAACGGAGTGTGGCCGTGGCCGCGGGGGGTATGTACTGGACAAACAGCGAAAGGAGCTCGCGGTCGATGGACGCCGAAATGGATTCCCGTACTCGCCACCGCATCCGGGCTCTGTTGCGCTGCGGAGTCGCCGGTGTGCTCGCGACCGCCACGCTGAGCACGGGCTGTTCGCGCCCCGGAGCGTCGCTGGAATCCGCGCCCGATGTCCAACTCTGGCAGGCAGGCGCCGCGTTGCACGAGCCGGTGTGGTCGTACCGGATGAACGCGTTGGTCGCGCTCACCGACGATCACCGATTGGCTGAGGTCAGCGCCGGCGATCACGGCGCAGAGGCCAAGACGCGGTTTTCCGCGCCCATGGCGTCCGGGCGCAATCTGCAGATCAGCCGAAAAGACGAGCGGCTGGTGTTCGTGCCACAGCCCGAGCGCGGCAAGGTGGCGGAGGTCGACCTGGAAAGTCTGCGCCAGGTCAACGATTTCGATGCGGGACCGGCGCCGGCCTACCTGACCGAGGATGCCGGATTGCGGATGCTGCTTGCGCTGTCGGCGGATGGGAAGTCGGTGACGCCGGTGGATCAGTACGGCTACCGCAAGCTCCCCACCGCGATCACCGGCGAGAGCGCGGACACCATCGACGGCGCCAATCGCGGCCGCGAGCTCGACTACCACCTGTTCGGCTCGTCGGGCATCCGCCATTTCCAGGGCACATCGTCGCCCGCGGCGGAACGCGGTTCACTGGACTTCGACGTTGCGGTTTCGGCGGGCGACGGCACCGCGGTGACACGCAGCTACGTTGCCGGCCGCGACGACGACACCCTGCACGCCGTCGACTCGCGCCGCGGCGGAAAGGGATTGGAGGTGCTGGCCAGCACGCGGTTACCGTCCCCGATCCGCGAACTCGGTACGGACGACACCAGGATCTATGCCGCCACCGACCGCGAACTGGTGACGCTGGAGGCGGCATGCTTCACCGGCTTTCCGGACGGTCACATCCCCGTGCTGCGCGCCATCGATTACCGGTCGGGGCTGCCTCCCGCCGCCCGGGCGGCCCAGCTCTCGGGCATGGCCATCGGGCCGCATCGGGTCTACCTGACCTTCGCGCACGCGCCCTACGTAGTCGGCATCGCCAAACCGCGCCTGTGACGGGTTTGCCCCAGCGCCCTCGTCAGCTACATTTCGGGCAGGTTCTCCCCGCTAAGGAGGCACTGGGGTGACCAATCCGCAGGACCCGTACTGGCAAAACCCGCTCAGCTATGACCCGCTCGGCCGCGTCCCGCCGCCCGACGAGGAGCTGCCCGACGAGCTGCCCGCCGCGGCGCCCTCGCCTTTCACGCCGCCACCCGCGCCCTACCGCCCGCCGGTCAACACGGCGGCGACGCTCTCGCTGGTGTTCGCTTTCCTCTTCGCACCCGCGGGAGCGATCCTGGGACATCTGGGCCTGGCGCAGATCCGCCGCACCGGCGAACTCGGCCGCGACCGCGCGTTGGTGGGCGTGACGCTGTCGTACATCTTCATCCTGTTGGCGGTCGTTGCCCTGGCCGGGTGGGCCACGCTGTCCGGTTCGACCTCCCCGAACCGGACGCCTCCCGGGTCCAGCACGGCGGCCGGGCCCCCGCCTCCCACGGTTCCGCCGGAAACCATCGCCACGTTGCTGCCCGGGCTCGATGCCCTGCGGAACATCACCGGCGATGCGAACCTCGACGTCGGACCGACCTGGAACAGCCCCGGCCGCCCCGCGGATGACGGCAGCATCGACCGCCCGGAGTGCTGGGGAAGCATCGCTGCCGGCAGCCCGGACGCCTACGCCCCGGGGGCGCTGGCCGGATATCACGCCGGGCAATTCACCGACACCCGCAGCATGCTGAAGTCGATGCAGGTCATCCAGGGCGTAGCGGCGTTTCGCGATCCGGCCGCCGCCCAGGCGCAGCTTGCCAGCTTGCTGTCAGGATGGCACCAGTGCGGCGGCTATACCGTCACCGTGACCGCTCCCGGCGGGCGGCCGATCCCGATGTCGTTGGGCGCGCCCACCGATGCCGGCAACGGCATCACCACCCTGGACCTGACACCCAAGGCCATTCAGGTGCGCTCGGCGCGGGCGATCGCCGCCAAGGCGAACGTCGTCATCGACCTGAACGTGTCCGCCAACGGCACCACGGACAGTGGGCCGCCCCGCGCGGCCGCGGTCAGCATCGCCAACTACATCCTCGGCAAGATTCCGGGCTGAGCCGCCCACAATTCGCCACTAGGCTGAGCCCATGAAATTTGTCGACGTCGACGGGGTCGGCCGGGTCAGCCGGATCGGCTTGGGCACCTGGCAATTCGGTTCCCGCGAATGGGGTTACGGAGACAGCTACGCCGCCGGCGCGGCCGGCGACATCGTGCGCCGCGCTCTTGCCATGGGGGTGACGCTGTTCGACACCGCCGAGGTGTACGGCCTGGGCAAAAGTGAGCGGATCCTCGGCGAGGCCCTCGGCGACCAGCGCGCGGACGTCGCGGTGGCCAGCAAGATCATGCCGGTCGCTCCCTTCCCCGCCGTGGTCAAGCAGCGCGCCCACGCCAGCGCGCGGCGGCTGGGGCTCGACCGCATTCCGCTGTACCAGGTTCATCAACCCAACCCGGTGGTGCCGGATTCGGTGATCATGCCGGGCATGCGTGATCTGCTGGACAGCGGCAAGATCGGCGCGGCCGGCGTCTCGAACTATTCGCTGCAGCGGTGGCAGAAGGCCGACGCCGCCCTCGGCCGGCCGGTGATCAGCAACCAGGTGCATTTCTCGCTCGCCTTCCCGAAGGCCCTAAAGAATCTCGTGCCCTTCGCCGAGCGGGAGAACCGCATCGTGATCGCCTACAGCCCGCTGGAACAGGGCCTGCTCGGCGGCAAGTACGGCGTCGACAACCGGCCAGGCGGCGTGCGGGCGGTGAACTCGCTGTTCGGCACCGAGAATCTGCGCCGCGTCGAGCCACTCCTGCAGCTATTGCGCGACGTCGCGAAGGACGTCGACGCCAAGCCGGCGCAGGTGGCACTGGCCTGGTTGATCAGCTATCCGGGCGTCGTCGCCATTCCGGGCGCCTCCAGCGTCGAGCAGCTCGAGTTCAACGTCGCCGCCGCCGATATCGAACTGCCCACCGCATCACGTGACGCGCTGACCGAGGCGGCCCTGGCGTTCCGGCCCACGTCGACGGCGCGCTTCCTCACCGACCTGGCCAAGGAGAAGCTCGGCCGCCGTTAAGACTGGTTGATCTCGGCGAACGCGGCGGGGCTGGCCGGCGCCCCGCGGGCCACCACGAGCGGCATCGATGTCGAGGAGTTGGTGCGCAGGATGGTGTGGACGACGTCGACGAGGTCCTCGACGGGCATCAGCTTGCCGGGCATGCAGCCGCGCGCCGACCACAGCGGGACCGCTTTCATCGCGAGGTCCATGTCCCAGCCCTCGTTCATGCCGGTCTGGCCGTCACCCTCTCCGCCCGCGCACTCCCCGACGATCAGGTTGGTGAAGCCAATGTCGGAGTGTTCGGCTCGCCAGGCTTCGACCAGCCGTTCCAGGGCGGCCTTGCTGACGCCATAGGCGCCCAGACCCGGCCACGGCGGCCCGAAAGTGCCGGCGTCGGAGGACAGGTACACCGCCTTTCCGGCCGACGCGGTGAGGTACGGCACCGCCGCGGCCGTCACCAACGATGCGCCGATGACGTTGGTGTCGAAGATGCGCCGCCACGTGTCGGCGTCGGTGTCGACCATGCGGACCAGCGGCCCGACGGCGGGTGTGTAGACGATGTTGTCTATACCGCCGAGGGCGTCGGCGGCTTGGTCGATGGCCGCGCGGCAGGATGCCTGGTCGGTGACATCGCATTCGACGGCGATCGCGTTCGGGCCGGCGTCCTTGGCCGCGGCCTCGATGCGCTCCCGGCGCCGGGCGAGCAGCGCCACCTGATCGCCGCGCTGCGCCAGACCCACGCCTATGCAGCGCCCCAACCCACTGGAGGCGCCGATCACCACTGTCCTTGACATATTCGCCCTCTCCTGTAACGACCCCGCTGCAGCCACAGCGTATCGGCAGGCGGCGCGTTACGTAACGTTCGGGCGGGTTTGTGTCAAGGTGTTCAGCCGCCGTCGGGCGCCTGCAGCACCACCGCGGTATGCGCGTCGACGGTGAGAATACCTCCCCCGGGCACCTCGTCGGCCGGCGTGGCCTCTTCGGGGCCGGTGAACACCACCAGGCGCCAGGACGCACCGAATTCCTTTGGCGGCAAGGTGAATTCGATCGGCTCGTAGTGGGCGTTGAAGCACAGGAGGAAGGAGTCGTCGAGCACCCGTTGCCCCCGCGGATCGCGGTCGGGGATGCCGTGGCCGTTGAGGAACACCGCGACGGATTTCGCGAAGCCCGCCCCCCAGTCCTCCTCCGTCATCTCGGTGCCTTCCGGGGTGAACCAGGCGATGTCGGCCAGCCCGTCCTGACCGCGACGCCCGAGCGGCTTGCCGGAGAAGAAGCGGCGCCTGCGGAACACCGGGTGCTCGGCACGCAGCGCCGACACCGTCCGGGTGAATTCCAGCAGACCGCTATCGGCGTTGTCCCAGTCGATCCAGGAGAGTTCGTTGTCTTGGCAGTAGCCGTTGTTGTTGCCGTTCTGGGTACGACCGAGTTCGTCGCCATGGCAGATCATCGGCACGCCCTGGGACAGCAGCAGCGTGGTCAAAAAATTGCGCTGCTGGCGGGCGCGCAGCTGGTTGACCTGTTCGTCGTCGGTGGGCCCCTCCGCCCCGCAGTTCCAGGACCGGTTGTGGCTCTCGCCGTCGTTGTTGTCCTCGCCGTTGGCCTCGTTGTGCTTCTCGTTGTAGGACACCAAGTCACGCAGCGTGAAGCCGTCGTGGGCGATGACGAAATTGATCGACGCCACCGGCCGCCGGGCGGTGTGCTCGTAGAGATCCGCCGATCCGGAGAGCCGATAGGCGAACTCGTCCAGGGTGGAGGGCTCGCCGCGCCAGAAGTCGCGGACGGTGTCGCGGTACTTCCCGTTCCACTCGGTCCACTGCGGCGGGAAGTTGCCCACCTGGTAACCACCCGGGCCGACGTCCCACGGCTCGGCGATGAGCTTGACCTGACTGACGGTCGGATCCTGTTGCACGAGTTCGAAAAACGTTGACAACCGGTCGACATCGTAGAACTCGCGGGCCAGCGTCGAGGCCAGGTCGAACCGGAAGCCGTCGACATGCATCTCGGTCACCCAGTAGCGCAGCGAGTCCATGATCAGCTGCAACGCGTGCGGGTGCCCGACGTTGAGGCTGTTGCCGGTGCCGGTGTAGTCCATGTAGTACTGCTTGTCGTCATCGACCAGCCGGTAGTAGGCGGCGTTGTCGATGCCGCGCATCGACAGGGTCGGGCCGAGGTGGTTGCCCTCCGCCGTGTGGTTGTAGACCACGTCGAGGATGACCTCGATGCCGGCCTCGTGCAGCGAGCGCACCATGGCCTTGAACTCCTGGACCTGCCCGCCCGGGGTGGTAGCGCTGGAGTACTTGAAGTCGGGTGCGAAGAATCCGATCGTGTTGTAGCCCCAGTAATTCGACAGCTCCTTGTCCACCAGGGTGGAATCGTTGGCGAAGTGGTGCACCGGCATCAATTCGATGGCTGTGATGCCGAGGTCCTTGAGGTGCTCGATGATCACCGGGTGCGCCACCGCCGCGTAGGTGCCGCGCAGCGGCTCGGGAATGTCGGGGTGGGTCTGGGTCAGGCCCTTGACGTGCGCCTCGTAGATGACCGAGTCGGCGTATTGATGGTCCGGCGGCCGGTCGTTACCCCAGTCGAAGTAGGGGTTGATCACCACCGACTTGGGCATGCTGGCCGCGGAGTCGTCGTCGTTGCGGCTGTCGGGTTCGCCGAAGTTGTAGCTGAACAGCGACTGATTCCATTCGAACGAGCCGTCGATGGCTTTCGAATACGGGTCTACCAGCAGCTTGTTCGGGTTGCACCGATGCCCCGCGGCCGGGTCGAACGGACCGTGCACGCGGTAGCCGTAGCGCTGGCCCGGTTCGATGTTGGGGATGTAGGCGTGCCAGATGAAGCCATCGATCTCCGGCAGAGTGACGCGGCTCTCGACGCCCTCGGCGTCGAACAGGCACAACTCCACTCGCTCGGCCACCTCGCTGAACACGGCGAAGTTGGTGCCAGCGCCGTCGTACGTCGCCCCCAGCGGGTAGGCCCTGCCCGGCCACACCTCTCCGGTGGGTGTGGGAGCGAGCGCGTCTGCGGTGGTCATGGCGCAATCAATACCCTGCTTACCCGGCCGTCAAACTGAGCACGACGCCCCACGCCGCCGTGACTCATTGGAAAGCCTTGGCGCATAGCGGATCACGGCTTGAGTATGACCTTTACCGCACCGTCCTGCTTCTTCTGGAAGATGTCGTAGGCGTGCGGGGCCTCGTCGAGGGGCAGCACGTGAGTGGCGAAGTTGTCGACGCCGAGCGGGTCTTCGTCGGTCAACAGCGGCATGATGTCGTCGACCCAGCGCTTCACGTTGGCCTGCCCCATCCGCAGGGTCACCTGCTTGTCGAACAGGGTGAGCATTGGCAACGGGTCGGCCATCCCGCCGTACACGCCGCTCAACGAGATCGTGCCGCCGCGCCGCACGATGTCGATGGCGGAGTACAGGGCACTGAGGCGATCCACGCCGGCGGTTTGCATGACCCGCTTGCCGAGCGCGTCGGGCAGCAATCCGGCAACCTGCTGCGCCAATTTGGCGGCCGGGGATCCGTGCGCCTCCATCCCCACCGCGTCGATGACGGAGTCGGTTCCCCGGCCGTCGGTCAGGTCGCGAATCACGTCACCCAGCGAGGAGTCGAGCCGGCTCATGTCGACGGTGTGGATGCCGCGCTTCGCGGCGCGGGCGAGCCGCTCGGGCACCAGGTCGACGGCGATGACGCGGTAGCCCAGGTGCTCGGCGATGCGTGCGGCCATGTCCCCGATGGGACCCAGCCCCAGCACGGTCACCGAGCCACCATCCGGGACGTCGGCATAGGCCACCGCCTGCCACGCGGTCGGCAGCACGTCAGACAAGTAGACGAAGCGCGAATCCGGCGGTCCCACAGGCACTTTAATGTGGGTGAACTGGGCCTGCGGGACGCGGAGCAGCTCCGCCTGTCCACCGGGGATTTCACCGTAGAGCTCCGAATATCCGAACAGCGCGGCCCCCATGCCCTGATCACGCACCTGGGTGGTCTCGCATTGGGTGAAGAGCTGCTGATCGCACATGAAGCAGTGGCCGCACGAAATCTGGAAGGGGATGACCCCACGCTCGCCGCCTGTCAGGCTGCCGACGG
>NZ_LZIF01000051.1 GCF_001667145.1 Mycobacterium sp. 852002-51971_SCH5477799-a
GTGGCGGGTTGGCTTATGGCTATGTGGGTCGGGCGGGGTTGACCGGGTCGCGGTTTGTGGCGTGTCCCTTCGCCGGGCCCGCGGCGCCGGGGCAGCGGATGTATCGGACCGGGGATCTGGTGTGGTGGCGCGCTGATGGGCAGCTGGATTATCTGGGCCGCGCCGATGAGCAGGTCAAGATCCGCGGCTACCGGATCGAGCTGGGCGAGATCCAGGCCGCCCTGACCGGGCTGGACGGGGTGGACCAGGCGGTGGTGATCGCCCGTGAGGACCAGCCCGGCACCCGCCGGCTGGTCGGCTACATCACCGGGGGCGCCGACCCCACAACGGCGCGCGCCGCGCTGGCCGAGCGGTTGCCCGAGCATATGGTGCCGGCCGCGGTGGTGGCGCTTGACGCGTTGCCGTTGACGGCCAACGGCAAACTCGACACCCGCGCGCTGCCCGCCCCGGACTACACCGGCGCCGGGCGCTACCGCGCCGCGGGCGATGCGGTCGAAGAGATCTTGGCCGGCATTTATGCCGAGGTCCTGGGTGTC
>NZ_LZIF01000052.1 GCF_001667145.1 Mycobacterium sp. 852002-51971_SCH5477799-a
CACCAGCCACATACAACTCACCGACCACCCCAGCGGGCACCGGACGCAACCAGTTATCGAGCACAAACAACGCCGCTCCGGGCACCGGCGACCCGATCGGTACCTCCCTGGAACCCGCTGCCAGCGGCGCGCTGATAGTCGCATACACCGTCGTCTCTGTGGGGCCGTAGGCATTGACCATCAATTGCCGGGCTGCCCAGCGGTCTACCAGCTCGGCCGGGCAGGGCTCAGCGGCGACCACCAACGCCGCCAAATCCAGCCCTTCAGGTGAGAGCATCCCCGCAGCCGATGGGGTTTGGCTTAGCACGCTGACCTGCTCACGAACCAGCAACGCGTGAAGGTCTTTTGGTGAGCGGACCACCGACTCGGGCACCACCACCAACCGCCCGCCGTGCAACAGCGCCCCCCAGATCTCCCACACCGAATAGTCAAACGCCAACGAATGACACTGGCTCCACACCTGCCCCGACAGCTCGAGGTCGGCGTCCAACGTCTCCAACAGCCGCGTCACATTACGGTGACTGACCGCCACCCCCTTAGGCACACCAGTAGTGCCCGAGGTGTAAATCAGATACGCGATGTCGTCCTCTGCCGGCCCCGGCAATCCAGTGCTGGGCTGGGTGTCGATGCGCGCATCGTTGACCTCGATCACCGACAGCTCATAGCCCTGCACCCGCTCGGCCAACTCCGCGGTGGTCACCACCGCGACCGGCCCCGCATCAGCGAGCATGAACTGCATCCGCGCCCCCGGCTGTGTCGGATCGATCGGCAC
>NZ_LZIF01000053.1 GCF_001667145.1 Mycobacterium sp. 852002-51971_SCH5477799-a
GTCCGGAGCCGGGGGCAGCGGAGCGTCCGGGTTCGGCGGAGCGTCCGGAGCCGGCGGCAGTGGGGCGTCCGGGGCGGGGCCGGCGGCCGGCGCGTTCGGGTCGAAGCCCGCCGGCACCTCGTCCGCGTGAGCGGTGGCCGACGGGATGGTCACGAGCGTGCCCGTGACCGCGGCAAGAATGAGCGTCTTTCGGACGTTCTTCAAGAATCTTCCTTTCGCGGTGCGCGCGCGCCAAAGCAAGCCCACGGATGTGGGCTGAAGCTGTCTGGTTATTGCCTGCTTTGAAACGTGCCGTCTGGGTCAGGCACGGCAGCGGCGGGCCAAGTCTGCCCGGCGGGTGTTACCCACCGGCCACGGTCGGGCTCTCGCCGTCCGTGGCGCCGCTCACACGCGGGTCCGTGGATTCAATTATCTGATTACTCTTCCGTAACCCGTTGTGGGCTAACACGGACCGTAGAGAACCTCGGCGCGTTCGTCATCTTGACGAAACGGATATCTCGTTTCGGTAACGGGTCGATCACGCCGCGGCACCGACACCATTTAGGCAGGTCATTGCAGCGTTTTCCGAATCAACGCGCGACCGGATCAGCCAAACAAATGGTGAGCCGAATCACCTGCATTTTGTGAGCTGGCGCACGTTTATTTGCAGCAGTGCGAGCCGATTCGCCAGCGTTTCAACGGATCCGAAGCCAGAGAGGTTGCGCAGGATATCGCAAGTTCTGCTCACCTAAAGACTTCCAAGCGAAGGCCGCGCACAAGAAGATCGAGGGGCATCGACTTAATTTGTGCGCCAGCGGGATTCGACACATATCCCAGTGGACGGGCCGGAATACGGCGCGTGTAATGTGTTGACCATCAACATTTTTCAGTCAACCATGCGCTCCTGCAAGATGTTTCAACCACATTGACCGAGTCGGCTTCCTTCACGGGCCGGCGCGGCAGCGCCAAACTCCGTGTGACCGTTAGCCGCGTGGACGAACGCGCTCACCGCAACCAGATTTTGCTAAAAATGCCGGCAATCTTCGGCGGAGTTGGACTGCAAGGCAAGCGCCAGATCGATGATGATCTGGTGAGCGCTTCAAATCACCACCGCCGCAACAGATCACGGCTAGCCACTGGCGGGGGTTAGCCTAGCTCGAGGCCACCTCGCCATAGTGGAATTAGGGCTACGTGAAGAGCCCTTCAGCTCCGCGACTGCGCCAGGGCGAGCAGGTCGCTCTCCGTATTGACGTTGGCCAGAAAGCGCGATTCCGGCAACACGATCTGCTGCGCATCCGAGGCATCGATCAAGGCGCGCATCGAGCGGGCACCGCCGGCCACCAGGCCGTCGATCCGCTCGGCCAGATCGGTGCGGTACACCGCGGCCAGGTAGTGGCTGCGACCATCCCACGGCAGCACGATCTCGGCGTTGGTCTCCGTGGCCAGACGCACCAGGTCGTCGATCAATTCCGCCGACAGAAGCGGCATGTCGACCGCGCAGACGAAGGCGTGCCGGGCGCCCGCCTCCGCGGCCGCCCGCAGCCCCCGTCCGGTCGCCGGCAGCGGCCCCTGGCCGCGCACTTCGTCGCGAATGACTTTCGCCTGCACGGCCGGCAACGGCTGCCCCGGCGCGGCCACCACGAAAACCGGCTCGCAACGCTGCGCGAGCACCCCGGCGACGTATTCGAGGAGCGTGGCGGCACCCCCAGGGCCGGGCAAGGTTGCCTTGTCGCGGCCCATGCGCCGCGATTCACCGCCGGCCAGCACTACCCCTGCTAGCGACACGGCCCGTTCCGCTGTGCCGAGTACCTGGTCGCCCACGTCAGTCGACGGTCCAGGTGTCGCGTCCGCGCAACAGCGATTGCAGCGCCGCGGAGTCGGACGGCTTCGCCGACTGGGCCGCCTGGACCTGCGAGCGCGCCGCGTCGTCGTAGGTGGGCCGGCTGATGTTGCGGAAGATGCCCAGCACGGTGTGTTCGAGGTTCTGGTCCGACAACCGCGACAGGGCGAAGGCGTAGGCCGAGTTGTCGCTGTGCGCGTCGTGCACCACGATCTCGTCGACCGACACGTCGGCCGTCTTGGCCACCTCCAGACCGAAGCCCGACTTCACGACGCAGTATTCGCCGTTGGCGCCGAACACGATTGGCTCGCCTTGGCGGACGTTGATGACCCGCTCCTCGGCGCCTTCCTTGCGTAGTGCGTCGAACGAGCCGTCGTTGAAGATTGGGCAGTCCTGCAGGATCTCGACCACGGCGGCACCCCGGTGCCCCGCGGCGGCGCGCAGCACCTCGGTCAGTCCGTTGCGGTCGGAGTCCAGCGCGCGGCCGACGAAGGTCGCCTCGGCGCCCAGGGCCAACGACACCGGGTTGAACGGATGATCCAGCGATCCCATCGGGGTCGACTTGGTGATCTTGCCGACCTCCGAGGTCGGCGAGTACTGACCCTTGGTCAGGCCGTAGATCCGGTTGTTGAACAGCAGGATGGTGATGTTGACGTTGCGGCGCAGCGCGTGGATCAGGTGGTTACCCCCGATCGACAAGGCGTCGCCGTCACCGGTGACCACCCACACCGAGAGGTCCTCGCGGGCCAGCGCCAAACCGGTGGCGATGGCCGGCGCGCGGCCGTGGATCGAGTGGAAACCGTAGGTCTCGAGGTAATACGGGAAGCGGCTCGAGCAGCCGATGCCGCTGATGAACACGATGTTCTCGCGGCGCAGCCCGAGGTCGGGCAAGAAGTTGCGGATGGTGTTGAGGATGACGTAGTCCCCGCAGCCCGGGCACCAACGGACCTCCTGGTCACTGGTGAAGTCCTTGGACTTCTGCGGCTGGTCCTCAGCAGCCAACGTGGGGACCCCGTCGTTTTTGGTCAACTTCGGGATCACACCGAGGTCTTTGCCCGCCAAGTTGCCGATCACGTTAGTCACGAGCGTCGCCCCTCCTCATCGCTTCGCTCTACGTTGTTGCCCGCCAAGGCCATTGAGCTCATGCGCCGGCTCCAACCGTTGCTGCCGCCATCCTGGCGACCATGGTCTTGTCGTTCTCGACTTCGGCCAGCGTCCCGCCCAGCGCGGCACGGATGACGCGGCCGATCTCGTCGGCCAGGAAGGCGACTCCCTGCACTTTGCTGACCGATTGCACGTCCACCAGGTACTTGCCCCGCAGCAGGAACGCCAGCTGACCCAGGTTCATTTCCGGCGCGACCACCTGCGGGTAGCGCCGCAGCACCTCACCCAGGTTGGCCGGGAAGGGGTTGAGGTAACGCAAGTGGGCGTGCGCCACCTTGATGCCCTTACGCCGCGCGCGCCGGCAGGCTTCGCCGATCGGACCGTAGGAGCTGCCCCAGCCGATCAGTAGGAGCTCGGCGTCGCCGGTCGGATCGTCAACTTCCAGATCGGGGACGGAGATCCCGTCGATCTTGGCTTGCCGCAACCGCACCATGAGATCGTGGTTGACCGGCTCGTAAGAGATGTTGCCCGAGCCGTTCGCCGCTTCCAGGCCGCCGATACGGTGCTCGAGCCCGGGCGTGCCGGGAACGGCGAACTGCCGGGCCAGCGTCTCCGGGTCACGCGCGTAAGGCTGGAACGGCTCGTCGGGCTTGGCGAAGGTGTGCGTGATGCTCGGCAGCGTGCTGACATCCGGAATGCGCCACGGCTCCGACCCATTGGCGATCGCGCCGTCGGACAACACGATCACCGGGGTGTGGTAGGACACCGCGATGCGCGCCGCCTCGAGTGCGGTCTCGAAGCAATCCGAGGGTGAGCGGGGGGCCAGCACCGCAACGGGTGACTCGCCGTTGCGGCCGAACAGCGCCTGCAACAGGTCGGCCTGTTCGGTCTTGGTGGGCAACCCGGTCGAGGGGCCGCCGCGCTGCACGTCGACGACCAGCAACGGCAACTCGGTCATCACGGCCAGCCCAAGGGCTTCGGACTTCAGCGAGATGCCCGGGCCGGAGGTGGTGGTCACGCCCAGCGCACCGCCGTACGAGGCGCCGATCGCCGCGCAGATTCCACCGATCTCGTCCTCGGCCTGGAAGGTGATGACGTTGAAGTTCTTGTGCTTGGACAGCTCGTGCAGGATGTCGGACGCCGGCGTGATCGGGTAGCTGCCGAGCATGACCGGGATGTCTGCCAGCTGGCCGGCCGCCACGATGCCGTACGCCAGCGCGGTGTTGCCCGAGATCTGGCGATATTCGCCCGACGGCAGGGTCGCGCGGGACACCTCATAGGTAGTGCCGAAAGCCTCGGTGGTTTCGCCGTAGTTCCAGCCCGCCTTCAGCGCCAGCACGTTGGTCTCGGCGACGTCGGGTTTGCGGGCGAACTTCTCTCGAATGAACTTTTCGCTGGTTTCGATGGGCCGTCCGTACATCCACGACAAGAGACCCAGCGCGAACATGTTCTTGGCGCGCTGGCCGTCCTTCTTGGTGGCGCTGATCGTCTCGACGGCCCCGAGCGTCAGCGTGGTCATCGCGACGGAATGCACCACGTAGTCCGACAACTCGTCGGTCTCGAGCGGGTTGGTTATGTAGCCCACCTTGGTCAGGTTGCGCTTGGTGAATTCGTCGGAGTTCGCGATCACCATTCCACCGCGGGGCAGGTCACCGATATTGGCTTTGAGCGCAGCGGGATTCATCGCGACGAGAACGTCGGGCCGGTCGCCGGCGGTCAGGATGTCATAATCGGCGATCTGAATCTGGAAGGACGAGACGCCAGGCAGCGTGCCTGCAGGGGCACGGATCTCGGCGGGGTAGTTGGGCTGGGTCGCCAGGTCGTTGCCGAAAAGCGCTGCCTCGGATGTGAACCGGTCTCCGGTGAGCTGCATGCCGTCGCCGGAGTCCCCGGCGAAGCGAATGACGACTTGTTCGAGGCGCTGACGGGCAGATCCGTTGGGAGAAGCCCCATGTGAGTCTGATGCGGCTCCGCTGCCGTTCGGATCCACGTCTTTGCCCTCCACTTTGCTCATCGGACAGACACTCCGCCGACGTTC
The DNA here is from genome assembly GCF_001667145.1 of Mycobacterium sp. 852002-51971_SCH5477799-a. Lineage (GTDB taxonomy): Bacteria > Actinomycetota > Actinomycetes > Mycobacteriales > Mycobacteriaceae > Mycobacterium. The sequence continues at coordinate 4,962 of NZ_LZIF01000053.1, forward strand.
CAGGTTACGCGCCTTCGAAGCGGCATCAGCCCACTAGCGCTTTATGTCACTGCCGGTATCAATTATGGCATTTTCTTGAGGGTTGTATGGCCGTCCCTTATGCATGTCACGGCGCCATTTTGTCGGCAAAACCCGAAGTCAGCCGGAGCTACTGACGAGTACGAACCAAACTGTGTTGTTGGTCACGTCTTGCGCGTTAACTACTGTCGCCCATACCGTGCCGGCCTCCGGCTGCCGCGAGTCCGGCGCCGGATTTTGTCGCCGCCGTTTCCGGCATCGCGACCAGATACAGCACGAAGCCAGCCGCCGCGAGGGCACCCAGGAAGACGAACGCGGCGTTGTAGCCGGCCGCGACCACGATCGAGCCCGCCACCAGGTTCGATACCGCGGCGCCGGTGCCGGTCGCGGCGGTTATCGCCCCCAAGCTGATGTTGAACCGACCGCTTCCGTGCGTCACATCCTGCACAACCAGGGGAAACAGAGCGCCGAACACGCCGGCTCCGACGCCGTCGAGCAGTTGTACGCTCACCAGCCAGTAGGAGTTGTCCGAGCACGTGTAGAGGAATCCACGCGCGGCCAGGACCGCGAATCCGGCCAGAAAGATCGGCTTTCGTCCCCACGAATCGGCTTTGGCTCCCGCCAGGTAGGCCACCGGCACCATGACGACCTGCGCCGCCACGATGCAGCCAGCCATCAGGGCGGTTCCGACGTCTTTGTTGTGCAGCGCCAGGCGCTGACCGACCAGCGGCAACATGGCCGCATTGGCGAAGTGGAACGCGACGACCGTCACGGCGAAGATCATCAGCCGCCGATTGCCCAGCAACTCGGTGAGCCGGGACGGAGTTTGGTGCGGCTCCCCGGCAACATGGTCCATCCCGCGGGCTACGTCGTGATCGATCGCCTCCCCCGGAATCCACAGTGCCGCAACAATGCTGGCGGCCGCCATGGTGGCCAGCACCCAAAACACCACGACCGGGCCGAAAACATAGGCCAGGCCGCCGGTGATCGCTGCGGCGCAGGCGTTCCCGGCGTGGTTGAACGACTCGTTGCGTCCGATCCGCCGGGAGAATCGACGGGAGCCGACCAGCCCCAGGGTGATGGCGGCCAGTGCGGGAGCGAAAACCGACCCGGCGATCCCGGTGAGTGCCTGCAGTACCGAGATCGAATAGAACCCGGGAAACAAGGGCATCGCCAACGACGCCGCGGTGATCGTCAGCGCCCCGCCGATGATCAGCGCCCGCTTGGCGGTGCTCCTGTCCACCAAGGCACCGGCCGGACCTTGCGCGACGATCGCCCCGATGCCGCCGACCGCCATGACGAAGCCGATGGACTGCTGATCCCAATGATGGGTCAGCAGCAAATAGATCGACAGGTACGGGCCCAAGCCGTCGCGGACGTCGGCCACCAGAAAATTCAGCAGGTCCAGCCCGTGCGCAAGACGCCTGGGCACGGCGTCGCTCGGACTTACGGTGCGCTTCAGGGTCTAGTTAGGCGCTCTTGTCCCGACGTTCCGAACGGGACGGCTTGCGCGGCACGATCGTCGGCAACACGTTGTCCTGGACGGTCTCCTTGGTCACCACAACCTTGGCGACGTCGTCGCGGCTCGGGATGTCGTACATCACCGGCAGCAAGACCTCTTCCATGATTGCGCGCAGGCCGCGGGCCCCGGTGCCGCGGTGGATGGCCTGGTCGGCGATGGCCTCCAGCGCGTCGTCGGTGAACTCGAGCTCGACATTGTCCATCTCGAAGAGCCGGGTGTACTGCTTGACCAACGCGTTCTTCGGCTCGGACAGGATCTTGACCAACGACTCGCGGTCCAGGTTGGTGACCGATGCGACCACCGGCAGCCGGCCGATGAACTCGGGGATCAGACCGAACTTGATCAGGTCTTCGGGCATCACGTCGGCGAAGTGATCGGTGGTGTCGATCTCGGCCTTGGAGCGCACCTCGGCGCCGAAGCCCAGGCCGCGCTTGCCGACGCGCTCGTAGATGATCTTCTCCAGTCCCGCGAAGGCCCCGGCGACGATGAACAGCACGTTCGTCGTGTCGATCTGGATGAACTCTTGGTGTGGGTGCTTGCGACCACCCTGCGGGGGAACCGAGGCCTGGGTGCCTTCCAGGATCTTCAGCAGGGCCTGCTGGACGCCTTCTCCGGAGACGTCGCGGGTGATCGACGGGTTCTCGCTCTTGCGGGCGATCTTGTCGACCTCGTCGATGTAGATGATGCCGGTCTCGGCGCGCTTGACGTCATAGTCGGCGGCCTGGATCAGCTTGAGCAAGATGTTCTCGACATCCTCACCGACGTAGCCCGCTTCGGTCAGGGCGGTGGCGTCGGCGATGGCGAACGGGACGTTGAGCATCTTGGCGAGCGTTTGGGCCAGGTAGGTCTTGCCGCAACCGGTCGGTCCGAGCATCAAGATGTTGGACTTGGTCAGCTCCACCGGCTCGTGCCGCGAGTCCCGGCCCTTTTCACCGGCCTGAATCCGCTTGTAGTGGTTGTAGACGGCCACGGCCAGCGTCCGCTTGGCGGTGTCCTGCCCGATGACGTATCCCTCGAGGAATTCCCGGATCTCGATCGGCTTGGGAAGTTCATCAAGCTTCACGTCGTCGGCGTCGGCGAGCTCCTCTTCGATGATCTCGTTGCAGAGATCGATGCATTCGTCGCAGATGTACACGCCGGGGCCAGCGATGAGCTTTTTGACCTGCTTCTGGCTCTTCCCGCAGAACGAGCACTTCAGCAGGTCACCGCCGTCTCCGATGCGCGCCATGGTGCTGAGGGCCTACTTCCTGTTCGCCGTTGGTCTTGCCTGTGCCCGGATGTATTTACCGACGCTACCCGTTTGATCGAGCCCGACGCGACCATAAGGGCCGAATCGCGTCGGTGGTATTCATGTATGTCCGTATGGATGAAACATATAGCCAGACGGTGCCCGTAACTCGCGAAAGACGCGCTTTGCGTGTCTTTGGCGTGTCGCGGTCGTAACACGGCCGAGGCCGACCGGCCTACGGCCTTGCTTCCGGTGGAGGTGCCAACCCGACGCCAAATGTTCACGCGAGGCCTGGGCGGCCCCCCAAGAAATCACCCTACAGTGGCGACGTGGGTTTGGCTGTGGGCTTCGAATGGCCCAGCGGATCCGTGCTGCTCGACGGCGGCCTGGCCACCGAGCTCGAAGCGCGCGGCCATGACCTTTCTGACCCGTTGTGGTCGGCAAGGCTGCTCGCGGACGCCCCGCAGGACATCGCCGCCGTGCATGCCGCCTACTTTCGCGCCGGGGCCGCGATCGCGACGACGGCCAGCTACCAGGCGTCGTTCGAGGGATTCGGGGCCCACGGGTTCGATCGGCAGGAGACCGCCGCGCTGCTGCGCCGCAGCGTCGCGCTGACCAAGCAGGCGAAAGACGAAGCCGGCGTCGACGGCCTGCTGGTGGCCGCCTCGATCGGCCCGTACGGCGCGGCGCGCGCGGACGGGTCGGAATATTGCGGACGTTACGGCCTGTCGGTTGCGGCCCTGGCGCGATGGCACCGGCCACGGTTGGAGATCCTTGCCGACGCGGGCGCGGACGTGCTCGCGTGCGAAACCGTGCCCGACGCCGACGAAGCGCAGGCCCTCGTCGAGCTGGTGCGCTCGGTCGGGAGGCCGGCTTGGCTGAGCTACACCGTCGACGGCGACCGGACCCGGGCTGGGCAACCGCTGGCCGACGCATTCGCGGTGGCGGCCGGCGTCGATGAGGTCGTCGCGATCGGGGTGAACTGCTGTGCGCCCGACGACGTGTTGCCTGCCATTTCGACCGCAGCGGCCGTCGGGAAACCCGTCATCGTCTACCCGAACAGCGGCGAGCGCTGGGACGCGTTGCGGCACAGCTGGATCGGCCCGTCACGGTTCGGCGCGGACCTGGCCGCGCAATGGATCGCGGCCGGCGCCCGCATCGTCGGCGGATGCTGCCGGGTAGGACCCGGCGATATCGCCGTGATTCGCCGAGTGTGCAGTCAGGGCGAAAAATCGGGCGAAGATTCGCCGTGAGTGCACTTTCGGCGAACGGTCAGGCGGTCTGCGCCGAGAGCTTCCGGTACTCGAGCACGGTGTCGATGATCCCGTAATCCTTGGCCTCTTCGGCGGTCAGGATCTTGTCCCGGTCGGTGTCCTTGCGGACCGTCGCGGCGTCCTTGCCGGTGTGGCGGGCCAGCGTGGTCTCCATCAGCGTGCGCATCCGCTCGATCTCGGCGGCCTGGATCTCCAGATCGGAGAACTGCCCCTGGATCACCCCCTGCAGCGACGGCTGGTGGATGAGCACCCGAGCGTTGGGCAGCGCCATGCGCTTGCCCGGCGTCCCGGCGGCCAGCAGCACCGCCGCGGCCGAGGCGGCCTGACCGAGGCAGACCGTCTGGATGTCGGCGCGGACGTACTGCATGGTGTCGTAGATCGCCATCAGCGAGGTGAACCCGCCACCGGGCGAGTTGATGTACATGGTGATGTCGCGGTCCGGGTCCAGCGACTCGAGCACCAGCAGCTGCGCCATGATGTCGTTCGCCGAGGCGTCGTCGACCTGGACACCGAGGAAGATGATGCGTTCCTCGAACAGCTTGTTGTAGGGATTGGACTCCTTGATCCCGAAGCTGGAGTGCTCGATGAACGACGGCAGGATGTAGCGCGCCTGGGGTTGGGTGTCGGGGTTCATCGGGCTTCTCCATTGGTGATGTGGGCGGCGCGGGTGATGATGTGGTCGACGAAGCCGTATTCGAGGGCTTCCTGCGCGGTGAACCAGCGGTCGCGGTCGGAGTCGGCCTCGATGCGTTCGATCGACTGCCCGGTGAATTCGGCGTTGAGCCGGAACATCTCCTTTTTGATGACGTGGAACTGCTCGGCCTGGATGGCGATGTCGGCCGCGCTACCGGTCACCCCGCCCAGCGGCTGGTGCATCAGGATGCGGGCGTGCGGCAACGCGTACCGCTTGCCCTTGGTGCCGGCGGCCAACAAGAACTCGCCCATCGAGGCGGCCATGCCCATCGCGTAGGTGGCGATGTCACACGGCGCCAGCACCATGGTGTCGTAGATCGCCATACCGGCGCTGATCGATCCGCCCGGTGAATTGATGTACAGCGAAATGTCCTTGGTGGCGTCCTCGGCGGCGAGCAGCAGAATCTGCGCGCACAGCCGATTGGCGATTTCGTCGCTCACCTCTGAACCCAGGAAGATGATGCGCTCGGACAGCAAGCGCTCATAGACCGAGTCCGTGAGGTTGAGACCCTGCGAGTTCGAACGCATGTCAGTCACGACTGGGTTACCTGCTTTCTCAAGATCTGTATTCACGACACTAGCCAACCGAGTCCGCTGTTTCGCGGCCACGCACCCCACGTTCGCTCACAGCTTCATGGCGCGGTCACTCCCCGGCGCCGGGCTCTTCGGGCTCATCGGCCTCAGCTTCGCCAACCGCCTCGGCCTCGTCGGCCTCCGAGCCCCTGCCGAAGAACTCACTGGTGTCGATGGCGTTTCCGGCGGTATCGGTAACGGTCGCTGCCCGGATCACCTCGGCGATGGCCAGCGTCCGGCGCACATCGGCGAACATGGCCGGCAGCTGGTTGTTCTCCTGGAGGTAGGCCAACAGCTGCTGGGGCTCGATGCCGTATTGCCGCGAGGTAGCCACCAGGCGCTCGGTCAGGTCGTCCTGGCCAACCTGGACCTGTAGCTCGTCGGCCAGGGCGTCCAGCAGCAGCTGGCGTTTGACGTCCGTCTCGGCGGCGGTGCGCGTCTCGGTCTCGAATTCTTCACGCGACTTGCCCTGCTGGGCCAGCACCTCTTCGAGCTTGGATTCGTCGTGGTCAAGGCTGTGCAGGGCATCGTGCAGGGCGCTATCGACCTGGGCCTTGACGATCGCCTCCGGGAGCGGCACGTCGACCTGCTCGAGCAGTGCGTCGAGGGCGGCCTCCCGAATGTTTTCGGCCTGCTGAGCACGCTTGGTGCGACCGACCTGCTCGCGCAGGTTGGCCTTCAGCTCCTCGATGGTGTCGAACTCGCTCGCCAGTTGCGCGAACTCGTCGTCCGGCTCGGGCAGCTCACGTTCCTTGATCGACTTGACCGTGACGGTCACCTGCGCGTCCTTGCCCGCGTGCTCGCCGGTCGCCAGCTGCGCGGTGAACTCCTTGGGTTCGTCGACCGACAAACCGATCAGGGCCTCGTCCAGGCCCGCGATGAGCCGGCCCGAGCCGACCTCGTGGGACAGGCCTTCGGCGGCGGCGCCCGGGATCTCTTCGCCGTCGATGGTGGCCGACAGGTCGATCGAGACGAAATCACCGTCGGCGACGGGTCGGTCAACACCGGTCAACGTGCCGAATCGGGCACGCAGAGACTGCAGTTCGGCGTCCACGTCGTCGTCGCTGACCTCGATCGGGTCCACCGAGACCTTGAGCTCGCCGGGGTCCGGCAGGGTGAGCTGGGGGCGCACGTCGACCTCGGCTGTGAAGGCTAGCTCCTCGCCGTACTCCTTTTTGGTGACCTCGATCTCGGGCTGGCCCAGCGGGTGCACCTCCGACTCGGCGACGGCCTGCCCGTACCGCGCGGGCAGCGCCTCATTGACAACCTGATCGAGCATCGCCTCGCGCCCGAACCTCGCCTCCAGCAACTTCGCCGGCGCCTTGCCCGGCCGGAAGCCAGGCAGTCGCACCTGCCGGGCCAGCTCCTTGTACGCGCGCTGGAAGTCGGGTTCGAGTTCGGAGAAGGGAACCTCCACGTTGATGCGCACCCGGGTGGGGCTCAACTGCTCGACGGTGCTCTTCACGGGTGTGCTCCTCAATGCTCGTTCGTTACTCGTCATTGCCGCCGGTGAGTCCTGCTCAGGGCACCGGGCCGGTCGTGCTGGTCGGGGTGACAGGATTTGAACCTGCGGCCTTCCGCTCCCAAAGCGGATGCGCTACCAAGCTGCGCTACACCCCGCGCTGACCTCGATGATCCTAAGGCCCCTCAACACCGGGTTGGCCACGGGCTTCGCTGCGACGTCGCAGACCTCACGGAGCGATCACAAAACCGAGTCGATTAGATTTGATCTTTGTCGCCAGCTACAGTCACGCTCGACTGAATACATGCGGGCGTAGCTCAATGGTAGAGCCCTAGTCTTCCAAACTAGCTACGCGGGTTCGATTCCCGTCGCCCGCTCGGGCTAACTATCTGCTCGATAGAAAGGCGCCATGAGCGACCTGTTGACCGACGCGTCTATCCATGGCTCATGCGCCTCGGAGTTCGTCGGCGTTCGCGACGCGTTCGAGCGCAATTTCACCCACGGCGATGAAGTCGGCGCGGCCGTCGCCGTGTGGGTCGACGGGACTCTGGTCGTCGATCTGTGGGGTGGCTGGGCCGACGCGGCCCGTACCCGGCCCTGGCAGCAGAACACCCTGACCACCGTGCTGTCGGGCACCAAGGGCCTCTCGGCCACCTGCGTGCACCAACTCGCCGACCGCGGGGAGCTGGACCTGCACGCTCCCGTCGCGCACTACTGGCCCGAGTTCGCCCAGGCGGGCAAACAGGACATCACGTTGGCGATGGTGATGAGCCACCGATCCGGGGTGATCGGCCCGCGCACCCGGCTGCGGTGGGAACAGGTAGCCGACTGGGACTACGTCTGCGAACAACTGGCCGCCGCCGAGCCGTGGTGGAAGCCGGACACCGCGCAGGGCTACCACATGACCACCTTCGGTTTCATCACGGGCGAGGTGTTCCGTCGAGTCACGGGCCGCACCATCGGCCAATACCTGCGTACCGAGATCGCCGAACCCTTAGGCGCCGACGTCCATATCGGGTTGCCGTTGAGCGAGCAACACCGCTGTGCCGAGCGGGTCAACAAACCGCACGCCCGCGATCTGCTGGCCGACGCGAAGGCCCCCGACTACCCGACCAGCCTGGCCGAGCACCCCAAGGCGGGACTGTCCATCTCCATGGGGTTCGCCCCCGATGACGAACTCGGCTCGCACGATCTGAATCTGTGGCGTGAACTCGAGTTCCCGGGCACTAACGGGCAGGTGTCGGCGCTGGGACTGGCGACGTTCTACAACGCGCTCGCGCAGGAGAAGCTGCTCAGTCGCGAGCACATGGATCTGGTGCGGGTGTGCCGGGGCGGGCAGGACACCGATCTGGTGCTGGGACCGCGGGTCGCCGACCACGGCTGGGGGTTGGGTTACATGCTCAATCAGCGGTGCGTCAACGGGCCCAACCCCCGGATCTTCGGCCACGGCGGACTGGGCGGCTCGTTCGGATTCGTCGACTTAGAGCACCGCATCGGCTACGCGTATGTGGCCAATCACTTCGACCCGACCAAGGCCAACGCCGACCCCCGCAGCCTGGTTTTGTCCAACGAGGTCTACTCCGCGCTCGGAGTTATCTAGAACTGAACGCAAACGCGCCCTGCCTGGCAGGGCGCGTTTGGTTTGCGTGAGTTTTTTGGATCAGGGGTGCCAGCCGGGAGGCGGCGGCCCGCCCGGGCCCCACTGTCCGGGGCCACCCGGGCCCCACTGACCGGGGCCACCCGGGCCCCACTGACCGGGGCCGCCCGGGCCCCACTGACCGCCTGGGTGGTCGCGGTCCCAATCGGGATTACCCGGTCCCCAGCCCTCGTGGCGCCAGTCGTGGCAGTTGTTCCAGTCCCAGTTGTTGCCCCAGCCCGGGTCCCACCACTCACCCGGACACCATTGCGGGAAGGGTCCGGGGTGAGCCTGCGCCTCAGTTGCGACGCCCAAGCCCGCCAAGCCCAGCCCGCCGATCGCGACGGCCGTAGCGGCCAAACGTGGAAGAGTTTTCACACGGGTAGGTCTACCCGCATCGATGCTTTGGCTAAACAATCGGCGCCAGTGTTTCGAGCTGAGACTTTCATGCCAATCCGCTTTGCGCCCTGCCGGTCGGTCCGGTTCCCTCACTGTTGGCATGTCGGGCACCAGAAGACGTTTCGGCCCTCCAGCACCGTCGTGCGGATCGGGTCGCCCGACACGCGGCAGGGTTCGCCGGTGCGCCGATAGACGTAGGTGCGGGGCCGATCGGGCCGATACGACGGCGCGCCGTGGTCGTGTTCGGGCCGCACCACGATGATCTTGCCCCGGCGCAGTCCGACCTTCATCAGCGCGACCAGATCGGTCCAGGCCGCGTCGAACTCGTCCTCGCCGACGTCGCGGCCGGGCCGGAACGGGTCGATCTGGTGACGGAACAGTAACTCGCTGCGATAGACGTTGCCCACGCCGGCCATCACCGTCTGATCCATCAGCAGCGCGCCAATGGGCCTGCGGGACTTGGCAATCCGCTTCCACGCCCAGGATGGATCGGCGTCGCTGCGCAGCGGGTCGGGGCCAAGCCTGGCTAGCACGGAGCTGACCTGGCCTTCGTCGATGACTTCGCACACCGTCGGGCCGCGCAAGTCGGTACTGTGGCCGGCGCCGATCATGCGCATCCGCACCTGCCCGACTGCCTCGGGCAACAACCCGTCGCCGGGCCGTTCCCATTCCGTGAAAGCCCCGTAGAGCCCGAGATGCACGTGCACGATCGGGCCGCCGGTGTAGTGGTGGAACAGGTGTTTGCCCCACGCGCTGGTGCGCCACAGCACGCGGCCGTCGACCATGGCGGCCGCGTCAGCGAAGCGGCCCTGTGGGCTGGAAACCGCGACGGGGGCGCCGGCGTAACGGCGTTGGTGCAGCCGGGCCAGCCGGTGCAGGGTATGCCCTTCGGGCACGCGCAGACCTTTCCGGCGTCAACCCACCGCGCCGGGCACCGGCGGAGCTTGGTGGGTGCGTTCGTATTCGGCGAGGATGTCGATACGCCGTTGGTGGCGTTCGGCTTTCGACCACGGTGTGGTCAAGAACGCATCGACGATGGCCAGCGCCTCGGCCACGGTGTGCATGCGACCGCCGATGCCGATCAGTTGGGCGTTGTTGTGTTCCCGGGCCAGGGTCGCCGTTTCGACGCTCCAGGCCAGCGCGCAACGGGCGCCGGGGACCTTGTTGGCGGCGATCTGCTCGCCGTTGCCCGACCCGCCCAGCACAATGCCCAGGCTGTCCGGGTCGGCCACCGTGCGTGTCGCGGCGGCGATACAGAAGGCCGGGTAGTCGTCGTCGGCGTCGTAGCTGAAGGCGCCGCAATCGATCGGCTCGTGCCCGGATTTTTTGAGGTGGTCGGTGATCTGCTGCTTGAGCTCGAATCCGGCGTGGTCAGAACCGAGGTAGACGCGCATGCCCGCAATACTTACACAGCCACCCGCCGAGTCGGTGGCGGCGATCGCGCAGGATCGCCGCCCTACCGTCTAGTCGAATTCGGGTTTCTCGTCGCGGCTGCGCTTGAGCTCGAAGAAATGCGGATACGACGCGAAGGCCACCGAGGCGTCCCACAGCTTGCCCGCTTCCTCACCGCGCGGAATCTTGGAGAGCACCGGCCCGAAGAAGGCCACATCGTTGACGTGAATGGTCGGGGTGCCGACGTCGTCGCCCACCGCATCCATGCCGGCGTGGTGGCTCTTGCGCAGCGCCTCGTCGTACTCGTCGCTGTTCGCGGCCTCCGCCAACTCGGCCGGCAAGCCCACCTCCGCCAGCGACTGCTTGATGACGTCATCCAAGTCTTTGTTGCCCTTGTTGTGAATTTGGGTGCCCATCGCGGTGTACAGCGGCGCGAGGACCTCGGCACCGTGGGCCTGCTCGGCCGCGATCGCCACCCGCACCGGGCCGAAGGCCTTCGCCAACCGGTCGCGGTATTCGTCAGGCAGACCCTCCCGGTTTTCGTTGAGCACGGCCAAGCTCATCACGTGGAAGTTGACGTCGATGTCGCGAACCTGCTCCACCTCGAGGATCCAGCGCGAGGTGATCCACGCCCACGGACATAGCGGATCGAACCAAAAATCGGCTTTGTTCTTCGCGGCGGCGGTCGCAGGCATGGCGGGTCCTTTCGTCGGTTGAAAGTCTGATCTGCACAACCGTAGGCGTCTACGTCCTGTTCCCGATCTGCCCGACCCGTAAGTTGGACATGTGGCTCTCCCCAACCTCACCCGCGAACAAGCAGTCGAGCGCGCCGCCCTCATCACCGTCGCCAGCTATCAGATCGACCTCGATCTCACCGACGGCTCCGGCGCGCCCGGCGAACGGACCTTCCGCTCGGTCACCACGGTGGTGTTCGACGCGCTTGCCGGCGCCGACTCGGTCATCGACATCGCCGCCGACACCATCCGCAGCGCCACGCTCAACGGGCGCGATCTGGATGTCTCCGGCTACGACGAGTCGACGGGCATTCCCTTGCGCGGGCTGGCCGACCGCAACGTCGTCGTCGTCGATGCGGACTGCCACTACTCCAACACCGGAGAGGGGCTGCATCGATTCGTCGACCCGGTGGACAACGAGACCTATCTGTACTCACAGTTCGAAACCGCCGATGCCAAGCGCATGTTCGCGTGCTTCGACCAGCCGGACCTGAAGGCGACGTTCGATATGCGAGTGATCGCGCCCGCGCATTGGAAGGTGATCTCCAATGGCGCGACGGTGTCGGTGATCGACGGCCTGCACACCTTCGCCACCACGCCGCGGATGAGCACCTACCTGGTCGCGTTGATCGCAGGCCCATACGCCGAGTGGAACGACACCTACACCGACGAGCACGGCGAGATCCCGCTGGGCATCTTCTGCCGCTCCTCACTGGCCCAACACATGGACGCCGAGCGGCTCTTCACCCAGACCAAGCAGGGATTTGGCTTCTACCACAACAACTTCGGCATGCCCTACGCATTCGGGAAATACGATCAGCTGTTCGTCCCCGAATTCAACGCCGGCGCAATGGAAAACGCGGGCGCGGTGACGTTCCTCGAGGACTACGTCTTTCGCAGCAAGGTCACCCGGGCCTCCTACGAGCGGCGCGCCGAGACCGTGCTCCACGAGATGGCGCACATGTGGTTCGGGGACTTGGTCACCATGACGTGGTGGGACGACCTGTGGCTGAACGAGTCGTTCGCGACCTTCTCATCGGTGCTGTGCCAAAGCGAGGCAACCGAGTTCACCGAGGCGTGGACGACTTTTGCGACCGTCGAGAAGTCGTGGGCGTACCGCCAAGACCAGTTGCCTTCGACACATCCGATCGCCGCGGACATCCCCGACCTGGCCGCGGTCGAGGTGAACTTCGACGGCATCACCTATGCCAAAGGCGCTTCGGTGCTCAAGCAGCTCGTCGCCTACGTCGGCTTGGAGCACTTCCTGGCCGGGCTGCGTGATTACTTCCGGGCCCACGCGTTCGGCAACGCCACGTTCGACGATCTGGTCGCTGCCCTGGAGCGGGCGTCGGGACGTGACCTGTCCGACTGGGGTCAGCAGTGGCTGAAGACGACCGGACTGAACACGTTGCGGGCGGAGTTCGACGTCGACGACAACGGCGAGTTCACCCGGTTCGCGGTGAGCCAGAGCGGTGCCGCTCCGGGTGCCGGCGAGACCCGCGTGCACCGGCTGGCGGTCGGGATCTACGACGACGACGGGACCGGCAAGCTGGTGCGGGTGCACCGCGAGGAACTCGACGTCGAGGGTCCCGTCACGGAAGTCCCTGCGCTGGTTGGTGTTTCGCGTGGCCGGCTGGTGCTGGTCAATGACGACGACCTGACCTACTGCTCGCTGCGGCTGGACGCCGAGTCGCTGCACACCGCGCTGGAGCGCATCGCCGACATCGCCGAGCCGCTGCCGCGGTCGCTGGTCTGGTCGGCCGCCTGGGAGATGACGCGCGAGGCCGAACTGCGCGCCCGCGACTTCGTGGCCCTGGTCATGGGCGGCGTGCACGCCGAGTCCGAGGTCGGTGTGGCACAGCGGCTGCTGCTGCAGGCGCAGACGGCCCTGACGTCATACGCCGAGCAAGGCTGGGCGCGCGAGCACGGCTGGCCGCAGTTCGCCGACCGGCTCTTGGAGTTGGCGCGTGGCGCGCAGCCCGGCTCCGATCATCAACTCGCCTTCGTCAACACGCTGTGCTCATCGGTGCTATCGGCCAGTCATGTTGCGACACTGGCGAACCTGCTCGACCGCGGCCCCGCCGAGTCAGGACTGGCCGGCCTCGAGGTCGACACGGACCTGCGGTGGCGGATCGTCACGGCGCTGGCCACCGCGGGCAAGGTCGACGCCGACGGGCCCGCGACACCGTTCATCGATGCCGAGATTGCGCGCGACCCGACCGCCGCCGGCAAGCGCCACGGCGCCCAGGCCGCGACGGCGCGACCACAGTTGCCGGTCAAGGAGGCGGCCTGGACGACGGTGGTCGAGGACGACACCCTGGCGAACATCACCGCCCGATCGATCATCGCGGGTATCGCCCCGCCCGGGCAGGCCGACTTGCTCAAGCCGTTCACCGGACGCTATTTCGAGGCGATCTCCGGGGTCTGGGCACGCCGCTCGAGCGAGGTGGCCCAGACCGTCGTGATCGGCCTGTACCCGCACTGGGACATCAGCGACGACGGCGTCGCCGCCGCGGACAAGTTCCTGTCCGACCCGCAGGTGCCGGCCGCGTTGCGACGCCTCGTCCTCGAGGGCCAGGCGGGGGTGAAGCGTTCGTTGCGAGCGCGCCGGTTCGACGCCGCCGAGGGCTGAGCTCTCCTGTCCGGTAGAGCTAGGCCGGCGAAATACCGGCGCTCAGCACGCGAATCGCGCTGACCAGGCCGTCGACCAGGTCGCCGCGCTCGAACGCCGAAGATGCGGCGGCGACACCCAGCGGTGCGGCCGACTCGGCACCGCGGCCGCGAACCTGCGTGCCGTAGACCACCTCGATGACCTTCTGGTCGGGCGAGACGGCCAGCAGCACTGCGTTTTCCGGCGTCGGCACGTCGGCCAGGATCTCGCGGGCCCGCGCGGCGGTGTCGCTGCCCAGGTCGCCCAGATAGATCGCGAAGCGCGTCTTGGACGCCCGCGAGCCGAACTTCAGGGCATCGTCCACGGCGACCAGGTCTTTGGTCGAGAACGGGAATTGCACCGAGAGTTCGCCCGGCTCGGTGACTCCGGAGATCCGTCCGCTCGTGGTGATCACCGAGCCGTGGGGCAGCTCGGTTGGTTCCTTGGTCGCTACCTCACCACGTGCCACTGGCGCCACCTCCGACCGCGAATTCCGACGTACCGTGCCCGCCATGGCCGTGGTGGGCGTGGCCGACGTCTTCGCCGGTGGCCGCCCACAGGATCGGCGGATGCGTCCACTCCTCGCCCAACTTGTAGGCCGCCGGGTGGGGTCCCTTGTGGGACCAGATCAGCACCGACAGCACGATCACCAGCAACAGCGGTATTCCGACGATGAACAGATGGACATGCATAGGACTCACGACGCAAACCGTATCCCACGAAGCGATCTACCGGCGCGACCGGACACCAGATTGCCGATCAGGCCGCGCCCTCGCCCAGATATCGGGCCCAAGCCGGATCCAGTTCCTTGACCGTCGACAACAGCCGCCAGTGCTGCCCGGTCGGCGGCACCGGCGGGCGGCGCAGTGCCCAGCCGAGCTCGCTGAGCAGCTTGTCGCCTTTGCGGTGGTTGCAAGTCGAGCAGCACGCGACGCAGTTCTCCCAGGAATGGTCACCGCCGCGGCTGCGGGGCAGCACATGGTCGACGGTGTCCGCCTTCGCGCCGCAATAGGCGCAGCAGAACCGGTCGCGGTGCATCAGCGCGGCGCGGGTCATCGGGACGCGCGCGCGGTAAGGGACCCGGACGTACGACCGCAGCTGGATTACCGAGGGCACCACGATCGAGCTGGTCGCCGAGTGGATGACGGGGCCGGCCGGATCGTGGTGGACCACGTCGGCCTTTCCGCAGATGACCATGACGATCGCGCGGCGCATCGGCAGCGCGGTCAGCGGCTCGTAGGTGGAATTCAGCAGCAGCACCCGCCGGCGGCTCCAGATGGACGTGCCCTCGGAGCGGGCGGGCGGATGGGTTTCAACACGATGCAGCGACGACACGGTTGTGGGTCCGGTTGACCCCGCCGCGGCTACCGGATTGCGGTGGCTGCGGCGTCTCTTGCCCTGCGCCATAGATCCTCCGTCGAACAGTCCACCATGATTCGCCGCTAATCGCACCCCTATGGCAGGTGAAACGCCGTGTCCGACCGGGTGAACAGCAGGCATGGGGTCGGGCCTCCTCGGGCCGGCACTGCGGCGATGCACCACAATGGACGGCGATGGATCAGGTAGCAGACTCCTTCTACGACGCGGTCGGCGGTGCCGAGACTTTCCACGCGATCGTGTCCCGCTTTTACGCCCAGGTTCCCGAGGACGAGATCCTGCGTGAGCTGTATCCGCTGGACGATCTCGAGGGCGCGGAGGAACGCCTGCGGATGTTCCTCGAGCAGTACTGGGGCGGGCCGCGCACCTACTCCGACCGGCGCGGGCACCCCCGGCTGCGGATGCGTCACGTGCCGTTCCGGATCACTCCCCTGGCGCGCGACGCGTGGCTGCGGTGCATGCACACGGCGGTCGCGTCGATCGATTCGCAGACGCTCGACGATGAGCACCGCCGCGAGTTGCTGAACTACTTGGAAATGGCTGCCGCCTCACTGGTCAATTCGCCCTTCTAGTACCTCGCAATCGAACGGAGCACTATGAGCCCCGCAGCATGGTGGTCGAATGCGGTCTTTTACCAGGTCTATCCGCGATCGTTCGCCGACAGCAACGGCGACGGCGTCGGCGACATCGACGGGATCGTCGCCCATCTGGATCATTTGGAGCGGCTCGGAATCGATGCGATTTGGCTCAGCCCGGTCACCGTCTCCCCGATGGCCGACCACGGCTATGACGTCGCCGATCCGCGCGACATCGACCCCCTGTTCGGCGGGATGCCCGCAATCGATCGGCTGATCGCGGCGGCGCACCAGCGGGGCATCAAGATCACCATGGACGTGGTGCCCAACCACACCAGCTCTGCGCACCCGTGGTTTCAGGCGGCTCTGGCCGCCGGCCCGGGTACCGGCGCGCGGGAGCGCTACCACTTCCGCGACGGCAAGGGGCCCGACGGGGCGTTGCCGCCGAACAACTGGACGTCGGTGTTCGGCGGATCCGCCTGGACGCGGGTCGTCGAGCCGGACGGCAACCCCGGCCAGTACTACCTGCACCTCTTTGACGCCGAGCAGCCGGACCTGAACTGGGAGAACCCTGAGGTCTTCGAGGACTTCGCGACATCGCTGCGGTTCTGGCTGGATCGCGGCGTGGACGGCTTCCGCATCGACGTGGCGCACGGAATGGCCAAGCCGCCCGGCCTGCCCGATGCCAAGGCGGACGTCAAGGTGTTGAGCCACACCGACGACGACCCGCGTTTCAACAACGCAGGCGTGCACGACATCCACCGCAAAATCCGCAAGGTCGTCGACGAGTATCCCGAGGCGGTGACCATCGGCGAGGTATGGGTGATGGACAACCAGCTGTGGGCCGAGTACCTGCGGCCCGACGAACTGCACCTGGGCTTCAATTTTCGGCTGACCAAGATCGGCTTCGACGCCGGCGAAATCCGTGACGCCATCGACAACTCGCTCGCGGCCACCGCGATCTATGGCGCCGTCCCGACCTGGACCTTGTCGAACCACGACGTGGAACGCGAGGTGACCCGCTACGGCGGCGGCGAGATCGGGCTGCGCAGGGCTCGGGCCATGGCGATGGCCATGCTGGCCCTGCCGGGCACGGTGTTCATCTACAACGGCGAAGAATTGGGTCTACCCGACGTGCTGGATCTGCCCGAGGAGGTGCTGCAGGACCCGACCTGGGAACGGTCCGGACATACCCAGCGGGGCCGCGACAAGTGCCGGGTGCCGATGCCGTGGTCGGGCGAGGAGCCCCCGTTCGGATTCTCGTCGTCATCCGAGATCTGGTTGCCGATGCCCGCACAATGGGCGGCGTTGACCGTCGAGAAGCAGAGCGGCGATCCCGACTCCACCTTGTCGTTCTTCCAGCGGGCACTCGAATTGCGAAGGCACCGTGTGGAATTCGATGGTGACGGCGTCGAGTGGCTGGATGCGTCCGGTGATGTGGTGATCTTCCGGCGCCCCGGTGGGCTGATCTGCGCGCTCAACGGCGGCGACTCGCCGGTGCTCTTGCCGGGCAGCGAGCTGATGCTGGCGAGCGCACCGCTGCTGGACGGGAAACTGCCACCCGATTCCGCCGCCTGGCTGGCGTAGCCGGGCCGGATCACGCCATCGAAGTCACGGTGGGCATTTCGCGGCGGACTGCTCTATATGTTGTGCATGGCTTCCTACGAATGGACAGTGATCGGTGCCGGACCGGCGGGCATCGCCGCGGTGGGGAGGCTGCTGGATCACGGAGTCGCGGGCGACCGGATCGCCTGGATTGATCCGGCCTTCGCCGGCGGCGACATCGGCCAGAAGTGGCGGACCGTGTCCAGCAACACCCATGTCGCGCTCTTCCTGGAGTACTTCAACGGCTCCAAAGCATTTCGGTTCTCCGAAGCACCGCCCATGCCGCTCAAGGAGATCGATCCACAAGAGACCTGTGTGCTCGGTCTGGTCGCCGAACCCCTGGTATGGATCACCGAGCAGCTGCGTGAGCAGGTCGACGCCGTGACGACCACCGCCACCGCGCTGTTCCTGGAGAACAGGCGATGGCGGGTCCAGACGGGACGGCGCGACATCTTCGCCACGAACGTGATCCTGGCCGTCGGCGTAGATCCCAAAAAACTTTGCCACCCCGACATCGAGGAGATCCCCGTCGAGGTCGCCCTGGATCCCGACAAGCTGGCCGAAGAACCACTCGAAGGCGCGACGGTCGCGGTGTTCGGCTCGTCGCACTCGTCGATGATCGTGCTGCCGAACCTGTTGCGCCACCCCGTCGAGCGCATCGTCAATTTCTATCAAAGCCCCCTCAAATACGCTGTCTATCTGGACGATTGGATCCTGTTCGACGACACCGGACTGAAGGGCCAGGCGGCCGTCTGGGCGCGCGAGAACATCGATGGGGTGCTGCCCGACCGCCTCGAGCGGTGCTGGGTATCGAGCCCGGAATTCGACGAGAAGCTGGCGCAGTGCGACCGGGTGGTCTACACCGTCGGTTTCGCGCGCAGGAAGTTGCCCGAGACGCCGCAGTGGGGGCCGCTGGATTACAACCGCGTCAACGGAATATTGGCCCCCGGCCTGTTCGGGGTGGGCATCGCGTTTCCCGAGTATGCCGAAGACCCTTACGGGTACGGGCAGTTTCGCGTGGGCCTGAAGAAATTCATGGACCATCTCGACGCAGTTCTGCCGCTGTGGCTGCGCTACGGTCCCTGATCTTGGCGAGCGGACCCCGCCCGCGATCGGTTTAACTCAGCGTGATCCGTTTTGAGAAATCGCCCACGGCCGGTTCGCGTCAGCCCAGTAGCAGCGCGGGATCGCCGCGGCGGCGGTATACCGAACCGAATCGGGCGTCCAGACGCAACCACGTGGGCAGTATCCGGACTCTGATCAATTCGTCGGCGGCGACCGCATCGGGCGACTGCGGCAGAAAACCCATCGCGGTCAAGGCGAACACGCAGCGCATGGGTAGCCCGACCTGCACGTCGGCCGCGCTGACCTGAACGACCTCCTGATCGAGCAGCGACACCGGCGGTCCATGAGAACCGCTGTGCTGCTTGGCAAGTTGTGCACCGCGTTGCGCCAAATCCAGCATCACCCGGGCCGGTATGTCCTCGAGGTGGGTGAAGCCGGCTTCCGGCGGCAAGGCACCGCGCCACGCCGAATCCATCGCGAAACCCGGATCGACGTATCCCGAGGCGTCCATCGCGGAAAGGCCGCGCGCCAGCGCGTCCGCGCCCACCGACAGGTCGCCGGGCCGCGCCTCCCCGACCACCACCCTGCTGGCCAGCACGTCGAAACCCGTTGCTACCCAGGCTGTCAGTAGCCCCGGGGATCGGGTTCGGAATCGGATGATCGCGCCGTCGTCGAGTCGCAATGCGCGGTCGACGAACGCGGCCAGATCCGTGCGGTGGGCGTCCCTGGCGTCGGCGCCCAGCCATAGTCCTCGGTCGGCTACCTGATCCACCGTTGTAGATACTCCCGATGTTGTGGCGAGAGGCGCACCAGTCGCTCCTCCTCGATGTGCACTGCGGCCAGTTGCGACTCGGCGATGACGGCGGGCTTCGACTCCCGATCCGCGGCGACCGAGCGCACCTCGTAGCCCAGCGTGAAGTCGACCGCCCGCAACCGCTTGGTCCACATGGTCACCTGCAGCGGCGAATCCACCAGCCGCAGCTGGCCTTTGTAGGTCACCTTGACCTCGGCGATGAGCAACCCGATGGTCAGAATATCGACCTCGAACGCCTCTCGGAGAAATTGGACACGCGCCTCCTCGAGGATCGTGACCATCGTGGCGTGGTTGATGTGCTGATACATGTCGATGTCCGACCAGCGCACTGGCACGGGCGCGACGAAGCCGACGCTCAACTTGATGATCCTCTTCCACTGGTGCGGGTCATGCGACGGATTTGCCGCGCGGCGACCGACAGCGTCGCGAGATCCCTGTTCCCGCTTTCCTGGATCTCGATCAGCGTTCGGCGGGCCCGCTCGACTCTGGAGGCACTCAGGTGCTCCCACTCGGCGATCTTCTCTTCACCGCTTTCGTCCGGCTCCCCTACGGCGAGCACATCGAAGCACAGCGATCGCAGCGAAGCATAGATGTCGTCACGAATCGCCAAGCGGGCCAGGGAGTGCCAGCGGTCCCGGCGCGGCAGTTCCGACACCGCCGTCAAGAGTCCGTCGGTGCCGAGCCGGTCCATGAGCGCGAAGTAGGTGTCTGCCACCTCGGCGGCGTCGATGTCGCTGATGTCGCCGATGTCGATGATGTCGAGCAAGCTGAAGCGGTAGAGCCCGGCGGCCACCGAATAGGCGAGGTCTTCGGGCGCGCCCTGGGCGGTGAATTCCGCGGCTTCCTTTTCGACGATGGCCTTGTCGTCACCGCGCAGCCACTCCGACATGCGCGGCGTCAGCGCCTGGACCTTGGCGGCGAACCGGTTGATCTCGGCGCCGACCGCCAGCGGCTGCGGACGGTAGTTGAGCAGCCAGCGCCCGGCGCGGTCGATCAGCCGCCGGGTGTCCAGCGTGAGCCGATCCGACAGTGCGACGGGCAGTTTCGCCGCGCGAATGCGTCGCCATGTCGCTCCCACCGCGAAGATGGCGTCGGTGGCGACGTAGGTACGGACCGCGTCGACCGACCCGACCCCGACGTCTTCGACGATCCGGAAGGCGTAGCTGATCCCGGCGGCGTCCACCAGATCGTTGATCAGCATGGTGGTGACGATCTCGCGGCGCAGCTGATGCGTGCGGATCTCCGGAGTAAACCGTTCCCGCAGAGGTTTCGGGAAGTACAGCGGCAGCCGGGAGGCGAACACGTCCTGCTCGGTCAGCTCGGTCTGGAGCATCTCCTCCTTGAGCCCCAGCTTCACGTGTGCCATCAGGGTGCACATCTCCGGTGAGGTGAGCCCGATGCCGGCCTCCGCCCGCCGCGCGATCTCCTTCTCCGAGGGCAGCGCTTCCAGGTCGCGGTGGATGCCGCGCTCGTCGACCAGGTATTGAATCATCCTGGCGTGCACCGGCAGCAGGCTCGCCGCGTTCGCGCGGCTGGTGCCGATCAGGTCGTTCTGGTCGTCGTTGTCGGCGAGCACCAGCTGTGCAACCTCGTCGGTCATCGACTCCAGCAGCGGTTTTCGCTCCTCGGGTTTGACCTTGCCGGCGGTCACCAGGGAGTCGATCAGGATCTTGATGTTGACCTCGTGATCCGAACAGTCAACACCGGCCGAGTTGTCCATCGCATCGGTGTTGATCCGGCCACCTGCCAAGTCGAACTCGACACGACCCAGCGCGGTCACCCCGAGGTTGCCGCCTTCGCCAATCACCTTGGCGCGCACCTGGCTTCCGTTGACCCGAACCGGATCGTTGGCGCGGTCGCCGACGTCGGCGTCGGATTCGGACTCCGCCTTGATGTAGGTGCCGATGCCGCCGTTGAAGAGCAGGTCCACCGGCGCCTGGAGAATCGCCTTGATCAGGTTGGGCGGGGTCATCTCGGTGACCCCCTCCTCCGACCCCTCGATCCCCAACGCAGCGCGAACCTGGGGGCTGACCGGGATCGCCTTGTGCTCCCTGCTGTACACGCCGCCGCCCTCACTGATCAGCGATGTGTCGTAGTCCTCCCAGCTGGACCGCGGTAGGTCGAACATCCGTTTGCGTTCCTCCCACGAGCCCGCGGCGTCGGGGTCGGGGTCCAGGAAGATGTGCCGGTGGTCGAAGGCCGCGAGCAACCTGATGTGCTTGCTCAGCAGCATGCCGTTGCCGAAGACGTCGCCGCTCATGTCGCCGATACCCACTACGGTGAAGTCCTCGGCCTGCGTGTCGACGTCCATCTCGCGGAAGTGCCGCTTGACGGCCTCCCACGCGCCCTTGGCGGTGATGCCCATGGCCTTGTGGTCGTAGCCGACCGACCCGCCGGACGCGAACGCATCACCCAGCCAGAATCCGTAAGACTTCGCGACGTCGTTGGCGATATCGGAGAACGTGGCGGTGCCTTTGTCCGCCGCCACCACCAGGTACGCGTCGTCACCATCGCGGCGAATGACTTCCGTTGGGGGGCTGACCTTTCCGGTCGCGTGGTCGACATTGTCGGTGATATCAAGCAGGCCGGAGATGAACAGCTGGTAGCAGGCGACGCCCTCGGCGCGGCTGGCTTCGCGGTCGGCGGCGGCGTCGCCGGTGGGCAGTGGGGGTCGCTTGAGGACGAATCCGCCCTTTGCGCCGACGGGCACGATGACGGCGTTCTTGACCGCTTGCGCTTTGACCAGGCCCAGGATTTCGGTGCGGAAGTCGTCGCGACGATCCGACCAGCGCAGGCCACCGCGGGCCACCGGTCCAAACCGCAGGTGCACGCCTTCGACTCGGGGCGAGTAGACGAAGATCTCGTATTTGGGACGCGGCAGTGGCAGCTCGTCGACCAGCTGGGCGTCCAGCTTGATCGCCAGCACGTTGCGGGCCCGGGCCGAACCCTCGTTTGTGACAAAGTAATTGGTGCGCAACGTGGCCTGCACCAGCGATGCGAAGGCACGCAGGATGCGGTCGGTGTCCAGGCCCACCAGTGCGTCGATGTCGGCGGCGACCGCGGCGGCGGCGGCCTGCGCATCGCGGTTCCCCGACGAATCGGGGCTCGGGTCGAACAGCGCCTCGAAGAGCGCGACCAGCGATCGTGCGGTCGAGGGGTGCTCGTTGAGCACCGACTCGATGTGGGACTGGCTGTAGGGAAAGTTCGCCTGCCGCAGATACTTTGCATAGGCCCGCAACAGCACGACCTGCTGCCATCGAAGGCCCGCGCGCATCACCAACTCGTTGAACCGGTCAGTCTCCAGCCGGCCCTGCCAAATCGCGGTGACCGCGTCCGCGAACCGCTCTGCCATCGCGTCGCGCTCGGCTTGCGTCGAGGCGAGCCGGATGGTGGGGTGTGGTGAGATCTTGAACTGATAGATCCACACCGGCAGGCCATCGGACCGGTTGACCGTGAAGGGGCGCTCCTCGAGCACCACCACGCCCATGCTTTGCAGCATCGGCAACAGCTGGCTCAGCGAGGCGGTGCGTCCGCCCATGAACCAGGTCAGCTGCGCGGTCCCGTCGTCGCCTTCGATGAACACCAGCTTGACCGAGTTATCTTGCAGCCCATTGATGATGGCGATGTGGTCGATGGCGTCTGCCGGGGTCACGGCCTGCTTGTAGACCTCGGGAAAGGCGGCCGCGTAGTACTCGGCGTCGGCGTGCCCCACCGAGCCTTCGGCGGCCGCGGCGACCAGCCGGTCGGCCCAGGTTCGCGCGGCTTCGCTCAGTAACGCCTGGATGCGGATCCGGTTGTCTTCGGAAACGTCGACCGGCGCCACATCGGACCCACCGGACGGCAGGCGAACCATGAAATGCATTAGCGCCCAGGGCGATTCGCTGACCCGAGCGGTGAATTCCAGTCGGGTGCCGCCGAATTCGTGCACCAGGATGTCTTCGATCTGCAGCCGCACCGCCGTGGTGTAGCGGTCGCGCGGCAGGTAGACCAGGCAGGAAACGAAATACTGCAGGCGGTCGGCGCGCAGGAACAGCAACGCGTTTCGTTGCGGTCCCAGATCCACCACCGCCTTGGCCATCGCCAGCAGTCGTTCGGCACTGAGCGTGAACAGCTCCGAGCGGGGGACGGTCTGGATGACGTCGAGCAGCAGCTGGCCCGGGTGTATCGGGTCGCTGTCGGCCATTGCCAGCGCATCGCGGACCCGGCGAGAAATCGTCGGAATTTCCAGGACATCGGCGTTCATCGCCGCCACCGTGAACAGCCCGACGAAGCGGTGTTCGATCACGGCACCGTCTACATATTCACGAACCGCGATGGCATACGGGTAGGCGCCGTAGCGCAGATAGCTGCCCACCACGGACTGCGCCAGCACCAGCAATCTG
This sequence comes from Mycobacterium sp. 852002-51971_SCH5477799-a, assembly GCF_001667145.1. Taxonomy (GTDB): domain Bacteria; phylum Actinomycetota; class Actinomycetes; order Mycobacteriales; family Mycobacteriaceae; genus Mycobacterium. Next base: position 28,361 of record NZ_LZIF01000053.1, read on the forward strand.
TCGTCGTCGGTGAGCCGGGGACGCGAGCCGGTGCGGGTGCGCAGCACGCCGAGGCCGGGCGTCCCGTCGCCGGAGACATGCCCGTCGTGCACATGGCAGCGCTGGTAGCCGAGCAGCAGGAAGTTGCCGTTGGTCAGCCAGCGCAGCAGCGCCGCGACGTCGTCGCGGTCCGGCGCCGAGAAGTGATCGTCGGCGTTGGCCTCGACTTGCGCGGCCAGATCCTTCAGCGCGGCGATCAGACTCGATGCGTCGCTGGCGACCTGCTGCACGTCGGCCAGCACCTTGGGCAACAGCCGTTCGACCTCGGTGAGGCCCTTGCTGTCGACCGATGGCAGCAGTTGCACGTGTATCCAGGCCTCGCCGGCGTATTGCGACGCGCCTTCCGCTTTCGCCTCGACGCGCAGCAGGTCGCCGTCAGGGCTGCGCTTCACGTCGAACACCGGCGTCATGATGGCCGTGTACGGGACGCCGAGCCGGTGCAGCAGCACGGTGACGGAGTCCATCAGCATGCCGCCGTGATCGGTGACGACTTGCAGGGCGGGCCCGAAACCGGCCGGGTCTTCCGCCGAGTACACCGCGACGCGGCTCTCGCCGTCGGGGCGGTGCAGGCCGAGCCGATAGTGCGCGCTGAGCATGGCCGGGGTCACGATCGCCGCGGGCACGGTCAGATCGATGGGCCTGGTTTCCGCGCCCCCCGACTCGTCGCTATGCGGACCCCGATAGCTTTCGACGTAGGCTTTCGAGATCCACTCAGGAATGTCCTGCTGCTGGGTGAAGGTGGTCCACGCCTCGAGACCTTGTCTGGCTCCGGGATCGATCGTCATGCCGATAGCTCCCAACTGGCGAGGGATGTCAGTGCGCTGGGTCGCCCCGTTCCGTGGCAATGCGGGGCAGAGCTGACACTAGTCGCGCGTGAGCTTGCGGTGGGTCACTCTGTGCGGCCGTGCCGCTTCGGCTCCGAGCCGCTCGATTTTGTTCTCCTCGTAGGCACCGAAGTTGCCCTCGAACCAGAACCACTTGGCCTCGTTGTCGTCGTCACCCTCCCAGGCCAGGATGTGCGTGCAGGTGCGGTCCAGGAACCATCGGTCGTGCGAGATCACCACCGCGCAGCCGGGGAATTGCTCGAGGGCGTTCTCCAGCGAACTCAGCGTTTCGACGTCGAGGTCGTTGGTGGGCTCGTCGAGCAGCATGAGGTTTCCGCCCTGTTTGAGCGTCAGCGCGAGGTTGAGCCTGTTGCGCTCGCCACCGGAGAGCACGCCGGCCGGCTTCTGTTGGTCCGGGCCCTTGAACCCGAACGCCGACACGTAGGCCCGCGACGGCACCTCAGTCTGGCCGACGATGATGTGATCCAGCCCGTCGGACACGACTTCCCATACAGTCTTTTTGGGATCGATCCCGGCGCGCGTCTGGTCGACGTAGCTGAGCTTGACGGTCTCGCCGACTTTGACCGTGCCGCTGTCCGGCTGCTCGAGGCCGACGATGGTTTTGAACAGGGTGGTCTTACCGACCCCGTTGGGCCCGATGACGCCGACGATGCCGTTGCGCGGCAACGTGAACGAGAGGTCCTTGATCAGGGTGCGGCCGTCGTAGCCCTTGTCGAGATGGTCGACCTCGACCACGACGTTGCCCAGCCGCGGTCCGACCGGGATCTGGATCTCCTCGAAGTCGAGCTTGCGCGTCTTCTCGGCCTCGGCGGCCATCTCTTCGTAGCGCTGCAGCCGCGCCTTGCTCTTGGCCTGACGCGCCTTGGCCCCGGAGCGCACCCACGCCAGCTCCTCCGTCAACCGCTTCTGCAGCTTGGCGTCCTTGCGTCCCTGCACCGCCAGCCGCTCGGCCTTCTTCTCCAGGTACGTGGAGTAGTTGCCCTCGTACGGATAGGCGCGGCCACGGTCCAGTTCCAAGATCCATTCGGCGACGTTGTCCAGGAAGTACCGGTCGTGGGTGACCGCCAGGATCGCGCCCGCGTAGGAGGCGAGGTGCTGCTCGAGCCACTGCACGCTCTCGGCGTCCAGGTGGTTGGTGGGCTCGTCGAGCAGCAGCAGGTCGGGCTTGGACAGCAGCAGTTTGCACAGCGCGACGCGGCGACGTTCGCCACCGGACAGGTTCGTCACCGGCTCGTCGGGCGGGGGGCAGCGCAGCGCGTCCATGGCCTGCTCCAGCTGCGAATCGAGGTCCCACGCGTCGGCGTGGTCGAGCTCCTCCTGCAGCCGGCCCATCTCCTCCATCAACTCGTCGGTGTAGTCGGTGGCCATCAACTCGGCGACTTCGTTAAAGCGGTCGAGCTTGACCTTGATCTCGCCCAGGCCTTCTTCCACGTTGCCGCGAACGGTTTTCTCCTCGTTCAGCGGGGGCTCCTGTAGCAGGATGCCGACGGTCGCGTCGTTGGCCAGGAAGGCATCACCGTTGTTCGGCTTGTCCAGGCCCGCCATGATCCGCAAGACGCTCGACTTGCCGGCGCCGTTGGGCCCAACGACACCGATCTTGGCACCTGGATAGAAGCTCAACGTGACGTCGTCCAGGATCACTTTGTCGCCGTGCGCCTTGCGGACCTTTTTCATCGTGTAGATGAACTCAGCCATGCCGCGGTTATGCCTTTCTGATTTGCGAAGCGATCTCGCGGACCATCCTAGGCATCGCCCGGCGGCGGAAGCGCGCCGCTAAGCGGTCAGCGGCAGCGGGCCCGTGTCGGCGGACTCGGCGTCATCGGCCTCAGCGTCCTCACCAGCGGCGTCGGACGCATCAGCTGGCGGTGTGGCGGCCTCCGTGGTCGGACCGGTGTAACCGGGCTTCTCGATGCGCACGATCGCGCGCGACACATCGGGCCCGACAGCGGTGGCGCGCATCTCCAGCGAAGACCGGCGGTTGCCGTCACGGTCCTCGTACTCGCTGGTGTATACGTGGCCCACCACGATCACCGGTGCGCCCTTGCCCAATGCGGCACCCACGCCCGTGACCAGCTTGCCCCAGCAGTTGACGTTGATGAAGAGCGAATTGCCGGGCTCCCAGCCGCCGTCGGCAGTGCGCCGCCGGGAATTGCTGGCGACGCGGAACTTGATGACCTCCTGGGTGCCGACCTGTCGACGTTCGGGGTTGTTGACGATGTGACCGACGACGGTAAGCGGAGTTTCGAACATGGGCTGATCCCTTCTCGATTGCATTGGCTATGGCTGCCAGTAGGCCCGGCGCCACCGACGAATGCTGCGGGGAACGGCCCGGAGATCGGCCGTCGCTGTGGATGAAAGCGGAACTGTGGATCAGTCGGGATCGGCCGGGCCGGATCGCTTGGGCTTCTCGCCCTGCGCCAGCTGCGCCAGCATCGCGTTGTAGGCCACCAGCTCGGCGTCGTCGTCGCGCTCGGCGGCCCGGTCCAACCGCGTGGCGGTGCGCCGGTCGCTGCGCGCCCACTGGATGAGCAACGCGAGCATGACGATCACAAGGGGAAATTCCCCCGCTGCCCAGGCGATGCCCCCGCCCAGTCGCTGATCGCCCAGCAGGTCGGTGTGCCAGCTCAGGCCCAGCGAACGGTAGTAGTCGGCGCCGAGCACCTTCTTGGTGCCCATCAGCACCACCCCAAAAAAGGCGTGCAGCGGCAGCGAGGCGAACACCACGGCCACCTTTGCCAGCGGCGGGATCGGTCGCGGCGTCGGGTCGACCCCGATCACCACCCAATAGAACAGATAGCCGCTCAGCAGGAAGTGCACGTTCATCGCCAAGTGCCCGGCGTGGCTGCTCGCGGTGGTGTCGAAAAGGTTCGACAGATATAGCCCGTAGAACCCGGCGACGAACAGCACGGTGGCCACCACCGGGTTGGTGAGGAACCGGGAGAAGCGGCTGTGCAGCGCGGCCAACAGCCATTCCCGCATGCCCGGCGGATCGTCACGGCCGGCCGCGGGCAGCGCCCGCAACCCCAGGGTGACCGGCGCGCCGAGCACCAGCAGGATCGGGATCAGCATCGACAGGCACATGTGGACCACCATGTGCATGCTGAACATCGCCGGCATGTAGCGGCCGACACCCGACGACGTCGCGAACAGCAACACCAGGCAGCCGAGCAGCCACGAAAAAGTCCGGCCCGGCGGCCACTTGTCGCCGCGGCGGCGCAGCCGCACCAACGCGGCCACATACAGCGCTGCGAAGACGACGGCCGCAGAACCGAAAATCAGGTCGAAGCGCCAGTCGAACAGGATGCGCGCCACCGTGGGCGGCCCGTCGAAGTCGTATCCGATCTCGGCTTCGGGAATCGACGGCAACCGGGCCGGGGGTGGTGGCGGCGGGGTGCGGCCCAGCCCGACGGCGATGCCGAAGGTGAGGCCGAAGATGGCGGCCTCGATCAACGTCAGCCGCAGCAGCGCGCCACGCCCGTGACTCGGATCCGCTTGCAGCGCGGCCACACTCACGCGACGCTGGCGCCAGCCCAGCACCCCCAGCAGGCACAGCGCGACGAACTTGGCGGTCACCAGCCGGCCATAGTCGGTGCTGAACAGGTCGGACGGCTGGACCCGGACCAGGGCGTTGACCAGTCCACTGCCCGCCATCGCGACCCAACACCACAGCGCGATCATCGAGAAACGCCGGGCGGCCAGCCCGAGGTGATCACCGCCGCGCAGCGCGTGGGCAAGCAGGGCGAGCAGGCCGCCGGCCCACAGGCTGGCGGCGACCAGGTGGATCAGCAGGCCATTGGTGGCCAGGTCGTGCGAACCGCCGGCCGACGAATGACCGGTCAGCCCCAGCGGAATCAACGTCACCACCGAGGCGGCGACCAGCACGGGGGTCCACGACCAGCGCAGCACCGACAGGCTCGCCAGCGTGATCACCGCGGCGAGGATCGCGGTCCAGCGCCACGCGGAGGCGTTGCTGATCAGACCCGCCAGCGACCACATCCGCGTCGGGCTGATGTCGGCGACGGGATGACCGGACACGTCGGAGATGGTCAGCGGGACGAGGACGGCGGCGCACACCGCCCACACCCCCGACGCCACCGTCCCGAGCCGAAGGGCCCGATAGCCGCCGGCGTCGAGGACACCGTTGCGCTGTGGCGGCACCAGAAATGCTGCAAACAGAAAGGACCCGACCGCCAGCACCGCGGCGATCTCACCCGCCGCCCGGACGAAGGGCAGCCCCAGCGTGGTCACCTGACCCGGATCGGGTAGGCCCGTCACGGTCAGCGCGCTGGCCAACGAGAGCGTCCCGATGCCCGCGGCCGTGCAGCCCGCCAGCACGGCCACCCCGACCAGGACCGGCCACACCAGCGTGCGGCGCTGGGCAGAGGCCTTGGTCGAGGCCGTGCCGGCCGGCGGGGCGACGGTCATCTGTCCAGGGTATGGGCGGACCACCGGCTACCGGGTCTGGCTGTCCAGAAGGTCCTGACGCGCCTTGTCCTCCCGGGCGACGAACTGATCACGCGCGATCTGCCCGACGTATCTGAAGTCATGCAGGATGTCGCGCAGCTCTTTCAGGAAGGCGCCTCGCCTTTCCGCCAGGTCTGGGGCGGGCGCGATCAAGTCCTGGTCGTCGACGACCTGGCGGGCGGTGGCGAACAACAGCGTCGACACCGATTCGCTGCTGCGAACCCGGGTCTGCGCCACGTACTGCCTGCCGACGCCCAGCGCCAAGGCGGTCAGTTCCTTGTGTCCGATGTCCGCCGGTGCGTCACACAGCACGTCGGCGACGATCTCATAGGCCTCGAAGAACACCCGCAGCATCGCTTCCGCCATCAGCGGACGCATCGAGAACAACAGCGAGCGGATCTCGTCACCCCCGGCGGCGACGTGAGCTTCCCAATTGTTGTGCCACGCCATCTCTTCGGCGATGTTGTCCCGGAAGGTCGCCGAGTCCGCGAAATAGAAGTCGAACTTCAGCAGATCGCGCAGCCGCATTGCCTGGCCCCAGAAGGCCTCCATGCGGTCGCCGTCGGCGTGGCGGGCGTGTGCCAGCGCAAGCTCGACGATCGACGTTTCCAGGAAGGCGTGGATCACAGAGTTGCGGTAGAAGGCCGCGGCGTGCTGTTCTTCGGGCGCGATGCGCCACACCGGTTCCCGGCCGCCGTCGACCCGGGTGATGGGGTGACCGTGGGACAGTGCATCGACCGCCGCGCGCACCCCGTCGCGCCTGCGCAACCGCAACGCGCTGGTCGACATCGGGTCTTGTTTGCGTTCCAGGTAATCCAGGGAGTCCTGCAGGGTGTGGTGCAGCTGACCGAGCGTCAAAGCCGCACCGCGGGTGGTCAGCAACAGTGCGCAGACCAGGCCCGTTGCCGTCACCGGCGTCGCTTGCAGTATTCGCCAGGCGACCTCGAACGACATCTTCTGCAGCGCTAGACGTTTGGCGTCCGGGTCATGGGACATTGGGCCGTGCGGAGCGCCCAGGTACTGGCGCATCGACACGGCTTCGGGGAACCGGACGTAGATCTTGCCGTAGTTGCGTTCACCCTGCGCGCGGATGAAGTTGTACAGCCAGCCCACGCCTTCGGAAGTCTTTTCACCGCCGCGGGCGTAGGCGGCGTATTCGGCGGTCTCGTGCAGCTGGTCGAAGCTGATCGAGACCGGTTGCAGCAGAATATCTTCGCTGCGGCCGTCCAGGTAGGCGTCCGCCACGTAGGCCAGCAGGCCGAGTTTGGGTGGCAGCATCTTCCCGGTTCGCGAGCGGGTGCCCTCGATGGACCAACTCAGATTGAACCGCTTCTCGACGATATAACCGACGTATTCGCGCAGCACATACTTGTAGAGCTGGTCGTTGCCGATATTGCGGCGGATGAAGATGACACCGGAACGCCGTAGCAACGGCCCCATCGCTCCGAACGACAAATTGATGCCGGCGAACACGTGCACCGGCGGTAACCGGTTCTCCTGCATGGCAACCGGCACCACGGCGCCGTCGATGTAGGAGCGGTGGGAGAACAACAACACCGCCGGGTGAGCTTCCAGGCCGGCCCGCATTGCCGCAACCTGAAAGCCGTCGTAGTCGATCTCGGGATCGAACCCGCGGCTGAGCATTCTGCCGAGAACCCCGACGAGGTCGACCGATGCCCTGCTCCACCCGGTGGCGAGTTCGTCGAGCATCTTTCCGGCTTCGTCGACGGTCGCGCCGGGGATTTTGGCCAGGCCGGCACGAAACCGGTTGGACGCCAGTATTTCCGGCTTCACCAACCGCGGCGACTTGTACTGCGGTCCGAGGATTCGGTACTCGACGCGTTCCATCGCCAAGATGGCGCGGCGGATCACGAATTGGGCGAAGTCGTTCTTGTCTTCTCCGACCGTTGTGTCGCGCCACTGCCGGCGCAGTTCGGAGACGGTGGCCGCCTCACCGGCCACCACCCGTGCGCGCTGGGGAGCGCTCCGCACTATCTGTTCTTGCTGACGGTGGTTGGGGTGGTAGGGATCCCGGCCGGGGAGCAGCCCGGCCAGTTTGGCGAGACGGCCGCGATCGGGCTCCGGCAGCCAGAACACTCGCACCGGCACGATCGAGCGGTCCTGTCCGGATTCGAGCTGTTCGGCCAGGGCATGCATCGCTTCCGGCGGCGCGTCGAGCGCCGGCAGCTTCACCAAGCCGAAATCCGCTCCGGGATGGTCGGCGCGCTGGTGATCCAGCCACGCCGTCACCAGTTCCGTCTCGACCGGCGAGGCCATCGACGCCAATACCAGCGAGTCTCTTCCGGTAAGAACCGCGCTGCTATCTGCAGCCGGTTCGGTCACGGATTCCCTCGGGGCGGCGAATCCGGTGGCTCGGCGCCGGGGGCCGCCGCCTCGGCGGCGGGTCGTTGCACCTCGCCGTCGTTGAGGGCGGCCTGGGACTCATGCGAAGTTGCCTTGGGCGGCTTCGCTTTTGACGCGGCCTTCTTGGCCGGTGCCTTCTTAGCCGGCGCCTTCTTAGCCGGCGCCTTCTTGGCCGGCGCCTTCTTAGCCGGCGCCTTCTTAGCCGGCGCCTTCTTAGCCGGCGCCTTCTTAGCCGGCGCCTTCTTGGCCGGCGCCTTCTTGGCCGGCGCCTTCTTGGCCGCCGCCTTCTTGGCCGCCGCCTTCTTCTCGGCGAAAAGATCCACCTCGGGAAGTTCGTCGACGGGCCAATTGGCGAGGGTGTCCAGGTACAGCTGGCGAACCTCGGCTATGCGCTCCGGCAGCGTGTCGAGCGTCCAGTCCTGTACCGAGATCGGCGGAAAGACCGCGATGTCGACTGTCCCCGGATTGATGACGGTCGAGTTCCGGGCGGCAACGAGCTCGGCGTTGCGGATCACGATCGGAACGATCGGGATGCCGGCGGCCATCGCGAGACGAAATGGACCCTTTTTGAAGGGGCCGACCTCATTGGTGTCCAGCCGGGTGCCTTCCGGCGCCATCACAATGGAAAGTCCGTTCTTGGCCCGCTCTTCGACCGTGCGCATCGTCTCCAGCGCGGAGGCCGAATCGTCTCGGTCGATGAAAACCCCGTCCAACGCTTTGCCGAGCAGGGCCATGATCGGATTCTTCTGTAATTCCTTCTTGGCCACGGCAACCCAGTTGTCGTTGACCAGCGCACCCGCGATCACCGGGTCCACCTGATTGCGGTGGTTGTAGATGAAAACGGCCGGACGTTGCGCGGTCAGATTCTCTCTCCCGACGACATTGAGGTGCACTCCCGTGGTCGCCAGCACGGTTTGGGAAAAAATGGAAGTAAAGAAATTGGCGCCCCGCCGCCGGCTACCGGTCAGCACACCCATTGCCACTGCGCCGGCGCCGACGGGGACAATCGAGCCCAGTCCGGCAAGGGTGCGCACCTGCCGTCGCAGACCCACCGGACCTCGGCTGCTGAATCTCAAGATGGGCCAACCGCGGCGCTTGGCCACCGCCGCCATCTTGCCTTCGGGATTCGTCGGCCGGGGATTACCGACCAGATACATCAGGGCGACGTCCTCGTCACCGTCGGCGTAGAAGTAGCTGTCCTTGAGATCGATGCCGTGCTCGGCGGCAAAGCGTTGTACCGCGGCGGCTTTGCCCGGACCCCACAGGATCGGCTTCTCGACGCCACCCGTGAGCATGCCGTCCTCGGTGGTCTCGAACTTGTTGGTGAGCATGTTGGCAATGCCGAGGAAACGCGCGACGGGGTTGACCTGGATGGTCAGCGCCGACGAGCTGAGCACCACGGTGTGGCCGCGGGCCGTGTGGGCACGCACCAGCTCGCGCATCTCCGGGTAGATCCGTGACTCGATCCGCTGGACGAAAAGCCGCTCACCGATCTCTTCCAGGTCGTCGAGCAGTCGCCCGGTCAGCGCCGCTGCGGCCTTACCGATGAGGTCCTCGAACTCGATACGACCGAGGGTGTGGCTCAGGCCGGCCTGCACCATGCCGAGCAGTTCCCCCACGCCCATGTCGCGCCGCAGCAAACGCTCCTGAGTCAGGATGACCGCGGTGAACCCGGCGACCAATGTCCCGTCCAGGTCGAAAAACGCGCCGATCTTCGGCCCGGCGGGGCTGGCCATAATCTCCGCCACCGAACCGGGCAGGCGCATGTCCGATCCGGGGGTTTCGCGGTTGTCTCCCTGTGCTTTCGAGGCGCTCATGAGCCCGCCACCGATCGAGACGACACGGCCGGCTCGGTGAACGAGGCGGGCACCGCTTGCGGTGGTGGGTCGCCTGCCAGTGCCAGGATCTCGTCGAAACCTTCCAGCAGGCACTGAGCGAACAACGAATCGTTTCGCACCGAGGCCCTGTCGTAGCGCACGGTGATGGTGCACCACCCGCCCCGCGAAATCAGCACAACCATCATCGCCACACCGGGCAGTGGTCCGATACCGTACTGGCGCAAGACCTTTGCGCCGGCGATGTAGGTGTCCCCAGGGAAGGCCGGCACATTGCTGGCCTGCACGTCGGAGCCGATCACCGAGCCGGTGATCCCTTCCAGCACCGCGGTCGGCAAGACGCTGAGCACCGGCGCCATCGAACCGACGATGTTCATCGCGGGCTCGTCGCGGCGCTGCGTCATCTGCGCGCGAATCTTCTTCATCCGGGAAACGGGGTCGGCGGTGCCGATCGGCGCCGCCAGGTTGACGCCGGTGAATCGGTTGCCGCCGGCCGTATCCGCTTCGGCCCGCAGGTTGACCGGCACCGCCATTGGCAGCGTGCTGATCGGCACGCCGAACGCCTCGTGGTAACGGCGCAAGGCGCCACACAGCCCGGCGAGGTAGGCGTCGTTGATCGACCCGCCGCCGGCTTTCGCGGCTTTGTGCAAGTCGGCCAGCGGAATATCGATCGCCTCGCTGCGGGTTACCAGGCTGCGCCGACGCAGCAGCGGCGACGGCTCGGCGGCCCGGTTGAGCACCCTCATGCCCGACATGGCGTACCCAACGATGCCCGAAACGGTGGCCGTCGGTTCCAACACGGCCCGCCCGGCCGCCGATACCGCGCCGGACAGCGCACTCACGACGCCGCCGACAACGGCGAAGGGCAGGTGGTTAATGCCCTGGCGCATCAGATCATTGGATGTCAGGTCTTGCGGGACGGGCAGCGGCAGGTTCGGCCTGGGCGGTGGATTGCGTTCGAGGTCATAGATCTCGGCGAACATCTGGACCCCGCCGACACCGTCGGTGACGGCGTGGCTGACGTGCAGCAGCGCCGCGGCCTTTCCGTCGGCCAGACCGGTGACCAGAGTGGCCGTCCACAGCGGACGCGAAATGTCCATCGGCGACTGCAGGATGAGCTCGGCGAGGTCGAATACCTCACGCAGCGTGCCGGGTTCGGACACCCGCACCCGGCGCACGTGGAAATCCAGGTTGAAATCGGGATCTACCACCCAGCGCGGCGCCGCCGTAGGCAAGGTCGGCACGACGACCTTTTGCCGCAGCCGCAGCACCCGCCGGGACGCGCTTTCGAAACGGGTGCGGAACTGTTCCCAGTCCGGTGTGTTGTCCAGGAGCTCCAGCGCCATGAGTCCCGACCGGGTGCGAGGGTTTGCCTCTCCCCTGTGCAGCAGGTAGTCGACCGGTCCGAGCTCGTCGGACAACTTGATCGCCTCGACGGCCTCAGCCATGGTCATCAGCTCGACGCGCCAACCGTGTCACCGTCGATCAAGCCTCCTGCCTTGGACCCAACCAACCCCAATGGTCTACCCAACGCTAGTCGGGTTACCGCCCTGGTGAAAGGAGCGGCGGTTACTGGGGCGCGGGCTCAGCCGGCCGAAGTGGCCGACAAGGGCAGCGAATCCAGCAGCGCGCTGACGCGCCGCCCGTAGACGACACCGAGGAAATCGGCGACCGCATCAGCGGCCAGCCGCGATCGGACCGTCGGCGTGATGTCGAAAGCGTGGTGGGCGTTGCCGAGTTCAGCGTGGGCCACCGTGGCCGCGCCGGCCGCGCGCAACGCCGCGCAGAAGGCGCGGGCCTGGCCGCTGGGCACCAACTCGTCCTTCTCGCCGTGCAGTACGAAGAAGGGAGGCGCGTCGCTGTGCACGTAGGAAACCGGGGAGGCCGCCGTGAAGCGCTCCGGCTCGTCGGCGTAGCGGGCCTTCATCACGAATTGCTCGAGGAACGGCAGCATCAGTTCGTGCATGTTCTCGAAGTCGGTGAAGTCATAGACGCCGTAGTAGGGCGCCACCGCTTGCACGGTGGTGTCGGCGTCTTCGAAGCCGGGTTGGAAGGCGGGGTTGTTCGGGGTGAGCCCCGCCAGGGAGGCCAGATGTCCGCCCGCCGATCCGCCGGTGATCGCGATGAAGTCGGGGTCGCCGCCGTAGTCGGCGATGTTCTCCCGCACCCACGCGATTGCCCTTTTGACGTCGATGAGGTGCGCAGGGAACGTGGCGCGCGGGCTTTTGCTGTAATCGATCGAGACGCAGATCCAGCCGAGTTGGACCATTCGGCTCATCAACGTGTAGGCCTGCGGACGCCGACCGTTCAGCGCCCACGCTCCGCCCGGCACCTGGATCAGCACCGGCGCCCGGCAGCCGGGCGCCAAATCATCGCGCCGCCAGACGTCGAGCAGGTTGTCGCGCGGACTCGGACCATAGGAGATGTCGGAAGTCTGGGCCGCGTAACGGCGGTGGGGACCGGGCCTGCTCAACAGGCGACCGCGCGGGGCGCACAGGGCCCCGACGGCGGCCGGGTGGCATATTTGCTCGCGATACTCCGGTCCAAAGGACTCCTCGAGGGCGGCGGTTAGGGCTCGATCCGCCCGCTGGGCGGCCCACGCCGTGCCGACGCGGCCGACGGACGGATGGGCAACCCGCGACAGCGCGTGCCCGGTCACCACGTGGGGAGGGAACTCGGTGAACAGCCAGCCGGCGAAGCAGCCCAGAGCGAACGGCCCGCCGCGCAGCACCAGATTGCCCAGCTGATAGACATCGCGGGCGTCGGCCGCCAGGCGTGCCGCTTGGGCGCCCGCCCACGAGCGGTGTGAAGTCAAAGCACTGGCCACGCTCATTGCAATGCCACCCCTCGACGTTATGCACACGCCTCGTTGCGGTTAACGGCCGATTGCCGGCAGATGTTGTACGTGTGTCGAGGGTCCCCACCATAACCGATAAATGCGGTGCCGGAAGGGTTTTCGCGCGCGTGGCGGCGGGAAATCGGGTCGGCGGGCGCGGTTGGATAGACTGACCTGCACATTGCCTCCGTAGCTCAGGTGGATAGAGCAAGGGCCTTCTAATCCCTAGGTCGCACGTTCGAGTCGTGCCGGGGGCACCATGTGGCGTGTCCTGTACGCCGTTGTTCGCATGAGGTGCTCCTAGCGTCGATGCCGATTGGGATGCCTTTTGGGCTGACATGAGCGTGCGCTGCGCACCTTGACAGATCCTCAACGGATCCTTGATCGCCCCGCCGACGGGCTCGACCGCATTCCCGAACGGCTAGCGCGGGTGCCATCGAATTCGAAAGTCAACTCGTGTTGAGCGACAGGTGCCGGAGTGACGGATGAGGCAGCAGCGACTCCAAGCGGATGTTCAGTGGTGGAGGCGGCGCCAAGCTCCGGAGGGACCGGCACCCAGGCGACGGCCCGGCGCACAGTGACGCGCAGGTCAAGGCAATTTTCCGCCGTCGCGATCAGTGCAAAGCACTACCCGACACCACCGGTAATGCCATTTAGTTGGTGTTCGTACAGCCGGGTAACCGGGCAAAAGCCGAAGCCAATGTTAAAAGAATGCGGTTTAATAATCCCACACCGTTGTCAGACGAGCAGACGGCGCTTACGGCGAGAGCCTGGCTAGAGCGTCTTCTCTTCGAGAGGGTTGGCGATATATGGCGGCGAATGAATGGCAGCCGGTGGTGCGCGTCGGGGAGCCGACGTTCATAGCGGGCGTTGGCAATCGAATCAAAGTTGAAGTCAAGACCAGGGGTTGGTTGAGCCGCGACTGGCGCCGCTATTTCGGGGCGCAGATCTCTCAGCAGCAACTCGACGCCCGATACTCTTCCTATCCCTGTTGGGACGAAGTCCAGCGTATCGAGGGTTCCTGCGCAGAACACGAGGCGGAGCGATACATCGAAATGATCGACGCTGCAATCCATTATGCGAACAATAAGTTGCGTAGCAATGCGCTGCCGCGCGCGATTTCGCATGGGACACGGATCGAGCGGCGGGGCTGTGCGGTGCGGGAGCGCCAAGCCGAACTCGATGAGCTGGCGAAGAAGCTAGCGAAACCCGAGCTGTAGCGGATCGCGTAATTTTGGGCGCTCAACCGAGCCGGCAGTCAGCGTCGGTGCCCGGCCGTAGCGCCGGTGTCATGCGAACATTTTGGCACGTCGGCTGAGAGATTTGGCCGAAGATGCCAAACGTGGCAGATAACGTTTTGATAAATCCATTATTACTATTGCGTTCCAATATCCGTCGTGCGTTCCGCAAAGGTCTGCGCCTTCCCGCGGCAGGGCCAATGGCGCGTCGGGCGCAGGGCTAATGTCGTTCGGCCGATGCGGCAAGCCAATACCACGGTGGTCGATGCGGAATTCCCGCGTTGTGCTGCTGGTTTTGCTAATCACGCTTATACCGGCCCGGGCCGCGCATGCGCCGCGAAGTAGTCTTACCTCGCCCGTGGCGCTGCCGCCGATGAACGGTGTGGACGGGTCAATTCACAGCCAGAAAGCGAAGCCGGAGGTGCCCGATGGCCCAGTCCGAACCGATCCTTTTCGAGGTCACCAACCGCGTTGCGCTCATCACCGTCAACGACCCCGACCGGCGCAATGCGATAAGTGCCGAGTCGTCGGGGCAGCTGCGCGAGGCCGTCGAGCGGGCCGAAGCCGACGCCGATGTGCATGCCGTGGTGGTCACCGGGGCGGGCAAGGCATTCTGCGCGGGCGCCGACCTCAGCGCCCTCGGTGCTGCCGGCGGTGGAGCGGCCGAGACGGGCCTGAAAAAGCTCTATGACGGCTTCATGGCCGTCGGTAGTTGCCGATTGCCCACCATTGCCGCTGTCAACGGCGCGGCGGTGGGCGCGGGCCTGAACTTGGCCCTGGCGGCCGATGTGCGCATCGCCGGACCCACCGCCGTGTTCGACGCGCGATTCCAGAAGCTGGGGCTGCACCCCGGCGGAGGTGCGACGTGGATGCTGCAGCGGGCGGTCGGCCCGCAGGTCGCCCGCGCTGCCCTCTTGTTCGGTATGCGCTTCGACGCCGACGCCGCCGTGCGGCACGGCTTGGCGCTGACCGTGGCCGAAGATCCGGTCGCTGCGGCGCTGGAGCTTGCCGCCGGTCCGGCGGCGGCTCCGCGGGACGTGGTGCTGGCGACCAAGGCCACCATGCGCTCCACCGCCAGTCCCGGATCGCTGGACACCGAGCAGCATCAGTTCGCCATGCGTGCGGAGCTCGGTCCGCAATCCCATTCCATCCAATCGCCGGAATTCGCACAGCGTTTGGCCGCGGCGCAACGCAGGTAGGTAGTGGTGCCCCGCACGGGCGCACTCCCGACGCGAGACTTACAGGTCCAGCAGTGCGGTTTCGGGCGACTCGATCAGATCCCTTAATTCGCAGACGAATTGGGCCGCTTGCGCCCCGTCGGCAATGCGATGGTCGAATACGCACGTCAACGACATCGTCGGGCGGCCCACGATCTGTGTGCCCACGACCACTGGCCGCGCCCTGATCGCACCCATGCCGAGGATGGCCGCCTCGGGGTGGTTGATCACCGGCACCCCATCGTCCACGCCCAGCGCCCCGAAATTCGTCACGGTGAATGTCGAGCCTCGCAACTCCCCCGGCCCCAGGCTGCCGGCACGGGCACCGACGATCAAATGGGCTGCCCTGCCGGCCAGTTCACGGGTCGTCTTGCTGTGGGCGTCCGTGATGACCGGGACCAGCAGCCCACGTTCGGTGGCCACGGCGATGCCCAGATGCACACAATGCTCGACACGAACCTGCGGTCCCTGCGGCGAGTCGACCCAGGTGGAATTCATCAGCTCGTTGTGGCGCAACGCGATGACGACCATTCGCAACACCAGCACGAAGGGCGATATGGTCTCCTCCGCCGAACTCATCCGGTCCGACAGTCGGACCAGCTCGGTGCAGTCGACCTCCAGACCGACCTTCGCTGCCGGAATCTCTTTGTGCGACAAGGTCATCTTCTCCGCCATCCGGGCCTGCACACCCCGGACCGGCCGGACATCGGCGCCATTGCCGTTCCCCCGAGCAGCCGACAGCACGTCCTCCCGGGTGATGATGGCGCCGGCGTGGTGCTGCACCGAGTTGAGGTCAACCATCAACTCTTTGGCCAGCTTTCGCACCGGAGGGGCGGCGAGCGGGCGGGTGGGCCGCCGGCTGGTGTCGATGCCGGAGTCGGCGCCATAGCCGACCAGCGTGGGCACCGCTGTTTCGGCGGTAGGCAGGTCACCGCTGAGCGGCACCGTGTCGATCCGCAGCAGCACCGCTCCCACGCTGACCACATCACCTTCGGCGCCATCTATTTCGACGATCCGTCCGGCGTGCGGGCTCGGGATTTCCACCTCGGCCTTCGCGGTCTCCACCGTGCAGAGCACCTGATTGAGTTCGACGTCGTCACCGATCGCCACGTGCCACTGCGTCACCGTAACTTCTTCGAGTCCCTCGCCGAGATCGGGGACCCGAAACGACTTGATTCGCCCGTCGCTCATGGCTGCGCCAACACGCGTTCGACGCAATCCAATAGCCGGTCGGGGCCGGGCAACCACCACTTCTCCAGCCGCGCAGGCGGGTACGGGGTGTCGAACCCGCAGGCGCGCAACACCGGCGCCTCAAGCTCGTAGAACAACTCTTCTTGAATGCGGGCGGCCAAGCCCGCTCCGTACCCCAGGCTTCGCGGGCCCTCGTGCATCACCACGCAGCGCCCGGTCCGGTGGATCGAAGAGGCGACGGTGTCGAAGTCGAGTGGCACCAGGGACCGCAGGTCGATGACCTCCAGGCTCCAATCCCGTTGCCGCTGCGCCGCTTCGGCGGCACCGACCGCGGTGCTGACCAAACTGCCGTAGGTTACGACGGTCACGTCGGTGCCGGCCCGGCGCACCATCGCCTGCCCGATCGGCGGTTCGGGCCTGGTGACGTCGACCGGGCCGCGGCCCTGGTACCGGCGCTTTGGCTCCAAAAACATGACCGGGTCCGGGCAGGTGATCGCGTGACGCAGTAGCCAGTACGCGTCAGCCGGGCTGGACGGCACCACGACCTTCAAGCCGGCGGTGTGTGCCCAGTACGACTCCGTGGAGTCCGAATGATGCTCGGCGGCACCAATTCCCCCGAAGGAAGGGATGCGCACCGTCACCGGCATGTTGATTTCACCGCGGGTCCGAGTGTGATACTTCGCCAGGTGGCTGACCACCTGATCGAATGCAGGGTAAGAAAACCCGTCGAACTGGATCTCGGGTACCGGAACGAAGCCACGCAGTGCCAGGCCCACCGCAATCCCGATGATGGCGGACTCGGCGAGTGGCGTGTCAAAGCAGCGCTTCTCGCCGAACGCCGCGGCCAGCCCCTCGGTTACCCGAAACACTCCTCCCTCGACCGAGACGTCCTCGCCGAACACCAACACCCGATCGTCGGCGGCCATCGCGTCGTGCAGCGCGCGGTTGAGCGCCTTCACCATGGTCAACGACTCGGTGCCGAACGCGACGTTCTGCACTGCCGTTGTGAGTGTTTCGTCGTGGCCGGCCGGACGATCGGCGAGCTGGGTCATGGACGCCTCTCAATCACTTCGGTCCAGTTCGGCCCGCAGCTGCAATCGCTGCGCCTGTAGCCCCGGGGTGATTTCGGCGTACACCGACGTGAACACCTCGTCGATGTCAAAATCGGGTGCGTCAAACACCGCGTCGCGCAGTTCGGCCCGCATCCGCTTCGCGCGGCCAACGACCCTTTCCTCCAACCGTTTCGACCACAAGCCCTGGGCCTGCAGGTAGCTGCGGTATCGCGCGATCGGTTCCAGCGCCGTCCAGTGGTCGACTTCGTCCTGCGTCCGGTATCGACTCGGATCATCGGAAGTGGTGTGCGGGGCCAAGCGGTAGGTGACCGCCTCGATCAATGCCGGGCCGCCGCCCGCGCGGGCCCGGGCGGCGGCCTCGGCCGTCACCGCATAGCAGGCCAGCACGTCGTTGCCGTCCACCCGGATTCCGGGCATGCCGTAACCAATCGCCTTGTGCGCCAGCGACGGTGCGGCGGTCTGTTTGGATATCGGCACCGAGATCGCCCATTGGTTGTTCTGCACGGAGAACACGCAGGGCGTGTTGAACACGGCCGCGAAGTTCAACGCCTCGTGCACGTCTCCCACGCTGGTGGCGCCGTCGCCGAGGAAGGCCACTGTCACCGAATCCTCGCCCAGGCGTTGGGCGGCCATCGCCGCGCCCACGGCGTGCAGGGTCTGGGTGCCGATCGGAATCGACAGCGGAGCGCAGCATTTTTTAGTGAAGTCCAGGCCGCCGTGCCAGGTTCCGCGCCACGCCGCCCCCACGTGTCCGGGCGGGATGCCGCGCACCAAAAATGCTCCGAGTTCCCGGTACTGGGGAAACAACCAGTCCGTCTTGCGCAGGCACGCCGCGGCACCAACCTGTGCCGCTTCCTGACCGTGGCAGGAAGCATACAGTCCCAGCTCCCCTTGCCGCTTGAGGTTGACGAATTCGCCGTCCAGTTCGCGGGTGATCACCATCATCTCGTAGAGCCAGCTCAGCGTCTCCGCGGGAAGCTCACGGCTGTAGCGGTTTTCGGACGTCGGCGAACCATCGGGGGCCACGAGTTGTACCGGCTCGAGATCGACAGTCATGGCCGTCGAAGACATCTGCGCCACACCGCCTCCCTCGTGGGGTGCCGCGTGGTCCGGTAGACCACAGCGGGTCCCGGCTAACGGTCAGCCGGGATCTACCGCGAGCGGAGATCGATCGCCAGCTACACGAAAGGCTTCGCTCGCCGCGACACTGACGTACTCACCATTATGCGCTCAAACCGGAAGAGACCGGCTGATTGCGAGAACGGCACAGCGTGTCGCGCTTCGGCGCCCGTCCGGCGGTAATGCAGCCGTCACTCGGGGACGGCCTCACCCGCCCTGCGCAACGTCATCTGCGCGTGCTTGAGCACCGGTGAGTCGACCATCTGTCCCTCGAAGGTGAAGACTCCGCGCTCGGACCGCGCCGCGGTCAGCACCCGTCGTGCCCAGTCCAGTCGCTCCTCGGTGGGGCGATACGCCTCGCGCACCACCGGAATCTGGCTCGGGTGGATGCACACGGTTCCGCCGAAGCCCAGCGCGACGGCGTCTTCGGCCTCCTCCCGCAAGCCGTCAAGATCGCGGATGTCCAGATGCACCGCGTCGAGCGCGACGCGGCCGAAGGTGGACGCCGTGAGCAGGGCGGTCGACCGCACGTGATGGGCGACGTCGCGGTAGGAGCCGTCGGCCTTGCGACTGGAGCTCCCGCCGAGCGTCGCGACCAGGTCCTCGGCGCCCCACATCAGCGCCAGTGTGCCCTGTGCCGCCGCGATTTCGGCGGCGAATACCGCACCGCGCGGCGTCTCCAGCAGGGCGATCACCTCGCGTGGCGCGAGCGCCGTCACCTGCGCGGCCGATTCGGTCTTGGACAGCATCACCGTCGTGTACGCGGTGCCGCCCAGGGCTTCGAGATCGAGAGGATATTCCGCAGTGTCGGCCGCGTTGACCCGCACGACGGTGCGCTCCGGGTCCAGCGGTGTCTCCTGCAGCGCCTTACGCGCCGCGGGTTTGTCCGCCTTGGCCACGCCGTCCTCGAGGTCGAGGATCACCACGTCGGCGGCGGCGGCGGCCTTGGCGAAACGCTCGGGGCGGTCGGCCGGGCAGAACAGCCATCCGGGGCCGGCGGCTTGCAGGTTCACCTGGTCTCCTGGTTGCTTGGGCGCTTCTGCACCAGCGTGGTGCGCACGGCACGCGCGACGACGTCGCCGTGCTGGTTGCGTCCCGTGTGCTCGAGGGTGACGATGCCTTCGCCGGGCCGGCTTTTGGATTCGCGCTTGCCTGTGCACACGGTCTCCGCGTACAGGGTGTCGCCGTGGAAGACGGGCTTGGGGAAGGACACCTCGGAGAAGCCGAGGTTGGCCACGATGGTGCCCAGCGTCAACTGCGACACCGACAGACCGACCAGCGTGGAGAGGGTGAACATGGAGTTCACCAGTCGCTCGCCCCGAAACCCCGGCTGTTCCGCAGCCCAGGCCGCGTCGAGGTGCAGCGACTGGGTGTTCATGGTGAGCGTGGTGAACAAGACGTTGTCTGCCTCGGTCACCGTGCGGCCCGGCCGGTGCAGATAAGTGGTGCCGATCTCGAATTCCTCAAACCACAAGCCACGCTGGACAACCGATTTGGCATCCGTCATCAGCGCCGCTCTCCCCCGCAAGCGGGAGGTGCCCCCACCTCATCGCTTCGCTCTGCATCGTCGCCGGCGCGCGTCATGACAGTCCCAGCGATCGCGCGATGAGCATCAACTGCACTTCGGTAGTCCCTTCGCCGATCTCGAGGATCTTGCTGTCGCGGTAGTGCCGCGCCACCGGATATTCGTTCATGAAGCCGTAGCCGCCGTGGATCTGGGTTGCGTCGCGGGCGTTGTCCATCGCCGCTTCCGACGCGATCATCTTCGCGATCGCTGCGTCCTTCTTGAACGGCTTGCCCGCCAACATCTTTGCGGCCGCATCGTAGTACGCGGTGCGTGCCACATGGGCACGCGCCTCCATCCGCGCGATCTTGAAGCTGATCGCCTGGTAGGCACCGATCGGCTGACCGAACGCCTGGCGTTCCTTGGCGTACTTGACGCTTTCGTCGACGCAGCCCTGCGCCGCCCCGGTCGCCAGCGCAGCGATCGCGATGCGACCCTCGTCCAGGATGGACAAGAAGTTCGAGTAACCGGTGCCCCGGCCACCCAACAGGTTCTCCTCCGGGACGCGGACATCGTCGAAGCTCAACGGGTGCGTATCCGACGCGTTCCAGCCGACCTTGCTGTACACCGGTTCGACGGTGAAACCCGGTGTGCCGTTGGGCACGATGATCGACGAGATCTCTTTCTTGCCGTTCGCGGCGGTTCCGGTGACGGCGGTGACGGTGACCAACGAGGTGATGTCGGTGCCGGAGTTGGTGATGAATTGCTTGCTGCCGTTGATCACCCAATCGCCGTTGTCGAGCCGGGCCGTGGTGCGGGTTCCTCCGGCGTCGGAGCCCGCCCCGGCTTCAGTAAGCCCGAAGCCGGCGAGGGCACGGCCGGCGGTCAAGTCCGGCAGCCACTTCTGCTTTTGCTCCTCGGTGCCGAACCGGTAGATGGGCATGGCGCCGAGGCTGGCGCCGGCCTCTAAGGTGATCGCCACCGACTGGTCGAACTTGCCGAGTTCCTCGAGCGCCAGCGAAAGGGCGAAGTAGTCACCGCCCATGCCGCCGTATTCCTCGGGGAACGGCAAGCCGAACAGGCCCATCTCCCCCATCTTGGCGACGACTTCGTACGGGAAGCTGTGCTCCTCGTCGTGTTTGGCCGACACCGGCGCGACCACGGTGCGCGCGAACTCGGCGACCGTGTCGCGAAGATCCTCGTATTCCTTGGGCAATGTCCCCGCGGTGATGGATGTGGTCATGACGTGTCCTTACTCGAATCGGCTGCCGCGCTGGACTCTTCGGGCACCAGTCGAGCCAGCACCTGGTCCACCGTCACCTGATCACCAACGGAGACCAGTACTTCCACCTGTCCGGAGACCGGTGCGGCAAGCGAATGTTCCATTTTCATCGCCTCGACGACAACCACTACGTCGCCCTCGGAAACGTCGGTGCCCGAGGATGTCTGGACCGCGATCACGCTGCCGGGCATCGGACTGACGATCTCGGCCCGCTGCGCGCCCGCGGCGCGATGGATTCTATTTTCCTCGGCTTCACGCACATGCCAGGTTCCGCGCTCATCGGCGATCCACAGGTGCCGGTCCGCTTCGGCCCAGCGGTAGTCCCGGCGCACACCGTCCAGCGTCATACTCAACCGTGTCGGTTCGACGTGCGCGGCGGCGGAATGAGTTTCACCTTCGCCGACCTGCACCGTGGCCGCCTCGGGTATCCCCCGCACCGACACCGTCTCACTGCGCAGCGGCGTGCGCATATCGGTGCGGACCGGCGCGGGGTTACCGCCGACCCGCCATCCGGTCGGCGCCGCCCAGGGATTGTCGCCTAAGCGGCGAGCGCGCAAAGCCAGGGCCGCTTGCCGATAGAGGCCGGCCGCGGCGAGCACGTCATCGGGAGCCGGCAGCGGAGCGAAGTCCGCCAGGCGCTCGTCGAGCAGCGCGGTGTCCAGATCCCCGGCCTGCACCCGCTGGTCGGCGAGCAGGAATCGGAGGAATTCGACGTTGGTTTGGACGCCCAGGATTACGGTTCGGCTCAGCGCGCGGTCGAGTTTCGCCAGCGCCTCGCCGCGGTCGTCGCCGCGCGCGATCACCTTACTGAGCATCGGGTCGTAGTCGCTGCCGACGAGCGTGCCAGTCAATAGCGAGGAGTCGACCCGCACGCCGTCGCCGGACGGCTCGGAAACGTGCAGCACCCGCCCGCCGGTGGGCAGGAAGCCGCGCGCCGGATCCTCGGCATACACCCGGGCCTCGACGGCGTGCCCACGCAATTCGATGTCGTCCTGGGCGAACGCGAGCTTCTCGCCGGCGGCCACTCGCAGCTGCCACTCGACCAGGTCCAGCCCGGTGACCGCTTCGGTGACCGGATGCTCAACCTGCAGGCGGGTATTCATCTCCATGAAGAAGAACTCGTCGGGCCGGTCGGCGGAGACGATGAACTCGACCGTGCCCGCGCCGACGTAATCAACGCTGCGCGCGGTATCGCAGGCGGCCGCCCCGATGCGTGCCCGCGTCGCCTCGTCAAGCAACGGCGAAGGCGCCTCTTCGATCACCTTCTGATGGCGGCGCTGCAGGCTGCACTCACGCTCGCCGAGGTGCACGATGTTGCCGTGCGTGTCGGCGAGCACCTGCACCTCGATGTGCCGGGGCCGCAACACGAATCGTTCCAGAAACAGCGTGTCGTCCCCGAACGACGAAGCGGCCTCGCGCCGCGCCCCCACCAGCGCCTCGCGCAGCCTGCCCGGTTCTTCCACCAACCGCATGCCCTTGCCGCCGCCGCCCGCCGACGGTTTGATCAGGACCGGGTACCCAACCTCGTCCGCGGCCGCAGCCAGCTCGTCGTCGTTCAGCCCGGGCTTGGCGACACCAGGCACCACCGGGACATCGAAGGCGGCGACCGCGTTCTTGGCGGTAATCTTGTCGCCCATCACCTGGATCGCCCGGGCCGGGGGCCCCAGGAACACCACTCCGGCTCGCTCGCAGGCGGCGGCGAAATCCGCGTTCTCGGAGAGGAATCCGTACCCCGGATGGATCGCTTGGGATCCGGTGCGCATGGCCGCCTCGACGACCTTGTCGATGTTCAGATAACTCTCGCGGGCCGCTGCGGGCCCCAGCCGCACCGCTTCGTCGGCTTCGAGCACGTGGCGCGCGCCGTCGTCGGGATCGCTGTAGACGGCGACCGAGCGGATGCCCAGCCGGCGCAAAGTTCGGATCACCCGTACCGCGATCTCGCCGCGGTTGGCCACTAGAACGGTCTCGAACACTGCACTCACATCCGAAAGACGCCGTAGGAGACGGGTTTTAGCGGTGCTTGGGCGCACACCGAAAGAGCCAGTCCGACAAAGGTTCTGGTGTCGGTGGGGTCGATGATCCCGTCGTCCCAAAGCCGAGCCGTGGAGTAATAGGGGTTGCCCTGACTTTCGTACTGTTCGCGAATGGGCGCCTTGAACTCCTCTTCCTCGTCGGCCGACCACGGTTTGCCGGCGCCGGCAAGTTGCTCGCCGCGTACGGTCGCCAGCACCGAGGCGGCCTGTTCGCCGCCCATCACCGAGATGCGGGCATTCGGCCACATCCACAGGAAGCGTGGCGAATACGCCCGGCCGCACATCGAATAGTTGCCCGCCCCATAGGATCCACCGATCACGACGGTCAGCTTGGGCACCCGCGCGCAGGCGACAGCGGTGACCATCTTGGCACCATGCTTGGCGATGCCGCCGGCCTCGTAGTCGCGGCCGACCATGAAGCCGGCGATGTTCTGCAAGAACAGCAGCGGTATCTTGCGCTTGTCGCACAGCTCAATGAAATGCGCACCCTTCAAGGCGGATTCGCTGAAGAGTACGCCGTTGTTGGCCACGATGCCCACCGGGTGGCCGTGAATATGGGCGAACGCGGTCACCAGCGTCTTGCCGTAATTGGCCTTGAATTCGCTGATTTCGCCGCCGTCGACCAGCCGCACGATGACCTCGTGCACGTCGTAGGGCACCCGCGGGTCGGGCGGCACGACTTCGTAGAGCTCCGTCTGTGCGCACGTGGGCGGGAGCGGAGATCGCACGTCCCAAGGGCTCGGCTCGCGCGGACCGAAGGTGGCCGCGATCGCGCGGACGATCCGCAGGGCATGCTCGTCGTCGTCGGCGAGGTGGTCGGTGACACCGGAAACCCGGGAATGCAGGTCGCCGCCGCCCAGTTCCTCGGCCGACACGATCTCCCCGGTCGCCGCCTTGACCAAGGGCGGACCACCCAAGAAGATCGTGCCCTGCTCGCGCACGATGACGGCCTCGTCGCTCATCGCCGGCACATACGCGCCGCCGGCGGTACAGGAACCGAGCACCGCCGCAACTTGCGGGATTTCTTCGGCGCTCATGGTCGCCTGGTTGTAGAAGATGCGGCCGAAATGCTCTCGGTCGGGGAAGACCTCGTCCTGCCGGGGCAGAAACGCGCCCCCGGAGTCCACCAGGTAGATGCACGGCAGCCGATTCTGCAGCGCCACCTCTTGGGCGCGCAGATGCTTTTTGACTGTCATCGGGTAGTAGGTGCCGCCCTTGACCGTCGCGTCGTTGGCGACGATCACGCACTCGCGGTCCGACACGCGCCCGATGCCGGTGATGATCCCGGCCCCGGGAGACTCGTCGCCATACATGCCGTCTGCGGCCAGTGGTGAGAGCTCCAGGAAAGGGCTGCCGGGGTCGAGCAGACGGTCCACCCGCTCGCGGGGCAACAATTTGCCGCGGCTGACGTGACGTTCCCGTGCGCGTTCGTTTCCGCCCAGCGCCGCCGCCGCCAGCTTGGCGTTCAGCTCGCCGACCAGCCGGCGGTGCTCATCGGAGTACGACGCCTCGGCCTCGGCGGGCGAGGCCACCAGGTTGTCCATCGCCGCAGCAGCCTCCTTGCCGTCGTGCGGTCGGGGTTTTGAGTTAATGCCGATTAACTCAAGAGGTGAGAATACCATTGCCGCCGTTGCCGGTCCAGGCGGCACCACGCGTGGCGAAAAGTGCGAGTTAATCGCGAATAACTCGTGCTACGTTAGGGCCAATTGACCAAGCGGAGGTCCGTCATGACAGCGTCCTCCTCCGAGGGGCGAGCCGGTCCCGTCGACGCCCCAAATCGCCGGAGCCAGTTGAAGTCCGACCGTCGCTTGCAACTGCTGTCCGCCGCCGAACGGCTGTTCGCTGAGCGTGGTTTCCTCGCGGTGCGGCTGGAAGACATCGGTGCGGCGGCCGGGGTGAGCGGTCCGGCCATCTATCGCCACTTTCCGAACAAGGAGTCGCTGCTGGTCGAGTTGCTGGTGGGCATCAGCACCAGGTTGCTCGCCGGTGCGCGGCGGGTGCACTCCGAGAGCACCGACGCGGCGGCCGCACTCGACGGGCTGATCGACTTTCACCTGGACTTCGTGTTCAACGAGCCCGACCTCATTCGCATCCAGGATCGCGACCTCGCGTACCTGCCCGAAGCCGCCGAAAAGCAGGTGCGCAAATCCCAGCGTCAATATGTCGAGGTCTGGGTGGGGGTGCTGCGGGAGCTAAACCCCGAGTTGGCCGAGGCCGACGCCCGGCTGACCGCGCACGCCGTGTTCGGCCTGTTGAATTCGACACCGCACAGCATCAAGCCCGCGGATACTCTGCGCGGCAGGTCCGGCCGCGCCGCGAGGTCGCGCGCCGTCATGCGAGCGATGACGGTGGCCGCGCTCGCGGCCGGAAATCATTGCCCCTGAGCTCCCCGTCGTAAGCTGGCTCAGGCCTTCAACACCCGGTCCAGGTACCCTGCAAGCCATGAGGTGGACATGAACGATTCACGTCCCACCGAGCGGTTTCCCACATCGCAGCCGGGGCCCCAACAGCCGAGGTACTCGCCCTCCGCTGATCCCGCGTACGCCGACCAAACTCCCTACGCGCAGAGCTATGGCGGGGCAACACCGCCCTGGGCGCCCACCCCGAACGAGACGAACACGACCAAGCCGCTGCCGGCGTATTGGCAGCACGACCTTGGCCCGTCGGGCGACATACCGCCGGGCATGGCTCCCCCGCCGCCGGACGCCCCGAAGTCGTCGCGATGGCTGTGGATCGGCGCCGGCGCGGCGGTGCTGCTGGTCGTCGCCTTGGTGATTGCGCTGGTGCTGGCGAACGACGCGATCAAGACCCAGACCGCCGTCCCGCCGTTGCCGGCGATGCCGGAGCCGAGCACGGAGATCCCGACGACGTCGACGCACCGGTCGCCGTCGCTCATTCCGGCCCCGATACCGCCGACCAGCGGCCCCGAGCTGCCGTCCGAGACGACCGGACCGGCCGCGATGCAGGACGTCGTCTACACCGTCTCGGGTGAGGGCCGCGCGATCAGCATCATGTACATCGACACCGGCGGCCTCATCCAGACCGAATTCAACGTCGCGCTGCCGTGGAGCAAAGAGGTGAGCCTGTCGAAATCGGCGACCCACCCGGCCAACGTCACGATCGTCAACATCGGCCACAGCGTCACCTGCACGCTCACCATCGACGGGGTTCAGATCAGCAAACGCGTCGGCGGCGGTCTCACGGTGTGCGACGCCCGCGGCTAGGCGCTACCCCAACGGGCTATGAGGGCTCGGCTACCGCGGCGGCGCGCAGTGGGACCCGGACGGCCAGCATCGCCAGCAGTCCGGCGATCAGCACCAGCAAGATCCCGCCCAGTCCGGCCCGCACGGCACCGAAGGCGTCGACGAATAGCGAGAAGAGCCACGGCGCCACGAACGCCACCGCCCGCCCGGTCATGGTGTAGAGACCGAACGCCACCCCTTCCCCGCCGTGCTTGGCCATGTGCAGTAGCAAAGCGCGCGACGACGACTGCGACGGCCCGATGAACATGCACAGCACCAACCCGCACACCCAGAAGGCCACCGGTCCCGACAGCGCCATCAAGGTCAGTCCCAGGACGACGATCGCCGACAGTGACGCCACGATGACTGGCTTTGAGCCGACGCGGTGGTCGACGAACCCACCCAGCACCGCGCCCACCGCGGCGATCACACTGGCCGCCACCCCGAAGATCAGCACGTTGGCCTGCGAGATGCCGTACACGTTGACGCCGAGCACCGCCCCGAACGCGAAGATCGCCGCCAGCCCGTCCCGAAAGAGCGCGCTGGCTAACAGGAAGTAGACCAGGTTGCGGTCGCGGCGCCATTCCGCGGCGACCTCGGTCCACAGCTTGCGATAGCCGCCCAGCATGCTCGTCGACCGGTGGGCCTCCGACGACTCGGTCAGTCGGTGCGCGACGAACAACAAGGGCAGCGCCAGCACCGCGAACCAGATCGCAGCCACCACCATCGCCTCGCGGACATAGAGCCCGTCCCGCAGGGGAACTCGCAGCAGGCCGCGCGTCGCATCGGGCCCTTTGCCGGATCCGGAGATGAAGCCGGTGTAGATCACCAGCAGCAGCAGAACGCTGCCGACATAGCCGGCCGCCCAGCCGAATCCGGATATCCGCCCGGCCGTCTGCGGCGTCGAGAGCTGACGCAGCATGGCGTTGTAGGGGACGCTGGCCAGATCGCCGCAGGCCGCCGTCGCCCCAAGGAGCACCAGACCCGCCCACAGGTAGCCGGGGCGCTCGCGGATGAAGAACATCAGGCAAGTCAGCGTCACCGCCGCGGCCGTCAGCACGCTCAGCGCCACCCGCCTGCGATGCGCGGACTCCACCCACACGCCGACGGCGGGCGCGAGCACCGCGACGGTCAGCCCCGCGATGGCCGCCGCGCGGCCCAGCCAGCTCGCCGGCGTGGTGGAGCCGGATACTCCCACCCCAACGCTGCTGGTCAGATAGACGGAGAAGACGAACGTCGCCACAATCGCGTTCAGACCGGTCGAGCCAGAGTCCCAGAGGGCCCATGCCACCACGCGCGATCGCGCGGGGGTGGCGGGCCGCGGCTCCGGCTGGCTCATGCCCGGCACTCTATCGGCGCTCGCGATCGCCTGCGGGCCGCGTTCGGACCGCTGTCTACGATTGGCGCATGCCGCTACCCGCCCCAAGCCCCGAGGCGCGCGCCGTTGTCACCGGAGCTTCGCAGAACATCGGTGAAGCGCTCGCCACCGAACTCGCCGCACGCGGATACAACCTGATCGTCACCGCGCGCCGCGAAGACCTGCTCAAGGAGCTGGCCGCCCGCCTCACCGACAAGTACGGCGTCGCTGTCGACGTGCGCCCCGCCGACCTGGCCGATCCGGGCGAACGCGCGAAGCTGTGCGACGAGCTGGCCGCCCGCCCCATCTCGATCCTGTGCGCCAACGCGGGCACCGCAACCTTCGGCCCGGTCGCCCGGCTCGATCCGGCCGGCGAAAAAGCCCAGCTGCAGCTGAATGTCCTTGGCGTGCATGACCTTGCGTTGGCGGTGCTGCCGGGGATGGTCGAGCGTGGGTCCGGCGGAATCCTGATCTCCGGTTCGGCGGCAGGCAATTCGCCGATCCCCTACAACGCCACCTATGCGGCCACCAAGGCCTTCGCGAACACCTTCAGCGAATCGCTGCGCGGCGAACTGCGCGGGTCCGGCGTCAATGTGACGCTGCTGGCGCCGGGCCCGGTACGCACCGACCTGCCCGACGACGCCGAGGCCTCGATCGTCGAGCGGCTGGTGCCGGA
Organism: Mycobacterium sp. 852002-51971_SCH5477799-a; assembly: GCF_001667145.1. Lineage (GTDB taxonomy): Bacteria > Actinomycetota > Actinomycetes > Mycobacteriales > Mycobacteriaceae > Mycobacterium. The sequence continues at coordinate 56,676 of NZ_LZIF01000053.1, forward strand.
TTTCCTGTGGATCTCGACCGAGCACACCGCGCGGGTTTCGCTGGATGCCTTGGCACGCAACAAGATGCGCGTCGTTCCTGGCCTGACGTCGAAGGCCATGTCGGTGGCCAGCGGGTACGGTCCGCGCGCCATCGTGGCGCCGATCGTGGGCGCGTTCTACAAGAAGCTCGGTGGCGGGTAGGCGCTATTTCCGGCGGCGTCCGGACCCGAAGATGCCTTTCACCGCTTCGCGTATCGCAGTGTTGATGCCGCTTTTCACGGTGGGGTTCTGCAGAACTTCCTCCAACATGGAGGGCCCTTTGGTGCCCTTCGGCTCCGCCGGCTCCGGCATCGGCGGCACCGGCTCGTTCGGCGGAACCGGCGGGTATTCGGACCGGGTTTGCGGCGGCTGCGGAGCGGACGGGGTTTGCGTCTCCGGCGGGCCGGACTGGGGCTGCAGGGGTTGGGACAGCGTCTGACCGTACTTCGCCTGCAGCGGACTGTTTTTCGCCGCGGCCACGATCGCGTCGTTGCCGATCGACGCCATCAGCGAGCGTGGTACCCGCATGCGGGTCCACGCGACCGGCGTCGGTGCGCCCTTCTCAGATAGCACGGTCACCACCGCCTCGCCGATTCCCAGCGACGTCAACGCCGACTCCAGGTCGTAGACATCGGTTTTCGGGTAGGTGCGGACGGTCTTGCTCAGCGCCTTCTGGTCGTCGGGTGTGAACGCCCGCAGCGCGTGCTGAACCCGCGCGCCCAGCTGAGACAGGATGTCGTTGGGGATGTCCGTCGGGAGCTGGGTGCAGAAGAACACCCCGACGCCCTTGGAGCGGATCAGCTTGACGGTCTGCTCGACCTGCTCGAGGAAGGCCTTGGACGCGTCCGCGAACAACAGGTGCGCCTCGTCGAAGAAGAAGACCAGCTTCGGCTTGTCCACGTCGCCGACCTCGGGCAGCTGGGTGTACAGGTCGGCGAGCAACCACATCAGGAAAGTGGAGAAGATGACGGGGCGCACCGACTGACCGGTGAACTCCAGCAGCGAAATGATGCCCTGGCCCTGGTCGTTGGTGCGCAGCAGGTCGTTCGGGTCGAGCTTGGGCTCGCCGAAGAAGGTGTCCCCGCCTTCGGCATCGAGGTTCACCAGCGCCCGCAGGATCACGCCCGCCGTCGTCGCCGACACGCCGCCCAGCGATTTCAGGGCTTCCTTGCCCTCGTCGCTGGTCAGGTAGGCGATCGCGCCCCGCAGATGGTCCGTGGTGACCAGCGGGCGGTTCTGATCTTTCGCCCAGTGGAAGATCAGCCCCAGCGTCGACTCTTGAGTAGCGTTGAGCCCCAGGACTTTTGACAGCAGAACCGGGCCGAAGCTGTCGACGGTCGCGCGGATCGGCACGCCGATTCCCTTGGTGCCCAACGACAAGAACTCGGCGGGAAACCCCGTCGGCTGCCAGTCGTCGCCGGTGTCCTTGGCCCGCGCGGCGGTCTTGTCGTTACCTTCGCCGGGTCTGGCCAGCCCGGACAGGTCGCCCTTCACATCGGCCATCAGCACGGGGACGCCCGCGGCGCTGAGCTGCTCGGCGATCAATTGCAGCGTCTTGGTCTTGCCGGTTCCGGTGGCCCCGGCCACCAGACCGTGCCTGTTGATGGTGGCCAGCGGAATGCGGATCTGGGCCGCCGGATCGGCCGCGCCGTCGATCACGACCGTGCCCAATTCCAGTGCCTGGCCGTCGACGGCGTATCCGTCGGCGATCCGCGTCGCGGCCGTGGCCGCTGAATCGGTGCTCATCGTGCTGCGCCTCTCTTCCCCGATGAATCGGCGTGCAGTTCGACAACGCTCACCCTACTTCCCCAACTCTGCCGGGGCGATCGCCACTAGTCTGAGCCCTGTGCGAGACGAATTGGTGTGGATCGACTGCGAGATGACGGGGCTTGATCTGGGTTCGGACAAGCTGATTGAGATCGCGGCGCTGGTGACCGACGCCGAGTTGAACGTTCTCGGCGACGGGGTCGACGTGGTGATCCATGCCGACGACGCCGCGCTCGCGGCGATGGGCGACGTGGTCACCGAAATGCACTCACGCTCGGGGCTCACCGACGAGGTGCGGGCGTCCACCGTCGACCTGGCGACCGCCGAAGCGATGGTTCTGGATTACATCGGCGAACACGTCAAACAACCCAAGACGGCGCCGCTGGCCGGCAACTCCATCGCCACCGACCGCGCCTTCATCGTGCGCGACATGCCCGCCCTGGATTCGTTCCTGCACTACCGGATGATCGATGTGAGCTCGATCAAAGAACTCTGCCGGCGCTGGTATCCGCGGATTTACTTCGGCCAGCCGGTCAAGGGGCTGGCCCACCGCGCCCTGGCCGACATCCACGAGTCCATCCGCGAGCTGCAGTTCTACCGGCAGACCGTTTTCGTCTCGCCGCCGGGGCCGTCTACCAGCGAAATCGAGGCGGTGGCCGCAGCCTTTGGCGATGGAAAAGACGCACCGGGGCCAAGCGATTCGGCCAGCGCGCCGCCAACCAGCTAGTATCGACGTCGCCGCTCGTTGACCGTCGTCGTGCGAAGGTCGGCTTGCGGCCGTGGTGGGTGTAGTTCAGTTGGTAGAGCGTCAGGTTGTGATCCTGAATGTCGCGGGTTCGAGTCCCGTCACTCACCCCACAGGTCAGAGGTGGTATTCAGCACCTCTGACCTTTTGTTTTCGCGGTCACTTGCGACGCTACTGCAGCACCGAGCGGCAACGGGGGTGCTCCGCAAGAAAGGTCGCGTATCGCATTGGACCACGCCTCATTCCGGCTTGATCGCGGTTCGATCGTGGAGATCGCAAGCCCAATTGCGGTGCAGCGTAGGAAACGGCCACGAAATGATGCCCACCACGAGTGGCGGGCGGGACAGAATAGGACCATGAGCGACGGGTCCTACCTGGCGGGAGCAATCCATGAGCGGTGACGAAGAACAGCTAGCACTAGCGGTTTGGGACGCAATTGCGGACATACTCAACCGGGTCGTCCACGACCTACCCGAACCGGGCCGCGACGAAATAAAACGCACTGCGAATGCGCTACGAGACGATGCCGTTAAGTTGCTGTGGACACGCGGATCAAAATCGCCGCTGTATCCGTTCGCCCGAGACATGGCGTTTGCCGTTCTCGACTGGTGGAATGACCCGTCACACGACAACTTCGTCAACTTGGAGCGCGCAAGCAAGGCGTACGAAACGGCCCGGTTGGGGCGTTAGCACGCACAGCCCATTTCGCGAGCGCGGCCCAGAAGCTCGACTGGCCGGCCCGTCAGGTGTTGGTGTTGCCCGCTTTCCACTGCGCCCAAGGGATGTTCCAGTCGCCCAGTCCCTCGATGCCGGGCAGCGTCGACCCGACCGTGTGCACCACCTCGACGATGTCGCCGCTCTTGCTGTGGTCGTAGAACCACTCGGCGTTGCTCGGACTGACGTTGAGGCATCCGTGGCTGGTATTGGTGTGACCTTGCGCGCCCACCGACCACGGCGCCGAGTGCACGAAGACGCCGCTGTAGGACATCTGGGTGGCCCAGTCGACCTCGGTGCGATAACCGTTGGGCGAGTTGACCGGAACGCCATAGGTCGACGAATCCATGATGATGTGCTTGAACCGCCCACCAATGATGTAGATGCCGTTGGCGGTTGGGGTGCTGTCCTTGCCCATCGACGTCGGCATGGTCTTGACGACATCGCCATTGACCCGCACGGTCACCGTCTTCGTGGTGTCGTCGGCCGTCGAGATCACCTCATCGCCAATTGTGAAGTGCGACTTGACGTTATCCTCGCCGAACATCCCGTCGCCCAGGTCCACCCCGTAGGTGTTGACCGCCACATCGATCGTCGTCCCTGACTTCCAGAAACGCTCCGGGCGCCAACGAACTTCGCGGTTGTTCAGCCAATAGAACGCGCCCTCCACCGGAGGGTTGGTGGTGATGTTGATGGCTTTTTGGGCCGCCGCGCGATTCGCGATGTTCTCGTCGAAGCGGATCGCCACCGGCTCACCGATGCCCACCACGTCGCCGTCGGCCGGACTGACGTAGGGCATGGTCAGGTGCGCGGGTGAGCTGGTCTCGAACGTCATCTGCTTGTTGGCCGCGCCGCCCAGGCCGGTCGCCTTCGCATTCAGCGTGTAGCGCCTGTTGTAGCCGAGCTGCTCGGTGGTCGACCAGCGCAGGCCGTCGGGGCTCAACTGCCCAGTAATCGACCTACCGTTCTCGTTGACCAAGGTGACCGAGGCGAGCACGCCATCGGCGACGGTCACCGTCACGGGCGCATCCACGGTCACACCGACCGCGCCGTCGGTCACCGAGGCGGTGAGCTTCGGCACCAGTAGGTCGGCCAGTGGCGTGCCCTTGTCGAAGATGACCTTCGCCGGCGCCGCCGCGTGGTCGCCGTTACAGGCGACGCCGAAGACAGCAATCGAAACGATTGCTGTCACCAGCCACGATCGTCGTCTCCGCAAACGCGCCATCCAGTGACCTTCCACGTAATTCTCCAGTTGGTCACCGCTGACCAGCGAGGTAGCTGCAGGCATTCTAATGGCTTTTGCCGACACTCCCACGCGTATGCGAGTCGGGGCGGCCGATCGGTGTCGCCACCGCAATGAATTCGTCATTCAGGCCAGGTCCAGGGCCCGCCAGGGATCGAATTACGCCGGCGAGCCGACCTCGTCGTGCCGCAACGCCTCGACCACGTCGCCGGCGCTGACGGCCTCGACGCGCGCGAGTTTGACGATGGCCGCCGTCATGACCAGCGCTGCCGCCGCCAGGGCGATCGCCCCGGCGCGACCCGTGTTCAGCGTCTCGCCGAGGACGCCGACGCCGAGCACCGCCGCCACTACCGGCTGCGACATCTGCAGGGTCGGCATCGACGCGGTCAACGGACCCGCCCGGAACGCCGATTGACTCCACGCCACGCCACCCAGTGCGACCAGGATGCAGGCGTACAGCTCCGGGGTCCGGGCCACCGCGCCCGCCCCCTCGCCGAGCCGGGCGACGACCTCTTTGGCGAGCACCGCGAAGACGCCCCATAACGACCCCGACGCGAAAGCGAACAGCGCCGCCGCCGCGGCGCCACCCCAAATCCGGCCGGCGACGACGCAGCCGATCAACAGCGGGCCGAGGACGACGGCCACCGCCGCCCAGGTTCGCAGCGACGCGCCCGTATGCCCGGCCCGCGGGTTACCGACGACTACGACCACGATCACCGCCGCGGTCAGCAAAGCGCCCCATACCCATTCGCCGCCGGTCACGGCGCGGTGCAACAACCTGGCGTTGATGGGCAACGCGAACAGCACCGACGACATCAGCAGCGCCTGCACCACTAGCACCGAGCCCTTACCAAGCGCGGCGGCCTGTAACGCGATGCTCGCCACGAGAAGCAGTGCGCCCCACCACCACCGCTGATTGCGAAGCAGGCCGGCGAACAATTCGACGGGACCGATCGCCCGGTCGGCGACGCAGTGCGCCGCGCGCTGCTGCAGCACGTCGCCGATCGCCACGCAAAGCGCGGAACTCAATGCCAACAGTGCGGCAATATGCAACTGGCCCATAAGGAATCTCCGTCGATTGCGGCAGTGCACGCTATTGATGCGAAAACCACCGTGTCACAAGGTATCTCGTCACATCAACTACTACCGGGCGTTGCTCTGGTAGGCCACCTTCTGATCATTGGCCGCGGCACCTCCGGCGCATCGCGGGCCCAGCGGCCGCGTCCGACCGCGATCTCGCCGCCCTCTCCGGTCACGGACCGGTCGCGCAACCTCGTCAACCACCGCGGAGCCCACCACGTCCAGTGGCCAAGCAAGTGAATGAAGGCCGGCACCAGGACCATCCGCACCAAGGTGGCGTCGACGAGCACACCGAGCGTCAGACCCAGGCCCAGCATTCGCATGAACGACACATGCGCGGGGATCAACGCCGCAAACGAGATCGACATCACCAGGGCGGCGGTGGTGACGACCCGCCCGATGCCGGCGATGCCCAGCGCAGTGCTCTCGTCGGTGGCGTGACGCGCCTCGGCCGCGGTCGCTGGCGCGTCACGGATGGCTTGCGAGGCCAGCCAGTACTCGTGAATGCGCGAGACCAGGAACACCTCGTAGTCCATAGCCAGCCCAAAAGCGATGCAGAACAACAACACTGGAATGTTCGCGTTCAACGTCCCATTGGGCGTGGTGCCCAGTGCGCCCAGGTGACCGTCCTGGAAGATCCACACCATCGCGCCGAATGCCGCCGTCAGTGACAGCACGTTGCACACCAGTGCCTGCAGCGGCAGCACCGCGCTGCCGGTGAGCAAGAACAGCAGCGCGAAGGTGATAAGCGCGATCAGCACGAACACGAGCGGCAGTCGCGTGGTGATCGCGTCGACGCTGTCGCGGTTGATCTGCGCCAGCCCGGTCATCTCCACAGCCCGCCCCGCCGGCCCACCGACCTGATGCAGTCGGTCGAGCTGGATGTTCGATGCCCGCGAATAC
>NZ_LZIF01000054.1 GCF_001667145.1 Mycobacterium sp. 852002-51971_SCH5477799-a
CGGCACAGTTTCGATCTGAGCAGCGAGATCTTGTTGCGGGCCACACTGTTTCGCCTCGGCCAAGACGAGCATGTGTTGGTGGTGGTGGTCCACCACATCGCCGCTGATGGCTGGTCGATCACCCCGCTGGTGGCCGATCTGGGCACCGCCTATGGCGCCCGGTGCGCCGGCCACGCCCCGGATTGGGCGCCGTTGCCGGTGCAGTACGTCGATTACACGCTGTGGCAACGGGCCAGTTTCGGGGACCTTGAGGATCCGCACAGCCGCATCACCGCCCAGCTGGACTACTGGCAACAGATGCTGGCCGGAATGCCCGAGCGGCTGGCGTTGCCCACCGATCGGCCCTATCCGGCGGTGGCCGATCAGCGCGGGGCCAGCGTGACGGTGGACTGGCCGGCCGGGTTGGCCCAGCAGATCGCGCGGGTGGCCCGCGAACACAACGCGACCAGTTTCATGGTCCTGCAGACCGCGCTGGCGGTGCTGCTGGGCAAGCTCAGCGCCAGCGCGGATGTGGCGGTGGGGTTCCCGATCGCCGGGCGGCGCGATCCCGCCCTCGATGAGCTGGTCGGGTTTTTCGTCAACACCTTGGTGTTACGGGTCGATCTGGGCGCCAATCCCACCATGGCCCAACTGTTGGCCCAGGTCCGCACCCGCAGCCTGGCCGCCTACGAACACCAAGACGTCCCCTTCGAAGTCCTCGTCGAACACCTCAACCCCACCCGCAACCTGTCCCACCACCCCCTGATCCAAGTCATGCTGGCCTGGCAAAACCTCGCCGCGGAGCCTGCGGCCGCACTGAGTTTGGGTGACCTGCAGGTGACGTCGCTGCCGGTGGACACCCAGAGCGCTCGTATGGACTTGACCTTCTCGCTGGCCGAGCGTTGGACCGGGGACGGTGAGCCCGCCGGGATCGGCGGAACGGTGGAGTTCCGCACCGATGTGTTTGATGCGGCCTCTATCGAGGTTTTGATCGCCCGGTTGCAGCGGGTGCTGGCGGCGTTGACCGCTGACCCCGCCCAGCACCTGTCGGCGATCGAGGTGCTCGACGCATCCGAACACGCCCGCCTCGATGCGCTCGCCCACCGCGCGGTGCTCACTCAACCCGCACCCACCCCGGTGTCGATTCCCACCTTGTTCGCCGCTCAAGTGGCTCGTGTTCCGCAGGCGGTGGCGGTGAGCTTCGCGGGCGCCTCGATGACCTATCGCGAGCTTGACGAGGCGTCGAACCGGGTGGCGCACGTGTTGGCCGGCCACGGCGTGGGCGCGGGACAGTGTGTGGCGTTGCTGTTGTCGCGCTCGGCGCAGGCGATCACCGCGATGGTGGCGGTATTGAAGACCGGGGCGGCCTATCTGCCGATCGACGCCGCCGCCCCGGCAGCGCGCATCGAGTTCATGCTCACCGACGCCGCCCCGGTCGCGGTGGTGAGCACCGCGCAGTTGCGCTCGCGGCTCGATGGTTTCGGCGTGCCGGTCCTCGAGGTCGACGACCCGGCCGTCGATGATCAACCCACCACGGGCTTGCCGGCGCCCGCGGCTGAAGACCTCGCCTACCTGATTTACACCTCGGGCACCACCGGGATCCCCAAAGGCGTGGC
>NZ_LZIF01000055.1 GCF_001667145.1 Mycobacterium sp. 852002-51971_SCH5477799-a
CCGCCCCGCCCGCCGAAGAGCAGCCCCGCCGCCAGCGCCGCGAGCTGGCGACCCCCTGGTGGGAAAAGACCCCCAGGCCGGCGCCCACACCGGTTCCCGAGCCAGAACCCGACCGGGCGCCTGCGCAGCCAGCCCGGGCGGCGTCGGACACCTCGGCGTTTTTCTCCGCCCGCTCCCGGGAGGCCGACAGCCGCACGCAGCCCCGGCCAGACCTGCCGGCGCGACCCGCCCCGGTCTCGTCCATCCCCTCGGCCCCGAAGGCCCAGGCGGGCCTGGCTGACGACGACGTCATCTACCGGCGGATGCTCTCGGAGATGCTGGGCGACCCGCACGACCTGGTCAACAGCCCCGATTTGGATTGGCAGTCGGTTTGGGATCGCGGCTGGACGCTGGCGGCCGCGGCCGACGAGAAACCCGTCGAGGAGCACACCACCGACCACGGCCTGCCGGTGCGCACGCCGGGTGCCCGGCTGGTGCCCGGGAACGCTAACGGCGGCGAACAGGACGAGCCGGCCGAGGCCGACCACGGCGTGAACGGCCGGTCGCACCGGGAGCCGCAGCACGCGGCCACTGGGCCCTTCGCCCGGGACCCCGAGGCGGTTCGCGCCTCGTTCAGTAGCCATTTCGGTGGCGTGCGCACCGGACGCTCGCACGCCCGTGAGACCGACCAAGGATCCGACCAACAATGACGTCATCGGACAACTCCCTGGACTGGTTGGTAACCAGGTTCGCCCGCGAGGTTCCCGGCGTAGCGCACGCGCTGCTGGTATCCGTCGACGGGCTGCCCATCGCCGCCAGCGAGCATCTCCCGCGGGAACGCGCCGATCAGCTCGCGGCCGTCGCCTCCGGGCTGGCCAGCCTGGCCACCGGCGCCGCGCAGCTGTTCGAGGGCGGGCAGGTGCTGCAGTCGGTGGTCGAAATGCAGAACGGCTACCTGCTACTGATGCGCGTAGGGGATGGCTCGCACCTGGCGACGCTCGCGGTGGCGTCGTGCGACATCGGTCAGATCGGCTACGAGATGGCGGTCCTGGTCGAACGGGTGGGCGGCGTCGTCCAGTCGACCCGCCGGTCGGCCGTGCAGCAGCATTCGTGAGCCCCGATGGATAGTTCCGAGACCAGGCCGGCGCACCGCAAGGGGAATCTGGTCCGTCCGTACACCTTGACGTCGGGGCGCACCGACACCAACGTCGACCTTCCCCTCGAGGCGCCGATTCAATCGCTGCAGCCCGGGCTGACGCACCGGTGGCCGCCCAACGACCCACGAGGCCGAATCATCCAACTGTGTGTCGAGCACCCGTCGGTCGCCGAAATCTCGGCCCGACTGGATCTTCCGCTGGGCGTCGCGCGCGTCTTGGTCGGAGATCTGGTGCTGTCCGGCTACGTTCGAGTGCACAAGACGTTGTCCGAGCGTTCGACCAGAGATGAGCGCCACGAACTCATAGGAAGGACACTGCGTGGCTTACGCGCACTCTGAGGTGCAACGCGATTCCGGCGCCCATGCGTCGACGAAGATCGTGATCGCGGGCGGATTCGGGGCCGGCAAAACCACCTTCGTCGGGGCGGTGTCGGAGATCATGCCGCTGCGCACCGAGGCGATGCTCACCGACGCCTCGACCGGTGTCGACGCGCTCGCGGCCACCCCGGACAAACGGACCACCACCGTCGCAATGGATTTCGGCCGGATCACCCTGGCCGAAGACCTGGTGCTCTACCTGTTCGGCACGCCTGGGCAGCGCCGCTTCTGGTTCATGTGGGACGACCTGGTGCGCGGAGCGATCGGCGCGGTCGTGCTGGTCGACTGCCGCCGTCTGCAGGACAGCTTCGCCGCCGTCGACTTCTTCGAGCACCGCAACCTGCCGTTCCTCGTTGCGGTCAACGAGTTCGACGGCGCGCCCCGCTACCCGGTCGCCGAAGTGCGCGAGGCGCTGACCCTGCCGACGCACATCCCGGTGATCACCGTCGACGCCAGGGATCGCCGGTCGGCGACCGACGCCCTGATCGCGGTCAGCGAATACGCCCTGGCCAGCCTGTCGGCCAATTGACCTGTCCCGGGTGCAGACCGAGCGGGTCGTGTTCACCGAATGCGACTTCAGCGGCGCCAACCTCGCCGAGTCGCAACACCGCGGTTCGGCCTTCCGTAACTGCACGTTCCGGCGAACGTCGTTGTGCACTGGGCCTTTTCCCAGTGCACCATGCTGGGTTCGGTGTTCGTCCAGTGCCGGCTGCGGCCGATCGCTTTCGACGAGGTGGATTTCACGCTCGCCGTGCTTGGCGGCATCGACCTTCGCGGCGTCGGCCAGGCCGTGGCCTTTTCGCTCGCCCACGGGCTGCGGCTGGATGGTGACGGCTGAGCGCTCAGCGGGTCAGCCGGATGCGCCAGCGCACCAGCGCCGCGTAGGCGACGGTGAGCACCGCGAGCATGCCCATGTCGAACAGCCAGGCCGCCGCCGTGTGCTCGAAGTGGCTGTCCCGCGGGCTTTGCGGCCCGGGCGACACCGTCCACAGGTCGACCGTCGACCCCTGGGCCGCGTAACCCCACCGCGAGGGCACCAGCCAGGACAGCTGGTCGAGGAAGATCCGGTGGGTAACCGGCACTATGCCTCCGGACAGCACCATCTGCATCATCAGCGACACCACCAGCAGGGGCATGATCTGCTCACCCGAGCGGGCCAGCGCCGAGAGCAGCAGGCCCAGCATCGCCGCCGCCACACACGTCGCCGCTACCCCCGCGAACATCTCGAAAGTGGCATTGCCGAGCAGCAGCGCCGGTCGCGTGGGCGGCCCCTTGCCCAGCACCACGATGGCCGTGGCGATGGCCGCCTGAATGACCGCGAACGTGGAGAACACCGCGACCTTGGCCAGCAGGTAGGCCGTGCTCGACAGACCGACCGCCTGTTCGCGCCGGAAGATCGGCCGCTCCCCGACCAGGTCGCGGATGGTCAGCGCGGTTCCCATGAACACGGCCGCCATGGTGAGCAGGGTCAGGATCATCCCTGCTTCGCCGGCCGACTCGCTCACCGGATCCGCATAACCGAAACCGACGCTGCCGGGGACGGTCAGCGAGAGCGCGCCCATGACGAACGGCAGCACCGCCAGGAACAGAAAGTAGGCACGGTCCGAGACCACCAACCGGACCTGGCGGCGGGCGATCGTGGAGAACTGGCGGCGCTTGCTGGTATGTGGCGGAACGCCCAGCTCGGCCGGCGCCTCGGTCTTCGTCGGCGGCGGGGGCCTGTTCTGGGCCAGGAAGCGGCGGTTGGCCTCGTCGGGGTTGGCGCCCACCTTGGCGAAGATGTGCGCCCAGTTAGTGGTCCCCATGGCCGCGCCGATCTGGCCGGGCGGGCCGAGGTACGCCGTCTTGCCGCCCGGCGCCATCAGCAGCACCTGGTCGCAGACGTCGAGGTAGGTCAGCGAGTGGGTGACCACCAGCACGACGCGGCCGGCGTCGGCGAGTTGTCGCAGCATGGTCATGACCTGCAGGTCCAGCGCCGGATCCAGGCCGGAGGTCGGTTCGTCGAGGATCAGCAGCGACGGCCCGGTCAGCAGTTCCAGCGCCACGGAGGCCCGTTTGCGCTGGCCCCCGGAGAGCTTGTCGACCCGGGTGTCCGCGTGCTCGGCGAGGCCCAGCTCGTCGAGGACCTGGGCGACGACCTGCGCGCGATCGGCCTTGCTGGTGTCGGGCGGCAGGCGCAGTTCGGCGGCATAGCCGAGCGCCTGGCTGACCGTAAGCTGGCGGTGCACGACGTCGTCCTGGGGGACCATCCCGATTCTGGTGCGCAGCGAGGCGTATTCGGTGTGGATGTCGTGGCCCTCGAAGGTCACCGAGCCCGACGACGGGGTGGCGTACCCGGCGATCAGCCGCGACAGCGTGGTCTTGCCCGCGCCCGACCCGCCGATCAGCGCGGTCAGCGTGCCGGGCCGGGCGACCAGTGAGATCCGCTCGAGCAGGTTCTTGCCGCCGATGCCGAAGTTGACCTCGCGCACCTCCAGGCCGCCGGCCCGCGTCGCCGCCTCCTGACGGCGGACCAACACGCCGTCGTGGAACACCAGGTCGACGTTGCCGATGGTCACCACGTCGCCGTCGGACAGCGCCGCCGACCCGACCTTGACACCGTTGACGAAGGTGCCGTTGCTGCTGTTCGCGTCGCGGATCTCGGCGCCCGTCGGGGTGGGGTTCAAGAAGGCGTGATGGCGTGAGGCCAGCACGTCGTGCACGACGATGTCGTTGTTGAGCGCGCGCCCGATCCAGGCGGAGCGGCCGACCGCAGGCCGGCGCTCGGATTCAGCCCCCGGGACGCTGACCCAGGTGGTCGGGAACTCCCCGGCGTCGCTGCTCCTGCCGGTGGGTGGGCTCGGTGCGGCGGCCTGCGGCCCGGACTGCGGTACGGCGCGGGTCGCGGCTTCCGGCGGGACGATCGGCACGGCTGATCTGCGCTGTGCGCCTCGGCGTGGGAAGGGGCGCGACGGTGGTGAGGCGGGCGGCCTCGGCGGCTGCGCGGCGGGCCTTGGCGGCGGCCCGGCCACGGGTCGTGGGCCTGCGGGTTGTGCGCGCACGGGCGCCGAGGCGGCGGGCTGGGCGGTGATGATCGGGATCGACTTCGTGGTCGGCGGGAGCAGGCCGACGTTGCCCATGCCGACTTCGAAGGTGATTCGCGGGCCGTCGGGCTTGCCGATGTTGATCGACTGCCCGTCGTGGATGTCGACGACGGGCACCCGCTGGCCGTCCAGGTACACCCCGTTCAGCGAGTTGTTGTCGACGGCCAGCCAGCGCCCCTGATCGAAGCGCAGCAGCACGTGCGCGCGGGCGATCAGCGGGTGCGCCACGCGCAGGTCGGCGCGCAGGTCGCTGCCCACCACCACGTCGCGGCCGGCGGCGAAACTACCCTCGGAGCGGTCCGATCGAGCCGTCAGCACGGGCTGCGCAGGTCGAGTCATCACATCCAGGTCAGAAGTCGCGGGTGGGGGCGCCGGCCTAGCGTTTCAGCCGGATATGCCAGCGGACGAAGCCGGTGTAGCCGATCGACAGCGCCGCGAGCATGAACATGTCGAACACGAAGATGTGCTTCGAGTGCTGCCAGATCGGGTCGTTGGTCGGGATCTGCTTGACCTTCACCAGCGCCGGGAAGTCGATCGAGGACGCGCCCGCCGCGTAGCCCCACCGGGCCGGCGTCAGCCATGCCATCTGTTCGAGGCCGACGCGCTGATACACCGGGATCATGCCGCTGGAGAACACGAGCTGCGACATGATCGACACCACCAGCAGCGGCATGATCTGCTCGTTGGACTGTGCCAGGGCCGAGAGCAGCAGCCCGAGCATGGCCGACGCGATACAGGTGCCCGCCACGGTGACGAACAGCGAGAAGGTGGAGTTGCCGAAGAACTGGGGATGCGCCGTCGGCGCGCCCTTACCCAGCCGCACGATGATGGTCGCGATCGCCGCCTGGGCGGTGGCGAAGACGCAGAACACCGCGATTTTCGCCAGCAGATAGGCGGTGGTGGACAGGCCGACGGCCTGCTCTCGCCGGAAGATGGCGCGCTCACCGATCAGGTCGCGGATGGTCAGCGCGGTGCCCATGAAGACGGCACCGATGTTCAACAGCACCATGATGTACTGCGGCTGCGTCGGCGCGGGCCCCAGCGGGTCGGCCGGGCCGAGGCCCGGGTGCGGGCCCTTCACCGTCAGCGACAGCGCGCCGATCAGGAACGGCAGGACCGCCAGGAAGATCGTGTAGCCGCGGTCGGATACGACGAGGCGAACCTGGCGCCGGGCGATCGTGGACAACTGCCGGAACAGGTTGCTCTGCGGTGGTTCACCCAGATCCGCCGGGCTCTGCGGGGACGGTGGCTGCGACGACCGCTGGTTGCGCTCCTTGAACCGGCGGTTGGCCTCGTCCGGGTCGGCACCCACCTTGGCGAAGATGTCGGCCCAGTTGCGGGTTCCCATGGCGGACTCGACCTGGTCGGGCGGCCCGCAGAATGCGGTCTTGCCGCCGGGCGCGACCAACAGGATCTGATCGCAGACGTCCAGATACGACACCGAGTGGGTCACCACCAGGACCGTGCGGCCCGCGTCGGCCAGCTGGCGCAGCATGAGCATCACCTGACGGTCCAGCGCCGGATCCAGGCCCGACGTCGGCTCGTCCAGCAGCAGCAGCGACGGCTGGGTGAGCAGCTCGAGGGCGACCGAGGCGCGCTTGCGCTGGCCGCCGGAGAGCTTGTCGACCCGGGTGTCGGCGTGCTGGGTCATGTCGAGTTCCTCGAGCACCTGCGCGACGACGCGGGCCCGTTCCTCTTTGCTGGTGTCGGGCGGCAGGCGCAGTTCGGCCGCGTAGTTGAGGGCCTGGTTGACCGTGAGCTGCCGGTGCACCACGTCGTCCTGCGGCACCATGCCGATCCTGCTGCGCATGGACGCGTACTCGGTGTGAATGTTGTGGCCCTCGAAGGTCACATTGCCCGAGGTGGGGCTGGTGTAGCCGACGATCAGCCGCGACAAGGTGGTCTTGCCGGCACCCGACCCCCCGATGATGGCGGTCAGGGTCCCGGGCCTGGCGGTCAGCGAGATGTGGTCGAGCAGTTGCTTGCCGTGATCGACGGTGTAGCAAACGGAGTTGACCTCCAGCCCGCCGGTGCGCGTCGCCGCCTCGGTGCGCCGCACCAGGCTTTCGCCGGTGAACACGAGGTCGACGTTGCCGATGGTGACCACGTCGCCCTCGGTCAGCACCGCCGAACCGACCCGGACGCCGTTGACGAAGGTCCCGTTCACGCTGTGCGCGTCGCGGATCTCGGTGCCCAGCGGCGTCTGGATCAAGAAGGCGTGGTGGCGCGAGGCGAGAACGTCCTGGATGACGATGTCGTTGTCGGTGGCCCGGCCGATGGTTTGCGACCCGGCGGGCTGCTGAATCGCACCGGAACGCGACGGCAGCAGCGCCTGGAACATCTTCGTCGCCAGGTTCGCCACCTCGGGCGGCTTGGCGGCGGCGGGGGCCATGTGGGTGTGCGGGCTGCTCGAGCCCACGGCCGGCATCTGCGCGATGGGCGGGGCGTTTCGCGTCGGGGGAGGCGCAGCGGGCGGGCGTCCACCGCCGCCCCCGTACATGGTGTGACCCGGCGGGCCGTGCCGCTGCGCGGGCGCGGGCTGCGGTCGCCGCGGCGGCGCCGACCAATTCGGCG
>NZ_LZIF01000056.1 GCF_001667145.1 Mycobacterium sp. 852002-51971_SCH5477799-a
TTGTCCATGCAGGTGGTGGCCCGGGCCCGCGCCGCCGGCCTGGTGTGTCGGCCGCGCGATATCTTCGTCGAGCAGACCGTGGCGCGGCTGGCCCGGGTGGCGGGGGTGGCCGACGGCGCGGGCGGCCCGGTCGACGAGGGCGTCGGGCAGGTGCTGGCCACGCCGATCATGCGGTGGCTGCACAGCGTCCAGGGGCCGGTCGAGCAGTTCAACCAGACGGTGTTGGCGCAGGCCCCCGCGGGTGTGACCGAGGCCGACGTCGTTGCGATATTGCAGGCGCTGGTGGACCGGCACGCAATTCTGCGGCTGCGCGTCGACGAGGATGGCGCCGGGGGATGGTCATTGACGGTGCCGGCCGCCGGTTCGGTGGATGCCAATGATCGCCTGCAAGCGGTGGACGTGTTGTCCGAGGAGGCGCTGGTCAAGGCGCGGTCGCGGTTGAACCCGGCCGCCGGGGTGATGCTCAGCGCGCTGTGGGCTGACTCGACTGGGCAGTTGGCGTTGATCATTCACCACCTGGCCGTTGACGGGGTGTCGTGGCGAATTCTGTTGGAGGACCTCAACACCGCGTGGGTCCAGCGTCGCGGCGGGCAGCCGATCACGCTGCCGGCGGCCGGGACGTCGTTTGCCCGGTGGTCCTCGCTGCTGGCGGAGCACGCCCAGAGCCCTGCGGTGGTGGAGCAGGCCGACGCATGGCGGCAGATGGCGGCGCTTCCGTCGGTGCTACCCGCGCTGCAGCCCGCGGTGGATACGTTTGCCGCCGCCGGTCACCTATCGGTGTCGCTGGACGCCGACACGACGAGGATGCTGCTGGGCGAGGTGCCGACGGCATTCCATGCCGGAGTGCACGACATCTTGCTGATCGCTTTCGGATTGGCGTTGGCGGAATTGCTGGGCCCGGGCGGCGCGCCGATCGGCATCGACGTGGAGGGTCATGGGCGCCACGAGGAGCTGGCCGCTGATGTCGACCTGTCGGGCACGGTGGGGTGGTTCACCACCAAATATCCCGTGGCGTTGAGCCTCGGTGGGCTGGCCTGGAGCCAGGTAGTGGCCGGCGAGGCGGCGTTGGGAGCGGTGATCAAGGACGCCAAGGAGCAGCTGCGTGCCCTGCCCGATCCGCTGGGCTACGGTCTGCTGAAATATCTGAATCCCGATGTCGAGTTGGGCGGATCCGACCCAACCGTCGGGTTCAATTATCTGGGACGGCTGGGCGCCGGGGCCGACCTCTCCGAGGATATGTGGCGCCTCTGCCAGGACAGCTTGGCGTTAACCGGCGCGGCCGCGGCGATACCCATGCCGCTGATGCATACCGTGGACCTGAACGCCGGCACGGTGGACACCGATACCGGCCCACACCTGCACGCCAACTGGACGTGGGCGCCGTCGGCGGTGGATCGCGACCAGGTCGACCGGCTGGGCCGGCTGTGGTTTGAGGCCCTGGCCGGCATCTGTGCCCATGTTCGCGGCGGCGGGGGCGGGTTGACACCGTCGGACATCGCGCCGGCCCGGTTGAGCCAGCCGCAGCTGGATGCGCTGCAGGAGCAGTACCGCATCGCTGACGTGTTGCCCTTGACCCCTCTGCAGCAGGGGCTGCTGTTCCACACCACCACTACGCAGCGCGGCGACGATGTGTATGCGGTGCAGCTGGACATCACCTTGAGCGGAGCCCTGGAGGAGGACCGGCTGCACGAGGCGGTGAATGCGGTCGTGAGCCGGCACCCGAACCTGGCCGCCCGATTCTGCGCGCAGTTCGACGAGCCGGTGCAGCTGATTCCGGCCGAGCCCGTGGTGCCTTGGCGATATGTCGAACTCGACGCCCACGCCGACGGGGTCGACGAGCAGGTGCAAGACGTATGTGCGGCCGAACGCGCCGCGGTGTGCGATCTGGCGGACCCCCCGGCGTTTCGGGCGGCATTGATCCGCACCGCGCCGGATCGGCACCGGTTCATCCTGACCAACCACCACATCGTCATGGACGGATGGTCGCTGCCGATTCTGTTGGGCGAAGTGATTGCCAGCTACTACAAGCAGCGACTGCCGGCGGCCGCCCCGTATCGCCACTTCGTGAGCTGGCTGGCCGGACGTGACCTGGACGCCGCCCGCGCGACCTGGCGTGAGGTGCTCGCCGATTTCGACACGCCCACCTTGGTGGGTCCGCCCGGGCGGCTGCGGCTCGGAAAACGAGGTGTCGCATCGTTTACGGTGCCTGCGGACACCACCGGGGCGATCAGCGAGCTGGCACGGTCGCATCACACGACCGTGAACATCGTCATGCAGGCCGCGTGGGCGCAGATATTGATGTGGCTGACCGGCCGGCACGACGTCGCGTTCGGCACCGCGGTGTCGGGGCGGCCGACGGAGCTGGCCGGTGCGGATTCGATGGTGGGGCTGTTGATCAACACGGTCCCGATGCGCGCGCGTATCACAGCGGCAACCACGGTCGCCGGCTTGTTGGATCAATTGCAAGACGTCTATAACGCGACGCTGGAGCATCAGCACCTGGCGCTCGGGGAAATCCATCGCGCCACCGGACACGACCAGTTGTTCGACACGTTGTTCGTCTTCGAAAACTATCCCGTCGACGCTGCCGCGCTGGCAGGCGATCACGAGTTGGCGATCACCGACGTCGCCGCCCGTGAAAACAACCACTACCCGCTGGCGGTGCAAGTGCAGCCCGGTGCGCAATTGAGCCTTCGCGTCGAGTACGACACCGACGTGTTCGACGCAGCGAGGATCGAGTCGCTCTTCAGGAGGTTGCAAAAGGTGCTGGTGGTTATGACCGCCGATGCGGAGCAGCAGTCATGACCGCCGATATGACTCGGCGGTTGTTGTCGATCGATCTGCTCGATGACGATGAGCAGGTCGACCTCGATGGGTGGGGCAATCGGTCGGTGCTCGGCCGGCCGTCGGCGTCGGTGTCCATTCCAGAGTTGTTCGCCGCACAGGTAGGACGCACGTCGCATGCGGTGGCGTTGACCTGTGGGGGCCGCTCATTTTCGTATTGGGAGCTGGACGAGGCCTCGAATCGGTTGGCGCACTTGTTAATTGGGCGGGGTGCGGGCCCGGGGGAGTGCGTGGCGCTGTTAGTGGCGCGCTCGGCCGAGGCGATCGTGGCGATCCTGGCGGTGCTCAAGACCGGGGCGGCATACGTGCCGATCGATCCAGCGCTGCCCGCGGCGCGGATCGAGTTCATGGTCGCTGATGCGGCGCCGGTGGTCGTGGTCAGCAGCGCGGACCTGCGGTCGCGACTGGACGGCTGTGAGGTAGCGGTCGTCGACGTGGCCGATCCTGCTGTGCGCGATCAGCCCAGTACCGGTTTGCCCGTGCCCGCCCCGGATGATGTCGCTTACCGGATTTACACCTCGGGCACTACCGGTGTCCCGAAGGGGGTGGCGGTCTCGCACCGAGGTGTTAGCGAGTTGGTGGCCGCGGTGGAAAGTCGGTTGCCCGCGGACCCGGTGCGGGTGTGGTCGCAGTGGCATTCGCTGGTTTTCGACGTGTCGGTGTCGGAGATTTTCGGCGCACTGTTGTATGGCGGGCGGTTGGTCGTGGTGCCCGAGGAGGTGGCCGGGTCACCGGATGACTTGCACGCCTTGCTGACTCGCGAACAGGTCACGGTGTTGAGTCAAACACCGTCGGCGGTGGGGGTGATGTCGCCGGCGGGTTTGGAGTCGACCGCGCTGGTCGTGGCCGGTGAGGCTTGTCCGGTCGAGTTGGTGCAGCGGTGGGCACCGGGTCGAGTGCTCATCAACGCCTACGGCCCCACCGAGGCGACGGTGTACGCGGCGGTCAGTGCGCCGTTGCGGCCGGGCTCGGGGGTGGTGCCGATCGGTTCGCCGGTCGCCGGCGCGGCGTTGTTCGTGCTCGATGCCGGGTTGCGCCGGGTGTCGGCCGGCGTGGTGGGTGAGCTGTATATCGCCGGTGCCGGCGTGGCCTACGGCTACGT
>NZ_LZIF01000057.1 GCF_001667145.1 Mycobacterium sp. 852002-51971_SCH5477799-a
GCGTCGAGCTGGGCTGCGGCTTCAGCTCGGGGGCGGTGGTAAATGGTTGCGATTGGGCGTCGTTGAAGCGCGCGCACCCGCTCGTCACCAGCACGAGGGCGCACAGCGCGGCGAACCCGCGTCGAACCGACCGCCTCGATCGCCCTAGTCGCATGACCGTCAGGCTACGGAAAGTGCCAGCGGCGCCGCCACACACGTCCCGGTTGCCGTCGGCCGCACACTCGATCCGACCGCTGTGTCACCCCGCCCGTCAGCCGCCTCGGGCAGACCGGCGATCGGCCGTGCGGGGCCGCCGGGACCGGTTTGCGGGCCGATTTGGGCCGATCCGGCCCGGTTCGGCGGGCAAACCACCGATTGCCAGGCGAAAGCGCCGCTCAAATCCCCAATTCAGGACCGAATGCCCTTACCCTGACACCCGTGACCAGTCAACCGAATGACGCACATTGGCAAAGGCCCGGCGAATCCCCGGAGCCGACCCCGGGACGCCCCGCCTCGGCGCGGCTGGTCGATCCCGAAGACGATCTGACGCCAGTCGGCTACCCGGGCGACTTCAACCCGTCGACCGGGACCACCACCGTCATCCCCTATGGCGCCGCCGCCGCGGTCGCCGGCTCCGGCGCCGGGGGCTACAACCTGCTGGAACAGCAGGAGCCCCTGCCCTACGTCCAGCCGCATTCGGCGGCCCGCCATGACTCCGAGTCCGTAGACGCCGACGACGACCAACACCATGACCGGTGGCCCGATGTCGGCCGGCGCGGAACGCAGCATCTCGGTTTGCTGCTGCTGCGCATCGGGCTGGGCGTGGTGCTCGGCGCGCACGGACTGCAGAAGCTGTTCGGCTGGTGGGGTGGCTCGGGCGTCGCGGGGTTCAAGAACTCGCTATCCGACGTCGGCTACCAGCACGCCGACATCCTGGCCTATGTCAGCGCCGGCGGGGAGGCGGTGGCGGGCGCGCTGCTGATACTCGGCCTGTTTACCCCCATCGCGGCGGCCGGTGCGCTGGCGTTTCTGATCAACGGCCTGCTGGCCAGTGTCTCGGCGCGGCCGCACTCGCGCACCTTCTCGTTCTTCCTGCCCGAGGGCCACGAATACCAGATCATCCTCATCCTCATGGCCGCCGCAGTCGTCCTGTGCGGTCCCGGCCGCTACGGCCTGGACGTGCGCCGCGGCTGGGCGCATCGCCCCTTCATCGGGTCCTTTGTCGCCCTGCTGGCCGGCATTGCCGCCGGTGTCGGAGTGTGGGTGGCGCTCACCGGCGTCAATCCGATCGGCTGACCGGCCTAAGTCACTGGTAGGGGTTGGGCACCCGCCCCGCGCTCGCCTCGGTCAGCTCCGGCAGTGTGGCGAATGTGACCGCGGGCAGCCGCAACTCGGCGCCGCTCTTGAGCCGCGCGCGTCCCCACGAACCGCGGTGAAAGCGCAGCCCGTCGATTTCGTCCCAACCCACCTTCCGGCTGCCGAAAAGCGTCCGAACGGTCACGCCCCGGTCGTCGGCGACGGTGCGTAACCGGATGATCAACGCCGATAGCAGCACCGGAAGGAGCAGCAGCGGAAGCGACGGGGGCCACAGCAGCACCGGAATCAGCAACCCCAGCGTCAGGAATCCGACGGCCAGATGCGCTATCGGCGACACCTTGATCACGACGGGCGCTGCGGAGGGGGTTTGGGGAGACGAACCGGTAGCCACCCCATCATCATTTCATCCGGCACCGAGAAGGATCCGGCGAGCGCTCCACCGCCAACCTACTGGTACGCGGGGCGCCGAGAGTCACGGATTTGACTCCTGAGCTGTGCGAAGGCTACCGTCGGACGCTATGGATACCTCCGGAAAGCCCGGGATGCTCGTAGTAATTAGTCGGCGCGTTGGTGCCTGACTTGACCTTCAGCATCTGAAGCAATCCAGAACCAACGCGCAACCCTCGTGCAGCAGATGAGCTGTCGGGGGTTTTTTGTTGCCCCCAGCGAGACTCCCGGAATGAATGAGGACTGAACGACAGTGAGCGCTCCCATCAGGCAGCACGCCTCCGCGACACCGGACGCCGCGGACATCGCCACGGACGCGGCCAAGCCCGCCGCGAAATCCGCGGCCGGCAAGCCGAAACGCATCGGGCCCGAGCAACTTACCGGCGCACAGTCGGTGATCCGCTCGCTGGAGGAACTCGGCGTGGAGGTCATCTTCGGCATTCCCGGCGGCGCGGTGCTGCCGGTCTATGACCCGCTGTTCGACTCGAAGAAGCTGCGCCACGTGCTGGTCCGCCACGAGCAGGGCGCCGGCCACGCCGCCAGCGGCTACGCGCACGCCACCGGCAAGGTCGGCGTCTGCATGGCGACGTCGGGGCCCGGGGCCACCAACCTGGTGACCCCGCTGGCCGACGCCCAGATGGATTCGATCCCCGTCGTCGCCGTCACCGGCCAGGTCGGACGCTCGCTGATCGGCACCGACGCCTTCCAGGAAGCCGACATCTCGGGCATCACGATGCCGATCACCAAGCACAACTTCCTGGTCCGCTCGGGCAACGAGATCCCGCAGGTGCTCGCCGAGGCGTTCCACATCGCCTCCTCGGGCCGCCCCGGCGCGGTGCTCGTCGACATCCCCAAAGACGTGCTGCAGGGCCAGTGCACGTTCAGCTGGCCGCCGCGCGTCGACCTGCCCGGATACAAGCCGAACACCAAACCGCACAGCCGGCAGATTCGTGAGGCCGCCAAGCTGATCGCGGCCGCCCGCAAGCCGGTGCTCTACGTGGGCGGCGGTGTCATCCGCGGTGAGGCGACCGGGCAACTCTACGAGCTGGCCGAGCTGACCGGCATCCCCGTGGTGACCACGTTGATGGCGCGCGGGGCGTTCCCGGACAGCCACCCGCAGCACATGGGCATGCCCGGCATGCATGGCACCGTCGCCGCGGTGGCGGCGCTGCAGCGCAGCGACCTGCTGATCGCGCTGGGAACCCGCTTCGATGACCGGGTGACCGGAAAGTTGGACACCTTCGCCCCCGAAGCCAAGGTCATTCACGCCGACATCGACCCGGCCGAAATCGGCAAGAACCGCCACGCCGACGTCCCGATCGTCGGCGACGTCAAAGCCGTCATCGCCGAACTGCTCGAGTTGCTGCGCCAGGACGGGATCCCCGGCAAGCTCGACATGACCGACTGGTGGGCCTACCTGAACGAAGTTCAGTCCACCTACCCGCTGAGCTATGACCCGCAGAGCGACGGCAGCCTCGGCCCGGAGTACGTCATCGAAAAGCTCGGCCAGCTCGCCGGTCCGGACGCCCTGTATGTCGCGGGCGTCGGCCAGCACCAGATGTGGGCGGCGCAATTCATCTCCTACGAAAAGCCGCGCACCTGGCTCAATTCCGGCGGGCTGGGCACCATGGGATTCGCCATTCCGGCGGCGATGGGCGCCAAGATGGCCCGCCCGGACGCGGAGGTGTGGGCGATCGACGGCGATGGCTGCTTCCAGATGACCAACCAGGAGCTGGCCACCTGCGCGGTCGAGGGCATCCCGATCAAGGTGGCGCTGATCAACAACGGCAACCTGGGCATGGTGCGCCAGTGGCAGACGCTGTTCTACGACGAGCGTTACTCGCAGACCGATCTGGCCACGCACTCCCATCGCATCCCCGACTTCGTCAAGCTCGCGGAGGCGCTCGGCTGCGTCGGATTGCGTTGCGAGCGTGAGGAAGACGTCGAAGACGTGATCAACCAGGCGCGCGCGATCAACGACCGACCGGTGGTGATCGACTTCATCGTCGGCGCCGACGCGCAGGTGTGGCCGATGGTGGCCGCCGGCACCAGCAATGACGAGATCCAGGCGGCGCGCGGAATCCGTCCGCTGTTCGACGACGAGAGCGAAGGCCACGCCTGATGCACACGCACACTTTGTCGGTGTTGGTCGAGGACACACCCGGCGTGCTCGCCCGGGTGGCGGCGCTGTTCTCGCGGCGCGGGTTCAACATCGAATCGCTGGCCGT
The DNA here is from genome assembly GCF_001667145.1 of Mycobacterium sp. 852002-51971_SCH5477799-a. Classification (GTDB taxonomy): domain Bacteria; phylum Actinomycetota; class Actinomycetes; order Mycobacteriales; family Mycobacteriaceae; genus Mycobacterium. The sequence continues at coordinate 3,972 of NZ_LZIF01000057.1, forward strand.
CGGTGCCACCGAGCAGAAGGACATGTCGCGGATGACCATCGTGGTCTCCGCCGAGGAGACCCCGCTCGAGCAGATCACCAAGCAGCTCAACAAGCTGATCAACGTCATCAAGATCGTCGAGCTCGACGACGACAATTCGGTGTCCCGCGAGCTGGCGCTGATCAAGGTGCGCGCCGACGCCGGGATTCGCAGCCAGGTGATCGAGGCGGTGAACCTGTTCCGCGCCAAGGTGATTGACGTGTCGACGGAGGCGTTGACCATCGAGGCGACCGGCGACCGCGGCAAGATCGAGGCGCTGCTGCGGGTACTGGAGCCCTTCGGGATTCGCGAAATCGTCCAATCCGGGGTGGTGTCGTTGGCCCGCGGTTCCCGCGGAATCGGCCCGGCCAAATAAGTTTTCAGCGCAAACGAGAAGGAGATAGTGAAGTGGCTAACCCGTCTGGGGAGACATTGCCGATGTTCTACGACGATGATGCGGACCTGACGATCATCCAGGGTCGCAAGGTCGGCGTCATCGGATACGGAAGCCAAGGACACGCGCACTCGCTGAGCTTGCGCGATTCCGGCGTGCAGGTGAAGGTGGGCCTCAAGGAGGGTTCGAAGTCGCGGGAGAAGGTTTCCGAGCAGGGCCTCGACGTCGACACCCCGGCCGAGGTGGCCAAGTGGGCCGACGTGATCATGCTGCTGGCGCCCGACACCGCTCAGGCCGACATCTTCAAGAATGAAATCGAACCCAATCTGAAGGACGGCGACGCGTTGCTCTTCGGTCACGGCCTGAACATCCACTTCGATCTGATCAAGCCGCCGGCCAATGTCACCGTCGCGATGGTCGCCCCCAAGGGGCCCGGCCACCTGGTGCGTCGTCAGTTCGCCGACGGCAAGGGCGTGCCCGCGCTGATCGCCGTCGACCAGGACCCCAACGGCGACGGCGAGGCGCTTGCCCTGTCCTACGCCAAGGCCATCGGCGGCACCCGCGCCGGTGTCATCAAGACCACCTTCAAGGACGAGACCGAGACCGACCTGTTCGGTGAGCAGGCCGTGTTGTGCGGTGGCACCGAGGAATTGGTGAAGACCGGCTTCGATGTGATGGTCGAGGCGGGCTACCCGCCGGAGATGGCCTACTTCGAGGTGCTGCACGAGCTCAAGCTGATCGTCGACCTGATGTACGAGGGCGGCATCGCGCGGATGAACTACTCCGTTTCCGACACCGCCGAATTCGGCGGCTACCTGTCCGGTCCGCGCGTGATCGACGCCGGCACCAAGGAGCGGATGCGAGGAATCCTGCGCGACATCCAAAGTGGCGAGTTCACCAAAAAGCTGGTCGCCAACGTGGAGGGCGGCAACAAGCAACTCGAGCAGCTGCGCAAGGAGAACGCCGAGCACCCCATCGAGGTCACCGGCAAGAAGCTGCGCGACCTGATGAGCTGGGTCGACCGGCCGATCACCGAAACCGCCTAATTTTCAGCGCCGAGATCCGTCGAGACTGAAACTACGCACACCCGTTGCGGCGTGTCGTGTCCGTAGTTTCAGTGTCGCGGCGCCGAACCCAGCCGGTCGGCGACGGCGACCACCCGGCGGGCCAGGTGTTCGAGGGCGGCGCCGGTGGCCTCGTCGAATTCGTTGATGTTGTCGTGCGTGGTGACCAGGCTCGCCCCGTAGGGATTGCCATCGATGAACTTGCACGGGTCGGTGTATCCCGGCGGCACGATGATGCCGCCGAAATGCATCAGCGTGATGTACAGCGAGAGCAGGGTGGTCTCCTGACCGCCGTGAATGGTGTTCGACGACGTGAAGCCCGCATACACCTTGTCCGCGAGCTTGCCCTGCGCCCACAGCCCGCCCAGCGAGTCGATGAACGCGCGTAATTGCGCTGCCGGAGAGCCGAACCGGGTCGGTGAACCGAAGATCACCGCATCGGCCCAGACGATGTCGTCGCCGGTGGCTGACGGAAGGTCTTTGGTGGCCGCATAATTCGCCGTCCAGGCCGGGTTGTGGGCGAACGATTCGGGGTCCTGTGTTTCGGCGACGTGGCGCAGGCGGACTTCGGCGCCCGCTGATTCGGCCGCGGCGGCAACGCGCTGCGCCATTGTGGTGCCATGACCGGTGGCCGAGTAGTAGATGATCGCAAGTTTCGTCACGGCGTCATCGTAGGCCGTGAGCGTCGACGACCTGCACTTTCGGGCCGGCCCGAGCGCAGATTACGGCAGCGGTCAGCCCGGGGGGTCCGCTGCCGGCGACGGTGACGTCCAGGCGTGAATTACAGCCGATAGGCTGGCCGGGTGAATCTGCCTGTTGTACTCATTGCCGACAAGCTAGCCGAATCCACCGTCGCAGCCCTGGGCGACCAGGTCGAGGTGCGTTGGGTGGACGGCCCCGATCGCGAGAAGCTGCTGGCGGCCGTGCCGGAGGCCGATGCGCTGCTGGTGCGTTCGGCCACCACCGTCGACGCCGAGGTGCTGGCGGCGGCGCCCAAGCTGAAGATCGTCGCCCGTGCCGGGGTGGGCCTGGACAACGTCGACGTCGACGCCGCCACCGAGCGCGGTGTGCTGGTGGTCAACGCGCCGACGTCGAACATCCACAGCGCCGCCGAGCACGCGCTGGCGCTGCTGCTGTCCGCCGCCCGGCAGGTTCCGGCCGCCGATGCCTCGCTGCGCGAGCACGCCTGGAAGCGGTCGTCCTTCTCGGGCACCGAGATCTTCGGCAAGACGGTCGGCGTCGTCGGCCTGGGGCGGATCGGGCAGTTGGTCGCCCAGCGGCTCAGCGCTTTCGGCACCCACCTGATCGCCTACGACCCCTACGTGTCGCCGGCCCGCGCGGCACAGTTGGGCATCGAGCTGCTGACGCTGGACGAACTGTTGACCCGTGCCGACTTCATCTCGGTGCACCTGCCGAAGACGCCCGAGACCGCGGGTCTGATCGACAAGGACGCGCTGGCCAAGACCAAGCCGGGCGTCATCATCGTCAACGCCGCCCGCGGAGGTCTGGTGGACGAGGCCGCGCTGGCCGACGCGGTGCGCAGTGGCCACGTGCGCGCGGCCGGTCTGGACGTCTTCTCCAAGGAGCCGTGCACCGACAGCCCGCTGTTCGAACTGCCGCAGGTGGTGGTTACGCCGCATCTGGGCGCGTCGACCGAAGAGGCGCAGGACCGGGCCGGCACCGATGTCGCCGCAAGCGTGAAACTCGCCCTGGCCGGTGAATTCGTTCCCGACGCGGTCAACGTCGGCGGCGGTGTGGTCAACGAGGAGGTCGCGCCCTGGCTGGACCTGGTGCGCAAGCTCGGGGTGCTGGCCGCCACGCTGTCCGACGGCCCCCCGGTGTCGTTGTCGGTGCAGGTGCGCGGCGAGCTTGCCTCCGAAGATGTTGAGGTGCTTAAGCTTTCGGCGCTGCGGGGGTTGTTCTCCGCCGTCGTCGAGGGCCCGGTGACGTTCGTCAACGCGCCGGCGCTGGCCGAGGAACGTGGCATCATCGCCGAAATCGGCACGGCCTCGGAAAGCCCGAACCACCGCAGCGTGGTCGACGTACGCGCGGTCGCGCCCGACGGCACCGCCGTCAACGTCGCCGGCACTCTGTCCGGCCCACAGCTAGTGGAAAAGATCGTCCAAATCAACGGGCGCAACTTCGATCTGCGTGCCCGGGGCATCAACCTGGTGATCAACTACGTCGACCAACCCGGCGCGCTGGGCAAGATCGGCACCCTGCTGGGTTCGGCCGGAGTGAACATCGAAGCGGCGCAGCTTTCCGAGGACGCCGAGGGCCCGAGTGCGACGATCCTGCTGCGGCTGGACCAAGACGTTCCGGGCGACGTCCGGGCGGAGATCGGTGCGGCCGTCGGCGCCAACAAGCTTGAGGTGGTTGATCTCTCGTGACCATCGCCCACGACGATGCGAAGCGACGCAAGGAGCGGCGCCGATGAAGCTGGCGGTGATCGAGGGCGACGGTATCGGGCCCGAAGTCATTTCCGAGGCCATCAAGGTCCTCGACACGGTGCTGCCCGGAGTCGACAAGACCAGCTACGACCTGGGGGCGCGGCGCTATCACGCCACGGGCGAGCTACTGCCGGACTCGGTCGTCGATGAGCTGCGCGCCCATGACGCGATCCTGCTCGGGGCCATCGGTGACCCGTCGGTGCCCAGCGGCGTGCTGGAGCGAGGATTGTTGCTGCGCCTGCGTTTCGAGCTGGACCATCACATCAACCTGCGCCCCGGCCGGCTGTATCCGGGAGTGAGCAGCCCGCTGGCCGGCAACCCCGAGATCGACTTCGTGGTGGTGCGCGAGGGAACCGAGGGCCCCTACACGGGCACCGGGGGCGCCATCCGGGTGGGGACGCCCAACGAAGTGGCGACCGAGGTAAGCCAGAACACGGCCTTCGGTGTGCGCCGCGTGGTGGCCGACGCGTTCGAGCGGGCGCAGCGACGCCGAAAGCACTTGACACTGGTGCACAAGACCAACGTGCTCACCTTCGCGGGCAAGCTGTGGTCACGCATCGTGGCCGAGGTCGGCCGCGACTACCCCGACGTCGAGGTGGCGTATCAACACATCGACGCCGCGACGATCTTCATGGTCACCGACCCCGGTCGTTTCGACGTGATCGTCACCGACAACCTGTTCGGCGACATCATCACCGACCTGTCGGCGGCGGTATGCGGCGGAATTGGCTTGGCGGCCAGTGGAAATATCGACGGCACCCGGGCGAATCCGTCGATGTTCGAGCCGGTGCACGGCAGTGCTCCGGACATCGCCGGGCAGGGCATCGCGGATCCGACCGCCGCCATCATGTCGGTGGCGCTGCTGCTCGCCCATCTCGGCGAGGACACCGCCGCTACGCGGGTGGACCGGGCCGTCGAGCAGTATCTGGCAACGCGTGGGAACGAACGGCGCGCCACCACCGAAGTCGGCGAATTGATTGCTGCCGGGCTCTAGTCTCCAGACCGGGCGGCAGCAGCCGCGCCGGTACCAGCGGCACGGCCGCCAAGGGGAAAAACGCGCACAACAGCCATGCCGGTGGGTATTTCGCGGCCGAGATCAAGGCACCGAACAGTGGGGGGCCGGCCGCCGCCATCATCCGCTGGGTGGTGTTCTGGATGCCCAGAGCACGCCCGCTCCAGTAGGGCCCGGCGAATTCGGTGATGGCGGTGGCTTCCAGCCCGTTGTCGAGAACCGCGATCACCGCGATGGCGACCATCATCGCCGCCTGCCACCGGGTGTTCATGTAATCGGCCCACGCCAGCAACAGCAGAACCAGCACGGCGGCGGTCGCGATGTAGCGCACGGGTCGCATGCGTGAACCGAGTCGATCGGACCAGCGGCCCACAGCCACGCGTCCGAGCGCGCCGAGCAGCTGCGAGAGGGTGACCAATCCGCCGGCCGCCGCGACCGACCAGTGCAGGTTCTTGATCAGCCATACCAGCATGAACGTCACGGTTACCGTCTGCGGCATCATCAGCAGACCCGCCACCGCGTGAATCCGCCACAGTGTCAACGACCCTCGATACGGGCTGGCGAGTTCCTGAACACTTGCGCTGGCTCGGGGTTTGCGTGGCGGGTCGACGATGCCGATGACGCTCACTATCGCCCCGAGCGCGCACGCCACCGCCGTGAACCGCAGACCTGCCTGCGGCCCGTGCTCGGCAAGCTCGGGAATAATCATGGCGCCCAACGCGATTCCCAAGGGCTGCGCGGTTTGGCGGATGCCCATCGCCAGCCCCCGCTGGTGTGGTGGAAACCAGGCGGACACCAGCCGGCCGCCGGCCGTGTTGCAGCTGGCGGCGGCCATGCCGCCGAGAAACAGGTACACGGCGATCATCAGCATCGAATGCGCTGAGGCCGCGGCGTAGGCGGCTATCGCGGTCAGCGCCGAGCCCGTGGCCATCACCACCCGCTCGCCGACCCGGTCCAGCACGTATCCCCAGACCACCAGCGTGACCACCATGCCCCAGCTGGGCATCGAGGCCAGCAGGCCGGCCTCGTCGAGCCGGATTCCGCGCGCGGCTTGCAGCGATGGGATGAGGAACGCGACGCCGTTGATGAAGAGGAACGAACTCGCCGTTGCCAGCAGCGAAGCGATCATGATGGACCAGCGCGTGCCCGCGCCGATTTCGGGCTTCGCGGCCGGGTCGGTCTGCATTCCCCATGCTTGCATATCGGCGCGAAATTTAGGGGTAGGACTTGTGCGGGTGCCCGTCACTGGCTCGGACTGCGTGGCTCCTCGTCGGGCCGTCTTGGCCCGAATCGCCGCCAGACTAGGCTCAACCGAATGCGCCTTGGTCGAATCGCCAGCCCGGACGGTGTCGCCTTCGTCAGTATCGAAGGCGAACTCGACGACCCCGCCGAGATGATCGCGCGCGAGATCGCCGAACATCCGTTCGGGACGCCCAACTTCACCGGCCGGTCATGGCCGCTGGCCGACGTGCGGCTGCTCGCCCCGATACTGGCCAGCAAGGTGGTGTGTGTAGGGAAGAACTACGCCGATCACATCGCCGAAATGAAGGAGATGACCGGCCCGGCCCCGGTGGATCCGGTGATCTTCCTCAAACCCAACACCGCGATCATCGGGCCGAACGTTCCTATTCGCTTGCCGGCCAACGCATCACCGGTGCACTTCGAGGGCGAGCTGGCGGTGGTCATCGGCCGGCCCTGTAAGGACGTCTCGGCCGCCCAGGCGGCGGAGAATATCCTCGGCTACACGATCGGCAACGACGTGTCGGCGCGGGATCAACAAAAATCCGATGGCCAGTGGACCAGGGCCAAGGGGCATGACACCTTCTGCCCGGTGGGGCCGTGGATCGTCACCGACCTCAAACCGCTGGACCCCGGCGATCTCGAATTGCGCACCGAGGTCAACGGCGAGGTCAAGCAGCACAGCCGTACCTCGCTGCTGATTCACGACATTGGGTCGATCGTCGAGTGGATTTCGGCCGTGATGACCCTACTGCCGGGCGACATCATCCTTACCGGAACGCCTGCGGGTGTCGGCCCCATCGAGGACGGTGACACCGTCTCCATCACCATCGAGGGAATCGGTGCCCTCACCAATCCCGTGGTCCGTAAAGGAAAATCGTGACTGCACCAGCCCGAATTCGCGTCCGATTCTGTCCCTCGCCCACCGGCACGCCGCACGTCGGAATGGTCCGCACCGCGCTGTTCAATTGGGCCTACGCCCGACACACCGGGGGCACCTTCGTCTTTCGCATCGAGGACACCGACGCGCAGCGCGACAGCGAGGAAAGCTATCTGGCGTTGCTGGACGCGCTGCGCTGGCTCGGCCTGGATTGGGACGAGGGGCCGGAGGTGGGCGGACCCTATGGCCCGTACCGCCAGTCGCTGCGCAGTGAGATCTATCACGACGTGGTGGCCAAGCTGCTCGAAGCGGGGGAGGCCTACTACGCCTTTTCGACACCGGAGGAGGTCGAGGCGCGCCATGTCGCCGCGGGCCGTAATCCCAAGCTGGGCTACGACAATTTCGACCGGCAGCTGACCGATTCCCAGCGCGCCGCGTTCCTGGCCGAGGGCCGCAAACCCGTGGTGCGGCTGCGGATGCCCGACGAAGACCTCGCGTGGGACGACCTGGTTCGCGGCACCACCAGCTTCGCCGCCGGGTCCGTGCCCGATTTCACGTTGACCCGCGCCAACGGAGATCCGTTGTACACGTTGGTCAACCCGTGCGATGACGCGCTGATGAAGATCACCCATGTGCTGCGCGGGGAGGACCTGCTGCCGTCGACGCCGCGCCAGCTTGCGCTGTATCAGGCGCTGATCCGGATCGGTGTGGCCGAGCGCACTCCGCAGTTCGCGCACCTCCCAACGGTATTGGGGGAGGGCACCAAAAAGCTGTCCAAGCGCGACCCGCAGTCGAACCTGTTCGCTCACCGCGACCGGGGCTTCATCCCCGAAGGGCTGCTCAACTATCTCGCGTTGCTCGGCTGGGCCATCGCCGACGACCACGACGTGTTCAGCCTCGACGAGATGGTGGCCGCGTTCGACGTGGTCAACGTCAACTCCAATCCCGCCCGCTTCGACCAGAAGAAGGCCGACGCGCTCAACGCCGAGCACATCCGGATGCTGGCGGCCGACGATTTCACCACCAGGCTGCGCGACTATCTCAACGTGCACGGTCATCGCCTCGAGCTGGATGACGCGGGCTTCGCCACCGCCGCCGAGCTGGTGCAGACCCGGATCGTGGTGCTCGGTGACGCGTGGAACTTGTTGAAGTTCCTCAACGACGACGAGTACGCGCTCGACCCCAAGGCCGCCGCCAAGGAGCTGGGAGCCGACGGCGGCGCGGTTCTGGACGCGGCGTTGCCCGCGCTGGACGCGGTGGCGGACTGGACGGGTCCGCAGATCGAAGCCGCGCTCAAGGCCGCGCTCATCGACGATCTGGGCCTCAAGCCGCGCAAGGCGTTCGGCCCGATCAGGGTGGGGGTCACCGGGACGACGATCAGCCCGCCGTTGTTCGAGTCGCTGGAGCTGCTGGGCCGCGACCGTAGTCTGCTTCGACTGCGCGCGGCGCGTGAGACGGCCGGACGGGACCCCGCCTGAGTGACCGAGACCGCGCATGCGGAGTGTCCGGTGAGACTTTGGTAGTCTGCACTGCGGTTTACCGAAAGGCCGACAACGGCTGGCGGCGGCGGACTCCAAAGAGCTTACGAAGGCCCGCAATCGACGCTGACCAGCGGTTTTAGGCAGCCAATGGGGTATGGTGTAATTGGCAACACAGCTGATTCTGGTTCAGCCATTCTAGGTTCGAGTCCTGGTACCCCAGCAAAACTCCCTCCGCCTCAAGCGATTAGGTGGGCCTAGCGGGGTGAGCTATGCTGACTGCTCGGATCGTTTCTGGCCCCGTCGTCTAGCGGCCTAGGACGCCGCCCTCTCACGGCGGTAGCGTGGGTTCGAATCCCATCGGGGCTACAAACTACGCAGCTACTGGTCGGTCCCCGGGACCGCCGGTGCTGTCGATCCGCCCACCGGCATGGCCGGCAAGCCGAGTTTGCGATGATCCCAAGAACGAGCCCGGCGGGCCACAATGCGAACGCAGACCCGCTTGTTCATCATCTGCTCGACGAACGGTTTCATGTCATCGCTGTAGGGACCGGTGTAGCGCTCCCAGACGCTGACGCCCACGCGGTGTGAGACGTCGGGATCGTCGACGATCTCGGCGACGCCCTCGAAGGACACCCCGCGCAGCGTGTCGTAGGTGTGGCCGTCCTCGATCAGAAAGCTCACGCGCGGATCGCGCTTGAGGTTGACGGCCTTCTGCGACTTGGCCTTGGTCTCCAGCCAGATCTCGCCGTCGACGACGGCGTACCACATGGCGGTCAGGTGAGGTTGGCCGTCGGCGCCGACGGTGGCCAGCGTGCCGGTGCGGCTTTTCACGACGAAGTCGGCGATCTCGTCTTCGGACATGACGATGCTCGCGCGCTGATTGGTTCCCATGCCGGTCAGTCTGGCAGGCGTTCTGCGGTGAGCGTGCACTGGTGGCGTCGAGCGTGCGCCGGTGTTAGAGGCGGCGGGTGAGAGCGTCGGCGGCGGACAGAAGATCGGCGGCCCAGCGTGCACCGGGGCGCCGGCCGATCCGGTCGATGGGGCCCGAGACCGAGATGGCCGCGACGACGGCGCCGCGGCTATCGCGCACCGGCGCCGACACACTCGCCACGCCCGGCTCGCGCTCGGCCACGCTTTGCGCCCAGCCCCTCCGCCGCACTTCGGCCAGAGTTCGCTCGGTGAACTTCGCGGTCGCGAGCACCGCCTTCTGGGTGGCCACGTCGCTATGGGCCAGTAGCACTTTGGCACCCGACCCGGCCGTCATCGGCAATCGCGCCCCGATCGGAACCGTATCGCGAAGCCCCGCAGCGGGTTCCAGTGCGGCCACGCAAACGCGGTCGGTGCCCTCACGGCGGTAGAGCTGCACGCTCTCCCCTGTCGTTTCGCGCAACAGCGGGAGAACGGCGGCGCTGGCGGTGAGCAGCGGATCGTTGACGTGAGCCGCGAGTTCGGTGACGGCAGGACCGAGCCGCCAGCGACCCTCGTTGTCGCGTGCCAGCAGGCGATGGACTTCGAGGGCGGCCGCCAGCCGGTATGCGGTGGCGCGGGGTAACGAGGTCCGCTCGCACAGTTCGGCCAACCCACAGGGCGATTGGGAAATCGTTTGCAAAATACCCACGGCTTTGTCCAGGACGCCGATGCCGCTATGCTGTCTCACAAGGAGATACTAGCGTCTCGCATTGTGAGATCACAGCCCGGATGGTCGGCGAGCCGCTAACGAGGCGAATTGAGGCGAGTTCGATATGGGAGTCGACCAAGGGGCGGCGGGGGCCGCCACCAAACCGCGCACTCTGGCCGAAAAAGTCTGGGATGACCACGTTGTGGTGTCCGGTGGTGCCAGCGAGCCCGACTTGATCTACATCGATCTGCACTTGGTGCACGAGGTCACCAGCCCGCAGGCTTTCGACGGCCTGCGCCTGGCCAGGCGGCCGGTGCGCCGCCCCGACTTGACGCTGGCCACCGAGGATCACAACGTCCCGACCACCGATATCGACAAGCCGATCGCCGACCCGGTGTCGCGGACCCAGGTCGAGACATTGCGCCGCAATTGTGCCGAATTCGGTGTGCGGCTATATCCAATGGGCAATGTCGAGCAGGGCATCGTGCATGTGGTCGGGCCGCAGCTGGGTCTCACCCAGCCCGGCATGACGGTCGTCTGCGGCGATAGCCACACCTCGACGCACGGCGCATTCGGCGCGCTGGCCATGGGAATTGGCACCTCGGAGGTCGAGCACGTGCTGGCCACCCAGACATTACCGCTGCGGCCGTTCAAGACGATGGCGGTCAATGTCGATGGGCAGCTGCCCGCCGGTGTGACGGCCAAGGACATCATTCTCGCCCTGATAGCCAAGATCGGTACCGGCGGTGGGCAGGGGCACGTCATCGAATATCGGGGCAGCGCCATCGAATCGCTGTCGATGGAAGGCCGGATGACCGTCTGCAATATGAGCATCGAAGCGGGTGCCCGGGCGGGGATGGTGGCTCCGGACCACACCACGTTCGAGTTCCTGCGTGACCGCCCGCACGCCCCGCAGGGCGCGCAATGGGATGCGGCGATGAGCTATTGGCAGCAGCTGCATACCGACCCGGGTGCCGAATTCGACACCGAAGTCTATCTCGATGCCGCGTCGCTGAGCCCGTTCGTGACGTGGGGCACCAACCCCGGCCAGGGTGTGCCGTTGGCCGACGCCGTGCCGGATCCCGAGCTGATGACCGACGACGCGCAGCGCCAGGCGGCCGAGAAAGCGTTGGCATATATGGACCTTCGACCAGGCACGCCGATGCGTGACGTCGCCGTTGACACGGTGTTCGTGGGCTCTTGTACCAACGGTCGTATCGAAGATCTGCGGGTCGTCGCCGACGTGTTGCGCGGACGCAAGATCGCGTCGGGCATGCGGATGCTGGTGGTGCCGGGCTCGATGCGCGTGCGCGCGCAGGCCGAAGCCGAAGGGCTGGGTGAGGTTTTCACCGCCGCGGGCGCCGAATGGCGGCAGGCGGGCTGCTCAATGTGCCTGGGGATGAATCCCGACCAGCTTGCGCCGGGGGAGCGGTGCGCCGCGACGTCCAACCGCAACTTCGAAGGGCGCCAGGGTAAAGGCGGCCGCACGCATCTGGTGTCTCCGGCGGTAGCCGCAGCGACGGCGGTTCGCGGCAGATTGTCCGCTCCCGCCGATTTGAGCTGACGAATTCGACTGTGAAGGGATGAGCATGGAAGCATTTCACACCCACACCGGCATCGGTGTGCCGCTGCGGCGCTCCAATGTCGACACCGATCAGATCATTCCGGCGGTGTATTTGAAGCGTGTCACGCGAACCGGTTTCGAGGACGGTTTGTTCGCCAGTTGGCGGTCGGAGCCGTCATTCGTGCTAAATCTCAGCCCCTTTGACCGCGGGTCGGTGCTAGTGGCAGGGCCCGATTTCGGGACGGGATCGTCGCGTGAGCACGCGGTGTGGGCGCTGATGGACTACGGGTTCCGGGTGGTCATCTCGTCTCGGTTCGGTGACATTTTCCGGGGCAACGCCGGCAAGGCGGGGCTGCTGGCGGCCGAAGTTTCTCAGGACGGTGTGGAACTGCTCTGGAAGCTCATCGAGCAGAGCCCGGGCTTGGAAATCACTGTCAATCTTCAAGATCGAAATATCACAGCGGGAACGACGGTGTTGCCGTTCAAGATTGACGACTATACCGCTTGGCGACTGCTCGAAGGCCTTGACGATATAGCCCTTACGCTGCGGAAACTCGACGAAATCGAGGAATTCGAGGCGGCGTATCCGGACTGGAAACCGCGCACTCTGCCCGTCTCTTCAACGGCTGAGTGAAGCCGAATTTCTGCTTGATCGGCTAACTAAACCGAGCCGATTTCTAACTCCCTCGACCGGTCAAGGGCGGCAACCGGATTGCGAAAACGTCGCACCCTCTGCCCTGAAATTGCGCGTGGCTCTTGGAAATTTGCTGGGTGAGGGTTTACCGTGTCCACTAGTCGGTTCAAATCGAGGACCACTAGCGTCGGAGGGATTGATGAATAAGGCAGAGCTCATTGATGTGCTCACAACTAAATTGAACACGGACCGTCGACAGGCGACCGCAGCGGTCGAAAACGTCGTCGACACCATTGTGCGTGCGGTACACAAGGGCGACAGCGTCACCATCACCGGGTTCGGTGTGTTCGAGCAGCGGCGCCGCGCAGCACGGGTGGCCCGCAACCCGCGGACCGGTGAGACGGTGAAGGTGAAGCCGACGTCCGTCCCGGCGTTCCGCCCCGGTGCACAGTTCAAAGCGGTTGTGTCTGGCGCACAGCGCCTCCCGTCGGACGGCCCTGCCGTCAAGCGCGGTGTCGTATCGGGTGGCGGCGCGGCCAAGAAGACCGCCGCGAAGAAAGCCCCCGCCAAGAAGGCTGCGGCCAAGAAGGCTCCGGCCAAGAAGGCTGCGGCCAAGAAGGCTCCGGCCCGCAAGGCCGCGACCAAGGCTCCCGCCAAGAAGACTGCGGCCAAGAAGGCTCCAGTCCGTAAGGCGGCGACCAAGGCTCCGGCCAAGAAGACTGCCGCCAAGAAGGCCCCGGCCAAAAAGGCCGCGACCAAGGCTCCCGCCCGCAAGGCCGCGAGCAAGGCTCCGGCCCGCAAGGCGGCCGCAAAGAAGACGACCGCTCGGCGCGGTCGCAAGTAGCGGAGTCAAGTTCTAGACACGAGTACCCTTCGGGCGGCATTGAAGCCCCCGAAGGGTATTCGTGCGTTAGCGGGTTACCGCCATCGCATCAGGCCCGAACATCGGCGGCCAACGCTCCGCCGATGTGGTCGGCAGCCACCAACCGGCCGTCTGACAGCGACAGCACCCAGGTGCTGCCCTTGTGGTTGCGCGATTTGTCGGGCCGTACGCCATCGCGCTCACACCACCACGCGATCAGGTCCGGAATCACCTTGCCCTGAGTGCAGACAACGGGGGTGCCTTGCTGCTCGGCGATGTCCAGCATCCGGTGGCGTCCGCGTTTCGCGTTCTTGGCATAGGCCTCTTCGGTGAGGGTGGGCTCGTTGTGCACGGGCACGTCCAGCTCCTCGGCAAGCGGTTCCACGGTCTGGTGGCAGCGGACGCGGTCGGCCGCATGCACCTGCGTCGCGCCGAAGGCAAGCAGCTGCGGCACCAGCGCCTCGGCCTGGGCGCGTCCGCGTTTGTCCAGCGGCCGCTTGGCATCGTCGCCGGAGAAACGCGATTTGCGGCCCGCCGTGCCGTGCCGGACCACCAGCAGGGTATGCGTGTCGGCGGGCTTCTTGTTGAAGTGGCGCAGCACTTTTCGGTCTTGCGCGTAGTCCAGCTTCTGCATGGCCTCGGCGATCGGCAGCCACAGCAACCCGTCCACTTCGTTGCCCGGCACGAATTCTCCACCGGTGGAGCGCGCCGCCCAGTAGAAGACTTTTTTGACGCCCTGGTCGATCGGATAACTCACCAAGTCGAGCCGCCTGCCGAGGATGGCGTGCTGACCCGTCTCCTCGTGCACCTCGCGCACGGCCGCCACCGGGGCGGTCTCGCCGGGGTCCACCTTGCCCTTGGGCAGTGACCAGTCGTCATACCGGGGCCGATGAATGATGGCGATCTCGATGTCGCGGTTCTTCGCATCACCATCGCCTGGTCGCCACAGCACCGCACCGGCGGCATAGACGACTCGGCTTCCAGAGCGCCGTGCGGCGGACGAATTTTGGGTCGGCACCTCAACTCCTGCAGATCAATTCACTTCAGAGCCGCACACTTGGTCAGGACGCGGCCCGGAGAAACGACCGGAAATCAACCGCACAGAGCTAGGGACTGCGATGGCGCTCCATCAACGATACTTGGTGGTCGCGCACGGTATGGCCCTCTTGTGGCGATGGGGTCCACTGCCCGTCGGGCCCCAATTCCCAGCACCGGGTCGACGGATCCAGCGCGGATTCGAACAATTCGTCCAGTTGCGCGGTGAGCCTGGGGTCCTTGACCTGAGCCAGCACCTCCACGCGCCGATCGAGGTTGCGGTGCATCATGTCGGCGCTGCCGATCCAGAACTCGTTGATGTTGCGGAAATGGATGATCCGCGAATGCTCCAGGAAACGGCCGAGAATCGAGCGGACGAAAATGTTTTCGGAAAATCCCTCGGCGCCGGGACGCAGCGCGCAGATGCCGCGCACCACGACCTCGACCCGCACACCGGCCTGCGACGCCCGGTAGAGCGCATCGATCACCTGCTCGTCGACAAGCGCATTCATCTTCAGGCGAATGCGTCCGTCCCCGCGGTCGCGGTGCGCTTCGATCTCGCGTTCGACACGTTCGATGATGCCGGCGCGAATTCCATGCGGTGCCACCAGCAGATTGCGATAGGAGACCTTACGCGAATAGCCGGTAAGCGAATTGAACAAATCGGTAAGGTCCGCGCCGATGTCGGGGTTCGCGGTCAGCAGGCCGACATCCTCGTACAGGCGGGCGGTTTTGCTGTTGTAGTTGCCGGTTCCGATGTGGCAGTACCGCCGGATGGTCGAACCTTCGCGGCGCACCACCAAGCATGTCTTGCAATGCGTCTTGAGGCCGACGAGCCCGTAGACCACGTGCACGCCCGCCTGCTCGAGTGCGCGCGCCCAACGGATGTTGGCCTGCTCGTCGAAACGCGCCTTGATCTCGACGAGTGCCACGGCCTGCTTTCCGGCTTCGGCCGCTTCGATCAGCGCCCGCACGATCGGCGAATCACCGGAGGTCCGGTACAGCGTTTGTTTGATCGCCAGCACATTGGGGTCCGCGGCGGCCTGCTGGATGAAGCGCTGCACGCTGGTGGAAAAAGAGTCGTACGGGTGGTGAACCAGGACGTCGCCTTCACGCAGCGTCGCGAAGATGCTCTTGGGAGATTCGCGGTCGGCAAAGGCGGGGTGGGTGTCCGGGACGAACGCCGGGTCTTTGAGGGCGGGTCGGTCGAGGCCGTAGATCTGCCACAGCGACGAAAGGTCGAGCAGGCCGGGGACTTCGATGACGTCACCGGGGTGCACATCGAGTTCGCGCAACAACAGATCCAGCATGCCCTCGGTCATGTCGTCGGCGATTTCGAGTCGCACCGGCGGGCCGAACCGCCGCCGCGCCAATTCCCGTTCCAGCGCCTGCAGTAGATCCTCGTCGCGGTCTTCTTCGACTTCCATGTCGGCGTTGCGGGTGATGCGAAAAGCGTGATGCTCCACGATTTCCATGCCCGGGAAGAGCAGCGGAAGGAAGGCCGCGATCAGCTCTTCCATCGGCAGGTAGCGCACGATGGCCCGCCCGCCATCGTCCGCGCTGTTGATGGCGGCGAGCTCGACGAAGCGATCGACGTTGTTGGGCACCTTGACTCGGGCGAAGTGCTGACCGCCGTCCTCGGGCTGACGCACCATGACCGCCAGGTTCAGGCTCAGCCCGCTGACGAACGGGAACGGGTGCGCCGGATCGACGGCCAGCGGCGTCAAAACGGGGAAGACCTGTTCGGTGAAATAGGCCGACAATTCGTCGCGCTCGCGCTGATCGAGGTCGGCCCACGTGACGATGTGAATGCCTTCCTCGGCGAGTGCGGGCCGCACCGACTCGAGGAACACCCGCGCGTGCCGGGTCGCGATCCGCTGGGTCTGTTCCCCGATGAGGGCGAGTTGCTTTCGCGGCGTCAAACCGTCCGCGGAGCGAACCGACAATCCCATCTCGTCACGGCGCTTGAGGCCGGCGACGCGCACCATATAGAACTCGTCGAGGTTGGAGGCGAAGATCGCCAGGAACTTGGCGCGTTCCAGCAGCGGCAGCGAGTTGTCGTCGGCGAGCGCCAGCACGCGGGCGTTGAAGTCGAGCCAGCTCAATTCGCGATTGAGGTATCGGTCGTCCGGGAGGTCGGTCAGCGCCGCCTGGGTCGCAGCCGGCGGTGCCGCCACGGCCGAGTCGCCCGAATGCCACAAATTTTCGTCGGGTCGCGCCTCAGCTTCGATTTCAGTCACCCTGCGATCATTGCTCATCATGCGCGGGTGCTGCCAGTGGTGATCGCGAGCACGGCGCGGCCGGGCGAAGCGGGTCGCCACCGTCGGAGCCAGCGCTCGAGGGACATCCATTCGCCGTTGGCACGACGTTTACCCGCCGGACAGATTTGCTGATCGAATCAATGCGTCGCGATGGCGCGTGCGGTCGCCGGCCCCACCCCGAGGCGACGGGCGGCGGCAAGATCGTTGGGAGTGTCGACGTCACACCGCAGGCCGGGCCAGGCGCCGGTCAGCTCGATCGCACCCGAACTGCGGTGCCGCGCGGAGGAATCGGAGCCGAATCGCGGGTCGAGCGGGCTACCGAACGCGAACAGCGCCGCGGTGCCCGTCGCCAGCCGGTCGGCGACGAAGCTGCGTCGGTGCTGGCGTGCGGCGGCGATCGCCTCGTTCAGCTCCTGAGTCTGCAATGCGGGTAAATCCCCTTGCAGCACAACGACATTGACGAAAGAACTTCTTAACGCCCGTTCCGCGGTGGCGATGGCGTTGTTCAGCGGATCGGGATGACCCTCTGGTGTCGGGTCGGCCAGCACGCCGGCTCCCAGATCGATCGCCGCCGCGGCCGCGGCGTCGTCGGGCGTGATCACGGTGATCGAACCCAGCGACCGAACCCGTCCGGCGGCGGTCAGGGTGTCCATCAACATGGCGAGAACGACGCTTTCCCGGGTGCGCGCCGAGAAGACCGGGGCCAGCCTGGTCTTGGCCGCGGCCAACCTCTTGACGGCGATGATCAATGCGACATCGCCTGCGCCGTGGGCTCCACCGTCGGCTCGTATGCCGCTCATGAGAAGTCATCCTGCCAGCGACGCGCTGCGGATCGCTCGCGCACCGGGGGTGAAGCGGCCGGTGCGCGGGACACGCTGGCTCGCGTGATGCCCGTGATCTAGGGTGTAGCGGCTGCACGTGCCGCGTGAGCGACATCGACCACGGACAGGGGGTCATTTATGACCAGCGCATCATCGGGCGCTGTCGCGGTCATGGGTGCCGGGGCGTGGGGCACGGCGCTGGCCAAAGTGCTCGTCGACGCCGGTGGGCCCGAGGCGCGGGTGACGCTGTGGGCCCGCCGGCCCGAGCTCGCCGAGCAGATCAATTCCACCCGATCCAACCCCGACTACCTGCCCGGCACGTTGCTGCCGCCGGGCATCTGTGCCACCGCCGACGCCGCCGAAGCGCTGCGCGACGCGTCGACGGTACTGCTGGGTGTGCCCGCGCAGACCATGCGCGGCAACCTCGAGCGCTGGGCGCCGCTGATCCGGGAGGGTGCCACCCTGGCCAGCCTGGCCAAGGGCATCGAGCTGGGCACGTTGATGCGGATGAGCCAGGTCATCGTCTCGGTCGTCGGCGTCGACCCGTCCCAGGTCGCGGTGATCTCGGGGCCGAACCTGGCCAGCGAAATCGCGGCATGCCAGCCCGCCGCCACCGTCATCGCGTGCAGCGACTCCGGCCGGGCCGTCGCCCTGCAGCGCATGCTGAACAGCGGCTACTTCCGCCCGTACACCAATAGCGACGTGGTTGGTACCGAGATCGGCGGGGCCTGCAAGAACGTCATCGCCCTGGCGTGCGGGATGGCCGTCGGTGTCGGGCTCGGCGAGAACACCGCGGCGGCGATCATCACCCGCGGCCTGGCCGAGATCATGCGGCTGGGGATTGCGCTCGGCGCCAAGGGCGCGACGCTGGCCGGGCTGGCCGGAGTGGGCGACCTGGTGGCGACCTGCAGCTCACCGCGTTCGCGGAACCGTTCGCTGGGTGAACGGCTCGGCCGGGGAGCGACCATCCAGTCGGTGCTTTCCGGCACGCCCGACGGCGGCGACGGGCACGTCGTCGAGGGTGTGACGTCCTGCGAGTCGGTATTGGCCCTGGCCGCCAGTTACGACGTCGAAATGCCCCTCACCGACGCCGTGCACCGCGTGTGCCACAAAGGGCTGTCGGTGGACGAGGCGATGGCCCTGCTCCTGGGTCGCAGAACCAAGCCCGAATAAACGCCGCCCGGGCAAAGGAAAGGGCGACGCCGAGCCCCGCCACCCGACCGGGCCGCGCACCACCCGGTAGCCTCTTGAGATTGTGAATGCCAGCCAGCGCTCGCCGCTCCCCGGCTCAGGCGAGCGGGTACGCGTCGCCGTCGTCTTCGGCGGGCGCAGCAACGAGCACGCCATCTCATGCGTCTCGGCGGGCAGCATCCTGCGCAACCTGGACCCGGAGCGGTTCGACGTGCTCGCGATCGGCATCACTCCCGAGGGTTCGTGGGTGCTCACCGACGGCGATCCCGCCGCGCTGGCGATCACCGACCGGCAATTGCCCGAGGTGACCGCCGCGTCGGGAACCGAATTGGCGCTGCCCGCCGACCCTCGGCGCAGCGGCCAGTTGGTGTCCCTCGCGCCGGGCGCCAGCGAGGTGTTGGCGTCGGTCGACGTGGTGTTTCCGGTACTGCACGGCCCCTACGGCGAGGACGGCACCATTCAGGGTCTGCTGGAACTCGCCGGGGTGCCCTACGTGGGTGCCGGCGTGCTCGCCAGCGCGGCCGGCATGGACAAGGAGTTCACCAAGAAACTGTTCGCCGCCGAAGGATTGCCGATCGGTGACTACGCGGTGCTGCGCCCGTCGCGCCCGGGGCCGCGCCCCGAGGAGTGCGAGCGGCTGGGCCTGCCGGTGTTCGTCAAACCCGCCCGGGGAGGCTCCTCGATCGGCGTGAGCCGGGTGTCGAGCTGGGATCAGCTGGACGCCGCCGTCGCCGCCGCGCGCCGCCATGACCCCAAAGTTATCGTCGAGGCCGCGGTCGTCGGTCGTGAGCTGGAGTGCGGTGTGCTCGAAATGCCCGATGGCACAGTGCAAGCCAGCACGCTGGGCGAGATCCGGGTGGCCGGGGTGCGCGGGCGCGAGGATTCCTTCTACGACTTCTCGACCAAGTACCTCGACGACGCGGCCGAATTGGACGTGCCCGCCAAGGTGGACGACGAAATCGCCGACGGGATACGCCAATTGGCGGTCCGGGCGTTCAAGGCCATCGACTGCCAAGGGCTGGCCCGGGTCGACTTCTTTCTCACCGAAGACGGGCCGGTGCTCAACGAGATCAACACGATGCCGGGGTTCACCACGATCTCGATGTACCCGAGGATGTGGGCGGCCAGCGGCATGGACTACGCGACCTTGCTGGCGACGATGGTCCAGACCGCGCTGGCGCGCGGAGTGGGCCTGCGCTGACCACCTAACGGGGCTGGCCGGGGTCGACGGGCGCCGCCGGGATGCTGCGGTCGATCGCCTCGGAGAGCCGCTGAATGGGCGTCGGTCCCGATCCGGTCGGCAGCGTGAGCGCCACATAGACCCCGCGATCCACCGTGTACCAGGTGGATCGGCCTGCGTCACCGGCGGATTGCTGCTCGGAACGCACCTGGAACCACTGCACCCGATCGACGACCTGAATCGGGGATCCCACGACGAACTCGGCCGGGCGATCCAGCCCGCAACGCAGCACCACCGGGTCTCCGTCCGGCCCGCTTCGCCAGGCGGCGACGCCGTGCGGGGCCGGCTGCTCGAGCGGCGCGTGCTGGTAGTCCCCGAGCCGCTGCGGCAGCGCGCCCATCAGCGCCCGGCATGAGGGCCCGTCGGCCTGCGGCGCGGGGACGGCGGGAACCGCAACCGAGCGCGGGGGCGCCTCGCGGGTCGCCGCGATGGCCAGGATCACGCCGATCGTCGCGACGCCCAATGCGATCGCGGCGATGATCAGCGCGCGCGGCGGCCCGGGATCGGCGTCCGATTCGGTTGCCACCGTCCGCGCACCTCCTTGTCTGCTAACCACTATCGCCCGCATTTACCTACGTGCCAATTTATTCTCGGGCCGAAACGGTCCCGCGGAGCCCCGTCCGGCGCGGTCCGAGCGACGCCACGAGCCCTATCGTGGGTGGCGTGCAAGACGAATCGGGTGAGTCCCCGTCGCTGCGGCAACTCGGTGAGTTCGCCGTGATCGATCGCCTGGTGCGGGGGCGCGAGCAGCCCGCCGCGGTCGTGCTCGGGCCGGGTGACGATGCGGCGCTGGTGTCATCGGGTGATGGCCGCGCGCTGGTGTCGACCGACATGCTCGTGCAGGACCGGCACTTCCGGCTGGACTGGTCGACGCCGCACGACATCGGCCGCAAGGCGATTGCGCAAAACGCGGCGGATATCGAGGCGATGGGCGGGCGGCCCACGGCATTCGTGGTCGCCTTCGGCGCACCCGGTGATACGCCGGCGGCGAAGGTGGACGCGCTGGTCGACGGGATGTGGGACGAGGCGCACCGGATCGGTGCCGGCATCGCGGGCGGCGACCTGGTCCACTGCCCGCAGTGGGTCATCTCGGTGACGGTGCTGGGCGACCCGAACGGGCTCCCACCGGTGCTCCGATCGGGCGCGAAGCCCGGTGCGCTGATCGCCGTCGCCGGTGACCTGGGCCGCTCGGCGGCAGGATTTGACTTGTGGCGCAACGGTATTGAGGGCTTCGATGAACTGCGGCGCCGTCATGTGGTGCCGCAGCCGCCCTATGGTCAGGGAGCGGTGGCGGCGGCCGGGGGTGCGCAGGCGATGATCGACATCTCCGACGGCCTGGTCGGCGACCTGGGTCATGTCGCCGAGGCGTCCGGGGTGGGCATCCATCTGTCCACGGCGGCGCTGGCCGCGGACCATGATGCGCTTGGCGAAGCCGCGGCCGCGGTGGGCGCCGATCCCTGGGGCTGGGTGCTGGGCGGGGGCGAGGACCACGCGCTCGCCGCGTGTTTCGCGGATGCCGCGCCGGCCGGTTGGCGCATCATCGGGCGGGTCGTCGATGGGCCGGCCCGGGTGCTGGTCGACGATCGGGAGTGGAGCGGCCACGCAGGCTGGCAGTCGTATTAGGGTGACGCGGTGACCGTTTACGCGATCGCGAAGAGCCGATGATGACCGCGCGCCCGCTGGGTGAACTGGTCGAGCCGGGGTGGGCGAGTGCGCTGCAGCCGGTGGCCGACCAGGTGGCCGAGATGGGGCAATTCCTGCGGACCGAGATCGCGGCCGGGCGCAGGTATCTGCCGGCGGGGCCGAATGTGTTGCGCGCCTTCACCTATCCCTTCGACGACGTCAGGGTGTTGATTGTCGGGCAGGACCCGTACCCCACGCCCGGACACGCTGTGGGGCTGAGCTTTTCGGTGGCGCCCGAGGTGCGGCCACTGCCGCGGAGTCTGGCCAACATTTTTCAGGAGTACACCGCGGACCTGGGCCATCCGTCGCCCTCGTGCGGTGACCTGACGCCCTGGGCGCAGCGCGGCGTGCTGCTGCTGAACAGGGTGCTCACGGTGCGCCCGAGTAACCCGGCCTCGCACCGCGGCAAGGGCTGGGAGGCGGTGACCGAGTGCGCTATCCGTGCGCTGACGCAGCGGTCGCGGCCCCTGGTGGCCATCCTGTGGGGCCGCGACGCTTCGACACTCAAACCGATTCTCGCCCAAGGAAATTGCGTTGCCATCGAATCGCCGCATCCGTCGCCGCTATCGGCCTCGCGCGGGTTCTTCGGTTCGCGCCCGTTCAGCCGCGCCAACGAACTGCTGGCCGAGATGGGCGCCGACGCGATCGATTGGCGCCTGCCATGACCGAGATGTTCGCGCTGCGGGCGCACCGGCGGGGCGGCCCGGAGGAGCTGGTATTCGAACGCGCCCCGGTACCGATACCGGCCGCAGGCGAAGTCTTGGTGGCCGTGCACGCGGCCGGGATCACCTTCGACGAGCTGACGTGGGACGAGACCTGGATCCGCGACGGGGCCAGCCGCGTCCCGGTGGTCCCGTCACACGAGGTGTCGGGTGTCGTCAAGGAGGTTGCCGCCGAGGTCACGGATTTCGCGCCCGGCGCCGAGGTGTACGGGTTGATCGGGTTCGACCGCGACGGTGCCGCGGCCGATTTCGTCGCGGTGCCCGCGACCGACCTGGCCATCAAGCCGTCGACGGTGTCGCACGCCATGGCCGCCGCGCTGCCGCTGGCCGGCCTGACCGCCCTGCAGGCGTTGGTCGACCACGCCGCGGTGCAACCGGGAGAGGCCGTCCTGGTGACCGGAGGTGCCGGGGGAGTGGGGCTGTTGGCGGTTCAGCTGGCCGCGATGCTGGGTGCCCGGGTCACCGCGACCGTGCGCAGCGACACCGCCAATCTCCTGCGCGGGTGCGGCGCGCAGCGCGTGATCGACGTGCGCACCGAGGCGTTCGACGAGACCGGCGCCGGTTACGACGTCGTCATCGACACGGTGGGAGGCCAGATGTTGGAGCGGTCGTTCGGCGTGCTGCGCCGCGGCGGCCGGCTGGTCACCTTGTCGGCGCCGCCTCCGGCCGGCAGGGCCGACGAGTTCGGCGTCACCGCAACCTTCTTCATCGTCACGCCGAATCGCGATCAGCTTGACGAACTCGCCGCGCTGGTCGACAGCGACCGGTTGCACGTCGCGATCGCCCAGACGTTCGGCCTCGACGAGGGCCGGGAGGCTTATGAAAGCCGCGACGCCGGCACGCGCGCCGGCAAGACGGTCCTCATCGTGCGGGACTGACAGCCGTCCCAGAGTCGGGCGGCAAGCGGCGTCACGAGTCCGCGAAATTGACGTCCTTCGTGACGGCCTTCCACTCCTCGATCGACTCCGACATCGCAGTGATCTTGTCCCGCATGGCCTTCAGCACGTCACGGCCCAGCAACAGCCGAAGTGGCGGCTCGTCGAGAGTGGTCACCATCAGCACCGCGTCCGCGACCTTTTTCGGATCACCGGGTAGGTGATCGGCGAACTGCTTGATCAGGTCCTTGCGCGCGGCCACGTCGGCGTAGTCGGAGATCGGGCTGCCCGATTCCTTCATCGACCGCGTCGCCCAGTCGGTGCGGAACGCGCCCGGCTCGATGGCGGTCACCTTGATGCCCAACGGGCGCACCTCGGCGGCCAGCGCCTCGCTCACCGCCTCCAGCGCGAATTTGGTCGACGAGTAATAGGCGTTGGGCGGGTTGGCCACCAGGCCCGTCATCGAGGAGATGTTGATGATGTGCCCCGACCCCCGGGCGCGCATGGCGGGCAGCACCGCCTTGATCATGTCGACCGCCCCGAAGTAGTTCACGTCGAACAGCTTTCGCACCTCGGCGTCCTCGCCCTCTTCCACCGAGGACAGGTAGCCGTGACCGGCGTTGTTGACCAGGACATCGATCCCACCGAATGCCGCGTCGGCCGCCGACACCGCCGCCGCGATCTGGGCGGCGTCGGTCACGTCGAGGGCAAGGGGCAGGGCCCGGTCGCCGAATTCGGCGGCGATGTCGCGCACCGCCTCGGGCCGCCGCGCGGTCACCACCACGTTGTGGCCGGCTTGCAGTGCGGCGCGCGCGATTTCGCGACCAAAGCCGGTGGAGCATCCCGTGATCAGCCAGCGCGCCACCGTCAGATCGTCCCTTCCGGCAGGCGGCGCAGGTAGGCCGTGCGCCGCTGCGCCAGCTCCGTTTCCCGCTGATCCTCGCTCACCCGCGGCAGGTGCGGGACCTCGGCGTCGAGCCGGTCCAGCTTGATCACCCGTCCGCGCGCGCCGAGGTCTTCCCGGGGACCGCCCTCGCCGAACTCCGCCATGCGCAGGGTCAAGATGGCCTCCCGCAAGCCGTCGGAGTCGATCCAGTTGGCCACACCGGGGTCGACCGGCGAGATCAGGTACGTGTACGAGCCGTCCTCGTTTGCGACCGACTGTGCCTTGTTGAGGCTTCCGGTGCGGTCGACGAGATCCAAAGTGGTGCCCCAGACGTTGCTCAGCGGCACCGTGAAGTATTCGGCGCCGCCGTCGTTCAGGTCGACGACGAACGCCTCGTCGGGGGCGAGGTCGAACCGGCCCATCACGTACACCTGGTTGCGCATCGCGCCGACCTTGTCGGCCGACCAGGCCAGGTCGAAGTGGTTGGCCGGCATCTTGTAGACGCCGTGGCTGAGCTTGCCGGTGAAGTTGGCGAAGTAGTCCATCATCGCCGCGGTGGCCTCGGCCTGCTCGTCAAGTGTGCGTGCCGGGGTGGCCGGCTGGCCGCCAAGTCGTTGTACCTCAATGTGATTGGGGTCGTCGCGACCCCAATCCAGCAGCACGTCGCGGATGTAGAACTCGTGGGCTTCCGGCGAGGTCTGCACGTGGTTCGGCCGCCCGTTGGCGGGTTGGGCGTCGACGGTGATGGTGTAGCTGCCGTCGGGCTCGACCTGCATGGTGCGGCCGTTGAGCACCGCGACGGTGCCCATCTGCGCGTCCCACAGCGTGAAGTAGTTCTCGGTCATGCGGTGCTCGCCGACCCGGCCGTGGATCTCGTAACGTTCATCCCCGCAGACCGGGATGACCCGGTACACGCTGTCGGGATTGTCGATGCCCCAACGCGATCCGGGAACGCTGCGGCCGTCCACCGGGTGCGCGAGCCGGGTGATGCAGCTGACCTTGGGCCGCAGCTTGTCCTGGTTGGACGACCACACCGCCGCCGAGAACATCACCTCGGCGAACGCGTCGTCGAATCGTTCGCGCATCGCGTCCGACGCCTTGGCGCGGCCGAGCCACGTCTCGGCGACCGTGCGGTAGGCGGCCCTGACGGTCGGGTGCTCGATCAGGTCGAGGGCCGCCAGCTCCTGTTCGTGCTGGGACGCCGTCGCGACCGGGTGATCAGGCATGTGTTGTTCCTCCGATATGCTGTCCAAAACGCTTGTTGTACAACGTGAATCGATCGTCGACCTGCTCGGGACGCAGGTTGTAGTTCTCCAACCCGTAGGGCGGGCGCGGCGCCTCCCGGGGGCGGTGGGCCAGCCAGCGCCGCATCGCCTCCTCCGCCTGCGCGGTCAGCGGCAGGCCGATGGCGTCGTAGACGCGAGCCACCTGGCCGATCGGATCGGCCACCGCGTCGTCGAACCCGATGTCGGTGACCACCGCGCCCTCATCGGCCCAGCCGTCGCGGACCGCCATCGCCCGATCGTTCGTCCAGCCCATCCGGTCCAACCACTGCGCACCGACCCGGTGCATGTCGACGGTATCGGAGTGCATCGCGTGCAGGGGTCGCGTTCAGGCTGGCCCCCGACGCGATGGTGGTGCGCGGGTCACGATGCATTTGCACGATGTGCAGATCGGGAAACTGGGCGCGCAGGACATGCAAATACCCAAGGTGCGCAGGCGATTTGAGCACCCAGCGCTGGCCCCGCACCCCGCGCCGGCGCTTCTGCCACTGGAGGAATTGCAGCATGCGGTGCAGATAGCTATAGGCGGGGGAGAAGTCCTGGGCGTCGAGCCAGGTTCGGTACCGCGGCAGGTGCGCGCCCGATTCGGGCACGTGCGACAGGAACGCATCGGCCAAAAAGACGATTTCCTCCTCGGCCTCCCTGGCGTACATCGGGTGGATCGAAAACAATTCGGGCGCCAGTTCGCGCGACTTCGCTTCTCGCGCTTCGCTGATCGCGATGCGCGGATCGGGGGGGTCGGTGAACCGATGGTCCAGCCGCGGCGCGACCTCGACGACCTCCCAGCCATACGCGCAGACGAAGCGTGGGTCGGCGGCCAGGAGCCGCTGCAGCAGGGTGGTGCCGCTGCGCATCATGCCGACGACGACGATCGGCGCGGCCACCACCTCGTCGAGGATCTCCGGGTGGCGGCGGATCCACTCCTGTGCGCGCAGCCGCATCCGCAGGCTGTGCACGATGCCCGAGCGCAGGATGTGCACTCCGACGGCGTTCAGGTCGGCGCCGGCGTAATCGTCCAGCAATACGCAAAGCGGGCCCTCGAATTCGCCCGGGCCCCAGTCGGTCAGCTCATCCTTGCGTTGCGCGTCGGCCAGGACGGCGGCAGGGTCGAATGGGCCGCCGGACGCGCTCGCGGATGCCACCGGTCAGAACTTCAGGTGCCGGCTGACATCGCCGACCTGGTCGACGAACATGATGCGGCTGTCGAAACACCAGGCCCCGCCCACCCGGTGGAAGGTGTCCTTGTAGTGCCCGGTGACGATCACCTGCAGCGGCAGGTCATCGGTGGCCTGCGTGACGCAGTAATAGGACGTGCTCCGCGCGGTCCCGGCCGCCTCGTCGATGTAGAGCTGGACGTTGGTCGTGTTGTGTTTGGTCTTTGGGGTGCCGTCGTCATAGATGCGCGTGGCCATGTCGTACATCTCCCGCACCCGGGCCGAGCCGGCGAACACCGTCTCCGGTGGGCCGTCTTCCACCCCGCAGATGCGGCCGTGCTCGAAAAGCCGGGCCACCCCGTCCAGGTCGCCGCCGTCGAGAAGCTGCGCGTAGGTGTAGATGAGGTTGGTGATCTCGGTGGCGCTGTCACTCATGTCGAACCGCCTCGGAGTCTTCCGCTCTTATGTTGGCAGAACCGGTCCAACTTACATAGAACCGACCATTACTCTGGATCGCCGTGACCTTACCGTGGACGCCGAGCAGGCTCGGCAACCTGACCGGCAAACGGGTGATCGTGACCGGAGCGACCAACGGCGTCGGGCTCGGCACCTCGCGCGCGCTCGCCAAAGCCGGCGCGCACGTGATCCTGGCCGTGCGCAACACCGAACTCGGCGAGCAGCGCGCGAGCGAGATCGGCGGCTCGACCGCCGTGGCGAAACTCGATCTCGCCGACCAGTCGTCGGTGCGGGCCTTCGCCGGCCTGATCGACGAGCCGGTGGACATCCTGATCAATAACGCCGGCGCCCTGACCGACCGGCGCACCGAGACGGTCGACGGCTTCGAGATGACACTGGGAACCAATCTGCTCGGGCCGTTCGCGCTGACCAATCTGCTCCTGCCCAAGGTGCGTTCGCAGATCATCAACGTCGGGTCCGACGCGCACCGCTCGGCGACGTTGCGGATCGACGACCTGCACTCGCGCCGGCACAAGTGGACGAGGCTGGGTGCGTACGCGCAGTCGAAGCTCGCGGTCATGTTGTGGGGCCTGGAGCTGGATCGCAGGCTGCGCGCGGCCGGATCGCCGATCGTCACGCAGCTCACCCACCCGGGCTGGGTGGCCTCGAACCTGTCGAATCTGGGCGACTCACCGCTGATGTCGCTGGCCCACAAGGGGGTCAAAATGGTGGCCGACCGGTTGGCCAACGACATCGACGAGGGCGCTGCGCCCACGCTCTACTGCATCAGCGAGCCGATTCCGCCGGGCAGCTACGTCGGGGTCACCGGCAGGTTCGGGCTGCGCGGCGGCCCGGTATTGATCGGCCGCACGCCGCTGGCCTGCGATTACGACGCGGCGGCGCGGCTGGTGGCCTTCGCCGAACGCGAGACCGGCACGACCCTGGAGGTGTAGTGATGGGTGAATTCGCCAACACGGTCGCCGTCATCACCGGCGCCGCGCGCGGGCAGGGTCGCAGCCACGCCGTCGCGCTGGCCGAGCAGGGCGCCGACATCATCGCTGTCGACATCTGCGCCGACCTCGAGGCGATCCCGTACGCCCTGGGGACCGAATCGGAGCTCGCCGAGACCGTGCAGCTGGTCCAGGCGGCCGGCCGCAAAGCGGTGTCCGTCGCTGCGGACGTCCGCGACCTCAGGGCGTTGTCGGCCGGAGTGCAGGCCGGCGTCGACGAGCTCGGCGACATCGACGTCGTCGTCGCCAATGCCGGGGTGGTGGCCATCGGGGTCACCGACCCCGAATCCGAACCGGTGTTCAACACGATCGTCGACACCAATCTCAAGGGTGTGTGGCACACGCTGCTGGCGACGGTTCCCTCGATCGTGCGCAAGGGGCGGGGCGGCTCGGTGGTGCTGGTTAGCTCATCGCAGGGGCTCACCGGCCGCGGCGGCGACGGTAGCGCGGCGATGTTCGCCTACGCCGCGTCCAAACACGGGGTGGTGGGGCTGATGCGTTCCGCGGCGAATGCCTATGCGCCGCACAAGATTCGGGTCAATTCGATCCACCCGAGCGGTGTCGCGACGCCGATGATCCTCAACGATTTCGTGGTGAACCGGATGCTGGAGAACCCCAACCCGGCGCTGTCGCAGACGCTGCTGCCCGACGTGCCGTTGGTGGAGGCGCAAGACGTCACCGAGGCGGTGCTCTGGCTTGCCGGACCGCGGTCGCGCTACATCACCGGCGCTGCGATACCCGTGGACGCCGGCCACGTCGTCATGTGACGACGGCTGCTGTCAGCCCCGGACGACCTTGCCGGCCTTGATGCAGGACGTGCACACGCTAAGACGCTGCTTGTTGCCGCCCGGACGGGCGACGACGTGCACGGTCTGAACGTTGGGGTCCCACCGGCGGCTGGTGCGGCGGTGGGAGTGCGACACCGACTTACCGAAGCCGGGGCCTTTCCCGCAGATGTCGCACACAGCGGCCATTGTTCAAGCTCCTCAAATCTCGGGGGTCCGGCAATCCGGCCGGGACAGCCCAGGTTCACCCGGGCACACCTGAGGATACCGACTGTGGTGGCAAGCACCAAAACGGTCACCGCCGCTGTCGCCCCCTCTGGCTAGGCTCGATGGGCCGGATCGGCCCTGGTGGTCACGGGCAGCCGTCGCGGCTGTGGCCGGGCTACGCTGGCGCCCACCGGGTGCTGGGCGTCCAAAGGTGCGGAGGAGGTGGGTCACCCTGGGCACTGCTGATACGTCGCAGGATCGTCTCCTGGACGCGATCGCCCTGCGCGACTGGGCGCACACCGCCGTCAGCGACCTGATCACGCACATCGACGAGATCAACCGGCTCAATGTCTTCCCCGTCGCCGACTCCGACACCGGCGCCAACATGCTGTTCACCATGCGTTCGGCCTTGGCCGAGGCGAAAGTTTGCACCGGCGTGGAGGGCGGCTCGACGTGCGTCGCGCGGGCCGCCGCGGCGCTGTCCGCAGGTGCCCTCAACGGCGCGCGCGGCAATTCCGGGGTGATCCTGTCGCAGATCCTGCGCGGCGTCGCCGACGTCACAGCGATCGCAGCGGCCGACGCCGGGGGTGAGCTGCCCCACATCGACGCCGCCGTCCTGGGTGCCGCGCTGCAGCGCGGCGTGGAGTTGGTGATCAGCTCGATGGGCGGCGAGGAGATCCCCGGGACCATCGTCTCGGTGCTGGGGGCGGCCGCGAACGCCGTCGCGCAGTGCGCCGGAGCCGGTGAGGGGTTGGTGTCGGCGGTCATCGCCGCCGGCGACGCGGCGGTGGTCGCGCTGGAAAAGACGCCCGAACAACTCGACGTGCTCGCCGATGCCGGCGCCGTGGACGCCGGCGGGCGGGGTCTGCTGGTCCTGCTGGACGCGCTGCGGCGCACCATCACCGGGCAGGCGCCGGCCCGCACGGTGTACGAGCTGGCGCCGCGAGAGCAGCCGCCGGAGGCGTCCGCGCACCGCCCGGCGCCCCAGTTCGAGGTCATGTACCGGTTGGACGGCTGCGAGCCCGCGGCGGCGGACACGCTGCGCGACCGGCTGGGGGAGCTGGGTGATTCGGTCGGCATCGCGTCGGCGCCGTCCTCGACGCAGCGCACCTACTCGGTCCACGTGCACACCGACGACGCCGGCGCCGCCGTGGAGGCCGGGCTGGCGGCCGGCCGGCTCAGCCGCATCGTCATCTCGGCGTTGAGCTCCGGCACCCCGGGGCTGCCCGCGGGCGGCTGGACGCGGGAGCGCGCGGTGCTGGCGGTGGTCGACGGCGACGGCGCCGCCGACCTGTTCGCCGGGGAGGGTGCCTGCGTGCTGCAGCGCGACGCGGCCGCGGACGATGCCGTCACCAACATCAGTGCGCACCAGCTGATGCGGGCCGTCGTCGACACCGGCGCTGCCCAGGTGATGGTGCTGCCCAACGGCTACGTGCCGGCCGAGGAGCTGGTGGCCGGCTGCACCACGGCCATCGGCTGGGGCATCGACGTGGTGCCGATCCCGACCGGGTCGATGGTGCAGGGCCTGGCCGCGCTGGCGGTGCACGAAACCGACCGGCAGGCGGTCGACGACGGCTACACGATGGCCCGCGCCGCCGGGGCGGCGCGGCACGGCTCGGTGCGCATCGCCACCGAGAGCGCGTTGACCTGGGCGGGTCGCTGCCGCCCCGGTGACGGCCTGGGCATCGCGGGCGATGAGGTGCTGATCGTGGCCGACGACGCGGTCGGGGCGGCGATCGGACTGCTCGACCTCCTGCTGGCCTCCGGCGGCGACCTGGTGACGGTGCTGCTGGGCGCCGCCATCGACGGCGACGGCGACGCGGGCGCGGTCACCGACATCCTGGAAGAGCACATGCACGATCACCACCCCGGGACCGAATTGGTCACCTACCGCACCGGCCACCGCGGTGACGCGCTGCTGATCGGGGTCGAATAGCGATGGTGTCGCTGAGCGATCGGCTGGACTTCGTCGTGGGCGGGAAGGTTGCGGAGCTCTTCGACGAGGTGTTCGGCATCCGCACGGTCGACGACCTGCTGCGCCACTATCCGCGCAGCTACACCGAGGGCGCGAGCCGTTGGAACACCGACGACGAACGGCCGCCCGCCGGCGAACACGTCACCATCATCGACACGATCGCCGAAACCAAGACGTTCCCGATGAAGAAGACCCCGAAGAAGCTGTGCCACCGCATCACCCTCGGCTCCGGGCGCAACAAGGTGACCGCAACGTTCTTCAACGCGAATTACCTGAAAAAGGACCTGACCACGGGCGCCAAGGTGATGCTTTCCGGAGAGGTCGGATTCTTCAACAACGTCATGCAGCTGACGCACCCGGCGTTCCTTTTGCTCGACCGCCAGGATGGGAAGAATCGCGGCACCGCCTCGCTCAAGAGCATCGCCAACGCCTCGGGCGCCACCACGGGCGAAGGTATCGCGGACGCCTACGAGCGTCACTTCTTCCCGATCTATGCCGCCAGCGCGAAGCTGCAGAGCTGGACCATCTTCGGCTCCGTGCGCCAGGTGCTCGACATGCTCGACCCGGTCCCGGATCCACTGCCCGAAGGCCTGCGCGCAAAATTCGGCCTGGTCTCCGAGGACGAGGCGCTGCGCGACATCCATCTGGCCGAGAGCGAGCCACGGCGCCGGCGGGCCCGTGAGCGCCTGACCTTCGACGAAGCCGTCGGCCTGCAGTGGGCGCTGGTGGCCCGCCGCCACGGCGAGCTGTCGGAGTCGGGGCCGCCGGCGCTGCCGCGTCCGGACGGTTTGGCCGCAGAACTGTTGGGGCGTTTGCCCTTCGAGCTGACCGCGGGGCAGCGCGAGGTGCTCGGGGTGCTGACCGACGGGCTCGCCGCGACCCGCCCGCTGAATCGTCTGCTGCAGGGCGAGGTCGGCTCCGGCAAAACGATCGTCTCGGTGCTGGCGATGCTGCAGATGGTCGACGCCGGATATCAGTGCGCGCTGCTGGCCCCCACGGAAGTGCTTGCGGCCCAACACCTCCGGTCGATCCGCGACGCGCTCGGCCCGCTGGCGATGGCGGGCCAGCTGGGTGGCGCCGACAATGGCACCCGGCTGGCGCTGCTGACCGGTTCGATGACCACCGCCCAGAAGAAACAGGTCCGCGCCGAAATCGCCGGCGGCGAGGTCGGCATCGTCGTCGGCACTCACGCGCTGCTGCAGGACGCGGTGGAATTCGACAACCTGGGGATGGTGGTGGTCGACGAACAGCACCGCTTCGGCGTCGAGCAACGAGATCAGTTGCGGGCCAAGGCCCGTCCCGGGGTCACGCCACACCTGCTGGTGATGACGGCGACACCGATTCCGCGCACCGTCGCGCTCACCGTGTACGGGGACCTGGAAACCTCGACGCTGCGCGAACTTCCGCGGGGCCGCCAGCCGATCACCAGCAACGTCATCTTCGTCAAGGACAAGCCCGCGTGGCTGAGTCGGGCCTGGCAACGCATCACCGAGGAGGTGGCCGCTGGCCGCCAGGCTTATGTGGTGGCGCCGCGCATCGACGAGAGCGACGACCCGGGGGATCAGGAGCCGAACGCCAAGGCGCCCGAGACCGCCGAGGGCCTGTACGCCCGGCTGCGCTGCGGCGAGCTGGCGAGTCTGCGCCTGGGCCTGATGCACGGGCGGCTGTCGGCCGAGGAGAAGGACGCCGCGATGGCGGCCTTCCGGGCCGCCGAGATCGACGTGCTGGTGTGCACCACCGTCATCGAGGTGGGCGTCGACGTCCCCAACGCCACCCTCATGTTGGTGATGGACGCCGACCGGTTCGGCATCAGTCAGTTACATCAGCTGCGCGGCAGGATCGGCCGCGGCCGGCATCCCAGCCTGTGCCTGTTCGCCAGCTGGTCCGCGCCGAATTCGTCGGCCGGTCGGCGGCTGCGCGCGGTGGCCGAGACACTGGACGGCTTCGCCCTGGCCGATCTTGACCTCAAGGAACGCCGCGAGGGAGATGTGTTGGGCCGCAACCAGTCCGGTAAGGCGATCACGTTGCGGCTGCTGTCCCTGGCCGATCACCAGGAGTTCATCGAGGCGGCCCGGGAGTTCTGCGTGCAGGCCTACACCGAGGACGATGCGCATCCCGGCTTGGCGGTGCTGGCCGCGCGGTTCACCGACACCGACCGCATCGAATACTTGGACAAGTCGTGAACCGCAGAGTGCTGCTGTGGCTGGCCGCGGCGGCGGCGCTCGCCTTGCTGGTGGCCTACCAGACGGTGGGAGCCTCGAGCGCGCGGCATTCCGCCGAATACGCCGCGCGCGCTGACGTTCCGACGGTCGCGCCCGGCACCGATGTGCTCGGGGGCATCGCCGTCGTGCCGCTGCGCCAGCACCGCTATGACTACCTGCGGTTGGCATTCGGCGACGCCTGGGACGACGACAACGACGCCCCGATGGGCCACAACGGCTGTGACACCCGCGACGACATTCTCAACCGTGACCTCGTGGACAAGACCTACGTGTCGGTCAAGCGGTGTCCGGACGCCGTGGCCACCGGCACGCTGCACGACCCCTACACCAACAAGACCATTGCGTTCCGCCGGGGCCCCAAGGTCGGCGAATCCGTTCAGATCGACCACATCGTCCCGCTCGCCTACGCCTGGGACATGGGCGCCTACGGCTGGCCCGCCACCGAGCGGCTGCGCTTCGCCAACGATCCCGCCAACCTGCTGGCCGTCGACGGGCAGGCCAATCAGGACAAGGGCGATTCGGCGCCGGCGCAGTGGATGCCGCCGAACGGGGCGTTCGCCTGTCAGTACGCCATGCAGTTCATCGCGGTGCTGCGCGGCTATTCGTTGCCGGTCGACCAGGCGTCGACCGGCGTGCTGCGTCAGGCCGCGACGACCTGCCCGGCGGCGTAGGGGTTTACGCGCCTTCGTAGGTCTCCGGGTCCGGGCGCAGCCGAGTGCCGTCGTTGAGCGCGTTGATCGCGTCCATGTGCTCATCGGCCAGTTCGAAGTCGAACACATCCAAGTTGGACCCGATGTGCTCCGCATTGGCCGACCGGAAGACGACGGCATTGCCCAGTTGCAGGTTCCATCGCAGCAGCACCTGCGAGGCGGACTTGCCGTATTCGCCGGCGACCGAAGTCACCGTCGGGTTGTCGTTCAGCTTGCCCAGCGCCAGCGGCGTGTAGGACTGGGTCAGCACGTTGTGCTCGGCGTTGGTCTTGCGCAGCGCTTCCTGGTTGAGCAGCGGATGCAGCTCGATCTGGTTGACCGCCGGGGTGACGAAGGTGAGGTCGATGACCGTCGTCAGGAACTCCTCGGTGAAGTTGGAGACCCCGATCGAGCGGGCCTGACCCTCCGCACGGGACTGGATCATGCCGCCGAAGGAGTTCACGTAGTTGCCCATGGCGGGGGCTGGCCAGTGGATCAGATAGAGGTCGACGTAGTCCAGCCCGAGGCGCTCCAGGCTGGCGTTGCATGCGTCCATCGCCCCCTTGAAACCCTGGTCGGAGGTGGCCAGCTTGGTGGTGACGAACAGCTCGGCGCGCGGAATACCGGAGGCGGCGATCGCGCGCCCAACGGCGGCTTCGTTCCCGTAGGCCGCGGCGGTGTCGATCAGTCGGCAGCCGACCTCGAGCGCAGCCGACACCGCGCGTTCGGTCTCGTCGTCCGACAATTCCGCGACGCCCAGGCCGAGGGCCGGGATCGTGTTTTCGTCGTTGAGAGCAATTGAGGGTAAGGCGGAGCCCGACTCGCCGGCCAATTCATTCACCTGCCTGTGAAATTGAAGGTTCGAGATTGTGCACCGAGTCGGGTTCCGTCATCGAGCGACCAGGTCGACGCCGTTCGGCGCCGAGTTCGAGGCGCTCAGTTCGGTATCGAACACGTCGAAGTTGCTCGCAACCCGATGAAAGCTCACCGACTTGGGGATCACGATATTACCGAGTCTGTAAAGGTAACCTAATCAACCCCTGGACGGGTGTCTATGCGCGCCGTCGGCCTCGGGCAGGCCACCCCGTACAGTTGGTCGCGCGGCACACCGGTATAGGCGGCGGCCCGGCCGGTCTCCCGTGCTGCGGCCAAGCCGGTGATGTCGGTCGGCCGGCGACCGACCGCAGCGTTGTCCGCCGTTTGGCGACCGCCGGGGTTGGTAAGCCTTGAGAGGCGATGAGCGGCGGGACCAATATCCGTCGAGCGTAAGCACGTGTTGTTGTAAGGGGGTTGTTCATGACCAGGCCTCTGTCGGGCGCGCCGGGTGTCAAATTCGGAGCCGATCACGCATCGGTGCCGCTGGCCAGTCGCATCCAGGGCGCCCTCACCAGCGTCGGAACCAAGGTCATCCCCTGGATCCCGACCGCGCTGCGGCGAGGGCTGGTCCGCAGTCGTTCGGTCATCATCGACGGCAACACGCTCGATCCCACCTTGCAGCTGATGTTGTCGGGCCTGCGCGCCGTCGGCATCGACGGGCTGGTCGTCGACGACGACCCGCAGGCGTCGCGCACCCAGCTGCGCGAGTCGATCGTGGGGCTGCCCGGCGCGCAGATCCACGTCGACGTCGACGAGCTCTCCCTGCCCGGTCCGGCCGGCGGGATCGGGGCCCGCCACTACCGTCCTGCCGATGGCACGGCCGCACCGCTGCTGGTCTTCTACCACGGGGGCGGTTGGTCGATCGGTGACCTGGACACCTATGACGCGCTGTGCCGGCTGATCTGTCGCGACGCCGGCATTCATGTGTTGTCGATCGACTACCGGCTGGCCCCCGAACATCCGGCCCCGGCCGCGATCGAGGACGCTTACGCGGCGTTCACCTGGGCATGCGAGCGCGCCGGCGAGCTCGGCGCGATTCCGGGACGCGTCGCGGTCGGCGGGGACAGCGCCGGCGGCAACCTCGCCGCCGTCGTCAGTCAGATAGCGCGCGACGAGAACGGCCCCGCCCCGGCGTTGCAATGGCTGATCTATCCGCGGACCGACTTCACCGCCAAGAACCGGTCGCTGACCCTGTTCTCGCGAGGCTTCCTGCTCACCAAACGGGACATCGACTGGTTTGAATCGCAGTATCTGCGGCGTTCGGGTGTGGACCGGACCGATCCGCGGGTGTCGCCGGCGCTGGCCGAATCGCTGACCGGGTTGGCGCCCGCGCTGATCGCGGTCGCCGGCTTCGATCCGCTGCGCGACGAAGGCGAGAGCTACGCCGAGGCGCTGCGGGCCGCGGGGGTCGCGGTGGACCTGCGGTACCAGGGTTCGCTGACCCATGGCTTCGTCAATCTGTTCCCGTTGGGCGGCGACAGCATGGTGGCGACCAGCGAGCTGATTTCGGCGTTGCGCGCACACCTGAGCCGGGTTTGATTCGTTGAGTCGCCGGCGCCGGTAACCTAGAGGCGCTTTGTCCGATCGCTTTGTCCGCAAACGGGCAGACCGACAACTCGTACCGAAAGATCAGGGAACCCGTGGCCGACAAACCCAAACGTCCCCCGCGATTCGACATGAAGGTGGCCTCTGGCGGTAAGTCGAGCCGGCTCGTCCAGATCGGCGGCACCGCATTCGTGGTCATCTTCGCGGTCGCCCTCGTCTTCTACATCGTCACGTCGCACCACAAGAAGGCCGGCCCCACCGGCCCCGGCGACACGGTCCGCGTGACGTCGAGCAAGCTGGTCACCCAGCCCGGCAGCAGCAACCCCAAGGCCGTGGTGGCGTTATACGAGGACTTCCTGTGCCCGGCCTGCGGCAACTTCGAGCGCACCTTCGGCCCGACGGTCTCCAGGCTCATCGACATCGGCGCCATCGCCGCCGACTACAACATGGTGTCGATCCTCGACA
Organism: Mycobacterium sp. 852002-51971_SCH5477799-a; assembly: GCF_001667145.1. Lineage (GTDB taxonomy): Bacteria > Actinomycetota > Actinomycetes > Mycobacteriales > Mycobacteriaceae > Mycobacterium. Next base: position 40,569 of record NZ_LZIF01000057.1, read on the forward strand.
GCGCCCGGAACCAGAACTATTCGTCGCGCGCGGGCGCCGCGGCGCTGTGCGTCGCCGACGAGAACCAGGACGCGTTCCGCCGGTTCCACTCCGCGCTGTACAGCACCGACATCCAGCCCAGCGAAACCGGCAAGACCTTCCCGGACAACGCGCGGCTGATCGAACTCGCCCGCGAGGCGGGGGCGGCGGGCAAGGTGCCGGACTGCATCAACAGCGGCAAGTACCTGTCCAAGGTCACCGGCGAAGCGGCGAACGCGCATATCAACGCCACGCCGACCATCAAGATCAACGGCGACGACTACGACCCCTCGACACCAGATGCGCTGGTCAACAAGATCAAAGAGATCGTGGGCAACATCCCGGGCATCGACGGCGCGGTCGCGCCGGCCTCCATGTGACAAGTGCGGTGTCGACAGCAGCTGCCGATCCCACCGGCGACCTGACCCCGGATGCGTCGTCAGCGGCGCGGGTGCCGGCGCTCAGCGCCTGGTGGGTGCTGATCTCCGGGCTGATCGGTTTGGCCGCCTCCATGACGCTGACGGTGGAGAAGATCGACATCCTGCTCGACCCGTCGTATGCGCCGTCCTGCAACATCAATCCGATCCTGTCCTGCGGCTCGGTGATGATCACCCCGCAGGCGTCGCTGCTGGGCTTTCCCAACCCGCTGTTGGGGCTGGTGGCCTTCACCGTGGTGGTCGTCACGGGGCTGCTGGCGTTGACGAAAGTGGCCTTGCCGCAATGGTATTGGATGGGACTGACGATCGGCGTGGGGGTCGGGGGGGTGTTTGTGCACTGGCTGATCTTTCAGAGCCTGTATCGGATCAACGCGCTGTGCCCGTACTGCATGGTGGTGTGGGCGGTCACCATGTCGCTACTGGTGGTGGTCGCCTCGATCGCCTATCGCCCGGTCTCGCAACGCAGGCAGGCCGGTTTCGGGTGGGTCCTTTTCCAATGGCGCTGGTCGGTGGCCGCCCTCTGGTTCACCGCGGTGTTCTTACTGATCATGGCGCGGTTCTGGGACTACTGGTCGACGCTGCTCTAGGTATCTGCAGGTGACCCGGATCATTGGCGGCGTGGCCGGGGGCAGGCGCATCGCGGTGCCGCCGCGTGGCACCAGGCCCACCACCGACCGCGTCCGCGAGTCGCTCTTCAACATCCTGTCCGCCCGCCTGGAGCTGACCGGCCTCAAGGTGCTGGACCTCTATGCCGGTTCGGGCGCACTGGGATTGGAGGCGTTGTCCCGCGGCGCAGCCGCCGCGCTCTTCGTGGAGTCGGACCCGCGCACCGGATCGGTCATCGCGCGCAACATCGAAACCCTCGGCCTGCGCGGCGCGACGCTGCGCCGGGGAGCGGTGGCGAGCGTGCTGGCGGCCGGGACCACGGCCGCGTTCGATCTGGTGCTGGCCGACCCGCCCTACGAGGTCGACGCCGCCGAGGTCGAGGCCATGCTGGCCGCGTTGCCCGCGCACGGCTGGGTGCACGAGCGCAGCGTTGCAGTGGTGGAGCGGGCGGCCGGTGGTGCGCCGCTGAATTGGCCGTCCGGCTGGTCGGCGTGGCCGCACCGGGTTTACGGCGACACCCGTCTGGAACTGGCCGAGCGTCAGTGAGGCGGCCGTGTACCGTCATTCGTCATGAGCGGCGCGGTATGCCCGGGCTCGTTTGACCCGGTGACGTTGGGCCACATCGACGTCTTCGAGCGCGCGTCGGCTCAGTTCGACGAGGTGGTAGTGGCGATCCTGACCAACCCCGCCAAGAAGGGCATGTTCGACCTCGACGAGCGGATCGCGATGATCAACGAATCGACGACGCACCTGCCCAACCTCAGGGCCGAAGCGGGGCAGGGTCTGGTCGTCGACTTCGTCCGCTCGCGCGGCATGACGGCCATCGTGAAGGGGCTGCGCACCGGCACCGACTTCGAATACGAGCTGCAGATGGCGCAGATGAACAAACACGTCGCGGGCGTCGACACCTTTTTTGTCGCGACCGCGCCGCGCTATTCGTTCGTGTCGTCGTCGCTCGCGAAAGAGGTCGCGATGCTCGGTGGGGACGTGTCGGAGCTGCTGCCCGAGCCGGTCAATCGCCGCCTGCGGGAAAGGCTTTCGGAGCGGGCCTGATTCGGACGCGCGATGACCGCAGGTCAGTGCTGATGCTCGGGAGCATCGGGGGAGCCGCCCATCATGCGCACCATCGGCAGGCCCCCGGAGGTGACGAACCGGGCGACCAGGATGGCCGCGAGGGCCAGGAACGCGATGTTGAGCCACGTCGTGTAGTTCCACGAGATCGATGCCTCGATCACCATGGCGTTGCGCTGCATGGGAATGAGATTGGTTGTGCCAAAGATCAATTCGACCAGATACCCGGCGGCGACCATCGCGGCGTAAAAGGTGCCCAACAGCGTCAGCATCATCCGAGTGCCGTAGTACTTGCGGTAGATGTTCAGGATCGGAAGGATCAACAGGTCGGCGTAGATGAACGCGATGACCCCGCCGAAGCTGATGCCCCCGTTCCACAACACCGCGGCCAGCGGGACATTGCCGATCGAGCACACGAAGGACACGATCGCCACGACGGGACCCACGATCGGCCCCCAGATCGCCGAGAGGCCCGGGTGGTCGGCCAAAAAGAAGACCTGCCAGAACTTTTCGGGCACCCAGGCCGCGACGGCACCCGCGATCAGCAAGCCCAGGACGAGGTCGCGCAGGATGGCGAGGCACTCCATCACGAACACGTGCGAAACCGAGGTGAGGCCCGCCGGGGAGAACAGCCGTCGCCAGAACGAACCGTCACCCTGGATGGACATGTCCATGGCGGCGTGGCCTTCCATCGCGCCGGCGATTCCCCGCTCGGCCTGCTCGCGGGCGGCATCGACGAGGCGCGATCGCACGAACAGCCGGAACAGGACGGCCAGCACCACGATCATCAGTGGGCCGCCGACGAATTCGGCGGCGGTGAATTGCCAGCCCATCAGCAGGGCCAGGATGATGCCCAGCTCCACCACCAGGTTGGTGGAGCCGATTTCGAACGCCATCGCGGCGGTGAAGTCGGCGCCCTTGCGGAACAGCGCTCGGGCCAACGCCACCGCGGCATATGAGCACGACGACGACGCCGCGCCCAGCCCGGCCGCGACCGCCAGGGTGCGTGGCCGGTCATCGCCCATCAGCGCCACAATCGTCGAGCGCCGCACCACGGCCTGCACCACCGCCGAGAGGGCGAAGCCCAGAATCAGCGCCCACAGGATTTCCCACGTCATCGACCCCGCGAGCGTCAACGCGTGTCCGACCGCTGATAACACCGTCACTTGGTTCCTCCTTCGGGAAGCTTCGAGGGCCGCTGCGCCGTCACTATACCCCTTGGGGGTATAGTGACGGGCGAAACCTCGCCGCATTTGCAAGACTGCCCCGGTGTGGATCCGACTGCTCGGGGCGCCGTGGTGGCAGCGGTGGCTGGTGCAGTTCTGCGTCGCCGCCCTCTGCTTCGGCGTGATCGCTCCGCTGGCCGCGCCGCACCTGACGGCCGGCATGCGCTGGCCTTGGCGGCTGGCCTTCGTCGGCGTCTGCGGCGTCTGTTTCGCCTGCCTGCTGGTGGTGTCCACCCAGCGGTCTTCCCGCGAGTACCAGGCGGCTATGCGCGGCCTGAACCGCTCCGAGCGGTCGCGGGCGATTCGGGCGAGCGTGGGCGGCGAGATGCCCGCCGGCACGGCCGTCGTGGCGGCGGCGCTGCGCCTCGGCGCCATTCGGCTCGGGCACGGCCGGTCGACGCCGAAGCGCATCGTCGTCACCTACGGCGTGCTGTTCGCCAGCTGGCTGATGCTGACGATGGGCGGCATCTCGACCAACGGCACCCGTCAAACCGTGTTGCAGGGCGCGATCACCGCGCTGCTCGGGATCACCGGAGTCCGCGGCTGGATCGTTGCCCGCCGCGTCGAGCGGCGAGTTACGTTGTTGCAGAATGCATTAGAACGCACCCCGGACAGCGCTGACGCCCTCGCCGCGGTGCAGCGCGATATACCCACGGGCGGCCAGTGGCGGCCGATCTTCGCGCTGGTCACCGGCATGGTGCTGGTCTCCAACGGGATGCTGGCTGCAGTGTACCTGGTCCACCGCCCGTCGGCCGATTGCCGCACCGTCGCCGACATGGAGCGGTTCGTGGTCTCGCATCGCGACATGCTCGACCCGGCGTTCATCCCCGCCGACAGCGGCGGGCCCGGCCTGGGCGACTACCAGGAGTGGAGCCGGCGACTCCGGCATTACGCGACCAGCGTTTCCGCCCCCGGCGTCGCGCTGCACGTGCGCAGCGTCGGCGACCTGTCCGAACAGGCGGTCGGCGAGGTCCGGGCCGCGCGGGCAGATCCGGCCGGCGCGCAGGCGTCGTCCCAGGAACAGCGTCGAAGCTCCTACGCCGGCATCATCGGCAAGCTCATCGCCGAGTTGAGGGTGCTCGACGCGTCGTGCCCGCCGCGGGGACGCCGGCTCGGATAGTGCCCCGGGCCGTCCGCGACCTAGAATCGCAGGCAAATCCGTTACCGCGGCGTTTGGGGCGGCTCGGACGGGCCAATACCCGACACACCGGCGTCGCCACCGCTGTCACAGAGACAACACCAGGCACACTAGTAACACCGAGAGCTTTGCAGACGCCAGGAGGGTATGGCCGTGTATCGAGTCTTTGAGGCGCTGGACGAACTCAGCGCCATTGTGGAAGAAGCCCGTGGCGTTCCGATGACGGCCGGCTGCGTGGTGCCTCGCGGCGACGTGCTGGAGCTGATCGACGACATCAAGGACGCGATCCCGGGCGAACTGGACGACGCCCAGGACGTCCTGGACGCGCGCGACTCCATGCTGCAGGACGCCAAGGCACACTCCGAGTCCATGGTGTCCTCGGCGACCACCGAGTCGGAGTCGATGCTCAACCACGCCCGCGCGGAGGCCGACCGGCTGCTCTCGGACGCGAAATCGCAGGCCGACCGGATGGTGAGCGAAGCGCGCCAGCACAGCGAGCGGATGGTCGGCGAGGCTCGCGAAGAGTCGATGCGCATCGCCACGGCGGCCAAGCGCGAGTACGAGGCCAGTGTCAGCCGCGCCCAGGCCGAAGCCGACCGGCTGCTGGAAAACGGCAACATCTCCTACGAGAAGGCCGTGCAAGAGGGCATCAAAGAGCAGCAGCGCCTGGTCTCGCAGAACAGCGTGGTGGAAGCGGCCAACGCCGAGGCCACCCGGCTCATCGACTCTGCGCATGCCGAGGCCGACCGGTTGCGCGGCGAGTGCGACATCTACGTCGACAACAAGCTCGCCGAGTTCGAGGAGTTCCTCAACGGCACCCTGCGGTCGGTGGGGCGCGGTCGTCACCAACTGCGGACGGCGGCCGGAACCCACGACTACGCCGTGCGCTAGCCGTTTCGCGGCTGTCTGCCGGGCGGGCGCGCCCTGGAATTGTGCGGTCTGCGCCGTAGGATTTCCGGTATGACGCGCCAGCACAGCACTCGATCGGCCCGCGGCGCGACGTCACGGCTGGCCGCGCCGATGGCGTTCGACATCACCCGGCTGGGGCGCCGCCCCGGGACGATGGTGACGTGGGAGAAAACCGTGCCCAGCCCGTCGCGCATCGGGCTGGACATGATCGCGATCGAGGCGGACGCCCCGCTCGAGCTGGACTTACAGATTCAATCGGTGTCCGAGGGCGTTTTGGTGACCGGAACGGTCACCGCGCCCACGGTCGGCGAATGCTCTCGTTGTCTGACCAAGCTTGATGGACAGGTGCAAGTGGAGCTCACCGAGCTGTTCGCCTACCCGGACAGCACCACCGAGGCGACCACCGAGGAAGACGAGGTGGGCCACATCGTCGACAACACCATCGACCTCGAGCAGTCCATCGTCGATGCCGTGGGACTGGAGCTTCCGTTCTCGCCCGTGTGCACCCCGGGTTGCCCGGGACTGTGCCCCGAATGCGGTGTTTCGCTGGCCGCCGAGCCGGGCCACCAGCACGATCGCATCGATCCGCGGTGGGCCAAGCTGGCGGGGATGTTCAGCGCCGAGTCGGACGAGCCGCGGGGCAAGCGGTGAGTTCACGCCAAGCGCTGCTCGACGCCCTCGGGGTTGAGCTGTCGGAGGAACTGCTGTCCCTGGCGCTGACGCATCGCAGCTACGCCTACGAACATGGGGGGCTGCCGACCAACGAACGCCTGGAATTCCTGGGCGACGCCGTGCTGGGCCTGACCATCACCGACGAGTTGTATCACCGCCATCCCGACCGCACCGAGGGTGACCTGGCCAAACTGCGCGCCAGCGTGGTCAACACCCAGGCGCTGGCCGACGTCGCGCGCAAGCTGTGCGACGGGGGCCTCGGCGTCCATCTACTGCTGGGGCGTGGGGAAGCCAATACCGGCGGCGCCGACAAATCGAGCATCCTGGCCGACGGCATGGAATCGCTGCTGGGCGCGATCTACCTCGATCACGGCATCGACGTTGCGCGCGACGTGATTCTGCGGTTGTTCGGCCCGCTACTGGATGCGGCGCCGACCCTCGGGGCAGGGCTGGACTGGAAGACCAGCCTGCAGGAACTGACCGCGGCCCGCGGCATGGGCGCGCCGTCCTACGTCGTCACCTCCACCGGGCCCGATCACGACAAGGAATTCACCGCGGTCGTCGTGGTGGCGGACACCGAATACGGCACGGGTGTCGGCCGCTCCAAGAAGGAGGCCGAGCAGAAGGCGGCGGCGGCCACCTGGAAGACGCTCGACGTGCTGGACCCCGCGGGGACGACGTCCAACTAGATGGTGTCCGTCTAGATGCCCGAACTGCCCGAAGTCGAGGTGGTGCGCCGCGGCCTGCACGCCCACGTCGTCGGCAAGACAATGACCGCGGTGCGGGTGCATCACCCGCGCGCGGTTCGTCGGCATGAAGCGGGGCCCGCGGACCTCACCGCCCGGTTGCTGAACGCGCGGATCACCGGCACCGATCGACGTGGCAAGTACCTGTGGCTGCTGCTCGACACGGAACCCGCTGGGCAGGAATCGGATACGGCGCTGGTGGTTCACCTAGGCATGAGCGGGCAGATGCTGCTGGGTGGGGGTCCCGCCAGCCGCGAAGCGGCGAGGGGGAAGGTGCCGCGCGCCGAGCACGTCCGGATCTCCGCGCTGCTCGACGACGGGACCGTGCTGAGTTTCGCCGACCAGCGCACTTTCGGTGGGTGGATGCTCGCCGATCTGATCGACGTGGACGGCAGCGTGGTGCCTGAGCCGGTCGCGCATCTGGCTCGTGACCCGCTGGACCCCCGATTCGATGCCGGTGCTGTGGTGAAAGTGTTGCGGCGCAAGCATTCCGAGATCAAGCGCCAGCTTCTCGACCAGCAGGTGGTATCTGGCATCGGCAATATCTACGCCGACGAGGCGCTGTGGCGAGCCAAGCTGAACGGCGCGCGGATCGCCGACACGCTGAGCCGCAAGCAGTTGACCGCAGTGCTGGACGCGGCCGCCGACGTGATGCGCGATGCGCTGGCCAAAGGGGGGACCTCGTTCGATTCGCTGTACGTCAACGTGAACGGCGAATCTGGATATTTCGACCGGTCGCTGGACGCGTACGGCAGGGAGGGTGAAGCCTGCCGTCGCTGCGGCGCGGTGATGCGCCGGGAGAAGTTCATGAACCGTTCGTCGTTCTACTGCCCGAAATGTCAACCGCGGCCACGGGTTTGAGCGTTCAACGCGCGGCCGACTCAACCGAAGATGTCGCCGCGCAGCGTCCCGGTGGGCAAGGTCGGGTCCACGAACCATTCGTGGCGAAACAGCGCACCGAACACCTGGGGCGGCAACCGGAGCAGTAGCCCGAACACCCGCGCGGCCAGACCGGAATCGCCGATCTGGGAACGGTGCGCGGCCAGAGCATCTCGCTTCTGGCGCGCAAAGCGAAAGACGTTGACCCGGTGGGTGATCGTCGCGCGCGGGGCGTATGCGCCGCGGACGACGTCGCGCTCGTACGGGCCGGGAAGCCGCAACAGGTGCGCGATATCGCTGACGCGGACCAGGATTTCGCGTGGCATCGTCACCTCGAGCACCCGCGGTGTGGCGGCGAGTTCGGCGGCCCGCTTGCCGACGTGGTGGACCTGGACGTGGTCGCGGTGGCCGTAGCCGCCGTTGGCCTGGTAGCTGAGCAGCAGGTCGGCGCGTTCGTCGCGCAGGATGCCGGCCAGGCGCCCGGCGGCCTCGTCGACATCCGCACGCCCGAATCGGATGCGCCCGGGTGGATCCGGATAGAACAACGGTCCGTAGCCGCTGTCGGCATACCCGAGGCACTCCACCCGCTGTGCCCCGAGAACTCTTGCGCTCGAACGTAATTCGCCTAGACGATCGTGGGTGTCGTCGTTGTGGACGCGCCCGTCAGTTGCGGTGACCACGACCACCCGGTGCCCGGCCGCGGCCGCCCGCGCCAGGGTGCCACCGGTGAGCACGACCTCGTCGTCGGGGTGGGCATGGAATGCGACCACGGTAGCCATGCCAAGCAGTATGCCCGTGCGCCAAAGTCGCGGCGCCCGGTAGAAATAAGCCATGGCCGAACTATGGGTGGAACGCACCGGAACTCGCCGCTACACCGGCTACAGCTCACGTGGCGCGCAAGTGCTGATCGGTTCCGAGGACGTCGAGGGCGTGTTCACGCCCGGCGAGCTGCTCAAGATCGCGCTCGCGGCGTGCAGCGGGATGTCCAGCGACCTGCCGCTGGCCCGCCGGCTGGGCGACGATTACAAGGCGGTCATCAGGGTTTCCGGCGCCGCCGACCGCGAGCAGGAGCGCTATCCGCTGCTGGAGGAGACGCTGGAGCTGGACCTTTCGGGCCTGGCCGACGATGAGAAGGAGCGCCTGCTGGTGGTGGTCGACCGGGCCGTCGACCAGGTCTGCACCGTCGGGCGCACGCTCAAGTCCGGTACCACCGTCGGCTTCGAGGTCATCGATGTCGGAGCCTGACGCCCGGCTCACCGCCTGGGTGCATGGCCGGGTCCAGGGCGTCGGTTTCCGTTGGTGGACGCGTTGCCGGGCGCTGGAGCTGGGCCTCACCGGTTACGCCGCCAACCAGGCCGACGGCCGCGTCCTGGTGGTCGCCCAGGGTCCGCGGCCGGCCGGCGAGAAGCTGCTGCACCTGCTGGAAGGTGCCATGGCGTGGCCGTCGCGTCCGGGCCACGTCGAGAAGGTAGTGGCGGACTGGTCGCAGCCGCTGGAGCGATTCGAGGGTTTCGTCGAGCGCTGAGGGGCTCAGGGTTTCAGCACCTGACCCTTAAGCGCGCCAGCGCCGGCGCCAGCGCGTTCCTCACGGCCGCAGTCGCCCTCTCCCGTGGCGGATGTGACCACTGTGACCAGTGCGTCGACCAGGCATCACGCGGCCATGCTTCGGGCGAGCCGACACCCCTCGGTGCGGCCGTCCCGGGGCGATTCGAGCGGTAGTCTGGCTCGCCGTGTACCTCAAGAGTCTGACGCTGAAGGGCTTCAAGTCCTTCGCTTCGCCGACGACTCTGCGGTTCGAACCGGGCATCACCGCCGTCGTCGGACCCAACGGCTCGGGCAAATCCAACGTCGTCGACGCGCTGGCGTGGGTGATGGGGGAGCAGGGGGCAAAGACCCTGCGCGGCGGGAAGATGGAGGACGTCATCTTCGCCGGAACCTCGTCGCGGGCCCCGCTGGGCCGCGCCGAGGTCACCGTCACCATCGACAACTCCGACAACGCGCTGCCCATCGAATACTCCGAGGTGTCCATCACCCGGCGGATGTTCCGCGACGGCGCGAGCGAATACGAAATCAACGGCACCAGTTGCCGTTTGATGGATGTCCAAGAATTGCTCAGCGACTCGGGGATCGGCCGGGAGATGCACGTCATCGTCGGGCAGGGCAAGCTCGACGAGATCCTGCAATCGCGGCCCGAGGACCGTCGCGCGTTCATCGAAGAAGCCGCCGGGGTGCTCAAGCACCGCAAGCGCAAGGAGAAAGCCCTCCGCAAGCTCGACGCGATGTCGGCGAACCTGGCCCGGCTCACCGACCTGACCACCGAACTGCGCCGCCAGCTCAAACCGCTGGGCCGCCAGGCCGAGGTGGCCCGTCGCGCCCAGACGATCCAGGCCGACCTGCGTGACGCCCGGCTGCGGCTGGCCGCCGACGACCTGGTCAACCGGCAGGGCGAACGCGAGGCCATCTTCGAGGCCGAGGCCGCCGTGCGCCGCGACCACGACCAGGCCTCCGCGCGGCTCGCCGAGGCGTCCGCGGAGCTGACCACGCACGAGACGGCGGTGGGTGAACTATCCAGCCGGGCCGAGTCGGTTCAGCACACCTGGTTCGCGCTGTCCGCACTGGCCGAGCGGGTCGCCGCGACCGTGCGTATCGCCAGCGAGCGGGCGCAACACCTCGACGTGGAGCCGGTGGCCACCGGCGACACCGACCCCGACGCGCTGGAAGCCGAGGCCGAGCAGGTCGCCGTCGCCGAGCGCCAGCTGCTCGCCGATTTGGCCGGCGCGCGCACCCGCCTGGATAGCGCCCGCGCCGAACTGGCCGAGCGGGAGCGCGAGGCCGCCGAGGCCGATCGGGCCCATATGGCCGCGGTGCGCGCGGAGGCGGATCGCCGAGAAGGTTTGGCGCGCTTGGCCGGTCAGGTGGAGACGATGCGGGCGCGGGTCGAATCGATCGACGACAGCGTGGCGCGCCTGTCCGAACGCATCGAACAGGCCGCCGCCCGGGCGCAGCAGGCCAAGGTGGAATTCGAAACCGTCCAGGGCCGCGTCGGTGAGCTCGATCAGGGCGAGGTGGGCCTCGACGAACACCACGAGCGCACCGTCGCCGCGTTGCGGCTCGCCGACGAGCGGGTCGCCGAGCTGCAGTCCGCCGAGCGAGACGCCGAACGCCAGGTGGCCTCGTTGCAGGCCCGCATCGACGCGCTCGCGATGGGCCTGGAGCGCAAGGACGGCGCGGCGTGGCTCACCCAAAATCACGGCGGCACAGGCCTTTTGGGACCGATGGCGAAGCTGGTCAAGGTCCGCTCCGGTTACGAGTCGGCGCTGGCCGCGGTGCTGGGATCAGCGGCCGACGCCCTGGCGGCCGAGAGCTTCGGCGCGGCGCGGTCGGCCGTCGCCGCTCTCAAGCAGGCGGACGGGGGCCGCGCCGCGCTGGTGCTGGGCGACTGGCCCGCCGATCGGCCGGCGCCGCAGGCCCCCCCGGCCGGAGCGCTGTGGGCGCTCGACCTGATCGACGCGCCGGCCCGGCTGCGCGGCGCGATCACGGCCATGCTCTCCGGCGTCGCGGTAGTCGACGATCTGGACCAGGCCCTGGCGCTGGTCGCGGCGCACTCCCACCTGCGCGCGGTCACGCTCGACGGTGACCTGGTGGGCGCCGGCTGGGTGAGCGGCGGGTCGGACCGCAAGCCCTCGACGCTCGAGGTGACCTCAGAAATCGACAAGGCCGGCGACGAGCTCACCGCCGCAGAGGCCCGGGTGGCCCAGCTGAGCGCGGCGCTGTCCGGCGCGCTGACCGAGCAGGCCGCCCGCCAGGACTCGGCCGAGCAGGCGCTGGCCGCGCTCAACGAGTCCGACAGCGAAATCTCCGGGATGTACGAGCAGCTCGGCCGGCTCGGTCAGGAGGCCCGGACATCCGAAGACGAGTGGAGCAGGCTGCTGCGCCAGCGCGAGGAGCTCGAGGCGGGCCGGACCCAGACAGTCGCCGAAGTCACCGAACTGGAAACCCGGCTGCGCAACGCCCAGGAGACCCAGCACGCGCCGACGGAAGAACCCGTGAACCGTCAGCAGATCGCCGCCGCCACCGAAGCCGCTCGCAGCGTCGAAGTCGAGGCCCGGCTGGCGGTGCGGACCGCCGAGGAGCGTGCGAATGCGGTTCGCGGGCGGGCGGATTCGTTGCGCCGCGCGGCCGCGGCCGAACGCGAAGCCCGCCTGCGGGCCCAGCAGGCGCGGGAGGCGCGGCTGCGCGCGGCCACGGTGGCGGCGGCGGTGGCCGACTCCGGGCGCCTGCTGGCGCAGCGATTGGACGGCGTCGTCAAGGCCGCCTCCAAGATCCGCGACGCGCTGGCCGCCGAACGCCAGCAGCGTGCGACGGCGATGGCAGCGGTGCGCGACGAGGTGAACGCGTTGAGCGCCCGGGTGGCCGCCCTGACCGACTCGCTGCACCGCGACGAGGTGGCCAACGCCCAGGCGGCGATGCGAATCGAGCAGCTCGAGCAGGTGGTGCTCGAGCAGTTCGGCATGGCGCCGGCCGACCTGATCGCCGAGTACGGGCCGGAGAATCAACTGCCGCCCACCGACCTGGAGATGGCCGAATACGAGCAGGCCAAGGAGCGCGGCGAACAGGTCTTCGCGCCCTCGCCGATCCCCTACGACCGGCCCACCCAGGAGCGCCGGGCCAAGCGGGCCGAGCGTGAGCTGGCCGAACTGGGCAGGGTCAACCCGCTGGCGCTGGAGGAGTTCGCCGCGCTCGAGGAGCGCTACAACTTCCTGTCCACCCAGCTCGAGGACGTCAAGGCCGCCCGCAAGGACCTGCTCGGGGTGGTCGACGAGGTCGACGCCCGCATCTTGCAAGTGTTCAGCGAGGCCTACACCGACGTCGAACGCGAGTTCTCCGACGTCTTCACCGTGCTGTTCCCCGGTGGTGAGGGCCGGCTGCGGCTGACCAATCCCGACGACATGCTCACCACCGGCATCGAGGTCGAGGCCCGCCCACCGGGCAAGAAGGTCACCCGGCTCTCGCTGCTGTCCGGTGGTGAGAAGGCGCTGACGGCGGTGGCGATGCTGGTGGCGATCTTCCGGGCCCGCCCGTCGCCGTTCTACATCATGGATGAGGTGGAGGCCGCCCTCGACGACACCAATCTGCGGCGGCTGATCTCGCTGTTCGAACTGCTGCGGGCGCGCTCTCAGCTCATCATCATCACGCACCAGAAGCCGACGATGGAAGTCGCGGACGCGCTCTACGGCGTGACCATGCAGGGCGACGGGATCACCGCGGTGATCTCCCAGCGGATGCGCGGCCAGCAGGTGGACCAGCTGGTCGGCGCCGTCGAGTAAGGCCCGGTGACCGACGGGCAACCGGCGACTTGAAACAATGTCAGCGTGTCCCAAGGTCTTTGGATCGCCATCGCGGTCGTCGCTGCCCTGGTCGTCATCACCGCACTGGTCCTGGGCCTGCTGCGGTATCGGCGGCGCCGCATCAGCTTCTCGACCCGGGCCGAGCCCGGGGCCATCGACCGGTCCGGCGGCTACACCGCGTCCTCGGGCATCACCTTCAGCCAGACCACGACGGCCGACCGACTCGACACCACCGGGCTGCCCGCGGTAGGTGACGACGCGGCCATTCCGCGCGACGCGCCGCGGCGCACCATTTCCGAGGTCGAGCTTCCCGAACCGGCGCCCGAGGCCCCGGCGCCGCAGGCCCCCGCGCCCGAGGCCCCGGCGCCCGAGGTCCCGGCCGCTCCCCAGGTC
>NZ_LZIF01000058.1 GCF_001667145.1 Mycobacterium sp. 852002-51971_SCH5477799-a
GACCAGGTGTGGACGCAGTTCCATTCCTACGCATTCGACTTCTCGGTGTGGGAGATCTGGGGCGCGCTGCTGCACGGCGGGCGGCTGGTGGTGGTGCCCGACTCGGTGGCGCGCGCGTCGGAAGACTTCCACGCGCTGCTGGTGGCGCAGCGGGTCAGCGTCTTGACCCAGACCCCGTCGGCGGTGGGAGTGCTCTCACCCGAAGGCCTGGAGTCGACGGCCCTGGTGATTGGCGCCGAGCCGTGTCCGCCGGAGTTGGTGGACCGGTGGGCGCCGGGACGGGTGATGGTCAATGTCTATGGCCCCACCGAGACGACGATGTGGGCGGCGAAGAGTGTGCCGTTGGCGGCGGGATTGGGTGCCCCGCCCGTCGGGTCGCCGGTACCTGGGGCGGCCTTTGCGGTGCTGGACGGGTGGTTGCGCCCGGTGCCGGTCGGGGTGGTCGGTGAGCTGTATGTCGCGGGCCGCGGAGTCGGTGTGGGGTATTGGCGTCGGGCCGGGTTGAGCGCGTCGCGGTTTGTGGCGTGTCCGTTCGGAGCGCCGGGCACGCGGATGTATCGCACCGGCGACTTGGTGCGCTGGCGAGCCGACGGGCAGCTCGACTATCTGGGTCGTGCTGACGAACAGGTCAAGATTCGCGGGTATCGCATCGAACTCGGTGAAATCCAGTCAGCCCTAACGGGTTTGGACGGGGTGGACCAAGCGGCGGTGATCGCCCGTGGGGACCGCCCGGGTGAGAGGCGTTTGGTCGGGTATGTCACCGGCACCCTCGACCCGGCCGAGGCGCGGGCCGCGCTGGCCGAACGGCTCCCGGGTTACATGGTGCCCGCCGCGGTGGTGGCGCTCGAGGCGCTGCCGCTGACACCCAACGGCAAGCTCGACACCCGCGCCCTGCCGGCACCGGAGTATCAGGACGCCGATCGCTATCGCGCCCCGGCCAACCCAACCGAAGAAATCCTGGTCGGTACTTTCGCCGAGGTCCTCGGCATCGAACGCGTCGGGATCGACGACTCGTTCTTCGACCTGGGCGGGGATTCGCTGTCGGCCATGCGCCTGATCGCGGCGATCAACACCAGCCTCGAGGCGAATGTCCCGGTGCGGGCCTTGTTCGAAGCGCCCACGGTGGCACAATTGGCGCCTCGCATCGGGACCGAAAGCGGTGGGCTGCAGCCACTGGTGCCCGGTGCGCGTCCTGCGGTGGTGCCGTTGTCGTTTGCCCAGAGCCGGTTGTGGTTCTTGGACCAATTGCAGGGCCCCTCACCGGTTTACAACATGGCGATGGCGCTGCGGCTGCGCGGGCAGCTGGACGCCGAGGCGTTTGGTGCGGCGCTGTCAGATGTGGTTGCCCGCCATGAGAGCCTGCGCACACTGTTCGCGGCGCCCGACGGGATACCGCGGCAGGTCGTGGCATCCGCCGAGCAGGCGGACATCGGCTGGCAGGTCGTCGAGGCCGGCGATTGGTCGCAGGAGCGGTTGGATGGAGCGATCGGCGCCGTGGCGCAGTACACGTTTGACCTTGCCTCCGAAATCCCATTGCGCGCAAAGCTTTTCACCGTTGCCGACGATGAGCATGTGCTGGTCGCGGTGGTGCACCATATCGCCGCCGACGGCTGGTCGCTGCGGCCGCTGGTACGTGATCTGGGCGTGGCTTATGCCAGCCGGCGCTTGGGACAGGTTCCCGGCTGGGCCGACTTGGCGGTGCAGTATGTCGACTACACACTGTGGCAGCGCGAAATCCTCGGTGATCTCGAAGACGGCCACAGCCCCATCGCGGCGCAGCTGGCCTATTGGGAGGATGCCCTGGCCGGGATGCCCGAGCGCCTGCAGCTGCCTACCGATCGGCCGTATCCTCTGGTCGCCGACCAACGCGGCGCCAGGGTTGAGGTGGAGTGGCCCGCGCAGTTGCAGCAGCAGGTCACCCGCGTGGCGAGAGAGCACAACGCCACGAGTTTCATGGTGGTTCAGACCGCCCTCGCCGCGTTGCTTTCGAAAGTCAGCGCCAGCCCCGATGTGGCAGTCGGCTTCCCGATCGCCGGACGCCGCGATGCCTCGCTCGACGAACTCGTCGGCTTTTTCGTCAACACGTTGGTGCTGCGAGTCGACACGGCCGGTGATCCCAGCTTCGCCGAGCTGCTCGGGCAGGTGCGACGGCGCAGCCTCGCCGCATACGAGCACCAGGACGTGCCCTTTGAGGTGTTGGTGGATCGGCTCAACCCGACCCGAAACCTGAGCCATCATCCGCTGGTCCAGGTCATGTTGGCCTGGCAGAACCTGCCCGGCCACGAGAATGCCGCCGACGATTTGGCCTTCGGAGATCTGCAGGTTGCGCCGTTGCCGGTGGACACCCAGGCCGCCCGCATGGACCTGACCTTTTCATTGGCCGAGCGCTTCGGCGAGGACGGAGCGCCCGCGGGGATCGGCGGCGCGGTGGAATTCCGCACCGATGTGTTCGACGCGGAAAGCATCCACACCCTGATCGAACGGTTGCAGCGCGTATTGATGGCCATGACCGCCGACCCGACGCGGCGGTTGTCGTCGGCGCAGTTGCTCGACGAGGCGGAGCACGCACGGCTTGATGACCTGGGCAATCGGGTGGCGCTGACCAAACGGGTGGCTACGCCGGTGTCGATTCCGGTGTTGTTCGCCGCTCAGGTCTCCCGCACCCCGGAGGCTGTCGCACTGACCTGTGGCGGGCGGTCGTGGACCTACCGCGACCTCGACGAGGCGGCGAACCGGCTGGCGCACCTGCTGACCGGTCACGGTGTCGGCCCTGGTGGGTGTGTGGCGCTGCTGTTCTCCCGGTCGGCCGAGGCGATCATCGCGATTTTGGCTGTGCTCAAGACCGGGGCGGCGTATCTGCCGATCGACCCGGCGTTGCCCGCGGCCCGGATCGCGTTCATGCTCGGCGACGCCGCACCGGCGGCCGCGATCACCACCGCCGAGCACGCGGGCCAGTTAGACGGCCATGGCGTGTTGGTCATCGATGTGAGCGACCCGGCCATCGACGGCCAAGCCAGCGGGGCACTGCCGGCGCCGGCCGCCGACGATGTCGCTTACCTCATCTACACGTCCGGCACCACCGGTGTGCCCAAGGGTGTGGCGGTCACCCACCACAACGTCGCCCAGCTGATGGGGTCGCTGGATGCCGGCCTGCCACCCGCGGCGGTGTGGGCGCAGTGGCACTCCTACGTGTTCGACGTCTCGGTGTCGGAAATCTTTGGCGCGTTGTTGCATGGCGGGCGACTGGTGGTGGTGCCCGAGTCGGTGGCCCGCTCGCCGGAAGACCTTCATGACCTGCTGCTGACAGAACACGTCGGCGTGCTCAGTCAAACCCCCTCCGCGGTGGCCATGTTGTCGCCGCAGGGGCTGGACTCGATGGCATTAATAGTGGCCGGTGAAGCGTGTTCCGCCGAGGTGGTCGACCGGTGGGCGCCGGACCGGGTGATGCTCAACGCCTACGGCCCCACCGAAGCCACCGTGTATGCGGCGATCAGCGCTCCGTTGACCGCGGGGTCGGGGTCGCCGCCGATTGGGTCGCCGGTGTCGGGGGCGGCGTTGTTCGTGCTCGATGGGTCGTTGCGTCGGGTGCCCGTCGGTGTGGTCGGTGAGTTGTATGTGGCCGGCGA
>NZ_LZIF01000059.1 GCF_001667145.1 Mycobacterium sp. 852002-51971_SCH5477799-a
AACACCAACGTGTTGACGAAAAAACCCACCAACTCATCGAGCGCAGGGTCACGGCGCCCGGCGATCGGGAACCCCACCGCCACATCAACACTGGCGCTGATCTTCGACAACAACACCGCTAACGCGGCCTGCACCACCATGAAACTGGTCGCATTATGCTCACCAGCTAACTGACGCACCCGCGCCTGCACCTCAGCCGGCCACTCCACCGCCACCGTGGCCCCGCGATAATCGGCCACCGGCGGATAAGGCCGATCCGTGGGCAACTGCAGCTGCTCAGGCAACCCCGCCAGGGTCTGCTCCCAATACCCCAACTGCCCGGCAATACGACTACCGCTGTCATCAAGATCACCGAACTGCGCGCGCTGCCACAACGTGTAATCCACATACTGCACCGGCAACGGCGCCCACCCCGGCACCTGCCCCGCACACCGACTGGCATACGCCACACCCAAATCCCGCACCAACGGGGCCACCGACCACCCATCAGCAGCGATATGGTGCACCGCGGCCACCAACACATGCTCATCCTCAGCGACCCGGAAAAGCCTTGCCCGCAAAGGAATCTCGCCAGCCAAATCAAACGTGTAACGAGCCGCGGCGCCCACAGCCGCCTCCAGCCGATCATCCGGCCAGCCGACGGCATCAACAACCTGCCACCCGAAATCAACCCGCCCCACCGGAACAATCACCTGCTGAGGGACCCCGTCCACCGCCACAAACAACGTCCGCAAACTTTCATGACGGCCCACCACATCAGCCAGCGCCGCCCCCAACGCCTCAGCATCCAACCGACCACTGAGCCGCAACGCCACCGCCATGTTGTAAATCGGTGACGGCCCCTGCAACTGATCCAGGAACCACAACCGGGCCTGGGCAAACGACAACGGAACCACCGCCGGGCGCTCCACAGCCACCAACGGCTCCAGCCCACCCCCACCCGCACCCTCAATACGAGGCGCCAGCTCAGCCACCGTCGGCGCCTCGAACAACACCCGCACCGAAAGACCCGCATCAAAGGACTTATTCACCGCGGCAATCACCCGCATCGCCGACAGCGAATCCCCACCCACCTCAAAGAACGAGTCATCAACCCCGACCCGCTCCAAGCCAAGAACCTGGGCATAAATCCCAGCAACAATCTCTTCGGTCAAGCTGGTCGGGGCGCGATAGCCCTCGCCGTCTTGATAGCCCGGGGCCGGCAAGGCTTTGGTGTCGAGTTTGCCGTTAGCAGTCAGCGGCAACGCCTCGATCACCACGACCGCAGCCGGCACCATATAAGCGGGCAGCCGCTCAGCCACAGCGCTGCGCAACACCGCCGGCTCGGCGGTCCCGGTCACATACCCCACCAGACGCTTATCCCCAGCGACGTCCTCGCGCGCGATCACCACCGCCTGACGCACACCCTGCTGGGCGGCCAACACCGCTTGAACCTCACCCAACTCGATGCGATACCCGCGGATCTTGACCTGCTCATCAGCACGCCCCACATA
>NZ_LZIF01000060.1 GCF_001667145.1 Mycobacterium sp. 852002-51971_SCH5477799-a
CGCCCGGCGCCGGTGTAGTCCGGGGCGGGCAGCGCGCGGGTGTCGAGTTTGCCGTTGGCCGTCAACGGCAACGCGTCAAGCGCCACCACCGCGGCCGGCACCATATGCTCGGGCAACCGCTCGGCCAGCGCGGCGCGCGCCGTTGTGGGGTCGGCGCCCCCGGTGATGTAGCCGACCAGCCGGCGGGTGCCGGGCTGGTCCTCACGGGCGATCACCACCGCCTGGTCCACCCCGTCCAGCCCGGTCAGGGCGGCCTGGATCTCGCCCAGTTCGATGCGATAACCGCGGATCTTGACCTGCTCATCGGCGCGGCCCAGATAATCCAGCTGCCCATCAGCGCGCCAACACACCAGATCCCCGGTCCGATACATCCGCTGCCCCGGCGCCGCGGGCCCGGCGAAGGGACACGCCACGAACCGGGATCCGGTCAACCCCGCCCGACCCACATAACCCACACCCACCCCAGCACCAGCCACATACAACTCACCGACCACCCCGACCGGCACCGGGCGCAACCACCCATCCAGCACGAAGAAGGCCGCCTGGGCGATTGGTGATCCGATCGGCGGTGCTCCCGAACCCGTCACCAGCGGGGCGCTCTTGGACGCCCACATCGTCGTCTCGGTCGGGCCATAGACATTGACCATCACCCGCCCCGGCGCCCACCTGTCCACCAGATCGGTAGGGCACGGCTCAGCGCCTATCACCAACGCCGCCGATTCCAGCCCCTGCGGGGACAACATCCCCACCGCAGACGGCGTTTGGGTCAACACCGTGACGTGCTCTCTAACCAGCAGGTCGTGGAAGTCGAGGGGGGAGCGGGTCACCTCCTCAGGCACCACCACCAGCCGCCCGCCATGCAGCAGCGCCCCCCAGATCTCCCACACCGAGAAGTCGAAGGCATACGAGTGAAACTGCGTCCAGACCTGTTCGGGCGTCAGCTCCACACCGACATCTAGGGCGTCAAAGAGTTGGGTCACGTTGTGGTGGGTGACCGCCACCCCCTTGGGCACCCCGGTCGTGCCCGAGGTGTAAATGATGTGGGCCAGGTCCTCAGCAGCAGGGACCGGCAAGCCCGTGGTGGGTGGG
>NZ_LZIF01000061.1 GCF_001667145.1 Mycobacterium sp. 852002-51971_SCH5477799-a
CAACCACCCATCCAGCACGAACAACGCCGCCCCACCCACCGGCGCACCGATCGGCGGGGCCCCCGACCCCGCCCGCAGCGGGGCGCTGAGGGTGGCATAGATCGTGGTCTCGGTCGGCCCGTAGGCGTTGACCATCACCCGCCCCGGCGCCCACCGATCCACCACCGCCGCCGGACACGCCTCGGCCGCGATCACCAACGCCGCCGCGTTGACCTGCTGGGCAGACAACATCCCCACCGCCGACGGGGTCTGGCTGAACACACTGACCTGTTCGGCGGCCAGCAGAGCCTGCAACTCCTGCGGGGAGCGGGTCACCTCCTCAGGCACCACCACCAGCCGCCCACCATGTAGCAGCGCCCCCCAGATCTCCCACACCGAGTAGTCAAAGGCATACGAATGGCACTGCGTCCACACCTGATCCGGCCCCAACACCAACCCGGCATCCCAGGAGGCGAACAACCGGGTCACGTTGTGGTGGGTGACCGCCACCCCCTTGGGCACCCCGGTGGTGCCCGAGGTGTAAATGATGTGGGCCACCTCCTCAGCAGCCGGCACCGGCAGCGGTGTGCCCGCCACACCCTGGATACCGGGGTCATCGACCTCGATCACCACCCCGGCGAAACCCGCAAGCCGGTCGGCCAGCTCGCGCGTGCACACCGCGGCCATCGGCGCGGCATCGGCGAGCATGAACCCGATGCGCGCCGCTGGCAGCGCCGGATCGATCGGCAGATAAGCCGCCCCGGTCTTGAGCACCGCCACGATCGCGATCACCGCCTCAGCGCTGCGCGGCAACACCAACGCCACACACTGTCCCGCGCCCACCCCGCTGCCGGCCAACACCTGCGCCACCCGATTCGACACCTCATCAAGCTCGCGATAAGTCATCGAGGCGCCCGCGCACACCAGCGCCACCGCCTCCGGAGTGCGCGCCACCTGCCCCGCGAACACCGCCGGAATCGACACCCCCGTACCCGCCCGACCCAACACCGCCCGATTACCGAACACATCCAACTCGGCACACTCCGCCGCATCCAGCACCTCGATCGCCGACAGGTGCTGGGCGGGTTCGGCGGTCAACGCCATCAGCACCCGCTGCAACCGGGCGATCAAAACCTCGATAGAGGCCGCATCAACCACATCGGTGCTGAACACCGCCG
>NZ_LZIF01000062.1 GCF_001667145.1 Mycobacterium sp. 852002-51971_SCH5477799-a
CGGCCCTATCCGGCGGTGGCCGACTATCGCGGGGCCAGCGTGGCCGTGGACTGGCCGGCGGGGTTGCAGCAGCAGATCGCGCGGGTGGCCCGGGAGCACAACGCGTCCAGTTTCATGGTGATCCAGGCTGCCTTGGCGGTGCTGCTGTCGAAGCTGAGCGCCAGTCCCGATGTGGCGGTGGGCTTCCCGATCGCCGGGCGGCGGGACCCCGCGCTCAACGACCTGGTGGGCTTTTTCGTCAACACCTCGGTGCTGCGGGTCCAGCTGACCGGAGATCCGAGCGTGGCCGAGCTGCTGGCCCAGGTGCGGGCGCAAAGCCTGGCCGCTTACGAAAACCAGGATGTGCCGTTCGAGGTGCTGGTGGAGCGGCTCAACCCGACCCGAAGCCTGTCCCACCACCCGCTGGTGCAGGTGGTGCTGGCCTGGCAGAACTTCGCCGGTCAAGACAACAGCCTCGGCGCCGGGTTGGCCCTGGGTGACCTGCAGGTGACGTCGCGCCCGGTGGACACCCAGAGCGCTCGTATGGACTTGACCTTCTCGATGGCCGAGCGTTGGACCGGGGACGGTGAGCCCGCCGGGATCGGCGGGGCGGTGGAGTTCCGCACCGATGTGTTTGATGCGGCCTCTATCGAGGTTTTGATCGCCCGGTTGCAGCGGGTGCTG
>NZ_LZIF01000063.1 GCF_001667145.1 Mycobacterium sp. 852002-51971_SCH5477799-a
GCCGCACACGACACCTACGCCGACGACGGCGCCGTGATCGACAAGGGCGTCGCCTTCGCCTCCAGCCACCTGGGCATAAGCGGGCCGGCCCCGGTCGCGGCGCCGACGGCAGGGTTTGGCAGCTGACAAGCCGGTCGCGGGAGCAAAGACGAACGCGAACACCACCGACAGCGTCGCCAACACATTGGCCTCGTCGCGCCGCGGGCCCGGAGGCGGCGGCATCGGGTGGTGGTGCGGGCCGGGCGAACCCGCACCGAACGGATTGGGCTGAAACGGGCTGGGTTAAAAGGTTGGTCGTGCGCTAGCCCGGGACCTTGTTGAGAATGAAGTGGATGATCCCCAGGGCGGCGTGCCCGGCGCGGTCGGCGTCGGTCGTCGACCACGCCCCGACGTCGATGACCACATTGGCTTTGGCGGCGATCGCGCGGGCGCCGAAATCGGGCGTCGGGAAGTCCGTCACGGTTTCTATGGTCGTGATGCCGTTGCCTGCATCAGCGGGCGCCGCGATGGTGACCTGGTAAGTTCGCCCGTCGGGCCAGGTTTCACGGACGGTTGAGCCGCCGCACCGACGCCAGCCGGCCTGCAACCTCCCGAGCTGCCCCTCAGCGGCCGTCGCATCGTGAAAACTTGAGACACCTTCACCGACGTCCCACATGTTGTGAGGATCGTTAGTGCCGGAGAAGACCGACTCGGAGTAGCCGACGACTGCCGTCACGTCGTAGGCCTCGGGTGCGGACTCCTCCATGACGGCCAGACATTCTCGGCGATCCAAGGCGGGCCTTGCGGGATCCGGCGTGGGGCGCTGGTACGTGGCACGGACGGTCAGGTCGTTATCGCCGCTGTAGTTTTTGACGTCGTCGAGGGTGGCCAGCAGGCCGTCCATAGCGCTGGGGGCGACGGTGGGAGTCGGCGGCGGCTGAGTGGTTGTCGGCGTCGGTGCGGCGGCTTGAATCGACTCAGCCTCAGGCATCATCGCCGCGACAATCAGTGCGATCACCAATGCGGTGATGAACACATACGACAGCGTCACCCCGACCAAGGCTCGCTCGCGACCGCGCTGACCGGTGTGGCGAATCTGCGCTAATCCCAAGTGCCCCAGTATCAGTCCTGCGGGGGCGAAGACGAAGGCAAACACCACCGACAGCGTCGCCAACACATTGGCCTCATCGCGTGGCGGGCCGGGAGTCGGCTGCGGTGCCGGATGCGGGCCGGGCGCACCGGTCCCGAACGGGTTGGGCTGAAATGGACTGGGGCCAAACGGATTAGTCATCGGCTCAACTCGGGATCTTGCCCAGGATGTAGTTGACGATGTCCAGGGCGGCTTGCTGGCCACGATCGGTGTCCACCAACACGACGTTGATGTCCACGACCACGTTGTTTTTGGCGACGATCGCACGATCGTTGCGTGATCGCAACACCGGGCCCTGCGCGGTCAAAACCATGGCGGTTATGCCGTTTCCGGCGTCGGAGGGGACGCCCATGGACACCGCGACCGGCGGCGACTGCTTGCCCGGGGGCGGAAGGATGTTCATCGTCGAGCCTCCACATTTTCGCCAGATCGACACTAGATTCGCCAATTGCCGCTGCGCGGCCGGCGGGTCCCGAAAGGCCATGAGCACCTGTCCCGCTTCCTTGAGGGCGGGCACGTCGTGGTCGTCGATCAGCACCAACCCGTAGTAACCGACGAGGGCCTGCATATCGGTGTTCGGAGCGCCGCCGCCCATCACCGGCCAGCACTCGGGGCGATCAACCGACGCGCTGTCGGAGTCCGGGCCCGGCTTGAAAGTGGGCGGAAGGGCAACGAGGTTGGGGATCCCCATGAACCGCTTGACGTCATCGATGGTCGGCAGCAGCCCCGGCAGTCCCGTCGGCGTGACCATGTGGGAGGGCGGCGTCGAACCCGTTGAGACTGCCGAGCTCGTGCGTGACGCCGTCCGAGACGAGCCGCCGTCGGTCTGCGCTGCCCACGCCACCACGGCCACCACCGTCAGCGTGATGACCGCATACGACAGCATCAGCCCGACTATCGCGCGGTCACGGCCCCGTTCGCCGGAGCGGCGTATCTGCGCAAGGCCCACGTGTCCCAGCGCCGCCCCGGCGGGCGCGAAGACGAATGCGAACACCACCGACAACGTCGCAAAGATGTTGGTGCGCCGCCGCTGCGGTGGCGGCGCTGTGTAGATCGGCGGGCCCGGCGGCACGCCCCCGTACGGAACACCACCGAACGGATTGCCACCGAAGGCATTGGGCCCGAACGGTTCCTGCGGATTGGTCATAACTGGATCCCGTCAGCCAGGAATCTTGTTGAGTATCTGGTTGGCGACGTCCGCGGCGGCTTGCCGGGCGCGGTCCGCGCCGTTGCCGGTGTAGGACACCAACACGTCGAGGACGACGTTGGCTCGGGTCGCGATCGCATGGACGGACAGCTCCCCCTCGGTCGCCATTTCCATCGTGGTGACTCCGTTGCCGGGCGAATTCGGTCCCTTCACTTGAAATGTGAACGGTCGGCCATCGGGAAAGGTCACCCGAACCGACGCGCCTCCGCCGCATTTGCCGAACGTGGATTGCATCCTCGCCAGTTGGGCTTGCGCGGTGGTCGAGTCGAGGAATGCCGCAATCGCCGAGCCGACCGTGACTGTGTTGTAGGGGTCAGCCCTGTCGATGAACGCCGGCATGTAGAACCCCAGCATCACTCCGACATCGTAGAGGTCTGGAATGCCGGCGTCGATCGCTCCCCTGCACTCTGGGCGGTCGAGGGTTTGCCCCATGGCGTTGCCGATGTTGGGCCGGCGCAAGATGTCGCCCATTACCAGAGACTGGTCGCCGGTAATGGTCTTGACGTCAGCGAGGGTGGGCGCCAAAGAGGCCAAATTGGACGGTGCCACCGTGGGCGGCGCCGCAGTGCTGGGTGCGGCGACATGCGCCGGGGCGGCAGCGGGTTGCAAGCCCCACACCACCAAAACGCCGGCCGCGACGATGATTACCGCGTACGACAGCACCGTCCCTACCAGAGCACGGTCACGACCCCGTTGGCCGGCGCGCCGGATCTGCCGAAGGCTCAGGTGGCCCAGAGCCGCCCCGACGGGGGCGAACACGAGCGCAAACACCACCGACAACGTCGCCAGGGCGTTGACCGGTTGTCGGTCTGGTGGCGGTGCCGTCGGCGTCGAATGCACCGGAGGCGTGACGGGGTTGCTGCCGAACGGCGTACCGCCAAACGGATTGCGCTCGAACGGATTCTGGGGTGGGATCGTCATGTTCGCCGCACGGATGCCTAGAGCACACCGAAACTCGAAGTCACCCAGCGGACCGGGTCGACGCAGCGGAACGGGGCGATGCCCCGGGCGTGTAGGCGCTGCCCGCTGGGTGGCTGGCCGAGGGCGGAGACGACGAAGAACCGATGTCTCAACCGTCTGGGCGTGGACGGGTTTTCGACCCCGGCGATGATCGAGCCGGCGTTGAGCCGGGTGAGCAGACTGCGCACCTCCTCGTGCAGCAGCTGACCGTCGTTGTCGTCGTAGAGCACGGAATCCGAAGGATCACGCAGATAGGCGGCCCCGGCGTTGGACATCACCATGCTCCACTCGGAGCCGTCGACATCCCGCAGCGCCCGAAGCGCGTCGAACTTCGACAAGATGACCGCCAGCCGCGGTTCCCCGGATCCGATGGCCATCATCACGTTGTTCAGCACGCCGCGCGGGTCTCCCCCGCTGACCATTTGCGGGGGCAGCAGGTCCTGCAACTGATCCCGAATGGATTGCACCCGAAGCGGATCGAACATGAAGAACACGGCCTCGGCGTTGCTGAAGAACCGAAACGGAGGAGAATGAAGGTTTCCCGATTCCATGTCCTCACCGGCGACGTCGCGCAACACCAGGTAACGCTGAATCCCGTGCCACGTGCCCAGGCTGAAGATCAGCGGCTCGCGCTGGGTGGAGGTCTGGGTCATCATCGTGGGCGTCGGCGGGATGAGACCGCGCTGCACGAATAGCGGTGTCTCGTAATGGGTGGTGTACGCGACGGCCGTCGAGCGCGTCGCGGGCGCCATCGCGAACCCGAGGTGTTCGCACAACAGCTGCAGTTGACGGACCAGCACCCCGATGTAGAGGCTTTTGCCGGTGGCCCGGGCGCCCGCCATCGCGATGCAGTACGCCTGACCTTCGCGCCACCGGTCGGGCAGGGTGAAATGGCAAATCGGGCAGATCTCGAGAACGGGACCGCGCAGCGCCTGCGCGGCGATGTTCGGTGGCGGCGGACCGTTGTATCCGGGCGGACGGTCCCACCGGAACATCGGGCCGATATCGGCCTTGGCACCCAGGAACGCCGAGCCGACCTCGTCGTGGTAGCGGGGTGCGCCGCTGGCGGGCGCGAGCGTCCACAGGTGATGATCGGGATCCAGAAGCCCAAAGCAGCGTGGACATTTCGTCAATATCGGCTGGGCGGTCGGGGCGGTCATGTCAGTGCCCGAACAAGGCCGGCGGCGATCTCGTCGAGCACCTGCGGATGCGCCAGCAGTTCGGCGGAGGCATCTTGCCCCGACCGCGGCGCCGGCAGCCGCGGCCCGGCGACACGGCGGTCATCGGTCAACGTGATCAAGGCAAATCCGCGGTGCACGCCGCTGGCCGGGAAGTCCGAACAGGCCACGGTGGCGATGTCGGTGCGCAGCCGCGACCAGCGCGCACCCGCCGACCATCGCGGCTGCACCTTGCGTACCGCCTCGGCCAACCCCAGCCCCGGTCCGGGAGCATGGCTGTCCACCGGGACCTTGGTGACGTCGGCGCCGACAAGAACCGCCGCCACGTCGTGAATCCCGAGGGCGTCGGCCACCCCGACCGCCATGTCGGTGGCGGTCGCCGCGCTGCCAACGGCGAACCAGGGTCGCATCGAGGCCGAACTATTAAGCGCGACAACAAGTTCGGTGTGAGCCTGCTTGCGGTCGCGGCCGATGAGACGCCGCGCGGCCGTGCGCGCCGCGGCGGCCAGCGGGCTCAGCGCCGTGTCGGCGGCGGCGGTGACGGCGACTTCGATGTGGTGACCGGCCGGACGCAGCTCGGCGAACACCACCGCGGCGTCGCCGCTGACATCCACCGGATCGAAAAGCACCTGCACGGGGTCGGCTTCGTCGGGCACATCGTGCGCGATCGCCAGGTGCACCACGGCGCCGGCACCGAACTGCGTGGTGAATGCGGGCCGGACGGAGACGGTGACGGGACCGGTCAGCGAGGGCAAGACGACATGATGAGGGCTCGAGCGCACGACGGGTTGGCCCGGTGCGCCCTGGATGTCGAGCGCGGCGTCTCGGACCGCGCCGCTGATGGACACCGAAAGCGGCCCAACGGGTATGTGCGCGCGTTGATTACGTGCGGTCAGGGCATAGATCGGCATCAGTAATTCCTCCACGTCTGAACCGGCGGGGCCGTCAGCGAAGCTTGCCCGTCAGCGCGGCGGGCCAGCGCCGTGTTCACCAGCTTCCGGTATCGCCGCGGCGGCGCTCCGTCGTTGTTGCCGGCCATCCGCATCATCACCGCGAGCACCCCCTCCTGGTCGTCGTCGCTGAACTGCCGGCGCGCCGTAACGGCCGCGGCGGCCGCGGCCAGCACTCCATCGACGGCATCGCCCGGCTCGGCGGCGTCGGTGCGCAACAGGCTGGCCGCCACAACCTCGTTCGCCGTGACGATCTCGCTGTCGGCCAGCGCTAGCACCTGCTCGGTCGCCGCGCCGGCCACCACCGGGTCGCCGGCCAGCTGGCCCGCCAGGACGGGTCGCGGCTGTCCGGCGATCAGACCCAGGACCGCGAACACCGTCACCCGCACCGAGCAGTCGAGATGTATTCGCCCAGGCCCGATTTCGCCCAGTGCTGTGTCCCACAGCCCGGCATAAGCCTTCTGATGAGTGTTGAGGTAGCCGCGCTGCACCCAGGACGCGGGACCGACCATGCGTAGGGCCGCGCACGCCACCACCAGGTCGTCGCTGTTCGCGCCGGTGATCGCGTCGGCCAACCGGGCCAACGATTCACTGTCGGGCGCCCCCAGCAGCGTCGGCAGCAGCGCCGCGGTGTTCAAGGCGGCGCCGCCCGCAACCAGAAGTTGCGCGGGGTCCCAGATCCGGCCGGCCGCCAGCTCTTCGCGGCGCGGCGACCCGTTGGCCGCGAGCCACCACAACTCGGCGAAACAATCCGCCTCACCGGGGTCGCGTTCGGCGCGCATGCCGCACACCGCAGCTCGTGTCCACGTCGCGTCCCATGGTTGAGCGCCAAGCAGTTCGCTCGCCGCGGGCATGGTGGATCCTTCGGCGAACCAGTCCAGCACGGCGTCGCTGATGGTCGCGGCGCCTTCGCAGCTCAGGCGCAAAGTTGCGGCGGCCGCAGCGATCCGGGTTTCGGGGCCAAGCCGGTGTGTCAACCGTCGAGCCAGCGTGGGCCCGGTGTGCGGGTCGGCCAGCTGGGCTGCGACCCGTTCGGTGAGCGCCTGACTCAGGCGATCATCGTCGACGCCCGCGCGCAGGAGCAGGTCGATCAGTTTGAGCAGCCGCTGCGGGTCGCCCTCGGCGCTGGCCCGGTCCAGCGCCGGACCCAGCGCGGCCGCCAGCGGTTCTGGAACCTGACGGCCGTGGTAAGTGTTGGCGCTCAACGGAATCGGGCCGAGTTGATCCAGCCAGGTGTCGTCACCGATCGCGCGGCATAGGTAGGTCAGCGCGGCGTGTTCACCGGCGAATCCGGGCAGGTTCTGTTCCGCCGCCTTCCACGCGTCGGGTGTGGTGTGGCCGACGAGTGCCGACAGCGCTTCGTCGACAAGGCGTTCGGTCGGTGATCCGGGGGTGATGCCGGCCGGCGAGTGGGCGGTGATGATGGCGTTGGCCTCGGGATGGGCGGCCGCGAAGTCTTCGTCGGCGGCGATCGTGACCGCCAGCGGCCAGGCCGGGTGCAGGTCCCGGTCCTCGGTTTGGGCGGCACGGCGGTCGAGCTCATCGAGCACCGCCAGTGCCGACTGGGGATCGAGCAGAACCTCCTGTGCCATTACCGACCATGCGGTGACGTCGATCGCCTGACCGGCGGCGGTCCGATGCGGTTCGCCACCCAGCTCTCCCAGCGACAGCGTCGCGGTTTCGTCGATGACGACGAAACCGGTTGGCAGCGTGCTCAAGTCACCGATGGGCACCGCGGCGAGGTGCGCGATGGCATGCTGCGGCGAGCCGAGTTGGTCGGCGCGGTCGAAGGTGCTGAAGTTCAGTTTGGCCGCGGTTCCCGGTGACATCAAGAAGCTCACCAGGCCGATCCATTGTGCGGCCGAGTCGACGGAGACGGCGCCTAAGACGACGGGTGCGCCGCCCGCGAGCGCGGCGGCCACCGCGTCGAGTAGCCCGAGCAAGGTGCCGACCCGCCAGGTGCTGGTGTCGAGCGCGAATGCGATCGCACTTTCCCGGGTGACGACTTGCGCCACGCCCGGCGGGTCGGCGGGCAGGGCGGCGCGCTCGACCGCGGCGGCACCGAACGGGCGTAACCAGGCAGACGAGCCCCACCGCTGAATGGGGCGCGGCCGCGGCTCGGAATCCGGTGCCCGGTCCAGCAATACGTGGGCGAAGACGTTGCCCGGGCGCCCCGTGCTGTCGGCGCCGGCGGCAACGGTGTGCCAGTAGCCGGCCGCGTCGCTGGCCCAGCGGCGGTACTCCAGCCGTCGTGGCGCCGCGTCCAACTGTTCCGGGGTCGGGTAGTCGGGTAGCGGTGTGACGGGCCGAAAGGCGGTGCGGACACCCGACGCCAGGCGTTGTGTCTCCTCGGGCGACAAATCTCCGGTGGTTTGCTTCACCTGCCAGCCGCCCGCGCCGCCCGGCTGGTCGAAACTCGTGTAGGCCAACTGGCCGTAGCGCGGGGTCACGGCGCACCCACGCTCAAACGAAGGTTGTGCACCGGCGGGTCCAGGAGCGCGATGGTGCGCAGCCGCGCCGCCGACGGCGTGTTGACGAACAATCGGATCCATCCGCGTCGGCCCCGCAGGTCGACGGCCCACGGCTCGGCGGTGCCGGCGGTGGTCAGGGCCGACCACCGCAATTCCTTGGAGGGGGTTGCCGCCAGCCCGCCCTGCGCGTCCAGGGGCGCGGCGTCGAGCGCCTCACCGTCGGTGGGCGACAACGGAATTCGGTCGGGATTGTTGATCAAGACAAATGCCGGTGAGCCCGGCACTTCGTATTCGGATCGCATGTAGATGGTGGCGTGCGACGGCTGGCCGTGCGGATCGCGGCTCAACTGCACCGCGTACTGCAGCCGCAACAAGCCCGCGTATTCGATGCTGCGTACGGTCCCGATGGCCCGCCGGCCGGCGGAGAACGCCACCGGCGCCAGATGCAGGGAACACCCGCTTACCGGCAGTTTGCCGTTGGGCAGTTGCAGACCGCCGTACTTCTCGTACTGTTCGACGGTGATTTCGTAGGACGTGCCGGTCAGACCGTTGCGGGGGTCATAGCCCTTGGGCGCCAGATACACTACGACGACGGCGGCGCCCTGCGGCCAGTCGAACGTCAACACCTGCTTGTTGCAGTATTCGGCCAGCTCGACGTCCCGGATGACCCCAGTGCGCACCGAACAGAAAGTCTTGCCCAGCAACGCACGACCCGCCAGCACGGTGACCGGGGTGAAGTACGCGCGGCTCCAGTCCGTCGGCCAGGACACCCCCGACATCATCGACCGCGGCCGTCCGTCGGGACCGGGCCGCTGGGTAATCGGTTGCGTCAAGCGCAAATCCGGGGTCAGACCGACCTGCTCGAGCGCCGCCTCGGGCAGGTCGTTGGCCTCGGCGCCGGCGGCCGGGCCCTTCTGGCTTCGATAGATCACCACCTCGCCGGCGGACGGCGCCTGCCAACTGAGCTCGAAGCCGTCGGCTGCTCCCGGTGCCGACGTGACCATCAAATCGGTGACCGGTGTTAGGACAGCGGCGATTTCGACCTCGGCGTCGACCGGTGCCGCCAGCCGCAGCACACCGTTGACCGGGACCGCGGCCCGAATCCGATACACATAGTGCCGTCCCGGCGCCGGGTCTGAGTCGACGAATCCGGCGCGGTTGTCGCGGTCCAGCAGGATTCGATGCTGGGGCCCCTCGCGGCCAGCCTCCTCGGTCAGCATCCGGGAAACGAACACGGTGCTGACGGCCGCGGGCACCGTCCAGCTTCCGATGACCTTGCCGTTGTCCTGCCGAACCACGCAATCGCGCACTGGGCTGATGGCCACGCCTTCGGCGTGCTTGATCGGTTGCGCCGCAAGCGCTTCGGCGCGGGTACTACCGACGTTGACCCAGACCTGGTAGTAGCGCACCGCGGCGACCAATGGCTCCTGGTCGGCCGCGGTGGTCGCGAGGGTGGCCGCCACCAACCGGGCCCGGTCCGGCGAGTACGGCGCGTTGTCCTCCTGCGCGACCAGCCGGTAGATCACCACGGCATCGCCGCCCGGTAAATACGGGGTCCAGGTCAGCTCGCTGCCCGCAGTGTCGCCGTCTTCGGGCCGTGACGGTCTGACGGTGACGGCGGCCAGCGGGCCGGT
Organism: Mycobacterium sp. 852002-51971_SCH5477799-a; assembly: GCF_001667145.1. GTDB lineage: Bacteria > Actinomycetota > Actinomycetes > Mycobacteriales > Mycobacteriaceae > Mycobacterium. Next base: position 9,530 of record NZ_LZIF01000063.1, read on the forward strand.
CTGTTCACCGAATGCGTATGCAGCGAAATCACCTGCGCTCAACGGCGATTCGTCACTAGTCGTGCTGTCTGCGGCGCCGGTCGGTTCACCCTCGGGTCCCACCGCGGACAGGCCGGCCGGACGGTGCCGTCCCGGTGACGGCTCCGACTCCACCTCTGCCAGGACGGCCGCCAACTCCTCGGCGTACTCGGCGACCGAGCCGGGCAACATCGCCCGAATCTGTTCCACCTCAGTGCGTCCCGACCGCAGAATCAGTCGCAGGTGAGTTTCCTTGAAGCCCGCCTTGGACACCGCCCCGGAATCGATCAGGCGCTGGCGCCACGCGATCAGGGCGTTGAGGCGGGGATCGTCGGCGTCGCCGGCATGTTGCGGATCGGGCATGGCTAGAACACCAAATCCCCGCCGGGCGGCACGTCGCGGTGCTCGGTGTGGGTGATCACCGCGGTCTTCTCCATTTCCACACCCGACGCGGCGGCCAGCGGCACCTCGAACAGGGTGAAGTCATAAGGCGCCAGCCCGTCGCTGGCCTGCACCACCGTGGCGCGAAAACCCAGGCCGGGCCGCGCCAGCGCCGCCGTGTCAATCGCCACCGCGCAGCGACTCGCGGTCATCGCCGCGTCGGTGAACACCGATCCGTCGAACGGGGCGGCGTGACCCGGCCGATGGTCGACAACGCCGGCCGCGAATTGTTCGGAGGGGACATGCTGCCCCATCGCGGGAGCGAATACCGCACCGGTCAGCGCGGTGCCCACGCGGCTGTCCTCGGCGAACATCTGCTCGACCCGTTGCCACAGCGCCTCGGCGCCGGTGGAGTGCACCTGCCCGGACGCCACGGCCGCCGACCATTTATCCAGACCCGAGGCGGTCCGCAAACCCGGCATCCGATAAAGCATTTCGGGCTCCTCCCGTAGCCGCTCCGCGGCGTGGGAGACCATGTCCTGCCACGGCTTGGTCAGCCAGCCGAGCGCGTACAGGCGGCGCTGAATGGCATGCGCCGCATCGTCGGCGCGCTCCGCGCCGGGATCGGCGACCCCGACCTGGGCGCAGCGGGGCAGGCCGTCGGAGATCAGCGGCGCCGCCGAGCGCCCGGCGGGCGCGGGCCCGAAAGGTGCCCGCAGCACCGGCCCCAGCACGCGACACCAGGACAGATACTGGCCGTACGCGGTGGACAGGCGGCTGACATCCTGCAGCGCGGTCTGCAGGTTCGCCTGCATCATCTCGAGCTGATTCTGTTGCGATTTCCGCAGATTCATCAAGGTGAACATGTCGCGCTGGGCGAACAGGAACAACGTCAGCGACACCACAATGTAGAGGCCGAGCAGAATTCCGCCCGTGATCAGCGTGTATTTCCAGCCGGTGAAGCCGACCGCCGCGAGGCCGACCAGCACGACGATTACTCCCAAGGTCGCCCACGTCATTGTGGCCAGGATGATGCCGATGGCTTGCTGACGGGCGCGCACCCGCTCGTCGATCGAGATCTCGCTGGCCGCCCGCTGAATCTGTTCGGCGATCTGCGCCACCTCGGTACGGGCCCGCCCCAGGAAGTCGGTAAGGATCGATCCCGCCTGCCAGGCATAGCTTTTCGACGCGTGCTGCTGCCAGCGCTCCAGTTCGGTCGACGCCCCGCGCGCCTCGACGCCGGAGGCGGGGTCGGAGTAGGCGCGTTGCAGCCGCTGGCGCAGATCGGCCGCGCCCAGCACGTCGGCCGGCTCCAGGTCGCTGACGCCGATCACGGCGGCCAGCGACGTCGGGATCGCCGTGAACCGGTCGGCGCGGCTAGGCACGACGTCGGCGGCACTGGCCAAAACACCCACACCAGCGCCCACTTGAATCGGGTCGAGCCCCTTCGCGCGGCGTCCACCGTCGGCAAGGGTGAGTGCGCCGTTGACGAAGTCGATCCAGAGCGCGCTCAAATCCTGTTGCGCCAGCTGCCCGTTGCCCGCTGACCCGCCGATGGCCGCGTTGAGCGTGTCGGCGCTGCGGCCGAGATCTTGCCAGTCGGCGAGCTGGCTGCTGGTGACCACCGAGAACGCCGATTCGCGGCCGCCGAACACGGTGCCCTGCACCGTCGAGGCCAACACCGCCGAGACCGATCCCTTTACCGCCGACAACCACGCCGATGGCGCGTTGCGCAGGGCCCCGCCCATGAAGCGCAGAAACATTTTCAACGCCGCCCAAATCGAAATGGCCTGTGTGGCAACGTCGTCGACGCCCAGCCGGGGTCCGCGCAGCACATCACGATGTTTGGTCCACAGCGCGCGGGCCATCGTTTGCGTGGCCGCCGAAACGTCCTCCACATACAGCACCGGCACCTGCCCGCCATGGGGCAGCGGCAGCCGTCCGGCCGGATCGAACAGCCGCGCCCGCAGCCGGCGTTCCACCTCGGCGGTATCCAGGCTGCGGTAGAACGCGCGCACCGCCCGCAGCGTCTGGCCCGGCAGAATCTCCACACTGTCGAACGGGGTCTGCTGCACATCGGCCCACAAACCGGCCACCGCCGCGACCACCGGCGCGGCGCGCTGGGCCAGATCCAGCGGTTCGGCGAGATTCCCCCACGGCACCGCACCCAACCCGGGTGCCGGTGAATCCTCCGGCGCGATCAGCAGGTTGTGCCAGCCCTCCACCACGACCGACGAGCCGAGCTGACTGGCGCCCGCGCGCCCGCTCGTGAGCAGCATCCGCAGCAGGGTCATCCCGGCGCCCCTGGCGGTGCTGCGCACCACCTGTTCGACGAACTGCTCGGCGGCCAACGGCGCTCGCTGCTCGGCCGGCGCATCGAGGGGAACCAATACTGCTACCCGAACCCGGTCATAATGCTTGGCGGTCAATACCTGTTGCAGCACGACGCTTTCCGACCTGCCATCGCGCACCATCGTCGCCGTCGTGGCGGGCCCCCGCGCATCGCGGGCATCGACCCAGACGAAGACGCCCAGCAACCCGGCGGCCGAATAATCGCACAGGATGCCCAGAAGCTCGTCGGTCTGCAGGTGCGGGGCCACGACAACGGTGAGCGAGGTGTCGGCGGATACAGCCATGGTCAGAACGTCCCGCCTTCGGGAATCACCACGGGCGCACCGCCGTCGAGCACCGGGCCGCCCGCCGCCGCGCCGGCCGCCAACGCCTCGGCCTCGTGCTGGATCAGGTTGATCAGCGCACCGGTGGCCGCGTATACGTCGGGCGCCAGGTCGCGGAACATGGGCGTGTTCGACGCCGTGGTTCGCGTCGGCACCGTCGTGAACGCCCCACCCGGCGTGGCCCCGGCCATGTCCGCCGGAAGATACTGCGCCGCAACATCATGGATGGTGGTCAACCACTCGATCGCCGCCGCGGCGCGCTCGTCGGCGGTCTGGGCCTCGGCGATCCCCGGGACCCGAGGCTGCACCCCGGGCGCGCTCGAGGCCCCTTGCAGGAATTCGCGCAGCAGCCCCTGCGCCGACAAGGCGACGATGCCGCTGGCCGGGTCTTGCGAATGCGCGTCGTAAAGCTCACGCAGCACGCTGTAGGGCCGCAGCGATCGCATCACCGGCGGCTCGTGCGACTGCGCGATGGCCAGCAGGATCGATTCCAGTACCGCAGGCAACCAGTCGTACGGGGCGTGGAACGCCGACGGCGGTGTCAGCAGCGGGTTCGGGAAGTTCAGCCACTGCCCACTGTCGGCGTCGTAGATCCGCACCGGCTCGGTGAACGGCGACGCGGGGATCTGGATGCGGCCCAGCAGCTGGCCGACGAACCAGCCGCCGGTCATGGTGAATCGCTGGTCGTCGGTCATCGGCAGCGACGCCGAAAGCGGCCGGGAGCGACGGTATTTCCAGAAGGCGCCCCGTCCGGGACCCGCGGTCTGCGCCCATTGCTGAGCCGCGGGCTTGAGCACCGAGTCGAACGCCAGCGGCGAATAGTTGGGATACGAGCCGAAGATGTCGATGCGGGTGACGCTGTCCTCGTCGGACAGCGACCGCCCGTAGTTGTCCTTCGTCGCCTGGTCGATCCGCGGATTGTTGCGGATGACTTCGAACAGTTCGCGGTCAACCGGTTGACCGGCGAACGGAATCTCGGAGAACTTGTAGCGGTATTCGGTCTGCTGACCGGGGTGGACTCGCTGCAGCGCCTGGTCGTTGACGCTGGCCAGCGGTCGCGCCAGCGACAGCGCCTCGGCGAACTTGGTGGCGATGTCGCGGCGGCGCGCCACCAGCTCGGACTCCGATGCTCCCGCCCCCTGCACGTAGTCGCGCAGCGACACCTTACAGAATTCGGCGAACGACTCCCCGGGACGCTCCACGTAGAGCCGGGCGCGTCGCAGCAATTCCACTGGGCGGGTGTGGATGTCGAACTGCGCGATCGAGGGCACCCGCGCGCGGCCGGTCTCCGGATCGGTGCCCAGCGCCCGCGTGACCCACGTCGCGGTGCGCTCGATCAGCCCGCCGGGGGCGGCCACCCCGCCGGTGGTCTGCCACTCCCCCAGGATCACCCGCGTGGTGGCCTCCTCGATAGCCGACTGCAGCGGGATCATCGCGTTGGCAGCGGCCACCGCCTTCGGCAGGTCGGCCTCGTAACGGCCCTTGAAGGCGGTCGAATTGATCAGCAGCACTTCGTTGTTCGCCTCCGCGAACCGGCTGGGCACCAGTTCGTCGGCGTCCGCCGGCCAGGCCGCGTATTGGTCGGTGGCCAGGCGCGCGAGGCCCACGTCGGTCGGCGGCTCCGAGCGGGCGTTCTCCAGCTGGATCATCGCCTCGCTGAGCCGATCCCGCAGCGGCACCAGCAGCTCCAGACCGACCACCCGCAGCACGTCGGCGATGCGGGCGGCCGCGTCGGCGAACAGCTGACGGCGCACCGTCGCGCGGAACCCGTCCACCACGGCGGCCACCACCTGGTCGGTGTTGGTCATCACCCCGTGCAGCGACTTCAGCCCGGCGTCCACCTGCGGCGACATCGCCACGATGTCGGGTGGACCCATGTTGCCCAGCTGCGCAACCCCCGCGGTGAGGTGGTCATCGATGTGCCGGCGCAGCTGGTCGACGACTTCCCGCGCGAAGGGCAAGCCCAGCGAGGCAACGGCCGCGCCGACGACCCGTTCGAGCCGGTTGGCGAAATCTTGATGCCACTGAAAAGCCATGGCGTAGGCCGCATCAGCGCAGGCCCGGGTCAACTCGGCGCGCCGGTTGTGCACGGCCTGCCGCATGGTCGGCACCCACTGTTCGGCGGCGACGCCCTCCGGGTTGGGCAGGTGGTTGCGCAGCTGACGGTCGATGAGACCGTTGACCGTGGAGACGACGGTGTCGGTCGTGAAGGCTTCGGTGCCGATCCAACGCCCCAGCTGGCTCACCCGGGTCTGTTCGTCGCCGGCGCTGGGCGGCAACCCCAATTCGCCGCAGAGCGCAGCCCATTGGCTGGACAGCAGTGAGTCCAACTGCTCGGTGCTCGATGCCGGATTGCCCCTTTGCATGTGCCCGTCGAGCAGTTTGTCCACGCAGCTGCGGGCCAGGCGCTGGGCGGCGTATTCGGCGTAGCGGTCACGGCCCATGCTCAGGCTGGAGAAGCCATAGGTGCCCCAGGGCAACACATCCCACGACGAGATGCCCCAGCCCAGCAGGTCGCGATCGCCCACCGGGGACGCGGTGTTGCCCAGGTCGTAGGCAACGAACTGGTCGCTGGCCCGGCCGCTCATCATCAGTCCCGCCAGCCCACGCGCCAGTCCGCGGTACACGGCATACTGCGAGCCGTCGCCGAACAGGGTGCGGTCGGCGCCGATGTAGCGACCAACCGGGAACACCCGCGCGAACGGAATCGGTTCTCCCTCACCGTGATGGTGGCCCAGAGCACGCAAGATTCGCACGTCGTGTTCGCGGGCCGCACCGGACTGGCTGGCCACGATCTCGCCGAGCATCGCCAACGCGTTGGCCCGCACGCCGATGATGGCGCTCTGCGGTAGCGAGTCGAAAATGTCGGGGGTCACCATGAATACGCCCATCAGGCGCGGATCCAGACCGGTGACCAAGGTCAGCAGGCGGCATACGTCCAGCGCCATCGAGGCCCCCGCACCGCCGGCCATCGATGACACCACCAACACCAGGGGCGGTTCGTTGGGGTCGAATCGACCCATGCCCGGCACGTCGACCGTCGACATCTCGGAAACGGTCTCGACGCGAAACAGCGTGTCCCACGCGGCCTGTAGGCGGGCGTGGATCTCAGCGGCCTTGCTCAGGGTGATCATGCGCCCGATCGCCCGGTACTGGCCCGCGCCGGCCGAGATCGGGATCGACACCTCTTGCGGGCTGCGCGGCGCCCAGGTGGCGATGGTGTCCAACGCCGATTCGGCCGCCAGCCGTTGCGACAGCGCACCGTCGAGAACGGCGTAGCTGCTGCCCTGTGGTCCGCACCCGACGTAGCTGCCGCCCTGGGCGGGGACGTTCGCCAGCCCCTCCGGGCCCGACTCCGCGGCACTTGGGACGTCGATGTGGACGAATTGCCAACCGGCCAAGAGCTTTTCGATTCCGGCGGTGTGCAGTTCGGAGCGCAGCTGGTCCATCATCAGGGACAGCGTGGCGCCGCCGGAACCGCCGCAGCCCACTACCAGGAATCGTCGCATCAGGTGCCCTCTCCGAACGGGTCGAATGGATCTGGGTCAAATCGATGGGAGGGCTGCGTCGCCTCGGTCGGCGGGAGCCCGGGCGACCCGCCGCCCGCGCGCTCGTCGTGCTCGTCGCGCTGTTCACCCTCGTCGCCGTACCGGTATCCCGCGGCCATCGTCTCGTCCTGGCGGAATATCGGTTCGGGAATTGGCCGCTCTTGTGTCTCCGCCTCATTGAAGCCGGGCGGCACCGGCCCTGTCGCCGCGGGGGACGGCGGCGCCGGCCTCGAAGCCGGCGCGGACGGTGCTGAAGGTGCTGCAGGTGCTGCGGGTGCTGCGGGCGCCGCCCCGAACGACGAATCAGCGTCGCCGCCAAAGGGATCATCTCCGGCCGGGCCGACCACGACGCCCGCGGGCGTGTCACCGAACGGGGAGGCCGTCTCGCCCGGCGCCGCGAACGCTGCCGACATACCGGCCTGCACGGCACGCAGCCGCAACCCGGCGAGCAGGTCGGGCAGCCGTTGCGCGACGTCTTCGTAGAGCCGCTCACGCGCGATGGTGTCGGTGGTTCCGGCCACCAACAGCAATACCTCCGCGGCGTTCTCGGGCCCGTACGGGTTGTGCAGCAGCACCCAGGTGTTGTGCACCGCCAGCGGCAGCACCGCGCGCAGGCCCGTGTTGTCGGAGCCGGGCAGCTTTGACCCGACGCTGACCATGCCCTCGGCGTCGACGACCACGTGGCCGGATCCGAACGGGCTGCGCCCCAGCGCAACCGAGAGATTGACCCCGGCCACGGACAGTTGGCGGGTGCCACCGGGCGGCAACCCGGTCACGGGTTGCACCAGGTCGGTGTCGGCCATCACGAACGGTTCACCGCCGCGCAACACCGCGTCGTGCTCGACCTGCACCGCGATGCGTTCGGCCAGCAACGGATTGTCCGGGATCTTGCTGACCCACCACTTCGATGCGTACAGCAGCGCCATCGGGATTCCGGGACCCAGCAGCAGGGCGGCGATGAGCACCAGGATGAAGTTGGTGGTGTTGAGCGGGTTGATCATCGACGCCGTGAAGGCCACCGGCACGGTCTGGGCGTCGCCGGGGTTGTCCAGCGTCGAAACATGAACGGGCACGGCGCCGTTGAGCCCGCCGTGTCCGTTGTGGTCGGTGCGCAGGTTGACCGATAGTTGTGCGGTCTCCCCCGCCTGCACCTTGAGGCAGTGCTGGCCCGAGTTCGTTGGTGAACCCAGGTGCGGTGTGCCGATGCCATCGGGCGCCCCCGCGACCGTCGGGGTATCGGTGTCGCTGATCCAGGCGCAGCCCGGTCCGGTGACGTTCAGCGTCGCGGTTGCCCCCTTGGCTCCCTCGACGGTGCCGAAGTCGATGCGCTGGCCCGGGGTCGGCAGGCCGACTTTGGGCAGAATCTGCACGGGCACATCGACTTCCTGCGGCGACAACTGGGTGCCGGCGATCGGCCCGCCGTTCTGGTCGGTGGTGTTCGCGGTGGTGATCACCAGCGACATCCGCAAGGTCGCGTGCCCCGGGGAGACTTTGGTCAGATCGGCGTCGACGGGTTTGGCGATGTCGTCCTTGCCGGCCGCCGTCAGCAGCGGAATCGGTGCGGCGCCATCGGGACCCAACGACGCCGACATGGTGGCCGTACCGGCCAGGTCGCTCGGGGTCATCGGCTTGCGTTGGCCGTCAACCAAACCGAAGACCAGGCCCTTGAGTGTCTGGCCGCTGTGCCAGGCGACCTTGTCGGCGCCCGTCAGGGCCGGGAAGATGTCGGTGGTGATGTGGATGCTGACCTTGGACACGGCGTCGGGGTGCTGGCCGGTGGTGTCGACGTAGACGATCGCCCATTGCCCGGTCCAGTGCGGGGCGTTGCCGTTCTGCAGCGAGATCGTTTGCGCCGATTCGGATTGCCATTGGTAGTTCACCGATACGCCGTCGACGTTGACGTTTTGGGCGCCGTCCTTCTTGGGTAACGGCAGGGTCTGCCCGGTCGGGGAGACGAGGTAAGGCTCGACACCGGGCACGCCGCCGGAACCCAGAATGTTGACCTCTTTGATGGACCGGTCGAGCACGAAGTTGTGCCGCGCCTCCGGGCACACCTTGATCTGGCAGACCCCGCCCTGGTCGGTCACGCCCGGATCCGGGTTGAGGGCGTCGAACGCGAACAACATGTCGTCGATGTTGGCGACGGGATAGAAGTCGCCGGGCACCGGATCGGTGATGGCGCCGCACGCCAGGCCCTGCAATCCCTTGCCGGTGCTGATCGCCGACATCACGTTGAAGTCACCGGGAGTCTGCTTGGCGCCCAGCCCGATTCCCAGCATGATGATGTTGCTCGACCGCAGCTGGTCGGCCAGGCCGCTGGGCCGGCAGATGGATTGCACGGCCTTCTGGGTGGTGTCGGGGATGCCGTTCGGTGAGTCCAGCGGGACCCCGTCGGCGTAGGGCTTGGTGACCGGACGGGCGGTGAAATCGATCATGCCGTCGGAGAACCAGGCGATGGCCTGGCAGCGCTGCCCTTTGTCGGCCGCGCCGCCGTGCGTAGTCAGCGCCTGCCGGGCCCCGTCGAGGGCCAGCCAGTAGTCGGTGTCGATGCCGGTGTTCTTCTTGGCGATGGGATCCAGCGACGCGCCTACGCTATCCGCGGTCGAGCCGGTGAGCTGGGTCCAATCATGTTCGGGGACATAGGTATCGGCGAACCCCGCCACCGCGACGTCGAGTTTTGCGCTCACCCGGTCGGCGTATTTGCCCAACGTGTGCACCAGGTAGCGGGCGGCTTGCACGCGCGCGGCCTGTGGATCGGTCTGCTGCAGGCTGCTCGACTCGTCGAACAGCAGCAGCAGATCGCCGGCCTTCTGCGAGGCGAGGCAGGCCCCGAATCGGCTCGCGCCCGGCGAGCCCGTCGCCGACGCGACGGGCGCCCAGCCGACCAGGTTCAGCACGACGACCAGGGTCGCGACCGCGGCCACCCGCGCCAGCGCCGCAAAGCCGTTGCGGCCGCGAGATATTCGAGAGGAGCTGGCCATCACAACGTCCCCGCCCACAGCGCAATCTGCCAGGCCCCCACCGCTATCCCTAGCAGGCAGACGGCGAGCACGATCCAGTACAGCCTCGATGTCCAGGTGGGCGCCGAGTAGATGGCCTCGGCGCGGCGCCTGGTGTCAACGCGGCTGAAGACCGCCAGCGCGCCGATCGCCAGCGGCCCGGCCAGCAGCCACCCGGCGACCGCGGCCGCAATCATCGGGCGGCCCAACGCGCTCGCACCGGCCAGGGCAATGCCGGCAACCCCCAGCGCCAAGGCCACCACGAACCACACCAGCGGCGGGCCCGCCGTCGTCAGCGCGCCGATGCCCGCCGGGCTCGCGGTGAGTTGCCCGAACGCGTCACGTCCACTCGTCGGGTCGAAGGCCGATGGTGCCTGGAAAGCATCGGAGGTTGCCGGTCGCGCGGCGGCGGGTCGCTGGTTGGCCCACGGATTGAATCCGCCCGCAAAACCCCCACCCTGCGCCGGCTGCTGTCCGCCCCCGGACTGGGCCTGCTTGCCCGGCCCGAAGTCGCTGAAGTCGAAGGGGTTTGGTGCGTTCATCGGTCTCAATACGGATTCAGGCAGAGGGCGAAGGAACGGTCGGGAGGTGCGGCCACGTAGACCGAGTTGCATTGGTTGTTCGAGCGCACCCGCGCGGCGACCGTGTACACCCCGTCGCGGTGTTCGCAGTCGACACCGAACAAGTCCAGCGCGTCATTGCCCGTGCTGTTGCGCAGCTGTAGCTCCACGCAGGTGCCTATCGGCACGGTCGCCAGGTCGAGCTTTGGGCCGCGCGGCACCGTGCTGCCCGGTGCGACCGACGTGATCACCCGCGGCGGTAGCGGCCTCGGCAGAGCGGAGCTGGACGCGGTCGCCGGCGTCGAGCTGCTCGGCCGGGTGCCCCAGTACACGCCGCCGAGGATCAGCAGGACGCACATCAGGTAGCCGATAGCCAGGCCGGCGATCGCCGCCGGGCGCCCGCGTTCGCCGCTGCGATTGATCTGCGGCAACGCGAGATGGCCCATCACGATGCCGGCGGGCGGAACGATCACCCCGAAAACCGGCGAGAGCACCGCCAGCGTGTTGTAGTCCGCGCGCGGCGGCTGTCCGCCGAACGGCGCGTTCGGATATCCGACCGGAGCCGTAGGCGCGCCGCCGTATGACACGGTGGGCGGCGTTCCGCCGAACGGATCGCCGGACTGCGGCGCAAAAGGGTCTTCGCTCGGATGCATCAGTTCACCCCACCGGCCGTAGCGGCGAACCGCTGTGTTGTGCGACGAGAGACGACTCGGTGCGGCCCCATCTGTCAACCCTTGAAGTCGACGATGCAGGCATACACGGTCTTGTTCTTGTTCCACAGCGTCGTGGGGGTCTTGCAGGAGTCGTTCGAGAGTAGCTGGGTCACCTGCAGCACGCCTTCGCGCACCTCGCACCTGACCGGGTAGATGGTGATGAAGTCCGCCTTCTCCGACGGATCCGGCTTGTTCTGCTGGACCTCGATGCAGTCACCCACGTGAAGGTCGCCGACGGAGACGCTCGGGCGTTGCGCCGGCGGGGCCGTGATCACCGTGGTGCGTGGCGGGGTCGGCGGGACGTACGGGCTGGGAGCCGCCGTCTTGACCGTGTTCGAATCCGATCCGCCGCTGGTGACCAGCCACACGGCCAGCGCGCCGATCGCCAGCACGATGAAAAGGTACGAGGCCGTCAGCCCGAAGATGGCGCGGTCACGGCCGCGTTCGTGGCGTTGGCGGATCTGAGACAGCGCCACGTGCCCCAGCGCGGCACCGGCCGGCGCGAAGACGAACGCGAAGATGGCCGACAGCGTGGCCAACGTGTTGACCTTCGGCCCGGACGGGAAGGACCCAGATCCCGCGGGCGAATGACCCGGCTGATTCTGGCCGAACCCGGGCCCCAGCCCCCCGAATGGGTCGCCACCGAACGGATCCTGATAACCGCTATACGTCATCGGCGCCCCTCGATGCTGGGCCGGAGCTGGTCACCCATCCCCCTGATCAAATCGCCATCCCATTCCCCGTCAACGCGCCCAGTCGGCGGCGTCCACCGTCACCACATGCCTTGAAACTCGTGACGTCCCACCGCAACAAATCAACATAGTCGGTGCAGGCACGACGCACTCTTTTTCCACGAGAAGCACCTTTCGGTACTGCTATATATAGTGGCGCGCCGCATACACGCGCAATTTAGGTTTTGGCGCGACGTTCGCTGTAGGGTTTGGATGCAAGTTAACTGTGATGCAATGCGGTCGTTCCAGCGCGTCGCGTAAGTTAGCTGGAGAACGGTCAAAGCGTGTCGGGTAATTAGCTCGGGCTAGCCGGTCGGAGCTTTGGAGTTCAGAAAAGCAACTATCCCCTGGGTGACCGCGGCGGCATATTTCGCCCGCCCGTCCGGACTTTCCATTCGCGCCAAGTCACCGGCGTTTTTCATGTTGCCCAGTTCGACCAGCACCGCGGGGTACTGGGCCAGGTTCAGCCCGGCGAGGTCGTCGCGGCCGTAGAGGCCGTCCGAGCCGATGTAGTTGGCGGGCTGTAAACCCGACTGGACCAAGGCATCCCGCATCGCATGCGCCAGCTTCACGGCGGGTCCGGATTGGACATCGCCCAGCGGAGGGCTGGAGTAGTTGACGTGGAATCCACTGCCGGATGCCGGCCCGCCGTCGGCGTGGATGCTCACTATCGCGTCAGGGTGCATGGCGTTGGCCGCGGCCGCGCGTTGGTCGATGCAGGGGCCGACTCCGCTGTCGCTCTCGCGCGACAGCTGGGTCCGGACGCCCATCTGGTTCAGCGAATCGTTGATCAACCCCACCACCGCCCAGGTGAACGCGTGCTCGGGATACCCGTCGTCGGCGGCGGCGCCCGAGGTCTGGCAGGGCTTGGTGCCGCCGCGGCCGTTGGGGACCTGCTGGTTGATCGAGGCGTCGTTGACGGCGTTGTGGCCTGGGTCGAGAAAGACCGACATCCCGGCCACCCCGGCCCTTGCCCTTGGGGTCGGCAACCACGCGCCGGCGGCGGCGATCGCCGGCATCACACCGGCGACCCTCAGGACGTCGCGGCGTGTAATGGATCGCGAGGCACCGGGGCGATCACTCACCGCGCGATGGTAGCAATTCGCCAGATCGTCGACCGTGGAGGTTGGCGAGCCTAGGCGAAATAGCTTGGCGCGCAACGATCCTACGCAGCGCGCGAATCCACCGCATTCGGCGACCAGCCTTCGAGCTTCGCGCCATCAATATCGCCATACAAAAAAGTATGTTATGGTTCGCGACATGTCCGTGGCCGACAGCCGCCCCCTGCACGGCGTCACCGACGAGTTCGTTGCCCGGCTGGCCGATCGCGCCGACGAGGCCGAGCGATTGCGGCGCCTGCCCGCGGCGACGATAAGCGACTTCAGGCAGACCGACCTGTTCCGGCTACTGCTGCCCGCCCGATACGGAGGCATCCAAGCCTCGTTTCCCGAACTGCTGCAACCGATTAGGCGGATGGCGCACGGCTGCGCATCGAGCGCGTGGACGCTCGGTTTCTACGCGCTGCACAACTGGATGCTGTCGCTGTTCGATCCGTGCGTTCAGGACGAGGTCTTCGGGTCCGGACCGGTGCTGGCGCCGGCTCCCCTGGCTCCCACCGGCCGTGGCGTCCCGGCCGACGGCGGAGTGCGCCTGACCGGCAGGTGGTCATGGGCGACGGGCGCGATGGATGCCGACTGGGTGATCGTCGGCGTGCTCGTCGAACGGCAGGACCGGATCGACCCGGCGTTGGCCGTGGTGCCCGCCGAGCAGGTCGAGGTCGTCGACACCTGGCACACGGCCGGCATGCGCGGCACCGGCTCGCACGATCTCGTCATCACCGACGCTCTCGTGCCCGAGCATCGACTGGTCGCCGTGGCCGACATCTACGGCGGCACGGCACCGGGCGCGCGTGAGCACGGGGTCCCGACGTACCGGTGGCCGCTGGTTCCGGCGCTGGCGCTGACGGCGTCCATGCCCGTGCTCGGGACCGCGGAACGGGTGAGCGAACTCTTCGCCGAGCGACTCGGCGAGCGCGTCCTGGCGTACAGCGGGGTCGCGCAAAAAGATCAGCCCGCCGCGCAGATCCGGCTGGGCGAGGCCCGGGTACGACTGAGCTCGCTGCGGGCGTTGGTCGCCAAGACCGCCGATGACATCGAGACGCTCGTCGTCAGCGGGGAACGGGTGAGCCGATCGGTGCGGGCCGACGCGCGGCTGGCGGCGGCGTGCACCGTGCACGAAAGTCGGTCGGTCATCGCCGATCTGATGGAGGCCTCCGGTGCCAGCGTTCACTTCCTGTCGAGCCCGATGCAGCGCGCCAAGCGTGATGTGGACATCGCCGCTGGGCACGTGGTGTTCGACTACGACACCAGTCGAGAGTTGGCCGGCGCGTTGGCGATTGGCGCGAAGATCTCACCCATCGCCATGGTCTGAGCCGGCCGTCTCCCCCAGCATCAGCGCCAGGAACCGTTCGCGTTGAGCGACCGATTGGGCCTGTTCGGCCGAGCTGGTGAGATGCAGCAGTCCGATTCCCGCGGCGAAGGTCAGTTCGGCGCGTAGCCGGGCATCCTCGCGGCTGAAACCGTAGTCGCTGTAAGCCTTTATCACGGTGCGAAGCAGCAGCCGATCGGTGGCGCGGATTTTTTCGGCGGCCACCGGGTCCAGGCGGGCCCACTCACGCATCGCCCGCTCGAGCATCCAGTACTGCGGGCTGACCAGGGTTTGAGTCAGGGCCGATAGGCGTTCTCGGGGTGCCAGCGCGTCGAGCTCGGACAATGCCTGGCGGTCCCGTTCGAGGAACTTGTTCCACGACTCGATCAGGGCGGTCCGATAGTTTTCGATGTCCTCGAAGTGCCAGTAGAAGCTGCCGCGGGTGACGCCCGCCTGCTGGCAGAGGCGTTCGACTTTGAGTGCGCGCACTCCCTCCCGGGCGAGCACGGTGTAACCCACCTCCAGCCAGTCCTCGGCGGACAGGCGGGTCGACGGCTGCTTTCGCACCACCACACCATGCAGGTTACGGGAGGGGTCCCTCGTTCGTCGGCGGAATGGGGAGTCGGGCGGTGTCATCGAGGTCGACTTCGAGCGCGTTGAGCATCAGCGCGAGGCCCGCATACCGGTTGATCACCATCAACGCTTCGACGGTGGCCTCCGAGCCGAGGGCCGTGTGCACCTGGTCGAAAAGCGGGGCCGCGACGCGGCGGGTGCTCACCAGTTCGCTCGTCAGTCGCAGCACGGCCAGCTCGGTGGGATCGAATTGCCCTGTTTGCCAACCGGACTCGGACGTGATGGCGTCGATGGTGGCGGTGTCGAGTCCAACCGTTTGCGCGACGTCTCTGTGTTGGCCGAGTTCGTAGGCGCAATCCATGAGATAGGCGGTGCGCAGCACGATCAGTTCGCGAAGCCTTCTCGGCAGCACCGGGCTGGTCAGGGCGGCGTCGCCGGCCACCATCCAGCCGGTGAACACCTTCTCGGCGTTGGCCAGGGCACGGTAGACGTTGAGATTGCCGCGCCGCGCGGTCAATTCGCGGGCGAGTTCGGTCATGTCTTCGGGCCGGCGATAAGGGACGCGGGTCATGTCGCGTCGATGTCGAGGTCGACGGCGTTGAGCACCAGCGCCAGACCGTAATAGCAGCTGACGATCATCAGCAGTTCGGTGATTGCCTCGTCGCCGAGCAAGGTGTGGGCGGTGGCGAAGGTGTCGTCGCTGAGCCGGCGGGCGGCGCACAACTCGGTGACGGTGTCGATGACGGTGCGTTCATCACCGCTGAATCCGGCCGTGTCCAGGTCCGCTTTGTTTTGTAGAGCGTCGATTTGTTTTTCGGTGAGTCCGGCTTTGCGGGCGAAGATCACGTGCTGGGCGAGTTCATATGGCGAATCCTGCAAATGGGCCACCCGCACGATGCTGACTTCGCGCATCCGCGGGGTGAAGGTCGGGCTTTCGAAGAGCTGGCCGGCCATCTGTGCCCAGCTCTCGAATATGTTGGGGGCGTTGGCGATTAGTCGAAGCACATCGAGGGTGTCGGGGCGGGTCAACAGCTGCCGGATCTGTTCCGGCTGTTCGTCTGCTTTGGCCAGAGGCATTCGCGTCATCCGCCCGAGTTCCTTTCTCGTCCAGGAAGGATTCCTCGACTGTAGTGAACCGCTCGGTTCGGATTGATAGAGCGTTGCCGAAAGCTGCTAGCCCATGTGCTATCGCTTTCGGGCTCTAACCCAGGACCCGGCGCGCGGCTACCGATTGCGTTTAATTGCTAGTCATTTCGCTTGCGCGTCGCCGACTCATCGCTTGGTCACGATAGCCGAGTTGTAGTTAGGGGCCCACGCCCGCTCGAAAACGGCAATGGGAACCTGCTCGTCGCGGCCGGTACTGATGCCGCTGTCGTTCAGATGCACCACACCGGCCTTGCTGTCAACGCCGGTGACCACCACGAAGTGGTTCGCAGAGTTCCGCTTCCCCGGCCGATTCCAAATTGTCTCGGCGTTGAGGATGGCGATGACCTTGTGGTTTCCCCCCAACTTGCGCGCCACAGTGTCGGTATCGGTCTGAATATTCTCGGCTCTGATCCAGTAGTGCCACAGCAGTACCGGAAGGTCGGCGATATTGGTGGTGCCCGTTGGCGTCCAAATCGGCCCGTGACCCCCTGCGCTCGGTGTGTTTTCGGCCAAAGTGATCATCTGCTGCTCTGTTGGCTCGCGTCCCGTGATCTCGCCGACCACATCGGCTACTGCCATTTCCCCACAGTCGGAAGCGTGTTGCTCGCGCCAGTAGGCCGCCGCGGCGACGGGATCGCCATACATTCCCAACTCATGGTCGGCGTCGGGGACGGGAGCGCCCGGGTTGGCGTGCACCCCAGCCGCCAATATCACCGGCGACGCTGCGATCGCGGCGGACAACAAAACGACCCGGCCGACCGTTCGTGCGGCGCTGGCGACAGTTGCCGGCGAGGTGCTCGTCATGGGTGTCCGCTCCGGGGCCGCCGCGACGGCGTCTAGATGTGACGAAAAGAGGTTCAGGTTGTGGCCCTGGACGGAGATTGACAGAAACTAGACGAAATACCACACCGACACGCGGACAGTTATCAAGCTGGTAGCCGTAAGCCCCCAGACTTTTTGGCGCACGACGAGCACCCCGACGGCCAGTGGCGCCCCGAGCTCAGCTCACTTTGTCCAGTCGGAACGGCAGTGAGATCACCAATGCCTTGTTGATGCCGCACGCCCCGCTGTCCCCCGAAGTCATGTCCACACCGGCGAGCACCTTCGACGTGGAATCGGTGGCCACCCAACCCCTTTCATCGACGGGATAGAACCGGTAGATCTGGTGTCCGGTTCGGGGTGCGCCGTTGGGGCAGGGCTCCCAGTTGGGAATGTCACGCTTGACGACGTACTCGCTGCCGTGCAGGCCCACGTCAGCGCTCCAACCGAGGTCGCTGGTGACCCGGCCGGTGCATTCGAGCGGCGTGCTGCACGTGGTGCTGATCGTCCATTTGCTCCGGACGCTCGCTTCGTTGTGATAGATGTCGTTGGTTTTCGCCCAATCGCCGTTGGAGGTGGCCAGGTAGGTGCCGTTGAGTCCCCAATCGTCACCGGAGCCGGTGGCGGTCGGCGCGGTCGCCCCGCCGGCAAGGATCAGCACCAGAGCCGGAATCACCAATGACGTCGGCCGCATCGATCACCTACTTGATCGGCGTGAACTGGAGGTGCAATTCGTTGAGTCCGCGCAATATGTAGGTCGGCGCGTAACTGTAGCTGCGGTCCCCTGCGGGCCCGTGAACGTCCTCATTGACCCGGATATCGCCCATCCGGTCCAAGATCCGCTCCAGCGAGACCCGGCCCTCGACCCGCGCCAACGGCGCACCGGGGCAGCTGTGGACGCCGCGGGCGAAGGCGATGTGCTCGCGAACGTTGCCCCGGTCGAGCCGGAATTCGTGCGGGTTCTCGAAGCGGTCGGGATCGCGGTTGATCGCCCCCGGGCAGAGCATGACCGTGGTACCGGCCGGGATATCGACGTCGCCGACGCGGGTCGACTTGCGCGCCAACCGGAACGCCGTCTTCACCGGGGCTTCCATCCGCAGTGTTTCCTCGATGAAGCCGGGGATCAGACTGCGGTCATCACGCAAGGCCTGCTGCAAATCCGGTCGGTCGCACAGGATTTGCAATGCGGCGCCAAGCAGCTTGGCGGTGGTCTCCTGGCCGGCCCCGAACAGGAAGGTCGCCGACCGCACGACCTCCACGACCTCGGGCGTCGACCCGTCCGGATAACGCGCGGCGGCAAGGTCACTCAGCACATCGCCGCGCGGCTCGCGGCGCCGGTCTTCGATGTAGAAGCTGAATTTCTCGTCGAGAAATTCCAGCGGATTGATCGCGGCAGGATCGTGGTCGAGGTTGCCCGCGGTGTGCGAATGAGCCAGCGCGGCGCGGAATTCCTTGTGATCAGCCTCGGGCACCCCGAGCAGGTTAGCGACGGCCAGCAGCGCGTAGGGCTTGGAATATGCGTCGAGGAACTCGCATTCGCCGTGGCCGACGAACTCGTCCAGCTGCTGGTCGGCCAAGTGCCACAGAAAGTCCTGATTCTCTTTCAGCCGTGCCGGAGTCAGTAACCGGCTCAGCACCGACCGGGCGCGAGTGTGGTCTGGCGGGTCCATGGTGACCATGTGCTCGTGCAGCGGCATCTGCGTGCGGTGCTGTTCGATCAGGCCGCTGATGTCATCGCCGTCGGGTTCGAACGGCAACGGCGGGAACGGGCCGCCCACCGCGATGCAGCTGGAAAACGAGTCGACGTCTTTGTAGAGCGCCATCGCCTCCTCGTAGCCGGTGACGGCGACCACCCCGTGGCGCGGCTCGCGAACCACCGGGCCCTTGGCGCGCAGATAGTCGAAATAGGGATGGGGGTTGGGCACGAGCGCCGGATCGGTGAAGAAGTCGGAGCCGTCAAAGTCGTTCACTGGCAACCCTTCCTGGGCAATCGGCGGTCATACTCGTGGTGCTCCGAGCGCGGCTTTGCAGAATTCCCAAAGGTTTTCTTCGGTGGCCCGAAGGTCCTCGTCGGTTTTGGCCGCATAGGCGTAGTAGTGGTAGATCGCGCGCTGCAGCTCGACGATGAACCAGGTGTCCCAGTCGGGATTCCGCGGATGCAGCAAGCCCTTGTCGGCGGCGGCCGCCACCTCGGCTCGCAGCAGGTCGACGAACGGCTGTTCGGCCTCGGCGAGTTCGGTCGGGAAGATGCGGTGCAGGTGCCAGTGCGCCGAGACGATGAACCGAATGCCCGCGGCCTCGTGGCTGTCGCCGTGGAATTGTTGCAGTGGAGCGGTGATGTACGAGCGCAATCGGTCCATGGGATCGGTCATGTCGGCGGCGGCTTTGGCCCAGCGGTCGCAGGCCTCCGTCATCGCGTCTCCGATCACGGCGAGCAGCAGTTCATCTTTGGAGGCGAAGTAGCGGTAAAAGGTCTGCAGCGCCACACCGGCCTCGGCGACCAATTCCTGAGTGGTGAAGTCGTCCTTCGCCTGGATGAGCCGTCGCGCCGCGTCGAGCATCAACCGCACCTGGTTGGCGATACGGGTGCGGGACCGCTGCACGGCCGCCGATCGATCGACAGCGCGCTCTACCCACGATTCCGACGGGACTGTCACAGCGACTCCTAAACGCCAGTAACAGTAGAACGATATTCTGATCCTTCGGAGAACGCAACTCTCAAAACGGGTGCGCGGAGTAGCACACGGCGCCCCCGAAGTGTGGCGAGGAGTGGCACGCCAGCCCGATCGCGGCGTTGTCGCGCTGTCGCTCACCGGCCCGCCCGGCCAGCTGCAGGTAGCACTCGAGCATCTGCGGGATGCCATGCATGCGACCGTTTCCCAGCGCGCCGCCTCCCGACAGCGCGGGAATAGCGGCGGCGTCGTCGCTGTCGATACCGCCGGCCTCGACGAAGCGATGCGCCTCACCGGGCGGGCACAGCCCCAAGACCTCCAACCACAGCCACACGAATAGCGAAAACCCGTCGTACACCTGGGGCAAATCGACCTCGGCAGCTGTGATCCCGGCGTGCTCCCACAACCGGCGCGCTGTCTGCACGCCGCCCTCGACGATGTCATCGAGCGGCCAGTGCAGGGGCAGGCGCCGCCGGGCAGGCATTCCGGAGGCAAAGCCCGCGACATACACCGGCCGATGCGGCAGGTCCATCGCGCGTTCGGCGGAGGTGAGCACGAATGCGGCCACACCGTCGACGGGGATGTCGCAGTCGTAGCGACAGACCGGGTCGAACAGCATTGGCGCCGAGAGGTATTCGTCGACGGACAGCGGCCGATCGTGCCAGTACGACCACGGGATACGCGCACCGTTCTTGCGCGCCTCCACCACCACGGCGGCCATCGACTCCCGTCGCGCGCCAAAACGCTGCAGATACTCGTTGTGCGGCAGCGCGATCATGGCCAGCGGCCCGAAATAGCCTTGCGGCGCCGTCCATTGCTGCAGCCCGCGCGCCTCCCGCATCGGGTTGGCATGGTAGCGCCCGGCGGGGTTGTGCAAGGCGCGGTGCAGCAGCACGTAGTCCGCTGCGCCGCTGGCAACCGCGTTGACGGCCATGCCGACCGAGCCGGTGATTTGACCGATACCCTCGAAACCGGCGACGTAACGCGGTGTGGCGCCCAGGCATTGGGCGAGCCAGGCCGACGAGACGGTGCTGACACCGTCTTCGGCGACTTGGCCCCCGGCGCTCGGCAGCAGGCTGGAGCTGACGAATCCATCGATCTGGTCGAGGCGCAGTCCCGCGTCGGCAATCGCGGCGCGGGCGGTGTCGACGGCCTGCGCCCCCAGTGCTCGGTCGGCGCGGCGGCACACCGGGCTGTGTGCGTAGCCGACGATGGCGACCTTGTTGCTCGCCGCGAACCTGCCGCTCACGTCAGCTCGAACGCGGGGACGGCCACGCCGGGCGCGAGGTCCTCGAAACCGACGACGACCGGGGCGTTGATGCGCAGCGGCGCGTCGACACCGTCGAGCAAGCGGCCAATGAGGCGCAGGTCGGCCTGTTCAACGAGTTCGACATCGACAAGCACGAAGGGAAGGTCGTCGTCGAAGCCGGGTAGGAAGGCCTGGCGCACCACGGTCCAGGATCGAACGGTGCCGCGTCCGCTTACCGGGGTGAACTCGAATCGGGGCTCAGTGGTGTGGCAATGCGGGCACACCACGTCGGGGGGCGCGCTCAGCTGTCCGCATCGAGCGCAGCGCGCCACGGTGAGCACGTGTTGGGCCGCCGACGACCAGTACGGCGCCGAGGATTCGTCGGGAACCGGCAGTGGCCGTCCACTCACGGAATCACGCCCTGGTCGCACATTTCGGCGATGCGGTCCCAGTCGTACCCGAGCTCGGCGAGCAGCGCCTCGGTGTGTTCGCCGTGCTCGGGTGCGCGGCGCATCGATGGCGCCTGCTCGTCGAGTTGCAGCGGCACGGCCGGCAATCGGTACGCCTGGCCGTCATCGAGCCGGACCTCTCCCACGTACCCATTGGCGATCACCTGCGGATCGTCGATCACCTCGGTCACGGATTGCACTGGCGCCCAGGGGGCGTCGAGCTTGGCCAGTAGCTCTTTCCACTCGGCGAGGGTGCGGTCGGCGAAGACGTCGTCCAGCTCGGCCACGCACGCCTCGCAGTTGGTGCGCCGCGCCGCCAGATCTGTGAACCGAGGGTCTTCGATCAGGTCGGCGCGGCCGACCAGCCGGCAGAACTCCGCCCAGTAGCGGTCGCCTTGCAGGAACATCAGTTGGATGTGGCGGCCGTCTTTGGTGCGGTAGTTGCCGGTCAGCGGGTTGACCTGCGGGCCGCGGCCGCCGACCGGACCGGCTTCGCCGCCGTTGAGCACCGCGAGCAGATCCGACGACAACATCCACATCGCGGTGGCCAGCAGCGAGACGTCCACCACCGAGCCGACGCCGGTCTTCGCCCGCTTGAGCAGTGCGGCCGCGATGCCGAAAGCCAGTGCCATCGCCCCGTTTCGGTCGCCCATCGCGCCGCGCTGGCTGATCGGGTAATCGCGCTCGGGCGGGGTCAGGATGTGGCCCACTCCCCCTCGCGCCCAAAACGCCGAGCTGTCGTAGCCAGGCTGATTGGCGTCCGGGCCACGCGTTCCGAAGCCATGACCCCGGGCGTAGACGAGGCGCGGATAGCGTTGCCGGAGCGTGTCGGCGTCCAGACCGAGCCGGCTCAGCGCGCCGGGGCGCAGGCTGGTCAGGAAAACGTCTGCGGTGCTGAGCAATTCGTGCAGAACCGACATGCCCGTCTCGTGCCGCAGGTTGAGCGCTACCGACCGCTTGCCGCGATTGGCCAGAGCCATCGAGAGGTTGACGCCGTCGCGGTCGGTGCCGATGCCTTGGGTCGCCAACCCACGGTAGGGGTCGCCCTCGATGCGCTCGATGCGGACGACGTCGGCGCCCCAGTCGGCCAGCAGCGCACCAGCCACCGGGACGAAGACCCATTGTGCCAATTCGATTACGCGTAGCCCTTCGAAAGCGCCCTGGTCCATCTACTGCCTCCTCGGCGCAGGAACTGTCGCCACGCTCATGCCGGTGCCGTCTGTCGGGTGAAGGCGGTATGCGCTTTGGCGGCCTGGACTTTCAGGAGTGCGGCGCGATCATCCTTCAGCAGGAAGCCCGCTCGGACGGCTTCGTCGAGGCTGATCGTGAATTCGGCGAGGTAGGTCTGCACGTCGCGGTAGCGCTCGGCGAGCAACTCGTAGGGCAAAGTCACCTCGCGTCCCGCAAGTTTGCAGAGCGGCCCGGGCGTCGAGTGCGCCTCGTAGCGAGCGATCGGCACGTCGAGGAATGGTGAAGGCACGCCGCCGATGGCGTTGCCGAATCGGTCGACGGCAGCCTCGGCCACCACGTCGTCGACGTTGAGCGCAATGCGCGGAGCGGTGGGTGGCGCAACACCGTCCTCAGCCCACCGGAAGAGATTCCGCAGTGCGGCGCGGACGAAGGCCGACATCGGAAAGCTCGACCCGTTCCCGTCGCAGCCGGGAATCGTGGCGGCGTGGGGAGCGCCGGCGATCTCATACAGCCGGAAACGGTCCCCTGCCGCGTCACCGTCTTCGCGCCGCACGGATGCACTGCCGGGGTTGACGAACTCCTCGAAGGTGAATCCTTCGACGTCGGTTTGCGGTTGGACCTCGATGACCGGGACACCGGTCGGCGGCATCGGCGCGTACTCGAAGCGCGGCAGGCCTTCTCCCACGGCGAGGGGCGTCAGGCTGGCGGCATGACAGGCGGGGAAGAATCCGTCGTAAGCGGGGCGGCCGTCGCGGGTGCGGGTCAGCGCGCCGAACGCCGCGGCGAAAGTGGCGGTGTCGACGCCGCTTTGTGAGTAGCCGCCCAGATACACGTGCCGGACCGGTAGATGGCGAAGTGGGCTGTGTGGGCCGCCCTCCTTGAGCACGGTGCCGATCGCGCGCAGCAGGTCCCAGGCGAGGTCGTTGGACGGGATCTCGACGTCGGCGTAGCGCTGCGGGTCGTAGCCCTTGAGTTGCGTTGCCGATGTGGTGCGGACGGTGATGCCGATCCACGCGTCGCCCTGCGCCTGCAGCAGGCTGGCGACGTGCAACCACAATGCGTCGCGGTCGAGGCCGTAGGTGGTGTTGAACGGCTCGACAGTCACCCGGCCGCTGAATCGCGACGCGTCGTTCGGGTAGCGGGCCAGCACCCGAGTCGCGTAGCGGTGTCCGTCGCTGACCACCGTCGCGGGTCCCGTCGCGGGACCGGCATAGCAACTGGCCGTGCCGCAGAGCAGGTATTCGGCTTCCGCGTAGTCGTCGGCGAATTCGGGCAGGGCTTCGTCGAATTGGGAGGGTGGCCGGGTCGCGCTGGTCTCTGGAACCCCGGAGCCGCAGGGCATTTCCCGCAGCAGTGTGACGCCATGTGCGGTGCATTCGCTCATGTCACGCCGCCTTCGCTTCTATCGAAAACCCTGCTGCCCGAGTATGATTGACGCGACCGAAGAGGAGGAACGCCATGACATCCAAGCTGCTCGCCTGGAAGTTCTCGATGCTCGCCGGTGTTCTGGCCGTCGTCGTCACGGCGCTTGCGCCGGTCGTGCGGGCCGCAATGCCGTTCGGCAACTACGACCTTCGGATCGAGGGCAGGTACGACTTTCACACCTGGGTGTGGGCAATCACCGCGTGTCCAGGCGGCGGGTGTGTCCACGTGAACGCCATCGCCCGGCCGGTCGCCAAGGCGTTTCCCTACATCGGGGACGCCCACCTGATCGACGGTCGTTACGTGTTGACCGTTGATGTTCCCGACGGGCTGAGGTGCGACGATATCTATTACGGCCCAACGGTTCCCACGCACGACGCGTACACCTGGGATGCGACCACGCTGGCCGGCGAGCTGCGGTCGTCGTTCGACTCGGGTTGTCATGGTGCGCCAGCCGGCTCCTACACGTATCCGTTCACGTTGTCCCGCTTGTAGTGTCGCGGTCGATGGGACAGGCCCGACTGGTCGCGATCGTCACATTCGCCACAGACGCCTCTGGCCGGAGCCACCAGGGGATTTGCCCGCCTCTCAGCGACAACCACTGAACTGCTTGAATTGTCGCTGCGAGGTGGGCAATTCGTCGATACCACCAACCAGTGGCCAGAGTGGCAGGTGAGGTCGTCATGCCTGCCCAACCCTTTGCATCGCATCCATGCACTGCTGCAGCGCGAACGCCGGATTCAACTCGAGCGCCCGGGTTCGTTCGGGGTAGATCAGGATGTGCCCTGCCGGAAAGAAATACACCTCGCCGGCCGTCGCCGTTTCATCCGGCCAATCGGTGTTCGGATAGGTCGCGCGGATCGAGCCTTCGAAGATGTATCCGTAGTGCGGACAGGTGCATACACCACCGGGAAGTCCGCCCAGCTGGTAGAGCTGCGTGCAATCCAGCGGCCCGGTGGTGGTGTATCCGACCTCCATGTCGCCCCACTGCACGGACCGGAAGTTGTCGCCGGCCGCCGGCCATCGCCCCGCTCCTCCGCTGGGCAACTCGTCCGGTTTTGCATGGGGCATGGCGTACCTCTATTTCGATCGGCTACCGCGTGCTTTTCCTGCCGTTCCGCCCAACGCGGCCAGGCAAAACTGCCACAGCTGCTCTTGGACGCCGGCCTCTTGCGGCGCATACGCGTAGTAGTGGTACACCGAACGCACGAGTTCCGCGATGAACCACGCGGCCCATTCGGGGTCCGCCGGCGCGAGCAGTCCGGCCTCGATGCCGGCGTTGATCTCGCCGAGCAGCAGATCGACGAAGGGCTTCTCGGCCTCGGCGAGTTCGTCCGGGAAGATCCGGTGCAGCCGCCAATGCGTCGAGACGACGAACTTGGCGGTGCCGCCGTCGCCGCCCTCGCTGTCGAGCACCTCGATGACGGCGGTGACGTAGAAGCGCAACCGCGCGACCGGATCGGGCAGGTCCCGCGCGGCGTCCGACCAGCGGGCACACGCATCGGTCATCGCGTCGGCGATCACCGCCAGCAGCAGCTCGTCCTTGGTGGCGAAGTAGCGGTAGAAGGTCTGCAGCGCGACGCCTGCCTCTTTGACCAGCTCTTGGGTGGTGAAGCCGTCACCCTTCTGCCGAATCAGCCGCAGGGCGGCATCGAGCATGAGCCGGACTTGGTTGGCGATGCGTTCGCGCGAACGCTGCACCGCCGCTGACCGCTCCGCGGCCCGTTCTTCAGCACGTGACACCGAAGAAATGCTAGCCGTGGTCATGTCGGTGTGAGTAGGACGACGGGAATGTCGCGGTCTGTTCGTGATTGGTAGACGTCGTAGTTCGGCCACACCTCGGTCATGATCTTCCACAGTCGCGGCTTCTCGTCGGCCGACGCGGCACGCGCCACGACCGGCAATTCGTCAGCCCGCACTTGGATGCTGGCCGCCGGATCGGCTTGCAGGTTCAGGTACCACGAGGGATGCCGCGGCGCGCCCCCCATGGAGGCCACCACCAGATAGTCGTCGCCGTCGCGGCCGAAGATCAGCGCCGACGTGTGTTCGCGGCCGGTGCGACGCCCGGTCACCGTCAGCAGCAGCGTCGGGACGCCGTTCCACAGATAGCCGGTCTCGCCGCCGGTTTCCCGGTACGCGCGCACATGATCGTCGCCCACCAAGGTGAGATCGGGCTGCTGGTAATCAGACATCGAACACCACCGGTATGGCGGTCGCGCCGCGCTCGTACATTCCGACGAAGCGGGGTGGTTCGGCGTCGGGATCCAGCCGCAGGTTGGGCAGGCGGTCGAGCAGCGCCGAGATCGCGATGGTCATCTCGGCGCGGGCCACGTGCATGCCGAGGCAGATGTGCGACCCCTGTCCGAAACCCAACGACGGCTTGAACTTTCGCGCGAAGTCGTAATCGTCGGGGTGGTCCCAGCGGGCAGGATCCCGGTTGGCCGCACCCAGCGCGAGATGCACGACGGACCCGGCGGGGATTGCTACGCCAGCCAATTCGGTGTCGGCCATGACCCAACGGGAGAACATCGGATCCGTCGGCATCCACCGGATCGCCTCCTCGATGGCGGGGCGCAATAAGTTGCGGTCGGCACGCACCGCCTCGAGCAGTTCAGGGCGCTGCAGCAGCGTCGTGAGCGTGGTGCCCATCTGCTTCCAGGTGGTGCCCGAGCCCGCGCCGAGCAACAGCAGTACGAAGGAATCGATTTCGCGATCGGTGAGCCGGTCCTTGGCGCCGTGCTCGTCGGTCAGCTCGGCTTGGACGAGAACGCTGATGAGGTCGTCGCGCGGCTCTTCGCGGCGGGCCGCGATGACCGGCTTGAGTAGGTCGACCACCTTCTGCGGATCCCGCGCCAGCGCCTCGCGGATATCGAGGGCCTGCTCGACGGGCACGCCGAAACTGCCCGTGATGGTGAGCACCGGGATGGCCGCGCAAAAATCGACGTTGAGCTCGGCGCGCCCTTCGTGGACCAGCCCGTCGATGAGCAAATTCACGGTCTCGGCGATCCAATTGTCGATCCACCACTTGCCATTCGACGGCAGGAACGACGGCTGGACCAACGCACGATAGCGCCGGTGCTGCTCGCCGTTCATCGACAGCATGCTGTTAGTCAGGCCCAGTGGGCCGTTCTGGAGGTCGACGGGCTCCGGGGACGACGCGAACACCTCCGGGTTGCGGTAGGCGATCATGCAGGAGTCGTAGTCGAACACCGTGAAATGCGGGCTGTCCGGGTACGGCAGACCGTGGAAGAACATCATGTCGGTGCTGCCGGTCAGCTCGTGAAGGACGCCGGGCAGCACCGGCCCCTTCTCGCGCAGCCGGTGCCACACCGGATACGGATCGTCCTCGTAAGCGCCACCGGCCCAGGCGTTGTAGGAGCTGCGCAGGTCGAAAAGCTCCCGCAGGCGATCGCGATCCAATGCGGGAGCGGTCATTTCGCTACGAACCCACCGTCGACCGGCAGCGCCACGCCGGTGACGTTGCGCGAGGCATCCGAGACCAGGTACAGCGCGGCCTCGGCGCAGTCTTCGGCCGTGATTGCGCGCCCGAGCGGATGCTGCCCGCCGACCGCTTCGGCTATCTGCGCCTGCTGCTCCGCGTCGACCTGGAGCCCGCCCGCCGCCATGAAACCGGTCAGTGGCATGGCGGCCGGGCAGATCGCGTTGACGCGAATTCCGAAGGGGGCCGCTTCGATCGCGACTCCCCGGGTGAGTTGAATGACCCCGCCCTTGGTGGCACCGTAGACCGTTCCGCCCCATCCGACCAGGCCGGCCACCGACGCGGTGTTGAGGATGACGCCGCCCGAGCCTTGCTTTTTGAAGCGCAGCACCGCGTACTTGCATCCGAGAAACACGCCGCCGAGGTTGACCGCGACCAGGCGGTTGAAATCTTCGAGCGTGTGGTCCTCGAAAGTCATGCCGAGCCGCGGCGTCGGTATGCCGACGTTGTTGAACAAGATGTCCAGCCGACCGTACTGGTCGACTGCCGCCGCGATCATCGCCTGAACCTGTTGTTCATCGGAGACGTCGACACCGACGGCGATAGCGGTGCCGCCAGCTGATTCGATTTGGCGCACAGTCTCTTTCGCGTGGTCGACGTCGATGTCGGCGGCGACCACCCGGGCGCCCTCCTCAGTGAACCTCAGCGCCGACACCCGGCCCACCCCGGAGCCGGCGCCGGTGACGACGGCGCTCTTGCCGTCGAGCACCCCGGACATCAGGCGCTCGCCAGCACGGGCGGTTCGGCCGGAGTGAACCGGTAGAGCTTCTCGGCGTTGCCGCGCAACAGCTTGTACTGCACGTCCTCCGGGAGATCCTTCATGGTGTTGCGGGCGACCCCGATGCAGTCGGGCCAGGTCGAGTCCGAGTGCGGGTAGTCCGTCTCGCACATGATGTTGTCCTCGCCGATCTCGTCCAAACTCTTGACGGCGTGGCGGTCTTCGATGATGCAGCCGTAGATGTGGTTGCGGAACGTCTCGCGAATGTCGAGCGTGTCCAGGTCGATCGCCTTGCCCGCCCCGGCGTGCGTGTCGAACTTCGCGCCGCGCATCACCCAGTACCGCTGCTTGTCGAGCACCTGCTCGGCGCGCTCCAGGAAGTAGGGCATCCAGCCGACCTCACCCTCGGACAGCGCGATCTTCAGTTTCGGGTAGCGCTGGAACATGCCGCTGAACAACCAGGACAGCATCGTTCCCGAGGTACGCGAGGCGCCCCAGGTGAGGTTGGCCATGAACGGCGCGTCCGAACAGATCTTGGGCAGCGTCGACGACGATCCGACGTGCATGCTCGCCACCATCTCGAGCTCGTTGGCCGCCGCCATCACCGGTTCCCAGTAGCCGTCGGCGTCGTGAATGGTGGGCAGACCCAACGGTTCCGGATTTTCCGAGAACGCGAAGGACGTCACCCCCTTGGCCGCCATGCGCTCCATCTCCTTGGCGGCGAGCTTCGGGTCCCACATCGGGATCAGCATCAGCGGGATGTAGCGGCCGGGGGCGGCGCCGCACCATTCCTCGACGAGCCAGTCGTTGTAGTGCTGCAGACACTCGAAGCCGAACTTGCGGTCGCTGGCCTCCATAAACAGCTGTCCGCAGAACCGCGTGATTGTCGGAAAACACAGCGACGCAAGCACACCCGAGCGGTCCATGTCCTCGACCCGGGCCTTGGCGTCGTAGCAGCCCGGCCGCATCTCGGAGTACGACAGCGGCTCCGGGCTGAATTCCTCCTTGGATTTGCCAACGACCGCACTCAGGCCCGAGTTGGGATAGCGCTTGCCGTCGTAGACCCAGTTGTCCACGCCGTTGTCGTTCTTTTCCATATGCGGGGCGCGGTCACGGTCCTTGGCGGCCACCCGGTCGACCCACAGGTTCGGCGGCTCCAGGATGTGGTCGTCGACCGAGATCAGCCAGTCCAGGTTGTATGTCTTGTTTCCGTTGGTGTCTGGGCTCATTTCAGCTCCCCAATCGACATGTGCTTGACCTCTTGGAACTCACGAATGCCGTCCGGGCCGCGTTCGCGTCCCAGACCGCTTTGCTTGTATCCCCCGCTCGGTGCGTAGGCGGAGAAGACGGTGGTGTTGACGTTGACCGCTCCGGTGCGCAGCCGGCGCGCCACCTGCAGCGCCGCCGCCGCGTCGGTCCCGTACACCTGACCGGACAGGCCGTAGATGCTGTCGTTGGCGATGGCCACCGCGTCGTCGATGTCGCGGTAGCCCAGCACGCCGATGATGGGTCCGAAGATCTCCTCCTGCGCAGCGGGATTCGCGTTGGTCGGCAGGTCGAGCACGGTCGGCTCGAAGTAGTAACCGCGATCGAGTCCCGCTGGGCGCCCGCCGCCGCAGAACACCTTGCCGCCGTGCTCTTCTGCCAACTTGACGTACTTTTCGCACTTGTCGCGCTGGGCGGCGCTGATGACCGGCCCCATCATGGCCGATTCGTCGCTGGGCGGCCCCACCTTGATCAGCTTGTACATCGCGCTGACCGCGTCGAGCACTTCGTCTTTCTTATCTTGCGGCACAAGCATTCTGGTGGCGGCGACGCAGGCCTGACCGGCGGTACTGGCGACCGCGACGAAAGCGCCACCGGCGGCGCGGTGCACGGCATCGGGCAGGTAGATCTGCGCCGACTTTCCGCCGAGCTCCAGCGACACCCGTTTGACGGTGGGCGCGGCCTGGGCGAGGATCCTGCGACCGGCCAGCGTCGAACCGGTGAACGACACCATGTCGACACCCGGGTCGCTGGTCAGCAGCTCGGCCCCGGCGATGCCCGACTCGACGACCACGCTGAGCACGCCGGGCGGCAGGCCGGCCGCGTCCGCGGCCGCGCCGAAGATCAGCGACGAGATCGGGGTCAGCGGGCTGGGCCGCAGGATCACCGAATTGCCTGCCATCAACGCGGGAATCAGCTTCTGAAAGCCCATGATCAGCGCCGCGTTGTACGGCGTGATGGCGGTGACGACGCCGACGGGTTCGTGGCGCCGGATGCTGAGCGCCACCCTGCCGCGCACCAGGTCGTCGACGGGGACCGGGCTGGCTTCCTCGTGTGACATCGACTGGTACAGGTCGATCGTGTGTCGGCCGATGGCCGCCCCGGCGCGCAGTTGCGTCATCTCGGCGAAGAACTTCGACTGGCCGGCCTCGGCGACGAGCGTGGGAACCAATGCGTCGCGGGCCGCCTCGACGTGGTCAATCAAGGCGTGCAACACTCGGGCCCGCTCGCTGGGTGGCGCGTCGGCCCACACCCCGTCGTCAAAGCTGCGGCGCGCCTCGGCGATCGCGCGCCGCACCTCCGGCAACGGAGTGGCGGTGATGTCCGCGACGTGACTCTCGTCGGCGGGATTTTCGACGCTGACCACGTCATCGCCGGTAATCCAACTGCCCGCGACATAGGTCCGCTGCTCCGCGACGATCGTCACGACACTCCTAAATATCAGGTGACGGTAGAACCGTATTCTACTTTAGCCAAAAGTTCAACTCTCAATTCTGGGTCGGCTGGAGCGCGCGCTCGGCGACGCATTGTTATCCCTGAGATCGAAGACTGTGGCGCACAACGTATTTCTGCACTTTGCCGCTGGCGGTGCGGGGAAAGTCGGCTACCTCGTGCAGTTCCTCGGGCCATTTCTGCTTGGCCACCCCGGCGCGCTCGAAGTGCTCGCGGACCTCGCCCATGGTCGGCATGGCCTGTCCCGGCTTGAGGCGCAGCATGGCCGCGGCGTGCTCACCGAGCCGCGCATCCGGTGCGGCAACCACGACGGCTTCGGCGATGGCCGGCAGGCCCAGCAGAATCTCCTCGACCTCCAGGGCGCTGATGTTCTCCCCGCCGCGGATGATGATGTCGGACTTGCGGTCAGTCAGAGTGAGGTAACCGTCCTCGTCCATCACCCCGATGTCGCCGGTGTGATACCAGCCGTGCTCGTCGAAAGCACGGGCGGTCAATGCGGGATCGGTATAGCCGATGAACAAATCCGGTCCGCGCGAGAGTATTTCGCCGTCGTCGGCCATCCGGATCTCTACGCCGGGCCGCGCGTTGCCGTCGGTCAATAGTCGCTTGCTTTCCGGCGCGGTGGTCCGTGACCCGGTGATCGAGGGGTGCTCGCTGCTGCCGTAGGAGCGGGTCACGATGATGCCCGCATCGGCCAGGCGGCGGGTGACGGACGCCGGAACGCTGGATCCGCCGAGACCGATGTGTTTGATGTAGCGCAGGTGATCCGGGGTGAACCGGGGGTGGTCGAGCAGGCTGGTGACGAAGTACGGCGGCCCCCCGCCGATGGCCACGCCGTGGGTCTCCATCAGGTCGATCACGTTGTCCGGATCCCACACGTCGCACAGGTCGATCGGCATGCCGTCGACGACGGGGAGCAGGAATGCGCCCAGCATCCCGATGAAGTGCCCGACGGGCAGCGCGGTGAGCAGCGGCGCACGGTCAGGCGGGTAATTCGCCAACAGCTGGCGGGTTTCGAAGCCCAGTGTCTGATGGCTGTGGATCACGCCCTTGGGATTGCTGGTGGTGCCCGACGTGAACGCGATAACCGCGGGGCTGCCGGGATCCGCCGCCAAGGTGCCGTCCATCGGTTCGGGGTCCAGTAGCGCCTCGAAACTTTCACCCACCAGCGCGACGATCGGCACGTCGGCACAGACCTCCGGCACGAAGGTCATGCGCCCAAACCCGTCGGCCGTGATGAACACTCGCGGCTTCACGCTCGGCAGGATGTAGCGCAATTCCTTCGGTCCGTAGAAGTGGACGATCGGCACGACGACGGCGGAAAGCAGCGCCGACGCCCAGAAGGTGACCGCCGCCTCCACCCAGTTCGGCAGTTGGAAGGCGACCACGTCGCCCGGGCCGACGCCCCGCGCGCGCAGCCCCGCCGCGAGCCTTCGGGCCATCAGCTCAACGTCGGCGAACGATCCGGCGAACGGCCGCACGGCTGAGTGCACCTGAAACGTGGTGTCCTGGTTGTCTTTGAGACCGCGGGCCAGCAGCTCCCCAAGCGTGTCGGGGGTCCACCAGCCCTCCTGCTCGTAGCGTTGCGCCAACTCGGGCGCGACGAGACGGGTACCGGTCACATTGCTCCTCCAGTGCGCTTTGGCCGTGGCCAGTGTAGAACGACACTCTCGTAGTAACCAGTATTGAAGTTCTAGTTTTGCGGATGTATCGTTCTGCTCGCTACTAGCGTGAGATTTGTATCGCACCGCGGACCGGTTGACTTGGATGACTATGGATCGGGACAGCGTGACGGGGGTCTGTAGCCGGCATGTGCGCACGACTTCGATTGCCGCACCGACAATCTGGCGCGCCAACTCCAGGCCTTGCTGCGGTGAAGGGGCCTAGGTGACCAGACGAATCCAGGCCGTCCCGGCAGGACTCCCAGCGCCTTCGCCTCTCCCGCCTGCGGCCGTCGACCCCCGCGCCACGTTTCGACACGTCTACGCGCGCCCGCTCGCGGGATTGCTGACCGTCATCGTCGCCGCTGCGGTCGTCACCCTCGCGGTGACCCAGTTCCGCGGCGGCTTCACCCAAAGCGTGCCGGTGACGGTGGTCGCCGGGCGGGCGGGCTTGATGATGACCCCGGGAGCCAAGGTCAAGCTGCACGGTGCACAGGTGGGCAGCGTCGCCTACATCCAGGACTCACCCGAGGGGCAGGCGACCATACATCTGGCCCTCGACCCGTCCCGGCTGCAGCTCATTCCGGATAACGTCCTCGTCAACATCGTTGCGACAACGGCGTTCGGCGCGAAGTTCATCCAGCTGATTCCTCCGGAGAGCCCGTCGCCGCAGCGCCTGCGCGCCGGTCAAGTGCTTGATGCCGGCCGCGTCACCGTCGAGATCAACTCGGTGTTCCAGCAGCTCACATCGGTGCTCGCCAAGATCGACCCGGCCAAACTCAACGAGACGCTCGGCGCCATGGCCACCGCACTCAACGGACGCGGTGCACGGCTGGGCCAGATGTTCAGCGACCTGAACACTTTTCTCGGCAAGGTCGAGCCGAGCCTGCCCAACCTGAGCCACGACATCGAGGCGACGGCCGACGTGTCCAGCGCCTACGCCGACACGGCGTCCGATCTGATCACCGTCGCGGACCGCACCACCCGCGTCAGCCAAACACTCGTCGACGAGCAGCAGAACCTCGACGCATTATTGATCAGTACGATCGGGCTGGCCGACCTCGGCAACGACGTTTTGGGCAGCAATCGCGAAAAGCTGTCCGAGGTAACGCATCTGCTCGTGCCCACGACCGATCTGACCAACGAGTACCACCAGGCGCTGACGTGTTCGCTCAAGGGAATGTTCCCCCTGGCCCTGCAGCCGCCCACACCAGTGCCCGGGCTTGAGGTCTTGGGTGGCATCACGCTGGGCTCCGAGCGCTACCGGTTTCCGAAAAACCTGCCCAAGGTGGCGGCCCGGGGTGGTCCGCAGTGTGATCACGAATTGCCGGTCGCGTACAACACCTTCCCGCCCTTCGACGTTGCCGACATCGGCGCCAACCCATGGCAGTACGGACAACAGGGCATCGTGTTGAATTCCGATGGGCTCAAGCAGTTCCTGTATGGCCCCCTCGATGGACCGCCGCGCAACACCGCACAGATCGGGCAACCGGGATGACCGGCACCGGCCGCATCATCGTGAAGTTCGGCATCTTCGCCGTCGTGATGCTGATGCTGACGACCTCTCTCTTCTTCATTTTCGGCCAGTTTCGCAATGGCCCGACCCACGGTTATTCCGCGGTCTTCATCGACGCCTCGCAATTGAAGACCGGAGATTCGGTGCGGGTGGCCGGAATTCGGGTCGGCACGGTCAACGGCATCGCTTTGCAGCCGGATAACAAGGTGGTGGTGGACTTCGACGCGGACGACGACGTCGCGCTCACCACCGGCACCCGGGCGGCCGTGCGGTACCTCAATCTGGTGGGCGATCGCTACCTCGAACTCATCATCGGTCCCGGCTCCATGCGGGTGCTGCCTGAGGGGTCACAGATACCGATCGACCGCACGATGCCGTCGCTGGATCTTGACCTGCTGCTGGGTGGGCTGAAACCCGTTATCCGGGGCCTAAATCCGCAGGATGTCAACGCCCTGGCCGCCGCCCTCTTGCAGGTATTCCAGGGCCAGGGCCAGACCCTGCAATCGCTGCTGGCGAAGACGTCGTCGTTCTCCAACGATGTCGCCGGAAAGAATAAGGCCATCGAGAGCCTGATCGACAACCTGAACACCGTGGTGCGGACCCTCTCCGACCAAGGGAGCCAGTTCTCCGGCGCGATCGAACGCCTGCAGCGTCTCGTCACCGACCTCACGCAAGATCGTGATCCGATCGGGGACGCGATCCAGGCGCTGGCCACCGGCACGGCCTCGGTAACCGACCTACTCAGCGCCGCTCGCCCGCCGCTGTCGGGGACGGTCGATCAGCTGAACCGCCTGGCTCCCCTGCTCGAGCAGGGCAAGGGACGCCTCGACGATGCATTGCAGCGGGCGCCCAACAACTTTCGCAAGCTCGCCCGCACCGGCGCCTACGGCAGCTTCGTCAACTATTACATCTGCGGGCTGACGTTCCGCGTCACCGATTTGCAGGGCCGCACGGCGGTCTACCCGTGGCTGAAGCAAACAGAGGGAAGGTGCGCGGAGCCCTGATGCTGAAATACCGTGGCGCAAACCTCATTCGATCGGGCTTCATAGGCACGGTGCTGATCCTGCTCGTCGTCTCGGTCGGGTTGGCACCCGACCGGCTGGTGTCCTGGGCGACGACGATCCGTTACCACGCGTTGTTTTCCGAGGCCGGCGGGCTCTTGCCCGGGAACAAGGTCCTGGTCTCCGGTGTCAACGTCGGCACAGTGTCGCAGGTTTCGCTGGATGACGACGGCAATGCGGCGGTCGATTTCGGGGTCAACGGCAAGGTGCGGCTCGGGTCGCTGACCACCGCGCACATTCGCACCGGTTCGCTGCTGGGCGCGCGCGTGCTGACCCTGGAGTCCGCCGGCGCCGGCCTGTTGCGTCCGTCGGAGGTCATACCGCTGTCGCGAACGTCGTCGCCGTATTCGTTGACCGAGGCCGTTTCGGACGCGACCACGAACCTGGCGACCACCAGCACCGACACCCTCAACCAATCGCTGGACGCCCTGTCGGCGACCATCGACCAGATCGCCCCGCAGCTGGGCCCGACCTTCGACGGGCTGACCCGGCTCTCGCGGGCGATCAACAGCCGCGGCGAAACCCTGGACGCGCTGCTCAAAAGCGCCACCGATGTCACGGGCATCCTCTCGGAGCACAGCCAGGGGATCAACTCGCTGATCCTCGACGGCAACGTGCTGCTGGAAACGCTAGTCAAGCGACGCGACGCGATCAGCGAGCTGCTGGCGAACGTTTCCGCGGTCTCTAAGCAGCTGACCGGACTGGTCGCCGACAACGAAAGCAAACTCAGCCCGACGCTGGACCGACTGAATTCCGTTGCGGCCATGCTGGAGAAGAATCGCGACAACCTCTCCAAGGCGCTGCCTGGTCTGAAGAAGTTCGAGATCACTTCCGGTGAGTCTGTGTCGAACGGCTTCTATTACAACGCCTTTGTGCCCAACCTTGCGATACCTGAGCTGATTCAACCGTTCTTCGATTACTACTTCGGCTTCCGCCGCAACGACCCGAATATGCCGCGGGCGTTGTTCCCCTGGCCGCACAACGGTATTCCGGGTGGTTCACGATGACCGCTCGCACGCGGCTTCTGGTGGCGGCGCTGTTGGTAGGGCTGCTCTTGGGCGCCAGCGGATTCCTGATGCGCGAGACGCTCTTTCGCCCGCTGACGATCACCGCCTACTTCCCCTCCGCGACCGGGATCTACACCGGCGACGAAATTCGCGTCTCCGGCGTCAAGGTCGGCACCGTCGCCTCCGTGCAGCCGCAGCCCAGCCGAGTCAAGTTGACGCTGCACATCAAGCGCGCCGTGTCGATCCCGGCCGACGCGAAGGCGATCATCGTCGCGCAGAACCTGGTGTCCGCCCGCTACGTCCAGCTCACCCCCGCATATCACCGGGGCGGCGGGCCCAAGATGGGCGACGGGGCCGTGATCGACACCGACCGAACGGCGATACCCGTCGAGTGGGACCAGGTCACCGAGCAATTGACGAGGCTTGCAACCGATCTCGGCCCGATCAGCGATGTGTCTACGACGTCGGTCAGCCGCTTCATCACCACCGCCGCCAATGCGCTGGACGGCAACGGGGAAAAGCTGCGCCAGACCCTCGGGCAGCTTTCCGGGATCAGCCGAATCCTGGCCAACGGCAGCGGCAACATCGTCGACATCATCAAGAACCTGCAGAAGTTCGTCACCACGTTGCGCGACAGCAATCAGCAGATCGTGCAGTTCCAGAACCGGTTGACGACGCTGAGCAGCGTGCTCGACGACAGCCGGTCCGATCTGGATGCGGCGCTGTCGAATCTGTCGGTGGCCGTCGGTGAGGTGCAGCGCTTCGTCGCCGGAACACGGGACAAGACTTCCGAGCAGATCCAACGGCTGACCAACGTCACCCAGGTTCTGGTCGACCACCGGATGGACGTGGAAAACATCCTGCACGCCGCGCCCACCGCATTTTCCAACGGCTATAACATCTACAACCCCAACACGCCAGGGGCCATGGGCAGCTTCATCATCAACAACCTGTCCAACCCCGTGCATTTCCTCTGCGACGCCATCGGGGCCGTCGCGAATGTCACCGCAGCGGAAACGGGCAAGCTGTGCGCGGAGTACGCCGGCCCGGGGATGCGAACCGCGACCCTCAACTACCTGCCCATCCCGACGAATATCATCCTGCAGCAGATCGCAACTCCCGGAAAGATCATCTACGCCGAACCGCGTCTGGCGCCCGGCGCTGAAGGGCCTTCGCCGACGCCGCCCGAGGCGCCGCCGGCGGTGTCCGCATACACCGGCATCAACGGAGATTCGACGCCGCACAGCGTGGAGGACCTGCTGCTGCCCGACCATAGCCGGCCGGGTCCGAGCGGCCAGCCACCGGCGGCCGGGCTTGGGGCGCCGCCGCCATGACCAGATTCCGACTTTGTATTGTGTTGTGCGCCCTGGCCATTGGTGGCTGCTCCTTTCAGGGCGTGAACTCGTTGCCGCTGCCCGGCGCGGTCGGCCGCGGACCCCACGCCAGCATCTATCACATAGAAATCGCCAATATCGGCACGCTGGAATCGAATTCGCCGGTGATGATGGCCGACGTTATCGTGGGCAGCGTCGGCAAGATGCGCGTCAAGGACGATCACGCCGACATCGAGGTCTCCGTCAAGCCCGACGTCGTGGTCCCCGGGAATGCGGTGGCCGCCGTGGGGCAGACCAGCCTGCTAGGTTCGATGCACGTCGAGCTAAATCCCCCGCTGGGCCAGCCGCCGCGGGGACGGCTGCAACCCGGGGCCACCATCCCTTTGGACAGGTCCTCGTCGTATCCCTCGACCGAGCAGACGCTATCGGCGCTGTCGGTGGTGCTCAATTCCGGTGGGCTGGGCCAGATCGGCGACATCGTCCACAACTTCAGCGCAGCGTTGTCCGGCCACGAGACCGACGTGCGCCAACTCTTAACGCGCCTCGACGAATTCGTCGGCATCCTGGATCAACAGCGCGACAAGATCATTGCGTCGATCGATTCGTTGAACCGGCTCGCCAGCACGTTCGCATCACAGCGTGAGGTGATCACCCAGGCGCTGCGCAAAATCCCGCCCGCGCTCGACGTGCTGATCCGCGAACGCCCGCGCATCACCGCGGCCCTGGACAAACTGCGCGTCTTCAGCAACACCGCGACACGGTTGGTCAACGACACCCAGGCCGACCTGGTCAAGAACCTGCAGAACCTCGAGCCGACGATCCAGGCGCTGGCCGAAGTGGGGCCCGACCTCAGCACCGTGCTCGGATACGTGCCGACGTTCCCGTTCACGCAGAACTTCATCGACCGTGCGGTGCGGGGCGACTACTTCAACGTTTTCGCCGTCATCGACATGACCATTCCCCGGCTGAAGAGAACGCTGCTCGCCGGCACCCGGTGGGGCGATCCGAACGCGCCGCTGGTGCCCGCCCCGGGCGATCCCTGGTTCTCGAACTACACCTATGACCCGCTCGGGTTCGGCGTTACTCCCCCTGTGGCGGCGCCGCCTGGCGCGCCACCCGCCGCGGGCGCGCCCCCTGCTGCGCCCCCCGTTGTAGCGCCCGATATGAGTCCCATTGCGCCAGTGGACCAACCGGCGCGGGGCGGTGGCTGATGCTGCTGACGCGCTTCGTACGGATTCAGCTGACCATCTTTGTGCTCGCATCGGTGGTCGCGATGGCATTCATGTTCTTCCAGTACATGCAGGTGCCGACGCTGCTCGGGATCGGCAAGCTCACCGTCACGCTGGAGTTGCCCGATACCGGCGGGCTGTACCGCTTCAGCAACGTCACCTATCGCGGCGTGCAGATCGGCAAGGTCACCGCAGTCGGCCCCACCGCGGCCGGCGCGAAAGCCACACTGCAGCTTGACCCCTCGCCCAAGGTCCCGGCCGACGTGCACGCCGCGGTGCGCAGCATGTCCGCCGTCGGCGAGCAATACGTGGATCTGGTGCCGCGCTCGGAGTCAGGCCCTTACTTGCACCACGGGTCGGTGATCCCCGCGCGAGACACCAGCATTCCGCGGCCGGTGGGGCCGATGCTGGACAAGCTCAGCGCATTGGTCAAGAGCATCCCCAAAGACAAACTCGGGCAGCTGCTCGACGAGTCGTTCTCCGCGTTCAACGGCGCGGGTTATGACCTGGAGTGGCTGCTCGACTCGTCGAGCAAGCTGTCGCGCGACGCGTCCGGTGTTGTCGACCACACCCGTGCGCTGGTCGATGACGGCGCGCCGTTCCTGGACGCGCAGGCCCAGACCGCCGACAAGACGCGGCGGTGGGCGCACAACCTGGCCGGCTTCACCGATCAGATGGTGACCGACGATGCGCAGTTTCGGAAGTTGCTGCACACCGGACCTGGCTTCGAGCAAGAGGTTTCGCGATTGCTGGATCAGCTGAAGCCGACGTTGCCGGTGTTCTTGGCGAACCTGTCCACCATCGGCCAGATCGGGGTGACCTACCACCCGGCGCTGGAACAGCTGCTGGTGCTGCTTCCCCCGTCGGTCGCGGCCTACGGGTCTTACGGCGTCACCAACAACCCGACCGGCCTGGCGGTCGGCGGCTTCACGCTGACCATCGCCGACCCGCCGGCGTGCACAGTGGGGTTCCTGCCGCCGTCGCAGTGGCGCTCTCCCGCCGACACGAGCGAGGCCGACACCCCCGACAATCTCTACTGCAAGCTTCCGCAGGATTCGCCGATCAGCGTGCGCGGCGCGCGGAACTATCCCTGTATGGGCAAGCCCGGAAAGCGTGCTCCCACAGTCGAAATCTGCAACAGCGACAAGGAGTACGTGCCTCTGGCGGAGAGGCAGCACGCGCTGGGGCCGTATCCACTCGATCCGAATCTGCTGTCGCAGGGCCTGCCGCCGGATGACCGGGCCGGAATCGAGGACAGGATCTTTGGTCCGGTTGAGGGGACGCCGTTGCCGCCGGGGGCGGCGCCCGCTGGAACACCACCAGGGCCGCCAGCGCCGGGTTCGCTCAATCGGCCGCCAACAGCGCCGGATGCGGCTGCCGCACCAGCGGCGCCAAGCGCATTCAGCTTCAACGGTTCTGGTGTCTCGCCTTCCGTTGCGGTGCTGCATTACGATCCGCGCACTGGGCGGTATGTCGCGCCCGATGGGCAGATGTATCGGCAATCGGATTTGGTGCGGCCGAAGGTGCCGAAGACGTGGAAGGACATGCTAATCGGTTAGAGCTCAGACGCTGGTAGCGGTCAGCATTGAGCTTCGCGCGATGCGTTCATCCCGAAGCTGGTGGTTGCCCCAGCAACTGCCAACGAGCAATTGGATGCCGCTGTGAGCGTCAAAGTCAATATTTGCAGGCATGGTCAACGAGCGGCGTCGCCAAACGGTGGTGTGTCTTTCCCGCTGAGCGTGCCGACTGGGGCGTAGATCGGCGCACAGTTGGTATGCATGCGACGTCCAGATTTGCTGCGATGACCTGCCCACTTCGAGTTCGAGACGCTCGCCAGCATCAAATTAATACAACCTTTCTAGGTAAAACCCCTGCGCAGCCCTACCCGTCCGTCAGATACTGGCCGCGGCGATGAAACGCAGGAGGGTGTCGTGTCGCTCGTCGGCAGCAAGTTCGGCAGATATGAAATCAGGCGGCTGCTTGGCGAGGGCGGCATGGGTGAGGTGTACGAGGCTTACGACACCAACAAGGGCAGAACGGTTGCCTTGAAGATACTCACCGATAGATACGCCCATGATGAGACATTCCGTGCTCGATTTCTGCGTGAGTCCCGCGCCGCCGCAGTCCTGCAGGAGCCGCATGTCATCCCTATCCATGACTGGGGCGAGATCAACGGCGTCCTCTACATCGATATGCGACTAGTTCGGGGCCAGACGCTGCATGAAATTCTGAAGAAGGGTGCCCTTGAACCGCAGCGCGCTGCCGATATCATCCGGCAGATCGCATCGGCTTTAGACGCTGCCCACGCTGTAGGCCTGATTCATCGTGACGTGAAACCGCAGAACATCATTGTTACGCCAGAGGATTTCGCATATCTGGTCGACTTTGGCATCGCCGAAGCGAGAGGTGACACGCACCTGACCATGGCGGGATACACGGTCGGCACCTTCGACTACATGGCTCCCGAACGATTCGGTGACGAGGAAGCAACTTCAGCGGTCGACGTCTACTCGTTGGCATGCGTACTTTATGAGGCGCTCACTGGCGCCAAACCGTTCCCGGTTCACAGCGCGGAGCATGCCATCCGGGCCCACTTGTCGTCCCCACCTCCGCGACCAAGCGCCGTCAATCTGCACGTTCCTGCGTCTTTCGACGACGTGATTGCCCGCGGCATGGCAAAGCACCCGGATGATCGTCACGGCAGTGCCGGAGCGCTAGGACGTGCGGCGAAGCGCGCAATCGACCCAGGCCTGACCGCCTCGGCCGGCACAGACGCACTGCTGGC
The DNA here is from genome assembly GCF_001667145.1 of Mycobacterium sp. 852002-51971_SCH5477799-a. Lineage (GTDB taxonomy): Bacteria > Actinomycetota > Actinomycetes > Mycobacteriales > Mycobacteriaceae > Mycobacterium. Next base: position 50,631 of record NZ_LZIF01000063.1, read on the forward strand.
GCCCCACTACGCCAGTGCGCCTCCGAGTTACCCCCCGTTCAACGCCCAATATCCTTACCCTGCAACGAGCCCGGCGGGTGCAAGTGGTGCGGAGCAAGGCATCTCGAGAAAGTGGATCTTGCTGACCGTTGTAGGGGTCGCTGTGGCACTGTTAGTGGGCGGCGTTGGACTGGTCATTGCTGTACGCACTCAACGAGATTCAAGCAACTCGGAGTCCTCGACGGCGTCCACTGTCACTTACACCAATCCCGTGCCGACCTATGAGACCGAGCCCCCAACCTCCGCTTCTCAGGCTCGATCACCCAATACGGTGACACCTGCACCACAGGATCCTGCGCAACAGCTACACGAGATCGCCAATGACGACCGGCCCTTCGTGAGCGCGCAACTCGCCGAACACTGGGTGCCACAACTTAGCTCTAAGCGTCCTGGCGTCGTCGACAACGGCGTTGTGTGGGACAACGCGAGAACGCTCCAGGAACACCTACAGCTCAGACAGCGCTATCCCACCGTGAAATTGCTTTGGTCGGGTGATTGGTCAACATTTTCTGCGGCGGACTTTTGGGTCACGGTCGCCGGCATCACTTTCGCCGATTCCAGCGGTCCACTGGCATGGTGCAGGTCCCACGGATTTGATCGAGACCACTGCGCCGCCAAGCTCATCAGCACGACGCATCCCGAACCGGGAAGCACGGCATACAACTGATCAGTTGTCGCCTGACCGCGACGTTGCCCATAGGTTGCGTATGCGGCTTCACCACGGAGGGCAGGAATTTTCACAATTCCTCATGTGAGTAAGGGCAAGAGCATCTAGGCTCCCATCGACGAATCGGGCAACGTCACCGACTAAAACGTCACCAAACTTGGAGGTTGGGACCATGCTGGTCCGTGTGGTTGTCTGCGCGGCAGTCATAACGACGGCAGCGATCTGCTCGGCGTCGCCTGCCGCCGGGAAACCGGTCATTACGGTTTCAGGCGGGATTGCGACGTCGCCGCTGCCCTTCCCGCAATGTCAGGCAGGCCAGGATCGGGAAAGCCCCGGCTGTGTTGAAAAACCTGACGCGAACTCGGTGGGCGCGATGGCCCGGTGCCGTGACGGCAGTTATTCGCACAGCCAAACCCACAGCGGCACCTGCTCGGGCCACCACGGCGTGGCTCAGTGGTGTCCGTGCGGCTCCGTCGTGGGTGAATCGAGTTTTAAGACTGTTAACAGGCAAGCCTCCGTGATTGATGCCAAACGGGTTGTATGGATCGATGGTTCCCGAACACAGAATCCTGAGAGCCGTACTTAGGCGTTTGCGTCTGTCGAAGTGAGACTGCGTCGTGAGTTTCTACATCCGGAAAAGCATCAAAGCCGGGCCATTTAGATTCAATCTGAGCAAGTCGGGAATGGGCGTTAGCGCTGGCGTGCCTGGCTTTCGAATCGGCACAGGGCCGCGCGGCAACTATATCCACATGGGCCGCAACGGAATATATTACCGGGCCTCGCTGAATGGACATCACGCGTCGTCATCGTCGGCACACCAACAGCTTCGGGCCCCACTACCTGCTTTCCGCCCTAGCGACGTCGTCATGCAAGACGTCACCGGTGCAACCGCCACGAGTTTGGAGCCTACCGGTCGAGATGATTTGGTTGATCAGCTAAACGCGGCGGCCACGCGTTTCGTGTGGTGGTGGCCGACGGCAATTGCGCTTCTGCTGCTCGGCCTCCTGACGATGCCATTCGGCTTGCTCGTCTGGGTTCTCGGCGGCGTGGGCTGCATCTGGCTCTACCTCAACGACCAGGCAAGACGCACGGTGGTTCTCTTCTACGACGTGCACGACGATGCGCACTCGTGGTTTGACTCCGTGACAACTCAGTGGCGCTGGCTAATCGAATCACAGCAAGTCCGGCGAATCGTTCAGTCGGGTGACGTGGTAGGAACCTCCGCATTCAAGGTGAACTCCGGGGCCAGCGCGCTCGTCAACACCATCGCCGCGACAGCAAGCACATCGGTCAAGAACAAGCATCTGGCGACGAATATCGCTGTGCCCTCGATCACCGCCGGTAACTCAGCGCTCTACCTGCTGCCTGACCGGCTCTTGATTCGAGAGGGCAAACGCTACAGCGACATCGATTACCAAGCATTGCGCACCTTTCAAAAAAAGCAACGTTTTATCGAGAGTTCGTCCCCACCCCGAGACGCCCTTCAAGTCGACCGCACGTGGCAGATCGTCAACGTTAAGGGCGGCCCTGACCGCCGTTATAAAAATAACCGAATGCTTCCGATCATGCTGTACGGACGACTTCTCATTACTTCCGCAAGCGGTCTCTTTTGGATGATCCAGATATCGCGCGCCGACGCCGCGGAACCGCTCGCGCAGATAATCTCGGCCGCACCGGCGCAATTAGATGGCGGCACGCACCGTGTGGTGGCGCCGGCGCAAGGTCAGCCGCCGACGCAGGCCGCACCCGGTGCGGAAAAACCGCCAGCGGTCGCATCGCCAGTTTGGCCCGTTACACAGCACCCTGCTCCGGAGCGTCCGGCCGCAACGCCTAGCTTCATCCAGCGCTCGCTGTTGACCCGTGCTATCAGCGACCACCTCGCCGCGGGCCAGGTGTTCACCGCGGTCGATCTGGAAACGACTGGTTTGTATCCATTGGCGGACCGCATCGTGGAGATCGGACTAGTGAAGTTTCGCGGTGACGGACAGATTCTCGACGAATTCGCCACTCTGGTAAATAATCCCGGATCCTCGCCGGATGCGATGATGCTTCACCAGATCGATGACACTGATCTTGTCGGTGCTCCGATGATCGATCATGTCCTTCCCGAGGCATTCGCATTCATGACCGGCACGGTGGTGGTCGCACATAATCTCGACTTTGAAGCGGGGTTCCTTGCATCGTCCGCGCAACGCAATGGCCTCAAGCTGCCCCGGTTAACCGGTGTTTGCATGCTTCAGGCCGCGCGACGTCAACTCGATAGTCGCGCTTACAGCCTGATGTCGCTGTACAAGAGCGCCACGGGCGAGTGGCCCGAAGCCAAACACGCGGCGCTGGGTGACGCGCGCGCCGTCCGCAAGGTTCTGCTCTGGATGCTGCGAACCGCGCCAGAACCACTGCATCTCACTTTGGGGGCCATCCCGGCTCCGACGACGCTCCCAGCGCCGCAGCCGTGCGCGATCAGCTGCCGACCCCTGCCCCTAACCAGAGCCTCTGTTGCCTCACTCCTGGATTCCTTTCCGCAATCGTCCACCCCGCGTGGCGGCGAGCCAGCCGAAATCGACCGCTACCGAACCTTGGTCGACGAGTGCATCGACGACGGACGACTCCTCCTCGAGGAGGACAGCGCGCTGTCGAGCCAAGCCCGGCGCACACGCCTCAACGGCACCCAACTACGTTCGTTGCACTACGAAGCGTGGCAGTCGCGATTCGGCGAGGATGCCGACAGAGACTGGACCACCCTTACGCCAGGTCGTCGACGCCAAATGTGGTTCCTCGCCGACGAATTAGGGCTGCCAGACGTCGCTAGCGAGATCGACGCCGCAATCAATCAATGCAGCGAATTGCCACTGCCGCCGCAAGCACGCTATCTGCGCGGTATTCGAGTTGGCATTCTCGGTCGTGGACCCGAACTGGACGACCTGCGCGCATGCGCCGAAGACCACGGAGCAAGCATCGCTAGAAACATCACCAAGTCGGTCGCCTGGGTAGCGACCGCCACACCGGATGCTAATGACGCACCCCACCGTGCCGCCCGCACTCACCAAGTACCGATGCTGGCTCCTGGGCTCGCACGGCAACGACTCGACGAAGCTATCCGCGACGCCGAGAAAAAAGCTTTGGAACGACAACACGCCGATGACGAGCGTGCCGCTCAGCGCATGGCACGTGATGAGTACTGGCGACCGACATGGCGGCCTACTGAACTCGATTACGACCCACCACCTCTGTATAACAACTACTAAGCAGGTAACCCGTATACGCACGCGGGCGTCGTCATCGCGACGGAATTTGCGTCGGCATAATCCTTGGTGTCCGCGCGGTCCAACCCAATGCGCTCGAAGCGGCAGGGACATCGCCGCCATTGCGGCTCATAACGTGGTGCCCGAGTTACAGCCGGCGGAAATTGATGAACTCAGTCGTCAACAGTTCGGCAAACCACTTACCGCATCTCGAGATAGCCTTCTGCCTACGGTCGTGCCGGCAACGCCGACAACCACCCATCCGAAAGCAACTCCAAAAGCTGCCCATCCGGATCCCGGATCATCGCCATTGCCTCACCCACGGTCTCGTCAACCACCGCTCCGCCGAACTCCGCAACCTTCCCCAACACGCCGGGAAGATCCGATACCGAGAACGAGATGTGCGTCAGACCGATCTGATCCATCACCCGCTCCCCGCCGGCGTGAACCTGACGCTTCGAGTAGTCCATCAGCTCGAGCACCAAGCCGTCCCGCACCAAGTAGGTCGCATGCACACCGAGCGGCTCGGCCAACCGGACGAGCTGGGAGGTCGGGCCGTCGGGCGGGTCGAGTTCCCACCAGAACTGAAACCCCAGCAGGCCCTCGTAGAAGCGGCGCGACCGCTCGCGGTCCGTGACGCATAACCCAACGTGATTGAAAACCGTCCGATGGCTCGTCATGACAACCTTTCCGCAGCAAATCGACCCCAAGCGGTCGTTCAACCGACCTCAAATCCGCTTCCTCCGCGCAGCCTAAACGGGTAATAATGCAAAGATAATAAGCGCACCGCCGAATGAGCAGATCACCTTCCGTTGGAGGGCTTTTGGATGGCCACACGTCCGAACGTCAGTGCAGACGCAATCGTTGACTTCGACCACCATTCCGGCGCTTTCAACCTCAACGAGCTGGCCGTCAACGCCGACCTGCGGCAGCGATGTCCCGTGGCGTGGAACGAGAACTACGGCGGGTTCTGGTTCCTCAGCAGCTACGACGCCGTAAGCCAAACCGCCCGCAACGGAGACACTTTCGCCCACAAATACGAGCCGAACGCCGACGATGGCGTCGATTATCAAGGCGAGATGGGCGTCCCGCGCCCCGACGGCCAGCCGGCCCTCGGCATCGGCGAGGTCGACGGCCCCTACCACCAGGCGCTACGCCACGCGCTGGCACCGTTCTTCTCCCCCGGCGCAGTCGAGAAGCTTAAGCCGTTCATGGAGCAATCCGCCCACTGGTTCCTCGACCAACAGATAACAAAAGGCCACATGGACCTGGTGCTCGACTACGCCAGCCCGGTCCCGGCCATCCTCACCATGAAACTGATGGGCCTGCCCTACGACAATTGGCACCTATACGCCAACCTCTTCCACTCCGTCATGGCCGTCTCGCAGGACAGCGACGAGTACGCGAACGCGATCGCCAAAGTGCCCGCCATGATGGAAGAGGTCCTCGAGTTCGCGGCCAACCGACGAGCCGGCGCCCGAGAAGACTTGACCAGTTTCCTGATTCAGTTCGAGTTCGACGGCCAGCGCCTCACCGACGAGCAACTGCTCAACATTCTGTGGAACCTCATCGGCGGCGGCGTCGACACCACCACCTCGCAAACCGCACTAACCCTGCTGCACCTGGGCACCCACCCCGACATCAGGCAGCAACTCATCGAGCACCCCGAGCTCTACCGCACCGCCACCGACGAATTCCTGCGCTACTTCTCGGTCAACCAAACCCTCAGCCGCACAGTCACTCACGACGTCGTCCTCGCCGGCCAACGCCTCCGCAAGAACGACAAAGTCGTCATCAGCTGGCTCTCGGCCAACCACGACGAAAACGAATTCGACCGCCCCGACGAGGTCATCCTCGACCGAGCACCCAACCGCCACGTCGCCTTCGGGCTGGGGCCCCATCGCTGCATCGGATCGCACCTGGCCCGGCTCATGTCCGCCGTGATGGTCAAGGCCATCCTCGACCGCCTCCCCGATTACCAAGTCGACGTCGAGAACGTCCACCAATACCTGGGCAACCCGAGCATGACCGGGCTGGGCAAGCTCCCGGTCACCTTCACGCCCGCAACAAGCCACAAAACAGAACGCCCATGGTAATCGCTCAAAGCACCTGAGCCACAACGCCCGCGATCAGTTCGTCGGGCGCTTGAACAATCCCGACAGCGGCCAGCTGACCCCCAATGGCAAGCGACGCGATACCGTGCACCAGCGACCAGAGCGGCGCGGCCACCTCTCGCGGGTTCTGACCCTCGACGATCCCCGCCTCCTGGCACGTGACGATCGCATCGAGCAGGTCGCCGAACGCCTGCTCACCGGCGACCGCCATGCCCGGCTGCTCGGCCTTCAGCGACTCCGCGCCGAACATCACCTGATAGTGGTCGGGATGTGCAATGGCCCATTGCACATAGGCCCGGCCGAGCTCGACGACCCTCTCCCTCGGATCCGACACGCGCTCGGCAGCGGCACCCAAAGCAACGTGCAGTTCCTGGAATCCCTGTTCGGCGACGGCAGCCAGCAGCTCGGCTTTGTCGGCGAAATGCCGGTACGGAGCCGCGGCGCTGACGCCGGCGCGCCGCGCCGCCTCCGTGAGAGTGAACCCTTTCGGCCCCTTCTCGGCGACCAGCGCTAGCGCGGCGCTGGTCAGCGCGCGTTTGAGGTCGCCGTGGTGATAGGTCTGACGCCGGCTGGCGGTCGACCGATTGGCTGACATGTTGACGACATTAACATTATGATCTATGTTAATGCTATTCACATCGGCGACCCAGGAGGCAAAATGTCGAATCTGCCTGAAACCACATCCACGCTCGCCGGCACCCGCGACCGGGAGAAAACCGCCGATCTACTCGGTCAGGCGCTCGCCCAGGGCTACCTGCAGGTGGACGAGTACGACCAACGACTGCAAACGGTGTTCCAGACGCACACGGCCGAAGAACTAAGCGGGCTCACCGCGGGCCTGCCGGTCGATCGCATCCGGCGTCACGATCCCCGCCGGCGTGCGGCTCGCGTCGCCGCGGCTCGGCGCGGGGTGCGCGCCCACGTCTACGCGTACCTCGCCATGTGCGTCATCGTGCTCACCATCTGGGCAGCGGTCGCCATGACGACCAACGCGACCTACTTCTGGCCGATCTGGCCCATCCTCGGCGCGGGAATCGGACTCGTCAGCCACGCTTTATCCATACCGGGCACCAAGCAAAGGCATTGGTTACCAATGCTTCCGGCCATAAACCGCCGAGACAGCTTGCGCCCGTGGTGATTACGTCGCCGTAGCGAATTGCAGCACGGGCTCCGACGAATCCACGTGGCCGTAACTGATGATCCGCAGCCGGTTCGGGCGAACCTCGTAGACGACGCCGTCGACCGGATTGGTGACATCGAACCCGTCCTCGGCCCGTTCGGCATTGGAGAGCTCGATGTGGGCACCGTCGCGAATGCGCTCGCCGCGATAGTAGTAAGTGCCGCTGAGGTTTTTACACACCACCGCCAGTGACTTGGCGGTTCGCACCACGGCGGCCGGCGGGTTGCCCGGATCGCACCGCGCCGTCTCGCCCACGAACCCCAACCCGTCGGCGCCCTTCACCGGGCGCGACAGCGTCGGCGTCAGCGGCGCCGGCGAGGTCGTCGGGGCCGGAGGTGCCGCCTGTGCAGTCGACAACGGCGGGGAGGCCGGACCGTTGTGATGAGTTGCACCAACAAGATTCACCGACAACACCAGCCCGGCGATCAGCACGACCGCCGCCACCGCAGCAACCACGACCGGCATGCGACCGATCGCCGGCCAACGCCACGGGGGCCTTGACGCGGCGGGCAGCTGGGGGAGGCTGTCAGCGGGCTCGTCGAGTTCTGCGAACGAGACGGTGGGTAACGGGCGCGTCTTCAAGGGTCCGCTCGCCGCGGCACCCACCGGTTCGTACGCCGCGAACACCGCCTCGCTGGCGGCCCGGGCAAGCTCCCCCGCCGACGCGAATCGCGCCGCGCCCTGTTTGGCCATGCCTTGGGTGATGATGTCGTCGTACTCCCGGCCGACGCCGCGGCGCATGATGCTGGGCCGGGGCGCCGGCGCCAAGATGTGCGCGCGTTTCAGCTCCCCCGCGTCCTCGCTCTCGAACGGCGGTTGGCCGGTGAGGCATTCGTAGAGCACGCACGCCAACGAGTAGACGTCGGTCTGCGGTCCAACGCGTCCGGTGGTGAATCGCTCGGGCGCCATGTAGGTCCGCGAGATGTTTTCGTCGCCCGCGGCCTGGGCGATGCCGAAGTCGGCAAGGTAGGTGAAGTGGTCGTGGGTGAGCAGGATGTTCTCGGGCTTGACGTCGAGGTGCACCAGCCCACCGGCATGCGCGGCGTCCAGCGCGCGCGCCACCTGCGCGGTGATTGATGCCGCGCGCGACGGTTCCAGCCCACCCTGTTCGCGCAGCAAATCCTTGAGGCTGCCGCCGTCGTCGATCAGCTGCATGTCGATGAAGGGCACGCCGTCGATCTCGCCGAAGTCATGCAGCGGCAGGACATGCGGCTCCTGCAGTCGCGTCACCTTCCGGCACTCGCGCCAAAGCCGTTGCTGGAAGCCAGGGTCCGCCGCCGTCTCGCCACGTAATAGCTTGAGCGCGACCATCCGATCCTTAACCGTGTCGTACGCGCGGTAGACCTCGCCCGTTGCCCCGGCACCGATCAGTGAGCGCAGCTCGTACGGCCCGAACCGGGTACCGAGCCGCGAACCGCGGGACGAGGAGGTCACTGCGCAATCCTTTCTCAAGACAGTCCAGCCCGCGAGTTCCCGAATTGGGCTTTGACCTAACGTGCGCAGCCTCACGCGTGTCGCTACACCGAGACACCGCTGCTGGCAGCTATCGTTCGCCGGCCAACTGGCCAGCAGGACCAGCCTGCACAAAACCGCGCCAGCCCCCCACCCTAGCCGCGTCGGCGCTCGCAGTCAGACCGCGATCGCGAGCCACGCCGCCGATACAGTGAGTAACTGTCCGGCACGTAAGAAGGTGAGGCCTTCGATGACCGACATGACGGCGCAGTTCGCGGAGATCGTCGGCGAGCACAACTTGCTTACGGGTGAGGCAATTTCCGAGGACTATTCGCACGACGAGGTGCTCACCAAACCGCCGCAAAGACCGGCATACCTGGCCAAACCCGCGACCGCCGACGAAGTCGCTCAGCTACTTAAAGTAGCGACGGAAACCCACGTGCCGGTGACGGCCCGCGGCTCGGGCACCGGCTTGTCGGGCGCCGCGATCCCCCGCGCGGACGGGCTGCTGATCTCCTTCGAGCGCATGAACGCCGTGCTTGAGGTCGACGTCACCAACCAGGTCGCTGTCGTCGAACCCGGGGTGACGCTCACCGAACTCGACGACGCAACCGCCGGCTCCGGACTGCGGTACATGGTGCATCCGGGCGAGCTGTCCTCCAGCGTCGGCGGCAACGTCGGCACCAACGCCGGCGGCATGCGCGCGGTCAAATACGGCATCGCCCGCCACAACGTGCTCGGGCTGCAGGCGGCGCTGCCCACCGGCGAGCTGATCCGCACCGGCGGCAAGATCGCGAAGGTCTCCACCGGTTACGACCTGACCCAGCTCATCGTCGGCTCGGAAGGCACCTTGGCCCTGGCCACCGAGGTAATTGTCAAGCTGCATCCGCGGCTCGACCACAGCGCCACCGTGCTCGCCCCGTTCTCCGACTTCGACCAGGTCATGCAGGCGGTGCCCAACATCCTCGCCAGCGGCCTGGCGCCCTACATTCTGGAGTACGTCGACAATGTGACGATGGCCGCGCTGGTCCATACCCAGAATCTCGAGCTGGGCGTACCCGATAACATCCGCGACACTTGTCAGGCCTATCTGGTTGTGGCGCTTGAGAATCGGACCCCTGACCGGCTGGACGAGGACGTCGAGAAGACCGGCGAACTGCTCGCCGAGCTGGGTGCCGTGGACGCCTACGTGCTCGAGGGCGGCTCGGCGCGCAAGCTCATCGAGGCACGCGAGAAGGCATTCTGGACGCTCAAGGCGCTCAACGCCGACGACCTCATCGACGCCGTCGTGCCGCGCGGCGCAATGCCCAAGTTCCTCTCCGGCGCGCGCGGTCTGGCGGCCGCGGCCGGAGGTGCGGCGGCGGGCTGCGGACACGCCGGTGACGGCAACGTGCACCTGGCCATCTTCTGCCCGGACCCTGCCATCCGAAAGAAGCTGCTGACCGACATCTTCGCGTTGGCAATGGAATTGGGCGGCGCGATCTCCGGCGAGCACGGCCTGGGCCGCGCCAAGGCCGCGTACTTTGTGGAGCTCGAGGACCCGGTCAAAGTCGACCTGATGCGCCGCATCAAGGCGAGCTTCGACCCGGCGGGCATTCTCAATCCCGACGTCGCGTTCGCTTCGGGCGACACGTAATTCCACTGGACTCCAGGGTGATCGCGGTCACGGTAAGTGAAGCAGCGCACACAACGCACAGTTGTGCCTTCACAACATATGACCTCTACTGGCGCCGTTGTAAGTAGTGCACCATGGAAATCGCGACCCGTGGGTCCAACGACGAACTTGCGGGTGCCTACAGACCCCACATCATCGCGGCGCCGCGGCCCGAGGGCCGCAGATCGGCCCCATCTGAGGCCAAATCCGCCAAAGGAACGAGAACGCCACATGACCACCGCACGTCCCGTCAAGACTCGCAACGACGGTCAGTGGGCGCTGGGCGATCGCGAACCGCTCAACCACGCCGAACAGTTCAAAAGCGACGACGCGCCGCTCAACGTGCGCGACCGCATCATCAACGTCTACTCGAAGCAGGGCTTCGACAGCATCGCCAAGGACGACCTGCGCGGGCGGTTCCGTTGGATGGGCCTCTACACCCAGCGTGAGCAGGGCTACGACGGCAGCTGGACCGGCGACGAGAACACCGACAAGATCGAAGCCAAGTATTTCATGATGCGGGTCCGCTCCGACGGCAAGGCGATGACCGCACACACCATGCGCACGCTGGGTCAGATTTCGACCGAGTTCGCCCGCGACACCGCCGACATCAGCGACCGGGAAAACCTGCAGCTGCATTGGGTCCGAATCGAGGACGTGCCCGAGATCTGGCGTCGGCTCGATTCTGTGGGCCTGCAGACCACCGAGGCGTGCGGTGACTGCCCGCGCGGCATCCACGGTTCGCCGCTGGCCGGTGACTCGCTCGACGAAATCCTTGACCCGTCACCCGCGATCGACGAGATCGTGCGGCGCTCGCTGAACAATCCCGAGTACGCCAACCTGCCCCGCAAGTACAAGACGGCGGTCTCCGGCCTGCAGGACGTCTCCCACGAAACGCATGACATCGCGTTCGTCGGCGTCAACCACCCCGAACGCGGCCCCGGTCTGGACCTGTGGGTGGGCGGCGGCCTGTCCACCAACCCGATGCTTGCCCAGCGGCTTGGCGTGTGGGTTCCGCTGGACGAGGTGGCCGACGTCTGGGAGGGCGTCACCCAGCTGTTCCGCGACTACGGCTACCGCCGGCTGCGCGCCAAGGCCCGGCTGAAGTTCCTGGTCAAGGACTGGGGCGTAGAAAAATTCCGTGAAATTCTCGAACAGGAGTACCTGAACCGCCGGCTGATCGATGGACCGGCGCCCGCGCCGGTCGAGCACACCGTCGACCACGTCGGGGTGCAGCGGATCAAGAACGGCCTCAACGCTGTCGGCGTCGCGCCGATCGTCGGGCGCGTATCGGGCACCACCCTGTCGGCCGTGGCCGACCTCATGGGGAAGGCCGGCTCCGACCGGGCGCGGTGGACGCCGTTTCAGAAGCTGGTCATTCTCGACGTCGCCGACGACAAGGTCGACGAACTGGTCGCGGGGCTGGAAGCGCTGGGCCTGCCGTCGCGGCCGTCGTCGTGGCGCAAGAACACCATGGCGTGCACCGGAATCGAGTACTGCAAGCTGTCGTTCGCCGAGACCCGGGTTCGGGCACAGACTTTGGTGCCCGAACTGGAACAGCGCCTGGCCGACGTCGATTCCAAGCTCAACCTGCCAATCAGCGTGCATCTCAACGGATGCCCGAACTCGTGCGCCCGAATTCAGGTGGCCGACATCGGGTTCAAGGGTCAATGGATCGACGACGGCGAGGGTAACTCGGTCGAGGGTTTCCAGGTGCACCTCGGCGGCGGCCTGGGCGAGCAGAGCGGCTTCGGCCGAAAGCTGCGCCAGCACAAGGTCACCAGCGCCGAATTGGGCGACTACATCGACCGGGTGACCCGCAAATACCTCGACGGACGCCACGACGGCGAAACCTTCGCGTCCTGGGCGCTGCGCGCCGACGAAGACGAATTGCGCTGAGGCAGCGATGAACACACTCGTACTCACCGCACACGGCAGTCGCGACCCCCGGTCGGGCACCAATGCCGAGGCCATCGCCGACCGCCTGGCAACAATGCGGCCCGACCTCGACGTGCGGCCGGCCTTCCTCGAGCTCAACACTCCGAGCTTTGCCGACGTGCTGGCCGGCTTGCCGGACAACCGCCGCGCGGTGGTCACCCCCTTGCTGCTGGCCAGCGCCTACCACGCGCGCCTGGACATCCCCAAACAGATCGCCGACGCAGGCGCCCACGGCATCCGGCAGGCCGATGTGCTCGGTGAAGACGAGCGACTGGTCGCGGTGCTGCGCGAACGACTCGTCGAGGTCGGGGTCTCCCCGCTCGACGACGATCTCGGGGTGCTGGTCGTGGCGATCGGTTCGTCGAACCTCGCCGCCAATGCGCGCACCTCCAAAATCGCGGCCAGGCTCGCCGCAGGCACCCAATGGGCTGGTGCTACAACGGCATTCGCCACCAGACCCGAAGCATCGGTGGCCCGCGCCGCCGACCAGCTGCGCCGCCGCGGCGCGCGCCGGCTCGTCATCGCACCCTGGTTCCTGGCGCCCGGCCTGATCACCGACGGGGTGTCAAACTTCGCCCGCGACAACCGCATTCCCATGGCCGAACCGCTGGGCGCTCACCGGCTGGTGGCCGAGACCGTGCTCGACCGCTACGACGAGGCGTTCGCCGAGGACGCCGCGGCCTAACCTTTCCACGCCGCCGTGCGGCTGGTGATGTGGCTGAGCAAGTCGCGGATCGCTCCCGGCGGTGGCGTGCGTCCGCCGATCCAGATGGCCCGAAACTTGCGGCGGAGGTCCAACTTCGGAATGTCCACCGCGTGCAGGCGGCCGTCCGTTAGGTCGTCGGCGACGGCCAGCCTGCTCATGGTCGCCGGCCCCGCACCGGCGAGCACGGCGGCGCGCATCGCCGCCGCGGAGGTCAACTCCAGCACGGGCGCGGCCTGTTCCATATCCTCGCCGAGCACCTTGCGCAACGCGGCCGTGAGCGAATCACGGATGCCCGAATGCATTTCGCGGGCAACCAGCGGCGTCTGCGCGAGTTCGCGCGCGGTCACCACCCGTCCGCGTCGCGCCCACTTGTGGTCCGGCGGCACCACGATCACCAGCTCGTCGCCCCCCACCACACAACTGCTCAACCCCTTTGGCGTACCAGGGTTTTCGACGAAGCCTAGGTCGGCGCTGCCATCGCGGACAGAGGCGATGGCGTGGTCGCTGTTGGTGGCGGTCAGGATCACCTGGGGAGCGGTATCGCCGTGCCGCGTCGCCTCGGCCTGCAGGGACAGCAGCCAGCGCGGCATGAGTTGTTCGGAGATCGTCTGGCTGGCCGACACCCTGATGCGTTCGCGGCCTTCCTTTCGCAGCGAACCCAGACCCGCATCGATCTCGCCGGCGACCTCGAGCAGGCGGGTCGCCCACTCCGCGACGATCACGCCCGCGGGCGTCAGTTGCGAACCGCGCGTCGTCCGAACGGCCAGGGTGACGCCGATCTGGGCCTCCATGGTGGCGAGACGCCGGGATACCGCCTGCTGGGTGAGCCCGAGTTCGCGCGCGGCGCGCCCGAGGCTGCCCGTCTCGGCGATCGCTAGGAACGCCTCGAACGAGGCGAGGTCGGGCAACCGAGGGCTCAGCGGCATGGGCGGCAGCTCACAATCAAATCATGTGACACAACTATAGCTTGTGACACCACAACACCAAACCTCTACTCACGCCCCGCCCGAACCTGAACGATCGGTCACATGAGGCGTGCAGTCCACCAGGTTCGGAACCCGCAGCCCGGGCCCCGCTCTTTTGCGGGTTACGGATCGCTTCAACCAAGAGGCCGGTAGCCCGCGCGGGCGCCGTCGCGCTAAATTAGCCAGCCAGACCGTGTTTGACTGCTCGCAGCCGGCTGACCCCGCTAGCCAGAAGGAAGGACATCACTCGTGGCCTACGTGATCGCCGAACCCTGTGTCGACATCAAAGACAAGGCGTGCATCGAGGAATGCCCCGTCGACTGCATCTACGAGGGCGCCCGGATGCTCTACATCCACCCCGACGAGTGCGTCGACTGCGGTGCCTGCGAGCCGGTATGCCCGGTCGAGTCCATCTTCTACGAAGACGACCTGCCCGATGAGCACAGCCAATACCTGCAGATCAACGCCGACTTCTTCACCGAGCTCGGTTCGCCGGGCGGCGCGGCGAAGGTCGGGCTGACCGAAAACGACCCGGCCCCGGTCAAGGAACTGGAGAGCCGAGCAGAGGCCTCGTAGCCTTCTAGTCCCATCCGGAGAGCCCGAAGGTATCGGTTGGCCGCCGTCCGCAGAGTTTCTGAACCACCCACTGGTTCATCGAGACCTGCTGTTCGGCCGCTTCGACGGCGAGGCGGCTGTGCAACTCCGGGGACGTCCTGATCACGATCGTGCCGCTGTAGTTGCGGTCCGCCATCGGGGTCGGCAGCGTTTCGCCGGTATTCCGCATGATTTCGATGTGCCGGTCGACGGCCGTCTCGACCGCCTCGATGGCCTCTTGCGCGGTCGGCGCTCCGTAGCGCATGAACGGCAATTCCAGACAGGCGCCAACGTACTGGCCGTGGTACGGCGACCATCCGACGCGGTAGGTGTAGTGGTTCACGCCGGGGTTGGTAGCACGGGCGCTAGCGGTTTCGCGAGTCACTTATCCCCAGCGGAGAGGTGACGCCGGTTGTTCACGGCGACGCCCAAGCCGGAAGGCTCTCCGGAACCAATGTGTCCATCCCGAATCCGCTAGCGCGGGCGCTACCAAGAGGGTCGAATACACATTTCGTAAGGTGAGGCAATGCGGACAGCTCGAATCATCCACGTCCTCCGGCAAACAGGGTCGTTAGTAGTCACCGCCGTGACCGCCGCGTCCACCATCAACGCCTATCGGCCGTTGGCGCGCAGCGGATACCCATCCCTGTTTTCGTGGATGTTCGGGCTCGTCGTCACCGAATTGCCGCTGCAAACGCTGCTGACCCAGCTCGGTGGTCTGGCGTTGACCGGCCGCCGCCTAAACAAGCCCGTGCGAATAGCCGCCTGGATCGTCGCCGCCCTCTCGGCGCTGGGCCTGCTGAACCTCAGCCGCGCGGGCCGTGGGGCCAACGTGCCCCTGACCGAGGCGCTGGACAGCGGCCTGGGAGCCGACCGACTCACCGAGTCGGGCGGCCTCTGGCGACGGCCGTCCGGCGGTGGCACCGCCAAGACCCCGGGGCTGGTGCGCATGCTGCGGATCTACCGCGACTACGCCCACGACTCCGACATCAGCTACGGCGAATTCGGCAGCGCCAACCACCTGGACATCTGGCGACGCCCCGACCTCGACCCGGCCGGCAAGGCGCCGGTGCTCTTCCAGATCCCCGGCGGCGCCTGGACGACGGGAAACAAACGCGGACAAGCTCATCCGTTGATGAGCCACCTCGCCGAGCTGGGTTGGGTCTGCGTGGCGGCCAACTACCGGCACAGCCCGCGCAACACGTGGCCCGACCACATCGTCGACGTCAAGCGTGCCCTCGCCTGGGTCAAGGAGCACATCGCCGAGTACGGCGGCGACCCCGACTTCGTCGTCATCACCGGCGGTTCGGCCGGCGGGCACCTGACGGCGCTGGCCGCGCTGACGCAGAATGACCCGCAGTTTCAACCGGGATTCGAGGACGCCGACACCAGGGTGCAGGCGGCGGTGCCGCTCTACGGCATCTACGACTTCACCCGGTTCGACAAGACGCTTCATCCGATGATGCCGGCGCTGCTGATCAAGTCGATCATCAAGCAAAAGCCCTCCATACATCTGCAGACGTTCGAGGCCGCGTCACCGGTCAACCACGTGAGTGCCGACGCTCCCCCGTTCTTCGTCCTGCACGGCACCAACGATTCGCTGGCCTACGTCGAGCAAGCCCGCACATTCGTGGAGCGACTCCGACAGGTCAGCGCGCAGCCAGTGGTGTACGCCGAATTACCGCTCACCCAACACGCTTTCGACATCTTCGGCTCGGTCCGCGCCGCCCACACCGCGGTGGCCATCGAGCGATTCCTCGCCGAAATCTACGCCGCGCACCTACGGGCCGACGTGGTTGCGGCGCCCGAGGTGTCGTAATCGCTAGGACTTCGGACGCACCCCCGCGGCGCGGTACACGAACACCGGTTTCACCGGAAACCGCAGCGCCGTCCTGGGTAGGGCTTCCAGCACCTCGTCGGGAATTCGCTTCTTGTAGTTGAGCTTCATCGAACCGCTGAAAGCGGCGTCGACGCCATGAAGGTCGATGTCAACGCCGAGCCCCTTGCCGGTGATGGTGACCCGGCCCGGACCGCTGTCAGTGTCCCACGGGCAGTCGATGGACCGCAGGTTGGCGTCGCCGCGGGCGGGAAAGGTGGCGACGATTCGGGCGGCGGTAAACGCGAACCCACCCGCGTACCGCGAGACGCCCGAGGCCGAATACACCCCGGGCACATGGCCGCTGAAGTGGCGGACCACCCCTGCCCGGCCCGTGCTGAACACGATCCCTTCGGCTTCGAGTTCCTCACGCAGCGCCGCGGGCAACTGGCCGATCTGGGACAGGTTTCGAAGGAATCCGACCACGTCCGAACCGTAGCCCGACGTCTGGGGTCCCGCAGGCTTATTGCACCGTCACGGTCAGCGTGTAGGTGCAGGCCGGTTTGACGTCCTTGCCCACGAAGCTGGTGTAGGACGTGCTGACGGTGGTGGCCCCCGGTCTCAGGGCGGAGAACGTCCACTCTTCGGTGCCGGGTGCCCCCAGCGCGTCAGACGTCGGCTGGACGAACTGGTGGCTGAGCTGTTTGACGATCGACGCGTCGCCGATTTGGGTGTCGGGCGTCCACCGGTATGGGGTGGTGTAGTTCGACCCCAACTCCACCACCAGGGTGTTGCCGACGGACAGGGTGATGGTCTGCTTGATGTCGCTTTGCGTCAGGACATCGTTCATGGGGACCTGGAGCGTTTTGGTCGACGGCGGGTTCCTGGACGCGAAATGGCAGCCCACCACGGTCGACAACATCAGCACGGCGACTGTTACCAGCAGCCTGAGCTTCACCAGATCCCCCTTTGATTTCCCGCCCCGGAGCCTAATAGGTCTGACCCAGACCGAAGATAGGCGACGACGCCGCCGATCGTTGCGTCCGGCAGGATGGGCTGGTGTTTGGCCTCGAACTGATCGTCGCCCTGGTGTCCACCGTCATCATCGGGACGGTCATCGGCCGGCGCTATCGCGTCGGCCCCCCGGTGTTACTCATCTTCCTGGGCGTCCTGCTGGGCCTGATCCCCCATTTTGCGCACATCAAGGTGAACGGCGAGATCGTGCTGCTGCTGTTCCTTCCGGCGATCCTCTACTGGGAGGGCCTGAACACCAGCTTCCGCGAGATCCGGGCCAACGCACGCATCATCGTGTTCCTCAGCGTCGTCCTGGTGATCGCCACAGCGGTGGCGGTGTCGTGGACGGCGCGGGCGCTGGGCATGAATCCGCACGCCGCCGGCGTCCTGGGTGCGGTGCTGTCGCCAACCGACGCGGCTGCGGTGGCCGGCCTCGCGAAGAAGCTGCCGCGCCGGTCGCTGACCGTGCTGAAGGCCGAGAGTCTCATCAACGACGGCACCGCCCTGGTGCTGTTCGCCGTCAGCGTCAACGTGGCGATCGGTGGGTCGGCGATCACCCCGCCCGAGGTGACCGCCCGGTTCATCGGCTCCTACCTCGGCGGGATCGCCGCCGGCCTGCTGGTCGGTGGAGCAGTCGCCCTGCTGCGCAAGCGAATTGACGCCCCCCAGGAGGAAGGGGCTCTGAGCCTGGTGACGCCGTTCGCGGCCTTCCTGCTGGCTCAATCGATGGAGTGCAGCGGAGTCGTGGCGGTGATGGTGTCGGCGCTGGTCCTCGCTTACGCCAGCCCGCTGGTGATCCGGGCCCGTTCCCGGCTGCAGGCCTTCGCCTTCTGGGACATCGCGACATTTCTGCTCAACGGCTCGTTGTGGGTGTTCGTCGGCGTCCAGATCCCGGGAGCGCTGCGCGGCATCGTCGGAGTCGACGGCGGAGTTCGGCACGCCTTGTTCGTGGCGCTGGTGATCACCGGCGTGGTGATCGTCTCTCGCATCTTCTGGGGCGAAATCACCACGCTGCTGATCCGGCTCATCGACCGCCGCCAGGTGCAACGCGAACGCCGGGTCAATTGGCGGCAACGCTTCGTCACCGTCTGGGCCGGATTCCGTGGGGCCGTGTCGCTGGCGGCGGCGGTCGCCGTGCCGATGACCACGCTGAGCGGCGCACCCTTCCCCGACCGCAGCCTGCTGATCTTCATCGTGACCGTCGTCATCCTGGTGACCGTCCTGGTCCAGGGCAGCACGCTGCCCGCCGTGGTGCGGTGGGCCCACATGCCCGAAGACGTCACCCACGCCGAGGAACTGCATCTGGCTCGTTGCCGGGGGTCTCAAGCCGCCCTCGCCGCGCTGCCCACGGTCGCCGACGAAGTCGGCATCGGCGACGAGCTGAGGCGGCGGCTGCAAAAGGAGTACGAGGAAAAGGCGGCGCTGGTACTGGCCACCGAGGACGGTTCGCCACACAGCCGCATACTGAAGGGCCGCGAGAAGGTCCGGCGGGTGCGGCTGGGAGTGCTCGAACACAAGCGCCGGGAAGTCACCTCGCTGCGCAACCAGAACCTCATCGACGACATCGTGCTGCGCGAATTGCAGAACGAGATGGATCTCGAGGAAGTGCAGCTGCTCGCCGCCGCTGCAGACGACGACGAGGACGAATAGGGCCCGTCGGTGGCCGACCGTACAGTCGGCCCCATGCTGCACACCGTCGCGATCCGTGGGTATCGCTCGCTGCGCGAGGTGATCCTGCCCCTGGGTCGGCTATCGGTGATCACCGGCGCCAACGGCGCCGGCAAATCCTCGCTGTATCGCGCGCTGCGCTTGCTTGCCGACTGCGGCCGCGGCGAGGTCATCGGTTCGCTGGCACGCGAGGGTGGGCTGCAATCGGTGCTGTGGGCCGGTCCCGAGCAGCTGGCCGGCGCCCGACGCACCGGGAAGACCGAGGGCACCGTGCGCACCCGCCGCGTATCTCTCGAATTAGGCTTCACCGCAGACGATTTCGGCTATCTGGTGGATTTGGGTATCCCGCAGTCGGCCGGCAAGTCGGTGTTCGCCCGCGATCCGGAGATCAAGCGGGAAGTGTTGTTCGCCGGCCCCATGCTGCGGCCCAGTACGACGCTGGTGCGCCGGTCGCGAGTCTTCACCGAGGCCAGCGCGGATTCCGGCAGCGGTTTCGACGAGTTGTCCCGATCCCTGCCGTCGTACCACAGCGTGCTCGCCGAATACGCCCACCCCCATGCGCTTCCCGAGCTCGCGGCCGTGCGAGAACGCCTGCGCGGCTGGCGGTTCTACGACGGCTTCCGGGTCGACGCGGGTGCGCCCGCGCGACATCCGCAGGTGGGCACCCGCACCCCGGTGCTCTCCGACGACGGCAGCGACCTGGCGGCCGCGATCCAGACGATCCTCGAGTCGGGGTTCGACGACCTCAACCGCACCGTCGTCGACGCATTCGACGGCGCCACCGTCTCGGTCGCCATCCATGACGGATTGTTCGACCTCCAACTGCGACAGCGCGGCATGCTGCGCGCGTTGCGTTCGGCCGAATTATCCGACGGCACACTACGTTTCCTGCTCTGGGCCGCCGCCCTGCTGAGCCCGCAACCACCCTCGCTGATGGTGCTCAACGAACCGGAGACCTCGCTGCACCCCGACCTGGTCGCCCCGCTGGCATCGCTGATCCGCACCACCGCCGCCAAGGCGCAAGTCGTGGTGGTAACCCATTCCCGGAAGCTGCTCGACTTTTTGGATACGGTTCCGATGAGCGGGGGCTCCGACGGCGACGCCGTCGAGATCGAGCTGTACAAGGACTGGGGCGAAACACGCATCAGCGGTCAGACTTTGATGACCACGCCCCGCTGGGATTGGGGCACTCGCTAGTCGCTCGTGCTTCGCCGGCGCCCTGAACGCAATCGCCGCCCGTCACGTGTGCCACCTGGTGACTCCGCCCGGCGTGTCGCCGCCGTGGCTGCACACCCAACGCCCGGGATGCACTCTCAACCAGATATTGCCCGCCAGGCAATCTTGCCCGTTAGGCAAGTTTAGCGTAGGTTCGTCGCCATGACCGGGCTCCGTGAGCGCAAGAAGGCCGACACCCGGCGCGCGCTCAGCGATGCCACATTGCGGCTGGCATTCGAACGCGGCCTGGAAAACGTGACGCGCGAAGACGTCGCGAACATGGCGGGCGTCTCACTGCGCACCTTCAACAACTACTTCAGCGGCAAGTACGAAGCGCTCGCCTACCGGCAAGCCGAACGTGTGCGGCGCAGCGTGGCCGTGCTGCGACAGCGCCCCGCCGACGAACCGTTGTGGACGGCGCTCACCCATGCTGTGCTGGAACCCTTGGAAGCGGACTTCGGCGATGTGTACGGCGAGGAGAACCGCGCGCCCAGCCGCCAGGAGCTTGTCGAGGTCCGAAAGCTGGTAATGCACCCACAAGTGCGGAATTCGTTGCCACACAACCTATTCGACGAGTTACTTCAGGTGATCGCCGAACGTACCGGGACCGACCCCGACCGCGACCTGTACCCGCGATTGGTGATGTCCGTCGTACGCGCCGTCGGCGATGCCGCCGCCGACGCCTATGTGCGGGCCGATCCGCCGGTGGCCATCACCGCACTGATCCGCGAGGGCTTCGCCACCGTCAGCGCTGGGTTACCGGAGCCTCCGAGAAAGAAGGCACGCCATGACTGACGAACATTCCGACGTCGTCATCGCCGGCGCCGGACCCAACGGGCTGCTGCTGGCGTGCGAGCTGGCACTGACCGGTATCAGGCCGGTCGTCCTCGACGTCCTCCCCGGACCCAGCGCCGAGCCGAAAGCCAACGGCATTATCGGACAGATCATCCGACTGCTCGACATGCGAGGGCTGTATCGGACCTTCACCGGTGACGACGCACCACCACGCCCAAACCCCGGATGGATTTTCGCGGCCATGGGATTGAACTTCTCCGAGGTGACCGACAACCCGATGTACGTGTTGGCCATGCAGCAGCCCCGGCTGGTGCGGCTGCTGGAAAAACGGGCTCGCGACCTCGGGGTTGATCTGCGATGGGGCCATGGACTCGCCGACATCGAACAGAACGCGGAATCGGTTGCGCTGACCGTCTCGTCGCCCGAGCGCGAGTACACCATTGCCGCCGGCTATGCCGTCGGCGCCGACGGTGGCCGCAGCCTGGTCCGCAAGAGACTCGGCATTGACTTTCCCGGCTTCACATCGCCAATGGTCGCCCGACTGGCTCATGTGCATATGCCCGACGAGCTCCACCGGCCCTACAGCCAAATCGAGATTCCGGGATTCGGACTGCTTCCCTTCGGCCACAGCCGCTTTGACCGGGGCGGGATCATCTACGCCGAATTCGAGCCGGGCCGGTCGCTGCTTGGGACCATTGAGTTCGGCCCACCGGTCCCCGACGTTCCAATGAATCTGACCGAACTCCGCGACAGCGCACGGCGCATTCTCGGCGTCGACATCCCGTTCGAGGAGCCGAAAGACACAGGGCCGCACGCCCTTCGCCGGATCAACGGACAAAACACCCGGCACGCGGAGCGCTACCGCGACGGCCGAGTCTTACTGCTCGGCGACGCCGCGCACGTGCATAGCCCGCTGGGCGGTCCAGGTTTGAATCTGGGTCTACAAGACACCATGAACCTGGGCTGGAAGCTGGCGGCCGAGGTCAACGGCACGGCCCCGTCCGGATTGCTCGACACCTACCAGTCCGAGCGTCACCCGGTGGGTCAGCGCGTGATGATGCACTCGCTGGCGCAGCTCGCCCTCATGGCGCCGGGACCCGAAGTCGCCGCACTCCGAACACTGTTGGGCGAGCTCCTCACCTTCCCCGACGCGCAAACACACATGGCAGCGCTGCTGGCCGGTGCCGACGTGCGGTACGACGTGGGCGACGACCACCCGCTGTCGGGCTGGCTCGTGCCCGACCTGACGCTGGATGACGGTCGACGGGTCGCCGAGCTGCTCCACGATGGCCGCGCGGTTCTGCTCGACTTCGGCGGCGGCTTCGCGAACACGGCGCGTGGCTGGGCCGATCGGGTCGACTCAGTCACCGCGAGCGTCGCTGACGAACCCGCCGCGGCGCTGCTAATCCGCCCCGACGGCTACGTCGCCTGGGCAGCTGACGCATTCGGGCCTGCCGAAGAGGTTGCCCTGAAGGGAGCGCTACAGCGCTGGTTCGGACCGCAGACGGACGGATGACGGGGCCGGCTAGCGAAGTTCACACAGAGTTCAGGCCGGCGTCGGTTCAGCATTGGTGAGTGCACACGCGCACCGCGTGTCCTCACGTTATGCGCGTTGTACAGGTCGCCAATTTCTATGGCCCCCGCTCCGGGGGCCTCCGCACCGCGATCGACCGACTGGGCGCGGAATACTGCGCCGCCGGACACGAAGTCTTCTTGATCGTTCCCGGCCAGCACGCTGAGCATGCCCAGCTGTACACCGGCGTCGTGCGAATCACCCTGCCGGCCCGCCTGATTCCCTTGACCGGCGGCTACCGTGCGGTGATGCCGGGCCCGGTCAAGGCGCTCCTGGCCGCGCTGCGACCCGACGCGTTGGAGGTTTCGGACCGCCTCACCCTGCGATCGCTGGGCCGATGGGGCCGCGACTTCGGGGCCACGACGGTGATGATCTCCCATGAACGCTTGGACCGCCTTGTCGGACAGGTCTTTCCGCGCAGGGCCGCACAGAAGTTCGCCGACATGGCCAACGCGCGCACCGCCGCCAATTACGACACCGTCGTGTGCACCACCGGCTTCGCGCGCGAGGAATTCGACCGGATCGGCGCCGACAACACCGTCACGGTTCCGCTGGGTGTTGACCTGCAGACCTTTCATCCGCGCCACCACTCTTATCGGGTACGCGAGCGGTGGGCCGCGCCGACGCAGATGCTGCTGGTTCACTGTGGGCGGCTGTCGGTGGAAAAGCGTGTCGACCGCAGCATCGACGCACTGGGCAAGCTGTGCCGCGCCGGTGTCGACGCGCGGCTGGTGGTCGTGGGCGAGGGTCCATTGCGGTCCAGACTGGAGCGACAGGCCGCGCGACTACCGGTCGACTTCACCGGCTTCGTCTCCGACCGCAACGCCGTTGCGCAGCTGCTGGCGTCGGCCGATGTAACCCTTGCGCCTGGGCCGCACGAGACTTTTGGGCTGGCCGCGCTGGAATCGCTGGCGTGCGGAACCCCCGCCGTGGTCTCACGCACGTCGGCGCTCAACGAGATCATCACCCCGGACAGCGGCGCTTCGGCCGACAACGACCCGGCCGCCATCGCAAAAGCAGTCAGCGCCATCGTCAATCGGCCCGAGCGGCAACGACGCATCTCCGCACGACGCCGCGCCGAGGACTTCACCTGGCACCGCGCCGCGGTCGGGATGCTGGCCTCCTTGGGTGCACCGGCCCTCGACGACCCGCGCCGCGATTCCGAACAGACCGCATAGCGGTCAGAAGTCCGAGGCCGCCACGCCCCGGCGTGGACTGCCCTGTTAGGCATTGCCGCGACCGGTCACGCCGTCGCGCATGACGGCGGTGCTGGCTAGGCTCGCTGCAGACCGACAAGGAGGAGCGGGTGGGAGCACGCAGTCAGGTACTGATCAGCGCCGCCGAGTTGGCGGACATCATTCAAGCCTGCGATCCGCTGACCATCCTGGACGTGCGATGGAGGATCGATGCTCCCGATGGGCGGGCGGCCTACCTAGACGGGCACATCCCCGGCGCCGTGTACGTCTCGCTCGACGGTGACCTCAGCGACCACACGATCTCCGGCAGGGGCCGGCACCCGCTGCCGTCTGGACGCGACGTGCAGACCGCCGCGCGGCGCTGGGGAATCCGGCAGGACGCATTGGTCGTGGCGTACGACGACTGGAATCGCGCCGGTTCGGCACGCGCGTGGTGGGTGCTGACCGCGGCCGGGCTGGACAACGTGCGCATTCTGGACGGCGGCTTAGCCGCGTGGCGAACGGCCGGACGAAATCTCGAAACTGGGCCGGTCGATCCGACGCCCGGGAATGTGACTGTGCCGCACCAAGATCTGTATGCGGGAAGCCGGCGCACGCTGACGGCCGAGCGCGTCGCCGAAGACACTGTGACGCTGCTTGATGCGCGCGCACCGGAACGCTACCGCGGAGACGTCGAGCCTCTCGATCCCGTCGCCGGCCATATTCCCGGCGCGAAGAATCTTCCCAGCGGCTCGGTACTTGCGGCCGACGGCACCTTCCTCGACGACGACTCGCTGGCACAACTGTTGTCCGGTCGCGCGATCGAGCGCCACGACGCGGTGGCCGCCTACTGCGGCTCGGGCGTCACCGCAACGGTCACGATCGCCGCACTCGCCGCGATGGGACGCGAGGCCGCGTTGTATCCGGGGTCGTGGTCGGAATGGAGCTCGGATCCCGACCATCCGGTCCAACGCGGTGCCGAGTAGCGGTCATCGGGCGGTCCAACTCTGTAGGAAAGCGGCGGTTACCCGGGCGGCGTTCTGCGCCGCGATCCGCTTGTAGCGGAAGAACTGGAACGGAAAGCCCGGCAGGTGAAGCGGATCGCCGGGCCCGTCCGTGATGCCGCGGATGCCAATGAACGGGACACCGCGCGTGTCGACAACGACCTGCGCGGCCGCGGTCTCCATATCCGTCGCGTCGAAGGCCGGGTCTGACGTCGATACGATATTCAGGTTGCTGATCAGGGCGTGTCTCAGCCAGGGGCGCGTCGCCCGGAAGAAGTTGCCGGAATACAGAGGTGAACGACCGGGCACGCTGCGGGGCTGGCAGCCAAAAACGCTGCCGCCGTGCGGGATGCACGGGAAAGCCACGCCGTTGTTGTTGTCATAGCTGCATCCGTCGCCGCCGGCGAACACTTGCGGCCGGTGCCGCAGTTTGATGCGCCCGGCAACGTTGTCCAATGCGACGCAGAGCTTCTCGGCGGTGGCCAGCATCCCGGGATCGACCGAATGAAATGTCGTGCCGCCGTCCAATGTCCACCGCGCCGGCACCGCCACATCCGCGATGCTGGTGCGGCCGCCCCCGCCGGCGACGCCCGAAAAGACCACCGCACCAATCGTAATGGCGGACCCACTGCAGAAGCGGCCGAAGGCGGCCTCGGTGGTGTCGGTGGCGTTTCTCAGACCGATGCCGGTCATCGCCACGATCACCTTCGTGCCGACTATCGAGCCAAGGTAAAAGCGCCAGCGGTCAGCGACGACCTCCGGATCGGGATCGAGCGTAGTGTGTGACAACACCGCGTCGGCCTCGGCCGGGAAGGCGGACAACACCAGCGTGCGCCGTTCGCCGCGATTCGCACCACCATCCACCGACACAGTAAACGCCACGGCGAGGACAACCCGGAAGGTCTCACACAGATGAAATCTGTTTCACGTGACAGGAAGTATGCGCAACCCCGGGCGGCCGGCCGTCGCCGAACGAATCCGTGCGCGGCCCGAAATATGCTCGCCCGCAAAGTGACTACGTCATGACCGGCCGACTTGACGGCAAGGTCGCGATCATCACCGGCGCCAGCACCGGCCTGGGACCGGTACTGGGCTCGGTGTTTGTCCGGGAAGGCGCCAAGGTGTTGCTGGCGGCACGGCGTGCGGAGTTGGTCCAGGCCGCCGCGAACGCGGCCGGGCCCGGCGCCATCGCGATGCGCGCCGATGTGACCGACGAGGACGACGTCGCGGCCATGGTGGGGCGGGCGGTCGACGAGTTCGGCCACGTCGACATCCTGTGCAACAACGCCGCCGCGCCCGGACAGGACCGCTGGATCTGGGAGCAGACGCTGGACAACTGGAACGCCACCATCGCCATCGACGTCACCGCCGCGATGCTGTGCACCCGCGAGGTGCTCAACCAATCGATGCTGCAGCGCCGCCGCGGCGTCATCCTGAACTTCTCCTCCACGGTCAGCTATGCCGGAATGGTCCGCAAATCTCACTACGTCACCGCCAAGGCGTCGTTGCGGGCGTTCACCAAAGCCGTCGCCCTCGAGGTCGGGCCGGACGGCATCCGGTGCAATTGCATTGTGCCCGGGGCCATCGACACCGAGCTGTGGCGCAACTGGGTGCAACGCACCGCGAACGAGCAAGGCGTCGACGCCAAAGCGGTTCGCGCCAGGCAGCTCAAAGGCGTTGCACTACAAGATATCTCCTCCCCCGATGACATCGCCAACTTGGCGCTGTTCCTCGCCAGCGACGAAAGCCGTACCATCACAGGCCAATCGATCCCCGTCGATGCCGGGGGGTACATGCAGGGATGAGCGGACACGCCAAACTTCGTCCCCCCTCCGGCGGTGGCACGTGATACGGGTCAGGGCGGGCATATTCAGCCTCACCGCCGCGCCGCCCGATGACGACGACGGCAGCTATCTGCGCTGGCACCTGCTGGATCACATGCCCGAGCAATACCAGCTGCCGGGCATCGTGCACGGGTTGCGCTGGATCGCCGACGGCGATTACCCCGATCACCGCCTGGCGGCCAACGGACCCCTGGGCGACATCGGCAACGCGGTGCACTACCTGGTCGGTGATCCCGTCGAGCAGACCTTCGACGACTTCGTCACCCTCGGCCGCGCGTTGCGCGACAATGGTCGCTTCCCGGTCGTGCGACCGTCGCTGCAAGTGGCCGGCCTGCGCCTGCTGCAGTGGCAATCCTCACCACACGCAATGGTGTCGCCCCAGGTGGTGCCGTTTCGGCCGCACCGCGGCATCGTGCTGATCGTCGAAGAGCCCACGGAGGGCCGGCCGGTCGACTGGCTGCAGTGGTTGCACGCCGAGCACTACCCTGCCCTGCTCGCGACACCGGGCACGGCCGGCGCGTGGACCTTCGGTTCCAGCGCCGGATGGAGCCACATGCCCCGCGGCTGGCGGACCGATCACCAGTACCTCACCGTCGTCTACCTCGACGCGGATCCGCTGGCCACCATCGGTGCGCTGGCCCCCATCATCGAAGAGCGTTGGCGATCAACGGCGGTGCGCCCCGTATTCGCCGGCCCGCTGCGCAGCATGATCAGTTGGGAAGCCTGGCCGTAGACTTTGACCGCTACCTATGATCCGCAGCAGGTGGACTCGGCGGGTCCGAACGTCTCGGAATCGGCCTTCACCGTGTAGATCTCCCAACGTTCACCGCCCGGACCACTGACCCACACTTTGTCCTGCGTGGCGAAACAACACGTCGTGTCGATCTCTTCGTCGGTCAGCAGACCGACCCCGGCGAGCCGTTGGCTTGCGCTATGCACTCTGTCGCTGGAGGTGACCTCGACGCCGAGGTGGTTGAGGGTGCCGCCGTGGCCGGGGTTCTCCAGCAGGACCAATTTCAGCGGCGACTGGTCGACGATGAAATTGGCGTAGCCGGGTTTGACCTTGGCCGGTTCGACATTGAAAAGCCTGGTGTAGAACGTGATTGCCTCGTCGAGATTGTCGACGTTGAGGGCCAGTTGAACACGCGACATGGTTACCTTCTTTTCGCGGCGGGTATCTCGATCGTCATCGTTACCCCTAGCAGTTCCTCAATGAGGGCACGGACATGTTCGGCGATGTCTCCGCGAATGGCCCGTACCGTCTCGAGCGGCTGACCGGCGGGATCGCGCAGGCTCCAATCTCGGTACGAGACGCCCGGGAAATACGGGCAGGTGTCACCACACCCCATCGTGATCACCACGTCACTGCGCTGCACCGCGTCGGCGGTGAGAACTTTCGGGACGTCGGTGACGTCGATCCCCCATTCGGCCATCACCGCCACCGCGGCCGGATTGATCTGATCGGCGGGCTCCGTTCCGGCGGAGCGCACTTCGATGCGGTCGCCGGCCAAATGACTCAGCAACGCAGCAGCCATTTGCGAACGGCCGGCGTTGTGCACGCAGATGAACAGGACGCTGGGCCTACGGGCGCCGGCCGAGGAATTCCCGGCCTCACCAAAGAGCCGCGGTCGCAGGGCCAGCGAAACGTAGATCAATGCCACCAAGATCGGGACTTCGATGAGCGGGCCGACCACACCGGCCAGCGCCTGGCCCGACGCGGCGCCGTAGGTGGCGATCGCCACCGCGATCGCAAGTTCAAAGTTGTTGCCGGCGGCGGTGAATGCCAGCGTGGTGGTGCGGGCGTATCCCAATCGCAACAGGACTCCCAGACCATATCCCCCGGCCCACATGATCGCGAAATACGCCAGCAGCGGCAGCACGATCCGCGCGACAGCTGTGGGCTGGGAAGTGATTTGGTGTCCTTGCAGCGCGAACAGGACGACGATAGTGAACAGCAAGCCATACAGTGCCCATGGCCCGATCCGCGGCAGAAAACGACTCTCATACCAGCCGCGGCCTTTGGCGCGTTCGCCGAGACGACGTGACAGGTAGCCGGCCACCAACGGGATGCCTAGGAAGATGAGCACGGACTTCGCTATCTGTCCGGCGGATACGTCGATTCCGGCCGTGCTCAGCCCGAGCCAACCCGGCAGCACCGACAGATAGAACCAGCCCAGGGCGGCGAACATCACGACCTGGAAGATCGAGTTCAGCGCGACCAGAACCGCGGCGGCTTCGCGGTCGCCGCACGCGAGGTCGTTCCAGATGATGACCATGGCGATGCAGCGTGCCAAACCCACGATGATCAGCCCGGTGCGGTATTCCGGCAGATCCGGCAGCATCAGCCAGGCCAGTGCGAACATCACGGCGGGCCCGATCAGCCAGTTCAGCATCACCGAGGCCACCATGAGCCGACGGTCACCGGCGACGCTGTCGAGCTTGTCGTAGCGCACTTTGGCCAGCACCGGGTACATCATCACCAGCAGGCCGATCGCGATGGGCAACGAGATGCCGTCGACCTCAACGACACTCACCGCCCGCCCCAGACCAGGGACCAGCCGTCCGAGCAATAGCCCCGTGACCATGGCGATCCCGATCCACGCCGGCAGGAACCGATCCAACGTCGACAGGCGGGCGCCCGTCGCGGTGGCAGTCGAGCTCATGACCCGCATTCCGCGGCCACCCGTGCGTCGCCACTCAACACCGACGAAAGTTGTTGCAATGCAGCGGGAACCACCCAGTAGTACACCCACGTGCCGCGCCGTTCGCAGTCCAACAGCCCCGCCGACCGCAGCGTCTTGAGGTGATGGGAAATCGTCGGCTGAGAGACGTCGAATGTCTGGGAGATCTCGCACACGCAGGCCTGGCCACCAGGGTGGCTAGCGACCAGACTCAACAATCGCAGCCGCACCGGATCGCTGAGCGCTTTGAACATCGCCGCCAGCTCCGCAGCCTGCGGCTCGGCCAAGGCGGCCGCCCCCAATGCCGGGCAACAATCCGTGCCCCTTTGATTCGACATCGATCTATATAAGCACTTATCGAATCAGGACGCCAGCGGTGGAGGTTTTTCCGGTGCTCCGGTTTAGTCGGGCAGGGTAAACGAACGGGCCCTATAGTCCTCGTGATGTCCTATTCCAAGGGAGTGCCATGACCAATCCCGGCAATCGCCGCCGCCAGCGATGGGCCGCGCTCGGCCTGGTGGCGCTGGGCGCCGGCCTGCTGGCCTGCTCTAGCAAGGGGAATCACCCGACCGCCGCCCCGAGTTCGGGTCCGGCTTTGGCCAGCACGACCGTCATGATCGACGGAAACAGGCACACGATCGTCGCCGCGGTGGACTGCAGCCGATCGGCGGCGCAACCCAGCGCGTCACCCCCGGAATCCGGTGACCTCACCACACGGATCAGCGTGCACGACGATAACGCGTCAGTCTCGCTGGCCATCTCCGATGAGCAGCCACCCAGCGTCGACGCCTTCGCCATTTCGCTCAAGCTGGACAGCGGCCAGTACCAATTGCCCTATCAGGGAACCAAATCACCCACTCAGGTCCAAGCGACCAAGGTCGACAAGGGCTACACCGTCACCGGGACTGGCCAAGCGACCACGCCCGGCCAAAGTGGCTTGCGAGACGTCACTTTTGGAATACATGTGGCATGCCCGTAGGCACGTATTGTCTGTCGAGGTCGCCTCTGCGATGCTGACAGCTTGGACATCTTCGCGCAGTGGCGAGACGGCGGCACCGAACTTCGTTGGCGCTCGACAACCGCCGCCAACGACGGCCAAGAGGTCGCGGTGTTCAGTCGCCGGTGCGGCACTGCCGGTGCGCCCGCATTGGTGTTGGTGCACGGCTTTCCGACCAGCAGCATCGACTACTTCGCGCTGGCCGATGAACTGAGCACCGACTTCGACATCTATCTGCTGGACTTCCCCGGGTACGGACTTTCCGACAAACCACCCGAACCCTATGTGTACTCGCTCTACGACGACGCGCGCCTGCTCGCCCACGCGATCACCCACATCTGGGGGCTCACCGAATACCGGATGCTCACCCACGACCGCGGCAGCAGCGTCGGCATGATCGCGGCGGGCGTGCTGGCCGCACAAGATCCGCCGGCGGCGCCCGTCGATTTGATCTTGACCAACGCCAACATCTACCTCCCGCTGTCCAACCTCACCGCCTTTCAGACCGCGCTGCTCGACCCCGCGACCGCACGGGCGACCGCGGCGGCCACGACGCCGGAGATGCTGGCGGCCGGCATGGGCGCGAGCACGTTCATGCCGCGACGCACACTGGAAGACCCGGAGATCGCCGCGCTGGCCAAATGCTTCGCGCACAACGACGGAATCCGTGTGCTGCCCGACACCATTCAATATCTCCACGAGCGCGCCGCCGACGAAACCGGTTGGCTGGAAGCACTTTCGCGCAGCGAAATCAATACGACGATCGTGTGGGGCGTGCACGACAACGTGTCACCGTTGCGAGTCCCCAACTACGTCTGGCAGACGTATCTGAAGAACAAGCCGGGCCGCAACCGATATTGGGTGCTGCCCGGCGCCGACCACTACCTGCAGTGCGACGCGCCGGAGCAACTAGCCCAGATCGTGCGCCTCACCGCCCAGGGCGAGGCTATTCCGTTGCAGACCTTGGGAAATCAGCCCGACGGTGCGGTCTTGGTCGACGAAAGCGGCACCTAGCCGCGCCGAGCGTCGGCCGGCCGCACGCGCGAGCGTCACGCCAGCGTTGCTTCCACCGCCGAGCGCCACGCTGGCGTGACGCTCGACGAAAAGAGGCGCCCTTAACCCACGACGACGGGCAGCCGCGCCCACCCACGCACGCTTGCGGTGTGCGCCCGTTGGGCGTTCGCGTAGTCGACTTCCCAGTCCGGCCAACGCTTCAACACCTCTTCGAAGGCCACCCGCGCCTCCAACCGGGCCAGCGCCGAGCCCAGGCAGAAATGCAGGCCCTGCCCGAAGCTGAGATGGCTTCCGCGACGGTGGATGTCGTAGCGATCCGCGTCCGGGAAGTGGCATTCGTCGCGGTTGGCCGAGGCGTTCAGCAGCAGCATGAACGATCCCTCGGGTACCTTGCGACCGTAGTGCTCGGCGTCGCGCGCGACGTAGCGGGCCTGCACCGGAGACGGCGGCTCGTACCGCAGCGTCTCCTCGATCGCGCCGGGGATCAGCGACGGGTCCGCGACGAGTTCGCGGCGTTGATCCGGGTGATCCGACAGCAGTTGTCCCATGAAACCGATGAGGCGAGCGGTGGTTTCATTGCCGGCACCGGCGATCATCGCGGTGTAGGCCAGCACCTCGGTCCGCGACAGGGGTCGCCGCGTGCCGTCCGGCTCATCGATCTCGGCCCGCAGGAGTTCGGTCATGAGGTCGTCGGAAGGATGATTGGCCCGCCATTCGATGTACTCGGCGAACAGGGCGATGGAATTCGCGAAAACGTTCGCGTCGACCGCGGCGGGGTCGCTGTCCTCGGACAACTCGATGTTCGCGACGCTGCGGTCGCGGATCTTCTCTTGGTCCGCCTCGGGAATGCCCAGGAGGTATCCAATGGTCCGCATCGGCATCATCGCGCCCAGATCCGCGATGAAATCGAATCCACTCCCGCCGACCAGCGGGTCGAGCTCGCGAATACAGAACCCGCGCACCAAGTCCTCCACGGCCAGCATGCGCCGGGGCGTGAAGACCCGGGACAGCAGTTTGCGGTGCAGATCGTGCAGCGGAGGATCCTCGAACAGCAGAATGCCCGGCGGCACTTCGATGTTCGCGAACAAGATGTCGGCGGTGGTGCCCCGGCCGGAGCGGTAGGTCTCCCAGTTCGGCAGTTCGCGCACCACGTCGTCGTATCGACTCAGCGCATAGAAGTTGTACTTTTCGTTGTAGTACAGCGGAGCTTCCTCGCGCATCCGCTTCCACACCGGATAAGGGTCCGAGTCGATCTCGACGTCGAACGGGTCGTAGTACAACTCGACGGCACTGGGGCTTGTCATAGTCGGGTCCCTAACTCAGTCGTTGCGGTGCAAGAAGCCGTGCAAGAGGGCTTGAACGAGTTCCTCAACAATCACCTCCCGTGGCGGTGGTTCGTTCCCGAAGTAGGTCGAACGCAGCGCGGCCATACCCGCGATCATCGAGACCGTCGAGTGGGCCGGCAGGTCGGGGTGGTCAGAACGCAACCCCCGCAATTGCATGCCCTCGACGCTGATTTGGCCCAACACCGTGACCGCCCTGCGAATCTCGGCGATGCCGGCGTCCGCCTTTTCCTCGTCGCTCAGATTCTCGGCCGCCATCAAGGTCAACAGCAGACCCTGATGTTCGACGAACACGTCGTAGAGTTGCGACACGAAAAGCCGAGTCAGCTCCTCTTCGTCGGTCTCCTCGGGGATTACCGACTGCCAGGTTGCCCCGAATTCGTCGACGAAGCTGACGAACGGCAAGACGAGCGCCTCGCGGAACAGCGCCGCCTTCGAACCGAAATTGCGAAACAGTAGGTGTTCGGTGACGCCGGCGGCCTGCGCGATCTCACGCGTCGTGGTACTGCGATAGTCCTGGCCGGCGAACAGCGCCCGGGCGGCGTCGAGCAGCAGCCTACGCGGCTCACCACGAGGCCGACGCGCCACCGTCGTCGGCATCGGCTGCTTGGCTACTCGCTGGGGCACCTCTGTCCACTCCTTCGAAACGGTCGACCGCCCTGGGGATAGTATCCGCTATCCCCATAGAATAGTATCCACTACCCTAAAGGCGAAATCATCGAAAGGGTGACACCATGGGCGCTGTCATCATGCTCGGCACGCTGTTCGGCCTGATCGCTTTGATATTCGGGTTGGTGCTGCGTTTCGATCCCGAGGCGCGGCGCACGCCGAGCGACGAGGGCCGCCAGTGAGCGTCCAGATGACGCCGGTGATGGCCGGGGCTCAGTATTTTTCCTACGCCGCGAGCATCGCGTTCCTGATTATCGGGGTCTATCTGAGCTACCGTCGCCGCCGCATCCACCCGCTGTTGCTTCTTGGCATCTCGGCGATTTCGTTCTCCTGGATCGAGTCACCCTACGACTGGGCGATGTACGCGCAGTTTCCGCCCGGACTGCCCCGCATGCCGTCCTGGTGGCCATTGAACGTGACGTGGGGCGGTTTGCCGTTGGCGGTGCCGATCGGCTACGTCTCCTACTTCATCATTCCCGCCGTGACCGGGGCGGCCCTCGGGCGGTGGCTGAGTGCAAAGTTCAACTGGCGCAGGCCGATTACGCTACTCGTGGTCGGCCTCGTCGTCGGTTTCTGCTGGGCGTTGTTTTTCAACGCCTACACCGGGGCGCACCTTGGCAACTTCTACTACGGCTACGTGATTCCCGGGCTCGCGATCTTCGAGGGCACCAAACACCAGTACCCGCTGTACGACTCGCTGGCCATGGGCATCCAGATGATGCTTTTCACCTATCTACTCGGCCGCACCGATGCCGAAGGACGCAACGTCATCGACATGTGGGCCGACAAGCGGTCAAAGAGCCGGGGGCAGTCGGCGGTGCTGTCGGTGGTGGCCGTCGTCGTCATCGGGCATCTGGTGTATGGCGCGGTCTTTGCGCCCCATCTCATCACGAAGCTGGCCGGCTATGTGACCGCGGGCCCGACCGAACAGCTGTATCCCGGCGTACCGAACCAACCCAAGTAACGGAGATCCGAGTGGGCTACGAGAGCACCGACGAGCCGATCTTCTGGACCGACCTGCTGGCCAAGGGCGGTCACACCGAGGTGGGTGTGCTGACCGAGCAATCCCTGGTCGGCGAGGCGTATCTGAAGAACTTCCGAGATGCGTGCAGACGCAAGGGTATTCGCATTGTGGCCGAGGCGTCGATACCACAGATCGCGGGAGATGTGAGGGCCGCGGTCCGGACACTGCACGACGCGAAAGCGCAGGCGATCGTGCATTGCGGATTCGGCTTCGGGATCGTGTTCGTCAACCCGGCGCTCGAGGCGCTGGGTTGGGATCCGCCCCGGTTCTGCGGTACCGCCTTTCAGAACGCCTGGCTCAACCCCGTCATGTGGGACGCGTTCCTGGGCTGGACCGGGGTCGACCAGTACGACGAGGGCAACACGGTCGGGCAGAAGTTCCTGGACGAGTACAACGAGGCCTACGGCCGGCGACCGGAATGGTGTGTGCCGGTGGTGAATCGGGATGTCGCGCACACGCTGCTGCGGGCGCTCGCCGACGCGCACCCGTTGAGCCCGCGCGGGGTGAAGGAGGCGCTCGAACGCGTCAAGATGATGCCGGCCGCATCCGGGGCTCCGGGCACCCGCGTGTCGTTCGGCATGTGGACGCGCCGGGCGTGGATGGGCGCGGGTTATCTGGTGGCGCGCCGACTCGACGCCGACGGCGTCAACTCACACCTCGTCGATCGCTTCGGCGAGGAGTGACGGTCAGCCGAGCGCCTCGGGCAGCACGACTTCACCCACGCGCTTGAGGTAGGGCCAGGCGATATCCGGTGGCAACCCGCCGCACAGCGGCGACAGGTTGAGCACCTGGCCGGCTTTGACGCGCGAGATCGCCTCGGGGACAGAGATAATCACGTGCGACGTCCCCGTCTCACGCAGCTCGTCGATGCTGTTCACGTGGCTGAAGCCCGCGGTCGTCTCGTCCCCCGGGTTCCACGCCGCGTAGCTGCGCACGTCGTGCAGCAGGTGCTCGCCGACCTCCTTCCACGCCTGATCGACGTCGTCAGCGACGAAAACGACCGAGGGGGTGTTGCGGTCGGGGAACATCGTCGGGCCGGGCGTATGGCCGTGCTCGCGGCACGCCTCTTCGTAGGCCTCCTGCATTCCGGGGGCGGTGGCGTTTCCCAGCATGCCCAGGCCGTACCTGCCGGCCCGACGGGCCGCAGCGAGCGTTCCCCCGCCCCACATCAGTCCAGGCCCGCCGGGAGTCAGCGGGCGGGGCGTCACGGTGATCCGCCGTCCGTCGTCGACGACGGTTTCACCGGCAAGCAGGCGCCGTAGCAGCGCGAGTTTCTCGTCGCAGACGCGGCCGCGTTTCTTGATCGGCACGCCGAAGTGCTCGAACTCCTCGGGCCGGTAGCCCAGCGCCAGGATGTAGGAGGCGCGCCCGTTGCTGATGATGTCGAGCACCGCCATGTCCTCGGCCAGACGCACAGGTTCGTAGAACGGGAGGATCAGGATCAGGCTCAGCGCCAGCCGCTGCGTGCGCGCTGCCACCGCCGAGGCCAGCAGGAATGGTGATGGCAGGTAGCCGTCCTCGGACCCGTGGTGTTCACAGAGGACGGCGGCCAGGCCGCCGTGTTCTTCGGCCCACGCCGACATTTCGGGTGCCGCGGCGTACAGATCGGCTGGGCCGGCCGCCCATTCGGGATCGCGCATGTCGAAACGCAGTGTGTACACGGCTGACTCCTAGCTGGCCTAATCTTTGTGCTGCACGTTACACGTTCAGTCGAAGGCGTAAAGCGGCAGAGTCGTCGGGAGGTCCAGCGAGCTCAACAGGCCCGGGGGCGCGTCGACGACGTACGGGATCGCATTGACGACGCGCATCGCCGTCGACGCCATCGCGGCATGTCCGGCGGCGTGACCCTGGGCCGCGCCGAGCGTCATCTCGCAGTGGATGTCGGGATCCCCTTCGATGTCGACCCGATACGTGGCGTCACAGTCCGAAGTGGGCCAATCGGGTGCGACGTCGCGCGCCATGCGGATCACGTGCTCGATCACGATGGCCTCGCGGCCATGGACCACGCCGGCCGCCCGGGTCCGCACGGCACCACAGGTGCCGGCCGCGACGGCGCCAAAGGCGACCTCGATGTCCCGGTCCGCCAGCTCACGGTCGAGCGAACCGCGTATCTCCTCCACCTCGACACCGAGTCCTTGCGCCATGAGGTGAATCGGTGCCTTCCAAGCCAATTCGATGAATCCGGGCGTCTTGAGCATCGGCTCGAAGTCCAGCGGCCGGCCGAAGCCCATCCCGTCCATCATCACGTCGGCCACCGGATAGTGATCGTTGAGCGCAACCTCGCTGGCGGTGATCCGGCGGATGCTCTTGGACTGTGTCGTCATCAGCAGCGCGAGCTGATCGGAAGCGAAGCCGGGGAAGATGCCTGAGACGTAGAACGACGCCTGGCCTGCTTTGGCCGCCGCCTCCAGCTCGTCGCGCCAGTTCGGCGCGAAGTAGGACGGCGGGTAGACGAGACTGGTGGACGACGTCGACACCACGTTGATGCCCGCCGCCAACAGGCGCACGTAGTCGGGCACCGCCGCGCCGTCGCGTTCGGGTCCGCTGGCGGCGTACACCACGCAGTCGGGCTTGAGCGCGATCAGCGCGTCGGCGTCGTTGGTGGCCGCGACGCCCATAGGCTCGCCGCCGGCCAGCTCGCCGGCGTCCTTGCCGACCTTCTCGGCTGAATACACCCACACACCAACAAGTTTCAGGTCGGGTCGGCGGCGAATGGCCTCGATCGCGTTCGAGCCGACGCCCCCCGTCGACCACACGACAACACGCATAGACAACTCCTCACTGATCTTTCGCAAAGGCGGCCGCGGCACGCTCGAGATAGGGCCATGCCACATCCGGAGCGACGCCGCCACAGAGCGGGTGCAACGGCAGCAGCCGGCCACCGCGCACGTAGGCGATCGCCTCGTCGGGGGTGAAGATCCGGTACGGGCCGCTGTCCGCACGAAGCTCCGCCACGCTCTCGGCACGGGTGATGCTGGCCACCGAATCGTCGTGCGGCCGGTAGGACGCCGCCGTCTTCGCGTCGTGCAACAGGTGTGGCCCGAGCTCCTCCCACGCCTCGTCGATGTTGTCGGCTACGAAAACCGCTGTCGGAGAGCCCGGTTGGGGAAGCTGCATCATCCCGGGTTCGTGTCCGTGCGCGCGGCACCGCTCCTCGTAGTACTCCTTCAGGCCCGGCGAGGCGGTCTGGGCGACGAACCCCAGCCCATGGCGGCCGGCCCGCCGCGCCGCGGCTTTGCTGCCGCCGGCGATCACCACCATCGGCCCGTTTGGCGATCCGCACGGTGGCGTGACGCGGACCGTCCGCCCGCGATATTCGACGGGCTCACCGCGCACCAACGGCCCGAGCACGTCCAGCATCTTGTCTGCGACCCGACCGCGGGTGCTCATGTCGACGCCGAAGTGCTCGTATTCCTCACGTCGATGTCCCACGCCGAACGCGTAGGACACCCGTCCCTTGCTGATCAGGTCCAGCACGCTGATCTCCTCGGCGAGCCGGACGGGATCCCACAATGGCAGCGGCACCGCGGCCAGCAGGATCGCCAACGTGCGTGTCCTGGCCGCTATCGCCGACGCCAGGGTGAGCGGTACCGGCAGGTGACCGTCGTCGGCACCGTGATGCTCGGAGAGCACCGCCAGCGCGGCGCCCCGCGTTTCGGCCCACTCACACATGTCGATGGCCGCGGCGTACAGATCGGTGGCGGGCGCGCCCCAATGCGGGGCGCGCATGTCGAACCTGAGCGTGAACATCAGCGGGCGCCGCGATTGGGCGAGTTGCCCGCCTCTGAGCGACGAACGCGGACCCGAATTGTCGCTCGAAGGCGGGCAAAACACTGGTTGGCCCTCACAGCTGCACCCTAACCTAAGATTTGTTCGTTAAGATAGTGCCCGCTTTCTTAAATCCTTGACCGCACGGATTCGCGGCGGTAGTTTCCAACTCGAACGTTGAGCCGTAACGGCCATACGCCGTTGACGTAAGGGCAACGGCCGCCCCGGCTTTCGTCATGCGCGCGCAACCGAGGAGGACCAAGATGACGGCTCATCGCGTGGTGGTGTGGGCGACCGGTGGCATCGGCTCGATCGCCATCCGCGCTATTTCGCGGCGGCCCAATCTGGACCTGGTCGGCGTGTGGGTGCACTCGGAGGACAAGGTCGGCAAGGACGCGGGCGAACTGGCCGGCGGTGAGCCGATCGGCCTGAACGCCACCAATGACGCCGACGCGCTGATCGCGCTCAGGCCCGACTGCATCATCTATGCGGCAAGCGGTCCGGAGCGCGACGCGCTGGCCATTCCGGATTACGTCAAGCTGCTCGAAGCCGGGATCAACGTCGTGACCACCAGCACCACGCGATTGGTCAACCCGCACGCTTACGAGCCCGCGGAGTGGCGCGACCAGCTGGTCGCCGCGGCCAAGCAGGGCCAGGCGTCGCTGTACGCGTCGGGGATCGAACCGGGCTTCGCCGCCGACTATCTGCCGCTGGTGCTGTCCACCCAGTCGTCGTCGATCGACAAGATCCACTCCTTCGAGATCGGCCTGTACGACGACTACGGGGTTCCCGACATCATGAGCGACGCGCTGGGTTTCGGCCGTCCGCTCGACTACCAGCCCTGGATCGGCTTCCCCGGCGCCATCGCTGGCGAATGGCAAGGCCAGATCCGATTGATCGCCGACCCGTTGGGGGTCGAAGTCCAAGAAGTCCGCGAGGGTTTCGACCGCGCCGTCACCGACCGGACGCTGGAGGTCGCGATGGGCACCGTCGAGGCCGGAACCTGCGGCGCGCTGCGGATGCAGGCGATCGGCGTGGTCGACGGCCGGGAAGCCATCGTCATCGAGCACGTCACCCGGCTCGCGCACGACGTCGCCCCCGACTGGCCCACCGGGATTGGCGATCTGTCCTACCGCGTCATGATTTCCGGCGATCCGGACATCGACTGCACCCTGGCGGCGACGTTGAAGGACCCCACCAAGGCCGGCATCGGCGGGATGACCTCCGGGGCCGGCGCCATGGTCGCCACGGCGATGCGCGTCGTCAACGCCGTGCCGTATGTCGTTGCCGCCCAGCCGGGATTGCTGAGTTCGGTGGATCTTCCGCTGACGATCCCGCAAAAAGCGTTTGTCGGGGGGTAGGCCGCGCCGGTTACTCTGCGGGCGTGACGGTTAATCCGCTCGAGGAATTGACGCTGCAGCAACTCCGGCGTCGCACCAGCATGAAATGGGGCGCGCACCCGGCCGACGTCCTGCCGCTGTGGGTCGCCGAGATGGACGTCAACCTGGCACCGACAGTGGCCGAAGCGCTGCGGAAAGCCATCGACGACGGCGACACCGGTTATCCCTGCGGACACGCGCTGGCGGAAGCCGTCAGCGAATTCGCGGCGCGGCATTGGCGGTGGCATGACCTCGACGTGAGCCGCACCGCGCTGGTTCCCGATGTCATGCTCGGGGCGGTCGAGGTGCTGCGCCTGCTCACCGATCGTGGTGACGCCGTCGTCGTCAACCCGCCGGTCTATGCGCCGTTCTACGCATTCGTGTCACACGACGGCCGCCGCGTCATCGAGGCCCCCCTGGCCGATGGGCGAATTGACTTGAACGCCTTGGAGAATGCCTTCGTTTCGGCGCGCGCGGAAGCAGGAAAGGACACGAAGGTCGCCTATCTGTTGTGCAATCCGCACAACCCGACCGGAGCGGTCCACACCAGCGATGAACTCCGCGCGGTCGCCGAGCTCGCCCGGCGGTTCCGCGTGCGGGTGGTGTCCGACGAGATTCACGCCCCGATCATTCTGCCGGGATCGCGATTCATCCCCTTCCTCACCGTCCCGGGGGCCGAGAACGCCTTCGCCTTGATATCGGCGTCGAAGGCCTGGAATCTGTCCGGCCTGAAGGCGGCGCTGGCCATCGCCGGACCGGAGGCCGCCGCCGACCTGAACCGGATGCCGGAGGAGGTCGGTCACGGACCCAGCCACCTCGGCATCATCGCCCACGCCGAGGCGTTCCGGAGCGGCAGCGACTGGCTCGACGCGACCCTGCGAGGCCTGAACGAGAACCGGGCGCTGCTGGGCGAGCTGGTCGCCGAGCACCTTCCCGGCGTGAAATACCAATGGCCGCAAGGCACTTACCTGGCGTGGCTCGATTGCCGGGAGCTCGGTTTCGACGAAGGAGTCGCCGATGGTCTTGCGGTGGTTGCCGACCTATCCGGCCCGGCCCGCTGGTTTCTCGACCACGCGCGGGTGGCGCTCAGCTCCGGTCATGTGTTCGGAACCGGCGGAACCGGACATGTGCGCTTGAACTTCGCCACCTCGCGAGCGATTCTCACCGAGGCGGTCTCGCGCATGGGCCGGGCCCTGGCCGACGCCCAATAGTGGACCGACGCCGGGCGCAGCGGTTGTCGGCTACGCGGAGACCTCCTCGGCGCCCCGGCCCAAGTTGCGGAACCCTTGTGCGGGCTCCTTCATGCCGAGCGTGAAGGGCAGGGCGTCGAACTCGAACCTCGTCGTCGCGCCGAGCCGGCGCAAAAAGCTGCGCCGCGGCGGCGCGACGGGCACCTGTAACGCCGCAAGGTCGATGTAGTGCGTCGACGTTTCTCCGATTCCGTCGAAGGCGTGCACCAGCGGCACGCACAGTTCGCGCATCGGCTCGTCGAGGCATGCCGCGACGGGATCGGTCATCAGTACGTACTCGGCAACCGGCACCATGTTTTTCAGCATCCGGTGCACCAGAATGACGTCGAAGCCGGCAAGTTCGACATGGCGCTTCACCTTCTGATCCGCCACCTCTCCCACGTGCACGACGAACTTGAGCGACAACTTGTCCAACTGTTCGCAACTCGCGCACTCGCAGGCGATGTCGTTTTTCATCTGCTCGCGCCGCTCCAGGAACGACGCGCGCATTCGTGACAGCCGCTCGCACACCACCACTTTGGCGTGACTGTCCGGCGCACAGAAGAAGGCGGCGTCACCCTCGAGTTTGGCCAGCT
Organism: Mycobacterium sp. 852002-51971_SCH5477799-a; assembly: GCF_001667145.1. Lineage (GTDB taxonomy): Bacteria > Actinomycetota > Actinomycetes > Mycobacteriales > Mycobacteriaceae > Mycobacterium. The sequence goes on from NZ_LZIF01000063.1 coordinate 91,986, forward strand.
TCAAACCCTTGCCGGCATTGATCACCGCCTCCAACAGGGCGGCAACCGTCAGCTGCGCATGGGCAAGGTGCGTCCGATTCCACTGCATGTAATGCGTGTATCCACCGATGTCGGCTATGAGCAGAACTACGCGCCGAATTGCCATGAATAAGTGAGTTTAGTAGGCCACGGTGCCCGGCTCAATGAATCTGCTACTAGACGAACTCGCGTCGGCGCGAGAGGCTTACAGAGGTGCCGGTTCACCGGAGGAGCTGATATGCATGTGCTGCGAACCCCGGACTCCCGATTCGAAAACTTGGAGGACTATCCGTTCGTTGGGCACTACCTTGACGTAACCGCAAGCGACAGCCGGCCGCTTCGGATGCACTACCTCGACGAGGGCACGGTCGAAGGGCCACCGATCGTCCTGCTGCACGGCGAGCCCACGTGGAGCTACCTTTACCGGACGATGATCCCGCCTCTGACCGACGCCGGGAACCGCGTGCTCGCGCCCGATCTGATCGGTTTCGGCCGTTCGGACAAGCCCAGCCGGATCGAGGATTACACCTACCAGCGGCACGTGGAGTGGATGGTCTCGTGGTTCGAGCATCTCAACCTCAGGGACGTCACGTTGTTCGTGCAGGACTGGGGATCGCTGATCGGACTGCGTATCGCCGCCGAGCAGTCCGACCGGGTCGGACGACTGGTGGTGGCCAATGGTTTCCTGCCCACGGCACAACGGCGCACCCCGCCCGCTTTTTACGCCTGGCGTGCCTTCGCGCGCTACTCCCCCGTCCTGCCCGCGGGCCGCATCGTCAGCGCCGGGACTGTTCGCCGAGTGCCGTCGAAAGTGCGGGCCGGCTACGACGCGCCCTTCCCGGACAAGACGTATCAAGCCGGGGCCCGAGCGTTCCCCCAGTTGGTGCCCACCTCGCCCGCGGACCCGGCGATTCCGGCCAACCGAAAAGCATGGGATGCCCTCGGTCGCTGGGAAAAGCCGTTCCTCGCCCTCTTCGGAGCCCGCGATCCCATCCTCGGACAGGCCGACAGGGCCCTGATCAAGCACATTCCGGGCGCCGCGGGACAGCCACACGCCCGCATCAACGCCAGCCACTTCATCCAAGAGGACCGCGGCCCCGAACTGGCCGAGCGGATCCAGTCGTGGCAACAGGCCTGGCTCTGAGCGAAGGTCAGCGGGTGTTGACCAGCCGCACCAACCCGCGCATGGCCGCCCTGTCGGCGGTGTGACGCGCTCTATCGAGGGCCGAGCCGGGCTTGGGCGGCGAGGCGGAGCCGAGCCGCGGGAACAACGCGAGCGCCGCGTCGCGGTCGTTCGCCGCGCGGGCATCCGGTCGCAGGCCCGAGTAGGTCTCCAGGCCGGCGGCGCCCGGCGTCGACACCGAAAGTATGGCGGCGGCGACGTTCAGTTCCGCCATGGTCTGCAACGACCCTCCGGGCTCTAGGCGGGCAGCTCCCTGCCGCCGGCCTCATCAATCCTGGCTTTTCGCAGCAGGTCTCGATAGAACGACGGGATGGCGTGATGATGAGTGTCGATCCGCAACAATGTTGCCTGCTCCTTGGAGAGACCGCTGCCGACTCGACGAACCCCCGGCGCGACATATCGGAATATCCTGCCAGAAACGCAGTTCGAACGGTTAACGCGCTCGGCCATGCGTCGCCGCTCGACCGGGCGGTGACTTCAGCGGGTAACCGCGAGTACGGCTTCCGCCAGTTCGGTCCGGCACACCACAAGGTCCGGCAACTTCGGGTCGGGCTGGTTGTACGCCAATGCGGACCCGTCGATGCGAGAGGTGTGCAACCCCGCGGCCCGGGCCACCGCCACCGGCGCGGCGGAGTCCCATTCGAATTGACCGCCGGCATGTACGTACACATCGGACAGCCCTTGGACGATCGAGGCGACCTTGGCTCCGGCGGAACCCATTTCGACTAGAACGCCGTCCAGCGCATCCCGCACGTTCAAGGCGATTGCGGGTGGACGAGTACGCGACACCACGATGCGTGGCTTGCCCGGCACGGCAGGAGGCGAATCTATGTCGGGAGTTCCCAGTGTGATGCCCTGGGCCGGTAGCGCCACTGCGCCGGCGACCAGCTCACCGGACTGCCAGAGTGCGACGTGCACCGCCCAGTCGTCGCGTCCAAGCTCGGAGAATTCCCGCGTGCCATCGAGCGGATCGACGATCCAGACGCGGTCCGAGCGCAATCGAACCGGGTCATCGGCGCCCTCTTCGGACAGCACCGCATCTTCGGGTCGCTCTGCGTCAAGGGCCTCCATGAGGAAGTCGTGGGATCGCTTGTCTCCCGCGGCTTTTCGGTGCGCGGCTGCCGCGTCGGCGAATTCTTCTCGAACCCCGAGCAGCAGCTGACCTGCCTTGGTGGCCAACCGCGCGGCCAGATCATGGTCATTCATCGGCAACTCCGGGAACCCTCAAAATGTTGGTAGTGATGACCAACTTTACCCTGTCTTGCCGTTTCGCGGTCACCACCCCAGCGGAAAATTTCATCCGTAATCTGGTGACCGTGAGCGGCAACGCCAACGTTTCCTTGATGAGGCGGTTGCGGCACACCTCGCGGGGGCGTGTGATCGGGGTCGCCATCGTGGTGGCCGTGGTGCTGGTCGGGGTCCTCATCGTGGTGGGCGTGCAGCTGACCCACGGCCAGCAGGGCGCGACGGCGCCCGGCACTTCGCCGTCGCCCGCGGCGCCGGAGAGCTTCGCCATTCCCGGCTGCTACAACCCGTCCGTTCCGCCGGTCGCGCGCCCGAAGCGGCTCAACGTGTTGGGCTGCGCCAGTGTGGCGGTTGCGCTGCAGGACATGTCGTGGAGTTCGTGGGGACCGCAGGGCGCCGACGGGACCGGCACGGCGTTGTTCAAGCTCTGTGATCCGAATTGCGCGGCGGGATCTCAGCTGACCGAGCCGGTGATCGTGCACGCCTGGAATCCACAGCCGCCGCGGCGCGAGGCCATCTGCCAGGTCGGCTTGCAGATTTTCGCCGACATGATCCTGGCCTTCCCCAAAGGCGTTCCACCACCGAACGTGCAGAAAATGAACACCCTGTACAACGGAAAGCCGGCCGTGCATTTCGCCAACTACTCAAGTGGCGACACGGGCGGCACTCAATTCATCGGCTACACATTCTGTAACTAGCGGGTGCGAACTGTCTTGCGGTGGCTCACACCTCGATGACGACAGCGCCACCCTGGCCGCCGCCGGCACACATGGCCGCGACACCGATGCCGCCGCCTCGCCGGGCTAGCTCGTAGGCCAACGTGGTCACCATGCGCGCACCGGAGGCCGCGATCGGGTGCCCCAGGCTGCAGCCGCTACCGGAAAAGTTCACCTTCTCCTCGTCGATGCCGTATTCGCGGCACGCCGCGATGGGCACGGAAGCGAAAGCCTCGTTGATCTCCCACAGCGCGACGTCCTCGGGCGTCAGGCCGGCCCGCTGCAACACCTTCCCGATGACCTTGACGGCGCCGAGGCCGCAGTCGCGGGCCGGTACGCCCGCGGCGGCCCAGGCCCTGACCGTGCCCATCACGTTGAGCTTCTCGGCCTGGGCGTAGTCGCTGTCGACGAGCGCGACGGCGGCCGCGGCGTCGTTGGTGCCGCTACTGTTGCCCGCCGTAATCGAAAAGCCCTCGATCTCGGGGTGCAGGACCTTGAGGCCGGCCAGCTTCTCGACAGTGCTGTCGCGACGCGGATGCTCGTCCACGGCGAACTCGGTGACCGAGCCATCGAACTGGGTGATCTTCAGCGGCAGGATCTCATCGGCGAACTTGCCGGCGTCTTGGGCCGCGACGGCGCGCTGATGCGAGCGGGCCGCCCATGCGTCCATCTCCTCGCGGGTGATGCCGACCGCCTGCGCGGTATTCCAGCCCACGGTGATCGACATGTCCTTGGCCGGCGCATCCGGAGTCTCCACGTGCGTCGGCGGCATCCAGCGCTCCTCGAACTTCAGCTCGGGGCCGGGAATCCGCCAGTTGGTCAGCGGCGTCATCGATAGCGACTGCACGCCGCCCGCGATGAGGACGCGCTCCATGCCGGAACCGATCTGCGCCGCGGCGTTGCCGATGGCCGTGAGGCTACCCGCGCAGTGCCGGTTGACCGACTGCCCGGGAACGTGTTCCAGGCCCGTCGCAGTCGCCGCATAACGCGCCAAATCGCCGCCACCGTAATGCGATTCGGCGAAGATGATGTCGTCGATGTGTGCGGGGTCGACGCCCGACCTGCGGACGACCTCGGGAAGCACCGCGGTGATCAGGGTCTCGGGCGGCGTGTTGACCAGCGTCCCCTTGAACGAACGGCCTATTGCGGTCCGGACGGCTCCGACAATGACGGGTGTTCCCATGTTCTCAACCTCGTTGTTGTGGGCGCTCAGACGCCGCGAATCGTATCAAATACTGTATTGACAATAGTAATGGTCTAAGTTCAGGAGGCCGGCTCCTGTGACGGCGCTAACAATTAAGCGGTTCGGGTAAACACGGAGGCCAATCCGTTGAAGACCAAGGGTGCGCTGGTCTGGGAACTGAACGAGCCATGGTCGGTCGAAGAGATCGAAATCGGCGAGCCCCGCCACGGCGAGGTGATGGTTCAGCTGGAGACCGCCGGGTTGTGCCACTCCGACCACCATCTGATGACGGGCGACTTCCCCATTCCGAGTTATCCGGTGCTCGGGGGTCACGAGGGCGCCGGCGTCATCACCGAGCTCGGCGAGGGCGTCGAGCATCTGGCCGTCGGCGATCACGTCGTCATGTCCTTCATCCCGTCCTGCGGAAAATGCACGCCTTGCCAGACCGGGCTGCGCAACCTTTGCGACCTCGGCATGGGCCTGCTGTCGGGTCAATCGGTCTCCGACGGATCGTTTCGGGTCACCACGCGGGGCCGCAACGTCATCCCGATGTCGCTGCTGGGCACCTTCGCGCCCTACGTCGTGGTGCACCAGACGTCGGTGGTCAAGATTGATCCCACGATCCCGTTCGACGTGGCCTGCCTCGTGGGCTGCGGGGTGACCACCGGCTACGGCTCGGCGGTGCGCAGCGCGGCGGTCTCGCCGGGTGAGGACATGGCGGTCATCGGCATCGGCGGCGTTGGTGTCGCCGCGCTGCAGGGCGCCCGCCTCGCCGGGGCCCGCCGCATATTCGCCGTCGACCCCTACGAATGGAAGCGCGAGCAAGCACTCAAGTTCGGTGCCACAGCGGCTTTCGCGGACGTCGGTGGCGCCGCGGCAAGCATCGCCGAGGCGACGCGAGGAATGATGTGCCACAAGGTAATCGTGACCGTGGGGCACGTGGAGGGCAAAGACGTCGAGTCGTGGATGGGGCTGACGGCCAAGGGAGGTGTCTGCTGCCTCACCGGCATGGCCAGCGTGATGGCCAACGATGTCACCCTCAACCTTGCGGGGCTGTCGCTATTGCAGAAAAGCTTGCAGGGCAGCATTTTCGGCGGCGGCAACCCCCAGCACGATATCCCGGCGATTCTCGAGCTGTACAAGCTGGGGCAACTCAACCTCGACGACATGGTCACGCGCGAATACACCCTCGAACAGATCAACGACGGCTATCGCGACATGCTCGAGGGCCGCAACGTGCGCGGCATCATCCGCTATACCGACGCTGACCGCGGGTAATCGGCGGCTGCATTGGCACAATGACCCCACGACAACCAGAACGCTCGCCGCCCCGGACGCCACCCAACAACTCGCCTACCGTGTGACCCCCAGCAGGGGACACCGCGTGGCTCGTCGCAGACATGGACCATCGTGGCGCTGGTGATGGGCCCGGCGCTGATTCTGTGCGTGATTGGAGCGCGGATCTTCCCGGGTTCGGTCGGCGCATTGATGCTGGGGCTGATGTCGGGTTCGCTGTGGGGACTGTTTTCGGTGTTGACCAAAGGTGTGGTCGACCAACTCGATCGCGGCATCCCAGCCTTATTGCGCGCACCCGAGTTGTACGTGTGGGTGGTAGTCGCGATCGCGGCTACCGCTTGGGAACAGTCGGCATTTCGGGCCGGGTCACTCACCGCGTCGCTGCCGGCTGTCACCGTCGCCGAGCCCATCGTCGGATCGATGCTGGGCGTCACCGTGCTGGGAGAGACGCTGCACACCAACGACCTAGGCTGGATGGCCTTGGGCTTGCCGGTAGGCCTGATGGCGGCGGCGACGGTGGCGCTGGCCCACAGCCAGGCCAGTGACGCCCCGTCCACTGACGAAAATCACGGTCCCGCAACGGAACGCACCTGAGTTCAGATCATGCGTGAGCCGACCCGGTGCGCGGTGCCGTCGGGATCGACATAGGCGAATTCGCGCAAACCGTATGGCGTGTCCTGCGGCGCGACCAGGCGGCCACCGAGGTTTTCCAGCGCTGCCCACTCCGCATGAAGGGCGTCGGCATCACTGACGTAGAAGTAGACGCTGGCCGCGGTGCGTAAGGGGTCGTGCTCGGCCCATTCGGTGAGGTGGATCGACACCGACCCGCGCTCGGCAAATCCGTACCGTTCGGGTCCTTCGTATGCGTGGACGTCGAAGCCGAGCCGATGGTACCGGCCAAGTGCGACGTCCAAGTCGCGAACGGGGACGATCGGAGATACGGAGGTGAAGTCGACCGCGGGCACACAGCGAAGATAACCCAACCACGGCGCGAAATCCCAATAACCTTCTGCCGTTTACCTATTGACGGTAGCCATCCGCGACGACACGAGCGTAGGCTCTGGCGGCCGAGACGGTCCAACGATCGATTTCAAGCCGCATGACGCCGCAGTACTCCGTTTCGGGGTAGGTTGTCCGCGGGTTCGGTCGTACCGCCTTGAGGAGGGATACATGAGCACATCGGAAAAGGCGTCCACGCCGCGCGCCGGGCAGCCGATAATCCACCTCTCCCAGCTGTTGCGTGCGCCCGTGCTGGCGCGTTCCGGCGAGACGGTGGGCCGGGTCGAGGACGTGATCGTGCGGCTGCGCGGCACCGAAGAATACCCGTTGGTGGCCGGGATTGTCGCGGGGGTCGGCGGACGCCGGGTCTTCATCGGCGACAAGACAATTGACGGGTACTCAGTGGACCGAGTTCTGTTGACCAAGAACAAGGTTGACCTTCGCGGGTTCGAACGCCGCGAGGGTGAAGTGCTGCTGCGCACCGACGTGTTGGGCCACCGGTTGATCGACGTGGCCACCGTCGAGCTGGTGCGCGCCTACGACGTCGAGCTCGAACAAACCGGCCAAGGCTGGATGGTTACCCGCCTGGACACCCGCCGTCCACCGCGATTGTTCGGGCTGATCAAACATTCGGGCGGGCATGCATCTCGTGATTGGAAGGCATTCGAGCCGCTGATCGGCCACGCCCGTTCCGACGCGGTCCGACGATTGTCGGACCGGTTCGGCGAGCTCAAGGCCGCCGAGATCGCCGATCTTCTCGAGGAAGCGGACAAGGCCGAGGGCGGCGAGATCCTCGACCGCGTGCACAGCGACCCGGAGTTGGAAGCCGACGTTTTCGAAGAACTCGACCCGGAAAAGGCCAGCCGGCTGCTCGATAACATGCCGGACAACGAGGTCGCCGCGCTGCTTGGCCGGATGCGCGCCGACGATGCCGCCGATGCGATCGTCGACCTGCGCCAGTCCCGGCGCCGGCGCGTTCTCGAGCTGATGCCCGCTCCGCAGCGCACCAAGGTCATCACCTTGATGGGGTTCAACCCCGAGAGCGCCGGCGGGTTGATGAATGTCGACTCCGTGACATGTTCACCCGCTGCCACGGCGGGCGAGGCGTTGGCGTTGATCGCCGCATCGCACAGCATCCAGCCGGAAGCGCTGATCAAGGTGCACGTGCTCAACGAGGACAAACGTCTTGACGGCGTCGTATCAGTGATCACCCTGCTGCAGGTCGATCCCGCCGAAAAGCTCGGAGCACTAATGGATTCCGACCCGGTGCGGGTGAACGCCGACGCGGATCTGACCGATATCGCGTTACTGATGGCCGATTTCAACCTCTACTCCATACCCGTGGTCGACGAGGAGGACCGCCTCCTCGGGGTGGTCACCGTCGATGACGTGCTGGAGGCGACCATTCCCGAGGACTGGCGGCGCCGCGAGCCCGCGCCCCGCCCCATCCGTGAAATCGCCGCCGACGACGACCGCGGCGCACCGCCGACTGGCGGTAGCCCGCAGTGAGCTCCGGCGGCGAGAACACCACCCAGGCCGATGCGCAGGGCGTCGACGTTCAGGGCTCCCAGCCGGCGCAGACGCGGCGCACCGCCGTGCTGGACAGCGCGCATGTCGGTGATATCGAGGGCGCGTTCGGGCGCATCAGCGTCGGAGAGACCGAGCACGCCCGCACCTGGCGGACGCGGCTGCTGACCCTGCTCGCGATCGTCGGGCCCGGAATCATCGTGATGGTCGGCGACAACGACGCGGGCGGGGTGGCCACCTACGCCCAGGCCGGCCAGAACTACGGCTACTCACTGCTGTGGGTGTTGCTGCTGCTGATCCCCGTGCTCATCGTCAACCAGGAAATGGTGGTCCGGCTCGGCGCGGTCACCGGGGTCGGACACGCCCGACTGATCAACGAACGCTTCGGCCGCGGCTGGGGCTGGTTTTCGGTCGGCGACCTGTTCCTGCTCAACTTCTTGACGATCGTCACCGAGTTCATCGGTATCACCCTGGCCGCCGAGTACATCGGCGTCTCCAAATACGTTGTGGTACCGATCTCGGCGGTGGCGTTGGTGGCGATCATGGCCAGCGGCAGCTTTCGTCGATGGGAGCGGGCCATGTTCGTGTTCATCGCCGTCACGCTGCTGCAGATCCCGATGCTGTTGATGTCACATCCTCAGTGGATGCATGCGGCGAAGTCCTTTGTGGTGCCGAGTATTTCGGGCGGTATCAGCTCGGATGCGGTGTTGCTGATCATCGCCATCGTCGGGACCACCGTCGCTCCGTGGCAGCTGTTTTTCCAGCAGTCCAACGTCGTCGACAAGCGCATCACCCCCCGGTTCATGGCCTACGAACGCGCGGACACCGTGCTGGGCGCCTTCGTGGTGGTGGTCGGTGCCGCCGCGCTGGTGATGACCGGTGACTGGGCCGCCCGTTCGACCGACACCGTGGGCGGCTTCACCGACGCCGGCGCCATCGCGCATCTGCTCGGTCAACACCGCGAGACGCTCGGCTGGATCTTCGCGATCGTGCTGATAGACGCGTCAATCATCGGTGCCGCCGCAGTCACCCTGGCCACCAGTTACGCCTTCGGCGACGTCTTCGGACTGAAGCACTCACTGCACCGGGGCTTCGCCGACGCCAAACAGTTCTACCTGTCCTACACCGCAATGGTGGTTCTGGCCGCCGCGATCGTCCTGATTCCGGGTGCCCCGCTCGGGCTGATCACCACCGCCGTGCAGGCCCTCGCCGGTTTGCTGCTGCCCAGCGCCAGCGTGTTCCTGCTGCTGCTGTGCAATGATCGAGAAGTGTTGGGCCCTTGGGTAAATCGGCCCTGGCTTAACTGGGTCGCCGGGTTGATCGTGGGTACGCTGCTGCTGCTGTCGGGCATCTTGATGGCCACCACCTTGTTTCCCAAGATCAATGTCGTCGCTGTTTCCGGCTACCTGGTGATGGCCATGGTCGTATTCGCCGTCGCGGGTGCGCCCGCGCTGCGCTGGATGGGCCGCCGCCAACCCGCGCGACCCGTTGTGCAGTTCCCGGCCCGGGGTGTCGACCGCAGCACCTGGCGCATGCCACCGCTGACGCTGCTCGAGCCGGTCGTCTGGTCGCCCGGCACCCGTCTGGGCATGATCGCGCTGCGCACCTATCTGGTCGCCGGCGCGCTGCTACTCGTGGTCAAAGCCATCCAGCTCAGTCGCTGACCGCTTGCACCCGGCGAGCCACCTCGCCGTACCGCTCGAAGCGCTCCAGATCGGCGAGGGCGTTGTACATCACCAATCGTGTTGCTGTTCCGGCGTATTTGTCGACCAACGCGTCGGCCAGCCCATCCCAGGTCGACTCGGTCGCGAAGACTGCGATGTGATCGTCGCTGACCTGCGCGGCCATCCCGGCGAAGTCGCCGGCCTTCTGCTTCTCCCGGATCCGGGCGGTCGTGCCCTCGAAACCCGCCTCATCCCAGATGAATGCGTAGTTGGGCGTGCTGCCGTAGAAGGCCATGCTGGCGCGCACGACTTCACGCTGCTTGTCGAGCTCTTCGTCGGTGTCGCCGACGACGGTCATGACGGGCACGATGATCGCGATGTCCGACGGCGTACGGCCGGCTTTCGCCGCCCCTTCGGCGACCGTCGGCAGCACGTGCCGGGCCAGGTAACCCGGTTCGCCGATCGGGTGGACGTGAAGCCCGTCGGCCACTTCGCCCGCCATCCGTAGCATCCACGGATTGACCGCCGCGATATCGACTTTGGGGTCCGGAGCCTCGATGGGTCCCGGACTCCACTGCGGGGTGATGAAGTCGAGATCGTAAAAGTCGCCGTGGTGATCGAGCGTCCCTGACCGAAACGCCGCGAAGCACGCCTTGACCGCGAGCAAGTAGTCGCGCAACCGAGGCCCGGGCCGCTCGAAGGCCGTGCCGTAGCGCCGCACCACATGGGTGCGCACCTGCGTTCCCAGGCCCAACCGAAACTTCCCCTTGGTGGCTTCCTGCAGTTCCCACGCCGCGGCGGCGGTAACGAAAGGGCTGCGCGGAAAGGCCACCGCGACGCCCGTCGACAATTCCAGGTCGGGTGCGGCCTGCGATGCGACGGCGGCATTCAGGTACGCGGTGCGGCCGGTCTCGGTGAACAACAGACCGGAGAATCCGGCGGATTGGGTCCGTCGGGCAAGGTCACCGATTTGGCCGAGCGGCTGGGGAGTCGTCATCGCGTCGACATGCATGGTGGGAGCGTACGTCGAGCGATAGCGCGAACGAGTCCGGACGCGTCGGCGCGAGGTCGCCAGCCGGGTGCGGCGAATCAGCGTTTGGTCGGCCGCCGGCTCACCGGGGCGGTGAAACCTTCGGTGTCATCGAAGAATGCCCATTGCCCGTCGTCGTTGACCTCCATGCGCCAACCCAGCTCGGTATCGCCGCCGACCTCGTTGACGAACCAGGCATGCGCGGCCTCGGCATAGGCAAAATTCTTCGTCGCGACGACCCGACCACGTGGGTCGAGAACGCGAAACTCAGGCATGGGATCTAATTATCCCTGCCAGCGAGTCTTGAATCGCTGAAATCGCTTATTTGCCGATGAACGCCCGGTTACACCGTGCGGGCCAGCCGGCCGGCGAGAATCTCGGCAAACCTCGCCGGATCGTCGAGCGCGCCGCCCTCGGCAAGAAGCGCTGTGCCGTATAGCAATTCCGCGGTCTCCGCGACCGTGGGATCGTCGCTGCGGTCCTGGTGCGCTTGACGCAGGCCGATGACGAGCGGGTGGTTGGGGTTGAGTTCGAGGATCCGCTTCCCCACCGGAACGGCCTGCCCGGAAGCGCGGTACATGCGCGCGAGCGCCGGCGTGATCCCGAAGGCGTCGGTGATCAGGCAGGCGGGCGAGTCCGTCAGACGGTTGGACAGCCGAACTTCCTTGACGTGGTCGGTCAGGGTCTCCTTCAGCCAGTCGAGCAGGTCGGCGAATTCATTCTGCTGCTCCTCGCGCTCGGCCTCGCTCTCGTCGCCGTCGGCGCTGAGGTCCACCTCGCCCTTGGCGATGGACTGCAGCGGTTTGCCGTCGAACTCCGTCACGGTCCCGACCCAGACCTCGTCGACCGGGTCGGTGAGCAGGAGAACCTCGTAGCCCTTGGCCTTGAACGCCTCGAGATGCGGCGACTTCAGGATCTGCTGACGCGACTCGCCCGTGGCGTAGAAAATCTGGGTCTGGCCCTCTTTCATGCGCTCCACGTACTGGGCGAGCGTGGTGGGTTCCTCCTCGCTGTGCGTCGATGCGAATGAGGAAAGCTGCAGCAGCGTCTCCTGGTTGTCGAAGTCGTTCAGCAGGCCCTCCTTGACGACCCTGCCGAATTGGGTCCAGAAGGTGCGATAGTCGTCCGGGCGCTCGGACTGCAGATCCTTGATCGTGGAGAGAACCTTCTTGGTCAACCGGCGCCGGATTGCCTTGATCTGCCGGTCCTGTTGCAGGATCTCGCGCGACACGTTGAGCGACATGTCCTGCGCGTCAACGACGCCCTTGACGAAGCGCAGGTATTCGGGCATGAGCTCGTCGCAGTCGGCCATAATGAACACGCGCTTGACGTAGAGCTGGATCCCCGTCTGGGCGTCCCGATTGAACAGGTCGAACGGGGCGTGCGACGGGATGAACAGCAGCGCCTGGTACTCGAACGTCCCTTCGGCCCGCATCGCGATGACCTCGAGCGGGTCGTCCCAGGCGTGCGCGATGTGCTTGTAGAACTCCTTGTACTCCTCCTCGGAGACCTCTTCTTTGGGCCTGGCCCACAGGGCCTTCATCGAGTTGAGGGTCTCGGTCTCGATCGTGACCGTCTCCTCGCCGCCCTCCTCCGCAGCGGGCGTGCTTCGCACGACCTCCATCCGGATGGGCCATGCGATGAAGTCGGAGTACTTCTTGACCAGGCTCCTGATCTTGAACTCCGCGGTGTAGTCGTGCAGCTCGTCCTCGGCGTCCTCGGGCTTGAGGTGCAGGGTGACCGAGGTTCCCTGCGGGGCGTCGTCGATTGACTCGATGGTGTACGTGCCCTCGCCGCTCGATTCCCATTTGGTGGCGTCGCTCTCGCCGGCCTTGCGGGTGAGCAATTCGACCTTGTCGGCGACCATGAAGCTCGAATAGAAACCGATTCCGAACTGACCGATGAGTTCCTCGGAGGCCGCGGCGTTCTTGGCCTCGCGCAGTTGTTTGCGCAGCTCGGCGGTGCCGGACTTGGCCAGTGTGCCGATCAGATCGACCACTTCGGCGCGGGTCATCCCGATGCCGTTGTCGCGGATGGTCAGCGTGCGCGCATCCTTATCGACATCGATCTCGATGTGCAGGTCGGAGGTGTCGACGTCGAGGTCCTTGTTCCGGAACGCTTCAAGCCGCAGCTTGTCCAAAGCATCCGAAGCGTTGGAGATCAACTCTCGCAGGAACGAGTCCTTATTGGAGTAGACGGAGTGGACCATCAGGTCCAGCAGCTGCCGAGCCTCTGCCTGAAACTCCAACTGCTCAACGTGCGCGCTCATGAGATTCCCTTCGACAACATGACGTCCCAAATTTACCGAGCCACCGACGAGTGGTGCGCGGTAACCCCGTGCTCTCCCGGGGTGACCGGCTCTAGGCTGAACGGATGTCTGTTGCTCAACGCGAACGTGCCGCCCTTGTGGAAACCATGCGCGGCGTCGGGCCGGATGCGCCCACCCTGTGCGAGGGATGGAAGACGCGGGACTTGGCCGCCCACCTGGTGATCCGTGAGTACCGGCCCGACGCGGCGCCCGGCATCCTGATCCCCTTCTTCGCCTCCCACACGGAGAAGGTGCAGAACCAGGTCGCCGAGCGAAACGGGTGGGAGGAGCTGATTGGCAAGCTCGCCGCCGGCCCGCCGGTCTACTCGCCGCTCAAACTGCTCGACCCGGTGGCCAATGTGGCCGAGATGTTCATCCACCACGAGGATGTGCGCCGAGCGCAGCCGGGCTGGCAGCCGCGCTCTCTGGAGCCCGCACTGTGCAAGATGTTGCGCCGGACCCTGCCGTTGATGGCCCGGCTGACACTCGCCAGGACGCCAGGCCGGGTGGCCTTGCGTACCACGGAGGGCAAGACGGTGCTCACCGCTGGGCAGGGGCCGGCGGTGACGGTGACCGGGGCGCCCGAGGAGCTACTGCTGTTCTCGGTGGGGCGACAGGCCCAGGTTGAATTCGACGGCGACGCCGCCGCGGTGCAGGCCGTCCGGGATGCGCCCAAGGGGTTGTAGGTGTCCGGCGGCCGCTCGCGAGCCGTCCCGCAGGCATAACCGCATTCCGACACTTGCTAGCGCATGCGCTATCAACCCTCAGGTGGTCTGAATGTCCCACAGGCCTCGCGGACACCCGACGGCCTCACGCGGTTTCACCCAAAGGCCTCGCGTAGCTCCTTCTTGATCACCTTGCCGAATTGATTGCGCGGCAGCGTTTCGACGATGACCAGGCGCTCGGGGTGCTTGTATCGGCTGAGGCCCCGTAATTGGCAATGTCGCACAAGGGATTCCAAAGACACCTCGCCTGCGGTGACGGGAACCACGACGGCGCAGACGCGTTCGCCGGTGCGCATGTCGGGGATGCCGATGACGGCGACGTCGGCGACGGCGGGATGGGTGGCCAGGGCATTCTCAATTTCCTGAGCCGAGATGTTCTCCGCATTGCGGATGATCGCGTCCTTGGTACGGCCCGTGACGCGGACGTTGCCGCTCGCATCGATCAGGCCGAGATCGCCTGTGCGCAGCCAGCCGTCGCGGTCGAAGGCGTCAGCGTCAAGCGTCGGGTCGGCGTAGCCGAGGAAGCACTGGGGTCCTTTGAGCCGCAACTCTCCCTCCTGTCCGGCGGCCAGTTCGACACCGTGGCCGTCGACCACTCGCACCTCGACCCCGCGCACCGGCGGGCCGACCGTATGATCGAGCACCTCGGGCGGCGCGGTCAGCGAGGGCGAGGTTGCGCACGGAAACTCCGTCATCCCCCAGGCATTCGCGATGCCGGCCAGGCCAAACGTTTCGCGAACCTGACGTCCCAGCTCGGCGGTGACGGGCGCGCCGCCGGCCAGGCAGCCCCGCACGGACGGAAAAAGCGGCTGATCGCCTTGAGCGCGTTGAGCTTCGAGGAATGCGACAAAGAATGGGGTCGCCGTACCGAGGAACGTCGGATTGTGCGCGGCGATGGCCCACGGTGTGGTGGCCGGGTCGAACGTCTCGAACAGGACCAACCGCATGCCGGTCAGCAGCGCGGTGGCCAGCATCGCGGCCCCACCGATGTGGGCGATCGGGAAGGCGACCGGATCCACGTCGCTGCTGTTGGCGCCCACCATGCCCACCACTCCCGCCGAGCCGGCGATGACCGAGGTGTCGGTGTGACGGATCCCTTTGGCAGCCGCGGTGGTTCCCGAGGAGTAGTAAATCCAGCGAGCCTCATCGGCGGAACTTGGTGGCGCCGGGAGGGCCTGCACGGCGGCGCCGGGCAGCCGCAGCTCACCGGCGGCCGGCGGTGTTGCCAGGTCGAGGGCGATGACTTCGAAGCCCCTGTCCGCCGCCAATGCCCGGGCCAGGTCGCCGTATTCGAAGCCGCGCCAAAGCTGCGGCACCACAAGGAATTCGGTGTTCAGTTGGTCGGTGATGAAACCAACCTCGCTCTCCCGCAATATGGGGATGATCGGGTTCTGCACCGCGCCGAGCCGGGCGAGTGCGGCCATCACCACCATGGTTTCCAGCGTGGTAGGCAGCTGCCAGGACACGACCGTTCCCGGGCGGACCCCTCGTTCGGCCAGGGCGGCAGCGGTTGCGAACGCGGCGTCGTGCAGTTGACGCGCTGTCAGGCTTCGCCCGTATTCATCGGCGAGCAGCGGCCGGCTCGATCCGCGCCGCGCCGCCTCGGCAATCAAAGCCCAGAACGTCACCGTGCCAATCCCTTTCAACTCACCTGGTCGACGGATCGGTGGAGGGCGGGCGAAATCCCGAGTGCGCGATGGCGGCAGACACGCCGGTACCGATCGGCCCATTCGCGTCCACTAAGACCGCCGAGCCGCTGGCCACCCCGTCGTGACTGTGATGCGTCAGCGAGGCCAACCCGATATGGTCGCCCGCGGGCAGCCGGCTGAGCGTGAGCGTGTAGTCGACGTTGATGAATTGCAGGGAGTTGGTACCCCAGTTGGCAATCGAAGCCGTGATGTCACCGGCCATCGCCACGCGGGTGAAGGCGGTGAGAGGTTCGTCGTCGATCAACGGGCGCGTCTCGTGTATCCACGTGTATTTCGGGCCGTCCGTCTGAGGCCAGTCCGGATCGGGGTTTTGTACCTCGGCGCCCCAGCCGTAGGTTCGCATGAACAGTGTCGAGTAAGCCTCGTCCAGCGGGATCGGTGGCATCTGCACCGATGGCGACCAGACGTGCCCGTCGGGCTGCGCGCCCCGGTGCAGAAAGAGTGCGCTCGCCTGTGCGACCGCCGCGCCGTCCTGGATGATCACAGCTTCGACCAGCCGTAATCGGCGTCGGTCCTGGCGCACCTGCGTGTGCACCTCGAGCGGCTCCAACGCCGTCGGACGGGGCAGATCCACGGTCAACCGT
This sequence comes from Mycobacterium sp. 852002-51971_SCH5477799-a, assembly GCF_001667145.1. Taxonomy (GTDB): domain Bacteria; phylum Actinomycetota; class Actinomycetes; order Mycobacteriales; family Mycobacteriaceae; genus Mycobacterium. The sequence goes on from NZ_LZIF01000063.1 coordinate 108,173, forward strand.
GCCGGCTGCAGTTGCGCATCCTGAGCAGCATCCTCGACCGCCCACGCCAAGAGTCCGCCGACAACGTGACCGCTGAGCGAGGGACCCCACCCGCCACGCGCGAATTTGGTTGGCACATAATAACTGTCGTCGCGCACAAAGTACGGCGCCGGTTCCGCCCATTGAGCTTCATCCGGCACGATATCGGGCTCTGCCACTGCTTGACTCTCCGCGTGAGGGGATTGCGGGCTCGGCTGAGGACCGCAACCGTCGATGTTACAGTTGCGCTTCCAGTCGCCGGAGATGTACCACCCACCACGCCCGGCGGTCAGCTGATTGCGGCGCCCACCAGATGACCGATTACGTAGGTGATCGCCAACGCGAGAGTGCCGCCAATGGCGTTGCGAAGCACCGCTCGGCCCGTTGGCGCTCCGCCCAACCCGGCCGAGACCGCACCGGTAATCACCAGCGCTATAAGTACAGCGGCGACGGTGACGGGGACTCGCCACGTTGCGGGCGGGACCAGGATTGCGATCAACGGCAACAGGGCACCAATCGCGAAAGAGAGCGCCGACGACGATGCCGCCTGCCAAGGATTCGTCAGGTCCTCGGGATTGATGCCCAGTTCGACCTCGGCATGGGCCAACAGCGGATTGTGGTCGGTGAGTTCCTCGGCCACGGTGCGAGCGGTCGCCGGCGTGAGTCCTTTCGCCTCGTACAGCGTCGCGAGCTCGTCCAATTCGGCGACGGGATCGTCGCGCAATTCCCGGCGCTCCTGGCTCAACAGCGCCTTTTCCGTGTCGCGCTGGGTGCTGACGGAGACGTATTCGCCCAGCGCCATAGACACCGCGCCCGCGACCAGTCCGGCGCTGCCCGCGGTCAATATCGGCGCGCGTGCAGCGGTAGCCGCCGCGACCCCCACGACGATGCCCGCTGTGGAGACGATCCCGTCATTGGCGCCCAGGACGCCCGCGCGCAGCCAATTCAGCTTCGACGACACCGAACCGACGTGGGGTTCGTGCGGATGCGACGCACTCGACACGGCCGCAACCATATAGATGGAAACCCTTGCCGACTAGCCAACGTAGCCTTCCCAAACAGCGCCGACGCCGGCTTGGTCCGCGTCAGTTGTGGTGATAATGCCTGGTAAACATGGCGCGACAGACGCGGCGACGCATGGCTACGCGCGGGCGGGTGGTGGCGGCAAACACGTCGGCGGAGGGTCGGCCAAAAGCTCTGCACGGCCAAGTCACAGCTGGTCCATAGGAAAGCTATTTAGCGTCGGATTGGTAACGGGGGGTGTTCCAAAGGAACTGCCTTGCAAGTAATCCCTAGTGGATAGGTGAAGCATTGTGAAGTTGAAGCAACTTGTCGGAGGGGTGACCGTCGCCGGAGCGCTGAGCGCTGCAGCCCTGGGGATGAGCGCCGGATTTGCCAACGCTGCTCCCGGAGCGCCACAGCCTCCAGGGAACCACGGCGGGGCGGCGCCTGGTGGCGGCCACGCACCCACTGGTCCTAACGATCCGGGTGGTCCGGGCGGACCGGGTGGTCCCGGTGGACCTGGCGATCATCCTGGCGGCCCCGGCGGACCCGGCGATCACCCTGGCGGCCCCGGCGGACCCGGCGATCACCCAGGTGGCCCCGGCGGGCCCGGCGATCACCCTGGCGGCCCCGGCGGACCCGGCGATCACCCAGGTGGCTCGGGCGGACCCGGCGGACCCGGTGATCACCCCGGTGGCCCCAACGGATTCGGTGGACCGGATCCTCACCCCGGTGGCCCGTGGCACGGCGACGCCCAGCGCGGTTACTTCCGCGGGGCACCGTGGGGCGATGGGCCTGGCCCCTGGGGGGCGGGTGCCCCGCCGCGGCCGGCATGGGATCGACCGCTCCCCCCGCCCGGTGGGCGCTGGGACTACGGCCCGATCAACTACTGGGGCTACCAGGAAACGCCCATCTGGGATCCCGGTTTCAACCAGTGGGGTTTCTGGCTCTTCGGAGTGTGGATCCCGCTGTGATCGATTAGCTGACAAGACACCCGCTTCGCCAATCGGCGAAGCGGGCGTCTTGCTTGTATGCGCTGGCGCCGAGCGGCTTTCACGCCCGGCGCTGTCTCTAGCTTTTCGTGCCGACAGTCAACAGGTCCGACACGAGCGCCGTCCACACCGGTCGCGGGATCCGGTGTTGATCCGTGATGACGAACCCGGCATCTTCGAACAACGTCCGCATCTCAGGCGCGGAGGTGTTGTGCTGCGGCTTCCACCGAGAGTTCGTGGAAGACTGCAGCCGGGGCTGCCGCGTGCTCAGCGCCGAAACGGCCACCAGGCCGCCCGGAGCCAACACACGATGGAACTCGCGTAATGCGGCCGGCTGATCAAAGAAGTGGAAGGCCGAGGTCGTAACGACCGCGTCGAGGGCCCCGTCGTCAAACGGAAGCCGCTCGGCCGGGCCGCGCATCCACTGCACCCGATCCGATCTTGCCCGAGCCTGGCCGAGCATGCCGTCGGACATATCGACGCCGTAGATTTCATCGGGCTGCAGTTCACGCTGAATTCGATCGCTCAAATACCTGTGCCGCAGGCTATATCAGCGATCTTGCGTGCACCGTGGTTGCGCAGCTGGGCTATCACCTCGTTATGCGGAGGTCGATAAACCCACCGTTGCAAGAAGGGCAGGTCGTACGCCGGCGCGAGGAAACTCCACATCCGCGTGACGGCGTCGTTGAGCCCTCGTCGCTGCGGTGCTGTCATTTGCTCAGCACCGAGCTGTAGTAATTAGTGTCGGCCATCGACACCGAGTCATTGGTCTGTGGAATCGCATCAAGACCGGAGTCGGCCAGCAGCTCACTCATCCGAATGCCGTCCGACTGCCACCCGAGGTTGTCCAGATACACGGCGACGTCATTGCGCTCGCCCTGGTAGCCGAGCTCGCCGAATTCCAGGTCGAAGCCATGCTCCCGCCATTTGGCGGTGGCCCTGCTCATCATCTCGTGCGCTTTCTCGGTGTCTACTTCTGACATGTCCGGAATAGCTTCGCACGCCAGCCGGCTGCCGTCAGCGCTGAGTGCGGTGATGTCGTCCAGCAGACGATCTTGCGCTTCTGGCGGCAGATACCCGAAGAGTCCCTCCGCGATCCATGCCGTGGGCTGACTCTTGTCAAAACCGGCTGCCGCCAGAGCCTTTGGCCAGTCGTTGCGCAGATCGACGGGGACCGTGCGCAGCTCGGCCTGCGGGGCCGCGCCCAGCTTGGCCAGCGTGGCGGCCTTGAATTCGATCACCTGCGGCTGGTCGATTTCGAAGACGGTCATATCGGCCGGCCAAGCCAACCGGTAGGCGCGCGCGTCCAAACCCGAAGCCAGAATCACGGCCTGCCGGATACCGGCCTGCGTCGCAGTGTCAAAGAACGAGTCGAAGAATCGGGTCCGGGCGGCCATGGCGGCGGGCATGTGTCCGAGCTTCCAGCCCGAATCGTGGTCGTCGACGTCGGCGGCTACCAGGTCGCCTGAGACCCAGCGAGTGAAGAAGTCCACCCCGACGGCACGCACCAGCGGCTCGGCGAAACGGTCTTCGATCAGCGGGTTGTCGGCGTTGGTCGCGATCGCTCGCGCGGCTGCGACCATCGTCGCGGTCGCGCCCACACTGGTCGCCAGATCCCAGGTGTCATTGTCTGTGCGTGGCATGCGGCTGTTGTCCCCCTTGGAATCACAGTTTACTTAGCCCACATAACGACCGGCGGCCACGTGAAGTTCCCGTGGTCCGCCTCTCAGTTAGTCCGGCAGGTTGCCGCAGCTAGATGAGCTTTCTGGTGCGGCCCGCGGCTTTCGAGCAAGGCGGGCGGTGCGGCAATTAACTCGAGCGACGTGCCAGATGGCGAAGCAATGAGCCCGTTGACAGCCCGTGTCTTCAGTCGATGACCAATTCGAAGACCGGGATGAGCCGGTCGGTGCGTTGCTGGTACTCCCCGAACCCGGGGGCGCGCTCGACCACCACCGGATAGACCGAATCCCTTTCGTCACGCGGCAATTCTCGTGCCGTCGCGGGCTTCGCTGGCTCCGACCCGATCTCGACAGACACGCGAGGGTTGGCGCGAATGTTGTGCACCCAGGCAGGGTGGTTGTCCCGGCCCGCCGCGGAGCCAACTACATAAATTTTGCCGTCGATATCGAAGTAGGCGACCGGATTGACCCGTTGTGCGCCGCTTCGCGCACCGGTCGAAGTCAGCAGCAGCAGCGGGAAGCCCTCGAATTGCCCGCCCACTTCGCCGCCATTGCGGCGAAACTCTTCGATATTCTGCTCGTTGAATTCCCGTTCCGAGCTCAGCGCGTCGTCAGCCATTACGCCATCGTGGCACGCGGTACGGCTGTGGGCCAAGGCTCGCTGGACTTCGACTGTGCCGCATGAATTTTCGGCCCTCACCAACCTCTAGCGGACTACGCCGGCGGGACCGACGATGCTATTGCTGCCGCCCGGGTTGCTGGTTGGTGGCGCCGCCCGCCCGGCCCTTGCTGCCGGGTGATGTGGTTGCCCGAGCCGGTGGTCTTGATGATGGCGACCGTCTGCAATTTCACCGTGTTGGCAGAACCGCTGACATCCACCTCACCGCACGAGCCGGTCAAAGTGACATTGGAGTCGATGCTCACGACATTGATCAGAGACTGGTTGCCGCAGTCATAGATGACGGTCGAAACGCTCTTGTCGAATTTTCGGGTGCGACGTCGAGGGGCGCGGCCAGCGTCCCCCGGCGAAGCGACCACAGCCGGGGGCGGGGCCGCTACCCGGCCCATCAGCACGACGCCCGTCGCACCAGCCGCTCGGCGGATCGTCGCCCGGCGCCGCGCCAGCCACCACGACGAGCATCCTCGTCGTGGTCGCGGTCAGCCGAGTCATCATCCCGGACATATTGATTCAGTCTTTGGAAACTAAGACATCGGGAGGCGTCAACGCTAGCGCGTCCGCGTCGCCCGTGTGAACCCGACAACGTTCGAGGCAACGACTATTCAAGGCGGGTCAAAATACTGGTCGTAACGCGTCAGCGCTGGCTTTGGCGGGGCGTCCTGACGCCGCGATCAACTTACGAGCAAAATCATCTCGCGGCAAACGTGGTGCTTTTACTGTGTCACTGCCCCGCTGTGGGCGGTGCGGGTTCGATGGTGGTCAGTTCGGTGAGACCGCTGACCCTGAGGACGGGCATCAAAATAGGGTGCGCGATCAGCTCGATGCGATCGGCGTGAGCGGCCAAGGCGTTGATGGCCGCGCTGTCGAGGTACTCAACCGCGCTGAGGTCGACAAGCAACGCTCCGTCCCCGCCGGTGGCCTCGGTCGCGGCGTTGGTCAAGGCCCGGCTGAACGCATCGATATTGCTCAGGTCGATTTCGCCCTCGGCGACCAGCACGTATTTCCCGTCGCTGCCGCGCCCGGTGTCCAGCGTGAGCGGGGTGGTCATCAGGTGATCCTCGTGGATAGGTGGACGGTGGTGCCGTCGGTATCGAGCCGTATGTCGACGTCGTGCATGAGGCTTCGCATCAGGGGAATGCCCCGACCGCGGTGCGGGTACGAAGCCGGTTGCGGAGCCTTCCACGAGCCAGTGTCGGTGATGGTCAACTGGATCTCGTCGCCGAGTGTGACCGCTCCCAGGCGAATCGTGCCCTGCGGTCTATGACGATGACCGTGCTCGATTGCGTTGGCGACGGCTTCCCCAGCGGCGACGAGCACGTTCAGGGCTTGATCGGGGGCTACCCGGACCCGGGTCAGCCAGTTGCGTAAGGCAGTACGGGTGGGCGCGAGCTGGCTGACGTCGGCGGGAAACTTCAGCTCCAATGGGGCCGGGTGGCGGTAGAGCAGCAGCACAACGTCGTCCTGGTACCCGCCGAGCGGCGCGACGCGGGACATGACGTGGTTCGCCAGGTCCTCCAGGGTCAATGCGCGGGAATCCTGCGCAACGGCCGCGACGCGGGAGATGCCATGGTCGAGCGAAATGCGGCGACGTTCGACCAGACCGTCGGTGTAGAGCACCAGCGTCGAACGTGCCGGGATGGTCACGCGGGCTTCGGGGCGAATCCAGTCTCCTCGTATCCCCAAAGCGATGGTGTGGCCATCGTCGAGGATCTGGGTGCTGCCGTCTCCGTGCACCAGGATGGGCGGCGGATGACCGGCACTCGAGTACACCAGCTCACCGGTCTCGGGGGTAAGCACCGCGCAGACCGCGGTGGTGCATTGGGCGCCGGGGAGCCGCGCGGCAAACCGGTCCATTCCCGCGAGAGCTGCAGCAGGACTTAAGTTTTCGAACAGCAACGCGCGGCAGGCACTGCGCACCTGGCCCATTACAGTAGCTGCGGCGAGGCCATGGCCGACGCAGTCGCCGACGATCAATGCGATGCGTCCGTCGTCCAGATCGACGATGTCGTACCAGTCACCGCCCACCTGGAGGGGCCGCGTCGCGGCCTGATAGCGCACCGCGAAACCCTTCGGCAGATCGGCGGGACCCAGGATCGCGTGCTGCAGCGCCAGCGCGGTCTCGCGCTGCTGATCGACCTGGTGCACCCGCTGCAAACCCTGGCCGAGGCGCCCGGCCAGCACGGTGAGCAAGGTTTGGTCCTCAAGGGTGAACGGACGCTGCGCGGTCAAGTCCATCCAGACGACGAGCACGCCTTCGGGGTGCTGCAGCGCAATGCCCGCCGTTCCGGGCTGCGCCGCACTTGGGGTGAGTAGGTCGCCGTCGCGCAAAGCGCTGAGCGCCTTTTGGATGTGCGGCGGCAGATCGTCCCACTGCGCGGGCTCGCCCACCGACACCACCCGCGGTGCGCCGAAGGCGGATTCGGTCGAGGGACTCTGCGTGGGGAAGGTGACAGCCAGAACCCGGCGCGCCCGCCATAGCCGGCGCAGTTCCTCGGCGGCGGCTTCCACCGCGTGATCGACGGTGTCGGCTTCGGCCAGTTCCTGGTTGAGCGCGTGTTCGCGGCCGGCCGCCAGCGCCAAGGCTATCGCCGCGTGCCGGGCGAAGTCACTGACCAGGTCGAGGTAATCGTTGCCGAACACCGGCTGGTGCGGGTCGCGGGCCACGGCGATGACCCCAAGCACCGCGTCATCCGCAATCAGCGGCATGACGATCGCGGAACGTTCACCGACATCGGTGAAGCCCTCGATCGGGTATTGGAAGGAATCGGTGATCAACGGCAGGCCCCGGCGGGCCACGCCGCCGGTGGTCGAGCCGTCCATGGGAACTTGTCGACCGATCACCTCCGAGGAGTACCGGCCCGCAGTCGCGGCGACGACCAGAGTGTCGACCAGTTCGACGGGCACTTCGGGTTCCTTGGGGACGAGCAGGATGGCCTGTTCGGCGCCCGCCAGCTCCAGTGCCCGGTTCACGATGAGCTGCAGCGGCCCCGTCTGCGGGTCGCCGGACAGCAGTGCGGTCGTGATCTCGCGGCTGGCCTTCGTCCATTTCGCCGATTCACGTTCTCGCTCGAAGAGTCGGGCGTTGTCGATGGCGGCAGCCGCCGCCGTGGCCATGGCGCGTACGGCGCCTTCCTGCGAGTCGGAGAAGGTTCGACCGGGCCGGTCGTCGGCCAGGTAGAGGGTGCCGAAGTTGGCCGCCCGCACGGTAATCGGGATGCCGAGGAGCGCATGCATCGGCGGTTCATGTCCGGCCAGCCCGGCGGTATGGGGATGGGTGCTCAGATCGTCGACGCGCAGACCATCGCCCACCGGAAGGTCGCCGAGCCGCCGCGCAGTGTCAACATCGATTCCCGCATGTACGAATGAAACGAGCGCCCCGTCGGAGGCGCGGATTCCCAGGGCCGCGTAGCGGGCACCGGTCAGCTCCATCGCGGCTTGCAGGACTCGATGCAGCGTCACGTCCAGGTCCAGATCGGAGCCGATCTCGACGATGACCCGCACAAGTTGTTCCATCTGGTCGCGCGCCGCCACCAGCTCGTCAAGCTGATCATGCATCCGGCTCACCAGCTCGCGCCGGCCCTGCCAAGTGAAGGCCGACTCGCTCTGGTCGCTGTCCATAGCTACCAACGTAAACGGTCGGGTGACCGCGAATGTCGGTAGCTCGATGGGTTCAGCACCACACCATCCGTTTTAGCTACGAATGGACGAGTTCCGGCATCAGTAGCTGGCCGACATCCGCCGAGGTCACGGGAGGTTGCGCGTGCTCGCCGAACTGCAGGCAGGGGGCCTTTACTCGATCTTGACCAGGTATTGAATTGTGCCGCCGAAGATTGCTGACGTGAGTACGCTTTCATCGGTGGAACTGGGGGTTTTGGGGCCTCTCCAGGTCCGGCAAGGCGGAGCATCCATCGTCATACCGGGCGCGAAACCGCGCGCCATCCTCACGATGCTCGGACTGCACAGCGGTTCCGTCGTGCCGGCCGACACCCTCGTCGAGCTGCTCTGGGGCCAGGATCCGCCGCGCACCGCCGCCAAGGCCCTGCAGACCCACATCTCTTCGTTGCGTCGCACCCTCGGCGACGGGTTTGTGGTGACCCAGGGGGCGGGCTGGATTCTCGCCGCGAGCGAGGTCGATGCCGCGCGCTACAAATCGGCGGCCCGGCTGGGACGCGATGCCGCCGCCGCGGGCGACACCAGCCAAGCGCTGGCCCGCTTCGAGGAAGCCCTTGCTCTCTGGCGCGGAACCCCCGAGCTGCCCGATGGCCGACGCGGAACGTCCGAGAAGACGCGATGGGTGGAGAGCCACGCCGCGCTGGTCGAGGACCGGGCCGACGCACTGCTGGCTACCGGTCGTGCCGCGGAAGTCATCGGTGATCTCGAGGGCGCGGTGGCTGACGCTCCGCTGCGGGAGAGGCGATGGGGCCAGCTGATGCTCGCCCTATACCGCGCCGGTCGCCAAGGTGAGGCCCTCGGCGCTTATCAACGGGCTCGGTCAATGCTTGCCGACGACCTGGGGGTGGACCCCGGGCCGGAACTTCGCCGGCTCGAGGCTGCGATCGTCACACAGGACGCCTCGCTGGATATCGCTGTCGCACAAAACGCTCCGTCGGTGACGCGCGCCGTGACATTCCTGCTTACCGACATCGAGGGGTCGACGGCCGCGTGGGAGGCGGATGCCGATGCCATGGCGGTGGCGCTGGCCCGCCACGATGAGCTGGTCGAACAGGTCGTCACGTCACGTGGCGGTCGGCTCATCAAGACGCGCGGGGAGGGTGACGCGACGTTTTCGGTCTTCGACCGTCCTTCTGCCGGCGTCGCGGCGGCGATCGAGTTGCAGGATGCGATTGCTCACGAGCCGTGGGTGTCGCGGGACCCCATCCGTGTCCGCATGGCGCTGCATACCGGCGAGGTCGAGTTGCGCGACGGCGACTACTTCGGCCGGGCAGTCAACCGGGTTGCGCGTTTGAGGTCCCTTGCCGAGGGTGGCCAAATCTTGTGCTCGGGTGCGACCGCCGAGCTCGTCATCGACTCGCTGGCCGACGACGTCATCCTCACCGACCTGGGAATGCGTCAGCTAAAAAACCTCGCTCGGCCCGAGCATGTTTTCGAGTTGCGGCTGGAGACCGGTGCCGACCAACCGGAATCGGCGACCAGCGACGTCCCGATGGAGCGGCCCAACTTTCCCGCCGTACTCGTCGGCCCGGGGCCGTTCGTCGGGCGTGGCCGTGAGCTCGAAGGGCTGCTTTCGGCGTGGCAGACCGCGCTCGGCGGCGGCGTGCGCGCCGTGCTGATTGCCGGCGAACCCGGTGTCGGCAAGACGCGTCTGGCGGGTGAATGGTCTCAGCAGGCCTACGAGCAAGGGGCAGTCGTGCTGTACGGCCGTTGCGACGAAGATCTCGGAGTCCCCTATCAGCCGTTCGCCGAAGCGCTACGTTCGCTTGCGCCGTGCGTGGGTGCTGACCGGCTGAGAGGGTTGCGCGGCGTCGAAGCGTTGCTGTCGCTCGTGCCCGGCCTGGCCGATATCCTTCCCGACCTTACGTCGCCGGCACGCGCCGATCCCGACACCGAGCGCTACGCATTGTTTGATGCCGTCGTCGCGCTGTTGGAAATCGCCTCCAAGAGTGCGCCGGTCGTGATGATCGTCGACGACTTGCACTGGGCCGCCAAACCGACGCTGCTCCTGTTGCGGCATCTGCTGCGATTCGGCGACCACGCCCGCGTCCAGATCGTCGGCACCTACCGCAGCACCGACCTCGACCGGTCTCACCCCCTCGCAGCGACACTCGCCGACCTGCACCGCGACGGGACAGCCGACCGGCTTACGCTCAGCGGACTCGACGAGGACGACGTGACGGCCTACGTCGCAGAGGCGGGCTACGACGACGAGGAACTCGCCCACGCGTTGGCCTCAGTCACAGGCGGCAATCCATTCTTCCTCATCGAGGCCCTGCGCCATGTCGATGAGAGCGGCGGTGTTTGGGACCAGAGCACCTTGCCCCAGGGCGTGCGGGAAGCGGTGAGCCGCAGGCTTTCTCGACTCGCCACCGACACCAACAAAGCCCTTGCCGCGGCCGCGGTTGTCGGCAGCCGGTTCGCCCTGGAGCTGGTCGAGCAGGTGGTCGGGAGCGACCTGATCGACGCGTTCGACGAAGCACGCCAAGCCGGCATAGTCATCGAAGAGCCCGGCGGGTACTACCGCTTCAACCACGCCATCGTCCGACAGTCACTGCTGGCCGAGCTGGCGTCGGTGCGGCGCATGCGATTGCACCAGCGCATCGCCACGACACTCGAGGCGCTGCCTGGCGTCGACGACGAGCTGCTTGGCGAACTGGCGTATCACTATTTCGAATGCGCCTGGGCGGGCAATGCAGCCAAGGCGGCCTTGTACTGCCGCCGTGCCGCCGACCAGGCGATGGCGCGCCTCGCTTACGAGGGCGCCGCTGACCTCTACCACCGCGCCCTGCACGCGCTCGAGGACATCGACGACGAGCTTCCCGACCGCGACGACCAAACCGTTGAACTATTGGTTGCGCGCTGCGAGGCTCTGCTTGCCGCGGGTGACGTGGCCTCCGCCGTCGGCGCGGTATCTCAATTGCAAGCCGCGGCAGTGAATTCGGCGCGGCTAGCGGCGTGGGCGACGTGCTTCGACGGCCAACTGTCGATGTGGACTCACCCCGAGCGACTGGACGAAGTTGAAGCCGCCTTGGGTGCTGCCGCCGCCAAACTGGCCGAACTGGACGACGCCGCCGGGGAAGCCAAGGCGCACACCGTTCGCGCCGGGTGCCTAAACCGTCTTGGGCGAATCGGCGACTGCGAAGTTGCCCTGGACGATGCGCTCACGGCGGCGCGACGGGCGCGGGAACACCGACGGGTGAACGCGGTGTTGGCGGGCGCTCCGCTCGCGGCACTGTGGGGCCCCAATCCGGTTCCGCGCGCGGGCGGAAGGTGCCTTGACGTGGTCCGGCTGCTTCGCATCACCACCGACTCCCCCGCCGTCGAGGCCACCTCGACACGATGCCAGGCCGTACTGGAGGCGTTTCGGGGCCGCACGGCCGCGGCTCGGCGGATGATCGACTCGGCCCGCCGCACACTCTCCGAACTCGGCCTGCGCCACGCGCTGCTGGAAGTTGAGCAGTTCGCCGGCATCGTCGAACTCATCGGTAATGATGCCGCTGCGGCGGAGTCACATCTGCGCAAGGCCTACAACGGCTTTCGTCGCATGGGCCTGGATGCCGACACCGCCGAGACCGCCGCCCTTTTAGGCCGCGCATGTCTTGCTCTCGACCGAGAGGTTGAGGCGGCCGAATTGTGCACGGAGAGTGAGCGTCTCGCGGGTCACGCTCTGAAGGCATCAATCGCCTGGCGGACGCTTCGGGCACACCTGCTGAGGCGCGACAATGAATTCGACGCGGCTCGACGTGTCGCCCAAGAAGCGGTCAGTCTGGCCGAACGCACTGACGCCCTAGTCGATCACGGCGACGCATGCCTAACACTGGCGATGGTTTTAGGTGCCGCCGGCGACTTGGCGGGAGCGCGCGCCGCCGCCGCGCAAGCGGTCGATTTGTATGAGCGAAAAGGCGCCGCGGCGCTCGCGGACATGGCACGCGCGATTCTTGGCGAGCCAGCTGAGCCGCTTACCCCGGCTCCTCCCAAGGTGCCCATTGTCGAGCTGGACAGCGAATGCGTGCGAGTGGGTGAACGGGTGATGGCCGCTGTTCATCGCAAGGACTGGGATGAGTTCGAGCGGCTGTTCGCCCCGAATGTCTCGATCGAAAATCGGCGGAGGATCGTCGGCGTCGGCTTCCCATCCGACGCGGCGCGACGTGAGATGAGGCGTGAGCTCGAAGCCGACGCCACGCGTGTCGACTATGTCATGATCGCCGCGCGAGGCGAGCGGCTGGCTCTGTCTCGATTGATCACGAGCGCTGTCGACGAGAGCCCCGGAGCGCCGCACGACGAGCTGCTCCAGCTATACGCCATTGACGAGAATGGTCAAGTCGTGCGACAGGTGTGGTTCGACGTCGAAGACATGGAAGCCGCGATGGCCGAACTCGACGCGGCCTACGCGCGACTCGAGCACGAGCATTCGCAAACGCGTCACCTGGAGAATGCCGCGACGCACGCATACGAGCGCCTGCACGCGTATTTCAGAGCCCGCGACTGGGGCGCGATAACCGAGCTCCTCACCGACGACTACTGCGGCGACGATCGTCGTTCGGTGGTAGGTTCCGGGATCCGACGCGGCCCGAATGCTGCGATCGAAGACTACCGATCGGCCGCCGAAATACAGGTGACGGATGCGAGTTCGGAGACCATTGCAATCCGTGGGGCGCGCCTGGCCCTCACCCGTGCCCGCTACGCGCGAAGCAACTTGGAATCGGAGACATTCCGCGTCGACTTCCTCCAAATCGTCGAGCTCGACGCCGACGACCGGATCGCGGCGATGGCCGCGTTCGACCTCGACGACTTCGATGCTGCCATCGCCGAGCTCGATGCCCGGTATATCGCTGGCGAAGCGGAGGCGCACGCGCACACGTGGTCGGTGATCACGTCAACGTACGCCTCGATCAGGCGGCACGAATTCCCCGCGCTGACACCGGATTGCGCGACAATGGACCATCGGAAGACAACCGCGTTTGCGCCCGGTGAGCTTCCCGCATACATCCGTGCCAGGTGGGACATCGGGCAAGAGATCCGACCGTACGTCGCAGTTGTACACCGGTTGACCGATCTCGGAGCGGTCTGCAGCGCTGCGTCGCATGGCGTTTCGCATGAGGGCTTCGACGCCGAATGGCGGCACCTTGCCCTTTCGACGGTCCAGGGCGACATGGTCAACCGCTGCGAGATGTTCGACGAGGACGAACTCGACTCCGCGATCGCAAGATTCGAACAGCTCGCGCGACCGCGATTGGAAAACACGGCCGCGCGCGTATTCGAGCACGTCTGGTCACATTTCGCGGCTCAGGACTGGGAAGCCACGGCTCAAACGGTCGCAGACAACTATGTCGGAATCGATCACCGACGAATCGTCAGTGCCGAAACCCAGCACGGTCGAGATGAAGTGATCAGAGACCTGCAGGCGGCTGCGGAAGTCGGATTCAGCATCTCGATGGTGGGTGCCATTGCGATCCGCGGAGAACGTCTGGTCCTCGCACGAAGTCGCGCGTCCGGCCGCGACCCCAAGGCGATCCAAAACGATGCGCTCCACGTAGTCGAGGTCGACGCCGACAAGCGAATCGCGGCCGTCATCTCGTACGACCCCGAAGACATCGAAGTCGCCATCGCCGAGCTCGAATCTCGATACCTCATTGGCGAAGCGGCCGTCCACGCGCGCACGTGGTCCGCCGTTGCGGGTAGTTACGCCGCGCTCAATAAGCACGAATTGCCGTTGACCACGCCGGACTGCGTCAACGTCGACCACCGACGGGAGACCGCCTTTGGGCCCGGCGATGTGAATGCATACACCCGCGTGGGGTGGGACTCCGCGCAAACTACCAACCTCTACGTCGAGCGAGTGCATCGACTGTGCGACACCGGAGCAATGGTCACCTATGCGGCGCACGAAACCTCGCAAGAGGGCTTGCGTGCGGAGTGGCGCGGCATCGCCGTTTTCACGCTCAATGGCGACATGATCAACCGCACTGAGGTTTTCGACGAATCGGACCTCGATGCCGCGATCGTGCAGTTCGAGCAGCTGACCCGACCGGCGCCGCAACTGGAAAATGCGGCAAGCCGGGTGTACAAGCGGTTCCAGGAGTGGTTCGCAGCACGCGACTGGGCAGCTCTCGCTGAAGGACTGGCCGAAGAGGTTTCCCACGACGATCGCCGGCGGGTCGTAGGTATGGGATTGCGACACGGCCGGGACGCCCTGATTGCCGAGGCGCGGGCCCTTGTGGCGATCGGCGTTACGAACGCAACCTCGGATGTCATCGCTATCCGCGGTCAGCGCCTTGTCTTCAGCCGGATTCGGACGTGGGGCCGCGATCAGCGTCCCGAGGCGTTCCACACTGATGCCCTCGAGATTGTCGAAATCGACGCGGACGAGCGGATCGTGGCACGCGTGGTGTTCGACGTCGAGGATTTCGACGCCGCCGTCGCCGAACTAGAAGAGCGCTACCTCGCCGGGGAGGCAGCTGCCCATTTCCAGACGTGGTCGCTTGTGACAAAGGCTTTCGTGGAGCTGAATGAGCGGAGAATCCCTGCGACGACGCCCGATTGGGCGAACATCGACAACCGACGACTCGCACCGATCGGCGCAGGTGATCTGGGCGCCTATCTCCATGCTGCTTGGGAGCTTTCGCCGCAGTCCCGAATCTACGCCGCGGCCGTGCATCGGCTGAGCAGCATCGGCGCGGTGCTCACCCATATGGCAATCGGTACCTCACCGGACGGGTTCGACGCTGAGTGGGGGCTGATCGACGTTCTGATATTTGACAGCGACCGGATCAGCCGCACAGAGCTTTTCGACGAGTCGGACCTTGACAGCGCCCTCGCGAGGTTCGATGAGCTGCATCCGGGCGCGCGAAAACTGGAAAATAGATCAAGCCAAATCAGCGACCGATTCCTGGCGTACTTCGCGGCACGCAACTGGGCTGCGATGGCCGAGATGATCGCGGACGACTTTTCGAGTGACGATCGTCGTCGCGTGGTGGGGGCGGGCGTCCAAGTAGGTCGAGATGTCGATCTCGAAAATATGCGGGCTTGGGCCGACGTCGGCATCGCGAACATCACGTCAGAAGTAATCGCAACCCGTGGTGAGCGCCTCTTCCTCGGTCGCACCCGCTTCTTTGGCCCCGAGCAAGGACCTAACGCATTCCACAGCGAGGTGCTTGGTCTCGTCGAGATCGATAACGAAGACCGAATCGCATTCCGAGTCGTGTTCGACGTCGATGATTTCGATGGCGCCACCGCAGAACTAAACGCCCGGTACATCGCAGGCGAAGCAGCCACATACTCACATTCATGGTCGGTGATCACCCGGGCCTACGCCGTACTCAATCGACGTGAGCACCCGCTGACGACAGCCGATTGGACGAACATCGATCATCGGCGAGGAGTGTCGTTTGCCCCAGGTGAAACGTCTACGCTCATCACCAATTGGGACGCCACGCATGACTTAAACAATTTCGTCGAGGCGGTCCATCGGCTGAACGACTTCGGCGCTGTGGTCACCTCTGTGACGCACGAAACCTCGGATGAGGGCTTCCACGCCGAGTGGCGAGTGGTCAGCGTGCTGACGATCGCAGGCGACCTAATCGACCGACTGGAAGTCTTCGATGAGTCGGACCTATCGGCTGCCCTCGCCCGCTTCGGGGCAATCCAGGCGCCGGCGCAACACCCGGAAAATGCGGCAAGCCGGCTTTATGAGCAATTCAAGGCGTGCTACGCGGCTCGCGACTTTGAAGCGATGGCCGACATGTTGGCCGACAACGTCTGCACCGATGACCGTCGCCGAGTAGTCAATGCCGGCCTTCGAGAGGGTAAAGACGCTGTAGTTACAGAGATTTCGGCGATGGCCGCGCTCGACACTGGCCTGATGACGGACGTGATCGCGACGCGAGGAGCGCGCCTGGTTCTCAGTCGTGCTCAAATGTCAGGCTCAGACCAAGGATCCGATGGATTCTACGTGGTCGGTCTCGACATCCTGGAGCTCGACGCCGATGGCCGCGCCGTTGCGCGAATCGTGTTCGACCTGAACGACATGGACGCGGCGTTTGACGAACTCGATGCCCGATACGTCGCTGGCGAGGCCGCCCCCCATTCACATACGTGGTCGGTGGTGGCAGGCGTGCACGCGACATTCAACCGGCATGAATTTCCCCCGGCGGACTGGGTGACCATCGACCATCGGCGAGGAACACCATTCGCTTCCAGCGACATGACTTCGGCCATTCACACGCTCTTCGATCTCACGCCCGACTTTAGGGTGCATATCGAAAGGGTGCATCAACTCAGCAGTTTCGGTGCGGTGATCACCAACTATGCACACGGATCCTCGCCCGACGGCCTGGATGTCGACTGGCGCATGGTGATGCTTCTCGTTGTCGATGGCGACCGACTCACCCGTTGCGAGGTATTCGACGAGACAGACTCGGACGCAGCGGTCGAGCGGCTCGAAGAGCTCAGCAGGCAGCCATCCCGCCTGGAAAATGACGCAACCCGGGCAATCGAACAATTCTTGGCGCACTTCGCGGCCCGCGAGTGGGATGCCATGGCGCTCTTGATCCATGACGATTTTTGCTCGGACGACCGCCGTCGAGGCATAAACGCTGGAATCAGACGGGGCCGCGAGGTCGAGATGGCAAACTGGCGTGCCACTGCCGAGGTTTGGATGTCTGATGCGCGGGCGGCGGTACTTGCGACCCGCGGAGAGCGCCTTGCGCTCTTCCGATTCACCTTCGCAAGCCAAGATTCGCTTCCCGCAGCATTCCAAGCGGCGGCACTTTCCGTCGTGCAGGTCAACGGCGAGAACCAATGTGCTGCTGTGGTCATCTTCGACCAGGACGACTTTGAGAAGGCTTTTGAGGAACTCGAAACACGTTACCTGGGAAGGGAAGCGGCCACCCACAGGCGTACATGGTCGACTCTGTTGCGAAGTTTCGCCGCGTTCAACGAACACAGGCTTCCCTCGACGACGTCAGGTTGGGTGAATCTTGACCACCGGAGAGGCCGAGCGTTTTCGCCGGGCGAACTGGTTCCGTACATCCATGCCACGTGGCAGGTGATGCCGCAAGCCAAGATCTACGTCGCGGCGGTGCATGGGCTGAGCGAACTCGGGGCGGTCGTCACCCAGTCGACGCATGGGACGTCGCCGGAGGGCTTTGACGCCGAGTGGCTCGAGGTGACCCTCCTGACGCTGGACGGTGACCTGATCAACCGCATCGAGGTTTTCGACGAGGCAGATCTCGATGCCGCGCTGGCACGCTTCGATGCACTCAGCCCTCAGCCTGCACGGCTGAACAATGCGTTGCAGGAACGGTTTCTGATGCATTTCAGGGCCCGCGATTGGGACGCAATTGCCCACGGCTTCGCCGAGGACTACTACTGCGACGACCGCCGTCGAGTCGTGAATGCCGGAATCAGACATGGTCGCGATGCCGCAATCGAAGATCTGCAGGTGGCCGCCGATATCGGCTTGATGACAACCGTCGCGGCGGACATCGTTGCCACCCGGGGCGAGCGGCTATTCATCACCCGCTTTGCAGCTTCAGGCCCAGACCACCCGGCAAAGCAACTCGACGTCCTGCAGATCATTGAGCACAACGCCGATGAACAGATTTCAGCATCCGTCCTGTTCGACGTTGACGAGATGGACGCTGCGTTCGAAGAACTCGACGCCCGGTACGCTGCCAGTCAGCCGAGCGCTCAGGCGCACGTATGGTCGCTTATGGTGCAGACCTACGTGACGCTGAATCGGCACGAGATACCGTCAACCACCGCAGACTTCGTCAACGTCGACCACCGGCGCGGGATAACATTCGAGGCGGGCAACCTGGTCTCTTACGTCCATGCCACGTGGGACGTCGCGCCGGACCTCGAACTGCGCATCGAAACGGTGCACCGACTGACCAGCACTGGATCAGTCATCACGCATACGGCGCGTGGAACGTCCCAAGAGGGCTTCGCTGCGGAGTGGCGAGAGACGGTCCTTTTCACGTTCGAGGGCGACCTCGTCAATCGCTGCGAGATGTTCGACGAGGCGGCCGTCGATGCGGCGCTAGCCCGATTTGACGAATTACAACCGCAGGTGCGACACCTGGCAAACGCCGCGACGCGTGTGTACGAAAATCTGCTGGCGTACTACGCGGCGCGCGACTGGTCTGCGGTGACCGAGATTGTGTCTGCGGATCTCGACAGTGACGATCGCCGCCCCGTGGTCGGGGGCGGAACCCGGAACGGCCGGGATGCTCTGCTCGAAGACTTACGTGCCGTCGCCGCAGTGGGATTCGCGAGTGCGACGTCAGACGCCATCGCCACTCGAGGTGCGCGCGTCGCGCTGACCCGTGCCTGCTACTCGCGCAATTACGACGAACAAGACGAGTCCTATGTCGATTACCTGCAAATAGTTGAGATCGACACGGACACACGAATCACCGCCCTGGTCGCGTTCGCCGCTGAAGACATTGACGCCGCCTTTGAGGAACTCGAAACTCGCTACCTGGCCGGCGAAGCGGCCGCGCACGCCCGCACGTGGTCGGCGATCGTAGAAAGCTACGCTGCGCTCAGTAGGGGCGAACATCCGCCGACAACAACAGATTTCGTCGATATCGATCACCGGCGAGGTGCAGCGATGGCGCCCGGCGAGCTGATCAAATTCCTCCGTAGCGCGTTGGAACAGACGCCCAACTTGACCATTCGTATCGCAGCGGTGCATCGGTTGAACCAGCGAGGCGCCGTCGTCACTCACGCGGCGAGTGGAACGTCGCCCGAGGGCTTCGAAGCCGAGTGGCGAGAGGTCAGCATTTTGACGGTTGGTGGCGACAGGCTCAACTGCATCGAGGTCTTCGACGCGGTGGACCTCGACGCCGCGTTCGCGAGGTTCGACGAGCTCACCGGCAAAGATCAGCCAAAGTGACGGCGCCACCATCTCAACCTCTCTATCTGCTGGCGGACAGTCAGCCGCTGTTTTGGAAACGTGACGACAGACTGCTGCTCGAATACGCCCTCGATGGGTTGGCGCACAATGCACCGCTGACCGCGGCCTATATCGGCGTCTCCAACGGCGATCGTCTCGAGTTCTACGAAATCTTCGAAGCGGCAATGGATGCCGTGGGGATCACCGAGCGTCGCATGATCGATTCGTCGTTCGGCCCGGACGATCGCGCGTTCCTCGACGGTGCCCGGTTGATCGTCCTTGCGGGCGGCGATGTGTGGCTCGGCTGGAAAACATTCGAGGCAACTGGCATGAAAGACGTGATCCTGAGCCGGCACGCCAAAGGGGCGGTGCTACTGGGTATTTCGGCCGGGGCTGTACAGCTCGGGCGCTATGGGATTGTCGAGGCGCCGGACACCCAGGCGATGGAGCTGCTCGAGGTGTTCGATCTCGTCCCTTTCGTCATCGACGCGCACGACGAGCGAGCCGAATGGGCTCGCCTAACACGGGCGATTCAGACGCTGAAGGTATCGGTAGCGGGGCTCGGAATCCCTACCGGCGGTGGTGTTATTGCGCACGGGGATGGCGCCATCGAGGCCCTGCGTCGCCCAGCCCACAGATTGACCTTCGACAGCGCTCGCGGGCTGCAGTCAGAATTGATCCCACCGATCACCGAGTAGACGTATTGCCTCGTCGTCGCGGCGTGCGGTGCGCCTCGAGGACATCGGCATTGGCGAGCGCCTGCGCCTGAGCGGCCAATGTCGATGCCCTGTTGGCATACGCGATTGCGTCGGTGTCGTTCCCCGTTTCCGTGCCGTGTGCAGCGGCCAGATGCCGTTTCGCCTCGTCGAGCCGCGCCTGGGCCTCGGATCCGATGTTGGAGCGATATCTGGCTACGTAGTCGGAGATTTGACGCACCCTCGTGTCCGCGGTGGACAACGCCTGCTGCGCAGGATGATCGCCCCCGCCAATGTCCAAAGGCCCACCACTCCGGGCGGCGCGCCGGCGGCGGCGTGCACGCCACAGCATCAGCAAGAGCAGGAATGCGAGGATAAGCACGACCACGACGACGCCGATCGCGATCAGCGGCCACAGCGGCTTCGACGAGCTCGGCGGCTTAGACGAGCTGGTCGACTTATTCAACCCGTCGGCCGCGGCGATCGCCGCACCGCTCCAGTCTTTAGCGCCCAGTACCGGTTCGATCTGGGTGGTCCGCAGTTTGTTCGATTCGGCGGCTGCAAGGATCTGCGGCGGCACGCTGAACGCGTCCGCCGTGGTGTTGGTGGCCACGGCGAGCAGTGCGTCGTGGTCGCCCATTCCGCTGGCCCTGCGGGTTCGATCGACCCAGTTGTCAGGTTTGAACCTGGAGAAGTTGTCGACGTAGACCACCCACAGCTGAATGTGGCGGTCGCGGTTGAGCCGGTCGATGGCGGCGCTGACGGTTGCCCGGTCAGAACCCGTCAACACCCCGGTGTTGTCAGTGATGTGATCGGTGAGCTTGGAGGGCGGCTGCGCGTCGGCGGGGCTTGCCCAAAGCAGCGCCGCTGTGAGGATCGTGAGGACGACGCCGAACAGGCGAAAAACCCGCATACGGGTAATCTAGCCGTCAATTTGCGTAGGCGCGGGCGTAGCTTGAACCCCCAGTCGGCGGATTCAGCATCCGTCGTTCGAACGCCGGTGACCAGCAGAATCCGTGCGCCTGCTATCCCGGAATGATCTCCGTGCGTACTGGACACCCTATGGTTAAGCGCGTAACCTCTGTCGCGCGACGACAGCATTTCCCGAGTGAAGGGCCATGAGGAACTTTGAGTGACACCATTGCGGTCTTCAATCCGTCCACCGAGGAACAGATCGCGGAGGTCCCCGATTCGGACCAGGCGGCAGTCGACGCGGCGGTGGCCCGGGCCCGCGAGACCTTCGAGTCGGGCGTGTGGCGCAAAGCCCCCGCTTCACACCGCGCAAACGTCCTCTTCCGCGCTGCGCGCATCATCGAGGAACGTACTGAGGAGCTCGCCGCGCTCGAAGCCCAAGACAACGGCATGAACACGACCGCCGCGCGGCACATCATTCCGGTGTCGGTGGACATGCTGAAGTACTACGCCGGCTGGGTCGGCAAGATTCACGGCGAGTCGGCCAATCTCGTGTCCGACGGCCTGCTCGGCACCTGGGAGACCTACCACACCTTCACCCAGCTCGAGCCGGTCGGCGTCGTCGGCCTCATCATCCCTTGGAACGGGCCGTTTTTCGTCGCGATGCTCAAGGTCGCGCCCGCGCTCGCTGCGGGGTGCAGCGCGGTTCTCAAACCCGCCGAGGAGACGCCGCTCACCGCGCTGAAATTGGAAGAGATCTTCCGCGAGGCCGGTCTGCCCGACGGTGTCCTGAACGTCATCACCGGCTATGGCGAGACCACGGGTGCCGCGCTTACCGCGCATCCGGATGTCGACAAGATCTCCTTCACCGGGTCGACGGAGGTCGGACGGCTGATCGTGAAGGCGGCCGCGGGCAATCTCAAGCGACTTACGCTCGAGCTCGGCGGCAAATCACCGCTGATCATGTTCGACGACGCCAACCTCGACAAGGCGATCATGGGGGCCGGCATGGGTCTGCTCGCCGGCTCGGGCCAGAACTGCTCGTGTACCTCGCGTATATATGTCCAGCGCGGCATCTACGACAAGGTGGTCGAGGGCCTCGCCGGATTCGCGCAGATGCTGCCGATGGGCGGCAGCGATGACCCCGATTCGGTTCTGGGACCGCTGATCAGCGACAAGCAACGCAAACGCGTGGAAGGCATCGTCAACGACGGCGTCGCCGGCGGCGCGCAGGTGATCACCGGCGGCAAGCCGATGGACCGCAAGGGCTACTTCTACGAGGCGACGATCATCACCAACACCACGCCGGACATGCGGTTGATCAAGGAGGAGATCTTCGGCCCGGTCGGCTGCGTGATCCCGTTCGACGACGAGGACGAGGTGATCGCCGCCGCGAACGACACGCACTACGGGCTCGCCGGCTCCATCTGGACCGAGAACCTCTCTCGCGCCCACCGTGTCGTGAATGAGCTTCGCGCAGGGCAGATTTGGGTCAACTCCTCGCTTGCGGCGGACCCGTCGATGCCGATCAGCGGTCACAAGCAGTCGGGGTGGGGGGGCGAGCGCGGCCGCAAGGGTATCGAGGCCTACTTCAATACCAAAGCGGTCTACATCGGCCTCTGATCGGCGAGCAGTGCGGTGACAGCCGCCGGGTCTTTGTAGTACACGTCGAGGTCGACGATCTTTTCGTGGCGTAGCGCACTATAAATTGATTTCCCGGCCGGGAAGGAATCTTTGCGAAGTGTAGACCGCGGTCGAGCGGTTGACATGACGCAAAGGTCTATCGTTGAGCCCTCACCTCGCGCGATTGTTGACGACGGTTTACACCACGCCATTCGCGCACCGCTGCGATCGCTGTCTTGAGCCCGCGGCGACGCCCTGTCACTCGGTCCGTCCCGGCGAAACCGGGCTCGAGCTGAGCGAACATCCGCTCGCTGCGGGTTTCGGGTGCGTCATCGGCGGTGTCGCGCAAATATCTGTTCGGCAACGACAGCTTGGCGATGGTGCGCCACGTCTTGCCATACTGCAGCGCAAACGAACCTGTGGTGTAAGGCAAGTCGTACTTGGCGCACAAAGCGCGCACCCGTGTCGAGACCTCGTGCAGACGGTTGCTCGGCAGATCGGGAAACAAGTGGTGTTCGATTTGGTAACACAGATTGCCGCTCATGAACCGCAGCACCGGCCCGGATTCGAAGTTGGCGCTGCCCAGCATCTGCCGCAGATACCACTGGCCTTTGGTTTCGCCGATCATGTCGGTCTTGGTGAATTTCTCTGCGCCATCAGGGAAATGCCCACAGAAGATCACCGCGTTGGCCCAGACATTACGGACGACGTTGGCCACCACGTTGGCCTTCAGCGTCGACTTGTATGTCGCCGCCGGTGACAGCGAGGTGAGCGCTGGCAGCGCGACGTAATCCTTCAACAGCTGGCCGCCGACCTTGACGGAGTACTCCCGCGTCTGTTCGATGGTGAAGTCGCGCTCTGGGCCAGGCTTCAGCATCTTTTCAAAATCGATGGTCTGCAAGCCAATTCCCCACTCAAAACCCAGCGCGAGGAGCGTATTGAACAGCAGGTTGCCTAGATTGTACGGCTTCCAAGGCTGGTCACGGGTGACTCGCAGGATGAAGTAGCCCACATCGTCATCCATGTCGAGAATGTTCGTGTACTTGTGGTGCTTCACGTTGTGGGCCGAAACCCAGTGTTTGGAAACAGCGTTCATGTCCCACTCCCAGTTCGTGGAGTGGATCTCGGGATCGTTCATCCAGTTCCACTGGCCGTGCATGACGTTGTGACCGATCTCCATGTTCTCGATGATCTTGGCTGAACTGAGAGTGATGACTCCGGCCCACCAAGTCCAACGTTTCGAGCTGCCGGCCAATATGAGTCGGCCCGCTGCCTCGAGGGCACGTTGCACGGCGATGGTGCGGCGGATGTAGCGGGCATCGCGTTCGCCGAGTGAATCCTCGACGTCCTGGCGGATCGCATCCAGCTCAATGGCCAAACTCTCGATGTCGGTATCGGTTAAGTGGGCGAAGGCCGGAACGTCAGTAATCGCCATGGTTTCCTCCCCGTGGGTCTCCCCTGCGTCAGGACCTCAGCGTTGATATGCACCGGCATGTGTCGATCGCCGGGCGAGGCCATTCTCTCGCCTGGCTAACGAGGCTAACGACTCTGCAGTTCCTTCTTTGCGAAAGACTTACGCGATTCTTATGTCCCCTAGGTGGTGTAAAACTGCTTGCGCATCAAACTTGTTCGTTTGCCCCGGGTTCCTGTGGCGCGATGAGATGAGCGGCGGCTCGGTACACGAATGCGGGAGGTCGGTCACCAAACAAATGATCGCGCCGAGGGAAACTCTGGGCTATGCCTGCGCGCGCTGGCATGGTTGCGACATGTGCGGGTGTGGCTGAGGGGCTAGGCAGCGGCCTGCAAAGCCGTATACACGGGTTCAAATCCCGTCACTCGCTCCAAGGCAAAAGTGGTGAGCGCCGCGTGATCGCAGCTCCAGGCTGTGTCGGGCAAGTCTACGGTCATGGGCGGTGCCACGTTTCGGCTATGGGGTTGCCTTCGTTGCCTCTCAACGCGAAAGGCGGCTACAGATCTTCCGCGACCGCGTCGACGTAGAACCATCGACCGGCGCGGCGCTCGAAGCGACTGCGCTCATGCAGGCTGCCCGCGCGGCCCCCGGACTCGTAGTGAGCCGTGAACTCCACGTCTCCCGAGTCATCGTCTGGCCCGCCGGCCAGTGTGGCGATCACCCGTAGGCCGGTCCAGGCGATGTCCGGGTCGGCGGTCACCTCCGCCGGGCGCGTGCGCGGATGCCACGTGCGAAACAGGTAGTCGGAATGACCGTAGGCGAAAGCCGAGTAGCGCGATCGCATCAATTCCTCGGCCGTCAGGGCCTGTGACTGGCCCTCGTGAAACGGCCCGCAACACGCGCGATAGCTTCTGCCGCTGCCACAGGGGCACGGCGGGCCAATAAGGTCGTTCACATCAAAAGCTTGACAGACCTCTAGGGCGCCTGCCCCGGCGCTGCGCCCGCGGCGTCCTGTAGTACCTGCTGCAACTTGTCCAGCGGGTCGCCGCCCGCGGGATCAAGCCGCCGTGGGGGCATCTGCCGGCCGTCGCCGGTGATGGTAGCGAGCGGCGGCGGTGGGGGTGCCGCGCCCGGTGGCGGCGGTGGTGGTGGCGGCGGCGATGCGGGCGGCGCAGCGCTCAACGCAGTCCTCTTCGCTGCCAATCGGTTTGCGGCATCGTCGCGGATGAGATGCCGCTGCGGGTCCGGGTCGGTGTTGCCGGCGAAGCACCCCGGCGGCGCGGCGTCGACGACGGCCAACGCCCTCGCGTAGCGTTCGTCGGCGCGTGCGTGGTCCCCTGCCGCCGCGGCCCGGTCGCCCTGGGTCTCGCGGACCAATTCGAGGTTGACGCGCGCCGGACAGGAACCGACGGTGTCGCTAAGTCCTAACGCATCGGCGAAGTAGGCGTCGGCATCCTCTAGTCGACCGTCGAGCACTGCGGCTGTGCCCGCGGCGAACGGCGCCCTCGCCGGTTCCACTACGTTGACGACTCCGAGGATCGCCGCATCGGCGCGCACCGCGCTTCCGTCGCCCCTGGAAAAGGAGTGGCCTGCCGAATTGCCGACCAACACAACTGAAAACAACTTGATTGTGACCAGCAGCGCGACCACCACGACGGGCGCAGAGTAGACGAGAAGCCGTCGTCGCAGTTGCAATCGCGCCGGCCTGCGCGTCATGATGCCAAGTCCCGTCGCGCGATGCGGCCGCGGCGAAAATCGCGGACCCACAGGTAAATCTCCGCGAGCAGCAGCCCCGCCGCGAGCAGCGCAGGCAGCCAATACAGCTCGGTCCGTTCGAGGGCATCTGCCCGGCTATGCGGTGTGTCGGGCAGGTTCGGCTGGAAGGGCTGACCGAGATCGCGGTGAATGTATGGAACGTCGAGTTGTGCCGCTACTCTGCGTAATTCGGCCTCGTCGATGGCGTCGGTGCGCCCATAACCTAGCACCGCTCCGCCGGCGACGGACCCCCGCATGAGGTTGAAGTCGCCCTGCGGCGCACGGGATCCGGGCGCACCTGAGCCGAAGTAAAGAACCACGTTTCGCGAGCCCGGGTATTGCTGTGTCGCCTCGATCAGCTGATACCGCAGCACGTTGTCCGCCGCCGCTGCGTTGGCGTCGAGGCTCGGCTGCTGGGCGCCGAGCGCCGCGACGGTTGGGCGCAAACTCCAAACGTCTTCGGATAGCGGCCAATCCAGCGAAGCCTTCGAGGCGAAGCCGACAAGGGCGTACCGTGCCGCCGGATACTGCTCGATCAACGCCGTGATGTCGTCGCGCATGCCCACGATCCGCGGTTCGTCATTGCCGTAGTCCTCGACGCCTGAGTAGGCCGACTGATCGACGACGAGGAACACGTTCAGATTCGCTCCGGCGGCGGCCCTTTCGCCCTGGCGGTTTCCGTCATCGAGAAGTGCCGGGCGGGTCGTCGCAGCGGTGAGCAGCAACACCGCGAGAGTCACCCCCGTCCATCGCAACGCGGCCCGCCTTCGGTGTCCGGCCGAAAGCAGGACCTGGCGCAGCGCCACCAGGCGCGCCAGCAAGAGTGCACCAGCAACGACGGCCAAGATCGGCCAGGGCAGCACGGGCTGAAATGTCATCGGCGCAACACCAACAGCGCCACCGACAACACGGCCGCCGACAACAAGGCGATCACCAGTGGCACTACCGGCGCATCGTGGAAATCCGCTGTCATGCTGGTGCCGTCAGCGCGGCGCGCCGGCGGGGTGTGGGCGCGAATCTCGTTGAGTATTGCGGTCACCGACCTCGTGGCCTGCACGACGTACCGGCCACCGGTCTGCTCGGTGAGCCCGACCAAGGCACCGCTCGCGGGTGAGGGGGCCGTGTCGATCACATTCACTTGGGCGCCAGTCCGCTCCGCCAGGGCCCGGACACTCCCATCTGTGAACAAGGCGGCACGCTGCTCCCCCGCGGCGCGAAGATCCGACGGACCGAGATAGGTGACCGAAAGCCGGCCAGTGCTGCGCTGCTCGGCGGTCGGAAAACCCGAGAGGCACAGCGCGAGAACGTCGTTCACACTGGCGGCGTAGTCGGTGTAGGGCACCGGCGGGGCGAACGATGCCGACTGCGCCTGGTGGGCGCCGGTATAGTCGCCGAACCGCCCGGCAGCGTACTGATGGTCGCGCGTCAGCGGCACCAGACGGCGGTTGGCCGATGTCAGACCGATGCGTTGCCCCTGGGGGGCCGCAATGACCTGCCGGGCAAAGTAATCGAGCAATTCAGTCGTCGCCGCGTCGTCCACCGGCTGCCCGACGCACAGCATGATGTCCTCGGGGTGAGCAGCGTCGAAATCCTTGCTCGCCACGGCGGGACGCGCCGCAGCCCAGGACGCGGCGCCGAACATGACCACCAGCACCACCAACGTCACGATCGTTGAGAGCGAGCGCAGCCGCGCGACTTTCGCGTACTCCGGTAACTGGGTTAGCCGTGCGACGTTGGCCAATGGCCGCAGCCGCCTCCGAGCGGCGGTCATCGGCAGCAACGCCGCGAGCGCGACAATCGCGACCAAGCAGGCCGCGCCGATGGCAGCTACCGGCCACCACTTCAAGTCCACGAGCGGATCAGTTCCTGTGCCCGGGCGCTCATATCGGCGACGTCGATGTGCGACTCGGCGTTGAATTGTGCGTCACCGAGCTGGGTGAGCAGCGGCGCGGCCTGGGCCAGCTCCCCGACGGCCATCGCACCGATCTGCAGGTACTGGGCCCGCGCGCCGGTCGCTTGATGCAGAAAGCTGCGCACTGTCCGGCTGATCGCCGCGCACGCCGCCGGAGCCGGCATCCGCCCAACGTCGTGCTCACCGGAGATGCGCTGCACGCAGCGGGCGAACCGGTTGCGGATCAGCCAGGCGTGCAGTCGCCGTACGACCGGGATGCGTCGCAACCGGTATGACGGCAGCGTCCACACGAAAACGCCTACATACCAACCGATCAGGGCCAGAGTCAGCAGGACTGCCAGCCATAGCCAGCATGACGAGTACGGCTGGGGACCGAACACATGGCGCAGCAGGTCATCCGGCACGGGCGGCCACCTCGGTCAGGCGAACGAGCTCACGGCGAATGTCCCTGCTGCCGGCGATCGTCGTGTGCGCGATGGCGTGAGCGGTCAAGAACGCATTGAGGCGGTCGCGACGCTTCTGCTCGGCGCGGCGGTACGCGGTGACGACCCGGGGGCCGAGGTCGGCCCCGTTCAGGACGAAATGACCCGTGGCGACGTCATACCCGTCGGTGTTGTCGGGACCCACCGCAGGCATGTCCGACACCATCGCCCACATGACGTCGTGGCGCCCCTTCAGCCTGGCGAGCACTTCGCTTAGTCGATCGTCGACATCGGGCTCGTCGGACACGACGATGATGAGCATGGTATGTCGGTAATGCGTTGCGACGTAATCGAGTTGGGCGGTGACGTCGCTGCGGCCGGGACGCACCGTGGTGTGCTGGTACCAGCGGTGCAGCAGGCCCTCGATGTGCGACTCGCCGCGCCGCTGTGGAATGTTGACGCAGCCGCGACGGTCGCCGTAGACCATGCCGATCTGATCGGATCGCCGCAATCCGATCAATCCCACCGCGCCCATGATGTGCGCGGCGACGTCGCGTTTGCACTCTCCGCTCGGGGTCAACGCCGACATGTTGCGGCCGGCGTCGGCAACGAGCAGGATTTTGTGATGCTTTTCGGACACGAACCGTTTGATGAGTACGCCGCCCGAACGGGCGGAAGCCTTCCAGTCGATGTCCCGCACGTCGTCGCCGGGAACGTACGGGCGAAGATCGTCGAATTCCATGCTGCGCGTATGCAATAGCGCATAGCGGCCGCCCTCGAGCAGACCGCGGGTGTCGGTGCCGAAATGCGCCTTGGCCCGATTCAGGTGTTTACCCACGATTGTCCTTCTGGCGCCTCACGGAACGCGGACAGCCCGCAGCGCGGCGTCGACCACGACCTCGGAAGTGATGTCGGCGCTAGCCGCTTCGAAGCCGAGGATGAGCCGGTGCCGCAGCACCCGGTGCGCGAGCTTCGCGATGTCCTCAGGCAGCACGTGCGTCCGCCCGGCCAGCACCGCCCGGGCCCGGGCCGCCTTGCAGAACGCGATGGTGGCGCGTGGACTGGCGCCGTACTCGACCAGCCGCGCGATCTGCTTGGGCAACGCCCGGCCGGGATGGCGCGTTACGTCGACCAGTTGGCTGGCGTAGAGCATCAGCGCACGGTCCATGTGGACATGGCGCACCACCTCCTGCACGCGCACAACTTCGTCGAGGCTGACCACCGGTGCGGTCGGCCGCGCCTTGTCGTAGATGCCGGCGTCGATCCGCGCCATGACTTCAACCTCCTCCTGCGGGGAGGGGTAGCGCACGATTTCCTTGAGCAGGAAACGATCGGTCTGCGCCTCGGAAAGCGGATAGGTGCCTTCCTGGTCGACGGGGTTTTGGGTGGCAATGACCAGAAATGGATCCGCAAGGGGGTGCACCTGTCCGGCGATCGTGGTCTGCCGCTCCTCCATCGCCTCGAGCATTGCGCTCTGCGTCTTGGCACTGGATCGGTTGATCTCGTCGAGTAGCACGATGTTGGCGTGCACCGGACCGAGTTGAGTGACGAAGGAATTGGTCGCCGAGTCGTAAATTTGGGTGCCGATGATGTCGCTGGGCAGCAGGTCGGGCGTGCATTGAATGCGTTGAAAGCGGCCTTGAATCGACTCGGCGAGCACCTTCGCGGCGGTGGTCTTGGCCAGGCCGGGCACGCTTTCGAGCAGGATGTGGCCGCCCGCGAGCAGGCCGATCAGCAGCGACTCCCGTAGCTCGCGCTGCCCGACGATCTTGGCTGCGAACGCCTCAGAGATTGCCCTGACGGTTTCTTGGACGCTATCGATTTCGCGCTGGTCCGGTTGTGTTGGTGCTGTAGACATACGCCCGCTGGGATACCCAGATGCCGTAGAACGACACCGCGGTTGTCCGCCTACGGTTTGTTGCGTTGTCGTTTGGCCTTGGCTTCAGCCTCAAGCCGCAGCCGGATTGCGCGCGCCCGCGCCTCGGCAGCCACCGCTTGTGCTTCGGCGGCTTGCGCTCCCGCCCAGATCTCGGCCGCCCGAGCTCGGGTTTCGGCGGCTTCCGCGCGCGCCCGCCCCTCGACGGCCACCGCTTCGGCGTCGGCGGCTTCCGCGCGCGCCTGCTCACGTGCCCGCGCCTCCGCGGCCAGCGCCTTGGTTTCGGCGGCTTCAGCGCGCGCCCGTGCCTCGGCGGCCAACGCTTCGGCTTCGGCTAATTTTGCCCGTTCCCGCGCTTCCGCGGCCTGGGCCTGAGTTTCGGCAGCTTCAGCCCGCTTCCGCGCCGCGGCGGCCAGCGCTTCGGCTTCCGCCGCCTCTGCCTGTTTCCGCGCCTCGATGGCCCGGGCTTCGGCTTCGGCGGCCTCTGCGCGGGCCCGCTCTCGCACCCGCGCCTCGGCGGCCAGCGCTTCGATTTCTTCGGCTTCCGCCTGCGCCCGCGCCTCGGCGGCCAACGCTTCCGGTTCGGCGGCTTTGGCCTGCTTGCGAGCTTCGGCGGCCAGCGCCAGGGCTTCGGCGGCTTTGGCCTGCTTGCGAGCTTCGGCGGCCAGCGCTTCGGCTTCGGCGGCCTCTGCGCGCTTGCGCGCCTCGGCGGCCAGCGCTTCGGCCGCCGCGGCTTCCGCGTGCGCCCGCTCTCGGACCCGCGCCTCGGCGGCCAGCGCCAGGGCTTCGGCGGCTTCTACCTGCGCCCGCGCCTCGGCGGCCACCGCTTCGGGTTCGGCGGCCAGCGCTTCGGCAGCCGCGGCCTCTTCCTGCGCGCGCGCCTCGGCGGCCAGCGCTTCGGCTTCGGCGGCCAGCGCTTCGGCTTCCGCGGCTAAGGCTTCGGCCGCGGCCGCGTCTGCCCGCGCCCGCGCCTCGGCGGCCACCGCCTCGGCTTCGGCGGCCAGCGCTTGGGCCGCCGCGGCTTCTGCCTGGGCCACCGCCTCGGCTTCGGCGGCTAACGCTTCGGCAGCCGCGGCTTGTGCCTGCGCGTCAGCCTCGGCCTCGGCGGCCAACGCCTCGGCGGCAGCAACTTGTGCTTGCGCGTCAGCCTCGGCTTCGTCGGCGAACGCCTCGGCTGCCGCGGCTTCCTTCTGCGCCCGCGCCACTTCTTTCTGCGCCCGCGCCTCGGCTTTTAATTCCCGTCGCGACGGTTTTGGCTTGGCCTGGGTCGTGGGCTGGCTGGCGCGCGGCTGAAGGTTCCGCTTCTGGGTGCCGGCCGCGACCCGCGCCTTTTGCTCAGCCACCCTGTACGGGCCGGCTAGGTAATCAAATAAGACCAAAGCCACGCCGGCCAGCAGCACCAGCGGCAGGGCTAAGGACGGGCGCGTGATCATCCCCCAGATGCCGGCGACCGCCAACGGCACCGCCAGCAACACCGCGACGCCCGGATACCGAGTGCCTAGTTGAAGGATCGTTGCGGGCACCGCTGATGACCGTGCGACCAATGGAAGCCGATCCGGCCGACTACCGACGACTTTCTGCGATCCCACGATCCCTCTCCCTCACGGAGACGCTGGCACATAAACAGTACTGTGCGCGAGGTCGCGGCGGAATCTTAATTCTTCGTGTTTCCGTACAATGTCGCCGCAAGGCCGGCGAAGCGTCAGGAAACTGGGCGCGAGGTCGCCGTGATGGCCGGCGCGGGCGCGCGCCGAGCTTTTACTCATCCGCCACGCCAGTCGCAGGTGACACTTCCGGCGTAGGTGGGCAGGTGGCCTCCTACGCCGAGTGCGCGATCCCAGCAGTTCCATCGTGGATCGTGCGCCAGACCTCTACGCTGCCGATTAATCATGCTGTGTCACCCGGCGAGGAGGCGGACCGCATGGAAGTTCCGTCTGTGCTCGCGTCGCTCATGTCGCTCGGTTGGTTGCCGGCCTGCGTGTTCGGTTTGTGCTCATGGCCATTCGACGCGAAGAGATGCCCTAGATGACACCAGAACTTACGCATAGCAACGGATTCGACTGGGACCGACTGGTAAAGATGCCCTCCGCGAGTGCCGAGTGGCACAAGGGGCGCCAGGTTCTCAACTTCTACCCGATGGACAAGGACTATCGAAATTCGCCGACCGCTCGGGCAATGGTGACGGAATACTTCGCCGGCGCAAAAGCTTTGGACACCGATGCAGCCGTGCTCAAGTTCGGTTCCGATGCCGTGACCCTGCAAGGTGCGTATTTGGAGATGGGGGTGTGTACAGGACGAACCATCAATTTCATTGCCGCGCTCAATCCAGAGCAACGCATCTGGGGATTCGATTCCTTTGACGGGCTTCCCGAAGAATGGGCTCGCACCGATCTCAACGTCCCTCAAGGGACTTTTCGGGTCAACACCGAAGGGTGGACGCCACCGGTTCTGCACAATGTGAGCCTGGTGAAAGGCATGTTTCACGACACCCTTCCACGGTTCAAATCCGAGATTCTGAAAACTACGCCGATCGCCTTCCTGCATGTGGATTGCGATATATATGCGTCGGCGAAGGAGATGTTCGACCAGCTGGTCGATAATATTGCGCCCGGCACCGTGATAGTTTTCGATGAATTTTATAATTACCCCGAAGCCGCGGAACATGAATTCAAGGCATTCCAGGAATTCCTGGAATGGACAGGGAAAAAGCCTGTCTACCTTGCGTACAACCAGTACTTCGAGCAAGCGGTTGTCCAGATAATCTGAGCTCCGGCGGAGCGGTCAGCGCACGGCCGTCGCTGCCCTCAACTGCTGAGTCGCGCCCGCCCGACTAAAGGGCCACCTTTCGCCGTCGGCAAACGCCTTTACTCGACCTTGACCGTGTGTTGATTCCACTCCCTGACTATCGGAACGTGAGTAGGCTTCATGCGGTGGAACTGGGGGTTTTGGGACCTCTCCAGGTGCAGCGGGACGGCGCCCCGGTCGCAATCCCGGGCGCTAAACCCCGCGCAATCCTGACCATGCTCGGGCTGCACGGTTCTTCGATCGTGTCGGCCGATACGCTGCTCGAGCTCCTGTGGGGCGATGATCCGCCGCGCACCGCCGCCAAGGCGCTCCAGACGCACATATCCGCGCTGCGGCGCACGCTGGATGACGGCTTCGTTTTGACTAAGGGAACGGGCTGGGTCCTCAATAAATCCGATACCGATGCTTCGCGCTACAAGCTGGCGATCAAGACGGGCCGTGACGCCGCAGCCGCTGGCGACAGCATCCAAGCGGTGGCCCGCTTCGACGAGGCGCTGACCCTGTGGCGCGGAATCCCGGAGCTGCCCGATACCCGCCGGGGAGTATCCGAGAAGACCCGCTGGATAGAGGGCCACTCCGCGTTGGTCGAGGATCGCGCCGATGCCCTATTGGCGACCGGCCGAGCCGCGGAGATCATTGGCGAGCTCGAGGCGGCCGTGTCCGACGCGCCCATTCGCGAAAGGCGATGGGGCCAGCTGATGCTCGCCCTGTACCGCGCCGGTAGGCAAGGTGAAGCGCTGGCGGCTTATCAACGAGCAAGGTCACTGCTGGCCGACGAGCTGGGGGTCGACCCGGCGCCAGAACTTCGGCGGCTGGAAGCCGCGATCGTTGCGCAGGACGCATCATTGGAAGTTACTGTAGGACAACAGCTTACGACGGTGACACGTGCCGTTACCTTCCTGCTCACCGACATCGAGGGATCGACCGCCGCGTGGGAGGCCGATGCCGAAGCCATGGCGATCGCGCTCGCCCGCCACGACGAGCTTGCCGAACACATTGTGACCTCCCGCGGAGGACGGCTGATCAAGACCCGCGGAGAAGGCGACGCCACATTCTCGGTCTTCGATCGACCGTCGGCGGCGGCCATCGCAGCGCTGGAGCTACAGGATGCGATTGCCCAAGAACCATGGGCGTTACGGGATCCCATGCGCATTCGCATCGCGCTGCACACCGGCGAGGTAGAGCTTCGCGACGGCGACTACTTCGGTCGAGCAGTCAACCGTGCAGCGCGCCTGCGGTCCCTGGCGGTAGGTGGCCAGATCCTTTGCTCGGGCGCCACAGCCGAACTCGTCATCGACTCACTGCCCGACGATGTCGTATTCGCCGATCTGGGAATGCGTCAGCTGAAAAACTTGGCACGCCCAGAGCACGTTTTCGAGCTTCGCTTGCAAACCACCGATGATGGTCCTTCCGAACAGACGATCGATGCACTCGTCGAGCGGCCCGGCCTTCCCGCGGTACTTGTTGGTCCCGGTCCATTCGTCGGGCGCACCCATGAACTCGAAGGTCTTGCGTCCGTGTGGGACACGGCGCTCGCGGGCGGCATGCACGCGGTTCTGATCGCCGGCGAACCCGGTGTGGGTAAGACACGTCTGGCCGGCGAGTGGTCTCAACGTGCCTATCAGCAAGGAGCGGTTGTGCTTTACGGCCGTTGCGATGAGGATCTCGGTGCGCCGTACCAGCCTTTCGCCGAGGCGCTGCGTTCGCTTGTGCCGTGCATCGGCGCCACACGGCTGCGCGAATTGCGCGGTGTTGAAGCGTTACTCGCATTGGCGCCGGGGCTGAGCGACGTCCTACCCGATCTGGCTGCGCCGACGCGCGCCGACCCGGACACCGAACGCTATGCACTTTTCGATGCGGTCGTGGCGCTGCTGGACGTTGCTTCCACGAGCGCGCCCGTCGTCGTTGTTCTCGACGACCTGCACTGGGCGGCCAAACCCACGCTGCTCTTGCTACGTCATCTTCTGCGCTTCGGTGACCATGCCCGCGTACAAATCGTCGGGACGTACCGCAGCACCGACTTAGACCGCTCCCATCCGTTGGCGGCCATGCTCGCCGATCTTCATCGCGGCGCGGAGTCCGGCACTGCCAATCGCCTTCAGCTCAGCGGCCTCGACGAGGGGGACGTGACCGCATATGTCACCGAAGCAGGCTACGACGACGAAGAGCTAGCGCGGGCTCTGGCATCGGTCACCGGTGGCAACCCCTTCTTCCTCATTGAGGCGCTTCGCCATGTCGATGAAAGTGGCGGCGTTTGGGATCCGACTACCCTGCCGCAAGGGGTTCGGGAAACCGTGAGCCGCCGACTTTCTCGGCTTTCGGCAGAGACGAATAAGGCCCTTGCCGCAGCCGCCGTCGTTGGCAGTCGGTTCGCCATGGACCTCGTGGAACGGGTGGTGGAGCAGGATCTCGTTGACGCTTTCGACGAAGCGTGCAAGGCCGGCATCGTCATTGAGGAGCCCGGCGGTCGATACCGGTTCAACCACGCCATTGTGCGTCGGTCGCTGCTCGCCGAGCTGGCATCGGTGCGACGCATGCGGCTGCACCAGCGCATCGCCGCAACGCTGGAGACCGAGCCGGGGGCAGACGACGAGCTGCTGGCTGAACTGGCACACCACTATTTCGAATGCGCATGGGCGGGAAACGCGGCCAAGGCCGTCGAGTACTGCCGGCGTGCCGCAGATCAGGCGATGGCACGACTCGGCTACGAAGGAGCGGCTGAACTCTACGACCGAGCACTGCACGCGCTGGAGGAGCTCGACGACGAACTGCCCGACCGCAACGAGCAAGCCGCAGAGTTATTGGTCGCCCGCTGCGAGGCCCTGCTGGCCGCAGGCGATGTGATTTCGGCGGCGGGGGCTGTCTCGCAATTGCAGTCGGCGACAGTCGATTCGGCCCGGCTGGCGGCATGGGCGACATGTTTCGAGGGCGAGCTCTCGATGCTGATTCACCCGGAGCGGCTCGACGAGGTCGAAGCCGCGTTGGACGCGGCCGCCGAGAAGCTGGCCGGGTTGGACGATGCCGCGGGCGAAGCCAAAGCGCACACCGTACGGGCCACATGCCTGGCACGGCTCGGACGAATCGGTGACTGCGAAATCGCCCTGGACCAAGCTCTTACCGCGGCGCGACGCGCGCGTGAACACCGGCGGGTCAACGCCGTGCTGGCCGGTGCGCCGCTCGCCGCGCTCTGGGGCCCCAATCCTGTTCCGCGGGCGGGTGGACGGTGCCTTGACGTGGTGCGGCTGCTTCGCATCACAACCGATTCGCCCGCCGTCGAGGCGACGTCAACGCGATGCCAGGCGGTATTGGAAGCCTTCCGCGGCCGGGGCGCCGCGGCACGACGGATGATCGACTCGGCCCGGCGCACGGTTACCGACCTCGGCCTGCGCCATGCACTCTTAGAAGTCGAGCAGTTCGCCGGCATCGTCGAGCTGGTCATCGACGACCCTGGTGCCGCCGAGCTTCATCTGCGCAAGGCCTACAATGGTTTTCGTCGCATGGGCCTCGATGCCGACACCGCCGAGACCGCCGCATTGCTCGGCCGCGCGTGCCTCCTGCTCGACCGAGGCGCCGAGGCCGGCGAGTTGTGCGCGGAAAGCGAGCGTCTCGCTGGCCACGCGCTGAAGCCCTCGATCGCCTGGCGCACGCTTCGCGCACAGCTGCTGTCACGCGCCAACGATCACGACGAGGCGCGGAGGGTGGCCGAGGCCGCTGTCAGTTTGGCCGAGCGCACCGACGCGCTGGTTGATCATGGCGACGCATGCCTTGCGCTGGCAACGGTTTTGGTCACCGCTGGTGATGTCTCGGAAGCGCGGCCCGCCGTCGAGCAAGCGGTCGGCCTGTGGGAGCGAAAGGGGGCCGCCGCACTCGTCGAGAAGGCGCGTCTCGTCCTTGATGACCGGATGGTGCCGACCGCCCTGGCGAGTCCCGCTCCGCCCGATGCGCCAGTTGCCGAGCTCGACAATGCATGCGTACAAGTGGGCCAACGCGTGATAGCTGCCATCCATAGCGAGGCCTGGGACGTGGTCCAGGAGCTTTATGCACCCGAGGCCTTCGTCGAGAGTCGCCGGAAGATCGTCGGCTTCAAGCAGATCGACCTTCCATCGGCAGACTGGGTACGGCAGAGCAGGCGCGCTGTCGAGAAGGACCACCTACGGTTCAACCAAGTCGTTGTCGCCGTGAGAGGCGAGCGTCTGGCTCTTGCTCGATTGGCGATAAGCAGTGCCGACGTCAGCCCTGGAGCGCCGCGCGATGAAATTCTCCAGCTATACGGCCTCGACAAGGACCGGCGAATCGCGTTGCAGATGTGGTTCGACGTCGAAGACATTGACGCCGCAATGATCGAACTCGACGCCATCCATGCCCGATTCGAGCAGGAACAACCAAAGCCGCGGCGGCTCGAGAACGCCGCTAGTCGAGCCGATGATCGGGCCATAGCGCACTTCGCTAGTCGGTCCTGGGATGAGATGACAGCACGGTTCGTCGAAGATATCCACGTCGACGACCGCCGCCGAGGATTCCGCCAAACGAGCAACGACCGCGCAACAGAGGTCGCAAGTATCCGGGCGATCGCCGCCCTCGGCGCAACCAGTATCATTGCAACGCCCCTGGCTCTACGAGGAGATCGCCTGTGCCTGAGCCGCTTACGGTTCGAGGGGCACGACGCTCGGCCGGAGGCAACCGGTGCCGACAGGCTGATAGTTGAGGCACTGTCAATTATTGAGGTCGACTGCGACGGACTCATACTTGCCAGGACCCATTTCGACCTAGACGACTTCAAGGCCGCCCTAACGGAACTCGAAGCGCGGTACCTCGCCGGCGAAGCGGCAGCCTACGCGCGCACCTGGTCGGCGATCACCAATGCCTACGCCGCCATAAGCCGACACGAACTTCCATCGACGACACCAGACTGGGTGAACATCGATCACCGGCAAGCAAGATCGTTCGCACCCGGCGAAATGATTCCATACATCCACGCCACCTGGGATGTAGCGCCGCAATCCCGGATCCATATCGAGGCGGTGCATCGGCTGACTAGTCGCGGAGCAGTAGTAACTAATGCGATGAATGGCAGCTCGCGACACGGCTTTGATGCCGAGTGGCGCGAGGTTTTCCTCCTGATGATCGAAGGCGACAGCATCGACCGTTGCGAGCTGTTCGACGATGCGGACCTCGACGTCGCGATTGCGACGTTCGACGAACTCAGCCGACCGGTGCCGAGGCTCGAAAACTTAGCAACCCGAATCTACGAGCGCCTGTGGCAGCACTTTGAAGTCCGCGATTGGGAGGCAATTACCGCGCTGGTGGCCGAGAATGAGTTGATCGATGATCGCCGTCGAGTGGTGAACGGCGGACTCCGACACGGTCGCGACGCTGGAATCGAGGAAATGCGGGCGGCGGCCGACATCGGCTTCACCATAAGGGTCGTAGATGTCAGGGCGACCCGCGGCGACCGTCTGGCGCTGGCGTGTGTTCGCGCTGCCGGACGCGATCCCGCTGCGATCCAAAACGATGTCCTGCAAATCGTCCAGATCGATTCGGACGAACGGATCGCGGGAGTGATCATATTCGACCTCGACGACTTCGAGGCCGCCATCGCCGACCTCGACGCGCGCTACCTCGCCGGGGAAGCAGCCGCCCATGCGCGCACTTGGTCGGTGATCGCCGATGTTCTCCCTGCGCACAATCGCCACGAGATCGCAGCGGCGACACCGGATGTGGTGAGTCTCGACCGCCGCCGAGCCGCATCGTTTGCTCCCGGCGAAGGTATCGATTACATCCGCGCCGGATGGGAACTCGACCAAACCCTCAATATCTACATCGAAACAACACATCGGGTGACCGACCTCGGCGCGGTCTTCACTTGGGCGGGATATGGAACCTCGCACGAGGGCTTCGACGCCGAGTGGCGGGCCGTCGAGATCATGATGGTCGACCGCGAAATGATCAGCCGAGCAGAGCTATTCGACGAGGCAGATCTCGACGCCGCACTGGCCAAGTTCGATCAGCTGAGCCTGCAGGCAGCGCGGCTGGAAAACGCCGCGAGCCAGGTATACGAGCGCTTCTTGAGTTGCTTCGCGAGCCGCGACTGGGACATGATGGCCGAGATCTTGGCCGACGACGTTTGCATTGACGATCGCCGCCGTACCGCCAACGCCGGAACGCGATATGGAAGAGATGCCGAGATCCAAGACTCGAAGGCGGCCGCGAAGGTCGGTTTCACGAACTTGGCACCGGCCATCATTGCGACACGGGGCGAGCGGCTCATCATTTCGCGGACTCAGGCTACCGGCCGCGACCCCGAGGCGATCCGGATTGAAGTCCTTCATCTCGTCGAGATCGATAACGACGGCCGGATTGTGGCACTCGTGGTGTTCGAACTTGATGACTTCGAAGCCGCCCTAGAGGAACTCGATCGTCGGTACCTCGCCGGCGAAGCTGCCACCCACGCGGGCACATGGTCAGTAATTGCAGGGGCCTACGCCGCGATCAACAGACACGAACTGCCCGCGACGACACCGGACTGGGTGGAGATCGACAGGCGGCGGCTCGTGACCATCGAGCCCGGTGGCATGAAACCGTACCTACGTGCGACGTGGGAAGCAACACAACGCGCCAGCACGCACATTGTGGCGGTGCATCGCCTAGACGACCTGGGAGCGGTCGTCACCCACGAGTCTCAGGCGACGTCGCAAGAGGGCGTCGATGCCGAGTGGCAGGACATCAACCTTCTGACCGTCGACAAAGATCTGATCAACCATTGCGAGCTTTTCGACGAGACGGACATCGACGCCGCGCTCGCCCGCTTTGAGGAATTGCACCCGCAGGCGCACCGACTCAAAAACGCGGCAAGCAGAGTGGCCGATCGCTTCTCGGCGTACTACGCGGCGGGCGACTGGCAGGATATGGCGGAGGTATTGGCCGACAACTATTCCAGCGACGATCGGCGTCGGGTGGTCGGCTCCGGAGTCCGGCATGGTCGAGACGCCCACCTCGAAGACATGCGGGCGCGCACCGAACTTTGGCTCACGAACCGGACGTCGACCGTCATCGCGACGCGCGGTGAGAGCCTCGCCCTCGTGCGCCTCGGTCTTTCAAGCCGTGATCAAGGACCGGAGGCATTCGTCACGGAGATACTCATCGTCAACGAAATCAACGCTGACGAGCGGCTCGTCGCCGGGGTTGCATTCGACCTCGACGACTTCGACTCCGCAATAGAGGAACTCGACGCGCGCTACCTCGCCGGGGAGGCGGCCGCCCACGCGCCGACATGGTCGGTGATGGCAAGAACCTGTGCAGCGTTCAATCAGCATGAACTTCCCGCAGCGACGCCGAATTCCGTGTACGTCGACCATCGACCGGTTTTAACCATCGAAGCGGCGGATCTCCCCACATACCTTCGCGGAGTGTGGAATCAGACTCCTGACAGCAGGATCTACATAGAGGCCGTGCATCGGCTGTCCAATTATGGAGCCGTCGTCACCCATGCGGTAAAAGGGCTTTCGCCAGAGGGCTTCAACGCCGAATGGCGGATGATCGACATTCTGACGGTCGAAGGTAACCGCCTTAGCCGGTGCGAGGTCTTCGAAGAGGCGGGCCTCCAAGGCGCACTCGCGAGGTTCGACCAGCTCAGCCCGCCGGAATCGCGCCTGAAAAACGCGGCAAGCCAAGCTTACGAGCGCATCTACGCGTGGTTCGCCACGCGCGACTGGGACGCTATGGCCGCAAATGTGGCGGATAACTTTGCTAGCGAAGACCGCCGGCGGGTAGTGAACGCCGGAGTCCGACATGGTCGAGATGCCGGGATCGAAGATGTGCGCGCGATCGCCCAAGTCGGCTTCACGCTAACGATGTTGGGGGTCGTCGCAACCCGCGGCGGGCGCCTCGCCCTCGTGCGTGTTCGCGCGGCGGGCCCTGACCCCGGGACTATTCAGAACGATGCCCTAAATATGGTCGAGATCGACGCTGACGAGCGGATCGTCGCTTCAGTCTCGTTCGACCTGGACAATTTCGACGCGGCCATCGCCGAACTCGACGCCCGCTACCTCGCCGGCGAAGCGGCTGCGCACGCCCACACATGGTCGGTCATAGCAGGTATTTATGCCGCGTTCAACCGGCGCGAACTCCCTGGGGCGGACTGGGTCACCGTCGACCATCGGCGAGGTACACCGTTCGCGTCCAGCACCATGCTCGCGTCCATCCGTGCCATTTGGGACCTCACTCCAGACCTCAGCATCCATGTCGAGGCGGTGCATCAGCTCAACAAGCTCGGAGCGGTCATCACCCATGCGCAACATGGAACTTCTTCAGAAGGCTTTGACGCCGAGTGGCGACAGATCCAAATTCTCACCGTCGAAGGAGACCGGATCGACCGCTGCGAAATCTTTGACGAGGCTGACCTCGATGCGGCGCTCGCCCGCTTTGAGGAGTTGCATTCACATCAACCTCGGTTGCAGAACGCGGCAAGCCAAGTGATTGAGCGGGTCTTCACGCACTTCGCTGCCCGTGACTGGATTGCCCTAGGGGAGCTAGTGGCCGAAGACATTTGTTCAGAGGATCGCCGTTCAGTGGTGAATGCCGGTATCCGTCACGGTCGAGACGCCGAAATCGCGGATATGCGGGCGATCGCGGACGTCGGAGTTAAGTACATCGCGGTTACCACCGTGGCGACACGCGCTAAGCTCCTGACCCTGTGTCGTGTTCTTCTGCCGGTGGAAGATCAAGATCCCGAGTCGTTCCGCAACGAGGCGCTCTGCCTGGTCGAACTCAACGCCGACAACCGGGTCGCCGCCCGTCTGCTGTTCGACCCCGATGACATCGACGCCACCTTCGAGGAGCTCGAGACCCGTTACGTCACTGGTGAAGCGGCACCGTACGCCCAGTCGTGGTCGGTTATCGCACGAGAATGCGCCGCATTCAATCGGCACGAGCTCGCGGTAACTGACTGGGTCCAGGTCGACCACCGGCAGCTCCCCGTAATCGACGCAAGTGATCCGCAAGCACGTTTGCGCGCCATTTGGGACATCACGCCAGACCTCGCGGTCCGCATCGAGAAGGTATATCGCCTCAGCACATTCGGAGCGGTCGCCACCTATGCTGCGCACGGGAACTCGTCGGACGGTTTCCAGGCCGAGTGGCGAATGCTTTTCGTTGTGATTGTCGAAAGCGATCGGATCAACCGCATCGAGGTCTTCGATGAAGCGGACCTCGATGCGGCACTCGCTCGTTTTGACGAACTGCAACCACATCCGCGACAACTCGAAAACGCGGCAAGCCAAGTAGAACAACGCTTCTTGGCCAGCTTCTCGGCCCGCGACTGGGACGCCATCGCAAAACTGTTCACCGAAGATATTTTGTTGGATGATCGCCGTCGCCTAGTGAACGCCGGTGTCCGCCACGGGCGAGATGCCGAGATCGCAAACATGCGGGCCGTCGCCGATGTCGGGGTCACGAACATGACGTCCACGGTGATTGCGATCCGTGGAGAGCGCCTCGTCCTCGGCCGTTATTTCATCGAAGACAGCTGGTCGGGCTCCATCGCGCTATGCGTCTCGGAGATCAACGCCGAAAACCGACTAGTGGCACGCACTGTATTCGACGCTGACGATTTCGACGCAGCCGTCGCTGAGCTTGACACTCGCTACATCGCCAGTGAGGCGGGCACCCTGGCAGAAATATGGTCGCTTGTTGCGCGGATCACCGCCGGGGTAAATCGGCAAGAAGTGCCAGCGACCACTCCGGATTCGGTTTACATCGATCATCGACAGCTTGTGTCGATCGAAGGTGTTGATCTCGCCGCATCCCTACATGCATTGTGGGACATCACTTCTGCTTTCGGCGTGTACGTCGAGGCAATACACCGGTTGGACGAACTCGGAGCCGTCGTCACCCAGGCGGTGAACGCGACCATGCAAGGGGGCCTCGACGCCGAATTGCGCTTCATCGAAATGGTCACATTTGAAGGCGACCTCCTTAGCCGCGTCGAAGTCTTCGACGAGGCAGACCTGGACGCCGCGATCGCGAGGTTCGACGAACTGCACCCACAGGCACCACGACTGGAAAACACGGCCGCCCGGGTCAATGAGCGCTTCTATGATTGCTTCACTCTTGGTGACTGGGCCGCAATCGCAGACATTTTCGCCGATGACGTTTTCTACAACGATCGCCGTCGAGTGATCAGTGGCGGCT
This sequence comes from Mycobacterium sp. 852002-51971_SCH5477799-a, assembly GCF_001667145.1. Taxonomy (GTDB): domain Bacteria; phylum Actinomycetota; class Actinomycetes; order Mycobacteriales; family Mycobacteriaceae; genus Mycobacterium. The sequence continues at coordinate 150,717 of NZ_LZIF01000063.1, forward strand.
CCTGGCGGGGTCGCGATCTCGTGATCCGGAACATGCGGGCAATTAGCGACTTCAGGGTCGAGACTTTAGGTTTTATCGCCCTCCGCGGGGAGCGCCTCGCGCTCAGTCGCTGGCGATGGTCAACCAGCGACCCTGCACCCGAGATGTTCCACACCGAAGTGCTCTTCCTCGTCGAGATCGACAGCGAAAAATTGATTACGGGACTCTTCGTGTTCGATCCCGAGGATGCCGATGCCGCGTTCGAGGAACTCGAGGCGCGTTACCTCGCCGTCGAAGCCGCCGCACACGCGCACACATGGACAGCCATGACGCAGGTCCAAGCCGCTTACAACCGACACGAATTCCTGCCGACGACGGAGGATTGGGTCAAGATCGATCACCGGCGCGGTCGAGCATTCGCACCGGGCGACATGATCGCCTACACTCGCGCAACCTATGAAGTCGCCCCGGACGTTAAGGGTCACATCGAGGCCGTGCACCGGTTGAGCAGCCATGGGGCGGTAATCACCGAGGTAGTCAATGGAACCTCACGGGACGGCTTCGAATTCGAGTTGCGCGAGGTCGCCCTTTTCGCTTTCGATGGCGACACGGTCTGCCGGTTCGAGATGTTCGACGAGGCAGACCTCGACGCTGCGCTTGCTCGGTTTGATGAGCTCCGCCCGCAAGCACCACGGCTCGAAAACGCAGCAAGCCAAGTGATCGAGTGCTTCGAACGGTGCTACGCCGCCCGCAACTGGGAAGCCATGGCCGAAACCATGATTGACGACGTACTCGATGACGATCGTCGACGTGTGACCAATGCCGGCGTCCGACGAGGTCGCGACGCCGCAATCGCTAACATGCAAGCCGTCTCCGATATCGGCGCCGAGAGAATTTCGTCGACCGTCATCGCCACCCGCGGAAAGCGCCTCGTCCTACGCTTAGTCCGCCCGAGCAACGACGTGCGACCCGAGGCCTTCCAGTTCCATGACGTCTTACAGGTCGTGGAGATCGACGACAACAAGCGGATCTCGGTGGTTGTGACGTTCGACCTGGACGATCTCGACGCTGCGTTCGAGGAACTTGATTCGCGGTATGTTGCCGGGGAGGCAGCCGCCCACGCACACACATGGATGGTGACATCTGGAGCTTACGCTGTTTTCAACCGCCACGAATCCCCTGCGATGACACCGGATTCGGTGTACATCGATCATCGGCGGCACGTCAGGAGCGAGGCGGTTGATCTGGCCGCATCGCTGGGTGCACTGTTGGAACTCACCACGGATATCAAATTGCTCATTGAGGCTGTACACCGGCTCAGTGAACATGGAGCAGTCGTGACACACGCCCTGAGGGGAACCTCGCACGATGGATTCGACGCCGAGTCGCGGGATGTCTGCATTTTGACGTTCAAGGCCGGCTTGATCAGTCGCTGCGAGTCTTTCGACGAAGCCGACATTGACTCCGCGCTCGCAAGATTTGACGAGCTTGATCGACCAGTTCCGCCGCTCGAAAACGCCTCGACCCGCACCTGTGCGCGCCTGGTCGATGCACACAACCGCCGGGACATGAGCGGATTCCTGGCCCTCATGGCTGAGGACGCTCGGTTGGACGAGCGGCGAAAGGGTCTGCGTGGCATACATGTTGGACTAGCGCTGTGGAAGGACGTTCAACGGCTGTTCCAGGCGCCCAGCAACTGGCGATCGAGCATGGAGGTCATCGCGCTGAGAGGATCTCGTCTTTCACTGACACGCCACCGCGTTCGCGACATCAATGAGTCCGACCAGCCGGTCATCTGGGACGCTCTGTCTGTCATGGAAATTGGTGAAGACAATCTGATGCAGGAGACCATCAGCTTCGACCCCGACCACATCGACGCCGCCTTCCAGCAACTCGACGCACGGTATCTCGCCGGCGAAGCGGCTGTACAGTCACGCACCTGGTCACTAGTGATGCAGGCCAACGCCGCGTGGAACCGACATGAGCTTTTCCCGAACACAGCGGACTGGGTGAACATCGATCATCGACGAGCCAGAGCGCATGCATCCGGCGAGTTGGTGCCCTACCTTCTTACCACGTGGAACGTCGTCCCGGACGCCAAGCTTCGCAACGAGACTGTGCACCGCCTGACCAACCTCGGGGCGGTGACCACCGTGGTGGTGACTGGAACCTCAAAGGACGGCTTTGAAGCCGAGTGGCGCGAGATCTGCCTTCTCACGTTCGACCGCGACTTGCTGAGCAGTTGCGAGCTTTTCGACGAGACAGATCTTGAAGCCGCGTTGGCACGATTCGACGAACTCGATCGGCTGCCGCTGACACAGACTTAAGCAGTTTTCACAACAGCGCCGAAACGGATCTCCTATCGTCAGTGCGTGAGGCGTCGGACGGTCCTAACGCTCCCGGTTGTGCTGGCGGCGGGCGCTACGCTGACTCCGGTCCCCCGCGCCGCCGCAGACCAGAGCCCGTGGTCGCTCGACCGAGCCAACCGCTGGTACCAGGCGCAGGGGTGGCTCGTCGGCGCCAACTACGTCACCTCGAACGCCATCAACCAACTCGAAATGTTCCAGGCCGACACTTTCGATCCCCGGCGCATCGACGCCGAGCTGGGCTGGGCCCAGACGCATGGGCTCAACGCTGTGCGGGTCTTCCTCCACGATCAGCTCTGGGCCCAGGACGCGCCAGGCTTTCAAAAACGTCTGGCGGAGTTTGTGGCCATCGCCGCCCGCCGCAGCATCAAACCACTGTTTGTCTTCTTCGACTCATGTTGGGATCCGTTTCCCAAGCCGGGACGGCAGCGTGTGCCGACCCCTGGGGTCCACAACTCTGGTTGGGTGCAAAGCCCCGGCGCAGAACACCTCGACGACCTCGACTACCGTCGCACTCTCCGAGACTATGTCACTGGCGTCTTGCACCAATTCCGCACGGATGATCGCGTTTTGGGTTGGGACCTGTGGAATGAGCCCGACAATCCCGCGCGTGAATATCGGAAGGTCGAAAGGAAAGACAAGCCCGAACGCGTGGCCGACCTGCTCTCGCTGGTGTTCGGGTGGGCACGTTCGGTCGATCCGAGTCAACCGTTGACCAGTGGCGTGTGGGACGGAGTGTGGGGAGATCTTTCGAGGCGGAGCGAAATCGCGAACATTCAACTGAACAACTCCGACGTGATCACCTTCCACTCCTACGACAAGCCGGCAGGCTTCGAGGCCCGCATCGCCGAACTCTCCCCCTTGGGACGCCCCATCCTCTGCACCGAGTATCTGGCTCGGACGATGGGCAGCACCGTGGACGGAGTTCTACCAATTGCCAAGCGGCACAACATTGGTGCGATCAACTGGGGGCTCGTGGCCGGTAAGACCCAAACCTACTTTCCGTGGGACTCGTGGGACCACCCGTACACGACGGCTCCGCAGCTCTGGTTTCAAGACCTGGTTCAGCCCGATGGACGGCCTTACCAAGCCTCCGAGATTCAAACCATCGGCACGCTGAGCAAGCCCTAGTCACCCATGGCGGGCGAAAACCTGAAACTTGACCGAATTCTAGCCAACGGTTGATGGCCAACGCTTGTTGGTCTACAGTTGTTGACATGAGTATGCAACACGGCACACGGCCAGCACTCATTCAGGGTCGGCGCCCGGCGGCGGTGGTGACCGGAACGTCCAGTGGGATCGGCAGGGCATGCGCGCTCCGACTGGCGGTACAGGGTTACCGCGTCTTCGCCGGGGTCCGGCGCCGGCAGGACGGGCCGGCGTTGGTCCAGGAGGCCAGCCGCACCGGCGGACAAGTGGTACCTCTGATCATCGACGTCACTGACCAGGCGTCCATCGGAGCTGCCGCAGCGGAAGTAGCCAGTGCGGTTGGCGACGATGGGATCGCGGCGTTAGTCAACAATGCCGGGATCGGAATGACGTGGCCGATGGAAGCAATCCCTCTGGATGATCTACGTCGTATCTATGAAGTGAACGTCTTCGGGCAAGTCGCGGTGACTCAGGCATTTCTCCCATTGGTACGCGCAGGCACAGGGCGCATTGTCAACATCGGGTCGATCGGTGATCGGCTCAGTTTGCCCTTCGGAGCGCCCCTGGCCTCGTCAAAGTGGGCGTTGGCCTCGATCACCGAATCATTGCGGATGGAGTTGCGCCCGTGGGGAATCCACGTAATCCTCATCGAGCCGGCATCAATCCACACCAACGCGGTTCAGAAGGTCAAGGACGATGCTGAGAGGGTGATGTCCGAGATGAGCTGGGGCCATCTCGAACTGTATGGCGATACCTACCAAGCGATGACCAGTCGTGCTTTGGAGCGAGAGAAGTCGGGCAGCGATCCCGATGTCGTAGCCAAAGCAGTGCTGCGCGCGATACGGACAAAACGCCCACGGACCCGCTATGTGGTCGGCAAGGACGGTCGGCTGCTCTCCTTCTTGGCCGGCTGGGCCCCCGACCGACTTTTCGACGCGATGCGCATTCGGCTGTTCGGCTTGCCGAAGAAATTCGGTGTTGCCGCCCAACCAGCAACAGGAGCCGCAAGATGAGACTGACCAACCAAGATGCGATCGCCGAGCTCGATGCCGAGTTCGCCACGATGGCGGTTGCGGTGGGCCGGCATGCATGGGGCCTGTCGGAATTGACGATGCGTGAAAAGGCATTCGTTTTTCTCGCTGCAGATTTGTGCTCACGCTGTCTTGGGTTTCCGCTACAAACCCATGCCAACATGGCCGTGTCGCAAGGAGTTAGCTTGGCCGCACTGCGGGAGGCGGTCCGTCACTTGGCTCCGTACGTCGGATACCCGACAGCCGCCGAGGCCTTGATGGTGTTGGCCGACATCGAGAGTTCCCAAGAGAGCGCTGCTGACGAGCCGACCACGGATCCGCCGTTCGAACTCGACGAAACCACAGCCGCCCGGATTGCTCACCTTGACGACCGTTTCGCGGCCTTCTACGTCGAGCAGTTCGCGGCGCGCTGGGGGCGCCCGGGATTAACCGTGCGAGAAAGGGCTTTGGCGACCATTGCGGCAGATGTGCTCAATGGCACCCTCGACGAGTCGTTGCGGCTACACATCGGTCTCGCGCTGGACAACGGCGCCGGCGAAGAGCAGATCCGCGCCGTCATATTGCAGGTAGCCGAATTCGGTATCACCAAGGCATGGCGCGCCTTCAGCGCGTTGCGTGACATTTTGGCGTCCGCAACAACGTAACGACCAAATGTGACGGCGCCTCAAGCGCAGTAGCGGCCCTGTTCGAAGTAGCTCACCCACTCGCACCGCCTTGCCCCTAATGCCAACGATGTTGGCCTACACTTGTTCGCATGGCATTCACTCAGCGATCCGAAAAGAGTAGGAACGCAATACTCACCGCTGCAAGGCAAATGCTGGCCAGTCGCGGCTACGAAGCGACGACCATCCGGGCTGTGGCGGCAGCGGCGGGCATCGACCCATCAATGGTCATGCGGTACTACGGGAACAAGGAAGGTTTGTTTGCAGCCGCCGTAGACGTGGATCTGCACCTGCCGGACCCCGCAGCACTGCCGCGCAAGCAGATCGGGAATCTTCTCGCCCACCATGTCATCGCACGGTGGGAAGGCGCGCTATCTGATGAGTTCATAACCTTGCTGCTGCGTTCCGCTGGGACGAACAGCGCCGCGGCAGAGCAATTCCGATTGATCTTTGAGCGGCAACTGCTGAAGTTCGTGCAGGACTTAGCCGGCCGGGGGGCTCAGGCCCGCCGACGCGCTGCGATGGTGAGCACGCAAGTGCTCGGGGTGGCCTATTGCCGGTACGTCCTCGAGCTGCCGGCGGTCACCGAATTGGATGGTGAGACGCTAGCCGACACGTTGGGGCCCGTAATTCAGCACTATCTGACCGGCGACCTCGACGCACCGGTGGTAGGCGCCCGGACGAGAAGGGCGAAAGCACAGACGTCCCGACGTACACGGGGATGACCTGCTGCTAGCGCCACGCGCGCCCGCGGGCGAGAGCTTGGACCGGCAACGTATTGTTTTGGCGCAACCAGCCGCGTAAGGGCCAGCGCGGCGCGCGTGGCTCAGCACGAAAAGGGGTAGTCGCAACTCGGCGCATCACTTGCAAACAAAGATAAGGACACGCTGATGAGCGGCGCGGATAACGCCCGGACCAAACTGCCGGGGAGCGCCAGCGAAAAGGGTGGGGCGATCGGTCCGAAGGATATGGTGCGACGCGCTACGTCTGAGCGGGCTCCACAGATCGCGGCGCGCGTCGGGTATCTCATCAGTGGGCTGCTGCACCTGCTGATCGCTTACCTCGTCGTCCGCATAGCCTTCGGGGGCCACGCCGATGCTGACCAAACCGGCGCCTTGAAGACTATCGCCGACACCACTGGCGGTTTCGCCGCGCTGTGGGCAGTCGCGGTGGCGCTAATTCCCCTGACGCTGTGGCGGCTTGCCGAGACCGTTGTCGGCCTCCACCCGGCAGAACACCGGCGTGACCCTCAAGACCTTCGAAAGGTGAACCGGCTCAAAGCTTTCGGACTCGCCATTGTCTATGCGGCTGTCGCAATCACCGCCATACAGTTCGCGCTGGGTAGGCGCAGATCTAGCGCCGCGCAAAACGCCGGGCTTAGCGCGCGGTTGATGCAATCCACGCAGGGCAAAGTGGTCCTCGTTGCGGTCGGCCTCGTAATCATCGCAATCGGCAGTTACTTCGCCTTCAAAGGAGCATCGCGGAAGTTCTGCAACGATCTCACCGTTTCGCCTGGGCGGGCGATGACTGCATTGGGCTTTTGTGGGTACGTCGCCGAAGGTGTGGTCTTGGCCGGGGCCGGTCTCTTGGTGATCGTCGCCTCCATCCGAGCCGACCCATCGAAGGCGACAGGCCTCGATGGCGCGGTGAAAACGTTGCGGGAAGCCCCGTTCGGCACGGCGTTGATCCTTCTGGCGGGAAGCGGATTTGCCGCTTACGGCCTGTACAGCTTCGCCCTGAGCCGCTACTCACGGATGTGACTCGGACTCAGCAAGCGCGGTCTTCAATCAAAACGGTAAGTTCCTCATCGAGTATCAAACAGCGACAACCGCTTTCGCCAGATACGGCGCCGTACGACTGTGTTTCACCTGTGCCACCTTTTTCGGCGGCCCCGCCGCAACGACCCGACCGCCGTCGCTGCCGGCTCCCGGTCCCAGGTCGATCACCCAGTCCGCACCCGCGGCCATCCGCATGTCGTGTTCGGCCACCACCACGGTATTGCCGGCGTCCACCAGGCGGTGCAGTTGACGATCAAGCAGATCCACATCGGCGGGGTGAAGTCCGGTGGTTGGCTCGTCGAGGACGTAGAGGGTGTGCCCTCGTCGGGGCCGCTGCAGCTCGGACGCGAGCTTGATCCGCTGCGCCTCGCCACCCGACAGCTCGGTCGCAGGCTGTCCGAGACGGAGATATCCGAGTCCGACCTCTTGCAGCGTGGCCAGGCTCCGCGCTGCGTTGCCGACATCGGCAAAAAACTCCGAGGCCTCATCGACGGTCATCGCCAGCACATCGGCGATCGTACGGTCGCGATAGCGCACCTCGAGCGTCTCGTCGGAGTAACGCGCTCCTCGACATGCCGGGCAGGTCGCGTATGTGCCCGGCAAGAACAACAATTCGACTGAGACGAACCCCTCACCCTGACAGGTGGGGCAGCGACCTTCTGCCACATTGAAGGAAAACCTACCCGCTGTCCAACCGCGGCGACGCGCCTTCGGGGTCGCGGCGAATTCGCGGCGGACGGCGTCGAACAGGCCGGTATAGGTCGCCAGCGTCGAGCGCGGCGTGCGGCCGATCGGGCGCTGGTCGACCGAGACCAAACGGTTGATGTTTTCGCCCCCCTCCGCCGTCACACCGAGACTCGCGTCGTGGTCGAGATCGACGATCCCTCCGTCGGTTTCGTCGTCGTCCGATTCGGCCGGCTCGACTGCCCGTCCCGTGCCGAGATGGCTTTTCACGACATCGCCGAGGACCTTGACGACAAGCGTCGACTTGCCTGAACCGGACACTCCGGTGACCGCGGTGTACACACCAAGTGGCAAATCCACGTCGAGGTCTCTCAAATTGTGAAAGCAGATCCCGCGCAGTCGCAGCCACCCGCACTGAGTGCGGGCCTGGCGAGACGGCGGCTTTGGCCCGCCGAATAGATACCGGCGAGTGACCGACCCCTTGACGTCGGCGAGTCCTGGCACGGGCCCGCTGTAGAGCACGCTTCCGCCAAGCTCCCCCGCCCCAGGTCCGACGTCGACGATCCAGTCGGCACGGCGTACCACGTCCATGTCGTGCTCCACCACGAACAATGAATTGCCCGCGCGCCGAAGGCGGTCGAGCACCTCTAGTAGCGGTTCAGCGTCGGCGGGGTGCAGTCCAGCCGACGGCTCGTCGAGCACATAAAGCACGCCGAACAAGCCGGCGCGCAGCTGAGTCGCCAGACGCAACCGCTGCAGTTCGCCGGGCGACACCGTCGGCGTGCGGCGACTAAGTGTCAGATAGCCGAGGCCAAGATCGATGAGTACCTGCAGGCGTGCGACGAGGTCGGCGGCGATCATCGTCGCCACTTCCGTCAGCTCACCGGATTGCGTTGACTCGTAAGCTGCGGCGACATCGGTCCGAGAAGCCGTCGGGCGCAACGCGTCAGCAAGCTCGGCCAGTGGCATCACCGTGTAGTCGGCGATCGTGCGTCCGGCGAACGTCACCTTCAGCGCCTCCGGCCGCAGCCCGGAACCGCCGCACACTGGGCATTCGACGCTGTCGACGAATTGCAGGACGCGGCGACGCATCATCGCGCTATGGGAGTTGGCCAGTGTGTGGCGCACGTGGCGCTCGGCGCTGGAGAACGTGCCGTTGTAGTAATAGTCGGCTTGCACGGGGTGCTGGCCCGGATCGATTTCGACTGTCGGCTGCTCATCGGTGAACAGAATCCAATTGCGTTGACGCTTAGGCAGTTTTCGCCATGGCTTGTCGATGTCGTACCCCAGCGTGACGAGGATGTCGCGGAGGTTTTGGCCCTGCCATGCTCCCGGCCATGCGGCCACAGCGCCTTCGCGGATGGTCAGCGAGGGGTCGGGTACCAGCGTCTCTTCGGTCACCCGATGGATCCGTCCCAGCCCATGGCATTCGGGGCACGCCCCAACCGCGGTGTTTGGCGAAAACGCATCGGAGTCCAGTCTTTCCGTGGCGCCCCGTGGGTAGGTCCCGGCGCGGGAGAACAGCATCCTCAGCAAGTTCGAGAGGGTGGTGACGGTGCCGACCGTCGATCGCGACGTCGCCGAACCACGGCGCTGCTGCAGCGCCACGGCAGGCGGTAGCCCAGTGATGTCATCTACCTTTGGCGCGCCGGTTGGCAACAGCAGGCGACGGGCGTACGGAGCGACCGATTCGAAGTAGCGGCGCTGGGCCTCGGCATAGATGGTCCCGAACGCCAACGACGATTTGCCGGATCCAGAGATACCGGTGAACACGACCAGCGCGTCGCGCGGCGCTACGACGTCGACACCCCGCAGATTGTGGACCCGCGCCCCGTAAACGCGCACACAAGGGTCGATGTCGTCCGTGTTTCGATCGGCCATTTGCGTCATGTTGTTCAGCCGAGTACCCCTGCCGCAGCGGCTGCAAGCGCGATGCTTGCTTGCAACGTCGTTTCAACGCCTGGCGGGCCGGGAATTCCGCCGTGGCAATGACGCAGACATCGCCAAGCCGCATCCGGCTGAGTCATCACATTGTGGAACTCGATGACGGACGCCGGATCGGGCTTTCAGTCGGCGGCCGCGGAGTGCCGTTGCTCTTCATGCACGGGCTCCTGCTGAGTCGTAAGGCATATCTACGAATGCTCAGCCGCATCGCCGGTATGGGATTCCTGGTCGTCGCCGTCGATGCCGCCGGGCACGGCGACACCGGGCGACTGCCCGGCGATGCCTGCGGCTTCAGCGATCGCGCCGATTCGGTATTGCGCACGCTGGATGCCCTCGGCATCGGGCAAGCGGTGTTTGTCGGCCATTCGATGGGTGGGCGAATGACGATCCAGCTGGCCGCGCGCGCGCCCGAGCGAGTACTCGCCGCCGTGCTGTTCGACCCGGCGGCGGGAGGTCGGTTCGACACGACCATCCCAAAACTGGTGAAGTCGCCCACCAAAGCGTTGGGGGCGGCCTATACCGCCGTCCGTGACACACTGGGCGACCCGACGCAGCTCTCAGCCAGCGAGCAGGTCGGATACTTTCGCGTGCTGGCGGCGGTGGCGGTGCCGAACCTGCGTTATCCCCTCGCGGCCGTCCGGACGATCAGAGCCATTATCGAGTCCGGCGATTACACGCCGATGCTGCATACGATGCGCGACGAGGGCATGCCCACGATGGTTGTGCACGCCGAAAAAGACATGATTGTGCCGTTCCCGCACGCACGCGACATCGCCAACGAAGGGCGGCCAAACACCTACATCAGGCACGATCGCTGATCCGGCAGAACACCCGGATTGAGCCGGACCGCCGCGAGAAGCTGCCTTGACTTGACCGGCTTCCGCCGCTTGCGATGAGCATCCCGGCGGCGTCGGCGGACGTCGAAATGCGAAGAGCCACGGGGGATCCGGTACCGAAACGCTGATCGAAACCGGCGCTGAGCTGCTATTGCCGCCCCGATAGCCTTGCCGGTGCGAGCGGGCTATCATGAAAAGTGCTGTAACGCAGTGCTTTTCGTGTGCGTACGGATGGTGCTGGGCGGTCCGTCGCTGCCAGCCAGCTCAGCCGCAGGGGCGCCGTGAACTGACCGAGGATGTCCGCCGGTATCGGTGTGCTGGTTCCGATGTCACACGGCGGCCGCCTTTGCTGACGATAGTGCGTGCGAAACAGCACATCCCAAACCATGGTGATCTCGCCGTAGTTGTTGTTGCTCTCGGAGAGCACACGCGAGTGATGCCAGCGGTGAACCCCGGGCGTGCAAAACAACCAGTCGAGAGGGCCGCAGCACAGGTTGACGTTGCAATGTGACAGCAGGCCGACGAAGGTGGTGAACGAGAACAGCCACACCACCATGTGCTCGGGAGCGCCGAGCAAGTACAACGGCAGCATGGAGAACACCATCATCACCGCCGAGTCGACGGGATGAATGCGCCCGGTGTTGAGATACCACAAACGCGGCACGCTGTGGTGGACGGCGTGATACGGCCACAGCCAGGTGACATTGTGGAATGAGCGGTGGCCCCAGTACGCGCCGAAGTCGCCGACCAGCACCACCAATGCGATCTGCGCCACCGCAGGCCAGTCCTGCGGCCACAACGAGCCTCCGACGTGGCGAGCGAGCCACTGCGCCACTCCGACGCTGCAAGCCAGCACGAGGCTGTCGGCAAGCGTGCCGGGCAAACTGGTGCCGATCAGCGTGAAGACCACGTCGTGAGTGACTTGACCATCGGAGCGGGCCCATTTTCGCTCGAACGGCAGCACCCGCTCGAGGCCGCCCAACGCCAGCATCAAAGCGAAGTAGACGCCTGCGAGGATAAGGGACCCGTTGACACCGTGGCGCAGCCCCGCCGCCGTGATCGCGCAGCTGGCGGCAACGAGCAACGGCCAAAGAATCCACGATGCGGCGGTCCGCATGCGCGGAGTTTACGGGTTTGCTGGCACTTTCCACGCCGTTTTTCTCAACGAGGTGATGAGGGCGCGGGAGCAGTTCGGCTTTGGCGCGGTGATTACGCAGAGCATAGGGCTCCAAATCGTCATCTGGTGGCCCTGGATCGGGCTGCTTGGCGGTTGCTTGAGGCGGTTGGAACCTGGTCCGCCGACTTGCCGAATTACCCAGCGCACAGTGGCATACTTTGCCCGTGCGCCTCAAAGAACGACCGGGGCCAGCCCGATCCCGAAACTCTTTTGGCTTTCTAGCGAACTACTGGTTTCGCTGGCTTAGTCACTTCAGCAATGACGATCTGTTCTTCCTCGGTTCAGGTTACGAGGAGGATCCGCCGATGGCCCTGCCGTTGCAGGCGTCCGACGAACCCAACCGGTTCTTCATTCAGCTCTATCATCGTGCGGCGACCCAAGTCGATCTCACTGGCAAACGCGTGCTGGAAGTCAGTTGCGGACACGGTGGCGGCGCCTCCTACGTCATGCGCACCCTCGGTCCGGCCTCCTACACAGGGCTGGACTTGAACCCGGCCGGCGTCGACTTCTGCCGCAAACGCCACGTCGTCCCCGGCCTGGATTTCGTGCAAGGCGACGCTGGAGACCTACCATTTCCCGACCAGTCCTTCGACGCAGTCGTGAATATCGAAGCCGGGTTTTGCTACCCATCGTTCGCGCGATTCCTCGCGGAAGTGGCGCGCGTGCTACGCCCAGCGGGACATTTTCTGTACGCCGATATTCGCCGCAGCGACCGCATCGCCCAATGGGAGCAGGAGCTCGATGACTGCCCCATGCGGCCCATTTCGCAAAAGGTCATCAGTGAACAGGTTGCCCTGGGACTTGAGAGAAGTTTGCCGCGCCTGAAGGAGCTGAATGGTTACAGTCCGGCATTCCTCGTCGACACGGTATGGGCGAGGGCCTGCCACAAGGGACTGAAAAATGGAGACTTGTCTTACCGAATGTACGACTTCGGCACCTAGGCAGGCCGCACCCGCGGCAGACCACCGGTCGACTATCGCGCGATTTCGAACCTGAATTCGTGGCCCAGATGCAAATGCGGTCGCCCTCGGTCAGCGTCGCGCTGCCGCGAATCCGCTGCTGCCGACATCGACGCCACTGGCTGACCGGAGATCGGTGATCACAGAAGTGTTTTCGGTGTCCACGATCACCGCGTGGTAGCGACTGAGGGTGTCATCGTCGAGAACGATGTCATTCTCAGCGAGGGCGGCCGATCCTGGTGGCAGTTCCTCGCAGCGGATAACGCCTTGCTTTGACGTCGCGCAGGTATGCAAACCATCAGCCGAAACACTGTCAGCCATCACCCGAAGGCGAAATGTCAAGCATCAACAGCTTGTTCGACGTCCAGTGGCTCTTGGCGAAACATCCGCTGATGAAGCACGCTGCGAATGGCTGCACTTAGACGCAACCGTCGAGACGATCGATGGACGCTGGCGTGCGCTTATAGGACTGTGCGAGCACAACCCAATGTCAGCCGGCTAGCCCATAACCCAGAGGTGGATAGCGCCTACCAGCATGAGCGTGACGGCGCGATCAGGATTACGGCTGCGTCCCGCCATTGGCCCCCGTGTTCGTCAGTAAGTCGAGATCGCCGCAGCGACACCAGCGTGTTTTGGGCGCGAACCATTCGGTTGTGGAAAACTTCAGCGCGATCAGAGCAGGAGAGGCGCGTGACGAACACTCATACCGAACGGCTCCCGCTGCTGACCCGGCGCGACCGCATCATGATCACCATCACCGTGATCGGGTCCTCGGCAGCCGGGGTTCTCAACTTCGCCCACGCAACTGCACTGCTGGCGTTCACGATCTCCGCACTCGCGTTGGGCACACTGGCATCTCTGGTCGGCCGTTCTGTGGAGGCGGTCGGAGACCGGCTCGGGCCCAACGCGACTGGGATACTGCAGACGGCGCTGGGAAACCTGCCCGAGTTGTTCGTCATCCTGTTCGCACTCAAGGCGGGCCTTTACGGCGTGGTGAAGGCCACCATCGTCGGCTCGATTCTCTCCAACGCCCTGCTGGTGCTCGGGCTGGCATTCGTGGCCGGCGGGATCAAGCATGGCCGCCAGCGCTTCGCCGCCGACGACGGACGCACCCTCGGACTGATGTTCACCCTCGCGGTGTTCATCCTGGCCGTCCCATCGCTGACCGCTGCAATACACACCCCGGCGCAACAGCACGAACGGGCGCTGTCGGTCGTCGTCTCCATCGTCATGCTCGCGCTGTTCGCACTCTCGCTGCCCGTCACACTCGGGAACCGGGCCCCCGACTCAGCGCTGCAAGCTGGTCATAAACCCTCCAGAGCGACCTCTCCCATTGTGGCCAGCCCCGATTCGGCCGAAGCCGCCAGTGCCGCAACAGCACACGGCGAGTGGCCGTTGGCGATGGCCATCGGCATGCTGGCCGTCGCCGGTATTGGTGCGGCATTCGTGTCGGAATGGTTCGTCGCCGCCCTAGAGCCAGCGATGCATGCAGCGGGCATCAACGAGGTTTTCGCCGGTCTGGTGATCGTGGCCGTCGCCGGCAACGCGGTGGAGAATTTCGTCGGCATTCAGCTGGCGGCCAAGAACCAGATGGACTACGCGGTGCAGGTGGTCCTCCAGTCGCCCGTCCAGATCGCACTCACCATCGCCCCGATCGTCTGCCTGGCGGCGGTATGGCTTGGCCAGCCCGGTTTCGATCTGGTGTTCTCGCCACTGCTGTTGGCGTCGATGATTATGTCGGCGCTGGTCGCGGTGCTGGTGACCTTCGACGGCGAGTCGACCTGGTTCGAGGGAGCAGTGCTCATCGCGCTCTATGTGGCGATCGCCACGTCGTTCTGGTGGGGATGAGCGGCCCCAACGGTCTGATGGTGTGCCCTCCAATCACCCGAAGGCGAAACGACAACCATCACCCGAAGTAATACATTTGGCCGGTGGGGCGAGCGGGGCTCGAACCCGCGATCAACGGATTTGCGTACGGTCGTTATCGCAAAGTCTCGTTAATTGCTAAAACCGTTGTCCTACACAACGTTGGCTATCTAGAGATAGCTAGCGATAACCGTTGAGAGGTAGCTAAACCGGCCATACCCGCCGAATAAACGCCGACCGCAGCACGTTCGCTACGCGGGTGTCCGGTGCTTGGGCGGCCCGCCCGCGTCGCCGACCCACAGATGTGGCTGTGCTGCGACGACGATTCATCGCCAACCCCGGCTTGTCAATGTAAACTTGACAGCGTGAGGATCACCGACTCGGCGCGCAAGCACTACGCCGAGCACAACCTCACCGACGATGATGTCTGGCACGTCCTGCGCAACTTCATTCGCCGCTGGCCGCAAACCGGCCAGTATGACGGCCGGCTCCTGCTGATCGGCCCCGACACGACCGGGCGGCTACTCGAAATTGTCGTCGTCCCGATCGCCGACCCTGACCGAATAATTCACGTCAACCTGCTACAGCCGAAACTATGGAACCTGCTATGAGCAAACGACAATTCCGCAAAACCAAAGAATTCGACAGCCTAGAACAGGCGGAACGTGAAGCGCGCGAGCAAGTGCAAGCGTCCATCGCCCACCTGCTCGACGTCATACAAAACTCGTCCTGGCCGCGTCTCGATTTCGAGCTGCCGCCTCAATCGGTCGACGCTCTAGTTCGCGCGCAGACCGCTGCCGCCCACAGCACCGCGGCAGAGATTTCCGATCTAGTCGAAAAGGTGGTCGCCACTTTCCGCTCGCGTGAGCACCCCAGCGTCGTCGCTTTCAACTCGCGTGAGCACCCCAGCGAGCCCGACAGCATCGAAGTAGTGGCTAAGGAGGCGCGCCTACGCGCGGAACCCGACGCTGCCGCCGAGGCCGAGGAAACCGAGGCGGCCGAACGCTGGCTCGACCAGCTCGACCCCGCCGACGTCACGCTCGACGACGCCCAATATCTGCGCCGGATCCGCGAGGCCGCCGACGAGCTGGACGGCGCAGAGGCTCGCCTACGCGCAGCTGTCGCCGAAGCACGCGAGCACAACGAAACATGGGGACTGATCGGCATGGTGCTCGGCGTTAGTCGCCAGGCCGCACAGCAGCGATTCAGTGAGTCCGAGGGCCGCCGACTAACAGCCGGGGGAGGTTAAGCCTGGCGGTGACGTCTTGAGCTGTTACACGCTGAGCGAACTCGGCCGCCAACCTGCCGCCGATGACGCCCCCAGTTGTCAGCGGCTAGCCATATGGTGGTTCCGGAATGGATGAAGGAAGTGAGCGCGAACAATGGCGACCCGTTCGCGGCTTTGAAGGGCTTTACGAAGTCTCCGACCAAGGACGCGTGCGGTCACTCGACCGATGGGTAGCCGGTCGCAGCGGGCGGCGGCAGTTCATGACGGGACGCATTAAGAGCCTGCCGAAACTTAAACAGGGCTACCCCGTCGTCCACCTAGTCAAAGATGGTCGGGCCACCACGAAAACCGTTCACACGGTTATGCTTGAGGCCTTCGTTGGCCCCCGCCCGGCTGGACACGTGGGTTGCCACAACGACGGTGATCCGTCGAACAACCGGCTGACAAACCTTCGCTGGGACACCCAATCGAACAACCTTTTGGACGCCATTAGGCACGGGACGCACTCTCGCTTCCTGGTCCATCGCGACCGGTGCCAACCTCGCGAAGTGGTGCTGCTGGAAGGTGAACGCTGGAAGCCTGTTGTGGGTTTTGGACGATTCGAAGTATCCGACCAGGGCCGCGTGCGCTCCCCCGCTGGCCGCGTGCTGAGCGCAAGAGTAAAGCACTACCGGCGGCTATCTCGTCGTAACGTTGAATGTCAACGGGCGCAAGGAGACTCGACGCGTCCATAGGCTGGTGCTGGAGGCGTTTGTCGGACCAGCCCCCTCGGGCACGTTCGGCTGCCACCTCGACGGTGATCCAGCAAATAACCGGCTGAACAATTTGCGTTGGGATACTCAGGCCAACAACCTGCGCGATGTTGTGAGCCATGGTCGTCACCATTCCTCAAATCGAACACACTGCGTACACGGTCACGAATTCACGCCTGAGAACACCAGATTGACCGCCAAAGGGCACCGCAGGTGTATTCGGTGCGACAGGGCTTTGCATGCCAAGCGACGCGCCGTCCATGGTGATCGGATACGAGCCCAAAAGCGGGCATTGTGGCAACGCCGAGTGGAAGCTGCAGGGCGGGTATACAAGCCCAAGGGTCCGGTTAAGCGAGGAACGAGAACGCACTGCGCAAACGGTCACGAGCGCACGCCAGAAAACACCATCTATGAAGGGCGCCAACGGCGGTGTGCAATTTGTCGTACGGAGCAGAACCTTGCACGTTACCGCCAGAAACGAGAAGCGCAGGGGCAGCGCTATTTTCCGGGCGGTGTGAGAACTCATTGCTACAAGGGGGCACCCGCTCACGCCCGAAAATACGATATTCGAGGGCCGCGATCGTGTCCGTCGATGCAAGACTTGCCGCGAGCAATACCGGTTACAGCATCGCCAGCACAAAACCAAGCAGTTTGAGTGCGACTCGACCTGATGGGTTAACTTATGGGCAAGAAAAAGACTCAGCGCGGCGCCCGAGATCGTTCAATTAGCTTCGCGGATCAGACCTTCCAAGTAGGCGAGGGCTTCGGCGCCGTCGTCGGCGATGAAGACCAGATCGATGATGGGCACCGGAAGGAAACGTTCCTCGTCCATTCGCTGAAGCTGAATCGTCAAGCCGTCGTAAAACCCGGCCGTGTTCAGCAGCACGACCGGCTTGTCGTGCAGCTTGTGCTTCCTCCGCTCCAGGACGTCCGTCGCCTCGTCGAGTGTGCCGAGGCCGCCTGCCATCACGACGATCGCGTCCGCGCGCTCGAGCAGCAACGCTTTGCGCTCGGCGAGGTCCTTCGCGAACACCATCTCGTCGGCGTCCTTCCTCGCGAACTCCCGCAGCAACTCGACCGAGATGCCGACGAGATGCCCGCCGGTCTCACGAACGCCGTCGGCGACGACCTTCATCAGACCGGTGTCGGATCCACCCCACACCAAACCGTGTCCGCCGTTGCCGATGAGCTCGGCGAATTCTCGGGCGGGCCGCGTGTAGCGCTCGGCGAGGTCGGCGGCGGACAGGAAGACGCAGATGTTCATCCGGTCATTCGCTGTCAACGACGGTCACGATGCCCGGAGGTGCGTCGATCGCTTCGAGAGTCCGAGAGGCGGCCGTATCGATGTGCACGCGTGGTGCGTTGGGACGCGACTGTTCGAAGTAGGTGCCAGGACCGTAGAGGAAGCCGTACCGGATGACGACACCGTCCACGGCGAGCACCGCTTCTTCGAGTGCTGCGACAGCGGCGGCTTCCGCGCCGGATTGCATGGTCCATGCAACGCTCTGGGCCACGATCTTGATGTAGTCCAAGCCTTTTGATGCCTCGATCAGATTACGGGTGCCTTCGACGCGTATTCGCGCATTGACTTTCGAATCCTCGGGTAAGTCTTTCAGATCGTCGGGAAGATCTGTCAGCTCGTGAAGTATGAGGTCGGGCGCGAACGCCTGAACGGCGGCTGTGAGCGCCTGGCGGTCGAATACATCACATACGATCGGTTGCGCACCGGTGGCGGCCAACCGGCCGGCCTTCTCCGGCGAGCGCGTCATCGCACCGACGGTGTGACCGGCGTCCCGCAGCAACGGCACCAGTCGCTGGCCGATGACCCCGGAGGCGCCGGCGAAAAAGATGCGGCGTGAGGTCGACATCAGCGCTCTTCGAGCAGATACGGCACAAATCCGTGCGGATAGACCTCGCAGATCATCGATGGCGGAATGGGCGCGGGCGCCGCCGACCGTGCTACGGCGACCGCCGCAGCGGTGAATGCCATGGGGCTGACAGTAGTCTCCTCGATTTGCATAGTGGTTCTCCTTTTGTGCGGCCCCACAGCGGTGCCAACGACGCTTTTGTGATGCTGAGTACAGTCTACGATACTCAGGAATCGATTGCCTTCCCGTCACCTTGTTCTAGTCGAGTACCTGCGCATGAAGGGTGAATGAAATGACTACGGTAAGAGCGGCTGCAGTACAGATGAGCCCGGTGCTATACAGCCGTGATGGCACCACTCAGAAGGTTGTCGACAAGATCGCCGAACTCGGGCGCCAGGACGTAGGATTCGCTGTCTTCCCCGAGACGATCGTGCCGTACTATCCCTACTTCTCCTTTGTCCAAAGACCTTTCGAGCTGGCCCCTGAGCAACTGAGGCTGATCGATCAGGCCGTGACCATACCCTCGCCCACAGTCGACGTCATCGCCGATGCGGCCAGGCAAGCGGGAATCGTGGTGTCCATCGGTGTGAATGAACGCGATGGCGGCACGCTCTACAACACGCAACTCCTCTTCGATGCCGATGGCACCCTCATCCAGCGCCGTCGAAAGATACTGCCCACCTTCCACGAACGGATGGTGTGGGGACGGGGGGATGCCTCCGGCCTTGCGGCCGTCGACAGCGCCGTTGGGCGGATCGGCCAGTTGGCGTGCTGGGAGCATTACTACCCGCTGGCACGGTATGCCGTCATCGCTGACGGTGAGCAGATTCACGCAGCGATGTGGCCGGGCTCGTTCGGCGGTCCGCTTTTCGCGGAGCAGACCGAGTTGAGCGTCCGCAATCACGCACTCGAATCGGGCAGTTTCGTTGTCAACTCCACCGGCTGGCTGGATGCCGATCAGCAGGCGCAGATCATGGCCGACACTGGGGCGCCGATCGGCCCGATATCGGGGGGCAGCTTCACCGCGATCGTGTCACCTCTTGGCGAATTGCTAGCCACGCCCTTGCGTTCCGGCGAGGGCGTTGTGATCGCCGATCTCGACTTCTCGTTGATCGACCAGCGTAAGTCGAAGATGGATGCCATCGGCCACTACAGCAGGCCCGAACTGCTCAGTCTGTTGATCGACCGCACACCGGCTGCTAACGTCCACGAGCGAGTCGAGCCCCACAACGCCGATACGAAAACCGAGGCCGACCATGTCCACGTCTGATCCACTTGCGATCCCGTTCGGCGGCGTGCGCCTGCGGTTCGACAGCGCGAAGAGTTACGACGACCTCGTTGCCGCAGTGCTCGCCGACATCGGCGAGGAGCCCGTTCCTATCGACGACATCGCCGTGCGGTTCGACACCTGGGAATCCTATGAGCGGGAGGTGGAATCTCGCACCGGAGCAAGCGGTTTCATGCTATTTGCCACGCTGAACCATGGTGGGTGGATCAAGAAAGCCGGGATTGACAGGAAGGCGTTGCGCGTCGTGTTGGGCAACCCCCTGATTGCGATCACGATGCTGCGACACGATGTCACAGCGGGACTCTTTGCGCCCGTTGAACTTCTGATTACCGAGGAACCCGACGGCCGAAGCGGCCTGACCTATGTGGTGCCGTCGTCGCTGATGGTCGTCGAACCGAATGAGCCGCTTCGCGAAGCCGCCCTTGAACTCGACGCCAAGTTGGCGGCGTTGGCCACCAAGGTCACGGCGACCTCGTAACGCAGCTAACCTCGGCTGCGGTTGACGAAGATTGTGCAGCGGCCGCCGAACAGAGAGCATTTATCCAGTCACACGGTCGCCGCGCCCCGGCGTGTACCCCGGCGGCGGCGGTGCCCAGTTTGCTAGCGGCACACGCTCTGCGCCCCACGCCGCGACGACGCCGCGAAAAACGGGCTCTCGATTGCACGGGGATGCCTCTACGAGGCGCTGACCAGGGGAATACGGTGGGGCGGGCGGGGCTCGAACCCGCGACCAACGGATTATGAGTCCGCGGCTCTAACCAACTGAGCTACCGCCCCGACGGAGTACTTCCGTACGAAACCGTAGCGGAAGACTGAAACCAGTGTCCGTCGGGCGGCGTAGCCGTGTCGACGAGTATTGATGCGCTCGGCGGAGCGACCCATTTCCAAAGCCGCCCGCCGACAACACCCCGATGCCCGCGCGGCTATGAGGGAGCCGGCCCTCCCTGCCCGGCTTGAGCCTTGATCTTGGGAATCAGCTCAGGCGCGTAGACGTAGATCGCCGACTCGACCTCCCACTCCGCCTGCGCCTGACTCATCGGGGTGGTGCTGGTGATCATGTTGATCAGCTCCTGGCCCTCGCCGAACGGATTGGGGTTTGCTCGTACCTGATCGGCGAACCAACGACCCTCGGCGGCCTCATGGCAATCGCTGTAGTCGGCGTTGTGCACCATCTTGTTCTGCGCCAACAGTTTGATGTACTGATCGTCGGCCGGACTCAAATTACAAGCCGCCGAAGCCTGCGGCGCTGACATGACAGCACCGCCGAACATCGCGGCCCCCACCGCAAGACCGGCGGCACCCACCGTCAGCACCTGCACGCGTGATCGTGTCGTCATCACTTCTGCGGACCCCCATATCGTGGAATTTGCTACTAGCGCTCGTGATAATGATCGAGTACCACCAGCGATGAGCGCGGCAAACGAGCATTCTTACGAACAACGCGTGAACGGCAGTTAACTAAAATTACTGTGCAACAAACAATCCGGGCCTGATTCGGTAACAGGGCCGCCCAACAGCAGCAGTGCGACACGGCTTGCTGATGCCGTCGATCAAGGGCGCATCACGGCAGTTTTGAGTTAGCTGATGCCAGACAAGCGAAAGCGGCCGGAGGGCAAAGCCCTCACGACCGCTTACGTACGGGAGTACGAACCCCGTTGCGCCACAGAGGCGCTAGCTGCCTAAGACTCGGTCGGCCAGTTTGCTTTTGCGGCTTGGTCTTTGATCTTGGGGATTATTTCGGGCGCGTAGACATAGATGGCCGACTCGACCTCCCACTCCGCCTGCGCCTGACTCATAGGGGTGGTGCTGGTGATCATGTTGATCAGCTCCTGGCCCTCGCCGAACGGATTGGGGTTGGCTCGTACCTGATCGGCGAACCAGCGACCCTCGGCGGCCTCATGGCAATCGCTGTAGTCGGCGTTGTGGACCATCTTGTTCTGCGCGAGCAGTTTGATGTACTGATCGTCGGCCGGACTCAAATTGCAGGTGGCCGACGCTAACGGAGCCGACAGCACGGCGCCGCCGAGCATCGAGGCGCCCAGCGCGACGCCGGCAGCCCACACCGATGACACTCGAAGACGAGAACGTGTACGGCTGTCTGTCATATCCGAACCTCCCTCTGCGCGAGAACGCAGTCGCTTCCAACGCAACGCCAAGCTGAAAAAGAAAGCCCTCCGGACCGCCGGCCAATGACGCACGATCCGTGGCCATCCTGCTCGGGCCACGCTGCCATCTGGTTACCGTCACTTTTCGGTGTCGTTTCAGTGTCGGCGACCGGGCTAAAAGTAGCGAATGGCCCCCGCACACAGCGGAAACGGACACTTGCGCGTCAGTGTATGGATGGTTAACATTTCGTGCCCTCGGCCCGGCAGGGCCGACCGGCGGGCCTGGCCGCCAAGCCGCGCAGGAAGCGCCACAGACGGGTGCTGCTCGGGATCACGGCGCCGACAGCTAAGAGCCTCAGGGCTCGGCTCCGCCGAACTCGCGTCCGAAAACGTCAGCTGAACACCGTCTGGCCGTCGGCGTCGAGCAAGTACCGCTCTGTGCCGTTCTCGACGCGCGGCGCGTCAGCACCCAACGACACCGCTACTTTGTTGCTGGCATTCCGCATGATGTCGAAGGTGAGCTCCACGGCCTCGGCCTCGGAGAACCGGGAGCGCACCTCGGCGACATCGTCGGCGACGAGGTGCGCAGGGGTCCAAATTAACGCATCGGCATAGCGCAGCGCTGCTTTAGCGCGGTCGTCGAGCAAACTCGACGACTCGAAGCGCTCGATCTCCTCGTACAGCGTTTCCGACCCGCCGGCATCGAGCGCGCCGCCCTCGCGAAGAGAGTTGCACAAGCGGCAATTGTGCTGTGCCGCCCCGCGCAGCCGAACCAGCTCGGAGGTCACAGGATCGAGCGCACGCATTCGCGCCACCGCGATTAAAAAGTCGTTAAACACCAGATCCGCCGGTTCGGTGGTGTGATCCCAGGTAACCGGTTCGGCAACCCAGCCCAGATACGGCGCGCCGACCCCGATCGCCTCCAGCCCGGCCCGCACCCGGGGAATGAAATCGGCGATGTAGATCTGCACAACGACGCCAAAGGTGCGGTCCCCTAGCTGCTTTAACAACCGCGACCGCTGCTCGGCGGTGACCGACGAAACGTCGGCGCTGAATTGTTCGGCGAACTCGGCGACGGCGGCCTCGGCTTCCGATTCCGGTTGACCCACCTCGACGCTCGCGGGCAGCGGGGGTAGCGACATCGTCTGCGCGCATATCCGGCGAACCAGCGCCGCGATGCGACCGTCGCCCGGGCACAACGACACCAACCGCGTGAGCTGGTCTTCCCGAACAGAAACCGGAGCCGCCATTCGTCACACGCTAGAACGCGCGTTGCCCGGCGGCAATGGATTACTGGGCCTGGCTCACCGAAGACATGTGGAAGTCCGGTATCCGCAGCGAGGGCATGGCGGCGCGGGTGGCCCAGTCACCCCATTCGCGTGGCAGGGTCTTTTCGCTGACCCCGGCCTCCGTGGCACGTCGCAGCAGCTCAAGCGGACTTTCGTTGAACCGGAAGTTGTTGACCGCCGCGGTCACCGTGCCATCCTCGACGAGGTAGACACCGTCTCGGGTGAGCCCGGTTAACAACAGGGTGGTCGGGTCGACGACGCGCATGTACCACAGCGTGGTCAGCAGCAGGCCGCGCTCGGTGGATGCGATCATGTCGTCTTGGCTGGCCGTTCCCCCGGTCATCACCAGGTTGTCGGCGGCCACCGCAACGTCGGCGTCATACTTGGCGGCCGTAGCCCTCGGATAGGCCAGCGCGTTGATCACCCCGTCGCGGATCCAGTCCACCTGGTTGATCTCCGCACCGTTGTCGAACACCGACACCGTCTCCGAGGAACTGCTGACCGCGACGAACGGCGTGCAGGCCAGGCCGGGCGCCATCGGATCGGAGAACAGCGTCAGCGGTAACTCGGTGAGCCGCTCCCCCACCCGGGTTCCGCCGCCGGGCGCCGAGAACGCGGTCCGGCCCTCCTGGGCGCCGCGGCCGGCCATCGACCACGCCATGTAGATCATCATGTCGGCCACCGTCGACGGCGGCATGATCGTCTCGTAGCGTCCCGCCGGCAGCGCGACACTGCGCTGCGCCCAGCCCAACCGCGTCGAGAGCTGCTCGAGCAGCGAATCGGTTGGCACATCGACGAAGTCGGGTGTGCCGACGCCCGCCCAAGCGCTGGCGTCGCCGCGTTTGGCGTTGATCTCGACCGCGCCGGTGGGCTGGGTGAAACGTCTTCGCAATCCGGTCGAGGATGCCAGGAACGTCGTCGAAACATTGTGGTGGGCAAAGCCATACAGCCGGTCCTCGCCGCGGAACCCACGGCTCAGCGAGTCGGCGACGTCGGAGAAAACCAGGGGCCCGGTGCCCGGCACCGGCGCGTCCCAATCGAGGGGCACCCCGGTATCGGCGAGCAGCGGCGCGGCATCGCCCGCCTCTGGCGCAGCACCGGCCGCCTGCTGCGACGCCGCAACCAGCCCGGGCAGCACCCGCGGATCGGCCTCGGCGGACACCACCGTGCCGATGCGCGCACTGGACCCGCGACGCACCACCGAGATCACCGTCACGCTGCGACTCACCGAAACCCCGTTGGTGGTCATCGAATTGCCCGCCCAGCGCAATGTGGCCTCGACCTTGTCGGTGACCAGCACCATGGTCTCGTCGGCGCGGCCGAGCTTGGCCGCCTCATCGAGCACGATGTTGACGACATGCTGCGCAGTGATCATCGGCGCCACTCTCCCCCGCAAGCGGGAGGTGCCCCCACAGCATCGCTCCGTCCCCCGCGAGCGGGCGGTACCCCCACTGCATCGTCGCCGGCGCGGATCATCGGCCGCCCTCGGTGCGGGTATTGAGCACGTTGACGCCGCGGAACAATGCCGACGGGCAACCGTGGCTGACCGCCGCGATCTGGCCTGGCTGAGCCTTGCCGCAGTTGAGCGCGCCACCCAGGCGCCAGGTCGAACGGCCCCCCACGGCCTCCATCGAATTCCAGAACTCGGTCGTGGTGGCCTGATAGGCGACGTCACGCAATTGACCGTCCAGCCGTCCGTCACGGATCTGGAAGAAGCGCTGGCCGGTGAACTGGAAGTTGTAGCGCTGCATGTCGATTGACCACGACTTGTCGCCGACGATGTAGATCCCGTCCTCGACCCAGCCGATCAAGTCGTCGGTGCTGATGTCGTCCGGCGCCGGCTGCAGCGACACGTTAGCCATGCGCTGGATCGGCACATGATGCGGCGAGTCCGCATACGAGCATCCGTTGGAGCGTGGCTGCCCCAGCCGGTGGGCGAACACCCGGTCGAGCTGGTAGCCGGTGAAGATTCCGTCGCGCACCAGATCCCAGCTTTGCGCGGCCACCCCTTCATCGTCGTAACCTATAGTGGCCAAACCGAATTGGACGGTGCGGTCGGCGGTCACATTCATCACCGGCGACCCGTACCGCATGGTGCCGAGCTTGTCCGGCGTGGCGAACGACGTTCCGGCGTAGGCGGCCTCGTAGCCGATCGCACGGTCGTATTCGGTTGCGTGCCCGATTGATTCATGAATCGTCAGCCACAGGTTGGTCGGGTCGATCACTAAATCTTTGCGCCCTGGAATAACAGTGGGGGCCTTGACTTTTTCGGCCAGCAATGACGGCAGCTGCGCCAGCTCGTCGGTCCAGTTCCATACCTCGTCGCCGGCTACGGCCTCCCAGCCCCGCCCCATCGGCGGCACCAGTGTCCTCATCGAATCGAAGCTGCCGGCCGCGGGGTCAACGGTCACCGCCTCCAGCGAGGGCAGCACCCGAACCCGCTGCTGAGTGATCGAAGACCCGAAGGTGTCGGCGTAGAACGTGTGCTCCTTGACTGCGGTCAGCACCGCCGACACGTGATTGACGGCGTCGGCACTCAGCAGTCGACCGGAGTAGTCCTCGAGCACGGCGATCTTGTCGGTGGTCGAGATGTCGAACGGGTCGATCCGATAGTCCGACACCCAGGCCACATCCGCGTAGACCGGCTCGGGCGCCAGCTCGACGCGCTCGCTGCTCAGCGTCGCCAGCGTGGTGGCGACGTGCACCGCGCGCCGGGCCGTCTCCGCGGCCACCGACGGCACCAGCTCCGCGTGCGAGGCGAATCCCCAGGTGCCGTCGACGATCACTCGCACCGCCAGGCCCACCTCACGGTTGATCACCGCGGTCTCCAGCTCGCCATCGCGCAGCTGGATGATCTCGGTAATGATGCGATGAACCCGCAGGTCGGCGTGCGTCGCCCCGGCCGCTTTGGCCGCGGAGAGCGCGGCTTCGGCAAGGTCGTGGCGCGGCAGGTCCAGGAAGTCGGCATCGATCCCCCGGTTCGGTGTCACGCTTCCACCGTAACGACCGGTCCCCCCAATTCCCGCCAGCGCCCGCTTTAATTACCCCATGGCCAGCGCGGTACGCGGGATTCACCCTCGATCCACCGCGCTGGGCTACGCGCTGCTGGCCCCCAGCCTGTTCGGCGTCCTTGCGTTTCTGCTGCTGCCCATCCTGGTCGTACTTTGGTTGAGCCTGTGCCGCTGGGATCTCCTCGGCCCACTGCACTTCGTCGGCTTGTCCAACTGGCGTTCGGTCCTGAGCGACCCCGGGTTCGGCAACTCCCTGATCGTCACGGCCATCTTCGTGGAGATCGTGGTGCCGGCGCAGACCGTGTTGGGACTACTGGCCGCGACCATGTTGGCCCGCCAGCTTCGCGGCACCAATCTGTTTCGCACGCTGTTTGTGCTGCCGTGGATCTGCGCGCCGCTGGCGATCGCGGTCCTGTGGCGCTGGATCCTGGCTCCCACAGACGGCGCCGTGAGCACCGTGCTCGGGCACAGCATCGAATGGCTGTCGGATCCGAGCTTTGCGCTGCCGCTGGTGTCGGCCGTGGTGGTGTGGACCAACGTCGGCTATGTCTCGTTGTCGTTTCTGGCGGGCCTGCTGGCCATTCCCGACGACATCCACGCCGCCGCACGCACCGATGGCGCCACCGCATGGCAGCGGTTCTGGCGCATCACCATGCCGATGCTGCGGCCGACGACCTTCTTCGTGCTAGTCACCGGGATCGTAAGCACAGCACAGGTTTTCGATATGGTGTACGCGCTCACCGGCGGCGGACCGGCCGGCAGCACCGACCTGGTGGCACATCGCATCTACGCCGAGGCTTTCGGTTCGGCGGCCATCGGCCGGGCTTCGGCGATGGCGGTGGTGTTGTTCGTGATCCTGATCGGCGTCACCGTGGTTCAGCACCTGTATTTCCGGCGACGGATCAGCTATGACCTCACCTAGTCGGATCACGTCCGACGTGGCGATTTATGCCGGGCTGTCGCTGGGCGCATTGATCACGTTGGCGCCGTTCGCTCTTGGCCTGATGACCTCGTTCACCTCGGCACACCAATTCCTCACAGGTACCCCATTGCAGCTGCCGCGGCCACCCACGGTGTCGAATTTCGCCAACCTCGGCGGGGCCGGGTTCGGTCGCGCGGCCGCGGTGACCGCCTTGATGACGGCGGTGATTCTGGTGGGCCAGTTGACGTTTTCGGTGCTGGCCGCATATGCCTTCGCCCGCCTGCAATTCCCTGGCCGTGACGCGCTGTTCTGGGTGTACATCGCGACGCTGATGGTGCCGGGGACGGTCACGGTGGTGCCGCTGTATCTCATGATGGCCCAGCTCGGCCTGCGTAACACGTTCTGGGCGTTGGTGCTGCCGTTCATGTTCGGCTCCCCCTATGCAATCTTCTTGTTGCGCGAGCATTTCCGAATCATCCCGAACGACTTGATCAACGCCGCGCGCCTGGATGGCGCGAAAACCCTGGACGTCATCGTGCACGTGGTGGTCCCGTCCAGTCGCCCGGTGCTGGCCGCGTTGGCGTTGATCACCGTGGTCTCGCAGTGGAATAACTTCATGTGGCCGTTGGTGATCACCAGCGGCCACAAGTGGCGGGTGCTCACCGTCGCGACCGCAGACCTACAGTCGCGGTTCAACTCCCAATGGACGTTGGTGATGGCGGCCACCACGGTCGCGATCGCCCCGCTGATCGCGCTGTTCGTGGTCTTCCAGCGCCACATCGTCGCGTCAATCGTCGTCTCGGGACTCAAATGAGACGACCGCGTTTTTCCACACTGGCCGCGGGATCGGTTGCGCTGGTGGCGGCGCTGCTGGCCGCGATGGTGGTGCTGCTGGACTACTCCGCCCAGCCCCATGGCGGCAAGACCGTCGTCACGGTGCGCATTTGGGACGATCAGATTGGTGGCGCCTATCGCCAGTCCTTCGAGGCCTTCAGCCGCGTCCATCCCGACATCGAAGTACACCTGAACTTGGTGGCGTACTCGACCTACTTCAACACCCTGCGCACCGACGTGGCCGGCGGCAGCGCCGACGACATCTTCTGGCTGTCCAACGCGTATCTCGCGCGGTACGCCGACAGCGGCCGGCTGCTGAACATCGGCGAAGTCCTTGGGCCCCAAGCCGCCTCGGAGTGGGAGCGGGCGGTCGTCGAGCAGTTCACCCGCAACGGCACGCTGTGGGGCGTGCCGCAGTTGACCGACGCCGGAATCGCGTTGTACTACAACGCAGATCTTCTCGCCGCCGCGGGCGCCGATCCCGCCCAGCTGAGCACCCTGCGGTGGAGTCCCGGCGACGGCGACACCTTGCGCCCCCTGCTGGGCCGCCTCACCGTCGATGCCGACGGAAACCGTTCCGACACAGCACGTTTCGACGCGGGACGGGTGCGACAGTGGGCATACAACGCGGCCAACGACCCCCAGGGGATCTACCTGAACTACATCGGTTCGGCCGGCGGCGTGTTCCAGCGTGGCGACACCTTCGCGTTCGACAACCCGGCCGCCGTGACGGCCTTTCAGTATCTGGTCGACCTGATCAATCGCGACCACGTCGCGCCGCCCGCCGCCGACACCAACGACAACGGCGACTTTTCCCGCAACCAATTCCTGGCCGGCAGGATGGCGCTGTTTCAATCGGGCACCTACAACTTGGCGCCGGTGGCGCGCGATGCCCGCTTCCATTGGGGTGTGGCGATGATGCCCGCCGGCCCCGCGGGGCGGGTCAGCGTCACCAATGGCATTGCCGCGGCGGGCAATGCGGCGACGAAACACCCTGACGCCGTCCGTCAGGTGCTGGCCTGGCTGGGCAGCAGACAGGGCAACGAATACCTGGGGCGGTCCGGTGCGGCCATCCCCGCGGTTTCCACCGCCCAACCGGTCTACTTCCAGTACTGGGCCACCAGAGGTGTCGACGTCACGCCCTTCTTCGCCGTGCTGAACGGTCCGCGCATCCCGGCCCCCGGAGGGGCAGGCTTTGCCGCCGGCAATGATGCCCTGCAACCGTACTTTGACGAAATGTTCCTCGGCCGCGGCGATGTCGCTGCGACATTGCGGCGAGCTCAGGCGGCGGCCAACGCCGCCGCGGCGCGCCAGTGAGTTCTGGTCAGTGGGCATCGCCCGATGACGGCTCGACCATTTCGTCGTTGAGCGCGCTGTGGTGGCGGCCCCACACGAAATAAAAAATCAACGCCAGTAACACCCAACCGCTGAACGCGATCCAGGTGTACCAGTGCAGGCTGGCGAGGATGTAGCCGCAGGCCGCCACCGAAAGGATCGGCGTGACGGGATAACCCGGGACCTTGAATCCCCGTGGCAGGTCTGGCTCGCGCACCCGCAAGATGATCACTCCGAGAGATACGACGATGAAGGCGGTGAGCGTGCCGATCGACACCATGTCGGCGAGCTTCTGCAGCGGGATGAAGGCGGCCAGGGTGGAGGCCACGACGGCGACGATCACCGTGTTGGTCACCGGCGTCATGGTGCGCGCGTTCACCGTCGCGAACCTGGCGGGCAACAGCCCGTCACGGCCCATCGCGAAGAGGATGCGCGTCAGGCCGTACATGGTGACCAGCGTGACGCTGAAGATCGAAATGACCGCCCCGGCAGCCAGAATCGTGCCGGCCCAGCCGTCGTGGGTGACATGGTCGAGAATCGTGGCCAGCCCGGCTTCCTGCTGGCCCGCAAAGTCCCGCCAGGGCTGGGCGCCCAGCGCGGCCACCGCGACGAGGACATAGACCCCGGTAACGGTCAGCAGCGCGCCGATCAGTGCGCGCGGCATGGTTTTCTGCGGGTTGTTCACCTCGTCACCGGCGGTGGACACTGCGTCGAGACCGATGTAGGAGAAGAAGATGGTGCCGGCGGCCGAACCGATACCGGACACCCCGAAAGGCGCGAAGTCACGGAGATGGCTCGCGTCGAACGCTGTGAACGCGACGACGGCGAACACGACCAGGACGCCGAGTTTGACCATCACCATGATCGCGTTGACCTTGGCCGATTCGCTGGCGCCGCGGATGAGCAACAGAGCGCACATGACTATCAGCAGGACCGCCGGCACGTTCACGTATCCGGGCTGGGTGTCCCATGGCGCGGCCGACAACGCTTGCGGCAGCTGGAATCCCAGGACATTGCTCAGCAGCTTGTTCAGATAGCCGCTCCAGTTGACTGCGACCGCTGCGGTCGCCACCCCGTATTCCAGCAGCAGGCAGGCCGCCACGCCCACGGCTACGACCTCTCCCAGCGTGGTGTACGCGTACGAATACGACGACCCCGAAACCGGCACCGCCGAGGCCAATTCGGCGTAACAGACGGCCGCGAGCCCGGCCGCGATTCCAGCGAGAAGAAAGGAGACGATCACTGCCGGGCCCGCTTCGGGGACCGCCTGCGACATGACGAAGAAGATGCCGGTGCCGACCGTCGAGCCAACCCCGAACATCGTCAGCTGGAACGTTCCGATGCCGCGCTTGAGGTGATCAGCGGTCCCGTGCGCGGCGTGTGCACCCATCACCGGGCGCCGCCGCAGCATCTGTTCTTTCAGGCTGATCGACGTGGCTGGCAAGCGCCCCTCCTGTGACCGGATCAGCTGATTATGGAACAGCCTCCCGCAACGGCGTCGGGCCGTGGGGGTCTTTCACCAAAGACGCAGTCGGCGATCAGCCCACTTGCGGCAGCAAGGTCTCGGTCACTACTGCGGCGGCGCAGACGACAACAGTGATGGCCAGTGTCAACCAGTCAGCCAGTTTCGGCCGTGCGGGACTCGCGGACAACTGACCGATCCCGCCACGGGCGGTGATTGCGTCGCCCATCTCGTCCGCCCGACGTAGGGTCACGACCACCGCCGCGGCCATCAGGTCGATCACCCCCCGGCTCTGCTGCCGAAGCCGTGCCCTGCGGCCTGAGGGTATTCGGTTGGGCCGCAACAACCGAGCGGCGTAAAGCACATGGAATTCGTCGATCAGCATCGGGAAGGCGCGCAGAGCCAAAGCCAGGGCCACAGCCCATTCGTCGACCGGAATGCGCAGTACTCTCAACGGACGACCCAATGTCGCTACTGCAGGCGCGATTTCGGCTACGTTCGTGGTCCACGACACCATCGCGCCGAGGCCCAGCAGCACGATCGACAGTGCGGTGATCCTGAGGAATTGCAACGCTCCACCGAGCCCGATGACCACACCGCCCATCGGTACCGTGGGGCTGCCGCCGGCCAGCGCCGCGGTCACAAAGCCCAACGCGAGGAGGGCCCACAGCCACCGCGGAATCGGCGGCAGTGCACCACGTGGGATTCGTGCAATCCAGACCGCCGCCGCCAGCAGTGCCGCCACCAACGCGATCGTCGTCCATCCCGGATAGAACGTCAGAAGCACCGAAACGCCGAATACGACCAGCAGTTTGGTGCCGGCCCACAGGTCGTGAATGGCCGATCTTCCGGGCACCGGGACCAGCAGGACGACCGATGTGGAACGGCGCCGATTCACGTTGGTCGCCGCGGTCGATGGTGTCGTCACGCCAGGCCTCCCGCCACCGCAGTGGTAGACACCGTTTCCAGCGCACCGTTGCGCAAACGGATGGTCCGCGGACAAACCTCGTCAAGCCCGACGAAGTCGTGCGAAATGACCACCAACGTCAGGCCGCGGGTACGGCGCAAATTCGCAAGCACTCGCAGGAGACCGCGCTGGCTGCTGGCGTCCAGCCCTGCCAACGGTTCGTCGAGTACCAACACTCGGGGCGAACATGCCAATAGCCCGGCCAGCACCACGCGGCGCATTTGTCCACCACTGAGCTGATCGATGCGCCGCTTGGCAAGTGCGGGGTCCAGTCCGACTGCGATCAGCGCGGCGGCCACGCGATCATGGTCGCGCCGCGAAAAGCCCGCGACTGACGCCAGTTCCAGGTCGACATGGCTGCGCATCAGCTGCAGTCTGGCGGCCTGGAACGACAAAGCCACCGCGCCGACGCGCCGATGGGTGGGTTCGCCGTCGATGAGGCAGACACCCTCGGTGGGCACGGTCAGCCCAGCCATGATCCACGCCAGTGTCGACTTGCCAGAGCCGTTGCCACCGTGAATGAGCAGCCCTTCGCCTTGTTCAACCGTGAAGTTGATATCGCGCAGCGCCGTCTTCGCCCACGGCGTACCGCTGTGATATTCGTGCCCGACGCCCACCACCTCGAGGACCGGCTTGCTGGAGCCACGGGTGACGGCGCCGGTCGGGACCGGCGCCGGCGCGATCTCGACCATGCTGCTGTTGTCGGAGGAATCGCTGAGATTGATGGTGCGATCCGCCGATGCAGCCTCATTGTCGAAGTGCGTGATATGCACCAGGGCCGTGCGGTGCCGCTCGGGAAGACCGGACAGGACGTCCAACAAGAGTTCGCGGCCTGGCTGGTCGATCATGCTGGTGAACTCGTCAGCGATCAACAGCGAGGGTTCGCGGGCGAGTGCGGCGGCGAGCGCTAGCCGCTGCAACTCCCCGCCGGACAGACTTCCGGTGTCGCGCTCGGCGAGCCCGTCGAGGCCGACCTCGCTCAGCAACTGGTTCACGTCGACTTTGGTGCCCGGCGGCAGGCCCCAGACCACGTCGTCTGCCACCCTGGTGCCCAAGACCTGGGTTTGCGGGTGCTGAAGCACGAGCGACGTGCCACCGACCCTTCCCAAACCCACTGCGCCAGGGCGATACACGACACCCCATGTCGGTTCTCGGCCCGCCAGAATCAGCGTCAGGGTCGTTTTCCCGGACCCGTTCGCGCCGACAACGGCGACATGTTCGCCGACCCGGAGGTCCAGACTGATTTCACGCAGCGCGTCCTGGCTTGCGCCGGGGTAGCGGAACCGCACGTCGACCAACCGCACAGGCACAGGACCGATTGCGGCATCCGACAATCCAGCGCTGTCGGGACTGTCCAGCTTGTGCACATCGGGAATGTTGTGCAGCCGCTCCAACAGCCGCGAAAGTACCCACCACCCGATCAATGAAGAGATCATCACCCCGTAGGTGAGGTAAACGATGACCAACCACGGCCAGTAATGCAGTCCATAGGCGAATCCTCGCTGCACACCGGCGGCGATCCCTTGCAGGTGCACTCGCACCAAGAAAGCTTTGACGCCATCCACATTCGCGGTCATGACTTGAAAAATGAGGTGCCGCAACCGAATCAGCACCGTCAACATTCCGACCGTGACTCCGCCGACGGCGGCTCCGGCGACAAGCGACGTGACGACCACAGTCGGTGCGCCTCGGCCCTTGCGTTTGACGAGCCCGGTCAACCCGCCGATGTAGACACAGTTGAGGACGGCCGCCAGGCTGCCCAGGCCGGAAATCAGAAAAGTGATCATCCCGGCAGCGACCGTCGCGGCGACAAGCACTCGAAGTCGGTAGCGGTAGGCCAACAGCGCCATGGGCACCGTGCCCAGCAGCGCCAAGCCCTGAGCGAACGGGATCACCGTGGCGATGATGGCGATCACCGCGCAAAGAGCACCCATGACCGAGGCCTGTGCCAACTCGGTCGGTTGTAGGGGTCCACCCCGATCACGCAAACGGACCGGGGATGGGGTTTTCACTTCAACGATTCTGCCAGGCCGTAGCGCTAAGTCCCGCCAATACATCGTGTGATCTGCGCGCGACGCGAAACGCGTCGTCTTTTGGCCTCGCTTAGCAAAGCTATGCAACCATGGATGCATGGACAACGTCGTCGATGCCGCAAAGTTCGAGGGAGCCCAGGGGCTGGGAGCCGATTTGCTCGCCGTGGTCGCGCGACTCAACCGCATGGCCACCCAACGCATCCACATGCCATTGCCCGCGGCGCAGGCCAGGCTGCTGGCCACCATCGAAGCTCACGGCGAAGCCCGAATCGGTGACCTGGCCGCCGTCGATCACTGCTCGCAACCGACGATGACGACGCAGGTGCGCCGACTCGAAGAGGCGGGCCTGGTCACGCGGATGGTCGACCCGGGAGATGCGCGTGCGGTAAGAATCCGCATCACGGCCGAGGGGAGGCGCACGCTCAACGCGGTTCGGGCCGACCGCGCCGCCGCGATCGAACCGCAATTGGCGCTGCTTGACCCCGCGGACCGGCAGGTGCTGGTGCAAGCGGTCGACGTGCTGCGCGGGTTGCTCGACAACGCCTCGCGGGGCACGTCCCTTGCGGGTCGGCGCACCACGGTGTGAAGGGCGCGACGCTGGTGGTTCGAGCTCGGGCGAGGGTAGACAGTTAAGCGAGCGCGGGGACCGGCGCCTGAGGACGTGGCAGTCCCATAGCGCGAGATCAATCCAGCTGACCGGTGATGAAAGGTGGCGGCCATGCCGACCGAGGCTTCGGCGCATCCGGCCTCGCTGACCGTATGGGCCGGACCGACGCGATATGTCTTCAGCCCGGGCCGTGACGTGACCGTGGGCTACGGCCCAGGTTGTGACATTCCGCTGGAGCGTCTCGACAATCCCCCGCAACCGCCCCCAGCTCCCCGAGTCGATGTGATCCTGCGTTTCACCGGAACTCAATGGGTGGCTATCGATCTGAGCCGCCGCGGCATCTTCGCCGGCGGATCCCGACTGCACAACCTCGAGATCCGCGACGGCCTGGGAATCGCCATCGGGGATCCCCAGCACGGTCCGCGCCTGATCTTTCAGACCCCGCCCGCGGCCGGGCCACCCGGACATTCCCCGCACCGCGGCCCCGCGTACCCCTGTCTCGA
>NZ_LZIF01000064.1 GCF_001667145.1 Mycobacterium sp. 852002-51971_SCH5477799-a
GCACTGGTCAACCCCGCCCGACCCACATAGCCATAAGCCAACCCGCCACCAGCCACATACAACTCACCGACCACCCCAGCGGGCACCGGACGCAACCAGTTATCGAGCACAAAAAACCCCAGATGCGCCAACGGCACCCCGATCGGGCTGACCATGCGCTCAACATCGCCGGCGGCGATCTCCCGCAACGAGGCGTGCACCGTCGTCTCGGTAATGCCATACATATTGATCAACCGCGGCAACACCGGATGACGCTCCAACCACCCCCCAAGCCGCTGCGGCTCGAGCGCCTCACCACCGAACACCACAGTCGACAACGTGAGCTGATCAGCCAACTCAGGTGCAAGCCCCTCAGCGCTCTGCAACGCATAAAACGCCGACGGTGTCTGACTGAGCACACTGACCTGCTCACCCACCAACACTTCGAGCAAGTCTTCTGGTGAACGCACCACCGACTCGGGCACCACCACCAACCGCCCGCCGTATAACAGCGCCCCCCAGATCTCCCACACCGAATAGTCAAACGCCAACGAATGACACTG
>NZ_LZIF01000065.1 GCF_001667145.1 Mycobacterium sp. 852002-51971_SCH5477799-a
ACATACTGCACCGGCAACGGCGCCCACCCCGGCACCTGCCCCGCACACCGACTGGCATACGCCACACCCAAATCCCGCACCAACGGGGCCACCGACCACCCATCAGCAGCGATATGGTGCACCGCGGCCACCAACACATGCTCATCCTCAGCGACCCGGAAAAGCCTTGCCCGCAAAGGAATCTCGCCAGCCAAATCAAACGTGTAACGAGCCGCGGCGCCCACAGCCGCCTCCAGCCGATCATCCGGCCAGCCGACGGCATCAACAACCTGCCACCCGAAATCAACCCGCCCCACCGGAACAATCACCTGCTGAGGGACCCCGTCCACCGCCACAAACAACGTCCGCAAACTTTCATGACGGCCCACCACATCAGCCAGCGCCGCCCCCAACGCCTCAGCATCCAACCGACCACTGAGCCGCAACGCCACCGCCATGTTGTAAATCGGTGACGGCCCCTGCAACTGATCCAGGAACCACAACCGGGCCTGGGCAAACGACAACGGAACCACCGCCGGGCGCTCCACAGCCACCAACGGCTCCAGCCCACCCCCACCCGCACCCTCAATACGAGGCGCCAGCTCAGCCACCGTCGGCGCCTCGAACAACACCCGCACCGAAAGACCCGCATCAAAGGACTTATTCACCGCGGCAATCACCCGCATCGCCGACAGCGAATCCCCACCCACCTCAAAGAACGAGTCATCAACCCCGACCCGCTCCAAGCCAAGAACCTGGGCATAAATCCCAGCAACAATCTCTTCGGTCAAGCTGGTCGGGGCGCGATAGCCCTCGCCGTCTTGATAGCCCGGGGCCGGCAAGGCTTTGGTGTCGAGTTTGCCGTTAGCG
>NZ_LZIF01000066.1 GCF_001667145.1 Mycobacterium sp. 852002-51971_SCH5477799-a
TCCGCGGTCATCGCCAACACCACCCGCTGCAACCGCTCCACCAACACCTCAATGCTGGCCACATCAAACACATCGGTGCGGAACTCCACCTGCCCGCCAATGCCGGCGGGCTCACCAGCCTCGGTCCAGCGTTCGGCCAACGACCACGTCAAATCCGCGCGCGCGGTGTCGGTATCGGCCCGCAACGGCGTGACCTGCACCTCCCCCAAGGCCACCCCGGCGGCGGGATCAGCGTCTTGCCAGTTCTGCCAGGCCAGCATGACCTGCACCAACGGATGATGGGTCAACGACCGGACCGGATTCAGCCGCTCCACTAGCACCTCAAACGGCACATCCTGATGCTCATAGGCGGCCAAACTGCGCGCCCGCACCTGAGCCAACAACTCACCAACGGTGGGATCGGCGCCCACATCCACCCGCAACACCAACGTATTGATAAACGCCCCGACCAGATCATCTAGCGCAGGATCGCGCCGCCCAGCGATCGGAAACCCAACGGCCACATCAGAACTGGCACTCAGCGCCGACAACAACACCGCCAGCGCGGCCTGAACCACCATGAAACTGGTCGCATCATGCTTGCGGGCCATCTCGCGCACCCGCTGCTGCAACTCGGCCGGCCAATCCACCACCACACTGGCCCCGCGATAATCGGCCACCGGCGGATAAGGCCGATCCGTGGGCAACTGCAGCTGCTCAGGCAACCCCGCCAGGGTCTGCTCCCAATACCCCAACTGCCCGGCAATACGACTACCGCTGTCATCAAGATCACCGAACTGCGCGCGCTGCCACAACGTGTAATCCACATACTGCACCGGCAACGGCGCCCACCCCGGCACCTGCCCCGCACACCGACTGGCATACGCCACACCCAAATCCCGCACCAACGGGGCCACCGACCACCCATCAGCAGCGATATGGTGCACCGCGGCCACCAACACATGCTCATCCTCAGCGACCCGGAAAAGCCTTGCCCGCAAAGGAATCTCGCCAGCCAAATCAAACGTGTAACGAGCCGCGGCGCCCACAGCCGCCTCCAGCCGATCATCCGGCCAGCCGACGGCATCAACAACCTGCCACCCGAAATCAACCCGCCCCACCGGAACAATCACCTGCTGAGGGACCCCGTCCACCGCCACAAACAACGTCCGCAAACTTTCATGACGGCCCACCACATCAGCCAGCGCCGCCCCCAACGCCTCAGCATCCAACCGACCACTGAGCCGCAACGCCACCGCCATGTTGTAAATCGGTGACGGCCCCTGCAACTGATCCAGGAACCACAACCGGGCCTGGGCAAACGACAACGGAACCACCGCCGGGCGCTCCACAGCCACCAACGGCTCCAGCCCACCCCCACCCGCACCCTCAATACGAGGCGCCAGCTCAGCCACCGTCGGCGCCTCGAACAACACCCGCACCGAAAGACCCGCATCAAAGGACTTATTCACCGCGGCAATCACCCGCATCGCCGACAGCGAATCCCCACCCACCTCAAAGAACGAGTCATCAACCCCGACCCGCTCCAAGCCAAGAACCTGGGCATAAATCCCAGCAACAATCTCTTCGGTCAAGCTGGTCGGGGCGCGATAGCCCTCGCCGTCTTGATAGCCCGGGGCCGGCAAGGCTTTGGTGTCGAGTTTGCCGTTAGCAGTCAGCGGCAACGCCTCGATCACCACGACCGCAGCCGGCACCATATAAGCGGGCAGCCGCTCAGCCACAGCGCTGCGCAACACCGCCGGCTCGGCGGTCCCGGTCACATACCCCACCAGACGCTTATCCCCAGCGACGTCCTCGCGCGCGATCACCACCGCCTGACGCACACCCTGCTGGGCGGCCAACACCGCTTGAACCTCACCCAACTCGATGCGATACCCGCGGATCTTGACCTGCTCATCAGCACGCCCCAGATA
>NZ_LZIF01000067.1 GCF_001667145.1 Mycobacterium sp. 852002-51971_SCH5477799-a
GCCGCCCACCCCGTTCCCCAAGGCCTGTCCCGCTCCCGGGGTGATGCAGGGCTGCCTGGAGAGCACCAGCGGCCTGATCATGGGCCCCGACAGCAAAACCGCGCTCGTCGCCGAGCGCACCACCGGCGCGGTCAAGGAGATTTCCGTCAGCGCTGAGCCGAAGGTGAAGACGGTGATCCCGGTGGACGGCTCGGGCGACGGCGGCTTGATGGACATCGTCATGTCGCCCACCTACAAGCAGGACCGCCTGATGTACGCCTACATCAGCACACCGAGCGACAACCGGGTCATCCGCGTCGCCGACGACGATATCCCCAAGGACATCCTGACCGGAATCCCCAAGGGCGCCACCGGGAACACCGGAGCGTTGATCTTCACCAGTCCCACCACGTTGGTCGTGATGACCGGCGACGCGGGCAATCCGGCGCTGGCCGCCGACCCCAAATCGCTGGCGGGCAAGGTGCTGCGGATCGAGCAGCCCACCACCGTGGGCCAGGCGCCGCCGACGACGGCGCTGTCCGGAGTGGGCGCCGGCGGCGGCCTGTGCACCGACCCCGTCGACGGCTCACTGTATGTCGCCGACCGCACCCCGACGGCAGATCGCTTGCAGCGCATCACCAAAACGTCGGACGTTTCCACGGTGTGGACCTGGCCGGACAAACCGGGGGTGGCCGGTTGCGCGGCGATGGACGGGACCGTGTTGGTCAACCTGATCAACACCAAGCTGACGGTCGCGGTCCGACTGGCGCCGGCCACCGGCGCGGTCACCGGTGAACCCGACGTGGTCCGCAAGGACACCCACGCCCACGCCTGGGCGCTGCGCATGTCGCCCGATGGAAACGTCTGGGGCGCAACAGTTAACAAGACAGCCGGGGATGCCGAGAAGCTGGACGACGTCGTGTTCCCGCTCTTCCCGCAGGGCGGCGGGTTCCCGCGCAACAGCGACGACAAGAGCTGACCGCTCGCGCGTCGTGGTGGCGGACGATCCGCCCGCTAGCCCTGGCCGCAGGCCGCCAACACCAACTCGCGCACCCGGGCCGCGTCGGCCTGGCCGCGGGTCGCCTTCATCACCGCGCCGACGATCGCGCCGGCCGCGGCCACCTTGCCGCCGCGGATCTTCTCTGCCACATCGGGATTGGCGGCCAGTGCCTCGTCCACCGCGGCCTGGGTCACCGAATCGTCGCGCACCAGCGCCAGCCCACGGGCGGTCATCACCGCCTCGGGCTCACCCTCCCCGGCCAGGACACCCTCAACCACCTGGCGGGCCAGCTTCGTGGACAGCTTGCCTTGGTCGACCAATGCCACCACCGCGGCCACCTGGGCGGGCGTGATGGCCAGCTCGGCCAGCGCGACGTTGGCTTCGTTGGCCTTCTGCATCAAGAAGTTGCCCCACCAGGCGCGGGCCTGCTCGCTGGGCGCACCGTGCGCGATGGTCGCGGTGACCAATTCGATCGCCCCGGCGTTGACCAGGTCGCGCATCACCTCGTCGGAGATTCCCCACTCATCCTGAATGCGTTTGCGGCTCAACCACGGCAGCTCGGGAATCGTCCGACGCAGCTGCTCGACAAGTTCACGACTGGGCGCGACGGGCTCGAGGTCCGGCTCGGGGAAATACCGGTAGTCCTCGGCGGTCTCCTTGGTGCGGCCCGGACTCGTGTAGCCGCCGGACTCGTGAAAGTGCCTGGTCTCCTGGATGATTCGACCGCCGGACGTCAGAACCGCGGCCTGGCGCTGCATTTCGTAGCGCACCGCCACCTCGACGCTTTTCAGCGAGTTGACGTTTTTGGTCTCCGTCCGGGTGCCGAACTCGGTCGTACCGATCGGCTTCAAGGACACATTGGAGTCACACCGCATCGAGCCCTGATCCATCCGGACGTCGGATACGTTTAAGGCGCGCAGCAGGTCTCGCAATGCCGTCACGTAGGCGCGGGCGATCTGTGGCGCCCGCGCCCCGGCACCCTCGATGGGCTTGGTGACG
Source organism: Mycobacterium sp. 852002-51971_SCH5477799-a (assembly GCF_001667145.1). Lineage (GTDB taxonomy): Bacteria > Actinomycetota > Actinomycetes > Mycobacteriales > Mycobacteriaceae > Mycobacterium. The sequence continues at coordinate 1,979 of NZ_LZIF01000067.1, forward strand.
ATCTCGATCAATGGCACGCCGGCGCGGTTGTAGTCGATCAACGACGTGGTCGCGCCGTGGATGCGGCCCGTCTCACTGCCGATGTGGGTGAGCTTGCCGGTGTCCTCCTCCATGTGCGCGCGCTCGATCTCGACCCGCCACGTGGTGCCGTCCTCCAGCGGGGCCTCAAGGTAGCCGTTGATGGCGATGGGCTCGTCGTACTGCGAGATCTGGTAGTTCTTCGGCTGGTCCGGGTAGAAGTAGTTCTTCCTGGCGAAGCGGCACCACGGAACGATCTCGCAATTCAGCGCAAGCCCGATGCGAATGGCCGACTCGACCGCGTTCTGATTGAGCACCGGCAGCGAGCCGGGCAGGCCGAGGCACACCGGGCATACCTGGGTATTGGGCTCGGCGCCGAATGCGGTAGAGCAGCCGCAGAACATTTTGGTGACCGTCGACAGCTCCACATGCACCTCGAGGCCGAGTACCGGATCGAACCGCGCGATGACGTCGTCGTAGTCCATCAGATCGGCGCTGGCGGCAACACTCATGCGCCCGATCCTAGTGGTGATCGCGAGCGCGGCGGAGCCGGGCGAAGCGGATCAGCACCGATCAACACCGTGGTGATCGCGAGCGCGGCGGAGCCGGGCGAAGCGGGTCAGCACCAATCAACACCGTGGTGATCGCGAGCGCGGGCCTTACCTGCCCGGGAACATATCGGCCAGCACCGCCGCCATCTCCAGATAACAGCGACGGCTCTCCTTGCTCAGCCGGTCCAGCGCAATCTTTCGGCCATCGTGCACATGCCGATCGAATGGCAGCACTACCGTGGCGCCGACGCGCGCGGAAAGTCGGTCGAGTTCGGTGACCGCCACACCGTCCACCTTGGCCGGCTCGACGTGATTGATGGCCAGCACGGTCCATTGCATCAAGGATTGATATCCGTTGTGGCACAACCACTCCAGGGTCGCCCGTGTTTTACGTACCGCATCGATGGCGGGGCTGGTGACCACCACCAGGGCTCGCGATTCGGGTAGAACCGCGTCCATCACAGTGGAATTGAGCGTTTTGACACAGTCGATCAACACCAGCGAATACTGCTTGCGCAGCATCGAGAAGGCTCGCTGCATGTCGCGGCGGTCCAGGCGCCAGTCGGTGTCGGGCAGCCCGAGCACTTCCAGCCCGAAGCCGTTCATATACGTCAGCGCGCGGATGTCCTCGTATTGCGCCGCCGGGCTGCCGTGCAGCAGATCGGCCAGGCTGTGCGGGTTGCGCAGGCCGTGGCGTTCCGCCAGGTCTCCGGCGTCGATGTCGAGGGCGATCACCCGGTCGTCGCGCACGGCGGCGAACGTCGACCCGAGCGCCTCTACCACCGCCGTTTTGCCGACCCCGCCCTTGAGGTTGAGGACCGCGATGGGAAAGGCACCGCCGACCGTCGCGCGGATGCGCTGCCGCAGCTCGTTCTCGTAAGCCGTGTTTTTGCCCGGGCCGAGCTCGATCCCGGTGATGCGATGAAGCAGCTGTCGCCAGTTGAACCCGTCGGCGTCCGAGTCGCGCATGTCGAAGCGGTCCAGCGAGGTGGCACCCAGCGTCGATCCGGGACGTGGCGATGGCGGCACCCGCCGGGGCGGCGGTCTTTCCGTCTGCTGGTTCGGACCGCGGGACTGCGGCACGGTGGACGCTGCAGGGTCGCCCTCGATTTGCCACTGACCGCCCGGCTTGTGGTTCGGCGGGCCCGGTGGCCCCGCCGCTACCGCGGATTGCCGAACTGACCGGCGAGTCGAACCGCGGTTATTCATACTCCCGGTATAACCCCGAATTACCCGTTCGGAAACCACCAACTGCGACAATCGCGAAACATTGTTAATTGGCGGACAAATTCAACCGACGGTTACACCCGTTATTTGCCACGCGCCCAAGGATTAACCGAAAAACGCGGCGGCGTCGTCGTAGCGACTTTCCGGCACCAGCTTGAGCTGACGCACCGCGTCCGCCAAAGCCACCCGGGCGATGTCCTGCCCACGCAGCGACACCATCTGGCCGTATTCCCCCGCGTGCGCGGCGTCGGCCGCGTTCACCCCGAACCGGGTGGCCAGCACGCGGTCGTAGGCCGTCGGCGTGCCTCCCCGCTGGACGTGTCCCAGCACGGTCACCCGGACGTCTTTGTTGATCCGCTTTTCCACTTCGGCGCCGAGCTGGGCGGCCACGCCGGTGAACTTCTCGTGACCGAATTCGTCAATCCCGCCTTCCCGCAACGCAATCGAGCCGGGAATAGGTTTTGCGCCCTCGGCGACCACACAGATGAAGTGCGAATCTCCGCGCTGGAAGCGCCTTTTGACGAGACGACAGACTTCTTCAACGTCGAAGGGCTGCTCGGGGATCAGCGTCATGTGCGCGCCCGAAGCCAGGCCCGCGTTGAGCGCGATCCAGCCGGCGTGCCGGCCCATCACCTCGACCAGCATCACCCGCTGGTGCGATTCGGCGGTGCTGTGCAGCCGGTCGATGGCGTCGGTGGCGACGGTCAATGCGGTGTCGTGGCCGAAAGTCACGTCGGTGCAATCGATGTCGTTGTCGATGGTCTTCGGCACACCGACCACGGGCACGTTCTCCTCCGAGAGCCAATGCGCGGCGGTCAGCGTGCCTTCCCCACCGATGGGGATCAGCACGTCGATCCCGTTGTCGTCGAGGGTCTGCTTGATCTGGTTCAGCCCGGCCCGCAGTTTGTCGGGGTGCACGCGCGCGGTGCCCAGCATGGTTCCGCCCTTGGCCAGCAGGCGGTCGTTGCGGTCGTCGTTCTGCAGCTGGACGCGCCGGTTCTCCAGCAACCCACGCCAGCCGTCCTGGAATCCGACCACCGACGAGCCATATCGGGAGTCGCACGTTCGCACCACTGCCCGGATGACCGCGTTGAGTCCGGGGCAGTCGCCGCCTCCGGTGAGCACTCCGATCCGCATCCCCTCATCTTGCCTGGGGTGGCGGCCTTATGGCGTGATTAGCCGGCGACAGCCCCCACGGTGGGCGCCGACGGCAGCGGTCCGCGGGCCGTCTCGTAGGCGGCGCCGACCCGGTAAAGCCGGTCGTCGGCCAGTGCGGGCGCCATGATCTGCAAGCCGACCGGCAGGTCGTCGTCCGGCGACAGACCGGCCGGCACCGAGATGCCGCAGTGGCCGGCCAGATTCAGCGGCAGCGTGCACAGGTCGAACAGGTACATCGCCAGCGGATCGTCGACCTTCTCACCCAGCCGGAACGCCGTGGTCGGGGTCGCGGGCGACACCACCACGTCCACCGACCGATAGGCCTCGTCCAGGTCGCGGGCGATCAGGGTGCGCACCTTCTGCGCCTGGTTGTAATAGGCGTCGTAGTAACCGGCCGACAGCGCGTAGGTGCCGATCATGATGCGCCGCTTGACCTCCGGCCCGAAGCCGGCGGCCCGCGTCAATGCCATCACTTCCTCGGCGCTGTGGCGGCCGTCGTCGCCGACCCGCAGCCCGTAGCGCATCGCGTCGAAGCGGGCCAGATTGCTCGACACCTCCGACGGCAGGATCAGGTAGTAGGCGGCCAGCGCGTATTCGAAGTGCGGGCAGTCGACCTCGCTCACTTCGGCGCCCAGGGCGGTCAGCTGCTCGACGGCGGCCTCGAAAGCCCTGAGGACGCCGGGCTGGTAGCCCTCGCCGCGCAGCTGCTTGACCACCCCGACGCGCACGCCCTTGAGATCCCCGGCCGCGCCGGCCTTCGCGGCGGCGACGACGTCGGGCACCGCCGCGTCGACGGACGTCGAGTCGCGGCTGTCGTGCCCGGCGATCACCTGATGCAGAAGCGCGGTGTCCAGCACGGTGCGCGCGCACGGGCCGCCCTGATCCAGCGACGACGCGCACGCCACCAGGCCGTAGCGCGACACCGTGCCGTAGGTGGGCTTGACCCCCACCGTCGCGGTGAGCGCCGCGGGCTGCCGGATGGAGCCGCCGGTGTCGGACCCGATGGCCAGCGGGGCCTGGAACGCGGCCAGCGCGGCGGCGCTGCCACCGCCGGAGCCGCCGGGCACCCGGTCGACGTCCCAGGGATTACGGGTCGGGCCGTAGGCGGAGTTCTCGGTCGAGCTGCCCATCGCGAACTCGTCCATGTTGGTCTTGCCCAGGATCGGGATCCCCGCGGCGCGCAACCGCGACGTGACGGTGGCGTCGTACGGCGAACGCCACCCCTCGAGGATCTTGGATCCGCACGTCGTGGGCATGTCGACCGTGGTGAAGACGTCCTTGAGCGCCAGCGGGACCCCGGCCAACGCTGACGGAAGCCGCTCCCCGGCGCTCACCGCCTCGTCGACTTGCTTGTCCACCGCGGCTGCCGCCGCGAGCGCCTCGTCGGCCGCCACATGCAGGAAGGCATGGTAGCGATCGTCGGTCGCCTGGATTTGGTCCAGGCATGCCTGGGTCACCTCGACCGAAGACACCTCTTTGGCGGCGATCCGGGCGGCCAGCGTGGCGGCGTCGGACCGGATGATCTCGTTCACTCGCTGTCTCCCAGGATCTGCGGGACCGCGAAGCGGCCCTCAACAGCCGCGGGCGCCTCGGCCAGCGCTTCGGCCTGCGTCAGACACGGCGTCGACTCGTCGGGCCGGGTGACGTTGACGTCTTTCAGCGGGTTGTCGGTCGCTTCGACGCCGGCGACATCGACGGCCTGTACCTGGCTGACGTGGGTCAGGATGGCGTCGAGCTGGCCGGCGAAGCTGTCGAGCTCGCTGTCGGTCAGCGCCAGGCGGGACAGCCGGGCCAGGTGCGCTACCTCGTCGCGGGAGATCTGGGACACGACTGCAAAGCCTAGCCGCCGAGTCCGCCGCGCTGGCGTGACGTTCGGCGACCACCGTCACACGGCCGTGACGCTCGGCGGGCAGAAGACACATGCTTATGCGACAGTGTTGGCCGTGCCCTCCTATCTGTTGCGCATCGAGCTCGTCGACCGGCCAGGAAGCCTCGGGTCGCTGGCGGTGGCGCTCGGTTCGGTGGGAGCAGACATTCTGTCGCTCGACGTCGTGGACCGCAGCTCGGGCTACGCGACCGACGACCTGGTGATCGAACTGCCGCCGGGCGCGATGCCGGACACGCTGATCACCGCCGCCGAGTCCCTGTCCGGTGTCCGGGTGGACAGTGTGCGGCCGCATACCGGTCTGCTGGAAGCGCATCGTGAGCTCGAGCTGCTCGACCACATCGCGGCCGTCAACGGCAAAGCGGCACGACTGCAGGTTCTCGCCAACGAGGCGCCCAAGGTGCTGCGCGTCAGTTGGTGCACGGTGTTGCGCAGCGCGGACGGCGAGCTGCAGCGCCTGGCCGGCAGTCCTGGCGCTCCGGAGACCAAGGCGGACTCGGCCCCGTGGCTGCCGCTGGAGCGGGCCGTGACTCTGGACGGCAGTGCCGAGTGGGTGCCGGAGGCGTGGCGCGATATGGACGTGACGATGGTCGCGGCCCCATTGGGCGACCCCCACACCGCGGTGGTGCTTGGCCGTCCCGGCCCGGAATTCCGGCCCTCGGAGGTCGCCCGGCTTGGTTACCTCGCCGGGATCGTGGCCACCATGCTGCGCTGATCGGCGGCAGTCGGCGAATGCCTGGGCGCGACGCTGACTATCGATGCGCCACAATGCTTTAGAGCATCAATGCGTTGCGGGTGGCGGCCGGTCTCGGCGACGACGCTAGTTGGTTGTGGTTGGTGGTCGGACCCAGATGCAGTGCCGCGGCGCCCTGCTCGACATCGAGGTGTACCACCACGGTGGTGTGTTGCCCAGGTGGGCGGCGGGCCGCCTCGGCGCCCCAGCCAGCCTCCACCAAGCGCATGAACGCCTCGGCGGTGCCCGGCAGCGGGGACCGCTGACCTGCAGCGCCCTGACAATCGCCGTGATCGTGTTTGCACTGCGCGATCAGCGCATCACGATGCGAGGCCAAGGCGGCGTCGAACTTCGCGGCGTCATGGCGGCCCAAGGTGATCCGATAACAGCTGCCCTGCTCGGTGGTGGTTGTGGTGATCGCGCGCTCGGGCTCCGGGCAAGGCTCGGGCCGAGGGTCGGGTTCGGGTCGTGGTTCCAGCTTGACCGCGGTGCGCAGCTGGTTGACCGTGGCAACCGAGGCCAGCTGCGCGTAATGCGCATCGGAGCCCTTCCCGGCGCGGGCAACGATCACCCCGACCTGGTCGGCCGACAGCCGACCCTGCCGCATGCCCGCCGCGCAGCGCGGAAACTCCTCGAGCCGGCGCGCGATGGTGGCGATCGCGTGCGCGTTCGCCGACGAGCAGCCCGTCTTCCAGGCCACCAACGCCGACACCGACCGCGCCCCGGTAACCCCGCACAATTCAATCGCGATCAAACTCGGCCACGATCTCCACGATGCGCCCATCAATCGCATTACGCTGACCGGTCAACTCCGCCAACTCCTCGAACAACACCTCAAGACGGTCACTCACAGTCACCGCCACGGCGCCAGCGGATGCGGTCGAAGACATAACGCCATCATCACAGCCACCACCGACAAGTTCCGGGCTCTCAGAGCGGCGGCACGCAACAGGCCGGCCCGGGAACCGGGATCAGCGGACTGCCGATGACGTCGCCACCGGATCGTCGTCTTCCCATAGCAGCAGCTGCCGAACCGCCGGGCGCGGACCATAGGGCCGCAGCATGGTGCTGGCCGGGCGGGGCCGCACCCGTTGCGGCCACCAGAACCAGCGCCCGAGAAGCCTTGCGACAGAAGGCGTCATGAACGACCGTACGATCAGCGTGTCGAACAGCAAGCCGAGACCGATCGTCGTCCCGATCTGACCGAGCACCTGAAAACCGCTGAACACGAACGCACACATGGTGACGGCGAAAACGATGCCGGCCGAGGTGACAACGGAACCGGACCCGGCCATCGCCCGGATGATGCCGGTGTTGAGGCCCGCATGGATCTCCTCCTTGAAGCGGGAAATCAACAGCAAGTTGTAGTCGGATCCGACCGCAAGCAACAGGATCACGGCCAACGCGAGCACGACCCAGTACAGCTGGATGCCGAAGATGTACTGCCACACCAAAACCGACAGACCGAAGGAGGCCCCTAGCGACAGTGCCACCGTGCCCACGATGACCAGCGCGGCGATCAGACTGCGGGTGATGATCATCATGATCAGCAGGATGAGGCTCAGCGCCGCGAACGCCACGATCATCAGGTCGTACTTGGCGCCGTCTTGGATGTCCTTGTACGTCGCGGCGGTCCCGCCGAGATAGACGCCCGCCCCCGCCATGGGCGTGCCTTTCAAGGCCTCGTGCGCGGCCTTCGCGATTGGATCGATGTGCGAAATGCCCTCGGGCGTCGCGGGATCGCCTTCGTGCGTGACGATCATGCGGACGGCCTTACCGTCCGGCGAGAGGAACAGTTTCAGCCCACGCTTGAAGTCGGGATTGTTGAAGACCTCGGGCGGCAGGTAGAACGTGTCGTCGTTCTTGGCCGCGTCGAAGGCCCGTCCCAACGCCGTCGCGTTGTCGATTGCGGCCGCGGTCTGCGCGTAAATGCCGGACAGTGTGGCGTAATTCGCCAAACTCAGATCGCGATTGGTCTGCTGGCTCTGGATCTGCGGTGGGATGAGGGCCGTCAGTTTCGGCTGCAGCGCGTCGAGCTTGTCGAGGGACGCCGTGAGGTTTTCGAATTTCTCGGTGAGCTGGTCAATACCGTCGAGCGCGTCGAACAGCGATCTGAACGCGAAGCAGACGGGAATGTCGTAACAATGCTTCTCCCAATAGAAATAGCTGCGCACCGGCCGGAAGAAGTCGTCGAAGTTCGCGATCTTGTCGCGCAGATCCTGAATGGTGCCGAGCGTGTCGTGGAAACTCTGGGTCTCGTCGTGGGTGGTGCCGGCGAGCTGCTGCTGCAGCTCGTACTGCTGCTTGAGAATGTTGATGGTCTTATTCAGTTCGTTGGCCTGCTTGAGCGCGTCGTCGGCCCGATCTCGTTGGTAGGTAAGGTTTTGCTGCTGCGCCGCGCTGGAATTGCTGACCACGAAGGCGAGCGAGCTGTGGACGAGCGGGGTGCCCAACGGCCTGGTGATGGTCTGCACCTGGGCGACCCCGGGGACATGGAACACCGCCTTGGCCACCTTGTCCAGGACGAGCATGCTCTCCGGGTTACGCATGTCGTGATCGGTCTCGACCATCAGCAACTCGGGCTCCAGCCGCGCCCTGGAGAAGTGCTTCTCGGCGGCGGTGTAACCGATGTTGGCCGGCGCGCTGGCCGGCATGTAGGGGCGGGTGTCGTAACTCGTCTTGTAGCCGGGCAAGGCGATCAGACCGACCAGGGCCAGCGCGCACGCCGCTGTGAGCACGGCGCCGGGCCAGCGGACGATGGCGGTGCCGATCCGCCGCCAGCCACGCGTTCGTATCGCCCGCTTGGGGTCGAAGATGCCCACCATGGCGCCCAGAGTGAGGATGGCCGGCCCCAGTGTGAGCGCGGCGAACAGCGCGACCAGAATGCCCAATGCGGCGGGGACGCCCAGGCTTTGGAAGTAGGGCAATCGGGTGAAGCTCAGGCAGGCTACCGCGCCGGCCACGGTGAGCCCGGAACCGAGCACGATGTGCGTCGTGCCGTGATACATCGTGTAGAAGGCTTTTTCGCGATCCTCCCCGGTGCCGCGCGCCTCCTGATAGCGGCCGACGAAGAATATCGCGTAGTCGGTTCCCGCTGCGATCACCAACAAGGTCAGCAGATTCGTCGCATATGTCGACAGCCCGATCACGCCTGCGTTACCCAGAAACGCGACAAGGCCTCGGGCGGCGGACATTTCGATGAGCACCGTGACGAGCACCAACAGCGTCGTGAGCACCGAGCGGTAGACAAAGAACAACATCAGCGCGATCACCCCGACGGTGATCCCGGTGACCTTCGCGGTGCCCTTGCTGCCGACGTCGAACTGATCGGAGATCAGCGGCGCCGCGCCGGTCACATAGGTCTTGACGCCCGGCGGCGGCTTTATGCGGTCGATGATGTCGCGCAGCGCTCCGACGCCCTCGTTGGCCAACGCCGAGCCTTGATTGCCCGCAAGGTTCACCTGAACATAAGCGGCTTTTCCGTCGCTGCTCTGCGATCCCGCCGCGGTCAGGGTGTCACCCCAGTAATCCTGGACATGTTGAACGTGTTTGCGGTCCTGCTCGATCCTGCGGACCATCTCGTCGTAGAAGCGGTGGGCGTCCGCGCCCAGCGGCTTGTCACCCTCCAGCACGATCATCGCCGAGCTGTCGGTGTCGAACTCTCGGAACTTTTCACCGATGCGCTTGATCGCCTTGAGCGACGGTGCATCTGGCGAGTTCAGCGCCACGTTGTGGGTCTTTCCCACATCTTCCAGCTGCGGCACGGCGATGTTCGTGATGGCGGCGAGACCGATCCAGAACAGCAGTATCGGCAACGCGAGCCGGCGGATGGTGCGCGGCACGAACGGCCGCGTCTGTTGATCGTTGCTCATCCAGATTTATCCAGACAGAAGGTGTAGGCGTCGACTTTGTTGACGGTGCGTTGGTCTTTCACTTCGCCGTTGACGGTGATGCGGCAGCCCAGGGTGTCCCCGTTGCCCTGCGCAACGACGTTGCCGATCACCGCGGGCTCGGTGCTGGTGATGGTGAACGACCACGGCAATGGCGCGTCTTTGACTTGCTGCGGCTGAGCGTTGACGTCGAGGTAGTTGATGGTGGCCACCGCGCCGGGCGCACCGAAGACCTCGAGCACGACCTGTTTGGGGTTGAACGGGACGATTTCGTTGGACAGGCCGCTGTTGGCCGACGTGTTGTTGTGCGACCCGAAGATTCCGTGCAGGCGATAGATTCCGAATCCAGCGAGCGCGACGACCACCACGGCGACGAGCACCATCCAGCCCCGTCTCACCAGGGACGAGATCGAAAAGCCTTTCACCCGTGCGCCTTTCGAAGATCGGGCGACCGGATCACCCTCTAGCCTGCCAGCAGATCGTGATCGACAGCTATGACAGTACGGTACGGGACCGTACTGTACAAGAGACGCTGGCGTATATTCTCCGGCCGGGCCGGAAGAAGCGGCGTTCTTATCCGGCGGGCTTCGTCAGGCCGGGAATGAGGAACCCGTCGACGAACGCTTTCACGGTGCCCCGGGTGGGCGGGCGACCT
>NZ_LZIF01000068.1 GCF_001667145.1 Mycobacterium sp. 852002-51971_SCH5477799-a
CAGGCGGTGGTAATCGCCCGTGAGGACCAGCCCGGCAGCAACCGCCTGGTGGGCTACATCACCGGGGGCGCCGACCCGGCCGGTATCCGGGCCGCCCTGGGTGAGCGGTTGCCGGCCTACATGATCCCCGCGGCGGTAGTGGCGCTTGACGCGTTGCCGTTGACGGCCAACGGCAAACTCGACACCCGCGCCCTGCCCGCACCGGAATATGAGGGCACCAGTCATTACCGGGCCCCTGCCACTCCTACCGAGGAGACGCTCGCCGGCATCTACGCTGAAGTCCTCGGGCTGGAGCGGGTGGGGGTTGACGACTCGTTCTTCGACTTGGGCGGGGATTCGCTTTCGGCGATGCGAGTGGTCGCCGAGATCAATAAGCGCCTGGATGCCGACCTCGCGGTGCGCACCTTGTTCCACGCGCCGTCAGTTGGAAGCTTGAGCCGGCAGTTGGGTACAGATGCCAGCCAGCTCGACATAGTCCCCGTCGAGCTCCTCAAAGAGGGTACTGGACTTCCGCTGTTCTGCATCCATCCCGGGGGTGGGATGAGTTGGCCGTATCAGCGTCTCAGTAATTACTTGGACTGCTCGATCATTGGGATTCAACAACTCCTACTGGACGAAGAAGCTGAACCTCAGACAATTCCTGATATGGCAAAGAATTACGCCGACAGGATACAAAGAGTTGATCCTATTGGGCCTTACAATATTCTGGGCTGGTCTTTTGGAGGCCTCGTCGCTCATGAAGTCGCCATCGCGCTTCAGCAACGTGGATGCGTAATCGCACGCCTTATCCTGTTTGACGCTCAACTGAGCCTCGAGGGCGCGAGCCTGCCGACCCATCCGCTAGAGGACAAGCAGATGCTGGAAGAAATCTTGCGGTTCTATGGCGTAGATATTACCGAGCTGCAAGAGCCGCTTGACGCCGACCAGATCGAAAAGGTAATGCTCGAACGAGGAGTCAAAGACTTCCCTAGATACAAACGGCTTGTGGATTGGATAATCCAAAACTTTAATAAGAACACTGAGTTACAGCGAGCTCACGAACCTCGCATTTTCGATGGTGATCTGATCATATTCTCCGCCGTGGGAAGCGAGAGCGATCGCAGTTCATATCTTGTCGAAACTTGGCGGCCATACGTCGCCGGCGACATCACCGAGTATTCGGTCGACTGCGCGCACGAAAACATGTTGACTGTCGAATCGCTCAGTCTGTATGGCGACCAGCTCAGACTTTTGCTCGATCCGTAAAGCGGTCCGGACAGACGGCCCGTTTTCTGCCACCCGCCCCGGGTCACGGGCGGCCCGGGACGCCCGGCAGACCGTCTTGAATGTCTTTCAGATTGCCTTGAATGCCTTGCAGGTTTCGCTCGATCGCCTGCAGATCAGAGAGCGTGTTCTGATAGGCCGGCGAAATCTGGTCCGGGGTCGTAGGCCGAGACTGGGGACAATACGAAGCGATGGCGCCCGCGGTTACGGCGGTGCTTTGATTGGCGTCCCATACGGATGTTCGTTGCACGAAGCTGACCGCGTCCGCGAAGTTCGGTTGGTGCGCCAGGAAGTCGCACACCGCGTGCCCTTGCGCCATCACGTAGTCCTGGCTAGGAACCGGCACGCCTTCCTGCTTCAACACGGAGATGTACGCCGCGTCAACAACGTTGACCGCCGGAGCGGACGGCTTCGGTGCGGCCGGTGTGGGAGGCGCCGCCGGCGTGGAGGGTGCGGCCGACGGCGGGGTGTCCTCCGGTTGCGCCGACGAATCCTCGCGGTGGAGCGCGAACATCACCACCACCGCGGACGCGACGGCGACCAAAGAGAGCGGTAGTGCCGCGAAAAGACCGAAGCGGCGCAGCGCAGCAACCTTGCGTCGCCGAGACGCTATCGCGCGGATTTTGCCGGCGCGCGACCGGACGTCGGCGACGACCTCGGTCTCCCAGACGGTAAACGAGTCGAGCTCAGACGTCCCGGCGCCGTGGGCCAAGATCTCGTCGAGCAGTTGGTCGGCCTCTATGGACGATGGCCGACCACCCTGCTCGCGGATCGCTTGGCGCCGCAGCGCGATGAGCCGCAATTCTGAGTCGATCTTCTCGCGGTCGCGCATACCAATCAGTCTGAGAGGGCCGCGCAATTGTGACAACTCCTTGCGAACAAAAGACCGTCGCCGCATTGATGTCTGAGGGTCGAATGCGACAGACTCGCGGTGACCCGACTAACCGGAACCGTGGGAATTCAAGGCATCGGACGGACGTGATCACCGTGAGTCGTGACCGGCGCACCGCGCCACTCGTCGTCGGCGCGATCGTGTGCGCGCTCACCGGTTGTTCGGCGGCGCACCCGAGCGCCACGACCCGACCGACCACGGCCGCAGACGTCGCCGCTCCCCCGGTGCTGACGACGCGGATGGTGCCCGCCGACACGGGAACGCCGGGCGGTGCGCAGCCTCGTCTGGCGTCGGACCCCGCGCAATTGGCCGACGACCTGGTGGCCGACGAGCGCGCGCTGCGCGATCCAGGCACATCGGACCCGGCGCTGACGGCGGCGGCGCATCGCGAGCAGGCGGCCTACCGCGCCATCGGGCGCCACCCCGAATGGGACGCCGCCACGCGCCCGCGCGTCCCTCCCGAGTTAATTGATGTCTACGACCGCAACGTCGACGCCCGCCGGCAACTCACCGCGTTGACGCCGGTGCGAGAAACCCTGCCGGCGTGGCGCATCGCGCCGCCGGCACCGGCCGACGAGCTGATGAACTACTACCGCCAGGCGGAGTCCGAATCGGGCGTCAGCTGGAACTACCTGGCCGCGATCAACTTCGTCGAGTCGCGCTTCGGCAGCATCATCGGCGCGAGCACCGCCGGAGCGCAGGGACCCATGCAGTTCCTGCCCTCGACGTTCGCCGGCTATGGCCAGGGGGGCGACATCCACTCGCCCCACGACAGCATCCTGGCGGCGGGACGCTACCTGGCGGCCAACGGGTTCGCCAACGATCGCGACCACGCCGTCTACGGGTACAACCACGCCCATGAATACGTGCGCGCCGTGGACGACTATGCGGCGCTGATGGCCGCCGACCCCGCGACGTTCGCCGCGTACTACCGGTGGGACGTCTACTGCTTGACGACGGCCGGCGACGTGTTGCTTCCCGTAGGGTACGACGCGTCATCACCCATCCCGGCCGCCGAAATACGTGGCGGCCCACCCGCAGTAAACCGCGTCGGTCAGACGTACTGGTCGAGACAGCCCCTCACTGCAGATCAGTACAGGGGCACCCAGACACCGAAGAACCAGTAACCCCAGCCCCCGTACTGCCAGTTGAACACCGGGACGACGGTGAAGGTGTTGTAGTTGAAGGGTCCGAAGTCGCGGCGACCGGCGTCCCAATCACGCGGCGGGCCGTCCCACGGCCGGTTCCAGCCCCCTGGAGGGGGCGGACCGTTCCAGCCACCCGGAGGAGGCGGACCCTCCCAGTGCGGCGGCGGGTGCCCGGGAGCCGGGCCGTCGTTCCAGCCGTAACCGTGCTCGCGCGGCGGCGGGGGCGCACCCCGACCCGGGATGCTGAATTGAACGTTCGGACCGGCGGGGCCACCGATCTGCGCGCTGGCGGTGACCACGTCGTGACGCGGAATGTAGGGCGGGTGCGGAGGCTGCGTCGCCGGCGGATTCAGCGCCTCGTAGCGCTGCCTGTTGTTCGGCGGCGGGTTCTGGGTATTCGCCGGCGCATTGGTCGGCCCGCCCTGGTTGGGGGGGTTCTGGTCGTGCTCGTTGGGCGGATTGTTCTGCCCTTCCTGCGGCGGGTACTGCCCGTGTTCATTGGGCGGGTTGTTCTGCCCTGTCTGGCCTGGGTTCTGACCATGCTGGTTGGGCTGCGGGGTGTTCTGACCGCCCTGCGCCGGAGTGTTCTGACCACCCTGCGCCGGAGTGTTCTGGCCACCCTGCGGCGGGGTGTTCTGACCACCCTGCGGCGGGTTGGTCTGACCACCCTGCGCCGGCGGACCGCTGTGTCCGCCCTGCGGCGGGGTGTTCTGACCGCCCTGCGCCGGCGGAGTGTTTCCGCCGCCGGGCTGCCCACCTGGCCCGCCGGGCTGCCCACCTGGCCCACCGGGGTTGCCCCCGCCACCCCCCCCCCCCCCGCCGCCACCACCGTGGCAGT
>NZ_LZIF01000069.1 GCF_001667145.1 Mycobacterium sp. 852002-51971_SCH5477799-a
GCCGACGAGCAGGTCAAGATCCGTGGGTATCGCATCGAGTTGGGTGAGGTTCAAGCGGCGTTGGCCGCGCTCGATGGGGTGCGTCAAGCGGTGGTGATCGCCCGCGAGGATCGCCCTGGCGACAAGCGTCTGGTGGGATATGTGACCGGGACGGTGGATCCGGCCGCGGCGCGGGTTGGGTTGGCCGAGCGGCTGCCCGAGTACATGGTTCCGGCGGCGGTGATCGTGCTCGACGGGTTGCCGTTGACGGTCAACGGCAAGCTCGACAAACGCGCGTTGCCGGCACCGGAGTACCAGGACGCCGAGGGTTACCGCGCCCCGGCCACCAAGACCGAGGAGATCCTTGCCGGGGTTTACGCCCAGGTGCTTGGCCTCGAACGCGTCGGCGTCGACGAATCTTTCTTCGAACTCGGCGGCGACAGCATTTTGTCGATGCAGGTAGTCGCGCGAGCTCGGAAAGCCGGCGTGCTGTGCCGACCGCGCGACGTGTTCGTCGAGCAGACCGTCGCACGACTGGCTCTGGTGGCCGGCGTCGTCGACCGGGATGGCGCGGTCGACGACGAAGGTGTCGGGCCGGTGGTGGCCACCCCGATTATGCGCTGGCTGCACGGCATGGACGGTGGGGTCGATCAGTTCAACCAGACCGTGGTGATGGAGGCGCCCCCGCGGGTCAGCGAAACGGATGTCGTGGCGGTTTTGCAGGCGTTGCTGGATCGGCATGCCATGTTGCGCCTGCGTGCCGAGGACGATGGCTCCGGGGGCTGGTCGCTGCAGGTGCCCGAGCCCGGGTCCGTCGATGCCGGCGGGTGCCTGCAGTCGGTGGACGTGCTGTCCGAGGAAGCGCTGGTCAAGGCGCGGTCGCGGTTGAACCCCGCCGCTGGCGTGATGCTCAGCGCTGTGTGGGTGGCGTCCACCGGGCAGTTGGCGCTGGTCATTCACCATCTTGCCGTCGACGGGGTCTCCTGGCGGGTGTTGCTCGAGGACATCAACATCGCCTGGGCTCAGCGCCACAGCGGGCAACCGGCGGCATTGCCGCCGGGCGGAACATCGTTTGCCCGGTGGTCGTCACTGCTGGCCGAGTATGCGCGCGATGCGTCGGTTTTGAACGACGCCGAGACGTGGCGGAAGGTTATGTTGACCCCCGCTGTGCTGCCGGCGGTGCAGCCCGCGGTGGACACGTTTGCCACGGCTGGGCGGCTATCCACGCAGCTGGACGCCGCGACCACCCGTCTGCTTCTTGGTGAGGTTCCCGCGTCTTTCCATGCCGGGGTGCAGGAGATACTGCTGATCGCATTTGGGGTGGCGTTGGCGGAGTTCCTCGGCACTGGCAGCGCACCGATCGGTATCGACGTCGAAGGCCACGGACGCAACGAAGAACTGGCCACCGATATCGATCTGTCCCGGACGGTGGGATGGTTCACCACCAAATACCCAGTCGCGTTGGCGGTGGGCAGGCTGAGCTGGGCCCAGGTGGGGGCGGGCGACCCCGCGTTGGGAGCCGCGATCAAGACCGCCAAAGAACAACTGCGAGACCTTCCGGACGGTATGACTTACGGGCTGCTGCGATACATGAACACCGATGTCGATTTGGCGGGGTCCGATCCGCAGATCGGGTTCAACTATCTGGGGCGGCTTGGCGGCCCCGGCGCCGAGGCGCCCGGCGAGCTGTGGCAGATCAGCCAGGACGGCCTGTCGTTGACCGCGGCGGCTGCGGCGGTCCCCATGCAATTGATGCATACGGTGGAGCTCAACGCTGCCACCATCGACACCGAAACCGGCCCGCGCCTGCACGCCGACTGGACGTGGGCGCCCTCGGCACTGAATCAAGCGCAGGTTAGGCGGCTGAGCCGATTGTGGTTCGACGCCTTGGCCGGTATCTGCGCACACGTGCGTCGCGGTGGTGGTGGGTTAACGCCCTCCGATATCGGGCTTACCGGTCTCAGTCAGCAGCAGATCGACGAGCTCCAGCGGCAATATGCGGATTGCTGACGTCCTGCCGCTGACTCCGCTGCAGCAGGGCCTGCTCTTTCATGCCAGCACGGGGCAAGGCAGCGACGATCTGTATGCGGTGCAGCTCGATATCACCGTGGCCGGTCCGCTCGACCCGGACCGTTTGCAAGATGCGGTGCAGACGGTGGTCGACCGGCACCCGAACCTCGCGGCTCGGTTCTCCGACAAGTTCGACCGGCCAGTGCAGATCATCCCTGCTGACCCGGAACTGCCCTGGCGATATGTGCAGCTTGACGGCAGTCCCGACATTGACGAGCAGGTCCAGCGGGTCTGCGCCGCCGAACGCGCCGCGGTCTGCGATCTCGCTGACCAGCCACCGTTTCGGGCGGTGTTGATCCAGACCGCAATGGACCGGTATCGATTCGTGCTGACGAATCACCACATCGTGCTCGACGGCTGGTCCCTGTCGATCCTGCTGGGAGAGATCTTCGCCAGCTACTCCGGCCAGCGACTTCCGGCGGCGGTCCCATATCGCAGATTTGTCACGTGGCTGGCGGACCGAGATGTTGATTCCGCCTACGAGGCTTGGCGTGAGGAACTCGCCGATTTCGACACCCCGACACTGGTGGGCGGGCCAGGCGGGTTGCGGCACGGGCGCCGAAGCGTTGCATCCTTTCGGGTGCCGGCGGAAACCACCAAGGCCCTCGGCGATCTGGCACGCTCCAGCCACACCACGGTTAACGTCGTGCTGCAGGCCGCCTGGGCGCAGCTGCTGACTTTGCTGACCGGCCAGCATGACGTTGTTTTCGGTGTCACGGTTTCGGGCCGGCCACCCGAAATACTCGGCGCGGACTCGATGATCGGGTTGTTGATCAACACCGTGCCGATGCGCGCGCGTATCACGCCGGCAACGACCACCGCGGATCTACTGGCGCAACTGCAAACGTTTCACAACAACACACTTGAGCATCAGCACCTGGCGCTACCCGATATTCATCGCGCCACTGGTCATGACCAGCTGTTCGACACTCTTTTCGCGTTCGAGAATTATCCCCTTGATACCGACGGGTTGCTAGGCGCCGACGGATTGGCCGTCACCGAGTTCACCAACCGCGAGTACAACCACTACCCGCTCGCGGTGCAGGTTCTGCCGGGCACTGAATTGGGATTGCGTCTCGAATTCGATACCGATGTGTTTGATGTGGCCAGCATTGAGGTGTTGGTGGAGCGGTTGCAGCGGGTGGTGTTGGCGATGACCGCGGA
>NZ_LZIF01000070.1 GCF_001667145.1 Mycobacterium sp. 852002-51971_SCH5477799-a
CGGCACAGTTTCGATCTGAGCAGCGAGATCTTGTTGCGGGCCACACTGTTTCGCCTCGGCCAAGACGAGCATGTGTTGGTGGTGGTGGTCCACCACATCGCCGCTGATGGCTGGTCGATCACCCCGCTGGTGGCCGATCTGGGCACCGCCTATGGCGCCCGGTGCGCCGGCCACGCCCCGGATTGGGCGCCGTTGCCGGTGCAGTACGTCGATTACACGCTGTGGCAACGGGCCAGTTTCGGGGACCTTGAGGATCCGCACAGCCGCATCACCGCCCAGCTGGACTACTGGCAACAGATGCTGGCCGGAATGCCCGAGCGGCTGGCGTTGCCCACCGATCGGCCCTATCCGGCGGTGGCCGATCAGCGCGGGGCCAGCGTGACGGTGGACTGGCCGGCCGGGTTGGCCCAGCAGATCGCGCGGGTGGCCCGCGAACACAACGCGACCAGTTTCATGGTCCTGCAGACCGCGCTGGCGGTGCTGCTGGGCAAGCTCAGCGCCAGCGCGGATGTGGCGGTGGGGTTCCCGATCGCCGGGCGGCGCGATCCCGCCCTCGATGAGCTGGTCGGGTTTTTCGTCAACACCTTGGTGTTACGGGTCGATCTGGGCGCCAATCCCACCATGGCCCAACTGTTGGCCCAGGTCCGCACCCGCAGCCTGGCCGCCTACGAACACCAAGACGTCCCCTTCGAAGTCCTCGTCGAACACCTCAACCCCACCCGCAACCTGTCCCACCACCCCCTGATCCAAGTCATGCTGGCCTGGCAAAACCTCGCCGCGGAGCCTGCGGCCGCACTGAGTTTGGGTGACCTGCAGGTGACGTCGCTGCCGGTGGACACCCAGAGCGCTCGTATGGACTTGACCTTCTCGCTGGCCGAGCGTTGGACCGGGGACGGTGAGCCCGCCGGGATCGGCGGAACGGTGGAGTTCCGCACCGATGTGTTTGATGCGGCCACCATCGAGGTTTTGATCGCCCGGTTGCAGCGGGTGCTGGCGGCGTTGACCGCTGACCCCACCCAGCACCTGTCGGCGAT
>NZ_LZIF01000071.1 GCF_001667145.1 Mycobacterium sp. 852002-51971_SCH5477799-a
GTGGGGTTCCCGATCGCCGGGCGCCGTGACCCTGCGCTCGATGAGTTGGTGGGTTTTTTCGTCAACACGTTGGTGTTGCGGGTGGATGTGGGCGCCGATCCCACCGTTGGTGAGTTGTTGGCTCAGGTGCGGGCGCGCAGTTTGGCCGCCTATGAGCATCAGGATGTGCCGTTTGAGGTGCTAGTGGAGCGGCTGAATCCGGTCCGGTCGTTGACCCATCATCCGTTGGTGCAGGTCATGCTGGCCTGGCAGAACTGGCAAGACGCTGATCCCGCCGCCGGGGTGGCCTTGGGGGAGGTGCAGGTCACGCCGTTGCGGGCCGATACCGACACCGCGCGCGCGGATTTGACGTGGTCGTTGGCCGAACGCTGGACCGAGGCTGGTGAGCCCGCCGGCATTGGCGGGCAGGTGGAGTTCCGCACCGATGTGTTTGATGTGGCCAGCATTGAGGTGTTGGTGGAGCGGTTGCAGCGGGTGGTGTTGGCGATGACCGCGGATCCAGCGCGGCGGCTCTCGTCGGTGGATGTGTTGGGTGTTGGTGAGCGTGCCCAGTTGGAGGGGTGGGGTAATCGGGCGGCGTTGATGTCCCCGGTTGTGCAGCTGGGTGTCTCGGTGTCGATTCCGGCGGTGTTCGCCGCGCAGGTGGCCCGGGCTCCGGAGGCGGTGGCGCTGAGTTTTGAGGGCGAGTCGTTGACGTATCGGCAGCTTGATGAGGCCTCGAATCGGTTGGCGCATTTTCTGGTGGGTCAGCGGGTGGCTGCCGGTGATCGGGTGGCGTTGTTGTTGCCTCGGTGCGCTGAGGCGATCGTGGCGATTTTGGCGGTGCTCAAGACCGGGGCGGCTTATGTGCCGATCGACCCGGTGGTGCCCGCGGCGCGCATCGAGTTCTTGCTCGGTGATGCCGCACCCGTTGCGGCGATCACCACCGGCGCGCTGGCCGAGCGTCTCGACGGCCATGACGTGGCGGTCATCGAGGTGGGCGATCCGCGTATTGCGGCCCAGCCCAGCGCCGCGTTGCCCGCACCGGCGCCCGATGACATCGCGTATCTGATTTACACCTCGGGCACCACCGGAGTCCCCAAAGGCGTTGCCGTCACCCATCACAACGTGATCC
>NZ_LZIF01000072.1 GCF_001667145.1 Mycobacterium sp. 852002-51971_SCH5477799-a
TTGCCGGCGCCCGCGGCTGAAGACCTCGCCTACCTGATTTACACCTCGGGCACCACCGGGATCCCCAAAGGCGTGGCCATTAGCCACCGCAACCTGGCCCATTTGGCCGAGTCCTCACCCGCGGGGCTGCCGGTAACCCAGGTGTGGACGCAATGCCATTCGTATGCCTTCGACTTTTCGGTGTGGGAGATCTGGGCCGCCCTGCTCAGTGGGGCGCGACTGGTGGTGGTGCCCGAAGAGGTCACCGGCGCCCCCCACGACTTCCACGACCTGCTGGTCGCTGAAGGGGTAACGGTGTTGACCCAGACCCCCTCGGCGGTGGCCGCGCTGTCCCCGCAGGGCTTGGAATCGGCCGCGCTGCTACTTGGCGGGGAGGCCTGCCCGCCCGAGGTGGTCGATCACTGGGCGCCGGGACGAGTGGTGATCAACGCCTACGGGCCGACCGAGGCCACGGTCTATGCGGCGATGAGCGCCCCCCTGCACCCCGGGGTCACCACGGTGCCGATCGGTGCGCCGGTGGGTGGGGCGGCGTTGTTCGTGCTGGATGGGTGGTTGCGCCCGGTGCCGGTCGGGGTGGTCGGGGAGTTGTATGTGGCTGG
>NZ_LZIF01000073.1 GCF_001667145.1 Mycobacterium sp. 852002-51971_SCH5477799-a
CCATCGAGCGCGGCCAACGCCGCTTGAACCTCACCCAACTCGATGCGATACCCACGGATCTTGACCTGCTCATCAGCACGCCCGAAGTACTGCAGCTGCCCGTCAGCACCCCAGCACACCACGTCCCCGGTGCGATACAGCCGCGCCCCGGTTCCACCGAACGGGCACGCCACAAACCGCGACGCCGTCAAACCCGCGCGGCCCACGTAGCCATACCCCACGCCCGAACCGGCCACATACAACTCGCCGACGACACCGACCGAGACCGGTCGCAACCAGCCGTCCAAGACAAAAAATCCCAGATGCGCCAGCGGTACCCCGACCGGACTGGCATTTGCCTTGACATCGCCGCGCACGATCTCCCTGAACGACGCGTGCACCGTCGTCTCGGTCGTGCCGTACATATTGATCAACCGCGGCCTGATGGGGTGATTGTCTAGCCAGGTCGCGAGCCGCTGCGGCTCCAGCGCTTCCCCGGCAAACACCACAGCCTGCAACTCCAGCTGCTGGCCCTGGTCTGGGTGGACCTCGTCAACCGCCTGCAACGCATAAAACGCCGACGGCGTCTGACTCAACACGCTGACCCGCTCAGCAACCAGCAACGCGTGGAAGTCCTCCGGCGAGCGAGCCACCGTCTCCGGCACCACCACCAACCGCCCACCATGCAGCAGCGCACCCCACGTCTCCCACACCGAGACGTCGAACGCCAATGAATGCCACTGCGACCACACCTGCCCCGACAGCTCAAGACGCTCGCCCGCAGCCTCCAATAACCCCGTCACACTGCGGTGAGAAATCGCCACGCCTTTAGGCACACCCGTCGTACCCGAGGTGTAGATCAAATACGCCACATCATCAGCCGAGTGCGCCGGCAACCCCGTAACCGGCTGCCCACTAATGCGCGGATCATCGAATCCGACCACCACCAGGTCAAACCCATCCAAGCGATCCGCCAACTCGGTAGCACACACCGCCACCAACGGGGCAGCATCACCGAGCACGAACTCCACTCGCGCGGCCGGCACCGCCGGATCAATCGGCACATACGCCGCCCCGGTCTTGAGCACCGCCAGAATCGACACAACCGCCTCGACCGAACGGGAGAACAGCAACGCCACCCGCTCACCGGGACCCGCGCCCAGGCCAACCAACAAGTGCGCCAACCGATTCGACGCCTCGTCAAGCTCGCGATACGTCATCGACCGGCCGGCGAAACTCACCGCCGCCGCCTCCGGGGCCCGCGCCACCTGCGCGGCAAACGACACCGGTATCGACACCCCCGAGCCCGCCGCCTGGGTCAACACCCCCTGGTTAGACCACTCATCCAACCGAGCGTGCTCAGCTTCATCCAGCAAATCCATCGACGACACCCGTCGCACCGGATCAGCAGCCATCCCCACCAGCACACGTTCCAGCCGCTTCGCCAACTCACGCAGATCGCAATTCGGAAGCAGTTGCCCGGTACCCGGAGTGCTGAGAAAAAGCTGATCCTCGTCCCGGAAAAAGACCAGCCTGAACTGGTCTCCGAGGCCGTCGTGGGTCAGGGTCGCCGTAACAGCGGAGCCGGCCAGATCAGCCAGATGTGTGGTTGGGATGAAGTTGACCGCTACCCGATTCGAACGGTGCCCGGACCCACGAGATCCAGCCGCATTTTCGAGCGCGTGGACCGGGAATCGCTGATGCTGCAACAGTTCTCGAATCCGGGTGTCGACATGTTCGCAGAAGTCGGCCACCGTCGAATCCGGTGCAGCCTTCAAGACCAGGGGCACCACCCCGGAGATCATCCCCGGCACCAGCTTCGACTCGGGCCGCACGCGCCTGCTTACCGGGAAATCGAAGACGACTTCCGAACTCTCGACATCGCCCCCGCCGACGAGCAGCGCGCACGCGGCGGTGATCACCGACGATCGGCGCATGCCCAACGTCTTCGCGAGCTTGTCGATGCCAGCGACAGCGTCCGAGTCCAACTGCACGGGAGCAGACGATTCCTCGCCATCATTCCCGTTCGCCGCACTCTGATAGCGCGCTTCGCTCTGCGGAGGGAGGTTCCTGGCCCAATATTCCTGATCGTCGAGGTAGTCGCTGGATTGTTCGTATTCCAGCTCACACTCGATCAGATCCTGCAGCGACCCAAAGTAATTATCCGGGATCTTGTCGCCGTAGGCGATGGCACTATAAGTGGTTGCTATCCGATGGAGAACGAGAGCAAGGCCGATTCCGTCGGTAACAATGTGATGGCAGCACACAAAAAAATAAAACTCATCTGTTCGCGTCTGCAACAAAGCGAATTTAAATAGCGGGCCACTGAGCGGCATTGCCGTTCGCTGAATCGATGAGGCCAGCCGGTAAGCGTCCTGCTCGGGATCGTGCGATTCAGTCAGGTCATAACGAACAAGTTCAACGTGCGGGTCGTCGACCACAGTTTGAATGATCGTGCCGTCATCCTCGAAAAAGGCGGCACGCAGTGGTTCGGCTTCCCGAACCACTTGACGAATCGCCGATTCGAACAAATCGTGGTCAATTGGGCCCGCAATGCGCACAAACACGCCCAGCTGCCACCGGGCAGCAAACTCACCTGTTTCTTCGGCAAGCCAAATATCCAGCTGCCCCCGCGTTAGCGGAAGTGAACGGTCATGAAGTCTCATACCACTCCCCCAAAACACACGTTCTACTGGTCAGAAGCGCGGGCCGCCGCCAGCCTCTCGCGCAGACTCTTCGGCCGTATGTCGGTCCAGTTCTGGTCGATGTACTCCAGGCACGCGGCGCGGTCGGCTTCGCCGTACACCACCCGCCAGCCAGCCGGAACGTCAGCGAAGGTCGGCCACAAGCTGTGCTGCTCCTCGTCGTTAACCAAGACGAGAAAGCGGCCGCTTTCGTCGTCGAACGGATTGACGCTCACCGATTCTTCATACCCCTCTAGTCGACGTGTGTAACACGACCTAAACGGTAGTGGAGCCGGTAGACCCTGTCCGGTGATTGAGGAAAATCGCTGCTTGGACCTAGGGTGACTCTGGACACACCAAGCCAGAGCGGCGTCCCGCGCCCCCGATGAAGTTCGGTCTCCGGAGGCGTCGGGCGATGAAGCGGAAAAGGCTTCGTCACAACGGTCATTTATTAGATGCTTTCGATAGCTCCGTCGCGGAAGCCATCCGACAGCAACTGTGCGGTAACGGAGCACCACGCTGGCTCACCTCTTGGTCATTTGCGGCGAATACACGTCGTCCCGCCAAAACGTTTCGTGAAGCCCGGTGTCCTTTCTATGCACTCTCACTGCGGCCTGCCGGCTGCTTCCGACTCTGAACTTCCGCTCCGCTTCAACGGAGCCCAACGTTATGCACGCTGCGATATGAGCGTCCATGTCTAGCAACGCTTTTTGCAATCGCTCTCAAGCGCGGCTGAGCGACAGCGCGAACTGGACAAAGCACCGATCCTCACGCCAGGGGTATCCAGCCGTCCAATGACGCGCCGCACGCTAGTCAGCGCGCCAGCCGACCCGCATGGTGACCGTCGGGCCGGAGATCCCCGTCGACGTGGGGCTCTGGAGATCGTAGCTGCCAACCTGGCGGTCGTACATTCGGGACGCATTCAAGGGATTGCCTTCCGACGAATAATCCAGGTCTGATCGAGCGGACGACTGACAATGCGATATGAGTCGTTTTGGAAGACAGGCGGACAGGCTCAACCAATCAGCCAACACACCGGGCGCGTGCGAGGTCTTCCAAGAGATCGGCTGCAGCCGCAGCACTTTCGGCGGGTTTGGCCATCTGGGTGGCGATCTCGCGGGCCTGAGCGCAGTACTTTGGATCAAGGATCGTGCGCAGGTCGGCGACTAGCGACTCTTTGGTCGTGCTCGTGAAGCGACGCGTGGTGCCCACCTGTAGGCGTTTGACAGCGGCTCCCCAAATCATTTGAGGGGTATCCATCGAAAGGATCAAGGTCGGAACCCCGGCGCGCATGCCGATGGTTGTTGTGCCCACGCCACCGTGGTGCACCAGCGCCCGACAGAGCGGAAAGACAGCCGCTAGGTTGACGGCTTCCACGACTTTGACATGTTCGAGCTGGGAGATATCGCTGAAGTCACTCCAGCCGGCACAAACCAACGCCCGCTCACCCAACTGCGCGGAGGCCTCGCTGATCATGGTAAACGTCTCGGCTGGGGAATCGACCGGCATACTGCCGAATCCAAAAAAGATCGGCGCTCTCCCCGCCGCAATCCACGAGAGCACCTCTTCGTCGGCCTCCGTGGGCAACTCCATTGTCGGCGCACCGACAAAGGGCCGTCGCCCACTAGACTTCGCCCATTCGGTCTTCAGCCCAGCAAAGCAGAATTCGTCGTAGGCCTGAATTTCCAGCGTGCCGCGTTTCGCAAACCGTCGCGGCGCGGGCCCAGTGGCCTTGGACAGTCCCAGTTCAGCGCGCTGCGCATCCTCGACTTTCTTCTCAATCAGCCAGTCCAGCCACTCGAATCCGCTCATTGCTGATCGCGCCAACCAACCAGGCAGGGAAGACAGCAGCTGACTGTTGGGACGCGCGGGGACGTAATGCAGGGTGGCCAATGGAAGGTCATAATACTCCGCGACGTTGGCCGCAGTCCGCTCAAAGGCCAGGCCGGTAAATAAAACGTCAGCCCCCTCCGCCAGCGTCATCAGCGTCGCACTCATGTCTCCCCAAGACCGGGCACAGACGTCGTAAAGTTCACCCCAGGACTTGCGCAGCGCTCGGATGTTCCAGAAGTTGCCGAACAAAGACATCCAAAAACGGCGGTATCCAACCAGCATGGTGCGCGATTCCACACCGTGGGGGATCGCCGCGAGCCCAGCGGAATTGGCAAACTCAACAAGATCGGGAGGGACGGCGATGCGCACGTCATGCCCACGGCGCACCAACTCCCGCGCGATGGCCGCGCACGGCTCGACGTCGCCGCGCGTTCCATAGCATGAGACCACAATCCTCATCGCGGATCTCGGCCCTTTCACTCGTCGACTTGTACCGCGGAAACGATAGCTGCGGCCACCCGGGCCGCTAGTTCCGCCGCCCGGCAGCATAACCCTGGTACCCGCGCCGTCGACTGAAATTCTGGAAGTGTGGCGGAAGGGGGGCAATACCGAACTTTTTGGGGCAA
Source organism: Mycobacterium sp. 852002-51971_SCH5477799-a (assembly GCF_001667145.1). Lineage (GTDB taxonomy): Bacteria > Actinomycetota > Actinomycetes > Mycobacteriales > Mycobacteriaceae > Mycobacterium. The sequence goes on from NZ_LZIF01000073.1 coordinate 5,123, forward strand.
CTTTCCGGCCGCCTTGCCACTGCTGTGAAGACGAGGGTCAGAAGCATGGCGGCGGTCTCTCAGAAGCCACGCCGCGTGCGCTGCCGTGGCTCTTCTATCGCTTGTCGGGTTGCCGATGAAAATACCTTCGAAGTCGCGGTGTGTGTCGAAATCTGTCGTAATCGACTTCTTCGGTGCTTAGCGGTGTAACAATGCCTCTACTCGAAGAGGGGTTGATACTAGGGGGTGGCTTTGCACCAAGCTGTCGAGGCCAGCCGTATCGAAGAGGTGCAGGGCCGACGCCCGCCACAAAGACAATTTCGCCCCGACATCGAGGGCCTACGCGCCGTCGCGGTGTCGGCCGTTGTCCTCTTTCACGCCGACATGCCTGGTGTCCGTGGGGGGTTCGTCGGCGTGGACGTATTCTTCGTCATCTCAGGCTTCCTGATAACCGGACTACTGTGGCGCGAGGTGAGCACTTCCGGCACCGTGGGGCTCCGCCGCTTCTACGGGGCACGGGCCCGCCGATTACTGCCGGCCTCCGCCACAGTAGGCGTCATCACCGCGATCGCCTCAGCCGTCCTGCTACCCTCGTTGCAGGCCAAAGCCGTCATGGCTGATGGCATCGCCAGCGCCCTTTACGTAGGCAACTACCAGTTTCTTCTGCAAGGCGTCAACTACCTCGCCTCGACATTGCCGCCATCACCGTTCCAGCATTACTGGTCTTTGGGACTAGAAGAACAGTTCTACCTGATCTGGCCAGCCGTAATTATCGCCACGACTTGGCTTATCCGGCGTGTACGCCGCCGACGCAGCAGTGACCATGCAACCTCGTCGAAAATGCCGTACCTGGTGGTCCTTGCGCTGGTCGCGGTCGTGTCTTTTGGGCAATCGCTAATTCTCACTTACTGGTTGCCTTCAGTGGCGTTCTTTTCACTGCCGACGCGGGCATGGGAGTTGGCTGTCGGCGGCCTCGTGGCCCTTACGGCTGATCATTGGCGCCGACTGCCGGCACTGTTTGCTGCGATGGCGGGATGGGGAGGGTTGGCGCTCATCCTGCTGGCCTGCACCCTATTGGGCATCACTACCCCCTACCCTGGTGGCGCCGCACTGATGCCAGTGCTCGGCACGGCGCTGGTGATCGGCGCTGGCTGTGCCGCATCCTCACGGGGATGCGGCCACGCCTTATCCTTGCCCCCGATGAGAGCCGTCGGCCGACTGTCGTACTCGTGGTATTTGTGGCACTGGCCAGTGTTGTTGCTCCTGCCGCCCTTGTTTGGTCATCCGCTGGGCCTCGCCGCCAAGCTCGCAGCAGTCCTCGTCTCCGGCGGACTCGCGGCTCTGACATTGCATCTCATTGAGAATCCGCTGCGACTCGCTGCTCCGCTGCGCCGGTCTCCCATCGGCAGCCTTGCACTCGGTGGTGCGGCCACCGCGGTGGCGGTCGGCGTGAGCGTCGCGCTGCTGGCGTCGGTGCCTGCGCCGGTTGGACGCGGTGCGCCAGCTCCGGCGCTGACCGTCACCGCAGCGCCTCCGCCCGCTGGGCACAATAGTTCGCCGTACGACTCGGCGGTGGAATACGCATTCCAACAAGTTCGGACCGCCGTCGCGGCATCCGCCGAGCTAAGGGCTGTACCGTCGAACTTAGCCCCGCCGCTTGCAGACGCGGCGGCCGAGCTGAAAAAATTGTTCCTGAACGGGTGTGTGCCCAACTTCTGGGAATTAAGACAGTCTGAGTGCGCGATGGGCGACACTTCGTCAACGACGACGGTGGCCCTGATCGGCGACTCCCATGCCGCTATGTTGGTACCGGCTTTCCAGCAGATGGCTGCCCAGCGCCACTGGAGGCTGGAACTTCTAGGCAAGGCGGGCTGTCCACCCATGAGCATGCCCGTCAGCAATCCCATCCGCCGGCTGGCATCAGGCGTGTGTGAGCAATGGCACGCTCAGATGATCACCCAGTTGCGCGCCGAGCACCCGCGGCTGGCCGTGGTGAGCATGTACCGCCAGTACGGTGGCGACGACTTCTACCTGCCAGGTTTCACTTCCTACGATCCGGCGTGGATCGGTGCCCTCACCCACCTGGTTCAAGAGCTGCGCGGCAGCGGCGCGAAGGTACTGGTGCTCGGGCCAATTCCGAATCCGCATTCAGTGGTGCCGATCTGTTTGTCCGGCCACCTCGATGACGCGATGGCCTGCTCGCCCCAAAGGTCAACGGCGGTAAGCGAGTCCGGTATCGCGGATGAGTCCGCCGCCACCAAAGCTGGCGACGGACAATACGCAGACATCACCGAGCTCTTCTGCACCGCTGACCGTTGCCCGGTGATCGTAGGCAACACCCTCGTGTACTTTGATAAAGATCATCTAACGGCCGAATATGCTCGGCTGTTGTCACCGGTGATGGGCTCGCTGGCAGACCGCGCGCTCGCGGAAGATTGATATACCCGTCTACCAGTGACATTAGAGTGCCGCTAGTGGCTTTCCAGCACGGGGTCAAATAACTCCCAGTCTTCGCGCCCCAACCTGAGCAGATCCTCGACCTTCCAGAACCTGGGGGAATAAATGAGATGACAGCGCACGGCTCGACACCACCACCAGTTGCACGGCTGGCCAGCACAAACTTCACTGCAGATCTTCGCCTTTCACCCGTCGAGCCCCTGCTGCGAATGAAGCGGGCGCCCCGTCCACCAGCCCTGCCGCCCGACTCCACAGCCGCGTTAACACCCTTGGAAACCAAAAGCTTTGCTCACACACTAACTCGGTTCTAGCTAACTTTTCTGAGCTTGCTGTTAGCCTGGCTCGCTATGACGTTCCCGAGACCCGTTGAACGCACCATGCGGGATGGACAAGAGCTTGCTGGGAAGCCCCGGATCCCTTACACCAGACCCTCGATCACCGAGCTCGAGGTGGCCTACGCCACCGATGCTGCGGCGAACGGATGGGGCTCACGTTGCTACGAGTACATCGAGCAGTTCGAGAATTCTTTTAAGGCATACCTAGAGATCACGCACACAATCGCCACGTCGAGTTGCACCGGCGCACTGCACATGGGTATGGCCGCCCTTGGAATCGGCCCCGGCGACGAGGTCATCCTGGCTGATACCAACTGGATCGCCACAGCAGCGCCAATCGTTCACCTAGGAGCCAAACCTGTCTTTGTCGACATTTTGCCCGAGAGTTGGTGCATCGACCCGTCACTGGCCGAAGCTGCCATTACCCCACGTACCAAAGCCATCGTCGCGGTGCACTTGTATGGCAATCTCTGCGAAATGGGCCGCCTCTTAGCGGTAGGGCGAAAGCACGGCATCCCGATAATCGAGGACGCGGCGGAAGCCATTGGCTCGATTTACCAGGGGAAGCACGCCGGCTCCATAGGACGCTTCGGAACGTTTTCGTTTCACGGCACCAAAACGGTCACCACTGGTGAGGGCGGAATGTTCGTAACCGATGACGACGACTTATACGAAAAGGTGCTAACCCTGAGCAATCATGGCCGCGCAAGTAGTCAGACCGAGCAGTTCTGGCCAAATACGGTCGGCTTTAAGTACAAGATGTCAAATATTCAGGCGGCTATTGGTTGCGCACAGATGGAGCGTATCGATCATCTGGTCGCACGGAAGCGGGAAATATTCGATTACTACCGCGGCATGTTGATGGATTTGTCGGGATTGTCTATGAATTATGAGCCGGCCGGAAGCACAAATGGATTCTGGATGCCGACCATTGCTTTCGAGGAGTCGTCAGGACTAACACGTAAGCGTATCATGGCAGCCTTTGAGGCTGAAAACATTGACGCACGGATTTTCTTTCACCCCCTATCTGCAACGCCGCCGTTTGAAGGGCGGTCTAAAGGACGGTGGGCCAGCGATATCTCCAACCGAGCGATCAACATCCCCAGTTTTCATGACATCTCCGAAGCGGAGCAGCACCGAGTCGCGCAGGTTATCCGAGAGCTTTACAGTGCATAACGCAAGCTACACAGTTCTCCCAATTCTTATAAAGCATGGTAAGGAAGGGGCAGCTGCTCCCGCCGCAGCTGGCACCTTACTCCGTCCACCGAACACGGCGGCGGTGCGTGGTCGACGCATTTTGATGCGTATTTTATTGGTCCGGAACCCCTTCAATCTCCGGGGGTCGTCAGCTTTTGGAAGGGCATGCGATGAGCGGCGTGGCACAGCTTTATGAGCAGTCGGATTTTCCGATCTTTCAGAACCGCATGTACGAATCTGCCGAGGAGGCGCGCGCTTGTCCCCGGGGCGATATTCGTTTGGTCCAGGATGATATTAGCGGCCTCGTCTACAACGCGGCCTTCCGGCAAGAATTGATGACCTACGACGCTGCCTACGAGAACGAGCAGGCGCACAGTCCCGTATACAAGCGTCACCTGGAAGAAGTCGCCTCTATCGTCGAGCGCAACTTGGGCACGGATGGATTGGTTGAGGTGGGTTGCGGCAAAGCCTATTTTCTTGAGTTGCTGCAGTCGCGCGGCTGTTCAATCACCGGCTTCGATACCACCTATGATGGCAATAACCCCGCTGTAGAGCGTCGCTACTTTGGTGACGGTGTGACGGTGTCGGCCAGAGGGGGAATTGTATTGCGAGGTGTGCTCCCTCATGTTCAGAACCCTGTCGGTTTCCTTGAAGGCCTGCGCGACGCCAATGACGGCGGCCTGATTTACATCGAGGTTGAGTCTTTCGAGCGAATCCTGCGTGCAAGAGCTTGGTACAACATTTTTTACGAGTACGTGACCTACTTCCGGCTTGAAGATTTTTCCCGGATGTTCGGCCGGGTGGTGGAGAGCGGGTATTTGTTTGGTGGCCAGTGCCTCTATGTTGTTGCTGACCTCGCCACCTTGCGACCACCTTTGTCGACGGTGGCGGATCGTGTGGACTTTCCGGAAGATTTTCTGGCAACGGCGACCTTGGCCCCATCTGACCGGGTGGGAGGAGTGCATGCCGTATGGGGTGCATCGTCCAAAGGCGTCATTTATTCGCTCCTGCGGGAACGCTGCGGCAATCCGGTGGATGTCCTGATCGACATCAACCCGGCTAAGTGGAACAAATTTGTGCCGGCCACCGGAGTCCCGGTGATGTCCCCAGAAGAGGGGATGGCGAAGCTCGCGCCGGGTTCCGACATCTACGTGATGAACTCCATTTATACGGAGGAGATTCGGACGATGACGAGAGATCGATTCAAGCTCATCGGAGTGGAATATGACTGACTCGATGAGGGGCACTGAACCGGACTGCGGGCGGCCGAGCAATCAACGAGTTCAGGCGGCGCTTTTACCTACGCTGGGCTCGCTGCTGGTGCATTGCATGTTCAACTTCGCCTATGGCGCCTTCGATCAAGACGTCATCGGAATCGACATCCATCCACGGCGAACCTGTTTTCTTGCTTCGTTATGCTGACACAGCTTGACACGGCTGACGCCGTCCAACCCCTGCACCGGTAGATCCTGGCGAATTCGAATCGGCAAGGTGGTAAGCGTCGACCTCGATCGATATATACCGAGCGGCCATATACAGCACGGCACGGATGATCTGGTGACCATGAATTGCATCACAAGTCCGGTGCACCCGGATGGCATTGCTCTTGTCCGGTAGCCTGCACTTCTCGGCAGCAAGCCTCATTGACTGCTCCACGGGCTGCAGCGAGCACGCTCTATTCGGGGATCACCATAGTCCTGCTAAAGCCCGCCGGCGCAGTGAGATCGAGGGCACGCCGTCCGCAGTTACACCAGGCCCCGTGAGCGGGCGAAATTCTCTATACAACTAGCGGCCGCTACAACGCTGTCAGCGGGTTTGGTCATCCTACTGGCGAATTCACGGGCTCGAGCGAGGTATTGAGCGTCAAGAATGGTGCGCAGGTCGGCGATCAGCGATTCCTCGGTAGTGCTGGAAAAGCGTCGAGCCGTGCCAACATTCAGTCGCTTAACCTGAGTCCCCCAAATCGTCTGATCGAGGAAAGTCGGAAGGATCAAGGTTGGAATTCCGGCGCGCAGTCCTATTGCGGTGGTGCCCGCGCCGCCATGATGGACGACCGCGCGACAAGCCGGGAAGGCGGCGGCGTAATTCATTGTGCTTATCACTTTGACGTGCTCGGATTCGGCGGCATCGCTGAAGTCGCTCTCGGCGGAGCAAACTAGCGCACGCTCGCCCAGCTGCGAGCACGCCGCGCTGATCATGGCGATTGTGTCGGCGGGAGATTTGACAAGCGTGCTGCCAAATCCGAAGAAAATCGGGGGTGTTCCAGCAGCAATCCACGAGGCGACTTCACGATCAGCATCTGTGGGCAACTCCATCGTCAGCGCGCCAACAAAGGGGCGTTGGCCGTTCCATTGCGCCCATTCGGTTGCCAGCCCGGGAAAGCAAACCTCGTCATAGGCTTGGATTTCCAGCGATCCCCCCTGCCTGATCCGCCGCGCCGATGGCGCCGTTGCCTTAGGTAGGCCGAGTCCTTGGCGTTGTGCGCCCTCAAGCTTCTTCGTCAAGGACCAATCCAGCCACTCGAACATCGTCATTGCAGAGCGCATCAGCCGCGCCGGGACAACCGGAGCCGACTGGCCGTTGGGCCGTATCGGATGCAGATGCAGGGTGGCCAATGGTATGCCGTAATATTCGGCGACATTGGCAGCACACTGCTCCCCAATCACGAGCGTAAGCAGCAAGTCGGCCCCATCCGCCAGCGACATTAGGGTGGCGCTAATCTCCGTCCAACACTGGGTCAACCGCTCCCAATCTTCGCGCCCCAACCTGATCAGATCCTCGACCTTCCAGAACCTGCGGAATAGATGCGTCAAGAAGTCACGGTGCAGGTCCTGCCACGTCCGCGCCTCCGGTCCGCACGCGACGGCGCAAAGCCCGACCGACTCGACGAAACCCACCAGATCGGGAGCAACCGCAATGCGTACGTCGTGCCCGCGGCGTACCAGCTCATGGGCGATGACAGCGCACGGCTCGACATCACCACGAGTTCCGTAGCTGGCCAGCACAAACTTCACTGCAAATCTTCGCCTTTCACCCGTCGAGCCCCTGTTGTGAATGAAACGGGCGCCCCGTCCACCAGCCCGGCAGCATAACCCAACCCCCGCGCCATCACCCTGAGAACCAGAAGTTTTGCCCAACTAACCGGTTCACGGAAAACGCCTCTTAAGGTGCTGCTAGCGTAGCCCGCTATGGCGAAGCCGACACCCGTAAATCCGACTACGCGAGGCCCTATGAGCGAGGACTTCCCGACAGAGTTGCCATCTCGCCGGTTTACTATCGCCGCGGTTATCGCTCTTGGCGGCATGCAGCTGATGGTTATGATGGATGGCGCCATCGCCACCGTAGCGCTCCCCAAGATCCAGAACGATCTCGGCCTGTCTGACGCTGGGCTGAGCTGGGTGATCACCGCATACGTGCTGACTTTTGGCGGTCTGTTACTGCTGGGGGGTCGTCTGGGGGACACCTTCGGGCGCAAACGCATATTTCTAACCGGTGTCGTGCTGTTCACCATCGCCTCGGCGGTGTGCGGCATAGCCAGGGATGGGAACACGCTCGTGTTGGCGCGGGGTCTACAGGGCGTGGCCGGCGCGTTCGCCTCGCCGACCGCTTTTGCCTTGGTGGCAACCACCTTCCCGAAGGGACCGGCACGCAACGCCGCCACGGCGGGGTTGGGCGTAATGGGCGGTGTCAGCGCGGTGTCAAGCCTGGCGGTGGGCGGGGCGCTCACCCAAGTGTCATGGCGGCTGGCGTTTTTGGTCAATGTGCCCATCGGGCTACTAGTGCTATACCTGGCCCGGACGGTGCTTCGGGAAACGCAGAGGGAGCGCATGAAGCTCGATGTCACCGGAGCTGTGCTGGCCACCCTGATGTGTACCGCCGCAGTTTTCGGATTCTCGATGGCACCAGGGAAGGGCTGGACGTCTGCCCCGACGCTCGGTTCGGCTTTGGTAGTACTTGCTAGTTTCGTGGCTTTCGTCGTTGTCGAGCGCACCGCTGAGAACCCCATTGTGCCGTTTGATTTGTTCGCCGACCGCAACCGGCTGGCTACGTTCGCGGCGCTGTTTCTTGCCGGTGGAGTGCTATTCGCTCTGACCGTAGTGGTCGCCTTGTACACCCAGACGATCATGGGCTACACCGGTCTGGCCGTAGGCGTCGGCTTCATCCCGTTCGCCATTGCTGTGACCGTCGGCGCAGTCGTCTCATCGCGGTTGGTAACGCGATTATCGCCGCGGGTTGTGGTGATTGTCGGCGGCATCCCGGTGCTGGTCGCGGTGCTCTACGGCTCGACGCTCCACCGCGGTATCCCGTACTTCCCGAATCTGCTGGTCGCGCTCGTCCTCGCCGCTATCGGTATAGGCATGGTCACCGTCCCGCTCTCGCTATCCGTGATCGCCAGCGTCGGGGTCGACCGGATCGGGCCCACAACCGCGATCGCGATGATGCTGCAGAGCTTGGGCGCGCCGGTCGTACTTGGCATAACCCAAATTGTCATCATGTCGCGAGCGCTGCAACTCGGCGGCACCACTGGGCCGGTGAAGTCCATGAACCCAGCACAGTTGCACGCTTTGGACCGGGGTTACAGCTACGGAATGCTGTGGCTGGCCGGATTGGTCGGCTTAGTCGGTATTGTGGCGCTGTTCATCGGCTACACCGCGCAGCAAGTGGCGCACGCGCAGGAACTCAAGAAAGCTCTCGACGCCGACGAACTATAGCTCGATTGCTACATGGCAAAACAAGGGTTTCGACACTTAGGGGCATGCCGCAAACCACAGACCACCAGCACCATGCTGCGTGATCCAGTGAAAACCATGCCCGGTGCGGCGGCGTCGTACCGCCATAAAGATCCGCGTCAGCGTCTTGTTTAATGCAGGCGGTAAAATCTTTCGAAATTAGGGTGCAAAGTGAAGCGAATACTCGTCATTGGCGGCGCGGGCTACGTGGGGCCCGAGGTGGTCAGCAGACTCAAATGCTCGTCACCGAGCATATCCATTCACGGCATTGATGCTGGATGGTTCGCAGATCAGTGTGACGGAGCGGGGCCGCTGCCCGAGCTGCTGTACGACAGCTTCCAGTTCAAGGACGTTCGCGACCTGACGGCAGCGGACATCGAGGGTTACGAGTCCGTCGTGTACCTCGCGGCAATCTCGAATGACCCCATGGGAGATCGCTTCGGAGGCTTGACGCGTCAAGTCAATCACCATGAGGCCGTCCGGCTAGCCTCGCTAGCGCGCCAGCAGGGGACCCAGGAGTTTGTGCTTGCCTCGAGTGCCAGTGTCTACGGTCGTGGAAATAACGACCGTACGGAGGTAAGTCAACTTGATCCACTAACCGAGTACGCGCGGTCCAAGGTTGCAGCGGAAATTGCTCTTCAATCTCTGGCGGCGCCAAACTTCCGCGTTACAAGTCTGCGCTTCGCCACGGCCTGTGGATGGAGCCCTCGCGTTCGACTTGACTTGGTGCTCAATGACTTTGTTGCTTCAGCGATGACAGTGGGCCGCATAGTCGTCCTCTCGGATGGCTCGCCCTGGCGACCCTTGATACACGTCAGAGATATGGCGCTCGCCATCGAATGGGCCCTGAGCCCGGACAGGCAGTCACTCGCAACATATTTAGTGTCGAACGTAGGCCGCAGCGACTGGAACTTCCGCATCAGGGACCTCGCTGATGCCGTAGCCTCCGTCCTAGGCAACGTTTCCGTCTCCGTCAATTCGGATGCCGGTCCAGACACTCGGAGTTATCGCGTGGATTTTTCCCTGTGGCGACAAGTTGCTCCAAACCATCAGCCCAATGTCACGCTTGAAGACGCTATCGAAGAGCTTGCAGCCAACCTTGCTGAAATACCCGGGCTTGGCCCAGGTTTCAGGTCTTCGAGCAGAATCCGACTAAGCAGACTGCAGGATCTGATGGCCGCCGGATTTCTCGATGAGGAGCTTCGTTGGAGAAGAGGGTGAGAGTCGACGCAAGCGTCGTCCCTTCCCGGCGGATCCTCCTCTGGATTTCGTCGGAGTTCAGCTTCCGATGACCGTTACTCTGACTGGGGCAACGGGATTCGTCGGAAGGCAAATTCTGCGGAAGCTCTTGGAGCGGGACTGCTCGGTGCAGGTGCTTGTTCGCGATCCGTCCCGTTTGGAAGATATTCCCGCACGGGGAGAAGTCAAGGTGGTGCAGACACCCGACTTGTTCACAGCGGCCAACGACCGTTTGGAAAAATTCCTCGAAGGGTCGGAAAGCTTGATACATGCGGCTTGGCATGTGGCGCCAGGTGAATACCTTACGTCGCCTTTAAACCTTACGTGTCTCACCGGCACCATCAACCTGGCCTCCGTATTCTCGGCAGTAGGGGGCAGGCGATTCGTTGGTTTAGGAACGTGCGCGGAGTACGACGCTTCCGCGGGCCTAATGACGACCGCTACGTCGTTGGCGCCCAAAACGCTATACGCGGCGTGTAAGGCCTCGGCGTTTCAGGTGCTCGGCAATTTCTTTGACACAAAAGGTGTCAGCTTTGCCTGGTGTCGGATTTTCTACTTGTACGGGGAAGGCGAAGATGAGCGACGTCTTGTGCCGTACATTCGCAAGCAACTGGAGGCGGGGAAAGAAGTCCTCCTCTCGCAAGGCGATCAGGTTCGTGACTTTCTCGATGTGAAAGACGCTGCTCGAATGATCGCGGACGTCGCGGTGGGGGACCATGAAGGCGCGGTGAACGTCTGCTCAGGAAAAGCGGTGACCGTTCGACAACTCGCCGAACGTATTGCCGACGAGTACGGCCGGCGTGAACTTCTGCGTTTTGGGGCGAGGCCCGAGAATAGATTCGATCCCCCGCGGCTCGTGGGTGTGCGGACAGATTTGCAATGACTGGCGACGATACTAACGTCACCTTTCGATCCTCCAGAACCGGAGGTATGACACTGCCGAGGAGGCGCGCGCCAGTCCCTGCGATGACATTCGCCTGGTTCAGGGCAAGATCAGCGGCCTCGTCGACAAGTCGGCCTGACGAATCGATGACAACTGACCTCGCGGGTCAGAATGAGCGGGCACATAGCCCGTTGTTCAAGAGTCACCTGAGACAAGTCGCCACAATCGGCGACCGCCACCTTGGCATTGACGGGCTAGTCGAAGTTGGTTGCGGCAAGGCATAATTGTTGAAGGGCGCCCCGGTACGGCTGCTCGATCGCCGGCTTTGACCCACCCACGTGGCCACAATCCTAAGGTCCTCGTCGCTACTTTCGCGATGGCGTGACGGTGCCAGCGAAAGGGCCTCGGGGATACGGGGTCCGCAAGACAACGAGAGACCGATTCAACTTGATTGGAGCAGAGCATGAGTGATTTCGAAGCAGAAGTAATAGACCGGATCGACGCTATGTCCAGCGATCACCGGCTCAACGGGCAGGCCGCCCAGTTCATGGAAAACTCTCTGGTATCGCAATATTCGTACAACTTCACTTGGATGTCGCGACCGGTCATTCAGTATCCCCAGGACTTGGTCGCAATGCAGGAGTTGATCTGGCGCGTCCGCCCTGACCTGATCATCGAGACCGGCATCGCCCATGGGGGATCGCTGATTTTCAGCGCGTCCATGCTGGCGCTACTCGATTTGGCTGACGCGATCGACGCCGACGCCATACTCGACCCGGCCCAGTCCAATCGCAAAGTGCTGGGTATAGACATTGATATACGCGCTCACAACCGTGCGGCCATCGAGGCGCATCCGATGGCTTCACGCATTCAGATGATCGAGGGCTCCAGCATCGCACCCGAGGTGGTGGCGCAGGTGCGCGAAATCGCAGCCGGATTCCAGCGAGTTCTTGTCTGTCTAGACAGCAACCACACCCACGACCATGTGGTGGCCGAACTGGAGACTTACGCGTCGCTGACCTCGGCGGGAAGTTACTGCGTTGTTTTCGACACCATCGTGGAGGATATGCCCTCCGACATGTTTCTCGACCGCCCATGGGGCCCCGGCAACAGCCCGAAGACCGCTGTGCAGGAGTACCTCAAAGCGCACCCGGATTTTGGAATCGATAAGAGCATCCAGCACAAGCTGTTAATCACAGCGGCGCCTGACGGGTATCTGCGCAGGGGGACCTGACGTCCATCAGGCTTTACGAATCGGAAGTCGCGCGACAAGCAGTCGACGGAGGCCCGCTGAGTCGCGGCTCAAGCGCACAGCACACTGCTCGCGGCGGGTGGGACGTCGGGTTTTTGCCAGTCTTCGATCAACGCGCCAACTATAGCTAGACACGAACCGAAACGAGTAGCTGTCGCCCAGTCAACGATGGGTGCCGCTGTAATGATCTAATCGTGTGGACTAGCACCGCAAGCGGCGATTGACGGTCGGTGCAAGCGACGCAGGGCTTACAGCACACTCAATTCAGGTACGGCCGTCACGAAACGAGTTCCGCTTTGGCCGAGATCGGCCAACTGGGTTCGCACCTCATCCGCAATATTCCAGGGCAAGATGACCACGTAGTCTGGTGGACTCTCGCGCAGCGCCTCAGGCGAGCGGATCGGAATGTGGCTTCCTGGCATGAACTTTCCCTGCTTGGACAGCGCGGCATCACAGACGTAGGGCAGCAAGTCGGGCCTGACACCTGCGTAGTTCAACAAGGTGTTACCTTTCGCCGCGGCACCGTAGGCCGCCACGCGCCGACCGGCACGCTTCTGTTCGATGAGAAAGGCCAGAAGATCGTCCTTCACGCGGTCAGCCCTCTTCTGAAACTCGGTATAGGTCTCGCGCCGCGCCACCCCAAAATGCTGTTCTCGCGTCAGCATCGATTGCACGCGCATCGAAGTCGCGATCGCTGCCTCAGTACGGCAGCCGTAAACTCGCAAGCTGCCCCCGTGGGTTGGCAACTCCTCCACGTCCCACAGCCGCAATCCCGCCTCGGCAAAGATGTGCGCCACAGTCGTGAGCGAAAAGTACGAAAAGTGCTCATGGTAGATGGTGTCGAACTGCGTCTGCTCGACCAACGGCATTAAATGAGGGAATTCCAGCGTCACCGCGCCCTCGGGCTTTAGCGCGGCAGCCAATCCAGCAGTGAAGTCGTTGATGTCGGGCACGTGGGCATAGACATTGTTGCCCAGAATCAAGTCCGCCGCCTCCCCCCCACTTGCCAGTCGACGCCCTAACTCTGCGCCGAAGAATTCTCGCCTGACCGCGATCCCCAGCGCCTCCGCCGCCGCGGCAGTGCTCGCAGTCGGCTCAATGCCCAGGCATGGAATGCCTGCTGCGACAAAATTCTTCAATAGGTAGCCATCGTTGGAAGCCACTTCGATCACGAAGCTCTCGGGCCCCAATTGCAGTCGATCGATGATCATGCGAACATAGCCGGCCGCGTGATCGAGCCAGCTGCTCGAGGTGCTGGAGAAGTATGCGTAGTCGTTGCTGAACAGGTCCTCGGCGCGGGCATAATCCTCCGTCTGCACCAACCAACACCGGTCGCACACGTTGACCCGCAGGGGGTAGTGCACCTCCGGAACAGACAGATCCTCAGCATGCAGATAGGCATTTGAGGGCGGTGCAAAGCCGAGGTCCACAAAACTCTGCTGCACGGGCGCGCTGCAGTGCCGGCATTTCATATCGCGACTCCTGTGAAATCTGCGTCTAGTAACGGATGCGAGAGATCTCGAGGCGAAAGGTCCTGTGGCGGCAAGGGCCACGGAATGCCGAGGCGCGGATCGTCGTATCGCAGGCCGCTCTCAGAAGGAGGATGGTAGAAGGCCGTGTGCAGGTATAACATCTCGCTGTCGGGTTCTAGGGCCTGAAAGCCGTGGGCGAAGCCTTCCGGGATCACGAGCATCTTCGCGTCGTCTTGCGCGAGCTGCTCGGCGTGCCACTGAAGGAACGTAGGAGATCCTGCCCGCACGTCGACCGCCACGTCCCAAACTCGTCCGTGAAGGCAGCGGACCAGTTTCATTTCCGCATGCGGTGCGTGTTGAAAATGCATGCCTCGTACCGCGCCGGCGTTGCTGGTCTTCGAGTGATTGATCTGTGCGATTTGGCGGTGGTTGAGGATGGGGTGAAGTTCTTGAGCGCAAAATAGGCGAAGAAACGCGCCCCGAAGATCGCGGTGGGGCACGGACTGCACGAGACTCAAGTCAGCTATCGGAGTGTCAAGGATCTTCATGTCGTTGCCCTTAGGTTTGGTCTGACTGCGTCGCTGTCGTAAGAGCCCTGCTGATCGGCATTCGACAATGCACCGAATATGAGCCATTGGCGATACGGGTCGACCGCCTGGTCCATTGCTTTTTCAAGATTCTCGCGGGCTGATGCCTCATCATGGATATCGATGTGATCCTTCGGCTACCTGTGATGAGCCCTGGTGGCTTGGTTCGGATGGTGTTTCTGCGAGCCCGCGAAACCGAGCGCATCCAGCCACGGGTATAACCATCGGCCTTCGTAGCCCCTCTGGCCAGAGATGCTGATCCGACGCTCGTGATGAGCAATTCCCAAAGCGTTCAACGCCAGCATTTCCACGGCGCTTCGCCGCTGCTCCACAGTTCTTCGAGCAGGTTCCTGTCTCGAAGTGTGTCCATGGGTTGCCAAAAGCCCGAATGTTCGAAGGCCATCATTTCGCCGTCGGCAGCGAGACGACGCAACGGCGCGCCTTCCCAAGTAGTCTCGTCGCCATCAATGTAATCGAGCACTCCCGGCGTCAAGATGAAGAAACCACCATTGATGAGGCCGCCATCGCCACGTGGTTTCTCAACAAAGCGCGTGACCCGATCGCCTGCGCACTCGATGGCTCCATAACGTCCCGGAGGAAGCACTGCGGTAACCGTGGCGTGACGCCGGTGCTGGCAGTGGAATTCGATGCTCGCGCTAATGTTGACGTCGCTGAGCCCATCACCGTAGGTGAAGCAGAAAGCGTCATCGTCCTTGATGTAGTCCGCCACGCGCTTGAGGCGCCCGCCCGTCATGGTGTTTTCACCGGTATCCACCAGCGTCACCCGCCAAGGTTCTGCGTGGCGCACATGCACTTCCATCTTATTAACCGACATATCGAAAGTCACATCAGACATGTGCAGGAAATAATTGGCGAAATATTCCTTGATGACGTAGCCCTTGTAGCCGCAGCAGACCACGAAGTCATTGATGCCGTGGTGCGAGTAGAGCTTCATGATGTGCCACAGGATTGGCCGCCCGCCTATCTCCACCATCGGTTTCGGGCGAACGACGGTTTCCTCTCTGAGACGAGTGCCTGCGCCACCGGCCAATATAACAGCTTTCATTTGACTCGCCTATGTTCGAGGTGCGTATTAATTCGATTAGGAACCCGACGGGTCAGTTACGCCGACGAAGTAACTCGATTCTTCATCGGCTATGATGGTCATATACCCAAATATACCCTCCGGAATGTTATTTGAGTACTTTTCCATCAGATGACGAACCAAAAAGAAAGAGCCTAGCCTCTCAGAAAGAAAGCTGATCGCCCTTATCTGGTAATCGTCATACTTTTTAATGCGACTGCCATATCGAACCAAAAACTGCCTGCCCACAACTTCAATTTTTGTCAACGTTTGCACCGCCCACGACTTCGGGTAAATCCCAAGTTCAATGCCGCCGGGAATAAAGTGCTTTGTCGCCAAGAATTCGGATGCTGAATTTGGATCCAGCACACCGGTCTCAATTGCTAATGATGTATAATCAAGTAAATCTTTGCGGTGGTGACATGCCGCATACTGTCCGATTATCGAGTCTTCGATATATAGAGGTTGTGCCACCAGGAATTCATTGTCAGCCCTAGGCACGAATGCGGATAGTTCGGCTTCCCTTTCAAAGTTCTCGAGGCTCAACGCCCGTTGATACAACGGGCACTCAATCCCCAATGAAATTGGAAGGATTCTTTTCCTATAGGTAGAAATTTCGATAAGCTTAGCTGCGCTGCAGAATCTATCGATTGCAACCGGCAAAACATTCGATCCTGCGGCGCCATATGCAATAGGTCTGGCATCATGCCAAAACTGATCAAGCTGTCTTACGTGGGTAGCAGAATCAGGCTGAAAATCTCCAAGGGAGATGCAATCGTCGTACCAACTCTCGGGCAATACGGGCTTTTTATGAGTAACGCAGAACCTATGAATCGTGGGTGCTGCGCCCGCAAATCCTCGCTCAGCTAACCTATGAGTGTCTACTGCTGCCACTTGTAATTTTCTTTCGGTCGTACGGGAGTTCTTTCGCCGTTAACGGCGCCAAGGCAAGTCTCGGGAACCGAATCGTTCGCCATGCTGGCAGTCTAACCCATGCTCGGCGGCAATCTTCTGGAACGGTCGAGACTTCCTTATTTAAGAATCCCTGACGGCGTCCGGCGCCCGGCGGCTGGGGGTCCTCGGCCATCGATGTGGTCAATGTGTACTGGCCACCCTGCCGGAATGCCGCGATCGCTGCGGCGCGACTGCCCTCGAGTCGCGTTTGCCGGGGCGCGACGATCCGACTAGCTTGTCGGCTGTTTACGCACCATGCGGCCAAAATTATGGATGTAGCTGTGCTGCACCCTTTTGCTGCGCATTCCCCGTCGCCGTGGCAGCCGACCGGGAAGCCTCGATGTGGACCACTATCAGCTCGCTGAGGTCTCTCTAATAGCACGTGCGCGACGGCATGATCCGCAGCAGCGGCGCTCAATTACCGATACCAAGATCTCGAATTACTCGACTATCGCAGCGAACATCGCGTATTCACGGCAACCGCAAAGCCCGACTTACTGGCAGGCTGAGGCATACCTTTTGACGTTTAGTCAAAGCGTTGTTGAGCCGGCGGCCCCGTCATCCGATTTGTAGTCTCATTCTGAATTTGCGGCCCCTCGAGTATATCAACCATGACACTCATTGTCGCCGCTATGGTCTGGGTGCTTTCAATACTTTCATTTAGCAGCCGTTAACGATTATTAGGTCGACAGCATGGGTTCCAAAGAAACTGGATGGCCCAAACCTATACGCGAGGCCAGCAGCAGTTGAACGTGCGTCAATATGGCCTGTCAGTATCCTGCTGGCGCTCAGGGCCGGTAGATGCTGCACGCTGGATTCCGATTGGAACGGCGCACGATAACCATGGAGTCGTGTATCTCGATACTACCCAATAACGGAGTGATTGCAGGCACGGCAAGCTCTTGGATGCGGTCCGAGTGACCAACCCGGAAGTTTGTTTCGCAGGAGGTGACCTGGTAATGGCCGTGCATCGCATCGATCAATGCCCTCACGAAATCAATGAATGAAAGGCGGCTGTCGCGGTGGGGCCGCCAGTAGTCGCGACCCACGTTTTCGATCACGTAAACGCCCCCGTTGCTCAACGCATCCGCGAACAGGCATCGGAATGAGTCCGCCATATGAGAGCTAGTCTGACTACCGTCATCCAAAACGATATCGAACGGGCCGAACTCCGTGGCGACTTTCCTAAGGAAAGAACCATTTTCCTGACCAATGAGCCGGACGCGAACGTCTCCCGAGTCAGCAACTTTTAAAAGCTTTGTATAATTATCAATACCGACGATAAGTGAGTTGGGGTGAAGGTATTCTTGCCACATCTGCAGCGATCCTCCATGGAAGCTACCGACCTGTAGCATCCGAATCGGCGTAGTTCGGTCAACTAATGACTCATAAATCCGCAAGTAGTGCGCCAATTTCTGGATTCTCGGAGTGCGATTGAATATCTCCGCCATCTCACCTTGCAGCTCGGTATCGATAGCCGGCCACAGAGTCATTGAAGCAAGATCTGGTCCCAGCGCCCTAAGCATTCTGCGTCGGCCGCGATAAGGATAGCGCCACAGCTGAGCAATCCCCCGCCTAAACATTGGTGCCGACGCTACCGGGTGGGTGAAGACATCGAGAAGGAACCGAAGTACGAACCGAATCCAGAACCGTGTGCCAGTCATCTTGATGCGACTATAGTCGTGACCCAATCCGGCGAACCGCTAGGGCCCGGCGCGGCGCCTTAGTGGCGCGATTGCTGGCCGACGTTAACGGCGGAGGTGGCACGACACGCGCGATGCTCCGATGCGGCGTCGGCAGGAAGACGAGACGTTTTCTAAATCACTCGCCCGGCATGGCCCGGAGGCATCGTGTCAGGCCTCGCGAAAGCGGCGGCGGCATCACAACGGGGCGTTCACCCGATCGACTCGTTAGTGGCCGTGGTCTAGCGTGTGGCGATCGACGCGCGACTGTACGCCACCCGTTAATTGCCGTTATCGCGCGCTGCGGATGGGGCACCGTCCTCGTCGGCTACCTGGCCACGTCAAAAAGCCAGCGCGTGTTTCGCTGCCGGCCACGCCGGACGGGCACGAGCAGCGCCTCAGCTGGCGGCGACGAGATCGGCCACTGTACGGCAGCATTCTGGCCCTGAAGTGGCCGGCGGTCACCCTACGGTCTCGTGATATTGGTTCCCAGAGGGTTCGGATTACCCGTGTCAGCGCGGGAACGTGCAGATCCGAAATCCATAATGTCGTGCAACACAGCCACTTTGGAGTACTGCCCTGTGTAACAGCGGAAAGAACGAGCAACGGGGAACCTGAACCTTTGCGTGGCCTGGGCCGTTGCAGGGTTGTTCCTGTCCAGGACGTTTCGCATGAGCATCCGGAAACCCGCGTTCGCCGATCAGCCAGCCCAACGCACCGCAAGCAGGTGGAAGTGTCTACCACCAAAACGCGGCCGCAACACTCGGGGGGTTAGCCACGCTGGCTCGGGGACATTCATGCCGGCGGACAGCCTTGCGCTCAAAGCAGATCGGCTAATCTCATCTGATGGATTGTATTGACCCTATTAGCATCTACGCCGTCCAGGGCGTTGGTTTCCATGACGAGGTGCGCGTCCTGAAGGATGTGGCGGGCCACTCGACAAGTCTCGTTGGAGGCTGATCAGTGCCTGGCCCGGTCCGCCCCCTACGAGCATCCTTCGAGCGTCGCGCGTCGAAACGTGATGCGCTGCCGAATAATCGGCTCGCATTCATGGACCACGCCATGTTCGCGGAACATACCGCCAACGGCCGCAACGTCATCATCCAAGTCGTGTTCATTTATGAGCAGGCTATCGACATCAATGGGGTCAAACGGTTTAACCAAGCTCTTGGCTATGGGTTGTTGGGGCGGCGCGTCGAGCGTTCGTCGTTCGGGCGATATCGGTGGGTGTCCAGTCACGTGGCGTCGGAGATCGATATCGCTGACTGCCCGCGGCCACGTGCTGAACTCAGCGACTGGGCCGATGAACGCTCACAGTTGCCCACTGATCCGGAATTGGGGCCGGGCTGGCATATCGGCGTCCTCCCGCTCACCGACGGCTCAACGGCGGTCAGCTTGGTGGTTTCGCACTATCTCATCGACGGCTTCGGGCTGGCTGTCACGATAATTGATGCGCTCCTGGGCAAAACGCTCGACCTCGGCTATCCACAGCCAGGTTCACGCACTCGGCTACGCGCTGTGACGCAGGACGTTCGTGAAGCGTCGCGGGACGCGCGCGAAGTTGGCCGCGCTCTGGGCGTCGCGGCAAAACTGGCCCGTCGTCGCCGGCACGATGGTGCCTCGTCAACGGAGCCGCGCCCAGTCGCCGTAGACCATGGCGATGGCGATGAAAGTGTCGTCATGCCGGTTATCACAATGCACATTGATGCGGATGAATGGGATGCGCGTGCGAAGGCTCTGGGCGGAACGGGTAGGACGCTGCTAGCAGGATTCGGTGCGAAACTCGGCGAGCGCATGGGACGCCGACGTGTCGGTGATGGTGCTGTCACCCTCCAACTCCCTATTAGCGCCCGTACAGAAAGTGACACGCGTGCGATCGCGGTGTCGTTTGCTCAATTCAGCGTCGACCCGACACCGGTGACGACGAATCTGGGCGACGTGCGCGCCGCGGTCAAGCAGGCACTGGACACTCTGCGGGAGACACCAGATGAGTCAGTGCAGCTCCTCTGGTTAGTCCCGTTCGCGCCACAGCGGGTACTGAAACGGATTGGCAGTGCGATGGGCGCCGACCCGAATCACCCGGTGTTTTGTTCCAATCTGGGCGACCTTGGCTTCTTGGTATACGCCCTGGCCAGGACGGAGGTCGAGTATGCCATCATCGACGCGACCCTCAACAGCCTGCATCTGATACGAGTGAGTGGGCAACGCTTAACGCGCCAGTTGCTCGAACGAACCGGCGGCCAAATGATGCTCCAGTCTTGGCGCATCGGCGCCAAGATTGGCATCACCATCGAGGCCTACCAGCCGGGCGCGACAAACACAAAGTCCGCTTTACGCGAGCTCGCCGCGCGCACATTGGCTGAGTTCGAGCTGACTGGCGAGGTCGACTAACGGTCGTCCGTTATCACGCCGCAAAGCGGTTCACTAATCTGGCATGAAGCGAGATCGGCCTTGAAGCTCAGAGTTCTGGCAGAAGTCGCCGATGCACTTCGGCCACGCGCCGGGTAAGAGGGAGTCGACGACATTCCTACGGGGGCGCCACCTGATGGCCGCTTTGACCTGTTTGCGCTCGCATCAGCAAATTTCCCCGAGCGGAGCGTCAAGGTCACCCGTCTTACTTGTCAGAAGTCCGGCCCGCTGCCAACCTGTCGCGAAGGCTCTTCGGCCGTATATCGGGCCAGTTCTGTTCGATGTAGTCCAGACAGGCGGCGCGGTCGGCTTCGCCGTAAACCACGCGCCAACCAGCCGGAACATCGGCGAAGGTCGGCCACAAGCTGTGCTGCTCCTCGTCGTTGACCAACACGAAAAAGCTGCCACTGTCATCGTCGAACGGATTGACGCTCACCGAGTGATTCTCCAAGTCCTGTAGTCGAGATTGAGTGAAACCGCCCCAAACGATACCTGGAAGCCCGCAGGCACAGGGGTGGGTTCCAACAAAGTTTCCTGATCACTCGTGGCGCAGCACGGTCATCACAGGCGGGCGAATTGTGGTGCTATGACCCATCAGCGATGGGATCGACGGCCTGATTACCGGCGGTTACCTGCAGCGCCGGGGCGGGGTTCGGTCCGGGCTTGAAGGCGGTACGAGCAAACTCCTGGCCGCCGCCGTGACGCGGTTGTCGAGCCGCACGGCAGGCCCGTGGCTGGCTGGTAAGCGCGATCCCGCAAACGTTGCCGCCGCGCCACCAGATCGTTAGTGGGCCAAACCGCGGTTATTGACGCGTGCGTAGGGGCTAAGCAGGACTGATCGTCGCCGCACGTATCGGTCGCGCTCGGCGTTAGTGGATTGGCTGTCACCGTCGACGACAACCGATCGGCGGACTTCATCGCGGTGTCGCCAACCGTTCCCAGCCTTGACTATGAACACAGCCCAGCTAATATCACGGTTAGGTAACGATCTTATCGACTCTTTAAATTCGCCCGCGGGGTGCGTAATACCATCGCCCTGCCATCTGAGCCGCTGGCGGCACCGAAGCGCCGACTCGAAAAGGGTCAATCGACGTGGATGGTGAGCTGGTAGTCGGGGGATCTGCCGGGTCTTGAGTCAAGCAGTGGGGGCAAGACCAGGTGGGCACTGCCCGTTAGGAGGCGGAATGGTTGCATTCCGGGGCATCGATGATGATGATGATGCACGTCGATCGGACTCATTGCGCTGTTTGCCCGGCGAGACCGCCAGGCGTGTCACCCCGGTCGCGATCATTGGTGTGGCATGCCGACTCCCAGGGGGTATCGACTCACCGGAACGGTTATGGGAAGCGTTGCTGCGCGACGATGACCTGATTACCGAAATCCCGGCCGACCGCTGGGACGCCGAGGAATACTACGACCCCGACGCCGGGGCGCCTGGTCGGTCGGTGTCGAAGTGGGGCTCCTTCCTCGACGACGCCGCGGGGTTCGATGCCGAGTTCTTCGGGATCGAGGAGCGCGAGGCGACGGCGATCGACCCGCAGCATCGCCTGCTGCTGGAAACGTCGTGGGAGGCAGTGGAACACGCGGGTCTCGACCCGGCCGGTTTGGCTGGGTCGCGGACTGCCGTCTACGTCGGCATGTCGCACGACGACTACCTCTCTGTGACGGCCGATTCCGAATCTCCGGAGGCCACGCACGGATTCCTGGGTAACAGCCGCAGCATGGCGTCCGGACGAATCGCGTACGCCATGGACCTGCGAGGCCAAGCGATAACAGTCGATACCGCATGTTCGTCTGGGCTCGTCACTGTGCATCTCGCATGCCGCAGCCTGCACGACAGCGAATGCGATCTAGCGCTGGCGGGCGGCGTTTCGCTGACCCTGGATCCGCGCAGATACGCCGCTGGCTCAGCCGGCGGCGTGCTGTCAGCGACCGGGCGCTGCCATGCATTCGACGCCGCGGCTGATGGTTTCGCCATCGGCGAAGGCAGCGCGATGATGCTGCTCAAGCGGTTACCGGATGCGTTGCGCGACGGGGACCGGATCTTGGCCGTGGTGCGCGGCACGTCCCTGAACAACGGCGGCCGAACTGCGGCCATCACCACGCCGTCGCGGCCGGCACAAGTAGCCGCCTACCGGGCGGCCTTGGCAGCGGCCGGCGTGGAGGCCGGCAGCGTCGGCATGGTGGAGGCGCACGGCAGCGGCGACCCGGTCGGCGATCGGATCGAATTTGCCAGCCTGGCAGAGGTTTACGGCACTGCCAGCCCCTGCGCGCTCGGCTCGGCGAAAACCAATTTCGGACACAGCCAATCGATTGCGGGAACGCTGGGCTTGATCAAGGCCGTCCTGGCCCTACGGCACGGCGTGGTACCCGGAAATCTGCGCTTTTCACGCCTGCCCGATGAGCTCGCGCAAATTGAGACAAATCTGTTTGTGCCACAGAAGAATGCGCCGTGGCCGACCGATGACCTCCAACCGCGGCGGGCAGCGGTATCGGCCTACGGGTTCTCCGGTACTAACGCTCACGCAATCTTGGAGCAGGCTCCGGAGACTTCCGAATCCAACGAAGACGTCGAAGGCGCGGCATCGCTCCTCCAGCCACCGCTACTCCTGACGCTTTCGTCCACCTCGGGCAACGAATTACGCCGCACCGCAAGTCGATTGGCCGACTGGGTACAATCACATGACGAGGTGACGCTGCCTGATCTGGCTTATACCCTGGCGCGCCGTCGTGGACACCGGCCCGTGCGCACGACGGTCGTCGCCGACAACCTCGACGATGCGGTGACGGGGTTGCGCGCAGTCGCCGACGGTGAAACCTCGTATCGGCCGGCCGCCGGACGCGACGATCGGGGCCCGGTGTGGGTGTTCTCCGGTCACGGGTCCCCATGGCCAGCCATGGGCGCTGACCTGTTGGCCAACGAGCCGGTGTTTGCTGCCGTCATCGCGGCGGCCGAGCCAGTGATCGCGCACGAGTCGGGATTTTCGCTAACGGAAGCAATTAGGGCGCCGGAGGTGATGGCCGGCGTAGACCGGGTGCATCCGACACTGTTCGCTGTGCAGGTCGCGTTGGCGGCGACCTTGAAGTCCTACGGAGCGCGACCTGGCGCGGTGATCGGGCACTCGCTGGGCGAGATCGCGGCGGCAGTGGTCGCGGGGTCACTGTCGCTGGCAGACGGGGTACGTGTCGTCTGCCGCAGCTCACGGCTGATGGCGCGTGTCGCCGGCTCCGGTGCGATGGCGCTGGTGGAAATGCCCGCGCAGCAAGTGCTTTCCGAGTTGATGGCCGGTGGGATCAGGGATGTTGTGATCTCCGTGGTGGCTTCACCAGTGTCGACGATCGTCGGCGGGGCCACTGAGACGGTGCGCGAACTGGTCGAGGCGTGGCGAGCACGGCCGGTGATGGCTCGCGAGATGGTCACCGACGTCGCATGGCATACCCCGGTGGTCCAACCCATCCTCGATGAACTGTCGGAGGCGCTGGCTGAGGTGTCCCCCGCAACACCGGAAGTGCCCATCTACTCTGCGAGCCAGTTCGACCCGCGCGAGCTGCCGGTGTGCGATGCCCGCTACTGGGTGGACAACGCGCGGCGCACGGTACGGTTCGCCGCCGCGGTCCAGGCCGCAATGCAGGATGGCTACCGGGTCTTCGCCGAGCTAGCAGCGGATTCACTGCTCGACCCATATGTCGAACAGAACGCTCGTAGCCTCGGCATCTCGGTGGCCGCGCTGGCCGGCATGCGGCGGGAGCAAGCGCGGCCGCACGGGCTGCGCGGCCTCCTGGCGAATCTGCACAATGCGGGCGCAGCGATAGATTTCTCGGCGCTCTATCCGGGCGGGCGACTGCTAGATGCGCCCCTGCCAACGTGGACACACCGCCGGCTGCTGTTGCACCGCGACGATCAGCAATCCAACGCCACCTCCGCCGGATGCACCGTTTCGGCACACCCGCTGCTGGGTGCGCACGTGCGCTTGCCGGAAGAACCCGAGCGTCATGTCTGGCAAGGAGAGGTCGGCACTGCCACCCAGCCGTGGCTGGAGGATCACCAAATCCAATGTGTTGCTGCGCTTCCGGCGTCGGCCCACTGCGAGATGGCGTTGGCCGCCGCGCACGCGGTGCTGGGCGAGGATTCGGAAGTCCGCGATATGCGGTTCGAGCGGGCGCTGCCGCTAGATGAGCAGATCGAGATCGGCGCATCGGCGGCGGCGTCGTTCGCGGGCGCCGTCGAGTTCACCGTAGAGGCAATCCGGGGCGGCGAGAGAACCCGGCTGAGCAATGCGGTCCTGCACGCCGCTGAGGAACGACAACTCGCCGCGCACGACATTGCCGCGCTTCTTGGCGCGCACCCGCACAGCCAGGATGGCGACGAGGTGCGCAAGCGCCTGGACGAGCGGGGCGTGCAGTATGGTCCGGCGTTCACCGGACTTGGCGCGGTGCACATCGGCGATGGCGGCGGCAGCGTCCTGGCCGAGGTCGCGCTCCCCCGGCAAATCCGTTCCGACCAACATGGTTACAGCGCGCACCCGGCCTTGCTGGATGCCTGTTTTCAATCGGTCGCGGCTCATCCGGCCATGCAGGCGGTTGGCGGGAACGTGTTGGTGCTGCCGCACAGTGTCCGTCGGATACGAGCCCACGCTTCGGCGCGCAACGCCCACTACTGCTACACCCGCGTGTCGAACGCCGACAGTTCCGGGATCGAGGCTGATCTCGAGGTGCTCGACGAGCACGGGGTAGTCCTGCTCTCCGTAGATGGGTTGCGATTGGAGACCGGTCTCTCCGAAAAAGACAGGAAAGACCGGGTGTTGGCCGAGCGGCTGTTGACCGTCGAATGGCGGCAGCGAGAGCTGCCCGACGTCGAATACACTCACCCCGGAAGCTGGCTGCTGATCAGCACCACCGCCGTCGCAGACGTTCTCGCCACCGATTTGCCCGACGCCCTGAAAAGTCACGGCTCCCAGTGCACGACGGTGTCGTGGACACCGCACGCTGACCACACCGTGAACAGCCAACAGCTTCGGAAACATCTGCTGGGCACCGGGTTTACCGGCGTAGTGGTGCTGATGGGACCGCACAACGGTGACTTCGTTGATCCGTTGATGGGTCGCGAGTGTGTGCAACATCTGGCGCGGATCATCCGCGAATTGCCGGACATTCCGGGCGAGTCCTCTCGCCTGTATGTCGTCACGCGCGCCGCTCAGACGGTGCTCACCGGTGATGAACCCAACCTGGAACAGGCTGGACTCAGGGGTCTGATCCGGGTGGTCGGCACCGAACACCTACACTTGCGTGTCACGCATATCGACTTGGACGCCGACGCCGAAGTCGAACATCTGGCCCGGCAACTCGAAAGCGGATCCGAGGAAGACGAAACCGCCTGGCGTAACGGCGACTGGTATACCGCGCGGTTGTCACCCAGTCCGCTGCGTCCCGAGGACCGCCGCACGACCGTAATTGACCACGAGCGCGACGGGATGCGTCTGCAGATCCGCACACCCGGCGCTTTGGAATCCATGGAACTCGTTGCCTGCGAACGGGTTACGCCCGGACCGAACCAGATCGAAGTTGCGGTCATCGCAGCCGGAGTCAATTTCGCTGACGTCCTCTCAGCGTCCGGTCGTCTCGCCTCCGTCGAATTCGACGGCCACCCAACGCAGCTCGGCACTGACTTCACCGGGCTGGTGACGGCCGTCGGGCCGGGAGTGGCCGACCACAAGGTGGGCGATCATGTTGGCGGCCTGTGTCATACCGGCTCGTGGAGTTCGTTCCTTACTTGCGATGCGCGCTCGGCGGTCACTCTGCCGGCCGGGCTTTCTGACGAGCAGGCGGCCGCAGTCACCACCGCGACGGCGACAGCCTGGTACGGACTGCATGATCTCGCCCACATCGACAGCGGCGACAAGGTATTGATTCATTCCGGGACCGGTGGCGTCGGGCAGGCAGCGATCGCGATCGCCCGCGCGGCGGGCGCCGAGATCTTCGTGACTGGTGGTAGCCAGCAGCGCCGAGATCTGCTGCATGACATCGGGATCGAGCACGTTTATGACTCACGCAGCAGCGAATTCGCCGAGCTGATCCGCCGGGACACCGACGGCTACGGGGTCGACATCGTACTCAACTCGGTCACCGGCGCCGCCCAGCGCGCGGGGATCGAATTGCTCGCGCACGGTGGCCGATTCATCGAGATCGGCAAACATGGCAGCTACGGCGACATCCGCTTGGGGCTTACGCCGTTACGGCGCAACCTCGCGTTCTACGCCGTGGACCTGGCGTCTATGTCCGAAAGCCACCCACACCGGCTGCGCACGTTGTTGAACACGGTGTATCAACTCACCGCCGATGGCGTGCTGCCGATCCCGCAGAGCACGCACTACCCGATAGAGAAGGCTGCCGACGCAATTCGGGCGATGAGCGACGCCGAACACACCGGAAAACTCGTGCTGGATGTCCCCCGCACCGGGCGCACCCGTGTGACGGTGCCGCCCGCGGCGGCCCGGGTCTTCCGCGACGACGGCGCCTACATCATCACCGATGGACTCGGCAGCCTGGGTTTGTTCTTGGCCGAGAAGATGGCTGCTCCCGATGCAGGGGAGGGCTGCGGACGCATCGTGTTGTCTTCGCTGTCGCAGCCCACTCCCGAAGCCCTGAGCAAAGTTGAGCGTATCCGCGCGATCGGCGCGGACGTTGTGGTGGAGTGTGGCGACATCGCCGAGGAAGCCACGGCACAACGCTTGGTCATGGCGGCGACGGCCACCGGCCTTACGTTACGCGGGGTGGTCCAAGCGGCGGCGGTGGTAGAGGATGCCGCTCTGACCGATACCACCGACGAGCTCATCGAACGTAGCTGGGCGCCAATGGCCTGCGGCGCATGGAATTTGCACCGTGGCACCGCGGGCCAGCCGTTGGATTGGTTCTGCTTGGTCTCCTCGGCGGCCGCCCTGGTGGGCTTGCCGGGGCAGGGCGCCTGCGCCGCAGCCAACAGCTGGCTGGACGCCTTTACGCTGTGGCGGCGGTCGAAGGGCTTGCCGGCCAACGCGATCGCGTGGGGTCCGTCGGCTCAGCCCGACGCGGCTACCGCGGACGATGTCGACATCGCCATTGCTGCCACCGATGACGCTTATGCGTTCGAAACGCTGCTGCGGCATGAGCGCGCCTACACCGGCTACGCGGTCATGAGCACCGCAGTGACCGCCTTCGCCCAGCACAGTCCCTTCTTCGAGGCCTTCCGCCGCACGGGGCAAACCGCCAGGGGCATCAGCAGATTGCGTGCTGAGCTCAAAGGATTGCCCTTCGATGAGTGGCCCACCCGGCTGCTGGGATTGATATCCGACCAGGTTCGCCTGATCCTGCGCCGAAACGTGGATGTCGACCGGCCGCTCGCCGAGTACGGCCTTGACTCACTGGGCGCGCTGGAGCTACGCACCCGCCTCGAGACCGAAACAGGGATACGCATCAATTCCGCCGATCTCGCCGACGTCGGCACCATACGCGGCTTGACCGGAATGCTGTGCGACAAGCTCGCAGGATCGGGATGAGCAACCATCGGATGCCAACGGTTGCTAATTACGGTGCGCTCGCGCGACGTTGACATGCATGTAAAGGAAGGTTGATCAGTGCCACTGCGGATACTTCCTGCCCGAGCCTCCGTCGGCACCCGCGCACTCAACGGTAATGCGTGCCTGGACAATCGCCTCGGTTACGTGGACCAAGCCCTGTTCATGGGGCAGCGTGTCACCGGGCCGAAGCAAATCATGCAGGTCGTGTGGGTTTATGAGCATCCTCTTGATTTCGACGGAGTGAGCCGTTTTCACCACAATCTCGGTCGTGGGTTGTTGGGAAGGCGCATCGAGCGTTCGCCGCTGCCGTTTGCCCGGTATCGGTGGGTCTTGGACCGCGGCCCCAAAGACATCGATATTGCGCAGCGTCCCCGCCCGCGCGCCGAGGTCGGCGACTGGGCAGATGAACGCTCACAAATCCCCGTCGACCCGGAGTCTGGCCCCGGTTGGCATCTGGGCGTGCTTCCACTGACCGACGGCTCCACCGCGGTAAGCCTGGTGATTTCGCACTACCTTCTCGACGGCCTTGGACTGGTCGTGTCGGGTATCGAGGCCCTTTCGGGCATCACGCACGATTTCAATTACCCACCGCCACGTTCGCGCACTCGACTGCGCGCGCTGGTTGAGGATGCTCGCCAAACGGCGCAGCAGGCACCTGAGGTTGGACGGGCGCTTGTGGCGGCGGCAAAACAGGCCCGTAATCAGCGGCAGAACACCAGCCAATCACAGAAATCGCGGCCGCCGACCCTCCGCGACACCAACAACATTGCAGACTCCGTTGTCGTCGTGCCGACCGTCACCGTCCTGGTCGATCTGGCCGACTGGGATAGCTGCGCGGAGGCGCTCGGCGGAACCAGTAAGACGCTGCTTGTTGGGTTCGTGGCGAAGTTCGCGGAGCACGTAGGCCGCCGGCGCGCCGGTGACGATACCGTCACCGTGCAACTGCCCATCAGTACCCGGGCCGAGGGTGACATGCGTGCGAACGCGGTGTCGTTCGCACGTGTCAGCGTTGATCCGACGGGGGTGACGACAGATCTGCATGACGTGCGTGCCGCGATCAAGCAGGCGCTGGTGACCCTTCGCGAAACATCCACCGAGGAGTCCTCGCAAGTCGCTTCGCTGATCCCCTTCATTCCGAAACGTGTCTTGAAACGGCTGAGTGCACTGGACTACGCGATGCTCAGCGAAGCCCTCCCTGTGTTGTGCTCCAATCTCGGTGATCTGGGGTCCGTGGTGTGCCGCCTCGATGGCAGCGACGCCGAGTTCGTCACCGGGCGACTGGCTTTCCAACACCTGACGCAACGATGGCTCGAGTGCACCGGCGGCCTGATGACTGTGCAGTCGTGGCGCCTGCACAACAGGATCGTCATCAGCATCGGCGCTTACCAGCCGGGCGCCGAGAACACGAAACCCGCCATGCGCGAGTTGGCTGCGCGCACGATGGGCGAGTTCAACCTGATAGGCGAAATCACCTAACGAATAAAGCGGTCGGCGGTTCGAGCCGGATTACGAATCCAGCGCCTGTTTGAGCTGTTCCGCGTACAAGGTGAGCGACTCGCTGGCCATCATGTCGTCATGGCCGCAGTCGACCAGATACACCGTGATGGCGCCGGCCACGTAAGGGTTCCAGTTCTGCGGGTCTGACGACTCGTTGCCAACGTCTCGCCGGGCGGAAAAGATGATCGCGTCGCCATCGAACACATCGGGCACATGTTGTCTCAGGTGCGATCCGTTCGAATTGTAATTTTCGACGACGAACTCGAAGATCTGTCTGGGCGGGAGAATCAACTCCACTGTCTTTCCCTGCTGGCGGATCAGTTCCTCCGCCAGCTCGTAAGTGAGCTGCTCCCCTTGTTCGGGAACATCGATACGGTTGGATCGCAACGTGAGGTCCAGGATGCGACTCTCGCCCTGAATCTCCTCGGCGGGCCCACCGGTGTTCGTGGGACCGCTATCGCCGAGCACCGGGTCCAGCATTACCAGCCGCTGGACTTCACAGCCGCGCCGGCGAAGTTCGACGGCCAGTTCATGAGCCACAGGTCCGCCAAAAGACCAGCCAAGCAATTTGTAAGGTCCCACGGGGTAAACGGCCTGCAGTCGATCTGCATAATCCTTTGCCATGTCACGAACCGATTGGCGGCCGACTTCGCCGTTGTCCGGGATCTGGTTGATTCCGATGATCGGGCAATCGAGGTAGTCGCCCAGCACGCGATACGCGTAACTAAGGCCGAGACCTTCATGAACGCAGCACAGTGGGATGCCCGTGCCCTTCTTCAGGACCTCTATCGGGAGCAGTTCCGCCGCGCTGCCATCACCGCTCAGTTGCTTACTCAGGCTTCGAACCGACGGAGCGTCCAATATGGTCCGCACCGCGAGGTGGGCATCCAAAGTCTTGTTGATTGTGGCGATCACGCGCATCGCTAACAATGAATCGCCACCCAGGTCGAAGAACGAGTCCTCGACGCCCACGCGGTCCAGCCCGAGGATTTGGGCGAAGATGCCGGCCAGGGTCTCTTCGACGGAATTCGCCGGGGGCCGATAACGTTCGGCGACAACGTATTCGGGTGTCGGCAAGGCTCGCCTGTCAAGTTTTCCGTTGGGCGTCAGCGGCAGCGCTCTCACCGGTACCACTGCTGCGGGCACCATGTAGGCCGGCAGCCGCTCGGCCAGCTTGGCTCGAGTGGTTACCGGGTCGGCGGTGCCGGTGACGTAACCGACTAGACGCTTGTCACCGGGGCGGTCCTCGCGAGCGATTACCACC
Organism: Mycobacterium sp. 852002-51971_SCH5477799-a; assembly: GCF_001667145.1. Lineage (GTDB taxonomy): Bacteria > Actinomycetota > Actinomycetes > Mycobacteriales > Mycobacteriaceae > Mycobacterium. Next base: position 35,697 of record NZ_LZIF01000073.1, read on the forward strand.
GCCTGGCCCACCCCGTCGATTTCGGCCAATGCCGCTTGGACATCACCCAATTCGATGCGATAGCCGCGGATCTTGACCTGCTCATCGGCGCGACCGAAGTACCGCAACTGGCCGTCGGAACCCCAGCACACCAGGTCCCCGGTGCGATACATGCGCCCTCCGGGAGTCCCCGGACCGGCGAACGGACACGCCACGAACCGCGAGGCGCTCAACCCCGCCCGGTTCAGGTACCCATATGAGACCCCGGCACCGGCCACGTACAGCTCCCCTATCACTCCGGCCGGAACGGGACGTAGCCAGGCGTCCAGAACAAACAACGCCGCTTGTAGCACCGGCGCACCGATCGGCACCGCGCCGATCCCCGGCGTCAGCGGGGCACTCATCGTTATGCCCATCGACGTCTCGGTCGGACCGTAGGCATTCACCATCAGCCGCCCCGGCGCCCACCGCTCCACCACCTCGGCCGGGCAGGCTTCGCCGGCCACCATCACGGCCAGCGACTCCAAACCCTCGGGCGAGAGCGCCGCAAGAGCGGAAGGGGTTTCGGTGAACACCTCGACGTGTTCGGCGACGAGCAATGCCTTGAAGTGATCCGGTGAGCTCACCACGTACTCGGGCACCACGACCACGCGCCCGCCGTGCAGTAGCGCGAAGAAGATCTCGGACACCGAAACGTCGAAAGCCAGGGATTTGCATTGCGCCCATGCGGCCGGTGTCGGAAAGTGTCCATCCACTACCTCGAGTAGCTGGATCGCGTTGTGGTGAGAGACCGCCACGCCCTTGGGCACACCGGTAGTGCCCGAGGTGTAGATGAGGTAAGCGATGTCGTCCGGGGCCGGCGCCGGCAGGCCCGTAGCTGGACGGGGGGTAATGCGGGTGTCGTGGACATCGATGAGCAGCAAGTCCGACCCGCCCAGTCGGGCCCGCAGGTCTGCGGTGGTGATTGCCGCGGCCGGCGCGGCATCGGCCACCATGAACTCGATCCGGGCCGTTGGTACCGCGGGGTCGATCGGCAAATAAGCCGCCCCAGCTTTGAGCACCGCCAGGATCGCCACGATCGCCTCGGCCGAGCGTGGCAGGAGCAGCGCCACCACATCACCGGCACCCACACCCTGGTCGGCCAATAGGTGCGCCAATCGGTTCGCCGCCTCGTCGAGTTCGCGGTACGTCATCGACCGGCCCTCGCACGTCAGCGCCAGCGCGTCCGGGGCCCGCTCTACATGCGCGGCAAACACCTCGGGGATGGACATGGATGCCGGAGCCAGGTGTGTCAATACTGCGCGGTTGCCCCACGCGTCCAGGCGGGCGTGCTCGTCGGCGTCGAGCAGATCGATCGACGACAGCGGACGGGTGGGGTCTGCGGTCATGGCCTCCAGCACCTTCTGGAATCGCGCGAACAACGCATCGATGCTGGCCAGTTCGAACACCTCGGCGTCGTACTCGACCCGAAGCCCGATTTGGGAACCCGGTATGGCAGCGACCGCCAGCGGATAGTGGGTGGATTCGCTGGTGTTGACTTCGGTGATGGTCAGGTCGTAGTCGCCGGTCAACGCCTCGGTGTCGACGGGATAGTTCTCGTAGATGAACATGGAGTCGAACAGCTGATCGTGGTCGGTGAGGCGGTGGATCTCGGACAACGCCAGATGCTGGTGCTCCAGCGTGCAGTTGTGGGAGTCCTGCAGCTGATCGAGCAGGTCGGCGGCGGTGGTTGCCGTGGTGATGCGTGCTCGCACCGGGACCGTGTTGATCAACAGTCCCACCATCGAGTCAGCGCCGAACAATTCCGCTGGCCGCCCCGAGACCGCGGTACCGAAGACCACGTCATGCTGGCCGGTCAACCGCATCAACATCTGCGCCCATGCCGCCTGCAACACGATGTTGACGGTGGTATGGCGCGACCGCGCCAAGTCACTCACGGCCTGGGTGGTGTCCTCCGGCACCTCGTACCATGCGGCGGATCGTCGCGCCTGACTCAGCCGGCCCGGCGGACCCACCAGAGTGGGGGCCTCCAGGCCGGCCAGCACCTCGCGCCACGCCGCTTGGGCCGCGGCGCGATCCCGCCCGATGAGCCAGGCGACAAAGGTGCGATACGGGGCGGCCGTGGGCAACGGACGTCCGTAATAACTGGCAAAGATCTCCTGCAGCAGGATCGGCAGCGACCAGCCATCGAGCACGATGTGGTGATTGGTCAGCACGAACCGGTGCCGGCCTGGTCCGGTGCGAATCAGCACCGCGCGAAATGCGGCCTGCTCGGCCAGGTCGCATACCGCGACGCGTTCGGCGGTGCGCACCTCCCGGATCTGCTCGTCGATGCTCACGCCGTTCGGATGCAGCTCGAGATACCGCCACGGCACCAGCGGATCAGCCGGGATGATCTGCACCGGCTCGTCCAATTGGGTCGAGAACCGGGCCGCCAGGTTGGGATGGCGGGTCACCGCCGTGTGCAGCGCCGCGTGCAGCCGATCGGTATCGAGGGCACCGATCACGGTGAAGTCCAGTTGCACCGCATACACGTCGTGATCGGGTCCGCACCCGGCACCGGCATGGAACAAAAGCCCCTGCTGCAGCGGGGTCAACGGCAGTATGTCGGCGATGTGGTGCTGCTGCTGCAGCTCGTCGAGCTGCTGCTGGGTCAGACGAGCGGGAGCGAAGTCGGACGGCGTGAACCCGCCGCCGCCGTTGCGGACATGCGCGCAGATCCCGGCCAGGGCGTCAAACCACAACCGGCCCAGCCGACCGACCTGCTCGCGGTCCACCGCCGAGGGCGCCCAGGTCCAGTTTGCGTGCAGCCGCGGGCCGGATTCGGTGTCCACGGTGCCGGCGTTCAGGTCCACGGTGTGCATCAGCGGCATTGGTATGGCCGCGGCCGCGCGGGTGACCGATGCGACATCCTGGCAAACTCGCCACAGGTCGTGGGAGGCATCGGCTGCCGCCCCAAGTCGTCCCAGATAGTTGAACCCGATGGCCGGGTCCGAGCCTCCCAATTCCACATCGGGGTTCATGTACCGCAGCAGACCGTAGCCCAGCGGGTCGGGCAGGGCCCGCAGTTGCTCCTTGGCGTCTTTGACCAGCGCACCCAGCGCCGCATCGCCAGCCACCACCTGGTCCCAAGCCAGCCCCGCGACGTTCAACGCCACCGGATACTTGGTGGTGAACCACCCCACCGTGCGTGTCAGGTCCACGTCTGCGGCCAGCTCCTCGTGACGTCCGTGCCCCTCGACGTCGATTCCGATCGGCCCTTCAACGTTGGCCGCGAACTCGGCCACGGCCAACCCGAACGCGATCAACAACATGTCGTGCACACCGGCATGAAACGCCGTCGGCACCTCCCCCAGCAGCATCCGGGTGGTCTCGACATCCAGCGCCATCGATAGATGCCCCGCCGCGGCAAACGTATCCACAGCGGGCTGCACCGGCGCCAGCACCGCCGGTGCCGCCGCCACTTGCCGCCACGCGTCGACTTGATCCACCACCGCGGGACTACTGGCGTGCGCGGCCAGCAACGCCGACCACCGGGCAAACGACGTCCCCGCCGCCGGCAAGGCTATCGGTTGCCCACCGCGACGCTGTTCCCACGCCAGATTGAGGTCCGCCAACAAAATCCGCCATGAGACCCCATCCACCGCCAGATGGTGGATAACCAACGCCAACTGCCCCGTCGAGCTAGCCCACACCGCACTGAGCATCAGCCCGGCAGCAGGATCCAACCGCGACCGCGCCGCGACCAGCGCCTCATCAGCCAGCACGTCAACCACCCGCACGCACTCGCGGGCGTCCACCTCACCGGGCTCGGGCACCCTCAGCGACCAGCTCCGGGCACCATCGTCGACAGCGCGCAGTCGCAACATGGCGTGCCGGTCCAGCAGGGCCTGCACCACCAGCACCACATCGGCCGCACCGGCCCCGGCCGGGGCCTGCACCACCACCGTCTGATTGAACTGCGCCACCGGGCCATCCACGCCGGCCAACCAGCGCATGATCGGCGTTGCGACCACGGGCCCCAATCCCTCATCGACCGGGCCTCCGGTACCTTCGACCGACCCGGCCACCCGGGCCAAGCGCGCCACACTCTGCTCGACGAACACATCGCGAGGGCGGAACACCAGGCCCGCCGCCCGCGCCCGGGCGACCACCTGCATCGACAAGATGCTGTCACCGCCCAGCTCGAAGAACGAGTCGTCGACGCCGACCCGCTCCAGCCCGAGCACTTGGGCGTAGATGCCGGCCAAGATCTCCTCGGTCTGCGTGGACGGGGCGCGATACAGATCGCCGGCGGCGTACTCGGGCGCGGGCAACGCCCGCTTATTCAATTTCCCGTTCGCCGTCAACGGCAACGCCTCCACCGTCACTACGGCCGCCGGCACCATGTAGACAGGCAACCGCTCGGCCAGCGCGGCGCGCGCTTCGGCCGGATCGGCTGTACCGGTCACGTAACCCACGAGGCGCTTGTCGCCGGGGCGGTCCTCGCGGGCGATCACCGCCGCCTGATCGACCCCGTCGAGGCCGGCCAACGCCGCCTGCACTTCGCCCAACTCGATGCGATACCCGCGGACCTTGACCTGCTCATCGGCACGCCCCAGGTACCGCAGCTGGCCATCGGAACTCCAACACACCAGGTCCCCGGTGCGGTACATCCGCAGCCCCGACACCCCCTCGCCCGCGAACGGGCATGCCACAAACCGTGACGCACTCAGCGCAGCCCGACCCACATAGCCGACACCGACCCCGGCGCCCGCCACATACAACTCACCGGCCACCCCGACCGGCACCGGACGCAACCAGCGATCCAGCACGAAGAAGCCGAGCCGCGCCAACGGCACCCCAATCGGGCTGGCCGCACTGTAGACGTCGCCGGGCGCGATCTCCCGGAACGACGCATGCACCGTCGTCTCGGTCGTGCCGTACAGGTTCAGCAGCCGCGGCGAGCCCGGATGCTGGTCCAGCCACGTCCCCAGCCGCCGCGGCTCGAGGGCTTCTCCGGCGAACAGCACAGCCCGCAGTTTCAGTTGAGCTCCCAGGCCGGGCGCGAGCGCGTCAGCGGTCTGCAAGGCGTAGAACGCCGACGGAGTCTGGCTCAACACACTGACCTGTTCAGCCACCAATAAGGCGTGGAAGTCTTGGGGAGAACGCGCCACCGACTCCGGTATCACCACCAGGCGCCCGCCACGCAGCAGCGCACCCCAGACTTCACACACCGAGACGTCAAATGCCAGCGAATGCCACTGCGACCACACCTGCCCGTCGATTTCCATCCCGGCCTCGAGTGACGCCAGCAACTGGATCACGTTGTGATGGGTGACGGCAACGCCTTTGGGGACTCCGGTGGTGCCCGAGGTGTAAATCAGATACGCGATG
>NZ_LZIF01000074.1 GCF_001667145.1 Mycobacterium sp. 852002-51971_SCH5477799-a
GGGCGGGTTCAGTGACAAATCCGCCGGGATCGGCACGATTCAAGCCCTCGCACTAGCAACCGGGTTCCTATTCGTCAGCCTGTATCACGGATTCTTATCGGGGTTGACGAGCCTGCTGTTCGGCGCCATCGCCGGGGTCAGTTCCCAGCAGCTTCATGTGCTGCTCATCGCCGCACTGGTGTGCTTGATCATGATGGCCGCGATTGGGCGGCCACTGGTGTGGGCCTCGATCGACCCTGATGCGGCCTCCGCCAACGGCGTCCCGACTCGACTCGTCGCCGCGCTGTTCCTGTTGGTGCTCGGCGTCACCGCGGCCGGTGCCAGCCAGATCACCGGCAGCCTGTTGGTGTTCGCGCTGTTAGTGGCCCCGCCCGCGGCCGCGTTCCACTTCACCGCCCGACCCGCGATGGGCATCGCCATCTCGGTCTTCATTGCGGTCTGCGTGACCTGGGTCGGCATCGGCTGCGCGTTCTATTCGCCGTATCCGATCGGGTTCTGGGTGAGCAGTTTCGCTTTCGGCATCTATCTGCTGGCCGCCGGCTACCGAGCGAGCGTCGAGCGGACCCTTCGGCGGACCGATCGACGGCACTTCACGGGTCGCCCCGCGGTGGCGGCATGACGATCGTCGACGGGCGCGCCAGTGGGTCAGGCCCGCTGACCGGTTTCGCGAACATGCTGAGCCAGCCGTTTATCACCCACGCGCTGGTGGCCGGGACCGCGGTGGCGGTGGTGTGCGGGCTGGCCGGCTACTTCCTGGTGCTGCGCGGCCAGGTATTCGCTGGCGACGCGCAAGGACACATCGCCTACACCGGCGCCATGGCGGCGCTGGTGGCCGGCCTGGACCCCCGCGTCGGATTGTTCGCCGCCACCATCGTGGCCGGAGTCGCCCTCGGTGTAATCAACCGTCGCGGCGCCGACGACGTCGCGATTGGCTCGTTTTTCTCCTGGATACTCGGGTTGGGCGCGCTGTTCTTGACCTACTACACCACCCACGGCAGCGGCATTAACGGCACAGCCAACGTTAATGTCTTGTTCGGCAGCATCTTTGGAATCGGCGACCAGGCGAGGACCCTGGCGGTGGCCGTCGCCGCCGGGTTGGGCGTCGTGCTGATCGTGATCGCAAGACCGCTGCTGTTTGCCACTATCGATCCGGCCGTCGCCCAAGCTTCTGGCGTGCCGACCCGGCTGCTGAGTGCGCTTTTCCTGGTGGTTGTCGGTGCTACCGTCGCCGAGGCCACCCAAATCATTGGTGCGCTCGTCGTGCTCGGCCTGCTCGCTGCGCCGGCCGCCGCCGCCGCGCGGCTGACAACTCGTCCCTGGCACGGATTCTGGCTGTCCGCGGTGTTGGCCACCGCCGTGATCTGGATTGGCGTCAGCATCGCCTATGCCATCCCGCAAGCGCCGGCCACCTTCACCATCATGAGCACCGCCGCGACGATCTACCTGATCGCTGCCGTGATAGGCGCCCGAGGCCGCCAGCCACGGCTTGCATCGGCGGCGCCATAACGCAGGAAGTCTTAGGAGCGCAACGATGCCCAGGCCGCCGGTGCCACGCCAGACCCGATTGACCGCCCAACAACGAGCGGTGCTCCACCTGCTGCAGCACAGCGACCGCTTCCGTGGTGCCCAAGAACTCCACCTCGATCTCCATCAACGCCACGGCGTCCGGATCGGGCTGGTGACCGTTTACCGGATCCTGCGCACGTTCGCCGACAAGCAAATCACCGAAACCCAGCGCGCCGAAGACGGTGAGACGCTTTACCGGCTGCGCACCACACCAGGGCACCGCCACTACCTACTGTGCCGAAGGTGCGGGCGGGCGATCGGATTCACCGCCGGCGAATTTGAAAATGTCACAAGCCAACTCGCCGAGCAAAACCGCTACACCGACGTCGTCCACCAGATCGACTTCTACGGAACCTGCCCACGATGCACCGAAATCTGAACGCGGCCCACCGGCGTCTCTATTGGCATTTGGATGTCTCGAAACAGAGCACATACGAGACGCTCAAGGGAGGGGTGGCCGGTTCCGAGTTCTTCCTGGTCGCAGTGTCTCGAAATTCCGTCTCATTTAAGGTGTCTCAGGACACCGTCTTAAAATGGACGGCGACCGGGCGAAGCGACGTGTTGACTGCACCAACCGCCTCCCCGCGAATTAACCGATTACGTCCGTCAGATGTACCCGGTTGCCGTTCGGGTCCCTAGTGCGGAGCCTCCTCACACCGGGGATCTCGTATTCGATGCCAAGACGGGTGAGTTCCGCTGCGACGGTTGCGACATCGGTGACCCGGAATCCCAACTGCACCCTAGTGGTTGGTCTGTTGCCCGCAGGAAAGAGCTGGAGAACGGTACTGGTCTTACCGATGTGACCGTCGGCCGATTGTGGTCGGCCTTGGGGATCATCGTTGAACAGTGCTATGCCGATAGCGCGGGAGAACGCTGCGGATTCCTCCACATCGTTGACAAGCAGGGTGAGTTCCAGCAGCGAGTGTGTCAGCATGGCGCGAGTGTGGCAGGACCGTCCGACAATTCGTGGCTAAGCAACTTGTTTCGACTTCCCGATTTCGCGAAGGCGTGACTCACCGTCTGCGCTGGCCGAGTTGAAAACCTATGTGCGCGATGCTGAACCAAACCGTCCTCGTCAGCTATTGGGATCGCGTAACGTCACTCATCGGCAGGCGAGTCGCTTTGACTGCAAATCAGGCGGTCGTCCCAGCAGTTCTTGGTCAGGGGGTGTGCCGAGGTTGGCAGGTAAGAGTTATCAGGAGGAGCCGGGTGACGACATCCGGGAATCGATCTGGGAAACCGGGCGATTGTCAGCGCTCCAGATGTTCCGGGTGGCAGCATGGAAATCCGCGCGCGGACTCCCGTCGCTCACTCTCAACACAGAGGACGCCATCGCTACCCGGACCGCCGCTGCTATGAGCGCAATTGCATCTTGGCGCGACAGGAACGTGCTTAAAGAGGAAGTAGATTGGGGCGTCTGGCGCAGCGCGGCAGCTACCGCAATCGGATCGAAGGCCGACCGCACGGGCCTTCTTGGCCTCGAAGGATTCGGCTACCCCATGGCTTCGGCTTTTCTCTCGTTTCTGGTTCCTACGGCCTTCCCCGTGATTGATCGTTGGACAGTCGAAGCTGTATACGGGGCCAACATTGTGAAGAAAACAGGCGTATGGCACCGATCTCGGGTCTATGCACACTTCGCTCAGGAACTTGTCGAACGACAAGACCTTTTCGCCGACGCCCAGAACATCCACCGCGTCGATCAGACCGTCATGAACCGGGCCATGGCTTGCCGCCATAGCGAACGGCCCTGCGTCTGCTACCCCTCCTGGCCGGTTGATCCGCCCAAAGCATAAGGAGCGTCTATTCGGCACCCTCCGTGGTTCTGTCTGTAACCTGCTTGCGCAAGGCTCGCTCCGACCTGTCGGTCTGCTAGAGCAGCCTTGCTGTCGGTACCCACGCCTAGGGTGTTCGGCGTGGAATCCGATGATGTTGTGGACCCTGGTGACGCAGCAATCCAGGCACTACTGGCCCTCACTGCGGAGAACACCCAAGATACTGAGAAACGTGAGCTTCTGTTCGAAGCCATCTTGACCCTTCCATCGTTGAAGGAGTGGCCGACGGACTGGCGGGAAAAGCTTTTGGAGACTTGTCAGTTCATCCTCAGCCTCGCCCGGGGATCGCACGAACAGAGTGATTGAGAGTGCCGACGATAAGTGGTATTATTAGACGTGCTAAAAATCGATCCGCTTACCGTCGCGCCGCCCCGAGGTGGGCTTTGCGTCGGCTACGTGCGGGTTAGCACAATCGCTCAAACACTAGAGCAGCAGAACGCGGCCCTCACTGCTGCTGGTGTAGCGAAGACGTTCTCCGACACTATGTCTGGCGCTCGGGACGACCGTCCAGGCCTTGCTGCACTCCTCGATTACGTCCGCGAGGGCGACACCGTCGTCGTGTGGAAGCTGGATCGGCTGGGCCGCAACACGCTTCATGTCCTGGAAACGGTTAAGGCTTTGACCGACCGGGGAGTGACTCTGGTATCGACTTCTGACGGGATCGACTCATCGACTGCGGCTGGCCGCATGATGATTGGGGTCTTGGGATCCCTCGCAGAATACGAACGCGAGCTGGTTAAGGAACGCACGGCGCTTAAGCGGGCGATGTCGTTGGCGAATGGCACCAAGTTTGGGCGGCGGAAGAAAGTCGCCAACCCGAGTCACATCTCTACGGCCAGACGAATGAAAGACGACGGTCACACCGCGCGCGACATCGCCAAGTACCTCGGGGTCAGCCGCGCCACGCTCTATCGGTATCTGGCCGAGGCAGCTGCGTAGTACCCAGCGCGGGAACGGTTCCCCCGGCGGGGGTGACGCATTCCCCGAACGGGGGATAAACGTGAAGTTGCATTCCCCGAGCGGGGTACTGCTTTCCCCCATCGGGGGTGCTGCTTTCCCCGGACGGGGGAGTGCCGAGACAATCCCTAGCGAAAGGGGATTGGGCGCGCATTTACGAACTCCTCGTAGCCCTACTACACCAAGCCCACATATCGGTGGGTGAAAGGAGACTCTGCCTATGAAATTATCCGTCGCGCAACTTGACCGGGCCTGCGGCACCCTGCTGGGCACAGCTGCCGGAGATGCACTTGGCGCGCCCTACGAGTTCGGCCCGCCGCGAGGACCCGAGCTGGAAGTCGCCATGAATGGTGGTGGGCCGTGGGAGCCCGGTGAGTGGACTGACGACACGGCGATGGCCATCGCCATCGCCGAAATCGCTTCCGCTGGGGCGGATCTGCGCGAGGAAACGGCGCTCGATGCCATCGTTCAGCGTTGGCACGAGTGGATGCAGACAGCCAAAGACGTAGGCATCCAGACCAGCCAGGTCTTAAGGGCTGCGGCCTCAGGTGGTCTGAGCGCTCAGGCTGCGCGCGAGGGCTCGGCAACGCTGCACCACCGCACAGAACGCACAGCGGGCAACGGATCTCTGATGCGAACCGCGCCAGTCGCTTTGGCCTATCTTGACGACGAGACTGGCCTCGTCGACGCAGCGCGAACGGTGAGCGAGCTGACGCACTTCGACCCCGAGGCGGGCGACGCCTGCGTGCTGTGGTGTCTGGCGATCCGCCACGCCATCCTCACCGGCATTATCGATGCACGTATTGGCCTATGCCATCTACCGGTTGAACGACAAGAAATGTGGGCAGCACGTCTCGAAGCAGCAGAGAATGCCCGACCAGCCAGCTTTCCCAACAATGGCTGGGTTGTTACGGCGCTGCAGGCTGCGTGGTCGGCAATAGTCACCACGCCGGTCCCGACCGACGATCCTGCAGCCGGAATCTTCCGGGCCGATTACCTCCGCTTGGCGCTAGACGCTGCCGTCCGGTGTGGGAATGACACTGACACGGTGGCCGCCATCGCGGGCGGGTTGCTCGGCGCTGCCTATGGTGCATCGGCTGTCCCGGCGCAGTGGCGTCGCCTCCTGCATGGCTGGCCAGGAATGCGGAGTCGCGATCTCATCGCGTTGGCCACCCGAATGGTAAAAGAGGACGAGCCCTTTAGCTATGACCTCTTGTCGATGACTCCAGTCCAGCATCCGCATGATGATGGAGTCTGGTTGGGCGATGTTGCAGCGCTACAGGGCCTGCCGCCGGGTGTGAATGCGGTGGTGTCCCTATGTCGAGTGAAGGACAATGACCTACCGTCGGGCGTGGACCAGATCGACATCCGGCTCATCGACATCGAAGGCGAGGACGCCAACTCCAACCTCGACTTCGTGCTCACCGACACTGTGCGGCTCATCGAACAGCTGCGCAACGAGGGGCGCACGGTGCTCGTGCACTGCGTGGGTTGCCGGAGCCGCACACCGGCCGTGGCAGCACTTTACGGAGCGCGCAAACTCGGCGTCAGTGGCAGGCTGGCGCTGCAGGAGATCACCGCGGTGTTGCCGGACGCATGGCCGAACAGTGACTTTCGGAAAGCGATAATCCGATTAGCACCGTGAGTTCCCGCCAGCAATGACCGTCTGCGCAGCGCCTGAGAGATGGAGCAGAGGACCCGCATCAGCCGAGCCGGTTCAGGCCGGACTGATGTCAGGAACGACGTGGCCCGCTCTTGGCCTGCCACACCCAGCCAGGAAGCCCTTCGAGTAGCTCTTCACGATTGGCAGCGAGTATCCCTTTCCGGTAATAGGCGCGCTGTGTGCCGACCCAGCTACCGAGGCTGTACCCCCTTTCGTCGACATAGGATTTGGGCACAAGGGCGTCACCATTGCGCTCGACGTAGGCCTCCAGCCGAGCAAAACCTTCCGGCCACTTATCGACGACTGTCCATTGCCACCCGGATACTTTTTCGAGCCGATGTACACGGTCGGTCTCTAGGGTGTTCTTGCGGTATTTGAGGCGTTGTTGACCGACCCACGCGCCGAGCCGGTACCCGTCGGGGGCTTTGTAAGACTGCGAGATAAGGGCGTCACCATATTCCTGGACGTAGACCCGAAGGTGGTCGTAACCCGCCTCCCACCTGGCATCGTGGATGGCGTCCCACGTCCAGCCGGGCAGCTTTTGGAGGCGGCGTACCCGATCAGCGCTGAGGGTGCCCTCTGCACGCCATTGGCGTTGCCGCGCAGCCCATTTACCCAGCGGGTAGCCCTCCGGAGTGACATAGGTCTTCGGAGGGCGAGCGCCGTAGCGTTTCAGTTGGTGAAAGCCCTCTTCCCACCGGGCGTCGCGTGTATTCCAAGCCCAGCCCGGTAGCTCCTCAAGCCGGCGTCGCCGACCGAGGTCGAATGAACTTTCTGCAAATTGGTTGCGCTGCGTCTGGACCCATGTGCCCAGTTGGAACCCGTTGGCGGTGCGATAGGACTGTGGGACTCGAGAATTGCCGTGTCGGTTGACATAGGCAACGAGTTCATCGAAACCATCCTCCCACCAGTCGTCGCGCGCCGACCATGTCCAACCGCGCAATTCTTCGAGTCGCTTTCTGCGATCAGCGGAGAGTTTGTCTGCGGCCTCGAGTCGGCGCTGGTTGTTGATCCACGTACCGAGCCGGTAGCCGTCGATGGTGCACGACTGCGGGACGCGAGAGTGGCCGTGTCGCTCGATGAACTGTTCTAACAAACCGAACCAGAACTCCCAGGTCGCCGTGGTCTGCTCCACGAGGCGCACGTCGAAGGCGCGAGCGAAATCGACGCCAACCCGCGTGGGTAGGTCGAGATGGATCTTGCCGGGGAGGCGTGGCCGTTGGCCGCGCCGACCCAATTGCCGTCGGAGTTCATCTAATTCCTCGCCGAGTTGGTCGTCGTGTGACCGCAGCGCCTTGATCACATCCCACACTGGCTTGAACGCCGAACTATCGAGAACGACCTCAGGGTCGTTGCTGTTGCCGATAAACACTGGAATGACGATGGTGCCGACTGTCTTATCTGCGGAGAGCCTGATCGCCCGGCCTACAGCCTGGACGATGTCGACTTCAGACCGGCGTGGATCGATAAACGCAACCCCATCGAGGGTGGGAACATCGACGCCTTCCGCTAAGCAGCGCGCGTTGGCCAGGAGTCCCCGGTCGGCGTCTTCGAGTCGTCTAAGACGCTGGAGCAGCACGTAGCGATCTCCGGCTGGCATTTCGCCCGAGGTGTGCGCAGCCCATAGTCGTCCTCTAGGGCGGTGCCGGGCCGGCATCCATGCCAGCACGTCCGGTAGGCAGGCGGCGAAGTCCCGCGCGCGCTTCACCCGCGAGTGAAACGAGATCACGCGATGCAGGTCGTACTTCCGCATGGCTTTCGCCAGCCCGATCTGGCCCGCGAGGGTGGCGGCATCGGTGACCTCCACGCCGTCGCGGGTGACCAGTGCGCCGTTTTCCGCCCACTTTCTGTATGTCGCGTCATCGACGCCGATGATCGCAACTTGGTAGTCCGTCAATAGATCACGTTCGATGGCTTCTCCGAAGCCAAGACGATAGAACACGATGCCGAACTTCTTGGGGTCATCCATCGAGGCGTATTCGAAATCTGATTCCTCGGCAGCTTTCAATACGCGCCCGGTGAAGTAGCGTGGGGTCGCCGTCATGAACAACCGCCGCTTCGCCTTGATCTCCGCCGGATCGAGAACGGTGGCGAAGTCCGACGAAACCGGTCCCGCGCAGCGATGTGCCTCATCGGCGATGACCAGGTCAAATTCAGGAATCCGTCCCAGGGCGAACGCCTTCGCGATTTGCGGTGACGACTGGTACGTGGCGAATACCACGCGGGGACCGCGCCGTTTACTGAGAAATGCCGCGATGTCCGCGGGATCTGTCGTCACGGGAACTCCGAGGTCGCTGGTGTGCAACAGCGCCACGTCGTCGTCCGCGTTGGCAACCGTGTCGTCGGAGCAGACAGGCAGCGACGCGAACTCGGTGATGCAGTTGGCGCGCCACGCATTCAAAGTTTGCTTGAGCAGCGATAGTGACGGCACCAGGACGAGGGTGCGGGTCGTCTCCAACTGCTCATGGATGAACAGTGCGGTGAGGGTCTTTCCCGTTCCGCACGCCATGATGAGTTGCCCGCGATCCGCGGACTCGAATCCCTTGAGCACCTTCGTGATCGCCGACCGCTGATGCTTTTGGGGGCGGGCGGGCCTACGCGGTCGAGTGGGACGGAGTTCCATAGGGGAACCGGGCCAGTCGACATCGGCAGCTTGAAGATCGTTTAGCCGGAAGAATGTGACCCGCTTCTCCTGGTCCTGCACGGTGCGCTCGCCGATGCGGTCGATAAGGTTGCTTGTGGCGATTAGCATGCGGTAGGTGAACACCTCGCGCCCGGACTCGGCGAGGAACTTGTTCACGTCGCGCTTGGTGACGCGGTACGCGGGGTCATACGCCTTTGCCTGGATCGCCCACATGTTTCCGGTGTGGTCCTCGGCCACCAGGTCGATGCCGGCGTCACCGCCCCATCGGCCTGTCCATTCGTCCCACAGCCAGACGCGGCGGAGTTCGCGTTTGTAGACTGGGTCGTTGGTCAGGAACCACTTGCAGATGTGCTCGAACTGCTTGCCCTTGATGTTGTCGTCATGGTCCAACTGCTCAAAAAGCTCAGCAAATGTAGTCATTATTTCTGTTGGCCTTAGAAGGTTGCCAGGAGCTTGTTGAGATTCCTCGCGAGCGAGGTGCATTGCGACGTGTGTCCGAGTCGGGCAGGGGCATGGTCCTCGCCAATTGGCCGCTCACGAGCTGAAGCCACTTGGGGGTTCTGAACGGTTGACAATGTGTAGTCCGTAGAGCACTTGAAGTTCCACCACAGAGCTACCGAGTATCAGAGGCCCGAAAAGCTCGGACACCACGAAGGCGGGTGCGTCGCTGCTGGTCGGCTTCAGACCGAACTTCCGGATCGCAGTCAATGTGTGCAGGTCGGCGGCATCGCAATGGGCCAGTACCGTCCAACGCCCTGGGTCAATGGCGTCTTCGGCGGGTGTGCCGGATTGCAGTTCGACTATGGATGAGGCTTTGCTGATTTGGTTTACGCCTTGTGGATTGACTGGGGCCGCATCGTCGGAGACAACCACTACATGACTATCGAGAACGGCTCGTGCACCCACTCTCCTCGCGGCATCGGTAAAGTAGCCACCCCTATAGCGCAACCCGCGATGGGCTTCAATGAGGTCACGCATGTAAGACGATAGTCGCCCCAACGACGCAATCAGTTGGTCCCGGTTGACGCTATCCTGCGGCAATAGGTAGTCATCGTCCCGCCCCTGCTTTGCGTGCATTAAGGCGCACCGCTCGCGCTGATACATGTGCTTGTAGATCCACTTCTCGTGATTCTGTATTCCAGGTGGCGTAAGGCTCGCGAGTGGCACCAGCTTCCCCGCTTCGCTCAAAGCAGCCTTAAACCAAACGCGTTCGGGTTCCGGCTTCGCTGGATCAGAAAGGTTCGGAGATCGAAGGCCAAAGCACCTGCGGCGGTGCGCTACATGAGGCGGGGGAGGCGCTCCCGCTTGCGGGGGATGAATGTCGCTTAGCAAGCACTCGAACGCGAGAAAGAGATTTCGGTATGAGTCATAAAGGTCATCCGATGTCCGGGACATCCTGATGAACCTGTACGTATCGTGAATCATCGGTGTCGGCGGTTGCGGCGAGGGAACGACTTCTCCCTGTGCATCAATCACAGTCGCCTCGGCGCGCATCGTTATCGATTGTGAAGGTGACAAACTCGTTGCTCGCATAACTACGCCACCCGCTTTGCGGTCGGGCCACCAAACAAGACAGTCTCCAAAAGCTTCGCGAATAGCACAGTCGGCCAGCCCCTGGACACACAGTAAGTCCAACCCTCTGTTAGCCGTCGCCAAGGCGGTCTCGAACGTAGAGTCGAAATTCTTTGCCTTCGACGGACCGCGTGTAATTACGACTTCAACACCACCCACAACGGTGGTGGTCCACCCATTGACTGAAACTGACTCGGTGAAAGGCGGCGGCTTACGGAGAAGAAATACGGCACCGTGTCGCCATGCGTCTCCCGTGTCTTGGAGCGCCACTCCCGCGTAGTCTCCGACCGTCATGTCGCGAGTATGCAGAGCCACGCTGCCTTCTTCATGAAAATAAGAGCCCCGGCAGGAGACTGTCAGCTTTCAGTGCCTTTGTCGTCGTCCAGTCGAATGACCCTGGTGCGGTCAGTTGGGGCTTCGGCAGAAGC
Source organism: Mycobacterium sp. 852002-51971_SCH5477799-a (assembly GCF_001667145.1). Lineage (GTDB taxonomy): Bacteria > Actinomycetota > Actinomycetes > Mycobacteriales > Mycobacteriaceae > Mycobacterium. The sequence continues at coordinate 10,663 of NZ_LZIF01000074.1, forward strand.
AGTCGTTGCCGAAGCCGAGGCAGTGATAGCAAAGGCTAACCCGGCAAATTCGCTGGTCGTGCATCGTTCGGTACCGCCTCAAAACCTCAGCACCGCCAGATCAACGTCGCAGCCAACACCGCGGCGGGCAGGCCCGGCGCAGCCAGCGGACCAACGTCAATCGGTTGTCGCTGGTGTGCGCTAGCCTCCGGCGCATGCCTTGTTTGCAGTGGTTGAGTATCACGTTGCAATTCGTCGGCGCTCTTGTGACCGTTGGCGGTCTGACGTGGGCCTGGCTCAGGGCGACGCGGTTTCGGGAGCGCAGCTGGCCGCGGATAGTAGATGCGCTGCGCCAGGTCTACTACAGGGTTCGCGGAGCCCCCGTTGTCACCGGCACCTCCCACGTAACACTGCAACCGATGAGTACCGCAATGGGAATGAGGGGCCTCGCTCCGCGTGTCCGTCTCCGAGATGGCTCGGTGGAGCAACGGCTTAACGTCTTAGAGCAGGTAGTTGATCGGCTAATCGATGAGGACATCCCGCCGATACTTTGGGATGTCGACGAACTGAGGGACGGGGTTGAGGTGGCGCGTGCGCTGGCGAAATCCGAGGCAGCAAATTCAATCGCAGAGGCGCGACACGCTATCGCTGACCTCCAAAAGAACCTTGACCGCACTCAGACGCTAGATCTGCGCTGGGCCATCGGAGGCCTAGTAGTCTCAGCCGTCGGAACCTTCCTTCAGTACTGGATTTGAGCGGCGGGAAGACGTTCGCGACACGAATATTAGGCACTTCCGCTGCCAATGCATTCCCGTCTCCTTGCGCAAATCAGGAAAGGGCCGATAGAGAGCCGGCCTTGATTTTCTGACCGTCCGCAGATCGTCCGCAACAGAGCTGACAACGGCTTTCGTTAGTTAACACAACCAACTCTCTGACCAGCACTTCCCCAACGCAATCAACACAGCTCGATTCACCAAACGTCAAGAAAGGCGGACTGTAAATCCGTCGCGAAATCTAGGAAGCGACGGAGCTGATTGCTCGCTTGGTGTTCCCGGCATGCGCAGAAAGCGCCAGCAAACACGATTTCGACCGCAGCCTGACCCCAATTTTGACCCCAACTGGGTCCCGTGCAGGCAAATGCACCGGGATGCACAAAGGTGCTTGAACTGCACCGATGCACTTCTGTGCACATCACGACACGCCAAGACGAAGTCTGGGGGTCAAGTGGTCGCAGGTTCAAATCCTGTCAGCCCGACACAACTCGGAGGTAATTGGGCATGCCGATGCCACCTCGACCGTTATCTGCGGCTCGCTGCGCGCCGACCCGCGCCGACAACGCCTGCGGAGATCGGATTCTCAATATGCGTTGCGGCACTTAGCGAAAACGCTGACATTTCAGCACGGACGGATCGGGTGAGCACCGGGGGCGCCGAGCTGCACTTCCATGGGCACCGACAGACGAACCTGGCGAAGGTCGCATTGCCCTGGAAATGAATTTCGGCAATCCTAGGCGGTTCGAGGCGGCTTTCTCCAGCAAAGGCACCGCCCGTTGGGCCCCGAATTGGAGCTATCGTAAATCCTTTTTAAAAGCCCGCTGATGTATTCCGTCCGCCAGGCGATCGCGATAAAATCCGAGCGTTGGCGATACCTGCCAACCCCCCCAGATGAAAGGCGCGTCCGATGAACGCGAATAGCACTAAGCGACGGATGTTGAGAGCTAGCGCAGCGGCCGCGACACTGGTTGCAGTGTTGCTGGGATCGACGGGGTGCATGGTAACTTGCAGCGGCACGTTACCGGGGACGGTAAATTGTCAGTGAAATGACATCGGAGGCCTCACGAACGGCGTTGACCGCGTAGGCCTTAACCCAACTTTCCGCAAGCCCGAGCAGCCGTTGTCCTAGCCTGCTCCCAAGTCAGCGGCCGAATAAGGTCTGCTTCGGTAAAGGGCTTCCTCTAACACCGAATGTCAACTCAGCATGAAGTGTCGGTGGCCCTACTAGCGCGGCATTCCCGCGGTGCGCTAGGTTGCGTAATTGTCGTTGCGTCAGCCAACATACGTTCCATTAATGTTGGCCAACATACGTGCGATTAGTAGCGCCGCACCGCGAGGCCGTAATAGCCACTGCGCTGGACCGCATGCCGGTCTACGGCTCGAAGGCCGGAAGAACAGTCCCGGAATCGCGAATCTCCCAGATGCTTTTTTTGGTCACACCATCGAAGTTGATCTTGTCCAGCGTTTCTCGCGAATACGTCAGGTCGATGGCGACCTGAGTCGAGGTGTTTCCGTACGGGTCGGTCATCGGGAAGGTGCCCTGCACGTTCACCGCGGACGCGTCAGGGTAGGTGGCCTTCGCGTATTTGAGAATGTCGATCGTGTCCGACCGGGCACCGTCTTTGATCATCCGCTCGGTGTAGTTGTCACGAATAGCGAATCGGGCGTCAACCACGCCGCCGTTCGGGCCGGGAGCAAGGGTGAAGGTGACGCCATCCGGCCTCTTGGGGCCGGCCGGTGTCGACGGCGCGTCCTGGGGCGGCACCGCCGGTCCCTCCATGGCCGGACTGCTCGACGGGCTGGACAAGCTGTCCTTCTTGGGGTCGAAAACCCAGGTTTTGCCGATGAAGACAAGGAGAACCAGGGCGCAGAGCGCCGCCAGGGCCACGGCGGCCTTTCCGGAGGTGCCCTTGTTCGGCGTTTCTTTCGCGAACGTATGCGGCGCTTCGGTGGTGAACGCGTATTCGCTGGTCCAGGTAGTGCCGTCGAAGTACCGTTGCAGCCCGTGGCCTACCCCTGCGGGGTCGGGGTACCAGCCCGGCGCCGATTGCGGCGGGGGCGGCGCCTGTTCAGATGGCATCTACCCATTTTCGTAGTGACAGGGTCATCGCGGCTACCCGTCCTCGCGGTCCGGCTCGGTGAGTTCCGGCGCGTTCTCGCGAGTCGCCATTCCCCCTTCGCGCCCGTGGTCCGCCGGACCGGGTCGGCCACCCTTGGCCTCGTCGTCGTCCTTCTCCGAATGCTTCGCCATCGCAACCTCCTTCGACGGAAGGACTACCCGCAGCGGCACAATCTGAAGATCCAGCAAAGCAAACTGGATCACGAAAGGCCGCCCTGCCAACACGAGGCTCTCGACGCGGGCGAAAGCCGCCCGCGGCTACCAGCCGGCCAGCGCAAGCGCGGCGAAAATGTGAATACGTTGGACGCCGCACTGCGTCAGGGTGAGCGAACGCCTTGATCCGCTGAACTACGGCGCTTTCCGGAGGTCGGCGAGTGAGTTCCGTAGTCCACCGTCCAACCGGATCTGGGCTGCTGCCACCGCGATCATGATCGCCGCCGTCACCAGGTGGACTATCGCATCGGTGACGTTGTTGGGAAAGTTGAACACGAAGGCGACCTGATGAGAGAAGAAGGCCCAAATGCCCGGCAGCGCACCGGCTATGGCGGCGAGCAGCAGATACAACACGGACCACGACTTCCGCACCGCGAACACCAGGCCCGGGGCGAATAAGGCCAAACCCGCGACGGCGTGCCAGCCGTTGTAGTCCATTCCGAGCAGCTGCACGGTCGGCGCGTTGGGCCCGATCGCGAAGCTGGGATTGATGATGAAGCCGACCACCGCCTGAACGACGTGAACAACACAGATGATCAGCAGCCCGATCTGGGCGAAACTCCACCTCACGATGCACCCCTTGTGCGCGGCAAGATGGCCAGAATACTACGTTCTGTAGTAGCCGTTTGCAACGCAGGCAGCCGCTACGCCGTGCCGTCCCGTTCGATCCACCGGGTAAGCGCATCTTCAAGCGCGGTCGCGACGTCCACACCGGCGCTCTGGGCGGCCTGCTCAAATCGCTCGACCAAGTCGGTGCGAACTGAGGCGCCCAACCTGGAGAACGGTGGTTTTGGCTTTGGCGGCAGGTCTACCGGCACGTGTCGCGCGACAGACGCGTCGATGATTTCGCGAAGTGCCGGTATCTGATTGAGCAAAGTGTCGAGATCGTCGCGTTCTATGCGCAATAACTCGGTCGGCCCCATCGTCGTCACGGTGGCAGAGCGCAGTCTCCCACGGTGCAGCGCCGATTCGCCGATCACCTCGCCCGGCCCCAGCGCCGCGACGCGGTCCGAGCCGACGTACACCCCTACCTCCCCGCTGAGCAGGATGTAGCAGGAGTCCGACGGAGTTTGCTCATGAATCAACGGCAACGGGGCCGACGTCGAAGTGCGATGAGCTGCTCCGGCGAGACGCTGTAACTCAGCATCCGAGAACTTACCGAATGTCTCGTACTGGCGTAGCCGACGAGCGTCTTCCTCAGATCGCTTCGCGTCTGCCTTCATAGCGGACTCCTGAGGTGCGATGTGCCGCTGACATCGACGAGCGTAACGCGCGCCGACAGAACACGATGCGGTATTGCGAACGCGGAGAGCGACTGCGTCAGTTTCGACCGGGAAGCCTCATCACCGCCCGCACGATGGGCAGGAGCGATTTCTGCCAAAGTGTCCCCGAAATGCCAAGCGGCGGATCGAGATTGAACACACGTGCGGTCGCGATCGTCTGCGATTCGGTGTACTTCAGCAGGCCTTCGGGGCCATGCCGGCGGCCGACGCCGGACTGGCCCATCCCGCCCATCGGCGCGCTGAGGCTGCCCCATGCGAATGCGTAGCCCTCGTTGACGTTCACCGTTCCCGACCGCAACCGCGCTGCGATCTGCTGGCCCTCTGCGGAGGAACCGGCCCACACACTGGCGTTGAGCCCGTACTCGGTGTCGTTGGCCTTCTCGACGGCTTCGTCCACGTCGGCGACCGGATAGATGGACACGACCGGCCCGAATGTCTCGTTGGCCGCGCACTGCATCTCGGGCGTGACATCGGTCAGGACCGTCGGCTCGTAGAACAACGGCCCGATGTCGGGTCGTGCCTTTGCGCCCGCAATCACCTTGGCGCCCTTGGCTTTCGCATCGTCAACGTGATCAGTCACGGCCTCCAGCTGGCCGGCGGAGATCAAGCTGCCCATGTCGACCGAGAAGTCATACGTGGTGCCCAGCTTCATGTTCCGCACCTGGGCGCCGAACTTGCCGATGAAATCGTCGGCGATGTCCTTTTCGACGTAGATCCGCTCGATCGAGATGCACAACTGGCCGGCGTTCGAGAAGCACGCACGCGTGGCCGCTTTGGCGGCCTTGTCGAGGTTGGCCCCGCGCGTGACGATCATCGCGTTCTTGCCCCCGAGTTCGGCCGAGAACCCGATCAGCCGCCGGCCCGCGTGTTCGGCGAGCTGTCTGCCCGTGGCGGTCGAGCCGGTGAACATCAGGTAGTCACAGTTGTCGATGATCGCGGTGCCCACCACCGAGCCCGGCCCGGGGACGATCGCATAGAGCGCTCGGGGCAGGCCGGCCTCGTACAACAGCTCGGCACACGCGAGCGCGCAATACGGGGTTTGGCTGTCCGGCTTGAGCACCACCGCGTTACCCGCCAGCAGCGCCGGCACCGAGTCGGACGCCGTCAGCGTCATGGGGTAGTTCCACGGCGAAATCACCCCAACCACGCCCTTGGGCTGGTAACCGACCGTCGTCTTGCCGATGCCGGGGAGCAGCGCCTGCACCGTGCGAGGCTTGAGCAGGTCCGCCGACACGCGCACGTAATAGTTTGCGTTCGCTATCAAGTCGACGATTTCCTCCTGTGCCGCCCACCGAGCCTTACCGGCCTCGGCTTGCAGGAGATCCATCAGGAACTCGCGGTTCTCGAAGACCAGGTCCCGATAGCGGCTGATGACGTCGATGCGCTCGGTGACCGGGCGGTTCGCCCAAGCGACCTGGGCCGCCCGCGCCTCGGCGAATGCGGCTTCGACATCCTCGGCCGTGCCGATCGGGATCGTGGTCAGCGGGTTGCCGTTGAAGACCTCGTCGATCGTTTTGGTCTGGCGTGCTGTGGTGTCCTTGATCGCGGCCAATTGGCGGAGGCGATCGAAGACCTCGGCAGACGGTACGGGCATGTCCTTACCTCTCGCAGAGCACGGGTGTTTAAAGACCAGACTATTGGCTCCGCAGAGCCAGGCCCGTGGGTGGACGCAATCGGTGCGCTCAGCTGCGGGTTAGACGCTTCGGCAAACGGGTCGTGGCATACGAGTGCGCAACCACGGTCGCTCCGAAGTGATCGCCCGAGAAATGGTCCGGGGGGTCAGCGCCGTGGAAACCGGCCTTCACCTCCGGCACCAGCAGGCGCTGCCACGGAGAACAGGCAACTGAAGCGCGCGATCGCTACCCGAGACATGATCGGCCAGGCCAAGGGCATGCTGATGGAGCGATTCAATATCGACGCCGATCGAGCGTTCGGTCTGTTGACCAGACTCTCGCAGGAGACCAACACCCGGGTCGGGGAGATTGCTCGCAACCTGGCTCAAACGCAGCACCCGCCACGTTCGTGCCGAGGCGCCCTTAAGACGCGCAAGAAGCCGGTCGGGCTCAGATATTAGTGGCGGCGTGCCCGAATCGATTGCGGCGCAACGCGAATGCGTGCGGTGGACCGAGCGGGTCGGCTGTCGATCTGGCGGGTAAGAACAGAACGCCCTGCTACCCTCCTTCAATGCAGTTCAGGACAGCTGCGATCGCTCAAGCAGCATTAGTCGTCGCAGGTTGCGGCGGTGGGTCAAACCCGACATCAGCTCCAACGGTGACCTCCACGCGAGACGTCACCCAAACCGTCACGGTGACGTTGCCACCGCCACCATTCACACCTAAGGCGATCATTGAAACCGATGGAACGTTTCGAGTGGGTACCGACATCGTGCCGGGCACGTACCGCTCGGGCGGCACCAGCCCTGAAGGTGAATCCGATTGCTATTGGGCGAGGCTGAGGAGTCTCAAACCGACCGACATCATCGATAGCGGCATCGGCACTGGTGCTCAGGTAGTGACGATCCAGCCGAGTGATAGAGCCTTCTTGACGCATAGTTGCCAGAGCTGGCAGAAACAGTGACCAACCGCCGAGGCCGTCACAGCTACGACCATCGCGGCGCTGCTGCCTAATCACGTTAAGACACAGCGGATTCGACAGTAACGATTGGCGAGCAGAGCGTGGACCACACCCCAACGGCGGCCTGATCCTCAGCTTTCGTCGGTGCGCGCCCTGTGTGGGACCATAGCTGAGGCGGTGAAGCCAAGTTTGCACTTGCTAATTGACTATGGCGAAAAGTCGCCAATAGCTCGGCGGGTGACTGTGCCGAAGGAGGCGGTCCCGCCACGAACGACAGCAGCCGTGCCCGGTGTCAGACTGCCAGCGCGGAAGCCAATTACGCGAACGTTAATTCAGTTGTACGCGTGCACAATTGCGGTTTGCTGGCGCGGCTTGCAGCCTCGGCGTGTACGTTAGAGGTGACTCGCCCCCCATACCGGCGCTGCAATCGCGGCCTTCGACCGCAAGCGAAGCCCCGGTCGAGGCACTGGGCACGGATAGGGAAGCCGGGCGGTTGCGCAGAAGTCATGCAGCGCAGGGGAGTTGATGCGACGGACAAGCTTTGTATGAAGCGCTGAGCTGACACTTACTCGGCGCAAGGGGCATCTGCACGATGGGTCGGGCTATGAAGTTTTTCACGTCGTTCCGGGCGCGGCAAAATCGGCCTGCATACGGCCGGAGAGCGAACTACGACAGATTTTGTTTGGCGTCGCGGCGGTGTGGTAGTAGTACAGTGATCGATTACGCGAAAAATCAAGCAGCGCCGAATATTTGACACGTGCGCACCACCTAACCCTTGGAGTGTTTCATGGGCGATGCCGACCGTGTCTTTCCGCTGACGCGGGGCCAGTTGGCCATTTGGCTTGCGCAGCAAACCAGTCACTTCGACGCAGAGTGGCAGCTGGGCGTGCTGGTGCGGATAGAGGGCATCTTAGACCGTGCTCTCCTGGAGCGCGCGATTCGGCACGTGGTGGGCGAAGCCGAAACGCTTAGGGCGACTTTTTTCCAGGTGGGGGGCGAAGTCCTCCAACAGGCAATCGACGACCCGGACGTCGAGCTCACCTATTACGACCTACGTGGCTCGCAGGATCCCGTGCATGAAGCCCGCGAGAGGGCGTCGTCAATCCAACAAACAACGCTGCCGCTCACCGGCCCACTGTTCAAGTTTGCGTTGTTCCAGACCGGAACTGACGAATACTACTGGCTGGGATGCTTTCACCACATAGTCATCGACGGCTTAGGCATTTCACTAATAGGCCGCCGGATTGCGGCGGTGTATTCCGCACTAGCATCGGGCGCGGTCGTTTCTCCTGCCTTCTTTGGAACGTTGCACGAACTGGTTGGCGACGAGCTCCGATACGAAGAGTCCGCCGACTATAGGGATGATCAAGAATATTGGGCCGCGACCCTCCCTTCGGGGGACGACCCCGATTACCGGTTGCCCCAAGTGGCTTCCGACCGCAATTCGTATTTGCCTTCCGCGCCTGTGCAATTGGATCCGGCCGTGGTGGCGCAAATCAAGACGTTGTCCAAAGCGTTGGGCATCCGTCGATCGTCGGTCCTGACCGCGGCATGTGCACTGTTGGTGCACGGGTTCTGTGCCAACGGTTCGGAAGAGGTGGTGCTCGACTTCCCGGTCAGCAGGCGCGTGCGCCCAGAATCAAAGCTGCTGCCGGGAATGGTGGCTGGGGTCGTACCACTCGTGTTGAAGACATCGCCGCAATCGTCGGTCACCGAGTTCTGTAAGCATGTCGATTCTCGAATCCGGGAAACGTTGCGGCACCAGCGTTTTCCGGTGCAGGTTCTGGACGGCGAAGGCAACTCCCGAGACCCGCGACAAGCGGCGAATCGTGTGGTGATCAACCACATTCTGGCCAGGCTCAACCTGAGCTTCGCAGATACTCCTGGAACAGCGGAATACACCACGTTTGGGCCGGTTGGTAATTTCGGATTCTTCTTCCTCGGATTCGGCGATCAGCATCTGCTCAGCACCCTCGGCGCCGGGCACCCATTCTCGAATTTCGACGTTTCGGATTTAGCAAACCGGTTGCAACGAATCCTGGCCGCGATGGCGGAGTTGCCGAGCCGGCGGTTGGTGTCGCTGGATGTGTTAGCTGTCGCCGAGGAGCCCTGCCTGAAACGGTGGGGCAACGGTGTGCTGGTGACCGAGCCGTCCCCGACGGCGGTGTCGGTTCCGGAATTGTTCGGTGCGCAGGTGGCCCGTGCTCCGGAGGCGGTCGCGCTGGTATGCGGTGAGCGTTCCTGGACTTATCGCGAGTTGGATGAGGCCGCAAATCGGGTGGCGCATTTGTTGGCCGGGTATGGGATTGGCCCCGGCGAGTGCGTGGCGTTGTTACTGCCGCGTTCGGCAGAGGCGATCGTGGCGATTTTGGCGGTGCTGAAGACCGGAGCCGGCTATCTGCCCGTTGACCCGGCGGTGCCGGCGGCGCGGTTGGAGTTCATGCTTGGCGACGCGGAGCCGGTTGCGGCAGTGACCACCGCCGGGCTGGCCGAGCGGCTGGACGGCCAGCACCTGAGGGTCATCGACATCAACGACCCCAACATCCTCGATTACCCGTCGACGGGCTTGCCGGGGCCGGCCCCCGACGACATCGCCCACATCATCTACACCTCGGGAACCACCGGCGTGCCCAAAGGGGTGGCGATCACCCAGCAGAACGTCGCTCAACTCCTCGACTCGTTGAGCGCGGGCCTGCCGCCGAAACAGGTTTGGACACAGTGTCATTCGTATGCGTTCGACTTTTCGGTGTGGGAAATCTGGGGCGCGCTGCTGCATGGGGGGCGGCTGGTGGTGGTGCCCGAAGACGTGGCGGGCTCGCCGGAGGATTTTCATGCCTTGCTGGTCGGTCAAGGCGTCAGTGTGTTGACCCAGACGCCGTCGGCGGTGGGGATGCTCGCACCCGAAGGCTTGGAGTCGACGGCGTTGCTGGTGGGCGGTGAGCCGTGCCCGGCCGAGGTGGTTGATCGGTGGGCGCCGGGCCGGATGATGGTCAACGCCTACGGTCCGACCGAGACCACGGTGTATGCCGCGATGAGTGCGCCGCTGGCGGCGGGCTCGGGGACACCGCCGATCGGTGCGGCGGTATCGGGGGCGGCTCTGTTTGTCCTGGATGGTTGGTTGCGTCCGGTGCCGGCGGGGGTGGTCGGTGAGTTGTATGTGGCGGGTCGAGGCGTTGCCTACGGGTATGTGCGGCGGGCGGGATTGACCGGATCGCGGTTCGTGGCGTGTCCGTTCGGTAAAGCGGGGACGCGGATGTACCGCACCGGCGACCTGGTGTCATGGGGTCCCGATGGGCAGCTGCGGTACGTGGGGCGTGCTGATGATCAGGTCAAGATCCGCGGATACCGCATCGAACTGGCCGAAGTTCAGGCGGCGCTGGCTGGGATGGACGGCGTGCAGCAGGCCGTGGTGCTCGCGCGCGAGGACCGCCCCGGCGACAAGCGCCTGGTTGGTTACGTCACCGGCCCTGTGGACCCGGCAGAGGTCCGAGCCGTGCTGACCGAGCGGCTTCCTGGGCACATGGTCCCCGCGGCGGTGGTGGCGCTGGACGTCTTGCCGTTGACCCCCAACGGCAAGCTCGACACCCGCGCGCTTCCGGCGCCGAGCTACCAGGACGTCGACCATTACCGCGCCCCGGGCAACGCCGTCGAGGAGATCCTGACCGATATCTACGGCGAGGTTCTGGGGCTGGAGGGCGTCGGCGTCGACGACTCGTTCTTCGAGCTGGGCGGCGACAGCATTCTGTCGATGCAGGTGGTGGCGCGAGCCCGTGCCGCTGGCCTACTGTGCCGCCCCCGTGACATTTTCGTCGAGCAGACCGTGGCACGGCTTGCCCTGGTGGCCGGCGTGGCCGACGGCGAGGCCGGCCCGATCGATGAGGGCACCGGGCCGCTGGTAGCCACCCCGATCATGCGCTGGCTACAGGACGTGGACGCCCCGATAGAGCAGTTCAACCAGACGGTCGTCGTGCTCGCACCCGCCGGCGCGACCGATGCGGACGTCGTCGTGCTGCTGCAGGCCTTGCTGGATCGGCACCCCATGCTGCGCCTCCGGGTGGACGACGACGGCGCCGGGGGCTGGTCGCTGCAGGTGCCCGAAGCGGGTTCGACCGATGCCGGCGCATGTCTGTCGTCGGTGCACGCGCTCTCCGATGAGGCGTTGAAAACAGCGCGGTCACAGTTGAATCCGGCGGCCGGCGTGATGCTCAGCGCGCTATGGGTCGGCTCCACTGGCCAGCTGGTGGTGATCATTCATCATCTGGCCGTCGACGGGGTTTCGTGGCGGATCTTGCTGGAGGACCTCAACATCGCTTGGGCTCAGCACCGCGCCGGGCAGCCGGTAGACCTGCCGGTGACCGGAACGTCCTTCGTCAGTTGGGCGTCGCTGCTGGCCCAAAAAGCGCGAACCCCCGAGATCGCCGGACTGGCCGCGGCGTGGCGGCGGCCGGCGGCAATCCCGGCCGCACTGCCCGCGGTGCAGCCCGGACTGGACACCTACGCCACGGCTGGGCATCTGTCGCTGGACTTGGATGCCGAGACGACCCGGATGCTGCTCGGCGAGGTGCCCGCGGCATTCCATTCCGGGGTGCACGAGATCCTGCTGATCGCGTTCGGGCTGGCGGCGGCGGAGTTTCTGGGCACCGGCGCCGCATCGATCGGCATCGACGTCGAGGGCCATGGACGTCACGAGGAGCTCGCCGCAAACGTGGACTTGTCACGCACAGTCGGATGGTTCACCACCAAGTACCCCGTGTCGTTGGGGGTCGGCGGCTTGCGCTGGAGTCAGGTGATCGCCGGCGATGCGGCCTTGGGGGCGGTAGTCAAGGACGCAAAGGAACAGTTGCGCGCCCTGCCGCACGGGCTGACCTACGGCCTGCTCCGGTACTTGAATCCCGACGTCGAGCTGGGCGGGTCGGACCCGGCGATCGGCTTCAACTATCTGGGCCGTTTTGGCGCCCCGGCGGGCGATCGGTCCGGTGATGGTTGGCGGTTCGGTCAGGAAGGCTGGTCGCTGACCGGTGCGGCCGGGGCGATGCCCATGCCGCTGGCGCACACCGTGGAACTCAACGCCGGCACCGTCGACGCCGACACCGGCCCGTATCTGCACGCCGACTGGACGTGGGCGCCCTCGGCCCTTGATGGCGCGGCGGTTAATCGCTTGAGCCAGTTGTGGTTTGACGCTCTGGCCGGTATCTGCGCGCACGTGCGGGCCGGTGGGGGCGGGCTGACACCGTCCGACATCGCGCCCGCGCGCCTCAGCCAGCAGCAGATCGACGAGCTGTGCCGGCAAGAGCGGATCGCCGACATACTGCCGCTGACCCCCTTGCAACAGGGGCTGCTGTTTCACGCCAGCACGGCGCAGGGCGGCGACGACGAGATGTACGCGCTGCAGCTTGATTTCACTGTCAGCGGCGCCCTCGACCCCGACCGGCTGCGCGACGCGGTGCACGTGGTGGTCAACCGGCATCCCCATTTGGTGGCGCGGTTCTGCACGCAGTTCGACGAGCCGGTGCAAGTCATCCCGGCCGATCCCGCGGCGCAGTGGCGGTTTGTCGATCTTCGTGCCGCCGGCGGTGACGTCGACGCGGATACCTTCATCCAGGACATATCCGCCAACGAGCGCGACGCGGTTTGCGACCTAGCCGGTGGGCCCGTCTTCCGGGCCGCCCTGATTCGCATTGCGGAGCGCCGGCACCGGTTTGTGCTGACGTTTCATCACATCCTGGTGGATGGCTGGTCGCTACCGATCTTGCTGCGCGAGATATTCGCCAGCTACTACGAGCAGCCGCTGCCCGCGACGGTCTCCTATCGCACCTTCCTCATCTGGCTGGCCGATCGCGACCTCGACGCCGCCCGCGCGGCCTGGCGTGATGCGTTGGCCGGCTTCGACACCCCCACGCTCGTCGGCCCTCAGGATCGGTTGGGACAGGGGCGGCGGGGCTTCGCGTCGTCCAGCGTGCCCGAGCCGACCACGCAGGCCCTCAAGGAGCTGGCGCGCTCCTGCCACGCCACCGTCAGCACCGTGCTGCAGGGCGCCTGGGCGCTGCTCCTCACCTCACTGACCGGCCAACACGACGTCGCCTTCGGCACCCCGCGGTCACGGGCGGGCCAGTCCGAAGTGCCCGGCGCGGAGTCGATGGTCGGGCTGCTGATCAACACCGTGCCGGTACGGGTGAGGATCACGGCGACGACTACCACGGCAGACCTACTGGCCCAGCTGCAAAGCACCCACAACGATCTGCTCGAGCACCAGCATCTGGCGCTGATCGACATCCATCGCGTCACGGGCCATGAACAGCTTTTCGACACGCTCTTCGTGTACGAGAACTACCCGATCGACACCATCGTGCCGTCCGACGCCGATGCGGACGCGTTGGCCATCACGGAGTTCACCAATCTCGAATACAACCACTACCCCTTGACGATGGAAGCCCTGCCGGGGCGCGAGATAGACCTGCGGGTCGAGTACGACACCGAGGTCTTCGACGCGGCCGGGATCGAGGCCCTCATCGAGCGGCTGCAGCGGGTGCTGGTCGCGATGACCGCAGATCCCACGCGGCCGCTGTCGACGGTGAATCTGCTCGATCGTGGTGAGCAGGAGCTGGTGTTGTCTCGGTGGTCCGGCGCACAGGTCGCGGCACCGGTCGGGATGGCCCCGGAGTTGTTGGCCGCGGCGATGAGCGCAGACCCGGATGCGGTGGCGGCGCTGGACGGTGGCCGGACTATCTCGTATCGCGAGCTCGATCAATGGTCGACGCGACTGGCGCGTGTGCTGATCGAAGCCGGCGTCGGTCCGGAGCGCGCGGTGGGCGTGGCGATGGGTCGCTGTCTGGAACTGGTAGTCGCGTGGTGGGCGGTGGTCAAGGCCGGCGGTGTCTATGTGCCGGTGGACCGGGCCCATCCGGTCGAGCGCATCACCACGCTGTTGGACACGGTCTCCGCCGTATGCGTATTGACCTGTGGCGCCGACACCGTAGCCGGGTCTGGGGCGCGCCCCGTGCTGCGCGTCGACGCCCTCGACGTGTCCGGGCGTAGCGCGGATCCGATCACCGACGCCGATCGGCTGGCGGCGCTCGGGGCGGAGGACACCGCCTTCGTGATCTTCACCTCGGGGTCCACCGGCGCCCCCAAGGGTGTGGCGGTCAGCCACGCCGGTCTGTTGGGTTGGGCTGCGGCGCAACACAATCTATTCGGGCTGGACGCAGGCGCGCGCGTGCTGATGGTGGCCACGCCGACCTTCGATGCGTCGGTGGGCGAATTGCTGTTGGCCGTCGCGTCGAGGGCGACGCTGGTGGTAGCGCCGCCGCAGGTGTATGCCGGCGATGCGTTGACCACCCTGCTCCAGGAGCAGCGGGTCAACGCGGCGATCCTGACTCCGACGGTGCTGTGGTCGCTGGATCGCGACCGCCTGGGCGAGTTGGGCACGCTGGTCGCCGTCGGTGAGGCCTGCCCACCGGAAGTGGTGTCCGCGTGGGCGCCGGGCCGGCAGATGTTCAATGGCTACGGTCCGAGCGAGACCACCATCTGGGTCACGTGTGCGCCACTGTCGGCGGGGCAGCCGGTCACCATCGGGGCGCCGATCCCCGGGGTGCGGGCGCTGGTGCTCAACGCGTTTCTGAATCCGACGCCCGTCGGTGTGCTGGGGGAGCTGTACCTGAGCGGCCCCGCGCTGGCGCACGGCTATGTGGGCCGGGTGGAGCTGACCGCGGAACGGTTCGTGGCCAACCCCTATGGCGAGCCCGGGTCGCGGCTGTACCGCACCGGCGACCTGGTGCGGTGGACCGCCGCCGGGACCCTGGAATACCTCGGCCGCGCCGACGCCCAGATCAAATTGCGCGGCCAGCGCATCGAATTGGGTGAAATCGAGAACACCTTGCTGGCGTGCCCACAGGTGGCCCAGGCCGCCGCCACCGTGCACCACAGCGACATCGGCGACCACCTCGTCGGCTACGTCACCCTGAAACACACCGCCACCTCCGACGGCGACGTCGAGATCGTCGAAGAGTGGCAACAGCTCTACGACGAGCTCTACGGTGCCGAGGTCGAAGTGCCGGACTTCGGCATGGACTTCCGGGGCTGGAACAGCAGCCTCACCGGTGAACCGATTCCGCTCGAGGAGATGATCGAGTGGCGCTCGGCCACGGTGGACCGGATCAACGCCCTGCGGCCACGGCGGGTGCTGGAGATCGGCGTGGGCTCCGGGCTGTTGCTGTCACAGATCGTCCCGCAGTGCGAAGAGTATGTCGCCACCGACATGTCGGCCGTCGTCATCGACAACCTGGGCCGTTCGCTGGAGCGGTTGCAGACCTCGTGGCGTGATCGGGTGCGACTGCTGACGCAGCCCGCACACGTCACCGAGACGCTTCCGCAGGGCCACTTCGACACGATCATCGTCAACTCGGTCGTCCAGTACTTCCCCAATGCGGGATATCTGACCGAGGTCATCGACAACGCCATCGAACTACTGGCCCCGGGCGGCGCGCTGTTCCTCGGCGATGTTCGCAACCACAGCCTGCAGGGCGCGTTCCAAACCGCCGTCGCGTTGGCGCGTGCCGACGCCACCGACGCCGCCGAGATCCGCCGGCGTGTCAAGCATGCCGTGCTCGCCGAACCCGAATTGCTCCTGGCGCCAGAGTATTTCACCACCTTTGCCGCCGACCACCCGGCGGTGGGCGGCCTCGAGATCCAAGTCAAACGCGGCCTCGCCGACAACGAACTCAACCGCTACCGCTACGACGTCGTCATCCACAAGGCCCCCGCATCGGTGCGCTCACTCGCCGCGGCGCCCAGCTGGGCGTGGACGGAATGCGGCGGATTGGACGGGCTGCGGACGCGACTGCTCGCCGAGTGCCCCGCCGCGGTGCGAATCACCGAAATTCCCCGCACCGGAGTGATCAGCGACGTCCGCATCGAGCGCGGTCTGGCCGCGGGGTTGCCGTTGGCCGACGCTCTCGCCCAAGCCATGCCCGATGCGGCCACTGCCGAACATCTGCATCGTCTCGGTGAGGACTCCGGATACCACGCGGCCGTCACGTGGGGTGCCCAACCCGGAACGCTGGACGCCGTTTTCGTCGTTCCCGTCGACGGTGAGCGCACCCCGGCGTTGACAGACCTCTATTTGCCTCGGGCGGCCCAGCGCGGCACCCACAACGAACCCCACACGAACACCAAAATCAGCGCGATCCGTCAACGGTTGAGCGCCTGGCTGCCCGAATACATGGTGCCGACGCACATCGTGGTGCTCGAGGAGTTCCCGTTGACGTCGTCGGGAAAGCTCGACCGCCGATCACTTCCGGCACCCGAATATCAGGATGCCGATCTTTACGACGCCCCGACCGAGATGGTCGAGGAGATACTGGCGGGCATCTACGCCCAGGTCCTCGGGCTCGAGCGGGTGGGGATCGCAGAGTCGTTCTTCGACCTGGGCGGCGATTCGCTGTCGGCGATGCGTTTGATCGCGGCGATCAACACCAGCCTGGGTGCCGATCTTTCGGTGCGCACCCTGTTCGAGGCGCCCACCGTCGGCCAATTGGCACCCCATATCGGTGGGGATGCGAATCGCTTGGAGCCGCTGGTGGCGGCCGAGCGGCCCGAGGTGGTGCCGTTGTCATTCGCCCAGAACAGGTTGTGGTTCATCGACCAGTTCCAGGGGCCGTCGCCGGTCTACAACATGACGATGGCGTTGCGGCTGACCGGATGGCTGGATGCCGACGCGCTGGGTGCGGCGCTGGCCGATGTGGTGGCCCGCCACGAAAGCCTGCGGACGTTGTTCGTGACGGCCGAGGGCACGCCCGCACAGGTGCTGCTCCCCGTCGAGCAAGCAGACTTCGGGTGGGAGGTCGTCGACGCCGCCGGGTGGCCGGAAGGGCGGCTGAGCGAGGCGATGCAAGCCGTGGCTCGTCACCCGTTTGACCTGGCGAACGAGACCCCGTTACAAGCCCGGCTGTTCCGCATCAGCAATTCCGAACACGTGCTGGCGGCCGCGGTGCACCACATCGCCGCCGACGGCTGGTCGATCACCCCGCTGGTGCGTGACCTGGGTATGGCGTATGCCAGCCGGTGCGCTGGGCAGACTCCCGGTTGGCCGCCGTTGGCAGTGCAGTATGCCGACTACACGCTGTGGCAGCGGCGTCAGCTAGGCGACCTGGACGACGGCGACAGCCCCATCGCCGCGCAGTTGGCCTACTGGCAGGACGCGCTCGCGGGGATGCCGGAACGCCTCGAGCTGCCCACCGATCGGCCCTACCCGATGGTGGCCGATCAGCGCGGCGCCCAGGTGAAGGTGGACTGGCCGGCCGAATTGCAGCAACAGGTTCACCGGATGGCCCGCCAACACAGCGCCACCAGCTTCATGGTGGTCCAGGCCGCTTTTGCCGCACTGCTGTCCAAGATCAGCGGCAGCAGCGATGTGGCGGTGGGATTCCCCATCGCCGGTCGGCGCGACCCCGCGCTCGATGACCTGGTGGGCTTCTTCGTCAACACCCTGGTGCTGCGCGTAGATCTGGCCGGAAACCCCACGGTGGCCGAGCTGCTGGCGCAGGTACGACGGCGCAGCCTGGCCGCCTACGAGCACCAGGACGTGCCCTTCGAGCTGCTCGTCGAGCGGCTCAACCCGACCCGCAGCCTGACCCACCACCCGTTGGTGCAGGTGCTGTTGGGCTGGCAGAACTTCGCCTGGCAGGACAGTAACGCCGCCGGATTGACGCTGGGTGATCTGGAGGTCACCCCGGTGCCGGTGGACACCCAGACCGCCCGCATGGACCTCACCTTCTCGTTGGCCGAACGTTGGGACGACGAAGGCGCGCCCGACGGAATCGGCGGGGTAGTGGAATTCCGCACCGACGTGTTCGACGCGGCCAGCGTCGAGGCCCTCATCGAGCGATTCCGGATGGTGTTGACGGCGATGACCGCCGATCCCGGACGGTCGCTGTCGTCGGTGGATGTGGTCACCGAGGCCGAGCACGCCCGGTTCGATCGCTGGGGCAACCGGGCGGTGCTGAGCCGGCCCGGGCGCAAAGCGTCGATTCCGGCGTTGTTCGCCGAGCAGGTGGGGCGCGCGCCGGACACCGTGGCGTTGGTGTGCGGTGAGCAGTCCTGGACCTACCGGCAGCTAGACGAGGCCGGAAACCGCTTGGCGCACTTGCTGATTGACCGCGGTGTGGGTCCGGGACAGTCGGTGCTCCTGCTCTTTCCTCGGTCGGCCGAGGCGATCGTCGCGATTTTGGCGGTGCTCAAAACCGGGGCCGCCTATCTTCCGATCGACCCCGCGCTGCCGACCGCGCGCATCGAGTTCATGGTTGGCGACGCCGCCCCGGTCGCCGCGATCACCACCGGTGGTTTGGCCGGGCGGCTCAGCGGGTTCGACCTGACGGTCATCGATGTCGACGACCGCGCT
This sequence comes from Mycobacterium sp. 852002-51971_SCH5477799-a, assembly GCF_001667145.1. Lineage (GTDB taxonomy): Bacteria > Actinomycetota > Actinomycetes > Mycobacteriales > Mycobacteriaceae > Mycobacterium. Next base: position 28,999 of record NZ_LZIF01000074.1, read on the forward strand.
GTCGACGATCAGCCCTGCACCGCGCCGCCGGCACCCCATCCCGACGAGACCGCCCACATCATCTACACCTCCGGCACTACCGGAGTGCCCAAGGGTGTCGCGGTCGCTCAGCACAACGTTGCTCAGTTGTTCGACGGGCTGGACATCGGTGTGGATCTGGGCGCCCCGGGGCAGGTGTGGACACAGTTCCACTCCTATGCCTTCGACTTCTCCGTCTGGGAGATCTGGGGTGCGCTCCTCAACGGTGGCCGCCTGGTTGTGGTGCCCGACGTGGTGGCGCGCTCCGCCGAGGAGTTCCATGCGTTACTGGTCGGCGAGCAGGTCAGCGTCCTTACCCAGACTCCGTCGGCGGTGGCGATGCTGTCACCGGAGGGCTTGGCGTCGACGGCGTTGGTCATCGGTGCCGAGCCGTGCCCGCCCGAGCTGGTGGATCGGTGGGCGCCCGGGCGGGTGATGGTCAACGTCTACGGCCCGACCGAGACGACGATGTGGTTGTCCAAGAGCACGCCGCTGCGGGCGGGCTCGGGGGCCCCTCCGATCGGCTCGCCGGTGGCGGGTGCTGCGTTTTTCGTGCTGGACGCGTGGTTGCGGCCGGTGGCGGGCGGGGTGGTCGGCGAGCTGTACCTGGCGGGCCGTGGCGTCGGATTCGGGTATTGGCGCCGGGCCGATCTGACCGCGACGCGCTTTGTGGCGTGCCCGTTCGGCGGCGGGGGAACCCGCATGTACCGCACCGGTGACTTGGTGTGCTGGGGCGCCGACGGGCAGCTGCGGTATTTCGGGCGCGTTGACGAGCAGGTCAAGATTCGCGGGTATCGCATCGAACTCGGGGAAGTGCGCTCGGCTTTGGCCGCGCTGGACGGGGTGGAACAGGCGGCGGTGATCGCGCGCGAGGATCGCCCCGGTGACAAGCGCCTGGTGGGTTACGTGACGGGCAGCGCCGATCCGACCGTGGCGCGCAGCGTGCTGGGCGAGCGACTGCCGGCCTACATGGTGCCGGCGGCGGTGGTGGTGCTCGAGGCGCTGCCGATAACCCCCAACGGCAAACTGGACACCCGCGCCCTGCCGGCCCCCGACTACACCGCGGGCGGATACCGCGCCCCCGGTGACGCGGTCGAAGAGATCCTGGCCGGCATCTACGCGCAAGTCCTCGGATTCGAGCGCGTCGGGGTCGACGACTCGTTCTTCGACCTGGGCGGTGACTCGCTGTCCGCGATGCGGGTCATCTCCGCGGTCAACGCCAGCCTGGACGCCGGCCTTCCGGTCCGTACCTTGTTTGAGGCGCCGACGATCGCCCAGCTGGCACCGCGAATCGGTGGGGAAGCGGGCAGGGTTGCGCCATTGGTCGCGCATGCGCGACCGGCGGTGGTGCCGTTGTCATTCGGCCAGAGTCGCCTGTGGTTCCTCGACCAGTTCCAGGGGCCCTCACCGATGTTCAACATCGCCGCGGCGCTGCGGCTGGACGGCGAGCTTGACGCCGCCGCACTGGGTGTGGCGCTCGCCGATGTGGTGGGCCGCCACGAAAGCCTGCGCACGCTGTTCCCGGCGGTCGAGGGCGTGCCGCAACAGGTCGTCGTTCCCATCGAACGGGCGGACTTCGGCTGGCAGGTCATTGACGCCCGCGGGTGGCCGGACGGCCAGCTGGTCGAGGCCATCGATGCCGTGACACGTCACCGGTTTGATCTCGGCGCCCAAATCCCCATGCACGCATGCCTTTTCAAGGTCGCCGATGACGAACACGTGCTGGTGGCCGTCGTGCACCACATCGCCGCCGACGGCTGGTCGCTGACGCCGCTGGTGCGCGATCTGGCGGTGGCCTACGCCAGCCGGTGCGCGGGGCGAGCCCCGGGATGGGTGCCGTTGGCGGTGCAGTATGCCGACTACACGCTCTGGCAACGCGAGCAGCTTGGCGCCCTGGACGACAGCGGCAGCCGCATCGCCGCGCAGCTGGACTACTGGCAGGATGCGCTGGCCGGCATGCCCGAGCGTCTGGACCTGCCCACCGATCGGCCCTACCCGCCGGTGGCTGACCAGCGCGGCGCCAGTGTGGCGGTGCGGTGGCCGGCGGAGCTGCAGCACCGGCTGGAAAGTGTCGCTCGCGAGCACAACGCGACCAGTTTCATGGTGGTGCAAGCCGCCCTGGCGGTGCTGCTGTCCAAGATCAGCGCCAGCAGTGACGTGGCCGTGGGCTTCCCGATCGCCGGGCGACCCGATCCCGCCCTGGACGAGCTGGTGGGCTTCTTCGTCAACACCTTGGTGCTTCGTGTCGATGTGGCCGGCGACCCAAGCTTTGCCGACCTGCTGTCACAGATTCGGCGGCGCAGCCTAGCCGCCTACGAGCATCAAGACGTGCCCTTCGAGGTGCTGGTGGAGCGGCTCAACCCCACCCGGAACATGACGCACCATCCGCTGATCCAGGTGATGCTGGCCTGGCAGAACCTGCCGGGTGTCAGCGCTGACCCGGCCGCTGGGTTGGCTTTGGACGATCTGCGGGTGACGCCGCTGCCGGTGAACAGCCAAACGGCCCGCATGGATCTGGAGTTTTCGCTGGCCGAACACTGGACCGAGAGCGGTGAGCCCGCCGGAATCGGCGGAACGGTGGAGTTTCGGACCGACGTCTTCGATGCGGACAGCATCGTTGCGTTGGTCGGGCGGTTGGAGCGCGTGTTGACGGCGATGACCGTCGACCCGTCGCGGCGGTTGTCCTCGGTGGATCTGCTCGACGAGCGCGAGCGCGCGTGGCTTGACGAGCGCGCCAACCGTGCGGCATTGACGCAGTCGGCGACCGGGGCGGTCTCGATTCCGGTGCTGTTCGAGGCGCAGGTGATGCGCGCGCCGGACGCGGTGGCGATGAGTTGCGGTGGGGCGACGTGGAGCTACCGCGCGCTCGACGCAGCCGCTAACCGGTTGGCGCATTTGCTGGTTGGTCAGGGTGTAGGTCCCGGCGGGTACGTGGCGCTGCTGGTGGAGCGTTCGGCCGATGCGGTCGTGGCGATCTTGGCGGTCCTCAAGACGGGAGCGGCTTATCTGCCGATCGACTCGGGGTTGCCGGCCACGCGGATCGGATTCATGCTCGGCGATGCCAAGCCGGTGGCCGCCATCACCACGGCGGACCTGCGGTCAAGGCTGGACGGCCATGACCTACCGATCGTGGACCTCCAGGATGCCGCTGCTGACGAACAGCCCAGCACCGCCCTGCCCGCGCCGGGGGCCGCCGATGTCGCGTATCTGATTTACACCTCCGGCACCACCGGCGTCCCCAAGGGCGTCGCGGTCACCCACCGCGGCGTGACCGAACTGTTGGGATCGTTGCACGCCGGCCTGCCGCCGGCGGGAGTGTGGGCGCACAGTCACTCGCTAGCCTTCGACGTTTCGGTGTGGGAGATCTTCGGCGCGCTGTTGCGCGGTGGGCGACTGGTGGTGGTGCCCGAGTCGGTGGCGCGTGCACCGGAAGCGTTGCACGACATGCTGGTCGGCGAGGGGGTCAGCGTGTTGACCGAGACGCCGTCGGCAATATCCGTGTTGTCACCGCAGGGGTTGGAGTCGGCGGCCCTGGTGGTGGCCGGCGAGGCCTGCCCGCCCGAGGTGGTGGAACGGTGGGCGCCGGGGCGGGTGATGGTGAACGCCTATGGGCCGACCGAGACCACGATGTGCGTGGCGATCAGCGCGCCGCTGGCACCCGGATCCGCGACCGTGCCGATCGGTTCGCCAGTGCCGGGAGCGGCGCTGTTCGTGCTGGACGGTTGGCTGCGACCGGTGCCGCCCGGGGTGGTCGGGGAGCTGTATGTGGCCGGTGCCGGGGTAGGGGCCGGCTATCTGGGCCGTTCGGGGTTGACGGCCTCGCGATTTGTGGCGTGTCCGTTCGGGGGCGTGGGAACCCGGATGTACCGCACCGGCGATCTGGTGTGCTGGGGCGCCGACGGACAGTTGCGGTATGTGGGGCGTGCCGACGCGCAGGTCAAGATCCGCGGGTATCGCATCGAGGTCGGTGAAATTCAGGCGGCATTGGCCGCACTCGACGGGGTGCAGCAGGCCGTCGTCATCGCCCGCGAGGACCGCCCCGGCAACAAACGATTGGTGGGTTACGTCACCGGGACCGCCGATCCGGTCCAGGCGCGCGCGGCGCTGGCCGAGCGGCTTCCGGCCTACATGGTGCCGACCGCGGTACTCGCACTGGAGGCGCTGCCGCTGACACCCAACGGCAAGCTCGACACCCGCGCCCTGCCGGCTCCGGAGTACACCGCCGGTGAGTATCGGGCGCCGGAAAGCCCCACCCAGGAGATCCTTGCCGGAATCTACGCCCAAATCCTCGAGCTCGAACACGTCAGCATCGACGACTCCTTCTTCGACCTGGGCGGAGATTCGCTGTCCGCGATGCGGGTCATCGCCGCGGTCAACGCCAGCCTGGACGCCGGGCTCGGGGTTCGCGCCTTGTTCGAGGCGCCCACGGTGGCCCAGTTGGCGGCCCGTATCGGTACCGATGGAGGCGGGCTGGAGCCGCTGGTTCCAATTGAGCGGCCCCCGGTCGTGCCGTTGTCGTTCGCCCAAAACCGGATGTGGTTCCTCGATCAGCTGCAGGGCCCGTCACCGATCTACAACATGCCAGCGGCGTTACGCCTGAGCGGGCGGTTGGACCCCGAGGCATTGGGCGCGGCACTGGTCGATGTCGTCCGTCGCCACGAGAGCCTGCGCACGCTGTTCCCGGCGCCGGAGGGGATTCCGCAACAACTGGTGATGGCGCCCGAGCGGGCCGAAATCGGATGGCAGGTCATCGACGCGAGCGCCTGGCCGGCCTGCCGACTGGACGAGGCCGTCAGCGAGACAGCGCTACAGCCGTTTGATCTGGCTAGCGACGTCCCCTTCCGGGCGCGGTTGTTCCGGGTCGCCCCCGACGAGCACCTGATGGTGATCGTGGCGCATCACATCGCCGCCGATGGCTGGTCGATGACCCCACTGACGCGCGACCTGGGTATGGCCTACGCCAGCCGGTGTGCGGGGCAGGCCCCGGGGTGGACGCCGCTGGCCGCCCAGTATGTCGACTACACGCTATGGCAGCGAGCCCAATTCGGTGACCTCGAAGACGGTGACAGCCGTATCGCGGCGCAGCTGGCCTACTGGGAGGACGCACTGGCCGGGATGCCCGAGCGCCTGCAGCTGCCTACCGATCGGCCGTATCCGCTGGTCGCTGATCAGCGCGGCGCCAGCGTGATCGTGGAGTGGCCGGTCGAGCTGCAGCGACGGGTGCGTCAGCTGGCCGGGGAGCACAACACGACCAGCTTCATGGTGGTACAGGCCGCGCTGGCGGTGTTGCTGTCGAAAATCACCGCCAGCCCCGACGTCACGGTGGGGTTCGCAGCCGCCGGTCGCGGCGATCCCGCCCTGGACGACTTGGTCGGCTTTTTCATCAACACCTTGATCCTGCGAGTGCAGCTCGGCGGGGATCCCACCGCCGCGGAGATCCTGGCCCAGGTTCGGGCACGCAGTCTGGAAGCGTTCGAGAACCAGCACGTGCCTTTTGAAGTGCTGGTCGAGCGGCTCAACCCGACCCGGAACCTGAGCCATCATCCGCTGGTCCAGGTGGTGTTGGCCTGGCAGAACCTGCCCGGCTACGAGAATGCCGCCGACGGTTTGGTGTTGGGCGATCTGCAGGTTGCGCCGTTGCCGGTGGACACCCAGGCCGCCCGCATGGACCTGACCTTTTCACTGGCCGAGCGCTTCTGCGAGGATGGAGCGCCCGCGGGGCTCGGCGGGGCCGTGGAATTCCGCACCGACGTCTTCGACGCTGACACCATCGAGGCGTTGGTCCGCCGGCTGGAGCGGGTGTTGGTGGCGATCACCGACGATCCCGCCCGGCCGCTGTCGTCGATCGATCTGCTCGATGACTTGGAGCGCGGGTGGCTTGACGAGATCGGTAACCGGGCCGCGCTGACCGAGCCAGGGACCGCGCCGGTGTCCATGGCGGCGGCGTTCGCCGCTCAGGTGGCCCGCACGCCGGATGCCTTGGCACTGGTATCCGACAGCTTGTCCCTCACCTACCGGGAGCTCGACGAGGCGGCGAATCGGTTGGCGCACCTGCTGGCCGGCCATGGCGCGCGCCCCGGTGAGTGCGTGACGCTGCTGTTCTCCCGATCGGCCGAGGCGATCGTGGCGATGCTGGCCGTGCTCAAGACGGGAGCGGCGTATCTGCCGATCGACCCGGGGGCGCCAGCGGCACGGATCGAGTTCACCCTCGGCGACGCCCGGCCGATCGCCGCGGTCACCACCGCCGATCGGGTCGGGCGGCTGGAGGGCCATGGCTTCGTGGTGTTCGACGTTGACGACCCCGCTGTGGCTTCCCAGCCGAGCACCGGGCTGCCGATGCCAGCCCCGGAGGTGATCGCTTACCTCATCTACACGTCCGGCACCACCGGCGTCCCCAAGGGAGTCGCGGTCACCCAGGCCAGCATGGCCCAGATGATGGCGTCGCTGGATGCGTTCACCCCAGCGGAGCAGGCATTTGCGCAGTGTCACTCCTACGCGTTCGATTTCTCCCTCTGGGAGATCTGGGTGCCTTTGCTGGGCGGCGGGCGGGTAGTGATCGTGCCCGAGTCGGTGGCCGGCTCGCCCGAGGATCTGCACGCCCTGCTGGTTGCTCAGCAGGTCGGCGTGCTCGCCCAAACCCCGTCGGCGGTGGCCATGCTGTCACCGGATGGGTTGGAGTCGGTGGCGTTGGTGGTGGCCGGCGAGGCTTGCCCGGCCGAGGTGGTGGACCGGTGGGCGGCCGGCCAGGTGATGCTCAACGCCTACGGCCCCACCGAAACGACGATGTGTGCATCGGTCAGCGCTCCGTTGACCGAGGGGTCGGGGACGCCGCCGATTGGGTCGCCGGTGTCGGGTGCGGCGTTGTTCGTGCTCGATGGGTCGTTGCGTCGGGTGCCCGTCGGTGTGGTCGGCGAGTTGTATGTGGCCGGCGA
>NZ_LZIF01000075.1 GCF_001667145.1 Mycobacterium sp. 852002-51971_SCH5477799-a
TCGGTCAATCCCGGCACGTATTACCAATGGCCCGTCTATGAAGGTCTGATGTGGGGCGGTGTCCTGACCGCGCTGTGCTGCATGCGCTACTTCACCGACGACCGAGGAAGGACCTTCGTCGAGCGCGGACTCGACCACGTTCGAGGCGGTCTCGTCAAACAGCAGCTCACCCGCTTCCTGGCGATCTTCGCCGCCTGCAGCGCCTTCTTCTTCGTCTTCTACAACCTGCCCGCGCAGTGGTTCGCCATGCACCAAGATCCCTGGCCCGACGACATCCTGAAGCGCTCCTACTTCCTGATGGGCATCTGCGGTGCCGACACCGACCGGCCGTGCCCCGATCCTTCGCTGCCGGTGCCCCTTTCGAATTCCGGCTACATCAATCACGAAGGTCAGCTCGTCCTACCCGGGGGCGTGAAGCTGCCGAAGAACGTTCCACTCGATCGGGGGAAGTAATTGCTTAACAGCCAACCCGCAGCCGTTCGCTCCGTTCCGGAGGCCCCCTTTTACAGGGCCGTCGGCGACGAGGTCGAGGTCTTCCGCGCAGCGGCCCGCAGAGGCCTGCCCGTCATGCTGAAAGGTCCCACCGGGTGCGGCAAAACACGGTTCGTGGAGGCGATGGCTCACCAGCTGGGCCGGGACCTGATCACCGTTGCGGGCCACGAGGACATGACGTCGGCCGATCTGGTCGGTCGTTTCTTGCTCAAGGGTGGTGAAACGGTCTGGGTGGACGGACCGTTGACCCGGGCCGTACGCGAAGGCGCCATCTTCTATCTGGACGAGGTGGTGGAGGCGCGCCAGGACACCACCGTGGTAATCCACCCGCTCGCCGATCACCGGCGGGAGCTTCCGGTCGACCGCCTCGGCACCACGTTGCGGGCGGCGCCCGGATTCCAGTTGGTGATCTCCTACAACCCCGGCTACCAAAGCGTCCTGAAAAACCTCAAAGAGTCGACCCGTCAGCGCTTCGTCGCCATCGAGCTCGGCTACCCGTCCCCCGAGGTCGAGACCGAGGTGGTGGCCTACGAAGCCGGGGTCGACACCGAGACCGCTCGTTCGTTGGTCAGGCTCGCGTCCGCCATCCGCAACCTCGACGGCTCACCGCTGCGCGAAGTGTCTTCCACTCGCATGTTGATTCTCGCCGGCGGCCTAGCGGCTGAAGGGTTGAACCTGCGCAGTGCAGTCCACGCGGCCGTCGTCCAGGTGCTTTCCGACGACGACGATGTGATCCGAGCCCTCGATGAACTCGTCAACACCGTCCTGCCCTAGACGTGACGAACCACCCTGACCGGTTCCGGCTCCTTGCCACCTACATCGCCCGCAGATCCGTCGAGATCACCGAGGCGCCCGTCGGCCAATCCGCGCACACCAACGGCCGGTTCATCTTCGTCTCGCCCGGTGCCTCCGTCGAACAGCAGCGCCGCGAGACGGTGGTCCAGGCGGCACTTCTCGGCGCGGGCAGCCTTGATCCACGGTTGGTGAAGGGCTTGCGCGCTCGGTCCAACGTGGCGCGCCGCTACCTGGCACTCGAAGGTCGGCGGGTTCTTACCGACCTAGCCCGACAGATTCCACTCGATGCCGTGCTCCTCCCGGACGGACGGCCCAGCACCACGACCGCCGATGAGTCACTCGAGGTCGCCAAGAGCCGAACCAGAATTGCCGACCCACCGGGATGGTTCGGTGTCATCAAGCCCTCTCGTTTGATGGCGGCGCCCACTGGACCGGGCGGACGGGCCACCAACAAAGACCTGCAATTGCAGTTCGACCCAATCGACATGCCCGAATCGGAGGACGACGACGACGAAGACGACGACGGCGGGAGGTCGGGGGAGAGCAAGATTCTCAAACTGTTCGAAAGTCCGCTCCTGAACAACAAGTCGATGTCGGACTACTTCCGCAAGATGTTCGGAGGTTCGCGCTCCCCTGGAGAGGGTGCCGCGGGCGCCGAGATGACGGTTCGCTCAACCCGGCGGGTGCAAGACGTCGGTCCGAATGCCCGTCCCCTGCCCACCCGGGTCCAATTCACCGATGACGGCAAGCCCGGTGCCGCGATCGGCGTGGGCGGCGCCCTACATCCGGAGTGGGATGTCTTCAACGACCGGTACAAGCCGGACTGGTGCCGGGTCATCGACTTTCCGTTGACCGTAGCCGCCGACGTCTCCGATGCCGGTGTGGCGCACGACGACCTGCTGCGGCGGCGCCTGGCTCGCGTCGGGCTCGGCCCGAAGGTCCTGCGCGGACGGGCCGACGGGGACGACCTCGACATCGAAGCGCTCATCGACCTGTTCGTCGATCTGCAATCCGGGTTTTCCCCACCCGAACACGTCTACCTGGAGCGCCGCAAACTTGCCCGTAATCTCGGCGTGCTCATTTTGATCGACGCCTCCGGGTCCGCGATCGATGCCGATGCGGACGGCCTCGCCGTGCACGACCACCAGCGACGGGCGGCCGCTACGCTGGCCGTCACACTCGAAGAGCTTGGTGACCGGGTCGCGGTCTACGCCTTCAGATCGCGGGGCCGCCATGCTGTCCATCTGCCGGTCATCAAGACCTTCGACCAAAGTTTCGGCGCCGTCGGGCGCGCTCGGCTCAACCAGCTCGAACCGTCCGGCTACACACGGCTCGGTGCCGGGATCCGAGGTGGGGGTGAAATACTCAAAACCCAGGCGGGCACCCCGAATCGGCTGCTCGTCGTCCTTTCCGATGGATTTCCCTACGACGACGGATATGAGGGCCGTTACGCCGAAGCGGACTCCAACAAGGCCCTCGAAGAACTTCGCACGGAAGGCGTTGCCTGTCTTTGCCTTTCAATCGGTGCCACCACCGCTACCGATGCGCTCGAACGCGTCTTTGGTTCTGCCGGCTACGCCAGCGCCGCAACGCTGGCCGAATTGAGCCCACGGATGGATGAGTTGTTCCTGTCTTCCCTGCGGGAACTCGCCGCGCCGAGACCTTCGCGAAGCACTGCGTGAAGATGATGCCGGATGCGATCCGAACATTCGCCGGAGCGCATGATAGGTGCTATGCCGTTATGGTGGACGTGATTCCAAGGCGGGGCGACGGGCACCAGGCTGGCAACAGCTCGACCGGCCGTCTCGATGGAAACACCGCTACCCCGGGCAGTCAACGGATCGAGGAGCCGATGAGTGACAACTCCGACAGTGGGCAATCCCGCCCACTGATCGGGTACGTCACCCACGACATCGCGCCGCCGATCAGCCCCGCGCCGATCGGCCGGACGTGGATGTCGGAGATGCGGCAAGGGTGGCCGCATCGCTGTCTGCCCATGCTGATCGCCAACCAGAGCGGCTGGGAGGTTCGCAACCGCAGCGCGTTCACCGCTACCTGGATGGGCGGCAATGACCGCACGAACCTGATGATCGCGCCCGACACCCGCGAGAGCGGTCAGTTCCTGCCGTCGAGCCACTTCGGCTACGGCATCCTGACCTGGCACCTGCCGATGCTGTTCCGCACCCCGGCGGGCTACAACCTGCTGGTCCGCGGGCCGGCCAACCGTCCGAAGGATGCCATTTCGCCGTTGGAGGGCATCGTCGAGACCGATTGGTCCAGTTCAAGTTTCAGCATGAACTGGAAGTTCACCCGCGAGTTCATGCCGGTGCGATTCGAGGTCGACGAACCGATCTGCATGATCGTGCCGCAACGCCGGGGCGAGCTCGAGGAGTTCGCTCCCGAGGTCAGGCCGATCGAATCCGACGAGGAGCTGTACGCAAAGCACGAGCACTTCCTCGGTTCGCGTGGCGCACTGGGCCGCGAGCAGGAAGCCGCGGAGAACGAGAAGGTGCCGTGGCAAGGCGATTACACGCGGGGCCGGCACAGCGACGGGGAGCCCGGCGCGAAAGATCACCAAACCCGCCGTCGGCTGCGGTCATTCGTTGCGCGTCAGCCCGAGGACACGGACTAGGACGAAATCACCTCGCGCGCAGGGCGACTCCGCGGCCCGTGATGTTTGCCACCGCGTCGGCCGCCTGCGCCGAGGGACCGGCCCACGCGATGTACCCGTCGGGGCGCACCAGCACGGCCGGCCCGCCGTCGGCCCGCTCGGCCTGCAGCATCCCCGGTGTCTCGACCGGGGCGGCGCCGTATCCGCGGATGAGGACGAAGCCGCCGCCGCGCTGCAGGTGGTAAGCCGCCCCTCGACGAGGGGGATCGCGTCGGCGCGGGTGCCGACCAGGCCGCGCCGGCCGTAACGCAACGTCGTGCCCGCGAAGCTGCCCCCGACGAAATCCAGTACTGCCGCAATCCGAAGCAGGTTGGGCACCAGCAGATTACGCAGCCAGATCGCGGTCCGCCGATGCAGCGTCGCGCCGCGCGCGATCATCCCGGACTGCAACAGCACCCGCTTGCCGATCGGGTGGCGTTCGTCCTGGTAGGTGTCCAGCAGGCCGTCGTCGGCGCCGCCGAGCACCGCGTCGAGCTTCCAGGCCAGGTTCGCGGCGTCCTGGATGCCGGTGTTCATGCCCTGGCCGCCCATGGGGGAGTGTACGTGCGCGGCGTCGCCGGCCAGGAACACCCGTCCATGCCGGTACTGTGCGACTTGCCGTTCGTCGCAATGGAATCGTGACTTCCAGCCGATCTCGATCACACCGAAGTCGCTTCCCATGGCGCGGCCCAGGACGTCGATGATCTCGTCGTCGTCGACGGGCGCGCCGTCGGGCAGCTGGTGGTCGCGGTCCCATACCAGCGCTCGGTACCACGAACCGTCCGCGTCGTGGCGGTTGTACGGGGCCAAGAACCCCAGCGCGTCACCGGTTGTGCCCACCACCAACCCGCCGCGCGAGGGGCCGTGCGCCAGCTTGACGTCGGCCAGCATGAGCGAGGTCAGCACGGTCTTGCCGGGAAAGTCGGTGCCCAGCAGCGTTCGGACGGTGCTGTGCGCGCCGTCGGCGCCGATCACGTACCGCGCCCGCCACGTCTGCCGCTGTGCGGGGTCGTCGTCGTCCTTAAGACGGGCGGTAACGGTGACGCCGTCGGCATCCTGCTCGAGCGCGATCGCCTCGACGCCGCGCCGGATCTCGGCCCCTTCGGCCACGGCGTAGCCGCGCAGTGCCGCGTCGACGTTGGTCTGCGGGGTGATCAAGACGAACGGGTAGGCCGAGTCGAGGCGGGTGAGGTCGAGGCGGGCCTTGGCGAACAGTGTCACGTCCGGTCCGCGCTGGCCTTGCGCCAGCAGGCCGTCGGCCGCGTCCCGCGCGTCGAGTAGCTCCAGCGTCCGCGGCATGACGGCGAAGGCGCGGCTGGTGGGATTCTCGGCGGACCAGCGCTCCAGCACGGTCACCGACCGTCCGGCGCGGGCCAGGTCGCCCGCGGCGGTCAGGCCCGTGGGGCCGGCTCCCACCACCAGGACGTCGACATCGCGAACAGCGGTTGCACTCATCGGATCGCTCCTTCCGGTTCGGGGTACCAGCGACGGATGTCGCCGGGGTGGCTTGGGCCGCCCGATTGAACACGAAGCGGCAGCCGGGCTGGGTGCTGTGCGCGACATTGGCGGTCCGCAGCACCTCCTTGGACGGGCCTGCGAACTGGGCGAACTCCGGCGACGAGTAGTCGATCACGTCGGGATCGAGCCCGATCTGAATGACGGTCACGGTCATGTCTGACCTCCTCGACGAACCGATTCAACAACTGTTGAAATCAACGTAAGCCCACGTGGTAGCGATGTCAACAGTTGTTGAACTAGAATTTCGGCATGCCCACCCGTGACGGCAAAGTCACCCGCGCGACGATCCTCAGTGCGGCGCGCAGCCTGTTCTCCGCCCACGGCTTCGAGCGGACCACCATCCGTTCGATCGCGGCCGAGGCCGGCGTCGATCCCGCGCTCGTGATGCACTACTTCGGTAACAAGGCCGACCTGTTCGCCGCGGTCTCGCGGCTCGACATCACCTTCCCCGACCTCATCGGCCTCGCCCCGGAACGCATCGCCGACGTACTGGTGCCGTTTTTCGTCCGGGTGTGGGACCCGGCCGGGCCCTTCCTGCCGCTGCTGCGCGCGGCCGCCACCAACCGGCCCGCCGCCGAAGCGCTACTGGAAGTGTTCGTCGAAAAGGTGGCGCCGGCCCTGACCACCCTCACTCCCGACCGCGCCGCTGAGCGGACTGCGATGGTGGGATCGCAGGTGTTGGGAATCGCCATGGCGCGCAACGTTGTCGGCGTGCCCGCGCTGGTCGCGATGGACGACGCGACGCTGACCGAATGGTTGCGCCCGGTGCTCGCCCACTACCTCACCGGCTCGGCGCCGTGATTGCGCCGGCGATCGCAGCCGGGAATCCGCGCCTAGAGTGAACGGCATGCCGCTTACCGGAGAATACGAACCGTCCCCTTTAGATTGGTCTCGCGAGCAAGCTGACAAGTACGCCGAGTCGGGGGGTGCCGAGGCCGCCGACATGAAGGGCAAGCCGATCATCCTGCTGACCACGGTCGGCGCCAAGACCGGCAAACTGCGCAAGACGCCGCTGATGCGCGTCGAACACGATGGCCGGTACGCGGTGGTCGCCTCGCTGGGCGGGGCGCCGAAGAACCCGGTCTGGTACCACAACATCAAGAAGAACCCCCGCGTCGAGCTGCAGGACGGGTCGGTCACCCGCGATTACGAAGCCCGCGAGGTCTTCGGCGAAGAGAAGGCCACCTGGTGGGAGCGGGCCGTCGAGGCGTGGCCGGACTACGCCGAATATCAGACCAAGACCGATCGCCAGATCCCGGTGTTCGTGCTGAACCCGATCGGCTGAATTCCGGAGTTGGTCGCCTGTCGTGGCACCATTGACCAGTGTCCGCCGAATTGCGTCACCCCTCGAGCGTCTCGCCGTTATCCGCGGCTGACATCGACGGCGCGGCCAAGCGGATCGCCGCGGTGGTCACGCCGACCCCGTTGCAGTTCAGCGACCGGTTGTCGGCCGTCACCGGCGCGCAGGTCTACCTCAAGCGCGAGGACCTGCAGATCGTGCGCTCTTACAAGCTGCGCGGCGCCTACAACCTGCTGGTCCAGTTGTCCGAGGAGGAGCTTGCCGCGGGGGTGGTGTGTTCGTCGGCGGGCAACCACGCGCAGGGCTTCGCCTACGCCTGCCGGATGCTGCAGGTGCACGGCCGCGTCTACGTGCCAGCCAAGACACCGATGCAGAAGCGCGACCGGATCCGCTACCACGGTGGCGACTTCATCGACCTGATCGTCGGTGGCGCCACCTACGACCTCGCGGCCGAGGCGGCGCTGAGCGACGTGCAAAGCACCGGTGCCATCCTGGTGCCGCCTTATGACGATCTGCGCACCATGGCGGGGCAGGGCACGATTGCCGCGGAAGTGCTCGACCAACTCGACGGCGAGCCTGACCTGGTGGTGGTCCCGGTGGGCGGCGGCGGCTGCATCGCCGGCATCACCACCTATCTGGCCGAGCGGACCGACAACACGTCGGTGCTGGGTGTCGAGCCGGCCGGCGCCGCGGCAATGATGGCCGCGCTGGCCGCCGGGGCGCCGGTGACGCTAACAGACGTCGACCAGTTCGTCGACGGCGCAGCGGTGCGACGGGCCGGAGACCTGACCTACGCCGCGTTGGCGGCCGCCGGCGACATGGTGTCGATCACCGCGGTAGACGAGGGAGCGGTGTGCACCGCGATGCTCGACCTCTATCAGAACGAGGGCATCATCGCCGAGCCCGCGGGGGCGCTGTCGGTCGCCGGATTGCTGGACGCCGACATCGAGCCCGGTTCGACGGTGGTCTGCCTGGTCTCGGGCGGCAACAACGATGTGTCGCGCTACGGCGAAGTGCTGGAGCGCTCGCTGGTCCACCTCGGCCTCAAGCACTACTTCCTGGTCGACTTCCCACAGGAGCCCGGCGCGCTGCGCCGCTTCCTTGACACGGTGCTCGGGCCGAACGACGACATCACCCTGTTCGAGTACGTCAAGCGCAACAACCGCGAGACCGGCGAGGCGCTGGTCGGCGTCCAGTTGGGATCCTCCGCCGACCTGGACGGCCTGCTGGCCCGGATGCGCGCGACGGAGCTGCACGTCGAGACCTTGAAACCCGGCTCGCCCGCCTACCGTTACCTGCTGTTCTAACCCACCGCCGGCAAATATGCACCAGCCGCCTGGACCCGGCGCCGGCGGTTTTGGGCTGGTCAGCGCCGGCGCCATAGCTGCGCTCGTACTGCTCGTATGGGCGGCGATTTGGGTCGCTCGGCATGGGCCGCGGTTACGGGCACTCATTAAGCGGATGTCCGAAGTTCCCGCGACCGGCGAAGCGATGACATGGGTGCGGGGGCGGATCGGTCGATTGCCGACGAGCGAGGTCGCCGGCATCGCAATGCTTCTCGGGCTCGCCGTGGTCGTGTCGTTGGCGGTCGGCTTCACCGAAGTGCTCGACGACGTGCTCGACGGCGACGGCATCGCCGGAATCGACCGGCCGATAACCTCGTGGCTTGCGGCTCACCGTGATCTCTGGCTGACCAGCACCCTGCGGGTGGTCACGCACGCGGGCGGTCCCCTGTTGCTGGCGGCATTTGCGTTTCCGATTTCCGTTGCCGCCGCCTGGCGGTGCAGGTCGTGGCGGCCGGTGGTGCTTGTTCTCGTCTGTGGCGGTGGGATCCCATTGGTGCTCTTCGCCGCCAAGGCCTTGGTAGGCCGAGAACGCCCGCCCGTGCCGTTCGCCCTGGTCGACGCGGACGGGTACTCGTTTCCCTCCGGGCACGCCACCGGCACCGCCGCGACGACGGTCATCACTGCGTGGCTGCTGACCCGGTGGCTGATCCCATGGTGGACCGGGCGAGTGGTGGTTTGGACCGTGGCGATCGCTTCGGTGTTCCTGATCGGGTTCTCGCGCGTCTATCTGGGTGTCCATTACGTCAGCGATGTGCTCGCCGGCTGGATGCTGGGCATCGCTTGGGCCGGCGCCGTCATGCTCGCCGGATTCTGGTGGGACAACGCCAGGAGGGCGGGCCCGCGACAGCCGGATCCGTGAGCACCGTCGCGGATCAGAGGCGGTGCTCGCGGAGGTACGGCGGCATAGGAGTGCCGGGATGGAGGTCGTCGGCCGGCACCGGCGTCCCGGCCGTCAGGCTTAGCGGCACCACGCCCGCCCAGTACGGCAGCGGAACGTCCTGCGGATCATCGGCCGGCGGACCGCTACGCACTTTCGCCGACACCTCGACGAGGTCGAGCGCGAGCACCCCGGTCGCGGCGAGCTCACGGGCATCGGGAGCCCTGCAGTCCTCGGCGCGCCCGGGCGCGACGTGGTCGAGCAGGCAGTGCAGCGCCTGCGACTTCTCCGCCGGATCGTCGACGACGCGCGCATCACCCACCACGACCACCGAGCGGAAGTTCACCGAATGGTGCATCGCGGACCGGGCCAGCACCAGGCCGTCGAGCAGGGTGACGGTCACGCAGACCGGCACTGACGCCCCTGATGCGCTGGCCGCCTTGGCCGCCAGCAACGGGCCGCTACCGGTCGAACCGTGCAGGTAGAGCGTTTCGTCGCGCCGGGCGTGCGTCGTGGGCAAGACCACCGGCCGACCCCCGCTCGAGTAACCCAAATGGCAGATCAGCGCCTCGTCGAGGATGGCGTGGATGGCGCGGCGGTCGTAGTGCGCGCGCTCCCGGTAGCGGGTGGGGGTAGTACGTGCCGTCGGCTGATAGGCGGTGTCCATAACATTGCCCTTTAGTTTGTCCTAGTACATAATTAGTCACGTGCCAGTACAAAACAGCATAACCGGAACGGGCGCGGAGTCCATAGCCGCCAGCATCGAAGCGGCGATCTCGGCCGGCGCCCTGGCGCCGGGCGACCCGCTCCCGCCTGTCCGCGAACTGGCCGGCCAGCTCGGCGTGAACGCCAACACCGCCGCCGCGGCCTACCGCCTGCTGCGTCACCGCGGCGCCGTCGAGACCGCGGGTCGGCGCGGCACCCGCGTGCGCCACCGCCCGGCGACCACCCCGCGCTCGCTGCTCGGGCTGGACGTCCCCGCGGGCGTGCGCGATCTGTCGACCGGCAACCCGAACCCGGACCTGCTGCCCATCGCCGGCGCGTCGCTGGCCGGTTCAGGCGCGGGCCAGCCGGTGCTCTACGGCGAGCAGGCCCTCTCGCCCGAGCTCGAGGATTTCGCCCGCCGCGCGCTGGCCGCGGACGGCATCCCCGCCGAACGCCTGGCCGTGACCAGCGGCGCGCTGGACGGCATCGAACGCGCGCTCACCGCGCATCTGCGCCCGGGCGATCGTGTCGCCGTCGAGGATCCGGGCTGGGCGAACCTGCTCGATCTCCTTGCGGCGCTGGGACTTTCGGCTGAGCCGGTGCGGGTCGACGACGACGGTCCGCTGCCCGACGATCTGGGCCGGGCGTTGGGGAGCGGGGTGCGTGCGCTGGTGCTCACCAACCGCGCGCAAAACCCCACGGGCGCCGCGCTTTCGGCGGAGCGCGCCAAATCGTTGCGCGCGCTGTTGGGTCGGCGGCCCGACGACCTGCTCGTGGTCGAAGACGATCACTGCGCGGGCATTGCCGGGGTATCGCTGCGCGCCCTGGCCGGCTGCACCGCGCATTGGGCGTTCGTGCGCTCGGCGTCCAAGGCTTACGGTCCCGATCTGCGAGTCGCCGTCCTCGCCGGCGACCAGCGGACCGTCGAGCGGGTGCACGGCCGGTTGCGGCTCGGGCCGGGTTGGGTCAGCCACCTCCTGCAGCGCCTCGCCGTCGACTTGTGGTCCGACCAGGCGGCGGTGGCGCTCGTCGCGACGGCCGAACGGCACTACGCCGCCAGACGTCAACGGCTATGCGACGCGTTGGCCGAACGCGGCCTGCCGGCGCACGGACGATCCGGGCTCAATGTGTGGGTGCCGGTTCCCGACGAGGCGGTCGCGGTTTCGCGGCTGCTGGGCGCGGGCTGGGCGGCGGCACCGGGCAGCCGGTTCCGGATGAAGACGCCCGCCGGCATCCGCATCACGATCTCCGAGCTGACTCTCGATGAGATCGATCCACTCGCCGACGCGGTCGCACGGGCGGTGCATCCCGACGGCCGGGTGATCGTGTAGCCGCAGCTCAAGCGCCCTCGTCGTCGTCGGCGGCAGCGGGCCCGGGGCCGCTCCAGAACAGCTCGACGCCGGCACTGGGCGCCGCGTCGGGGCGCACGGAGCGCCGTTTCGGCTCCGTATTCAAGCGTTGGCTCGGCCAGTGCGAACAGATTCGTCGTTGACCGGATTCAAATTGACTCATGGCGGCATCATCAGGTCTGGGCATGTGGGGCCGCCAGTCAGTTATCCACAGCCCGCTCAAGGATGGCGAACGAATGGCCTTGTAGCACAGTGCCGTCCGCGTCGACGGCCGGCTCGTCCCAGGCCAGCACCACGGTACCGCTGACCGGGACCCGCACCGGTTCGGCGCCGAGGTTGCACACGATGCGCAACCTGCCACGGGACAGGCTGATCCAGCGCTGGTCCTCGTTGTAGTCGACCGTGAGGTGGTCCAGCCACGGATCGGCCATGTCCGGGTGGTTGCGCCGCAACGCGATGAGGTCCCGATACAAGCGGTGCAGCCGGGCGTGCTCGCCGGTGTCAACCTCGTTCCAGTCCAGTTTGCAGCGCGCGAACGTCTGGGGGTCCTGCGGGTCGGGGATCTCGTCGGCGTCCCAGCCGTGTTCGGCGAACTCGGCCTTGCGCCCCTCGGCGGTGGCCTTCGCCAGCTCAGGTTCGGGGTGCGAGCTGAAGAACTGGAACGGAGTCGACGCCGCGTATTCCTCGCCCATGAAAAGCATGGCGGTATAGGGGGATCCGAGCGCGAG
Source organism: Mycobacterium sp. 852002-51971_SCH5477799-a (assembly GCF_001667145.1). GTDB lineage: Bacteria > Actinomycetota > Actinomycetes > Mycobacteriales > Mycobacteriaceae > Mycobacterium. The sequence continues at coordinate 11,761 of NZ_LZIF01000075.1, forward strand.
TGCGGCTTTGGTGGCGAGCTGGCCGCCGGTCAGGTTCTGCGACGGGCGATCCCCGAGCGCGCGGTTGCCGACCTGATCGTGCGTGCAGGTGTAGGCGACCAACCGGGTGGCCGGGATGCCGGTTTCCTCGCTGGTGTCCAGCGGCCGCCCATGGCGGCGACGCCGGAACGACGAATAGGTGGCGGCGTGGAAGAAGCCGTGGCGCAGCGTCTGCGCCAGGGTGGCCAGGCTGCCGAAGTCGCCGTAGTAGCCCTGACGCTCGCCGGAAACCGCGGTGTGGATGGCGTGATGGATGTCGTCGGCCCACTGCCCGGTCAGACCGTAGCCGCCCCGGCCGCGCGGGGTGATCAGCCGCGGGTCGTTCAGGTCGCTCTCGGCGATCAGCGACAGCGGGCGCCTCAACTGCTGTGCGAGCCAGTCCGTTTCGGTGGCGAGCTCCTCGAGGATGTGGATCGCGGTGGTGTCCACCAGGGCGTGGACGGCGTCCAGCCGCAGGCCGTCGGCGTGAAAATCGCGCATCCAGCGCAGCGCGCATCCGATGATGTAGCGGCGCACCTCGTCGGAATCGGCGTCGGCGATGTTGATGCCCTCGCCCCACGGATTGCTCGCCGACGACAGGTAGGGCCCGTAGCGCGGCAGGTAGTTGCCCGACGGGCCGAGGTGATTGAAGACCGCGTCGATCAGCACCCCCAAACCCTTGGCGTGGCAGGCGTCGACGAAGCGCACCAGTCCGTCGGGGCCGCCGTAGGGCTCGTGCACGCTGTACCACAGCACACCGTCGTATCCCCAACCATGGGTGCCGGCAAAGGAATTCACCGGCATCAGCTCGACGAAGTCGACGCCGAGATCGACCAGATAGTCGAGTTTCTCGATGGCGGCGTCGCAGGTTCCGGCCTCGGTGAACGCGCCAAGGTGCAACTCGTAGATCACCGCGCCCTCGACCGCGCGGCCGGCCCACCCGCTGTCTGTCCACGTCGCGGCGGCCGGATCCCACAATTGCGAGCGGGCGTGCACACCGTCGGGCTGGCGGGGCGAGCGCGGGTCGGGCAACACTGTGGGGTCGTCGTCGAGCAGGTAGCCGTAGCGGGCGTCCGGCGCGGTATCCACGGTCGTATGCCACCAACCGCCGGCCGACCGCTTCATGGCGTACACCTGGCCCTCGACGTCCAATTGGACCTGCGCGGGTTTGGGCGCCCAGACCCGGAATTCAGTCATGGTGGCGCTCCAGCAGAGCCACCGGCAGGTCGGCGAACAGTTGGGCGGCCGACGTGGGACCGTCGGCGATCGCCCCGGTGAGGGTGTCCTTCCAGGTTCCGTCCGGCAGCGGCAAAACCGTGTTGCCCCAGCCTGTTTCGGCCAGCCGCACGGTCCAGCGGGTCACCGCCACCACGATGTCCTCGCCGCGGCTGAAGGCCAGCACGTGATCGCTGGCGTCGCCGTCGGCGAGTAGCGGGAGGTAATCGCCGTGCAGGAAGGCGTCCGGATGCTGACGGCGCACCCGAAGTGCGGTGGTGACGACCCGGATCTTCGGATGCTCCAGGGCCAGCAGGGCGGACCGGCGGGCGGCGTAGTCCACGGCACGGCGATTGTCCGGGTCGACCAAACTGTCGTCCCACAGCTCGGTGCCCTGATACACGTCCGGGATCCCGGGCACGGTCAGCGCGAGCAGCTTCTGGGCCAGGGCGTCGCTGGCCGCATGTGGATTGAGTTGGGCGACAAGCTCGGTCAGCTGGCCGGCCACCGGGCCGTCGAGCACGGTGTCCAGCCATCGGTGCACCGCGCCCTCGAATTCGGTGTCCGGCTCGTTCCACGAGGTATGCCAGGCCGCTTCCCGGATGGCCTTCTCAGTGTAGGCGTGCAACCGCTCGCGCAGCTCGGCGGTGACTTCGCCGCTGACGGGCCATACACCGAAGATGTTCTGCCACAAAAATTGTCCGGTTGCCGAATCTGGGGAGGGTGCGTCGATCTCCCAGCGCGCGAGGAACTCGGTCCACAGCGAGGGCACCTGTGACAGCACCGAAATGCGGGCCCGCACGTCCTCGCCGCGCTTGGTGTCATGAGTGGTCAGCGCGGTCATGGTCTGCGGCCACAGCCGGGCCCGGGTGCCGGCGCTGTGATGGAATTCGGCCGCGCCGACACCGAAGCGGTGCGGCTCGCCGCCCACCTCGTTCAGCGAAACCAGCCGGGCGTCGCGGTAGAACAGGCAGTCCTCGACGGCCTTGGCGGTGACCGCCCCACAGAGCTGCTGCAGCCGGGTGGCCGGCTCCCCTCCGCGGGCCAGCGCCGCAGCCAGCACCTGCAGCGCGGGGCCCAATTGTGGTGCGGTCGACTCGGTTTCGGCCAATGCGGTGGGCAGCAGCGCGACCAGGCCGGGGTAGTCGCAGCGGTAGACGTCGATATGGGTGAGCAGCGCGGCCACCGCATCGGGCAGCAACGGGTGGTCGACGCCGGCGGCCGCCACGATGCTGCGGCGCAGGCGACGCAGCTCACTGGCCAGCGTGTCGGTGGCCGAATGGATCTTGAGGTCCACCAGCATGTCCGGCATCGCCGCGTAGTCCACGCCGGCGGATTCCACCAACTCGGTCAGCGCCGGGGCGCCGCTGGGATCCACCAGCACGCCGCCGACTTCGCGCAGCACGTCATAACCGGTGGTGCCGCCGACGGGCAGGGTGGGCTCGAGCGCCTCGTCAACGGCCAGGATCTTCTCGATCACGATCCAGGCTTGCGGGCCGGTCAGTTCGCGCAGCCACGCCAGATACCCGCACGGGTCGGACAGCCCGTCTGGGTGGTCGATGCGGATGCCGTCGACCAGCCCTTCGGAGAACCACCGGCCGACCTCGGCGTGGGTGGCGTCGAAAACCGCGCGATCCTCCTGACGCAACCCGGCCAGCGAGGTGATCGAGAAGAAGCGGCGGTAGCCGCACACGCCGTTGCGCCAGCCCACCAGCCGGTAGTGCTGACGGTCGTGCACCTCAGGGCCGCTGCCCCCCGTGGTGGTGCCGGGCGCGATCGGAAACGCCAGATCGCCCAGGCGCAGCAGGTCCCCGTCGACCCTGAGATCGGCGGCGTCGTCGTCGGACCCCAGCACCGGCAGCACGATGCGACCGTCGTCGTCGAGGTTCCAGTCAATGTCGAAAAACGTTGCATAGGGCGAAGAACGGCCGTTGCGCAGGACGTCCCACCACCACGGGTTCTGCTGGGGCACGTCGATGCCCACATGGTTGGGCACGATGTCGACGATCAGGCCCATGCCGCGCTCCCGGGCCGCCGCCGACAACCGCGCGAGGCCTTCGCGCCCGCCGAGCTCGGGGGACACCGTCGTCGGGTCAGTGACGTCGTAGCCATGGCTCGATCCCGCGGTCGCGGTCATGATCGGAGACAGGTACAGGTGCGACACCCCGAGGTCGTTCAGGTAGTCGAGCAGGTTTTCCGCGTCGGCGAAGGTGAACGCGAACCCACTGGATTCACCACGCAGTTGCAGACGGTAGGTGGCGATGACGGGTAAAGCCATGCGTCACTGCGTCTTACGCAATACCAGCAGTGAGCGCGAGGGCAGCGACACCTTGTCCTCAGCGGTCACCACCTGATCGGCTCCTTCTTTGCGGCCCGCCGGTTCGTTGGTGTCCAGTTCCACGGCCCACTCTTTCGCATAGTCGCTGTTCGGCGTCACGAACTCCACCGGCTCTTCGCCGGCGTTGAAACACAATAGGAATGAGTCGTCGACGACCTGTTCACCTCGGGCGTTGGGTGCGGTGATGGCCTCGCCGTTGAGGAACACCGCGACACACTTGTGAATGCTTTCGCCCCAGTCCTCGTGCGTCATCTCGCGGCTACTTGGATTGAGCCAGGCGATGTCACGCACCTCGTCGCCGCTGCGGATCGGTTCGCCCTCGAAGAACCGGCGCCGGCGGAACACCGGATGCCGCGTGCGCAGCGTGGTCACCCTGCGCGCGAACTCCAGCAGGTCGGCATTCTTATCGACCAAAGACCAGTCCATCCAAGACAATTCAGAGTCCTGGCAGTACACGTTGTTGTTGCCGTTCTGGGTGCGCCCGAACTCATCCCCGTGCGCGATCATCGGCGTGCCCTGGCTGAGCATCAGGGTCGCCCAGAAGTTGCGCATCTGGCGGCAGCGCAGCTCGATGATGTCGGGGTCATCGGTGGGCCCTTCGACGCCGCAGTTCCACGATCGGTTGTGGCTCTCGCCGTCCCGGTTCTCTTCCCCGTTGGCCATGTTGTGTTTCTCGTTGTAGGACACCAGGTCGTTGAGGGTGAATCCGTCGTGTGCGGTGACGAAGTTGATGCTGGCGCTCGGGCGCCGACCGGTCGCCTCGTACAGGTCCGACGACCCGGTCAGCCGGGAAGCGAACTCGCCCAGGGTTGCGGGCTCGCCCCGCCAGTAGTCGCGCACAGTATCGCGATACTTCCCGTTCCATTCGGTCCACAAACCCGGGAAATTTCCGACTTGGTAGCCGCCCTCGCCGACGTCCCACGGCTCGGCGATCAATTTGACCTGGCTGACAATCGGATCCTGCTGCACCAGATCGAAGAACGCGCTCAACCGGTCGACGTCGTGCAGTTCGCGGGCCAGCGTGGCGGCCAGGTCGAAGCGGAAACCGTCCACGTGCATCTCGGTCACCCAATAGCGAAGTGAGTCCATGATCAGCTGCAGCACGTGCGGGTGGCGTGGATTCAGGCTGTTGCCGGTGCCGGTGTAGTCCTTGTACAGCCGCAGGTCGGTGTCGACCAGCCGGTAGTACGCGGCGTTGTCGATGCCACGGAAATTGATCGTCGGCCCGAGGTGGTTGCCCTCGGCGGTGTGGTTGTAGACGACGTCGAGGATCACCTCGATGCCGGCTTCGTGGAAGCTGCGCACCATGGACTTGAACTCCGCGACGCTGGACGTGCGGTTGGCCGCGTACTGGTTGTGCGGGGCGAAATAACCGAAAGTGTTGTAGCCCCAGTAATTTCGCAGGCCGAGGTCCAGCAGCCGCGAGTCATGCATGAACTGGTGCACCGGCATGAGCTCGATGGCCGTGACCCGCAGCGAGCGGAGATGGTCGATGATCGCCGGGTGGGCCAGCCCGGCGTAGGTGCCCCGAAGTTCCTCGGGGACGCTGGGATGGGTTTGTGTCATCCCCTTGACGTGGGCTTCGTAGATGACGGTCTCGTGATACGGGGTCAGCGGTGCGCGGTCGGATCCCCAGTCGAAGAACGGGTTGCTCACCACGCTGGTCATGGTGTGGCCGAGCGAATCGACCATGGGGGGAGTGCCCGGATCGGCTCCGTCGGCGTTGGGTCCGTCCGGGTCTACCGCCTTCATGTCGTAGGAGAACAGCGCCTGGCCGAAGGTGAAGTCGCCGTGAAAAGCCTTGCCGTACGGGTCGAGCAGCAGCTTGCTGGGGTCACAGCGGTGACCGGCCGCCGGGTCGAAGGGGCCGTAGACGCGGTAGCCGTAGCGCTGGCCGGGAGTGATGTTCGGCAGATAGGCGTGCCAGACGAATCCGTCCACCTCGTCCAAGGGAATTCGCGACTCGCTGCCGTGATGGTCGATCAGGCACAACTCGACCTTCTCGGCGATTTCGGAGAACAACGAGAAATTGGTTCCCGCGCCGTCGTAGGAGGCGCCGAGCGGATACGGGTCGCCCGGCCACACGGTGGCGAGTTTGGGTTGGTGGTTACCGCCTGGTTCTGAAGCGGGACTGTTGGTTGACACGCATCGACCTTATCCGCGCGCGGTTGCGCTCACGCGCGTTGGAGGCCGGGTAGTAAGGTGGCTCACCACCAACCCGTGGCCTCGGCGATCTGGCGGCCCAATTCGGGTGCCATGGTCCGCACGTAGGTGGGGGACAGGTGGTGGGCGCCGTGATAGATCAAGATGTTTCCCTCGACCGGGCGGCACAGGTCGGCGCGGCAGATCGCGTCCGACATGTCGAGCACCTTGAGCTGGGGGAACTGTGCGACGAAATCGAGCGTCTGGTTGCGGTCGGAGAGCATGTCGGAGCGTTTGATCGCGCAGGACTGCGCGGTGCCGCCCCGTTTCGCCAGGCAGTCCGCCGGGTCGAACGGCTGACCGTTTTTGACCAGCCAGGGCGTGTCGCGCATGCCGAGAATGGGAATGTTGTTGTCGGACAACGTTTGCCAGATCCCGATATAGGTGGCAGGCATGACATCGCCGTTCTTGATATTCCACGGTCGGGTGGTGGTGGTGAAGACGTAGTCGGGCCGGTCGGTGACCAGTTTGGTCATCGTTTGTTGCACCCACTCCCGGCACTGCGGGTAGGGGGCGTTGTTGCCCATGATCAGCGGGACCTGCTCGGTCGACAGCGGGCAGCCCATCTTGAGGTACGTCACGACCTTGAAGCGGTGCAGCTTGCCCAGGATGTCCAGCGCGGGCAGCCAGTGCTCGGCATGCGACCCACCCGCCAGCGCGATGGTCCGGTCGGCCGCCACATCGCCGTAGGTGCAGGTGACCACCGCGGGATTGACGAAGTCGCTGATGCACCCGTCCCGGGTCGACACGGGCAGGTCCTGCGTGACCTCTAAGACCGTGGGCCGCATGGGCAACGCGGGCGCGCGCAGGTGTTCGGTGAGGGCACGAGCGCCCGGATAATCCTGCGGGTTGAGGACGCTGAGCTCCTTGCCGGCCGACCGCAAGACCGTGACGTGCTGGCGCCAGGTGAACGAGGTCGCGGTCAGCGTCACGCCCAGCAACACGATGGCCGATCCCAGTGCCATCGTCGGCCGGGCCAGGCGCGTGAGCCACGGAATGGTCGGCGCCGCCGCGGCCGGCTTCGAGGATGCGCGGTAGCGCAGCGGGTCCTCGACGAGCCGGTTGGTCAGATACGCCAGCACACCGGACACCAGCAGCAGCACCGCGCCTTCGACGAAGCCGGCGTGCTTATGGCCGCTGTAGGACAGCCAGAAGATCAGCAGCGGCCAGTGCCAGAGGTACAGCGCATACGCCATCGCGCCCAGCTCCACCAGCGGGCGCGTCGCCAAAATCCGGTTGGGCACCGGCAACCGACCGCCCCGCAGGTTGGCTCCGGCGAGGATCATCAGCATGGCGGCGCCGACCGGTACCAGGGCCCACGGGCCGGGGAACGCGTGCACGCCGTCGATCAGCGCCCCGCAGGACAGCACCGCGGCCAGCGCGACCGTCGCCAATACCGTCCGCAACCACATCGGCCAGCGGACGCGGGTGACCAGCGCGCCCACCAGCGCGCCCAGCAGCAGCTCCCAACCTCGCGCGAAGGTGTTGTAGTAGGCGGCCGCCTGGTCCTGCTGATGCGCGATGATCGCGTAGACGAACGAGGCCACCGTCAACGCGGACAGCGTCCCCAGGAACACGGTGCGCAACCGGGCGCCCATCCGGCGCCGGAACAGATAGGTCAAGCCGGCGATCAACACCAGGAAGCTGACGTAGAACTGGCCCTGCACCGACATCGACCAGATGTGCTGCAAGGGGCTGACGGCTTCGCCCGCCCGCAGGTAGTCGGATGCGGTGTTGGCCAGCTCCCAGTTCTGGTAGTAGCCGAGGCTGGCGAGGCTTTGATCAGCGAACGTCTCCCAGCGGGTCTCCGGTTGAACCAGGATGGTCAACACCGCGCAACCGGCCAGCACCACGACGAGGGCGGGAACGAGGCGTCGGGCCAGCCTGACCACCTCGGACGGCGGCGACAATGTCACAGCGGGATTCAGTGCGGCGCGAATCACCTTGCCGCCGAAGAAGAATCCGGACAGCGCCAGAAACACGTCCACGCCGCCCGAGACGCGGCCGAACCAGACATGGAAGACGGCGACCAGCGCGATCGCAATGCCGCGCAGGCCGTCCAGGTCGTAGCGATAAAACCCCTCGGACCCCGCTTTGTGCACCCCGGTGGCCCGCGGATCGGCGATGGCGTCCGGCGCAGGAGACGGTGGCGGGGTCTGCATGATCGACAGTCAATTTACCCAAAACCCGCCACCGGCTCCCGGCACCTCGCGGCGCGGCGGCTGCTCAGGTGGGTCGCTGAGCTTCCGCGCCGGACGGCTGGGGAACTGGTGGCGGGCGTCGGACGGTCGAGAAGGACGGCGAAATTACCTGCCGAGACCGGCGCCGGTCGGCTGCAACGGCGACTGCTGGGTCGGCAGCTGCTGCACCGGGGCCTGCTGGAACGGCGACTGCTGCAGCGGTGCCTGTTGCGCAGGTGCCTGCTGCAGCGGTGCCTGTTGCAGCGGCGCCTGCTGGGCGGGCAGCTGCTGTGGTGCCTGTTGGTACGGCGACTGCTGCAGCGGCGCCTGCTGGGTGGGCAGCTGTTGCGGTGTCTGCTGGTACGGCGACTGCTGCAACGGTGCCTGTTGGGTCGGCAGCTGCTGCGGTGTCTGCTGGGCGGGCAGCTGCTGCGGTGTCTGCTGGGCGGGCAGCTGTTGCGGCGCTTGCTGCAGCGGCGCCTGCTGCGCCGGCGTGGAAACACCGAGAACCCGGACCATGTAGGGCGTCATGCCGTTGGCGCGCACCGGCGAGACCTGCACGACGTCGCCGACCTCGAGCATCTGGTTGTTGCCCAGGTACATCGCGACGCTCTGCGTGCCCTCGGGGCCGTAGAAGATCAGGTCACCCTTGCGGGCCTGCTGCGGCACGATCTTCTGGCCGACCCGGTAGATCGCGCCCGACGAGCGCGGCAGCTTGATGCCGGCGCCGGCGTAGGCGTACTGCATCAGCCCGGAAGCGTCGAAGCCGACGGTGTTGATGCCGGTGCCGGTGCCGCGGGTGGGCCCGTTGATGCCGCCACCGGCCCAGGAGAACGGCACACCGCGCTGCGACAGACCGCGGGCGACCACCACGTCAGTGGCCTGCTGGTAGTCCATCGACCTGGCGCCCGGGTCGGCGGTCGCGATGGTGGGAACCACCATCGGCGCCCCGAGCAGGGCCAAGCCGATCGCGAAGGCGTAGATGCGTTTCATTTTTTTCGTGGCCTCTCAGGCGCTCAATGGCCTCGGCGCGGTGACTTCGCGCGTCCGCCCCCGGTTCATGAACCAAGCGAGGCCCCGACGCTGGGGCCGGACACGGTCCATGACACTTGCGAAGTGAATCAGCGGTCAGGCCGCTCGATTCACATCAGTCACACAAGCCACTTTGACAACAGATTGTGTTGGCCGCCAGACCCACGCGGGATTTTTTGTCGTACCGTGACCGGAAGGTGACTGGGGCGCCCAATCCCAAATGCGCAGTTGTGATTTCGGTCTCAGTCGGCTACAGATTCGTACGTCCGCGGGAGGCCGGCAGCGGGGTGATCAGAGCCAGTAGCGTTCGCTGAACATCGTCAGCAGCGATCCGGCTATCGAGCTGACCATCACCAGCGCCAGCGACAGCACCGGCCAAAAGGACATGTACCAGCCCTTCAGCAGGGAAACGACCGGCCCGATGACCGCCGCGGTCATGGCCGCACCGATGCCACCCCACACCACCGGGTGGATGTACAGGTCGAGCCCATAGGGAACCGGCCCGCAGGTCTCGTCCTCGCACACATTCGCCAGGAAGCCGAAAAGCCTCGTCGGCCAGGTCGTCGCCGTGGCGAGCACCGCGAGCAGGACCAGCAATGCGACGGTGCAGACGATGTCCCAGGGCGCCACCCGCACGCGAAGCACGCGGAGCGCTTCGTCGTCGTAGTCCAGCAGCGGGTAGTGGGTGTCCCGGGACCAGCCGGGCCCCGGCGCGGGCCCGGCCTCGGCTCCGGGCGCTGCGCTGTCGGGCGGCTGCGGCGTGGCCATGATGTCCCATGCTTCCCGACGTCTGAATATTGCGCGAATCGGCTGCTTTACCCTCGATCACTATGCCCGCGGCGAAGGCCGGGATGACGCCCGATCAGATCAGCGCGATCGACGCCGCGCACCTGTGGCATCCCTACAGCACCATCGGCGCCGAATCCGTCGCGCCCGTGGTGGCGGTCGGCGCCCGCGGCTCCTGGCTCACCCTGATCCGCGACGGCACGCCCGTCGAGGCGCTCGACGCCATGAGCTCGTGGTGGACCGCGATCCACGGGCACGGCCACCCGGTGCTGGATGCCGCCATTACGGCCCAGCTCGGCGCGATGAACCACGTCATGTTCGGCGGGCTGACCCACGAACCCGCGGCGCGCCTGGCCCAGCTGCTGGTGGACATCACCCCGGCGGGACTGGAAACGGTGTTCTTCAGCGACTCCGGATCGGTGTCGGTGGAGGTGGCGGTCAAGATGGCGCTGCAGTACTGGCGCAGCCGTGACCGGCCCGGCAAGCACCGGCTGATGACCTGGCGCGGCGGCTACCACGGCGACACATTCACGCCGATGAGCGTCTGTGACCCCGACGGCGGCATGCATTCGCTGTGGACCGACATCCTGGCCAAACAGGTGTTCGCACCGCAGGTGCCGCGGCACTACAACGCCGGCTACAGCGCGGCGTTCGAGGAGCAACTGGTCCGGCACGCCGCCGAGCTGGCCGCCGTCGTCGTCGAGCCCGTCGTGCAGGGCGCCGGCGGCATGCGCTTCCACGACCCGCGATACCTGCGCGACCTGCGCGACATCTGCCGACGGCACGACGTACTGCTGATTTTCGACGAGATCGCCACCGGCTTCGGGCGCACCGGCGAGCTGTTCGCCGCCGACCACGCCGGCGTGAGCCCGGACATCATGTGCGTCGGCAAGGCGTTGACCGGGGGATATCTGACCCTGGCCGCCACCCTGTGCACTGCCGAGATCGCCCATACCATCAGCGGCGGCGAGGCCGGAGCGCTGATGCACGGCCCCACCTTCATGGCGAACGCGCTGGCCTGCGCGGTGTCGGTGGCCAGCGTCGAGGTGCTGCTCGGGCAGGACTGGCGGGCGCGGGTCGGCGAGGTCGGCGCCGGGCTGGCGGCCGGACTCGAGCCTGCCCGGGCGCTGCCCGGCGTGAGCGACGTGCGAGTGCGCGGCGCCATCGGCGTCATCGAATGCGAGCGGCCGGTCGACCTGGCCGTCGCCACCCCCACGGCGCTGGACAGCGGCGTCTGGCTGCGGCCGTTCCGCAACCTGATCTACGCCATGCCGCCCTACATCTGCACGCCCGACGAGATCGCCCAGATCACCTCGGCGATGGTCGAGGTCGCGCGCCTCGTAGGCTGAGCCACGATGAAGGCACCGATCGAGGTCTCCCCGCTGGCCTGGCTGGGGGCGGTGGAACGGCAGCGCCGCGAGGCCGGGCTGCGCCGCTCACTGCGGCCGCGTCCCGCCGTCGCCACCGAGCTGGACCTGGCCTCCAACGACTACCTCGGGCTCTCGCAGCACCCCGATGTGATCGACGGCGGCGTCGCCGCGCTGCGCATGTGGGGCGCCGGTGCCACCGGGTCCCGGCTGGTCACCGGCGACACCGAACTGCACCAGCAGTTCGAGTCCGAGCTAGCCGACTACGTGGGCGCGGAATCGGGGCTGCTGTTCTCCTCCGGGTACGCGGCCAACCTGGGCGCCGTCGTCGGCTTGTCGGGCCGGGGTTCGCTGCTGGTCTCCGATGAGTATTCGCACGCGTCGTTGGTGGACGCCTGCCGTCTGTCGCGGGCGCGGGTGGCGGTGACGCCGCACCGCGACGTCGGCGCCGTGGCGGCCGCGCTGCAGGCGCGCGACGAGGAGCGCGCCGTCGTCATCACCGAGTCGGTGTTCAGTACCGACGGCGCGCTGGCGCCGCTGCGCGAATTGCACGAGGTGTGCCGCGCGCACCGCGCCCTGCTCATCGTCGACGAGGCGCACGGTCTGGGTGTGCGCGGCGCCGGGCGCGGGCTGCTGCACGAGGCGGGCCTGGCCGGGGCCCCCGACGTGGTCATGACCACCACGCTGTCCAAGGCGCTGGGCAGTCAGGGCGGCGCGGTGCTGGGGCCGGCGTCGGTGCGCGCCCATCTCATCGACGCCGCGCGCACGTTCATCTTCGACACCGGCCTGGCCCCGGCGGCGGTGGGCGCCGCGCGGGCCGCGCTGGGCGTGCTGCGGTCGCAGCCCTGGCGCCCCGCCGCGGTGTTGCGCCACGCGGCCATGCTGGCTGAAGCGTGCGGGGTGGCCGAGGTGCCGCAGTCCGCGGTGGTGTCGGTGATCCTGGGTGACCCGGACGTGGCGGTGGCCGCCGCGACCGCCTGCCTGGATGCCGGCGTGCGGGTGGGCTGCTTCCGGCCACCGACCGTGCCCGCGGGGACGTCGCGGCTCCGGCTGACCGCGCGCGCGTCCCTGGATGACGCCGAGCTGGAGGTCGCGCGCCGGGTGCTGACCGATGTGCTCGCCACGCTGGGCTGAGGCGCGCCGGTGACGGTTCTGGTCGTCACCGGCACCGACACCGGGGTCGGCAAGACGGTGGCAACGGCGGCGCTGGCCTGTCACGCCCGTCAGGCGGGCCTCGACGTGGCGGTGTGCAAACCGGTCCAGACCGGCACCGACGCCGGCGACGATGACCTCGCCGAGGTGGCCCGGCTGTCCGGGGTGAGCCAGCTGGCGGGGTTCGGCCGGTACCCGCTGCCGCTGGCGCCGGTGGCCGCCGCCGAGGCGGCCGGGATGCCGTTGCCCACCCGCGAGCAGCTGCTGACGCTCATCGGGGAGCTGGACCGGCCGGGGCGGCTGACATTGGTCGAGGGCGCGGGGGGACTGCTGGTCGAACTCGGCGAAAACGGTGTCACCGCACGCGATCTCGCCGTCGCGCTGGGCGCCGCGGTGTTGGTCGTGGTCAGCCCGTCGCTGGGCACCTTGAACCACACCGCGCTGACCCTGGAATCGATTGCCGCACAGGGTCTTTCGTGTGCAGGCCTGGTCATAGGCAGCTGGCCACGCGGGCCCGGGGTGGTCGAGACGACGAACCGGTCCGCGCTGGCCCGGCTGGCCGCGGTGCGCGCCGCGTTGCCGGAAGGGGCGGCATCGCTGGACAGCGCCGAGTTCGCGACGCTGTGCGCCAAGGCGTTCGACCGCGACTGGGTCACCTCCCTGGTGGCCTGATGGTCCACTCCATCGAGCTGGTCTTCGACCGCGACACCGAGGTGGCGATCCAGCACATCTGGGAAGCGTTGGCCGCGGCGGGAATTCCCAGTCAGGCGCCCGCCAGTCGGCCGCACGTGACGCTGGCGGTGGCCGAATGCATCGCGCCCAACGTCGACGAGCCGCTGAGCCCGGTGAGCGCGCGGCTGCCGCTGCGCTGCCTCATTGGTGCGCCGGTGTTATTCGGCCGCACCAGTACGGTTTTCGCGCGGCTGGTGGTGCCGACCGCCGAGCTGTTGGCCCTGCACGCCCAGGTGCACCGGGTGTGCGGTCCGCACGTCAAGCCCGGTCCGATGCCCAACAGCCTGCCCGGTCAGTGGACCGCGCACGTCACCCTGGCGCGCCGCGTGGGCGGCGCCCAACTCGGTCGGGCATTGCGCATCGCGGGCCGGCCACCTCAAATCGACGGCAGCTTCGCGGGTTTGCGGCGCTGGGACGGCAACCGGAAGGTCGAGCACCTGCTCGGTGGCTAGGCGTCCGCCAGCGCCGGCGCGGTGGCCGCCTGCACTCGGGCGCGCCGCTCGTCGATGGCGCGGCCCAGCTCTTGTAACAGCAGCGGCTTGTCCATGACCAGCTCGACGAGGTGATCGCGATCGATCTCCAGCGCGGTCACTTCGCCGACGGCCTGCGCATCGGCCAGGTTGGGTTGTCGGGTCAGCGCGGTCACACCGAGGAACGAGCCCTCGTCCAGCCCACCGACCACGACCACCGTCCCGTCGGTGGCGGTCGCGGTCATCCGCACGGCGCCCTCGAGCAGAAACGTCATCTTGGCGGGAACGCGGCCGGCATGCTCGACGATCTCATTCGCCCCGTAGCGAACGACTTTCGCGTGCGACACGACTGCCTGCTGATCCGGTTGGCTGAGCCGCAGCGCCGGTGCCACCACGGTCCGCACCGCCCTCTCGATGCGCTCGGTCGTCGAGATGTCGTCCTCGGCGCCGTCGAGGTGCAGACCCTCGCGCCGCGCCGCGTACCAGAGCCAACGCAAAAACGTGGCCTGCGCGGCAGAGTCGTCGGCGGGCGACGTCAGTCCGACGGTGACCCGATACTCGGCACCTCCGGTGGGCACCGACATTGCCGCCGCGTTGGGCCTGCGCTGCGGCAGCGCGTTGGCGATCCGTTCCAAGAGCGCACACACCCGATCCGGCGGGTCGATCTCGGAAAACGTTGCGGTGATCGCCAATTGGTGGGCGCCGGGTGGGCGGCTGAGATTGGTGAACGACGTGGTGGCCAGCACCGAGTTCGGGGTGATCTGAAGCCCGTGGCCGGATTCGATGTGCACGGACCGCCAGTTCGCCTCCACGATCCGGCCGCGGGCCGACGGGGTATCCAGCCAGTCGCCGATCCGAAAGGGCTGCTCGAACAACATGAACAGGCCCGACACGATCTGGCCGACCGAATTCTGCAGCATCAGGCCGATGACCACCGAGGTCACCCCCAGCGCGGTGAACAGACCGCCGACCCGTACGCCCCAGACGTAGGAGAAGATGACCGCCAGTCCTACCCCGATCAGCACGAATCGGGTCACGTCGAGGAAGATGCCCGGGATCCGCTGGCGCCAGGACCCCTGCGGCGCACCTTCGAAAACCGTTGCGTTGAGCCCGGACAGCAGCAGCACCAGCACCACGAAACCGAACACCGTCGCGAGCACCCGAACCGATGTGAACTGGGCCGGCATTCGCGCCACATTCACCAGCAGCACCAGCAGGGCCCCAAGCGGAATGAGGTAACTGCGCAGCAGCAGGACGGGCTGCGCCAGCGGACTCGCCTTGCGCACCAGGCTCTGGTGCCATTCGGTCAGGGCGATCAGCAGCAGGGGCAGGCCGAACACCACACCGGCTGCCCAATAAAGCGACGACGAGTCGAAGGTATTCACTATTCCTTCCCTTCCGACAGCTTCCAGATCTGCTGCTCGGTCCCGCCGACGGTGATGGTGCCCGCCGGGGTGAATCGGCGGATGTCGCGCATCACCTCGTAAACCTTTGCGGTGACAAAGATCCCGGGTTGCGTTGTGCTGCTGCGTGTCTGGTGGGCCAGGTTCACGGCCGCACCCCACATGTCGTAGACGATGCTGGATCGCCCGACCAATCCGCTGATCACGTTGCCGGTGTTGATGCCGGCGCGCAGCGCCAGGTGATAACCCGTCCTGCTGTTGAAGCGCGCGATGATGTCTTGCATCTCGATGGCGAATTCGACGGTGCGGTGGATGCTGTCCAGACGGGGGAAGTTCAGGCCGCAGCTGGCGAGGTATCCGTGGTGCAGTGTGCGGATCGGCTCGATGCCAAGGGACTCCGCCGCCGAATCGAGTTCCCGGATCAGCTCGTCGACGATGCCCACCAGTTCGCGGCCGGAGAGTTCGCCGGAGATGTCGTCGAGGCCGACGATGTCGGCGAAGATGACGGTGACGTCCTGGTGCTCCTGGGCGATGGTTTGTTCGCCGTCACGATAACGCCGCGCCACCGGTTCGGGCATCAACGAAGCGAGCAGCCGGTCGTTCTCTCTGCGCTGCTCGGTCAGCAGTTCCTCTTTGATCTGCAGGTTGCGGCTCATATCGTTGAAAGCGGCCATGAGTTCACCGATTTCATCGCGTGAGGTGACCGGGATCGCGACGTCGTAGTTGCCGGCGGCGATCTCGCGCGCCCCGGCCTGCAACCGGCGAATGGGCCGCACGAAGATCTGGGCGACCAGCAGCGCCACCACGCAGATGACGAAAACCATTGCCGTAGTGGTCAATATCAGCGTCTGGGTCAGTGACGCCACCCGGGCGTTGGCCTCCGAGGTTTCCCGGGTCGCCACGATCGACCAGTGCAGGTCGGAATTCGGCAGGGACAGCGGGGCGTAGGACGCGAGCTCGCGCTGGCCCAGATAGCCGGTGTCGGTCACTGTTCCGGTCTCGCCGCGTTGCGCGGCGCGCACGGCCGCGGTGGCCACGGGCTGGACCAGCGTGGTGCCGCCCCACCTGATCGCGGTGTCGACGGTCTCGCGGCGAGCGCCGGCGGCCAGCGCCTCACGCCGGTATCGCTGCGGGTCTTCGGAGAACAGCCGGGAATCGGAGCGCATGAGGTTGTCCGGCCCCGCGAGATAGGTCTCGGCGGTCTGGCCCATACCCGCGGCGCGCCACTGCTTGTCGGCGGTCATGATCCGATTCACCTTCGCGATCGGCAGCGGCAGCGCCAGCACCCCGGCCGGTCTGCCCGGCGGCCCGACGGGTGCGACCAACCACGCGATGGGCTGACCAAGCTGAGGCTGATACGGCTGAAAATCGGTGATCCAAACGAAATTCACCGAGTTCGCGGCCATCGCCTTCTCGTAGGCGCCGCGCAGATTGGACTGCCGATACGGGCCGGTGAGCACGTTGGTGCCCAACGAGGCGCTTTTGCGCACGGTGTAGACCACGTTGCCGCGGGTGTCCAGCAGCAGCGCGTCGCGGTATTCGAAGCGGGTGGCGATCTCGCGGAAGTAGTCGTTGAAGCGGGCATTGGCGGCCGACCAGGCGCTGCCGTCGCCGGCGTCGTCGGGCGCGGATCCATTCGGAGTCCCATGTGCCGCAACGGTGTAGTGCGCCTGCAGATACCGCTGTGAGTTATTGGTCGGCAGCAGAGCATCCAGAGCCAGCTTGTTTCCGGTGTCGCGCTCCAGCGGTTTTATCAGCCGCTCGTTGTAGAAGTCCACCAGCGCCCGCTGCTGTCCGGGGTCGACCGGTGCATTGGCCAGCTGGTCGAAGCCGGCCGTGAAGGCCTGCACCGCATCCAGCGCGGTGGAACCCCGGCTGTAGACGACCAGCGAGTCCGACAGGTCGGAGAACAGCGTCTCGATCGCGCGTTTCTGTGCCTCCCGCAACTGCGTCATGCGCTCGGAAGCCGCGGGCAGCAGCGCATTGCGCGCCGCGACATACTCGACCGTTCCGATCACGCCCAGCGAGGCCAGGCTGGACACCAGCAGCATCAGCATCACCTTGGACTGAATGCTGATCCACGACAGCGCCCGCGGGCGGCGCCTTTTCCGGGCCGGGGCCTGTTCCACGCCCCGACGCCTACCCCCCGAAGAGCAAATACAAACCGGTGAACGTGTAGCCGACCATCACCAGCATCATCGTCAGCTGCCCGGTGAGCTGATGGCCGGCGGGCAGCAGCCGCAGCGCTTTGTCGTGTGCCGCGATGACCGCGACGATGTGCCCGGTGACCACACACGTCACCTTGACCGCGGCCAGCACCGGAGGGTGCATCGACAACACGTAGGCCACATGCAGATGCGCCAGGCCCAGCAGATTCCACCCGTGGCCGAAGGGGTCGGCGAGCGCGAACAGCGCCTGCTGTCCACGCTCCACCAGGTAGGACAAATAGTGCGCGAAGATGTAGCCCACCACGATCGGGATCAGCGAATGCGCCATCTCGCCGGGCAATTCGCGGCGCTGCTCTGCGGTGACCCCGCCGGCGGCGCGCGCCGCGAGTGAAAACGTCACCGCCACAACGCAAATGAAAACTAGCAGTCCCACTGTGCGCAGCGCCCACGACGCCAGGGTCGGGGGTGCCCCGAATTCCCGGGTGAGCTGGTCGGAGAAGCCGCGCCACGTCGGCGACGACGAGAAACTGTCGAACGCCGTCGAGCCGAGCAGCACCGCCAGCAGCACCACGACCCCCGGCCGCACCGGCAGCGACGGCAGATGGTCGAGCGGATTGCCGATGACGATCTTTGCGGTCTCCCGGTTGCGCCGAAACGGCGACAGCCGGGAGACGGCCATGCTGTAAACGCCGAACGGGTCGGCGCGCGCCAGCCAGCGCTGCCCGCACAGCCACGCGCCGACCAGCATGAGCACGCCGTAGCAGGCTATCCACGTCATGACCCAGGGCAGCGACGCTGAGTTGGGGCTGGCCAGCTCCATCCAGACGAAGGCGAACAGGCCGACCGCGGCGGGCCGATAGCCCCAGCTTTCGGGGTAGGACAGCCGTGGCCGGCCGAGCCGCTCCGGGGCGACGCGCCGCAGCAGCAGGTACACCGTGCGCATCGGCGAAATCACCCGCCACACCGGTCCGATGACTAACGACAGCGCGACGATCCCGACCCAGAGCAGCACGTAGAACGCGCCGAGCAGCGCGTTGGACTCCGATTCGGGACCCCATACCCCGGCGGCCACCGCCCACGCCGCGAACGCCAGGGCCACCGCGGCCGCCAACCACCGCGTCACGCGCGAGTCGACAAACGTCGTCAGCGCCGTCGGCAAGGGCCGTCCCGGCTTGCGCGGATCGAACCGCGGTCGGCGCCACGCGAACGCCACCAGGGCGAAGGTGAAGGTCAGTGCCCAGGCCGCCCCGACCATCGCGTAGGCGTAGGGCACCGGGAGGTCACCCGACCCACCGAGACCGTGCGCGAGCACCACCGCCGCGGCGGCGGAGCTCACGACTGGACTTGGATGGTTGCGATGGTGCGGTCCAGATGGTGCAGCTCCACCGCGACGTTGCCGGGAACATCGACGGCAAAACCGAACGTCTGGTTGGGCGCGGCCGCGACCTGGAACTTATGGTCGGGCGTCGAATGCACGTGTAACTCGTCGGTGGCGTCGCTGGTCACGCGCAGCGTGATCTGCTGATGCACCTTGGCCTGCAGCGTGGCGTTGGTCGGAGTGACCTGCCCGTTGGCGATGGTCACGTCGATCGTCAGCGGTGCGGTCGCGGATTTACCGGCGGAGCCGCCGCCGCAGCCGACCAAGCCGCCGACGAGCGCCACCGCGCACGCCGCTACCAGAGTGCTCCGAAGGGACATCGCCCTACGCCGCCCGCGGAATCGGCCGCTTGTCTTCCACCGGTTCGGGCTCGGCAATAGAGTTGTTGAGCCGGCCGGCCCCCCAGGTCAGGCCGGCGATCACCATGAGGGTCAGGAACAGCACCACGATCCCGCCCGCGGTGAACAACCAGGCCGGTGCGCTTTGGTCGCGTTCGCGCTGCAGGATGGTGACTTCCAGGACGAACGGCCGCGTGCTCGATGCCAGCGCGGGGACTTCGGGGGCCGGAATGGCGGCGTCCGCAGGTTCCCAGATCGGCACGGCCGTCATGGTGCGGCCGTCCTGGACGCGCAGCAGAGTCTTCCATTCGCCCCACACCGGAACCGGCGGGGTTGAGCGGTAGTGCCCCGGCCCGACCTTGGCGAGCCGGTCGATGAGCAGACCGCGGTCGTTATTCATGCGCCCCTGCCAGGACAGGATCGTCAGCCAGTCCGGATTGTCGCTGACCATGTCGGGAGGTAGCAGTTGGACGTCGGCCGAGACCATCCGCTGTCCCGGCGCGCTGGGCAGATCGGTCAACGTGATGGTCGCGTTGTTCTGGCCGGGCACCACGATGTGCAAGCCGTTGGCCACCGCGCCGCCGATCACCAGCACGGTCGCCACAACCACCGAGATGCCGACGGCGCGCCCCGGGAGGCGCTGTCCGGTGAGCACCATGCCGAACATGGCGCCGCACATGCCCATCAGGATCGCTACCGGGACGGCCATGGTCAGGGCCTCGCCCCACATGCTGATCGGCCAGGGGTAGTGGTACACCGCCCCGATCCACAGCGACTCCAGCCAGAGCCCGACGGTGCCCACGCCCAGCCCGGCGACGGCGCCAAACACGATGGGGCGCTTGAAAAGCGGGGTCAGCGCGACCAACTCGACGACCAGAGCGGGGCCGAGATACAGCGGGAACCAGTTGATCGGGGCCCCCAATATCGGCCCGACGAGCAAGGCGACCCCGCCACGAAGGGCGATGGCGAAGAGGGCCGCGATCACGGCCGCACCCCGTCCCATCGTGGTGCGGGCGGCGACCGCCGCGAGGGCCGCAGCGGCGGCGATCAGCATCGGTTGGAACACCAGGCGGAATTGCGGGACACCGAAATCGAATTCGATCTGATAGACCGACAAGCCGATGAACAACCCGCCGAACGACAGGTAGCGCAAGAAGGTAATGAAGACGCCGTGGTAAACGCCCTCGCCTTCTTCGGCCTCACCTTCGCGTTCGAGCATCAGCACCGCGAACAGCGAGAAGCAGGCGCCGCCGATCATCATTAAATGCGTTGGCCCCCAAAGGGTTACGTCTTGGCCGAAGATGCGGTGCCAGATGTCGTCGAGCGGGAACCCGATCATCGCGTACAGCCCACAACCGGCCATCAGCACCCCGCCCACCGGTGCGTACCAGTTTTGCGTGATGCGCACCGCCGCAGGGCCGGGCTTGTCGTACGGCAGCACGACCGCCGTCATCCCACCCAGGAAGATGCCGAACAGTCCGATGATGATGAAGTAGTGCGCCGGGTTGGCCAACGGCCCGGGGTCGCGGCCGTTGCCGATGTGCCAGCTGACGTCCCAGATGAAGCCGAACAACGCGCAGATGATGGACGTGGTGAACACCAAGACGGGCAGGGCAACCCAGCCGGGCCGGTGAAATTTGTCGCCGACCTTGTCCGCGACGCGGGTCAACCAATGAATGCGACGGGTGCGATGGGCATGGCCCACCCACAGCAACAGCAAGGTGATGACCAGCGCCGCGATCGATAGCCCGATCACCTGATTGAGCCCCGCGCCACGAGCCGGTGCCTCAGCAATAATTGTCAGTTCATTCGACCGCATCGTCATGCCTCCCAACCGCGCCGGGCTGCCCCGGAGGATCCGATTCCGTCAACCGCTTTATTACTGTCAAGTAGGTACGTGATTGTTTGTTTAATGCCCCGATGCAGGGCTCGTCAATCACGCTTTGTGTCGGGCGTGTCGGAAGGGGAGGCGTCGGTTGGCGAACGCGTGGCGTTGCGGGCCTCGCGCCGGTCGCGCAATGCGATGTACAAGATCACTCCCACCACGATCACCGCAGGCAGGAACGCCGGCGCCGCCAACAGCAGGTAGTGGTGCGCCAGGATTTCGACGTGCGGAGTCACCAAGGTCGTATACCCATAGGTAGGTCGAGTACTTCGGCCGCTACCCTACTTTGAACACTTTTCATTCGGGCTGCCATCAACACGTGGCGGTGTGTCCCCACGCGCGGGCACGAAAAAGAGGCAGGGGAGTACCTGGTGACGCAAGCGGCGACTCGACCGACGGCCGAAACCGGCAACGACGAGGACATCTTGGCGCTGGCCCGGCAGCAGGTGCTGGAGGACGGCCAAGGACTGAGCCGGGACCAGGTGCTGCGGGTGCTGCGGCTGCCCGACGACCGGCTCGACGAACTGCTGGCACTGGCCCACGAGGTGCGGATGCGCTGGTGTGGCCCCGAGGTCGAGGTTGAGGGCATCATCAGCCTGAAGACCGGCGGCTGCCCGGAGGACTGCCACTTCTGCTCGCAGTCGGGCCTGTTCGCGTCGCCGGTGCGCAGCGCGCGGCTGGACATTCCCAGCCTGGTTGAGGCGGCCAAACAGACCGCCAAGTCCGGAGCCACCGAATTCTGCATCGTGGCGGCGGTGCGCGGTCCCGACGAGCGGCTGTTGGCCCAGGTCGCGGCCGGTATCGAAGCGATCCGCAACGAAGTCGAGATCAACATTGCCTGCTCGCTGGGGATGTTGACGGCCGACCAGGTCGAACAGCTCTCCACGATGGGCGTGCACCGCTACAACCACAACCTCGAGACCGCCCGCTCCTACTTCACCAACGTCGTGACCACGCATAGCTGGGAGGAGCGTTGGGAAACGTTGTCGATGGTCCGCGACGCCGGCATGGAGGTCTGTTGCGGCGGCATCCTCGGCATGGGTGAGACCCTCGAGCAGCGCGCGGAATTCGCCGCCGAGCTCGCGGAACTCGGCCCCGACGAGGTGCCGCTGAACTTTCTCAACCCGCGTCCCGGAACCCCGTTCGGCGACCTCGAGGTCATGCCGGCGAGCGAGGCGCTGAAGTCGGTGGCCGCGTTCCGCCTGGCGCTGCCGCGCACCATGCTGCGCTTCGCTGGGGGCCGCGAGATCACGCTGGGGGATCTGGGTGCCAAGCAGGGCATCCTGGGCGGCATCAATGCCGTGATCGTGGGCAACTACCTGACCACGCTGGGGCGTCCCGCCGAATCCGACCTGGAATTGCTGGACGATCTGCAGATGCCCCTCAAGGGGCTCAACGCCAGCTTGTAGGCCGGCTGACGCGGCTAGGGTTGGAAACTTGTGGTTGGCGATCTGGGCGCTGCGGTCAGCGCGGGCGTCTACAACGTCTACACCGGGGAATTAGGGGGCACCTCAGTGCCGACAGCGGCGCAGTTGGGCCTGGAGCCTCCTCGATTTTGCGCGGCGTGTGGGCGCCGGATGGTGGTGCAGGTTCGCCCCGACGGCTGGCGGGCGCGCTGCTCGCGGCACGGTGAGGTCGATTCCGGCGATCTGGAGACGCAGCGGTGATCGAGCCGGCCAAGTCGGAGGCCGTGGATGTCGCCGTGTCCGCCGCCGTTTCCGCCCGGACGCGAACGCGCGCACTTTTGGTCGTGCTCCTCGGGCCGGTGGTCGCCGGTGTGGTGATCGGCGCGGTGTGGGCGTGGATCGCCCCGGCAATCCACGCCGTCGTGGCGCTCACCCGCTCGGGTGAGCGCGTCCACGACTATCTGGGCAACGAGTCCGAGCAGTTCTTCGTCGCGCCGGCCATGATGCTGGGGCTGTTGACCGTGCTGGCGGCGGTGGCCTCGGTCGGGGCGTGGCAGTGGCGCGAGCACCGTGGGCCGGAGATGGTGATCGCGCTGTCGAGCGGCATGGTGGCAGCGGCGGCCGCGGCCTCGGCGGTGGGGGCCGGGCTGGTCCGGCTGAGCTACGGTGCCCTGAACTTCGACGCGGTACCGCTGACGCAAAGCCCGTCGGTGGCGTACGTCGTGCAGGCGCCGCCGGTGTTCTTCTCGGACGGCCCGCTGCAGATCGCGGTGACCCTGGCGTGGCCGGCCGGTATCGCGGCCCTGATCTACGCCGTGCGTGCGGCCGCGGACGCCCGCGACGACTTGGGTGCGCTGCCGCCGCAGCCTAGGCCTTCCGAAGCGCTGCCGGTGGGCGGCGGAGACGCCGCGGAAGCGCCCATGTCATAGCGGGCGACGGCCGATCTTGCGGCCCGTGACGACTTTTGCCGCGATCTTCATCAGCCGGGCCATTCCGACGTAGGTCATCGGGTTGAACATCGTCGGCCACGTGGTCCGGATCAGGTGTTCGGTCAGCGGGCGCTTTTCGAACCGATCCGTCAGCCAGCGCAGGGCCATCGGCGCCGATAGCGGGTGCAGCATCATGTGCTCGTTGAAGGCGTCGCGGTGGTAGGTGACGTGCGCGCCGCCGGCCGAATAGGCATCGGCAAGCACGTCGATGTCGTTCACGTCGATCAGGTAGTCGTGCACCGCCTGCACAATCAGCACCGGCGGTGTCGGTACCGCGGCACCCAACTTGATGTGATCGAAGACGTAGGTGACTTCCGGGGTGGACAGGATCTGCTCGAGCGGTTCGTCGAGGTAGTCGCCCATGTTCTTGCCGGCCATTCGCACCACGGCTTCCACCGTCGTCATCTTCTCCAGCGAGTCGAGCAGGGCGCGCCCCTCCTCGTTGGTGTGCTCCCGGATCACCCGGTCCAGTTCGGGGTAGATGTGCGCGAGGGCGGCCACCACCAGGGCGGGAAGCCCGGACAGAAAGCTGCCGTTGAGCCGGCGGAAGGTGTTACCGAGGTCGCCGACGGGAGAGCCCAGCACCGCCCCGACGATGTCCAGTTCGGGCGCGTACTCGGCGCACATCTCGGCAGCCCAGGCACTGGCCAGTCCGCCACCGGAGTATCCCCACAGCCCGACGGGGGCCGAGGAGGACAGGTTCAGGCGCTCCGAGCTCCGCGCGGCCCGGATGCCGTCCAGGACGCGGTAGCCGGGTTCATACGGCGCACCCCACAGGCCGCGCAGGCCTTCGTGGTCGGGCACCGAGACGGCCCACCCCTCGGCGACGGCGGCGGTGATCAGGAAAAGCTCGAACTGGCCGATCGCTCCCAACGCCTTCGCCCTGCGGCGCAGCGCGTAGGAGGGAAAACAGCGCGACGAGACGGCGTCGATCGCGCATTGGTACGACAGCAGCGGACACGACTGACCCGGCGCGAGGTCGGCGGGGACGATCACCGTCGTGCCGGTGGCCTCCGGCTCGCCGTTCATGTCCATGGTCCGGTAGAGCAGCTGGACGGCCTTCATCGGTTGCGGGATCAGCCCGAGGAACGCCAGCTCGACGTCGCGCGAGCGCAGCACGGTGCCGGGCGCGGCGTGCTGGAAGCCCAGCGGCGGTTGGTAGAACGGGTCGTCCGAGGGCAGCAGCGGACGCACCTTGTGCTGCAGGTCCTCGTGCGGCGGGCGGGCGATCCATTCCGCGCCGTGCGTGCCTGCCAGGTTGCCGAGCTCAGCCATTGAGGCTCCCTTCGTGGCCACCCGGCATTCTCGCGCACGAACAGCAGGTAACCAAAACGTAATCGCCGCATTGTGGGCGACTTCTCGGCACAGTGGCCAGGTCAGAGCGCGACTCAAGTCGAATTGCCCTCGCGTCGCCCGACGACGCATTCCCACCAGCCTAGCCCGGCAGTCCCGGCGGCTTGAGCGCGGCGAATTCGTCGGTCACCCGCAGCGCCGCGTCGGTGAACCGATACAGCGCCGCCGGGCGTCCGCCGCTGCGCCCGGATTGAGCGATGGTGCCGGTCGCCGTGATCACCCCGCGCCGGCCCAGCACTCGCTGCAGGTTTGTCGCGTCGACCTGATAGCCCAGGGCGGCGCCGTAGATGTCGCGCAGCGTCGAGAGCGCGAATTCCCTTGGTGCCAAAGCGAAGCCGATGTTGGTATAGGACAGCTTGGCGATCAGCCGGGTGCGGGCGTTGTCCACCATCTGACCGTGGTCGAAGGCCATCGGCGGTAGGGCGTTGACCGGATGCCAGCGGGTGTCCGGCGGCAGCTCGGGGCTGGCGGGAGAGGGCACCAACCCCAGGAAGGTCGACGCGATCACCCGGGTGTCCGGCACTCGGTGCGGGTCGGAGAAGACCGCGAGCTGTTCCAGGTGCGCCAGCTCTTTGAGGTCGACCTTCTCGGCCAGTTGCCGCCGAACGGAGGTGATCATGTCCTCGTCATCGCGCAGCTGCCCGCCCGGCAGTGACCACTTGTCCTGTTGCGGCTCCCTGGCGCGCTGCCATAACAGCACGTTCAGCTGCGGTTTCGCGGTGTGGCGTCCCCTCGTAATCTGTTCGGTCACTCCGCGAACCTGGAACACGACCGCGAGCACTTCGTGGGCGGTGCTACCATGGGCCATGTTTTCGATTATAAGTCGAAAACCTCCTGCGCCGAAAGGAGCCGCCATGACGGTTGTCAATCGCATGGACTCGCTCGCCGAAAGCATGGTTGCCGACATCACGAATTCATCCACCGGGTACGCCGGTGTGGCCGGTGATGAGCAATGGGCCGCCGAGGTTCGCCGCCTGGCCAAACTGCGCGGCGCCACCGTACTGGCGCACAACTACCAGCTGCCCGAGATCCAGGACGTCGCCGATCACGTGGGCGACTCGTTGGCGCTCTCGCGGATCGCCGCCGAGGCGCCCGAGGACACCATCGTGTTCTGCGGTGTGCACTTCATGGCCGAGACCGCCAAGATCCTGAGCCCCGACAAGACGGTGCTCATCCCGGATCAGCGCGCCGGGTGCTCGCTGGCGGACTCGATCACCGCCGACGAACTGCGCGCCTGGAAGGACGAACACCCCGGAGCGGTCGTCGTTTCCTACGTCAACACCACCGCGGCAGTCAAAGCGCTCACCGACGTCTGCTGCACCTCGTCAAATGCCGTCGAGGTCGTCGAGTCCATCGACCCGGACCGCGAGGTGCTGTTCTGCCCGGATCAATTCCTCGGCGCCCACGTACGTCGGATGACCGGCCGCGAGAACCTGCATGTGTGGGCGGGCGAGTGTCACGTGCACGCCGGGATCAACGGCGACGAACTCAATGACCAGGCCCGCGCCAATCCCGATGCCGAGCTTTTTGTGCACCCCGAATGTGGTTGCGCCACTTCGGCGCTGTATCTCGCGGGCGAGGGCGCCTTCCCGTCGGACCGGGTGAAGATCCTTTCCACCGGCGGCATGCTGGAGGCCGCCAATCAGACCAACGCGCGCAAGGTGCTGGTGGCCACCGAGGTCGGCATGCTGTACCAATTGCGCCGGGCCGCACCGCAAGTCGACTTCCGCGCGGTCAACGACCGGGCGTCCTGCAAGTTCATGAAGATGATCACCCCGGCCGCGCTGCTGCGCTGCCTCGTCGAGGGGGCCGACGAAGTCGATGTCGCCCCCGATATCGCCGCCGCCGGGCGGCGCAGCGTGCAGCGGATGATCGAAATCGGGCAGCCGGGCGGTGGCGAATGACCGCCCACCCCCAGTGGACGCACAGCGCCGATGTCGTCGTCATCGGCACCGGCGTCGCTGGACTGGCCGCCGCGCTGGCTGCCCATCGCGCCGGGCGCAGCGTCGTGGTGCTGAGCAAGGCCGAGGCGGCTCGCGGGGCGACCGCTACGCATTACGCGCAGGGTGGCATCGCCGTCGTGCTGCCCGACAATGACGACTCGGTGGAAGCCCATGTCGCCGACACCGTGGTCGCGGGCGCGGGGTTGTGCGATCCCGAGGCGGTCTATTCGATCGTCGCCGACGGATACGCGGCGGTGGCCGAATTGGTCGGCGACGGAGCACGATTCGATGAATCGGCGCCCGGCAAGTGGGCGCTGACCCGCGAGGGTGGACACTCCAGGCGCCGCATCGTCCATGCCGGCGGCGACGCCACCGGCGCCGAAGTGCAGCGCGCCCTCGACCATGCCGCGCGGATGCTGGACATCCGCACCGGCAATGTCGCGCTGCGGATCCTGCGCGACGACGCCGCGGTGACCGGGGTCCTGGTCGGCACCCCGAACGGGTGCGGAATCATCAGCGCGCCTTCGGTGATCCTGGCCTCCGGCGGCCTCGGGCACCTGTACGGCGCAACCACCAACCCCGAGGGCTCCACCGGCGATGGACTCGCGCTGGGCTTGTGGGCCGGTGTCGCGGTCAGCGATCTCGAGTTCATCCAGTTTCACCCCACAATGCTCTTCGTCTGCGGCGCCGCCGCTGGCCGGCGTCCGCTGGTCACCGAGGCCATCCGTGGTGAGGGGGCGAAACTAATTGACTCTCAAGGTGATTCGGTGACCGCCGGTGTTCATCCGATGGGAGATCTGGCACCCCGCGACGTCGTCGCCGCGGCCATCGACGCCCGGTTGAAGGCCACCGGCGACGCCTGCGTTTACCTCGATGCCCGCCACATCGGCGACTTCGCCAACCGGTTCCCGACGGTGACGGCCGCCTGCCGGGCCGCCGGCATCGATCCCGTCCGGCAACCCATTCCGGTCGTCCCCGGGGCGCACTACAGCTGTGGCGGCATCGTCACCGATGTGTACGGCCAAACCGAGCTGCCCGGGCTGTTCGCCGCGGGCGAGGTGGCACGCACCGGACTGCACGGAGCCAACCGGCTGGCGTCCAACAGCCTGCTCGAGGGTTTGGTGGTCGGCGGGCGGGCCGGCAAATCGGCGGCCGCGCATGCCGCTACGACCGGGCGCGTGCACGCCGCCGCGCCCGAGCCAGTCGTGCACACCGCGCCCGAACGCGACGAACTGCAGCGCGCGATGAGCCGCGACGCTTCGGTGGTGCGCGACGCCGCTGGGCTGACCCGGCTGTCCACCGCGCTGTCGGAGGCGCAGATCCGCCGGGTGTCCGGCCGTCGCGACTTCGAGGATGTCGCGCTGGCTGTCGCCGCCCGCGCGGTTACCGCCGCCGCCCTGGCCCGCACCGAGAGCCGGGGCTGTCACCATCGCGCGGAATACCCGCAGACCGCATCCGAGCTGGGACGCAGCAACGTGCTGCGCCTGGCCGACGACCAGGACGCCGTGCTGGTGGAGGCGTTGGCGGCGGTCGTATGACCACGATGTCCGACTGCGAAGTGACCGCGGCGCGCGAAATCATCAAGCTCGGCCTGGCCGAGGACCTGCGTTATGGCCCCGATGTCACCACCCTGGCGACGGTGCCCGCCGAAACGATTGCGACCGCGGCCATGGTGCCTCGCGAGCCGGGCGTGATCGCCGGCATCGACATCGCTTTGCTGGTGCTCGACGAGGTCCTCGGTGCTCGCGGCTACGAGGTGATCGACCGCGTCGAAGACGGGGCCCACTTGGAGCCGGGTCAGCCGGCGCTGACGCTGCAAGCCGAAGCCCGTGGCCTGCTGACCGCCGAGCGGACCATGCTCAACCTGATCTGCCACCTGTCCGGAATCGCCACCACGACGGCGCACTGGGTGGACGCGGTGCAGGGCACGAAGGCGAAGGTGCGCGATACCCGCAAGACCCTGCCCGGCCTGCGCGCCTTGCAGAAATACGCGGTCCGGGTCGGTGGCGGCGTGAACCACCGGCTGGGGCTCGGCGACGCGGCCCTGATCAAGGACAACCACGTGGTGGCCGCGGGCTCGGTGGTCGACGCGCTGCGTGCTGTGCGCGACGCGGCACCGGATCTGCCTTGCGAGGTAGAAGTGGATTCACTCGAGCAGCTGGACGAGGTCCTGCCCGAAAAGCCCGAGCTGGTCCTGCTGGACAACTTCCCGGTGTGGCAGACGCAGATGGCGGTGCAGCGCCGCGACGCGCGCGCACCGGCCGTGCTGCTCGAATCGTCGGGCGGCCTCAGCCTGGAGAATGCGGCCGCCTACGCCGCGACCGGGGTGGATTATCTGGCCGTCGGCGCCCTGACCCATTCAGTGCGGGCGCTCGACATCGGCCTCGATATGTAGCCGGCGCTTTCGGGCGCGTCGAGTGTGCATCGTGGGCGCCCCGTTCGTCGCGGCTTTGTCGCCGCCCTGAGCGCACACTCAACGCCGTCAACGCACACTGCACGCCGAGGCGGCGGCCGAAAAGCCTCAGGCGATGTCGGCGACGAATACCCCGATCCGGCGCAGCTGCATGCGTGCCATGCCCGGCAGGCCATCCCCGTCCGAGCCGGCCGGCAGGATCCGCGGGTTGATCAGGTGCACCGTTCGATTGCGGCTGAATTCGACGTCCGCCTGGCCGGCGGCCAGCACATTCTTCACCCAGTTCGTCTTGCCGTGGCCCAGCGCGATCGCCAGGGTGTTGCCCTTGCGATAGGGCGTGACGATCGTCTCGTACGCCTTGCCCGAGGTTCGGCCGCGATGCTTGATCGTCGCTGTCCCGGGCAGGAAGCGGGCGATCGGCTTGAGCGCCGGATTGAAGTATTTGATCTGGAAACGCTCAAACCAGGGCGGGAAGACCATCGGGACGCCTGGGGCATTGTTGGGGTGATCCTTGGCGGGCATGGCGGCTCCCTGAGTCGGCAACGCGGGGTATGGCCTCGATACCGGCACTGTACCGGTCGGATATCGACTTGAGTTCCTCTGGGACAATGGACACCGTGAGCACCGTCCAGCCGTCGCCGATGGCCCGCATCGACCTGCGGGGCGCGGAGTTGACCTCTGCCCGGTTGCGGGCGGCGCTGCCCCGCGGCGGCGCCGACGTGGAGACGGTGCTGCCCAAGGTCCGGCCGATCGTGCAGGCCGTCGCCGACCGCGGCGCCGACGCCGCCTTGGAGTTCGGCGCCACCTTCGACGGGGTCCGCCCCCCGGCCGTCCGGGTGCCCGATGCCGCGCTCGAGGAGGCCCTGGCCGAGTTGGCCGCCGGCGTGGCCGACGCGCTGCGGGTGATGATCGAACGCACCCGCGCGGTGCACGCCGACCAGCGTCGCACCGACGTCACGACCACCCTTGGCCCTGGCGCGACCGTCACCGAGCGGTGGGTCCCGGTCGACCGGGTGGGGCTCTACGTGCCCGGCGGCAACGCCGTCTACCCCTCCAGCGTGGTGATGAACGTGGTGCCGGCCCAGGCCGCCGGCGTCGCCTCGCTGGTGGTCGCCAGCCCGCCGCAGGCCCAGTTCGACGGCCTGCCCCACCCGACGATCCTGGCCGCCGCCCGGCTGTTGGGGGTCGACGAGGTGTGGGCAGTGGGCGGCGCGCAGGCGGTCGCGCTGCTTGCCTACGGCGGCACCGACCTCGACGGCGCCGAGCTGGCGCCCGTCGACATGATCACCGGACCGGGCAACATCTACGTCACCGCCGCCAAGCGGCTGTGCCGGTCGCGCGTCGGGATCGATGCCGAAGCCGGCCCGACGGAGATCGCGATCCTGGCCGACCACACCGCCGATCCCGCGCACGTGGCCGCCGACCTGATCAGTCAGGCCGAGCACGACGAGATGGCGGGCAGCGTGCTGGTGACTCCCAGCGCGGACCTGGCCGACGCCACCGACGCCGAACTGACCACCCAGCTACAGACGACCGTGCACCGCGAACGGGTGACGGCGGCGCTCGGTGGACGCCAATCGGCCATCATCCTCGTCGACGACGTGGACGCCGGGGTAGAAGTCGTCAACGCCTATGCCGCCGAACACCTGGAGATCCAGACGGTCGACGCAGCCGCCGTCGCGGGCCGAATCCGTTCCGCCGGAGCAATTTTCGTCGGACCGTATGCGCCGGTGAGCCTGGGCGACTATTGCGCCGGATCCAATCACGTGCTGCCGACCTCCGGCAGCGCCCGGCATTCCAGCGGCCTGTCCGTGCAGACATTCCTGCGCGGCATCCACGTCGTCGACTACACCGAGGCGGCCTTGAAAGACGTGTCCGGTCATGTGATCGTGCTCGCCGAGGCCGAAGACCTGCCGTCACACGGTGAAGCGGTGCGGCGGAGGTTCGAGCGATGACGACCGAGAGGCCCACCCGCCAACCGACATTGGATGATCTGCCGCTGCGCGACGACCTGCGCGGCAAATCGCCTTACGGCGCACCGCAATTGGACGTCCCGGTGCGGCTGAACACCAATGAGAATCCGCACCCGCCCAGCAAGGCGCTCGTCGACGACGTGGTGCGCTCGCTGGGCGAGGTCGCCGCCGATTTGCACCGCTATCCCGACCGCGACGCGGTGTCCCTGCGCACCGACCTGGCCGCTTACCTGAGCGCCCAGACCGGCGTTCGGCTGGGGGTCGAAAACCTTTGGGCGGCAAATGGTTCCAATGAGGTCCTGCAACAGCTGCTGCAGGCGTTCGGGGGACCGGGGCGCACGGCCATCGGGTTCGTCCCGTCCTACTCGATGCACCCGATCATCTCCGACGGCACCCGCACCGAATGGCTGCAGGCCGCCCGCGCTGAAGACTTCAGTCTGGATGTCGACGCCGCCGTGGCGGCCATCACCGACCGCCGGCCCGATGTCGTGTTCGTCGCCAGCCCGAACAACCCGTCCGGGCAGAGTGTTTCGCTGCCGGACCTGCGCAGGCTGCTCGACGCGGTGCCCGGCATCCTGATCGTCGATGAGGCCTACGGTGAGTTCTCTTCGCAGCCCAGCGCGGTGGAACTGGTGGGGGAGAATCCGACCAAGCTCATCGTCTCGCGCACCATGAGCAAGGCGTTCGCGTTCGCCGGTGGCCGGCTTGGCTACCTGATCGCCACCCCGGCGGTGATCGACGCGATGCTGCTGGTGCGGTTGCCGTATCACCTGTCGGTGCTCACCCAGGCCGCCGCACGCGCCGCGCTGCGGCACGCCGAGGACACGCTGGGCAGTGTGGCGACGCTGATCGCCGAACGCGAACGTGTCTCAACCGCCCTGAGTGGCATGGGTTTTCGGGTGATTCCCAGCGACGCGAACTTCATGCTGTTCGGGGAGTTCGCGGACGCGCCGGCGACCTGGCAGCGCTACCTGGATGCCGGCGTGCTGATCCGCGACGTCGGAATCCCCGGCTACCTGCGCGCCACGACCGGCCTGGCGGACGAGAACGACACCTTCCTGCGCGCCAGCGCCCAGCTGGCCACCACCGAACTCGCCCCCAGCCCCGTAGGAGCACCGTGACAGCGACCGCTACCCGCCGTGCGCGCATCGAGCGCCGCACAAAGGAATCCGACATCGTCATCGAACTCGACCTCGACGGCACCGGCCAGGTCGACATCGACACCGGTGTGCCGTTCTACGACCACATGCTCACGGCCCTGGGCAGTCACGCCAGTTTCGACCTGACCGTGCGCACCAAGGGCGACATCGAAATCGAGGGACACCACACCATCGAGGACACCGCCATCGCGCTGGGCCAGGCGCTCAACCAGGCCCTGGGTGACAAGCGGGGCATCCGCCGGTTCGGCGACGCCTTCATCCCGATGGACGAGACGCTGGCCCACGCGGCGGTCGACGTGTCCGGCCGGCCCTACTGCGTGCACAGCGGAGAGCCGGATCACTTGCAGCACGCCACCATTGCCGGTAACTCGGTGCCCTATCACACCGTCATCAACCGGCACGTCTTCGAATCGCTGGCGATGAACGCGCGCATCGCGCTGCACGTGCGCGTCCTCTACGGGCGCGACCCGCACCACATCACCGAGGCGCAGTACAAGGCGGTTGCCCGTGCGCTGCGCCAGGCGGTGGAGTCCGACCCCCGGGTCTCGGATGTGCCGTCCACCAAAGGGGTTCTGTGACGGCACACAAGAAAGTAGTTGTCCTGGATTACGGCTCGGGCAACCTGCGGTCGGCTCAGCGCGCCCTCGAGCGGGTCGGTGCGTCGGTCGAGGTGACCGCCGACGCCGATGCGGCGGCCGCCGCCGACGGATTGGTGGTGCCGGGCGTGGGCGCCTATGAGGCCTGCATGACCGGGCTGCGCAACATCGGCGGCGAGCGCATCATCGCCGAGCGGGTCGCCGCCGGTCGCCCGGTGCTGGGCGTCTGCGTCGGCATGCAGATCCTGTTCGCCCGCGGCGTCGAATTCAGTGTGGAGACACAGGGCTGCGGTCAGTGGCCGGGATACGTCACGCGGCTGCAGGCGCCCGTCATCCCGCACATGGGCTGGAACGTCGTCGAATCCGGGCCAGGCACCGTGTTGTTCAAGGGGCTCGATGCCGACACCCGGTTCTACTTCGTGCACTCCTACGCCGCGCAGCAGTGGGAGGGTTCGCCCGATGCGGTGCTGACGTGGGCCGCCCACGAGGGCCCGTTTCTGGCGGCGGTCGAGGACGGGCCGCTGTCGGCCACCCAATTTCACCCGGAGAAGAGCGGGGACGCCGGCGCGGCCGTGTTGAGCAATTGGGTCCATGGGTTGTGAAGGGCCTCGCGAAAACGCTCTCTATTAAGCACAAGCCAGGGATGCACGTGACGCGTTGCTATCTCGGCACACAGGAGGAAATGTGTTGATCTTGTTGCCCGCGGTCGACGTGGTCGACGGCCGCGCCGTGCGTCTGGTGCAAGGTAAGGCGGGCAGTGAAACCGAATACGGTTCGGCGCTGGACGCCGCGCTGACCTGGCAGCGCGACGGTGCCGACTGGATTCATCTGGTCGACCTGGACGCGGCGTTCGGACGCGGCTCCAACCGCGAACTTCTCGCCGAGGTGGTCGGCAAGCTCGACGTGCAGGTGGAGCTCTCCGGCGGGATCCGCGACGATGATTCGCTGGCCGCCGCCCTGGCCACCGGCTGCGCGAGGGTGAACCTGGGCACGGCGGCCCTCGAGAACCCTCAGTGGTGCGCCAGGGCGATCAGCGAACACGGCGACAAGGTCGCCGTGGGTCTGGACGTGCAGATCGTCGACGGTGAGCACCGGCTACGCGGGCGTGGCTGGGAAACCGACGGGGGCGACCTGTGGGAAGTGCTGGAACGGCTTGACGGGCAAGGGTGTTCGCGATTCGTGGTCACCGACGTGACCAAGGACGGCACGCTGGGCGGCCCCAATCTGGACTTGCTGGCGTCCGTCGCCGAACGCACCGACGCCCCGGTGATCGCCTCCGGCGGCGTGTCCAGCCTCGGCGACCTGCGTGCGATCGCCACCCTCACGGACCGCGGGGTCGAGGGGGCCATCGTCGGCAAGGCCCTCTACGCCGGACGATTCACCTTGCCGCAGGCGCTGGCCGCGGTGGCGGAGTAGCGCCGCATGGACGTACACACGCTGGTGGTCCAGGCGTCGGCGATCCTCGACGACGCCTCCGAGCCGTTCCTTGCCGGTCACCGCGCCGATTCCGCGGTCCGTAAGAAAGGCAACGACTTTGCCACCGACGTCGACCTCGCGATCGAACGGCAAGTGGTCGCCGCGCTCGTCGAGGCCACCGGAATCGGCGTGCACGGCGAGGAATTCGGTGGCTCGGCCGTCGACTCGCCTTGGGTGTGGGTCTTGGATCCCGTCGACGGCACCTTCAACTACGCGGCCGGATCGCCGATGGCCGGCATCCTGCTGGGCCTGCTGCGGCACGGCGAACCGGTGGCCGGGCTGACCTGGCTGCCGTTCATGGACCAGCGCTACACCGCGGTGGCGGGCGGCCCGTTGCGCAAGAATGGGGTGCCGCAGCCGCCGCTGACGTCCATCGACCTTGCCGACGCCCTGGTCGGTGTCGGGTCGTTCAGCGCGGACGCGCGGGGCAGATTTCCCGGACGCTATCGAATCGCGTTGTTGGAGAACCTCAGTCGGGTCTCGTCGCGATTACGTATGCACGGATCCACCGGACTCGACCTTGCGTTCGTCGCCGACGGAATACTCGGTGCGGCAATAAGTTTCGGCGGCCACGTGTGGGACCACGCCGCCGGAGTCGCGCTGGTGCAGGCCGCCGGTGGCATCGTCACCGATCTGGCCGGCGAGCCCTGGACTCCCGAGTCGGATTCCGCGGTGGCGGCCGGTCCCGCCGCTCACGCCGAGATCCTCGAAATCCTGCGTGCCACCGGACGACCGGAGGACTACTGAGATGCCCCCTGATCCCAACGGCCTCGCGGTGCGGGTGATCCCGTGCCTCGACGTCGACGGCGGCCGGGTGGTCAAGGGCGTCAACTTCGAGAACCTCCGGGACGCCGGCGATCCCGTGGAGCTCGCGGCCGCCTATGACGCCGAAGGCGCCGACGAGCTGACCTTTCTCGATGTGACCGCATCCTCATCGGGGCGGGCCACCATGCTCGATGTGGTGCGGCGCACCGCCGAGCAGGTCTTCATTCCGCTGACCGTCGGCGGCGGGGTGCGCACCGTGGCCGACGTCGACGTATTGCTGCGCGCGGGCGCCGACAAGGTTTCCATCAACACCGCCGCGATCGACCGGCCCGAGCTGCTGGCCGAAATGGCGCGGCAGTTCGGCTCTCAATGCATCGTGCTGTCCGTCGATGCCCGCACGGTGCCGCCGGGCACGGTGCCGACACCATCGGGCTGGGAGGTCACCACCCACGGCGGGCGCCGCGGCACCGGACTCGACGCGGTCGAGTGGGCTTCGCGCGGAGCCGATCTGGGGGTGGGGGAGATCCTGCTGAACTCGATGGACGCCGACGGCACCAAAGCCGGATTCGACCTGGAGATGCTGCAGGCGGTGCGGTCGGCGGTCACGGTCCCGGTCATCGCCAGTGGTGGCGCCGGGGCGGCCGAACACTTCGCGCCCGCCATTGCGGCCGGCGCCGATGCGGTGTTGGCGGCCAGCGTGTTCCACTTCCGGGAGCTGACCATCGGCCAGGTGAAGGCCGCCATGGCCGCAGAAGGGATCACCGTGCGATGACGCTCGACCCCCAGATTGCCGCGCGGCTCAAGCGCAATGCCGACGGCCTGTTCACCGCGGTCGCGCAGGAGCACGGCAGCGGCGACGTGCTGATGGTTGCCTGGATGGACGACGCCGCCCTGGCCCGGACCCTGGAAACCCGTGAGGCAACCTATTATTCACGGTCCCGCGGCCAGCAGTGGATCAAAGGCGCGACGTCCGGCCACACCCAATACGTCCATTCGGTGCGCCTGGACTGCGACGGCGACACGGTGCTGCTGACGGTCGACCAGGTCGGCGGGGCCTGCCATACCGGCGACCACAGTTGCTTTGACGCCGACGTGTTGCTGGCGCCGGAGCGCTGACCTTCACTCGGCAGCGCATCGACTCGGTCGCCAGCGCGCGACGTGTGTAGGGTCACTTTCCGCAGGCGTGGGCTCATCACTTCGACAAGAATGGCAGTCAATGTCGAAATGGTCGTCCTGGAACGTCGTCGTGCCGGTGCTTTCCGTTGTCGTGCTGGCATTGATCTGGGGCAAGACGCTCGGTCCCGTGCTGGTTGGTCTGACGGCGTTGTTTCTCATCGGTGCCGTGGTGGCTGCCGTGCACCACGCGGAGGTGGTCGCACACCGGGTCGGCGAGCCGTTCGGGTCGTTGGTGCTCGCGGCCGCGGTCACGGTCATCGAGGTAGCCCTGATCGTCGAGCTGATGGCGTCCGGCGGTAACGAGACCGCGACCCTGGCCCGGGACACGGCCTTCGCCGCGCTGATGATCACCACCAACGGGATCGCCGGGCTATCGCTGCTGCTCGGTTCGCGGCGCTACGGCGTGACGTTGTTCAACGCCGAAGGCAGCGGCGCCGCGCTCGCGACGGTGACCACCCTGGCGACTTTGAGTCTGGTGCTGCCCGCGTTCACCACCACCACCGTGGGCAAGGAGTTCTCGCCCGGGCAGCTTGCCTTCGCCGCGGTCGCCTCGCTGCTGCTCTACCTCGTGTTCGTCTTCACGCAGACCGTGCGGCACCGCGACTTCTTCCTGCCGATCGCGCAGAAGGGCCAGAAGAGCCTGTTCGCCGACGAAAGCCACGCCGACCCCCCGACCACCCGCGCCGCGCTGACCAGCCTCGCGCTCATGCTCGGCGCGCTGGTGGCGGTGGTCGGCCTGGCCGAGGAGGAGTCGCCGGCCGTGGAGAGAGCGGTGACCGCGGTCGGCTTCCCGCAGTCGTTCGTGGGCGTGATCATCGCGGCGCTGGTGCTGCTGCCCGAGACGCTCGCGGCGGTGCGGGCCGCGCGGCAGGGCCGCATCCAGATCAGCTTGAATCTGGCGTACGGGTCTGCGATGGCCAGCATCGGGCTGACCATCCCGGCGATCGCACTGGCGTCGATATGGCTCAAGGGGCCGCTGGTGCTCGGCCTCGGCGCCATCCAACTGGTATTGCTTGCCCTGACCGTCGTGATCAGCATGCTGACGGTGGTACCCGGAAGAGCAACCCGCTTGCAGGGCGAGGTGCATCTGGTGCTGCTGGCCGCCTACGTGTTCCTGGCGATCAACCCTTGACGGTTACGCGCGGGACCGCAGCGTCGCCAGCGCCTTATCGGCGTGGCTGTCCATGTTGAACTCGCTGGAGATCACCTCGAGCACCCGGCGGTCGGTGTCGATGACGAATGTCGTGCGTTTGACCGGCATCAGCTTGCCGAGCAGGCCCCGCTTGACGCCGAACTGGTTGGCGACGATGCCGTCGCTGTCCGACAGCAGCGGGTAGTCGAACTTCTGCAGGTCGGCGAACTTGGCCTGCTTCTGCACGGCGTCGGCGCTGATGCCCACCCGGTTGGCTCCGACCGCGGCGAATTCAGCGGCCAGGTCACGGAAATGGCACGCTTCCTTGGTGCAACCGGGCGTCATAGCGGCCGGGTAGAAGAACAGCACGACGGGGCCGCCGGAAAGCAGTTCGCTGAGCTTGCGCGGGGTCCCGGTCTGATCGGGTAGTTCGAAGTCCGCGACCGCGTCACCAGGTTTCATGGCGGACACGCTACGCCGCCGTCGGCGTCAGGCTGGCCCGATTGTCTGACTCCTCCTCACCCTGTCCCGGGCTGCAT
This sequence comes from Mycobacterium sp. 852002-51971_SCH5477799-a, assembly GCF_001667145.1. Lineage (GTDB taxonomy): Bacteria > Actinomycetota > Actinomycetes > Mycobacteriales > Mycobacteriaceae > Mycobacterium. The sequence goes on from NZ_LZIF01000075.1 coordinate 49,346, forward strand.
CGTCGTCAGGCTGGGCCGGAGCACAGCAACGCGTCTGGGAGGATGGTTCGGTGCACGCCCACCCCGCCGCGACGACCTCACGAGAGGATTTCCGCCAGCTGGCAGCCGAGCACCGCGTGGTTCCGGTGACCCGCAAGGTGCTGGCCGACAGTGAGACGCCGTTGTCGGCCTACCGCAAACTCGCCGCCGACCGCCCGGGCACTTTTCTGCTGGAGTCGGCCGAGCACGGCCGTTCTTGGTCACGCTGGTCGTTCATCGGCGCCGGAGCGCCGTCGGCGCTGACCGTGCGCGACGGTGAAGCCGTCTGGCTGGGCGCGGTGCCACGCGACGCTCCGACCGGGGGCGACCCGCTGCGGGCTTTGCGGGACACGTGCGAGCTGCTGGCCACCGGCCCGCTGTCGGGTCTGCCGCCGCTGTCCGGTGGCATGGTCGGGTTCTTCGCCTACGACATGGTCCGACGCCTGGAACGACTGCCCGAACTGGCTGTCGACGACCTCCAACTGCCCGACATGTTGCTGCTGCTGGCCACCGATGTGGCGGCGGTCGATCACCACGAGGGCACCATCACGTTGATCGCGAACGCCGTGAACTGGAACGGCACCGATGAGCGGGTCGATGAGGCCTACGACGACGCGATCGCGCGCCTGGACGTGATGACCGCGGCGCTGGGGCAGCCGTTGTCGTCGACCGTCGGCACGTTTGAGCGGCCCGAGCCGCGCTACCGCGCGCAGCGCAGCGTCGAGGAGTACGGAAAGATCGTCGATTACCTCGTCGAGCAGATCGCGGCGGGCGAGGCCTTCCAGGTGGTGCCCTCGCAACGGTTCGAAATGGACACCCACGTCGATCCCATCGACGTCTACCGGATGTTGCGGGTCACCAACCCGAGCCCCTACATGTATCTGCTGCACGTACCGAATCACGCTGGCGGAACTGATTTTTCGATCGTCGGATCCAGCCCCGAGGCCCTGGTCACCGTCGTTGACGGCACCGCGACCACCCATCCGATCGCCGGAACGCGGTGGCGCGGTGGCACCGACGAGGAGGACCAGCTGCTGGAAAAAGAGCTGTTGGCCGACGAGAAGGAACGCGCCGAGCACCTGATGCTGGTCGACCTGGGCCGCAACGATCTGGGCCGGGTGTGCGCGCCGGGCACCGTGCGGGTCGAGGACTACAGCCACATCGAGCGCTACAGCCACGTCATGCACCTGGTGTCGACGGTGACCGGCACGCTCAGCGAGGGCCGCACCGCGCTGGATGCGGTGACCGCCTGCTTCCCGGCCGGCACCCTCTCGGGAGCACCGAAGGTACGGGCCATGGAGCTCATCGAAGAGGTGGAGAAGACGCGCCGCGGCCTGTACGGCGGCGTGGTCGGCTACCTGGACTTCGCCGGCAACGCCGACTTCGCGATTGCTATCCGCACGGCCTTGATGCGCGACGGCACCGCCTACGTGCAATCCGGTGGTGGGGTGGTCGCGGACTCCAACGGCCCCTACGAATACACCGAGGCGACCAACAAGGCCCGTGCGGTGCTCAGCGCGATCGCCGCCGCCGAGACGCTGACAGAACCCGCGCGCGATGGGTGAGGCCGGCGCCGACACCGGACGGCCGACAAGCCGGTGGCTGATCCGAATTGCCCAGCTGGTGCTAGTGGTTGCCGCCGGGACGTTGTGGGGGGCCTCGCGGCTGCCGTGGGTCGTCATCGGGTCGTTCGACGGGCTGGGGCCGCCCAAGCGGGTGACCTTGGCCGGCGCAACGTGGTCGACGGCGCTGCTGCCGTTGGCGTTGCTCCTGCTGGCAGCGGCCGTCGCCGCGATCGCCGTGCGGGGTTGGCTCTTGCGGGCGCTCGCGGTTCTGCTTGCGGTCATCAGTCTGGCGGTCGGTTACCTCGGGGTCAGCCTGTGGGCGCTGCCCGACGTGGCGGTTCGCGGCGCGGAACTGGCGCACGTCTCGGTGATGTCGCTGGTGGGAAGCGAGCGGCGGTACTGGGGCGCGGGCATCACGGTGGTCGCCGCGGCGTGCACGCTGGTTGCCGCCGTCCTCCTCATGCGGTCGGCGTCGGACTCGGGGTCGGCTCGGTCGAGCGCAATGAAATACGCGACACCGGCGACGCGCCGGTCGATTGCGCGACGCAAACAGGCCGACGGGGCGATGCTGGAGGAGCCGGAGACGCCGGGAATGTCGGAGCGGATGATCTGGGACGCGCTTGACGAGGGACGCGACCCGACCGATCGGGCAGGTGAGTCTGACACCGAGGGTCGGTGACGGGCCGCAAGCCGCGGGCCGCTACCCTTCATTGACGTCGTCGCGATCGGCTCGGGACACACAGTGGCCGTGGATGACAGCGGACGACAGGGCGAAGGGAAACGACAGGCATGAGTCCGGCAACCGTGCTTGACTCCATCCTCGAGGGAGTCCGGGCCGACGTTGCCGCGCGCGAAGCGCTCATCAGCCTGTCGGAGATCAAGGCCGCCGCTGCGGCCGCGCCACCGCCACGCGACGTGATGGCCGCCCTGCGCGAGCCGGGAATCGGCGTCATCGCCGAAGTCAAGCGCGCCAGCCCGTCGGCGGGTTCCCTGGCGACCATTGCCGATCCGGCAAAGCTGGCGCGCGCCTACGAAGACGGTGGGGCCCGCATCATCAGCGTCTTGACCGAGGAGCGACGTTTCCACGGCTCACTCGACGACCTCGACGCGGTTCGCGCGGCGGTCTCGATACCGATTCTGCGCAAAGACTTTGTCGTGCAGCCCTATCAGATCCACGAAGCCCGTGCGCACGGCGCCGACATGCTGTTGCTCATCGTCGCCGCCCTGGAGCAGTCGGCGTTGGTGTCGATGCTGGACCGCACCGAATCGCTGGGCATGACAGCGCTCGTCGAGGTGCACACCGAAGAGGAAGCCGACCGGGCGCTCAAGGCCGGCGCGAACGTAATCGGTGTCAACGCGCGCGATCTGGCGACACTGGAGGTGGACCGGGATTGCTTCGCGCGCATCGCTCCGGGCCTGCCGAGCAACGTGATCAGGATCGCCGAATCCGGTGTGCGCGGTACCGGCGACCTGCTGGCGTATGCCGGCGCGGGTGCCGACGCCGTCTTGGTCGGCGAAGGCCTGGTCAAAAGCGGCGATCCGCGTGCCGCGGTTGCCGATCTGGTCACCGCGGGCACCCATCCGTCCTGTCCGAAACCGGCTCGCTAGTCGCTGGGTCACTGAAGAGCCCCTGCGCTGATACGTTGAACCCATGAGCCATCCCTGCGTAGAGCCTTGGTGATGGTGGACCTGTCCCGCCCGGACCTTCCGCTCCCGAGCGCAGCCATCGCCGAACCCACCCGCCACGAACCCGATGCGGGTGGCCATTTCGGGGTATACGGCGGGCGCTACGTCGCCGAGGCATTGATGGCCGTGATCGAAGAGGTCACCGCCGCCTACGAGAAGGAACGTGTCAACCAGGATTTCCTGGACACCCTCGATTACCTGCAGGCGCATTACGCGGGTCGACCGTCGCCGCTCTATGAGGCGCCCCGGCTCTCCGAGCAGGCCGGCGCGCGCATCTTCCTCAAGCGGGAAGACCTGAACCACACCGGTTCTCACAAGATCAACAACGTCCTCGGCCAGGCGTTGCTGGCCCAGCGGATGGGCAAGAAGCGGGTGATCGCCGAGACCGGGGCCGGCCAGCACGGCGTGGCGACCGCCACCGCGTGCGCTTTGCTCGGCCTCGAATGCGTGATCTACATGGGTGCCGTCGATACGGAGCGTCAGGCGCTCAACGTGGCTCGGATGCGCTTGCTCGGGGCCACGGTGGTCTCGGTCGAAAGCGGTTCGAAGACGCTCAAGGACGCCATCAATGAGGCGTTTCGGGATTGGGTTACCAATGCCGACAACACCTTCTACTGCTTCGGCACCGCGGCCGGCCCGCATCCCTTCCCCGCCATGGTGCGCGACTTCCAACGCATCATCGGCCTCGAGGCGCGCGCCCAGATCCAGGCGCAGGCGGGCCGGTTACCCGACGCCGTCGTGGCCTGCATCGGGGGCGGATCCAACGCCATCGGCATCTTTCACCCGTTCATCGACGACCCGAACGTGCGGTTGATCGGATACGAGGCGGCCGGTGATGGTGTCGAAACCGGAAGACACGCTGCGACATTCAGCGGCGGCTCACCCGGTGCGTTTCAGGGATCCTTCTCGTATCTGCTGCAGGACGAGGACGGGCAGACCATCGAATCCCATTCCATCTCAGCGGGTCTCGATTACCCGGGAGTGGGTCCAGAGCATGCGTATCTGCGCGAGACGGGGCGCGCCGAATACCGTCCGATCACCGACTCGGAGGCGATGGATGCGTTCCGCGTCCTGTGCCGCACCGAGGGGATCATCCCGGCGATCGAATCGGCGCACGCGGTAGCCGGTGCCCTGAAATTGGGCCCCGAATTGGGGCGGGGCGCGATCATTGTGGTGAACCTGTCCGGCCGCGGCGACAAGGACGTCGAGACCGCGGCGAAGTGGTTCGGGCTGTTGGGATCCAGCGATCGATGACGGTTGAACACAGCGAGGCGGACGAACTCGAGTCGGTTTTCGATGGCTGCCGTAACGACAATCGCGCGGCGCTGATCGGTTATCTGCCCACCGGTTACCCCGACGTGCCGACGTCGGTCAAAGGGATGACCGCGCTGGTCGAATCGGGTTGCGACATCATCGAAGTCGGGGTTCCCTATTCGGATCCCGGCATGGATGGCCCAACCATCGCCAAGGCCACCGAGATCGCGCTGCGCGGGGGAGTGCGCGTTCGCGACACCCTTGCCGCGGTCGAGGCGATCAGTGCGGCCGGTGGCCACGCCGTGGTGATGACGTACTGGAACCCGGTGGTGCGCTATGGGATTGACGCGTTCGCGCGGGACTTGGCATCGGCCGGCGGGCACGGCCTGATTACGCCCGACCTCATCCCCGACGAAGCCGGGCGGTGGTTGGCGGCCTCCGACGAGTATGGATTGAGCCGGATCTTTCTCGTCGCGCCGTCCTCGACGCCACAGCGGTTGGCGATGACGGTCGAGGCGTCGCGCGGCTTCGTCTATGCGGCTTCGACGATGGGCGTGACGGGGGCGCGTGACGTCGTGTCCAATGCGGCGCCCGAGTTGGTGAGCAGGGTCCGGGAGATATCCGACACGCCCGTCGGCGTCGGTCTGGGGGTGCGATCGCGAGAGCAGGCCGCCCAGATCGGCAGCTACGCAGACGGTGTCATTGTCGGGTCCGCGCTGGTGTCGGCGCTGGGAGACGGAGGGTTGACTGCATTGCGTGCACTGACTGAAGAACTCGCCGCCGGTGTTCGTCAGAGGGCGGCCGCCTCATGACGAAGCTGCTGGCCTATTTCCCGAGCCCCTCACAGGGCGTATGGCACCTCGGGCCGCTGCCCATCCGGGCTTACGCGTTGTTCATCATTGCCGGCATCGTGGTCGCATTGCTGATCGGTGACCGGCGCTGGGCAGACCGAGGCGGCGAGCGCGGCGTGATCTACGACATCGCGCTGTGGGCGGTGCCGTTCGGGCTGATCGGTGGTCGGCTCTACCACTTGGCCACCGACTGGCGCACGTATTGGGGCCCCGGCGGCGCGGGACTCGGCGCGGCCGTGCGGATCTGGGACGGCGGCTTGGGTATTTGGGGCGCGGTGGCGCTCGGCGGCGTCGGCGCCTGGATCGGCTGCCGCCGGCGCGGCATTCCGTTGCCGGCTTTCGCCGACGCGCTGGCCCCGGGAATCATCCTGGCGCAGGCCATCGGTCGGCTCGGCAACTACTTCAACCAGGAACTCTATGGCCGCGAGACCACGCTGCCGTGGGGCCTGGAGGTTTTCTACCGCCGAGACCCGTCGGGCTACATCGACCCGCACTCGCTGGATGGCATCTCGACGGGCCAGATCGCGTTCGTAGTGCAGCCGACGTTTCTCTACGAATTGATCTGGAATGTGCTGGTTTTCGTCGCGTTGATCTACGCCGACCGGCGCTTCAATCTCGGCCACGGCCGACTGTTCGCTCTGTATGTGGCGGGCTATTGCGTGGGGCGGTTCTGTGTCGAGCTGCTGCGCGATGACACCGCCACCCACATCGCCGGCATCCGGATCAACTCGTTCACATCGACTTTCGTGTTCATCGGGGCCGTGGTGTATCTGATGGCGGCACCGAAGGGCCGCGAGGATCCCGCCACACTGCGCGGCGATGAGTACCTCGACGAGGACGCGGCCGGCGCCGCGTCGGAGGACGAGCCCGCGACGCTGGCCGTCGCGACGACTGCGGCGGGTGCTGCGGCCGCGGCTGACGCGCCGTCAGGCTCGGCAAAGATGGCGGATACCCCTGACGACACCACTGCCGCCGATGCGGAAGCCAAAGAACCGGTGGCGGATTCGACGGAAGCGGCTCCCGAAATAGAGCCGAGCGACGCCGGGACAGACGAGCCCGAGGTCGAAACGGAAGTCGAAGCGCCGGAAGCCGAGCCCGCAACCGAGGCCTTCGCCGAGGGTTCCGAGTCGCACGAGCCTGCAGCCGAAACTGAAAAGACCGACGCGGAAGCGGAAGAGCCTGACGCGGAAGAGGCAGAAGCGGAAGAGCCTGAAGCCGAAGCCGAAGAACCGGAAGCCGAAGCCGCAGCGGCCGAGGGCGATGAGCCGGAAGCCGATGAGCCAGAAGCCGAAGAGCCGGGAGCGGAAGAGCCGAAAGCTGAAGAGCCGGAAACCGAGGCCGAAGCCGAAGAACCGGAATCCGCAACGGACGACGAGACCGTCGAGAAGGATTCGGACGACGAACCCGCCGCCGAACAGCCCGCCGAAACGAGCCCTGCCCAGCCAGAACCCCGTCGGCGATGGGGCTCGCGCCTGCGGAACCGGTTGTCGGGCCGCTAACCGCCGCCCTGTCCCGATTTTCCACGGCGGTTCGCAACGGATCTGGCATGCTGAAAAGCGTGTCCAACGTGAGGTCAGCGGGCTAGGTGATGCAGCCTCATCCACCGGCGCATGCTCCGGGACAGCCCGATCCGCGCGGCGCGCGGCGTCATCGCCTCCGCACCGCGGCCGGTGCCGGCGTGGCGCTGGGTGGCGCGCTCGGTTACGTCACACTGGTCGACCCGCACAGCCCGAGTTCGGTCTACCCGGCCTGTCCGTTCAGGTGGCTCACCGGCTGGAACTGCCCGTTTTGCGGTGGCCTTCGAATGACGCACGACCTGTTGCACGGTGACTTGATGGCCGCCATCCAGGACAACGTCTTCGCGCTGGTAGGAATCCCGCTGCTGGCCGCATGGATGCTGGTGCGCCGCGCCCGCGGCAAGGGGGCGCCGCCCAAAGCGGCGTTGCTGACGGTCGTGGTCGCGACGATCACCTGGACGGTGCTGCGTAACCTGCCCGCCTTCCCGTGGTATCCCACCGTTCTTGGTGGGTGAAAGCACACTGCGCGGCGGCGATTATGTGCGGGCCCCGGGGGTCGCACGCGACTATGCTGGGTCGGCGTGAGTAGACGCGGAAAGATCGTCTGCACCCTTGGCCCCGCGACCAGTTCGGATGAGTCGATCCTGGCCCTGGTTGGGGCCGGAATGGACGTCGCACGGTTGAACTTCAGCCACGGCGACTACTCCGATCACAAGGCCGCCTACGAGCGTGTCAGATCCGCCTCCGACGCCACGGGCCGTGCCGTCGGCGTACTCGCCGACCTGCAGGGCCCCAAGATCAGGCTGGGACGTTTCGCCACCGGTCCCACCTACTGGGCCGACGGTGAAACGGTGCGCATCACCGTCGCCGACTGCGCAGGCGACCACGACCGGGTCTCGACCACCTATAAGAAGTTGGCCGTGGACGCCGCCGTCGGTGACCGGATTCTGGTCGACGACGGCAAGGTCGGTCTGATGATCGACGGCATCGAGGGCGACGACGTGATCTGCACGGTCGTCGAGGGCGGGCCGGTCAGCAACAACAAGGGCATCTCGCTGCCCGGCATGAACGTGTCGGCACCGGCCTTATCGGCGAAGGACATCGAGGACCTCACCTTCGCGCTGGAACTCGGTGTCGACCTGATCGCGCTCTCCTTCGTGCGTTCCCCGTCCGACGTCGAGTTGGTGCACGAGGTGATGGACCGTGTCGGCCGGCGGGTGCCGGTGATTGCCAAACTGGAGAAGCCCGAGGCCGTCGACAATCTGGAAGCCATCGTGCTGGCCTTCGACGCGATCATGGTGGCCCGTGGCGACCTTGGCGTCGAACTGCCCCTCGAAGAGGTTCCGCTGGTGCAGAAGCGGGCCATCCAGATGGCACGGGAGAACGCCAAACCGGTGATCGTGGCGACCCAGATGCTCGATTCGATGATCGAGAGCTCACGACCGACCCGGGCCGAGGCGTCTGACGTCGCCAACGCCGTCCTCGACGGCGCCGACGCGGTGATGCTGTCCGGGGAAACCTCGGTGGGGAAGTACCCGCTGGCCGCCGTTCGGACGATGGCGCGCATCATCTGCGCGGTCGAGGACAATTCCACGGCCGCGCCGCCGCTGACACACGTGCCGCGCACCAAACGGGGGGTGATCTCCTACGCGGCCCGCGACATCGGCGAGCGGCTCGACGCCAAGGCGCTCGTCGCGTTCACCCAGTCCGGCGACACGGTCAAGCGCCTCGCACGCCTGCACACCCCGCTGCCGCTGCTCGCCTTCACCGCGTGGCCCGAGGTGCGCAGCCAGCTGGCCATGACCTGGGGAACCGAAACGTTCATCGTCCCGATGATGACCTCTACCGACGGCATGATCCGCCAGGTCGACAAGTCGTTGCTGGAGCTCGGTCGGTACAAACGCGGCGACCTGGTGGTCATCGTCGCGGGGGCGCCACCTGGCACAGTAGGGTCAACCAACCTCATCCATGTGCACCGGATCGGGGAGGACGACGTCTAGCTAGAGGAGAACGTGTGGCGGCCGGCTGTGAGTCTCGAGAGCCTGAAGAAGCCGCGCCACAGACCCATTCGGATTTCGCGGAGCTGCTTGCGACGTTCGACCTCCAGCGCGTCGGCGACAACCTGTTCATCGGCTCGCACCCGAGCAAGAACCCGATGCGGACCTTCGGTGGCCAGCTGATGTCGCAGTCGTTCCTCGCGAGCAGTCGCAGCCTGGTTCGCGACGACCTGCCACCGAGCGCGCTGTCGGTGCACTTCGTCAACGGGGGAGACACTGCTAAGAACATCGAATTTCACGTCACGCGGCTGCGTGACGAGCGCCGCTTCGCCAACCGGCGCGTCGATGCGATGCAAGACGGCACGTTGCTGTGCTCGGCGCTGATTTCCTACATGTCAGGCGGCCGCGGCCTGGAGCACGGCGTCGAACCGCCGCAGGTGGCCGAGCCGCACACGCAGCCCACGATCGGCGAACTGCTACGTGGCTACGAGCAGACGGTTCCGCACTTCGTCAATGCTCTGCAGCCGATCGAATGGCGATACACCAACGACCCGGCATGGGTGATGCGCACCAAGGGCGACCGGCTCCCGCACAACCGGGTCTGGGTCAAAGCCCTGGGCGACCTTCCCGACGACCCCCTATTGCACACGGCAACAATGGTGTATTCGTCGGATACCACGGTTTTGGACTCGGTCATCACCACGCACGGTCTTTCGTGGGGATTCGACCGCATATTCGCCGCGTCGGCCAATCATTCCATTTGGTTTCACCGGCAGGTCAACTTCAACGACTGGGTGTTGTACTCGACATCGTCACCGGTCGCAGCCGACTCGCGCGGCCTGGGCACCGGGCACTTCTTCGATCGGTCCGGGCAACCGCTGGCCACGGTGGTGCAAGAAGGAGTGCTCAAATACTTCCCTCCATCCGGCCGTTAAAACGTTACCGAATAGGTGCATAACCTCTCGTTCGAATTCGGCCGCGAAACGGTCGTCTTCGGGCGTAGCGTTGACGTAGTCGGGTATTCGGTGCAAAAGGCGGCCATCAAGCCGCAGTGTCATTGCATCGGGAGGTGATGGTGAACGGGCCAGTGGTCGACGTCACGGCAGCGAGAACCCGCGCGCGCGAACGCGTTGTCGTGTCGGTCGATTCACTCGCGGCGCGGTTGATCGGCGCTCTGGCGCTGTTCGGCGCCGCATGTTGGTTCATCGGGATACTCGCCCGGCACCACACCCAACCGAGGTGGGACTACACCGATCGGTTGGCCTGGTCGCTGACCGTTCTGGTGGCGGTGGCGTGGATGGCTCGCGGCATCTTCCTGGGCCGGCCAGTGACGACGCTGCATGCCATCGCAGCCGCGTTTTTCGTGCTGGCCGGGCTGGGCCTGCACGTGCTGTCCTTCGATCTGTTCGGCGATGTGGTGATCGCCAGTTCGGGCATGGCGTTGATGTGGCCGACGACCTCCCATCCCCGTCCCGATGATCTGCCCAGGATGTGGCAGCTGATCAACGCGACCGGCGGCGACGCGCTCGCCCCTTTCACCATGCAGACCGGCAAGAGCTACCACTTCACCGCCGACGGCGCCGCAGCGCTCGCGTACCGCACACGGATGGGGATCGCCGTCGTGGGGGGCGACCCGGTGGGTGACGAGGCGCACTTTCCGGAACTGATCGCCGATTTCGCCGCCACCTGCCACGCGCACGGATGGCGCATAGCTGTCGTGGGGTGCAGTGAGCGGCGGCTGAGCCTGTGGACCGATTCGTCGGTGCTGGGACAATCGTTGCGGCCCATACCGATTGGCCGTGATGTGGTGGTCGATGTTGCCGGTTTCGATATGGTGGGCCGCAAATTCCGCAACCTGCGTCAAGCGGTGAAGCGGACCCACAACTGCGGTGTGACAACCGAAATCGTGGCGGAGCAGGAACTCGACGACAAGTTGCTGGCCGAGCTCACGGAGGTGGTGCGGGAGTCGTCCAAGGGCGCCCACGCGGACCGCGGATTCCACATGAACCTCGACGGCGTACTGGAAGGCCGGTTCCCCGGGATCCAACTGATCATCGCCAGGGACAAAGCGGGCACCGTGCAGGCGTTTCACCGGTACGCCACGGCCGGCGCCGGCAGCGACATCACCCTCGACGTGCCGTGGCGCCGGCGCGGTGCCCCCAACGGTCTTGACGAGCGGCTCAGTGCCGACATGATCATGGCGGGCAAAGAGACTGGGGCGCAGCGGGTATCGCTCGCATTCGCAGCTTTTCCCGAAATTTTCGACGACAAGAACCGCGGCCGGACGCAGCGCGTCTTCTATCGGTTGATACACGTTCTCGACCCGTTGATCGCCCTCGAGTCGTTGTATCGGTATCTACGCAAGTGGCATGCCCTTGACGCCCGGCGCTACGCGCTGATCTCCATGACGCAGATCGTCCCGCTACTGTTCGTGTTGTTGTCGCTGGAATTCATGCCGCGCCGGCGACACCTCTGAGTGTGCCTGCGTCTCTTCGACGGTTAGTTGCCGACAGTCCAGCCCCTCGGGCAGGTGGTGAGTCGCCACCACCACCGTCCGCTGCGGGGAAAACAACCCCGAGGTCGGGGTCAACAGATCTCGCAGAATCTGTTCCGCGTCGGTGACGTCGAGGTGTTCGGTGGGTTCGTCGAGCAGCACGATCCGCGCGGGCGAGATCATGGCCCGGGCGAGTAACAGCCGTCTGCGCTGGCCCGCCGAAAGAGCTTGCGCCCCACCGGTGAGCACCGTGGCCAAACCGTCGGGAAGACCGGCGATCCACGAGTGCAGGCCGACCGCCTCCAGTGCTGCGGTCAATTCTTCGTCGGTGCAGTCTCCGCGCGCGACCAGCAAGTTGTCGCGGACGGTGGTGGCAAAGATATGGGCGTCCTCGGCGAAAAAACCGATCGCGCGACGCAAGTCGCCTTCGTCGAACTCGCTCACGTCGGTATCGTCCAGCCTCACCTGCCCGTCCAGTGGCGGCAGCAGTCCGGCGAGCGTCATCAGCAGGGTCGTCTTCCCCGAACCGCTGGCGCCGGTGATGCACAAGCGCGCGCCCGGTGGCAGGTCCAGCTTGATGCGGCTCGAGCGTGCCGCGTCGTCGTGACCCGAACGGATGTCGGCGGACAATCCCCCGCACGCGGGAGGTGCCCCCGAGCCGACGTGGCGCGGAGTGGACGCGCTCGCCGCCGCGGTCTCGATGCCGGGCGGCGCCAGTTCGAGCAGCCGACGCGCGGCGATCCGCGACCGCGTCAATTGAACGGCGGCGGCCGGCAATGGCGTCATCGCCTCGAAGGCGGACAGCGGCAATAGCATCAACACGGCCAGCGTGGTGGGGGCGACCGTGTGTGCCAACCCGATCCCGGACACCACCGCGCCCAGCACGCTGGCCCCTATCGCCGCGGTGGGCATCGCTTCGGCGAAGGCGGCCGGTTTGGCGGCGGCGTCCAGCGCAGCGCCCCAGGCGCGTTGGCGGCGTTGCGATTCGGCGATGACATCGGGAAGCAGGCCGGCCACCCGAAGCTCGGGCGCGTGTTCGAGGGCGATCATGGCCGACGTGTCGCGTTCGGAATGATGCTGCCGGGCAACGTCTTCCTGGGTGGCGGCGGCCCGACCTGCAAGCCTGGGAGCGACCAACCCGGCGGTCAGCAGGCAGACGGCCAGCACGGCGCCTGCCGATGGTGAGATGGCACCGACGACCGCCGTAGCCGCCACCGCCAGCACCACTGCGACGCCGATCGGCACCAGGGCGCGCACCAGGACGTTGGCCAGCTCGTCGACGTCAGCGCCCACCCGGGCCACCAGTTCGCCGCTGTGCAACCGGACTGACGCCGCCGCCGGTCCGCGCGCCAGCCGTTGGTAGATCTGAACGCGTGCGGTGCCGGCCGCGCGCAAGGCCGTGTCATGGGTGGCCAGTCGCTCGCAGTAGTGCAGCACGCCCCGGGAGATCGCGAACATGCGGACCGCGACCGCCGCCACCGACAGGTCCAGCACGGGCGGCATCTGCCAGGCCCGGGTGATCAGCCATGCCGATACGCCGGCCAAGGCCAGCGCACTGCTCAGCGAGAGCACCCCGAGCGCGATCGCCGCCAGGACGCGGGGCAGCCGCGCGCGCAGTAGGTCGGCGGCCAGCAGAGGTCCAGCGCGGCGACCCGCAGCGTCCGGCCTCGCCGCGCTTGCGATCGCCGCGGGCTTCTGGCGGCGACGCGACACGGAATCAGGTTGGAGCATAACGCAGCTCCCGCTCGGCGACGACTTCGATGACCTGGTCGCCGATGGCCAGGACGGGCGCCCTGTGGCCGACAACGATCACGGTCGCACCGGCACGCGCCCGCTCGACGACGGCCCGCAAGACCCGTTCCTCGGTGGCGGCGTCCAGGTGTGCGGTCGGCTCGTCGAGCAGTAGCACGGCGGCCGTCGAGCCGAGCGCCCGAGCCAGGCCCAGCCGTTGCCGCTGTCCCAGTGACAAGCCGACACCGCCGCGCCCGAGCGCGGTGCTGCCCGCATCTGGCAGCTCGGCCAACACCGCATCGAACCCGGAATCGGCACAAGCCTTTTCGACGTCGTCGAGGATTCCGAGCAGCATCAGGTTCTCATCGACGGTGCCCGGCACCAGCACCGGACGTTGCGGAAGCCAGGACAGCTGCGACCACCATCCGGTCGGCTCCAGGTCGGCGACGTCGACACCGGCCACGATGACCCGGCCCGACGAGGGCACACCGATGCCGGCGATCGCCTGCAGGGTGGTGCTCTTGCCGGCGCCGTTGCGCCCGGTGAGCACGGTCACCGAGCCGGGTTCGATGACCGCGTTCAGATCACTCGGCGCGCGGCCGTCGCGGCCGTTGACGGTCAGATGATCGAGGCGAATTTGCGCGCCGCGCGCGCCGACCGTCTGAGTCCTGGCCTTCGAAGCGGTCGGCTCGCCGATGAGGGCGAACGCGGCACCGGCCGCGGCCCTGCCGTCCTGCGCGGCGTGGAATTCCACGCCAATGCGGCGCAGCGGCCAGTAGACGTCCGGCGCTAGTAACAGGACCGTCAAACCGGTGGTCAGTGTCATCTCACCGAACACCAGCCGAAGGCCTATGCCGACCGCGATCAACGCCACCCCGAGCGTGGCCAACAGCTCCAGCACCAAAGCCGACAGGAAAGCGATGCGCAGTGTCGCCATGGCCGAATGACGATGTGCGGCAGCCAGTTCGGCGATACGGCGCTCGGGCCCCAGGGTTCGCCCCAGCGCGCGCAGGGTGGGGATCCCGGCGATCAGGTCGAGCAACCGGGTCTGCAGCGTCGTCATCGCGGACAGCGCCGCGGCCGATCGGTCAGCGGTTGCGAGTCCGATCAGCACCATGAAGATCGGTATCAGTGGCAGCGTGATCGCCACGACCACCGCCGATTTCAGGTCGTACGCCGCGATCACGGCGACGGTGGCCGGGGTCAGGATCGCGGCGAGCAGCAACGTCGGCAGGTAGCCGGTGAAATAGGGGCGCAAGCCATCCAGCCCACGGGTGACCACAACCGCGGCGGAGTCACGCTGCGTCGCAAGTTCACTCGGTGGTCGGGCCGTCACCGCGGCCAGCACCTGACCGGACAGATCGGCGATGACCGCGCTGGCTCCGCGTTGGCCCAACCGGGACTGCAGCCAATGCGTCACAGCGCGGACTAACCAGAGCGCCAACAGGATTGACAGCGGGACCAGGAAGACGCGCAAGCTACGGGCGGCGGGATCGCCGACGGCACGCGCGACGATGCCCGCCAGGACGATCGCTGAGCCGATAGCGCAGCCCGAGATCAGTACACCGCAGCCCACCACGGCGACCAGATAGCGGCGCACCGCCGCCGACGCCCCCCACAGCCGCGGGTCTAGGGGCGCCCGGCCGGTGCGGTCCGTACCGCTCAGGACGCGCGCCTTGCCAGGCCGATGGGCGCGGGTATCCGGTCAGCCGAGATCCGTTGCCGGAATATCCAATACGACCATGCTTGGTAGATCACCGTCAGCGGAGCCATGAACGCCGTAACCCACGTCATGACTTTGAGGGTGTAGTGGGTGGAGGAGGCGTTGTAGATGGTCAGGCTCCATTGCTTGTTCAGCGTCGAGGGCACCAGGTTCGGATACAGCGACGCGAAGAGCAGGATGACCACGGCCGCGACCACCAGTGCGACGCAGGTGAACGCCCAGCCGTCGGAGGCACGCCGCCACACCAGCAGCACCGCCGTCCCTTGCGCCAGCACCGCCGCGGCCAAGACCAGCCAGCTCCACTCCTTGCCGTGAGACAGCTGCGTCCAAAGTCCGAAGGCGGCGACCAGTCCGGTGACGGGAAGGGACAACCAGACGCCGAATCGGTACGCGTCGTCGCGGATTGCGCCGGCGGTCTTCAACGCGACGAACGTCGCTCCGTAGAACAGGAACAATCCGGCGGTGGCCAAGCCGCCCAGCACCGTATAGGCGTTGAGCACATCGGTGATCGAGAGGTGAATGTGACCGTTGGCCCCGACTGGGAGCCCACGCACCAGGACGGCGAACGCAACGCCCCATAAGAAGGCCGGCAGCCAGGACCCGGCCGCGATCCCGACGTCGGCCCAGCCGCGCCATTTGGTGTCATCGATCTTGCCGCGCCACTCGATCGCCACCGCGCGCACAATCATGCCGAACAGGATCGCCAGCAGCGGCAGGTAGAGCGTGGAGAACACGGTGGCGTACCAGCCGGGAAAGGCGGCGAACATGGCCGCCCCGCCGACGATCAGCCAAACCTCGTTACCGTCCCACACCGGCCCGATGGTGTTGAGCGCCGTGCGGCGCAGCGGTTCGGGCTCACCGATGCCGATGCGCGCGAACGGTTCCATCAACATGCCCACGCCGAAGTCGAAGCCCTCGAGGATGAAGAATCCGAGGAACAGCACTGCGATGATGCCGAACCACAACTCCTGCAGTCCCACCGTCTCAGCTCCTTTCCGCGTCGGTTAGGTCCTTGTCAATACGCGAAGGACAGAGGCGCAACCTCGTCATCGCTCGGCGCCTGCGGGGGAGCGGGCTCCGCATCGTGTTCCAGCGGCCCTTCGACCACGTAGCGCTTGAGCAGGAAGAACCACAGGACCGCGAGCACCGCATAGACGAGGGTGAAGGTCACCAGCGAGGTAATGACCATGCCGGGCACGTGATTCGACACCCCTTCGCGAACCGTCATCCGAACCAATTGATCCCCAGTGGGATTGGGTGCCACCACCCATGGCTGACGGCCCATCTCGGTGAATACCCAGCCCGAAATGTTGGCCAGGAACGGCGTGGGGATGGTGAGTAGCGCGACCCAGGAGATCCAGCGGCTCTTGGCTGTTCGACCACCGCGGGTGAGCCACAGCACGGTGAGGGCGAACAACACCGGGATCGCCAGGAACCCGATCATCGCCCGGAAGGACCAGTAGGTGACGAACAGGTTCGGCCGATAGTCGTCGGGTCCGAAGCGTTGCTGGTATTCCTGTTGCAACTCGTCGACCCCGCGCAGCGTCACGCCGCTGAACTTGCCCTCTGCCAGGAACGGCAGGACGTAGTGCACCTTGATGACTTCGGCGACGCTGCCGCAGTTGTTGTGCGTACCGATTGTCAGCACGGAGAAGTCGGGGTCGGTCTGCGTGTGACACAACCCTTCGGCCGACGCCATCTTCATCGGCTGCTGCACGAACATCAGCTTGCCCTGACGGTCACCGGTGAAGAACAGGCCGACAGTGGCGAGCAGCACCACCCCGCAGCCCAGGATGGCCGCCGGACGAAACATGGTGCCGGCGTTGGTTTGCGCATCGGGTGCGGCCGACTCGGACTTGCGTGAGCTCACCATCCACCAAGCGCTGACCGCGGCGACGAAGGTGCCCGCGACCAGCAAAGCCCCGGTTATGGTGTGCGAAAACGCCGCTTGCGCCGTGTTATTGGACAGCAGGGCGAAGATGTCGTCCAGCTCGGCGTGACGCGTCGCCGGGTTGTAGTGCGCGCCGACCGGATGCTGCATGAACGAGTTCGCCGCGATGATGAAGAAGGCCGACGCGTTGACCCCGAACGCGACGATCCAGATGCAGGCAAGGTGTATCAGTTTCGGCAGTCGGCTCCAGCCGAATATCCACAACCCGATGAATGTGGACTCGAAGAAGAACGCGAACAAGCCCTCCATCGCCAGTGGCGCACCGAAGATGTCGCCGACGAACTTCGAGTACTCCGACCAGTTCATCCCGAATTGGAACTCTTGGACGATCCCGGTCGCCACGCCAATGGCGAAGTTGATCAGGAACAGCTTGCCGAAGAACTTGGTCAGTCGGTACCAGGCGGTATTACCGGTGGCCATCCACACCGTTTGCATGATGGCGATCAGCGGCGCCAAACCGATGGTAAGCGGCACGAAGATGAAGTGGTAGACGGTAGTGATACCGAACTGCCACCGCGAAATATCGACGACATTCATCTGTCATCTCCCGAAACTGCGGAGGCCCGATCCAAACGGCTACGACAGAGTGTAGTAGATGCGTCGGTGCCGCCGCCACCGGCTGCTCTTCTCAGCCGGCGAGGGTCTTGGATGCCTTGCGGATTCCGAACGACGAAACGATCTCGAACACGCCGATGACCACGAACCACGCGCCGACCACGATCGCGAGCGTGACGATGGATTGGAACGGTGACGCCAGGACGACGACGCCGGCGATCAGGCTGATCACGCCGACGAAGATGTTCCAGCCCCGTCCGGGAAGGTGCGGGTCGCTCATCGCCGAAACCGTCGTTGCGACTCCGCGGAAGATGAACCCGATGCCAATCCAGATGGCCAGCAGCAGGATCGCGTATCCCTGACCGAAGTGGCGGAAAGCCAACAACGCCAGGATCAACGACGCTGCGCCACTGATGAACAGCAGGATCCGGCTTCCCGCCGAGACGTGCAGTGAGAACGCGAAGACAACCTGCGCGATACCGGTAATCAGTAGATAAACGCCGAAGGCTACGGCGGCGACCAGGATGGAAATTCCCGGCCACGCCAACACCAGGACACCAAGGACAAGCGACAGAATTCCCGACAGCAGAGCGGATTTCCACAGATGCGGCAGCAAGCTCGGAACGGGGTGGGTCCCGGTAGAGCCAGGGGGGATAGTCATGGCCGAAGTCTGGCACAAACGTCGGGCTCGGTACAGGGACTTCGGTCAGACGTGGACCGTGCGTGGATCCTCGGCACGCAGGTCGGTGGGTTCTTCGCCTGCCCTGCGGCCGATTAGATACCAGGTGCGCATAACGCCCTTGCCCTTGACTTCGATGCGGCCGCGCTCTTGCAGAACGAAGTCGTTTTTGAGGCGCTCGAACATTGCCTCGGGCACTTGGATTCGGCCCACCGAGTCGGTGGACTCCATCCGCGAGGCGACGTTGACCGCGTCACCCCACACGTCGTAGAAGAACCGGCGCGAGCCCACCACGCCCGCTACGACGGGTCCGGAGGCCATGCCTATCCGCAACGGGACGGCCTTGCCATACGGATCATGCAGTGTGGCAGCAACATTGGCCATTTCGATCGCGAAATCGGCCAGCGCGGAGGCGTGATCCGGCCGTACCCGCGGGACCCCGCTGACGACCATGTAGGAGTCGCCGCTGACCTTGATTTTCTCCAGGCCGTGCTTGTCGACCAACTCGTCGAAGGCGCCATACAGCCGGTCCAGGAACCGCACCAGGTCGGCCGGGGCTGTGCTGCTGGCGCGTTCGGTAAAGCCGACGATGTCGGCGAACAACACGGAGGCCTCGTCGTACTTGTCCGCGATGACGTCTCGGTCGGCGCTCTTGAGACGCTCGGCGATGCTCCCCGGCAGCATGTTGGCCAGCAGCGCCTCCGACCGCTGAAACTCGGCTTCCATCACCGTCTCGGCGCGCTGCGTGTCGCGCAGCGCGTACCACACCGTGATGAACACCATGACGCAGGCGGAGATGATGGTGACAATGAACATCATGGACTGCGCCCACGCGGGCACCAGACCGGTGTCGCGGGGAACGAGGAACTCCAACCCAATGACGAGGCCCGCGGCGATCGCCGCCAGGCCCGCAGCCAACACGATGTGTTCGAGGCCCAGCAGCAACACCACCAGGCAGGCGCCCACCACCAAGAAATATTGGGAGCCGGATGAGGTGCCGGCATCCCAACAGCTGGCGGAGACGGTGACGTAGGCCGCGCCGATGAAGGTCAGCGGCGCAACCAGGTCACCGAACCGGTGCAGCCACGGCACGCTCGCGAAGATCATTGCCGCGACGGCGTTGAGGAGGAGCATCTGCCAAATCCAGGCGCCGGTGACCACCTGTAGCACGACGAAATTGGTGCTGACTATGACCGCCAGCCAGGCAGCGATCGTGAGCACTCGATACTGGCGTGCGGCACTGTCGGCGTAATGCTGATTGCGGTCGCGCGATTGGGCGCGCGCCACGGCCACGCAGTCCGGGCGCTCCGACGAACCGTCTGGGCGTGTTGGTGGGGCACCACATTTCCTGGCCGCCACGGGGTAAGCCTAACCGCTGCGCAGCACGCTCGTCGGCAGTCCTGAAGGAAAACTCGCGAATGAGCGGACCCCGTCCGGGTGAATCCCGGTACTAACTCGCCACCGGCGGTCGCCATTCGGCGTACCGCACGGGCTCACTAATGGGCCGACTACCGACATAATCGGTTTTTCGAACCGGCGCTACGCGGCGAGGTCTGCGATCAATCGATCGGGCGCCGGGCCGAACATCTGCGCGTGGGTCAAAGCGTTCTCCGCGCTTTGACTGTAATCGGCTCTTTTTCATTCCACGGCAGCGAGCAAACCACGCGATCGGCTGCCTCGCCGCGCAGATTGGGGCCAGCACCGCCAACGTCACAAAAACGGCTTGTTGTAGATGTGACACTTCAGTTCTCCAATCTTCGGGTTGCGCCCGCCAGGCCGACGCAACCAGCCCCGCGACGCGGCGACTGCATCAGAGCGTATGAGAGGACACTGACGACTCCACCTAACGACGCGCCAAATTCCGCCCGCGAATAGTCACTTTTTGATAACCGGTGGGGATGCCGGCATCTCCGGATGACCGGTGGTAATTTACGTTCGGTCCAGGAACTGTAGAAGATTACTTGCCTCGGGGATTTGTGAAATTCTCCGCAGTGAAATCCAAATGCGTTTCAGGGACCCATCCCGGCTGGCGCCCGCACGCGAGGCCGTCGTAATTCGGTCAGCGCTGGCCGGTGGGCAGTGTCAGTCACCGCATCGGGTGAGAACCCCGCTCTAGCCCGGCCAATATTCGTTCATCGGCTGGGCGAATTTGTCGTTGTTCGTAAGTCGGGGAAGTTGAAGTGAGTCTTCGATGGTGCGCAGCAGGCTGTAGTGATTGTTGTAGTTGGCGGCAACGATGTGGCCTTGGCGCATACCGGAATTCGGCGAAGGGATGACGATCATGGGGACGTGATTGCCTTCGTTGCCGATGCCCAGCGAAAGGTTGTTGTAGTCCTCGTCCCACGTGATGAAGATGGCACTGCGCTGCGTTTGGAATGCGGGCGAGTTCAGGATCGTGGGCAGCGTGGCCGCGAGGAACTGGTCGCCTGCCTTGATGTTGTATTGGTGGGTCGTCAGCAAGCTCAGGATGAACTCGAGGTTGACCGGGCCTTCCATGTTGTGGTCTTCGTCCGCGGCCCACCACACGTAGTTCGGGGTGGTGGTCGGCGAAGCGAGATCCGTCGCCATCCGCTCCAGCGGCAACACGTGCGCCTGGCAGCGAGCGTCGTTGGCGACGATGTCGTGGAAGGCGAGAAACGGTAGTTCACCGGGGCTGTAGGGACCCGCGGACTGCTTGAAGCATGGCGCAGGCATGGATTGCTCGTAGGAGGCCCAACCCCCGTGCGCTGCTTCGATGTTGTCTACCAAGTTGGGTTTGTCGAAGCAGTCCAGCTCGCAGTTGTAGTTGAAGCCGAAGTCGGAGCCGCCGAGGATCGGGTAGTAGTTCGGAAGACTCGGGTGAGTTTGCGCGTAGTAGTTTTTGCCGTATCCGTAGTTGTTGATGAGTCCGTTGGTGTATGGCGCATTGCGGCTGCCGACGATGTCTTTTACGCCATGGTTCTCGAGGTAGATCATGAATACGTGGTCGAGGGGGCCGACTTTCGACGCCGGTGGTGTCGGCGGCGGCGGGAGAGGCAACGGGGCGCCGACGGTGAACGAGATGTTGTCGGCGTAGGCGTTGTTGTAGTTGCCGATCACCGGGTTTCTGTCTTTAAGGGTAACGACCACGTTCGCGCCGCGGGCTCCCCGGGGAATCGTCCCGGCCGTCTCACGTTGCAGGAGCGCGGTTTTCAAGCGGCGATCCAGCACAGTGACCGGCCCGATCTTGCCGGCACCCAGCGGCGTTTGGTGGTCGGCGGCGATGAAAGTGACGGTGACCGACGCTTCGGAGGGGTCTTCAAGGAAACCCCCGAGCCATCCGCTCAACATGTATGGCACTGTGCCGGTGTCGATTTGAGGCGCCGAGCCGGACAGATCGACGAATTGGGTGAGCGTCGACGTCGCCACGTTCCCACCGCCGAAGAATTGCACGGCGCCGTCGGGCGGTCCGTTCTGAGGCCGCGGAAATCCCAGGGCCGCTGGCAGAGTCGGGCCGGGCGACCCCAGCGGCCATGGCAGCCGGCGCATGGTGCCGTATTTGATCACGGTCGGTGTGCCGGTCACGGCCCACGCCGGGATGGACACCGAACTGTATGCCGACAGAGACGGGTCGCCGAACTCGGCACCCGGGTTCATCAACAGATTCGGACTCATCACAACCGCGGCGGACACTTTCGGCGCGGTGAACGCCGACAGCACCAGTAGGGCAGCCCCGGCGGCGCCACCAGCCACCCGACCAATCCGACAGAACATCAGGTACCACCTCTGCGGTTAAGGCGCCGCGAATTGCTCCGTCGATCGTGAGCTATGTCACGCTGAACTCCTATGTTCTTACGCGAATTGATATCCAGCAGTTGCCATTCGGTGACCGAGTCAAAGAAGCGATTTTTGGTGCAATCGTGTATGGGCGGTCTCGAGTCCGCGTGGGAAGCGGGCCTTTACTGGCCGGTCAGCCACGGCGAGGTGGGCGACCCGCGAATGACCCGAGAGAGCCCCGGCACCTGGTCGCCGGTGCCGCACGAAAGGAGGGACCGCCAGCATGCGCTGCTCGGAGCAACGCGGTAACCTGAGCGGTTGTATACATGTCTAACAATTCGCAGCCCCGGCGTGCCGCTAAATTACGCCGGGTTGAATCGGGTAACAAATGACTATGCCTTTGGGTCACGAGGACTTGGCCGAAGTTTTCTCGGATATCGCCGCTGAAATGCGGCTCAAAAAGGGATCCCCCGACACACTGCAATCGATCGTCCATTCCGCTGCGCGGATCGTGCCCGGGGCGCGCTGGGCGGGCATCTCGCTCGTCGAGGGCACGGCGGTTGTGCCGAAAGTGCCCACCAGCCCAACGGTGGCCGAACTTGACCATCTGCAGTCCGACCTGAATGACGGGCCGTGTTTGACGTCGTTACGAGGTCACCACACCGTGCTGGTTGATGACATGCGCACCGATCCGCGTTGGCCCAGATACGTTCATGCAGCACGGCAGCAAGGCATCCTCAGCTTGTTGTCGTTTCGGCTTTTCGCCGAGGGCAGCACTCTTGGCGCGCTCAACCTCTACAGCGACAAAAGCTGCGCCTTCACCGAGGATTCGATCATCCAGGGCGAAATTCTGGCCCGGCACGCGGCGGTGGCCATGATCGGAGCCGCCGCGGAAGCACAGTCCGAGCTCGGATTGGCTACCCGCGACATCATCGGGCAGGCCGAGCGCATTCTCATGCACTGGATGGACCTGACCAGTCTGCAGGCGTTCAGGCTACTGACCCGTCTTTCGCAACAGTCCAACATGAAACTGGTCGAGATCGCCCGCTTAGTCGTCGAACAGCACCAATCCAAGGTGAAGCCCGCGAATCCCTGAGCGCTGCCACACCTTCCGCCAGGGTGACGTCCTGGCTAGTCGACCTTGCCGGTCAGATCGCAGTCAGCGAGGGTACGCCTTGCCAGCTCACGCAGAGCATGCTTGGTGTTCTGGGCACCCGGTTGGTAGGCGTTGATGGTGAGGTAGATCTTGGAGCCGCCGTTGCGCCAGGACTGGAGGGTCATTCGACCGCTTGTCTGCTCGAGCCACGCGTCACGTGCTGCCCGGTCGCTTGGGTTATGTCAATGCCAGCCGTAGGTGCCTTCGAGGCGGCACACCAGCGGGTCGAGGTCACCGAGGTTCGAGCAAAGCACGGGGACGTCGGGGTCGGTGAACCCCGCCTCGACCATCCGTTTCAAAGCCTGCTTCGGGGTGTACGGGATCAGCGAGCGTAACTGCAGTGCTTCGTCCGGACTCTCCCGCAGCGTCGTCAGCGCCTGCGTGACGCTCGCACGGAGGTCACTCAGATCCATCGTTACCCGCGTCGGATCGACGCGCACGATCGCAATCGACATTGCGTTTGCACGCGTGTCGCCCTCAGCGCGGTCGTTCATCGGTAGATGCAAGGTGACCACGCCGGCACCGTCGCGCCGGTGCCGTGTTGCATTGTTGCTTACTTCGTTGGTAACCGCGTTCGGCGGCTTTGCACTCATTGCAGCGCCGCCCGCGAATGTATCGGGTGCGCCTATGGTCCAATGTCATCGTTTTGCTCTCAAATGCGATCGGGGTGGTCACATGTCGGGGAGGCAGGGTGCTGCTACGCGAAGTCGAGGCCCCTGACGCTTTTCGCTTACGAGTTCAAACTCATATGTGAGACTAAATTTTTCGTGGGCGAATCCCGCCGCAATCACTCGCTCGTCCGCTGAGATTTTCACACCCCCTTTCGGCGAGCGCGGCGCAAAGCGAGTCGACGGTTTAAAGACTCAGGGTCAGGGTCAATCTTTAGATTTACAGGTTCCTGATGGGAGGTCCTTCGATGAGCATGCTTATTAGCCGCATGGCGGGCATCGTCATGATGGCAATAGCGCCCATGGCGTACGTGGCAGCGGTGTCTCCGGCGATGAGCTCGGCGCAGCCCCCAGATTGCGGTCCGGGCAACTGGTGGAATCCGGGAGCTAATGCTTGCCAGCCGTTAGGGGCACCGCCGCCTCAGGATTGCGGTCCGGGCAACTGGTGGAATCCGGGAGCTAATGCTTGCCAGCCGTTAGGGGCACCGCCACCCCAGGATTGCGGTCCTGGCAACTGGTGGGACCCGGGGGCGAACGTGTGCCGACCTGTCGTGCCACCGCCGCCACCCTAGAGCCAGCGCGTAGGGGAGTTGGGCATAACCTGGCTTGCGCGCAAAGAAGGCCATATCAAGCCAGCGGATGTCGGTCCTGCGAGATCGCGCACGGCGTCATGTGAAGTGCCGTCCACTCCCGCTAACGCTTCCAGACTATGCGCCCTCGGTGACATTCGACCTCTATTTGGTCGTCAGATGACGAGACTCGGAACGCGTTCTAGCTGGGAAGAAGGCATCACGATACTTCACGCGATTTGTCTGTAACGGTGGCATCTGGGATTTACATAGCCCCTACTTAGCTGCATGCCCTAGAGTCTGTGGTCAAAGAAGGAGTGACACATGGCCAAATTGTCGTTGACTAGACTTGCTGTGGCGATTGGTAGTCTGACATTGTCGTTGACCGCTGGGGCTGGGGTTGCTTCCGCCGATCCCGATCTTGGGCCGGCCGTCAACACCACCTGCACTTACGACCAGCTCGTCGCTGCCTTGAATGCGCAAGATCCGACACTCGCCGCGGCCTTCAGCTCCGACCCGCAGATGCAAGCCGGGTTGCGTGTGTTCGTTGCTTCGCCGCCTAGCCAACGGAGGCAAATGGCTCAGCAGATAGTGAGCAATCCAGCGAGCCAGCCCTACATTGGAACTCTTCAACAGAGCTTCGCTACCTGCAATAACTATTGAGCGTTCGGGTGATGCCGACTGGGCGACGAAGCTGGTCCTCTGGTTTGCCCGGATCGTTCTTTTTGTTGATTTCGCATACCTCCGGTCATGCGTTTGATTACCATTAATTAATCCGGGGTGCCGCGGGGTTGGCGGGAATAAGGTAAACCTTTATTCCGTTATCCGGCCACCCCTTGAATCCATTTTTCCACGTCTGGCTCAGCGCTCGGCGCTAATCACAGCTAGGTCTCGGCGTGTTCGATGCTGATCGTAGCTCGGGCTGGAGTTCAATCGTCGTGGCCACGCCACTGCACCCAATGCTTCGGTGTGGAAACGGTTTTGGAGACGGCCCCAACTCGATTTCCCTGCGCCGCCGTGTTGTGTTGCACGAGAACGCTGTCGCGGTCGGGGGCCGCACTGACGTCGCACGCTCAACCGGGCGCAGCCGAACGGTGGGGCTGCCGCAGTTCGTGCTCCACGAGCTGGGGCGACGTGCGTAGGCAAGGACCGCGATCAAACTGATCTGGCCACCGCGCGACCGCGGCTACCTGGCACCTCCGACGAACAAGTCGTGGCGGTCCGCTGCGGTCGAGCGTTGCCAGAGGGCAGACAAAGCGTTTCCGCGGATCATGCCCAAGCCCTTCGTCACACTGCGGCGTCTCTGGCAATCTCGGCGGGCGCGAATGGAAGTCGTGCAACGGATGCTGGGCCATGCATCGGCAGCGATCGATGTCTACGCCGATTTGTTCGACGACGACTTCACCGCAGTAGCAGACAAGTTATCTGAAACTGTGGGCAAAATGTGGGCCCAAGGGGGCGATGCGACGATTCAGCAAACAGGAAACGCCTTTTACCTGCACTAACACTTTCGCGGCTGGAGTGCCCTCGGTGAGATTCGAACTCACACTGTACGGGTTTTGAATCCGTTTCCTCTGCCAGTTGGGATACGAGGGCGCGGCCTCTTACCTTAGAGGCAGCCTCCCACCATAGAGGATCACGAGTGTTCACCTGTCTCACCGCCCCCGAGGTCGCTGGTCTGAGGCGTTCACGACACAATATC
Source organism: Mycobacterium sp. 852002-51971_SCH5477799-a (assembly GCF_001667145.1). Taxonomy (GTDB): domain Bacteria; phylum Actinomycetota; class Actinomycetes; order Mycobacteriales; family Mycobacteriaceae; genus Mycobacterium. Next base: position 75,197 of record NZ_LZIF01000075.1, read on the forward strand.
CGTCATGACCGGCCCCACGACCGACACCGACACCGACGCCGCTGTGCCGCGCCGGGTCCTGATCGCTGAAGACGAAGCGCTCATCCGAATGGATCTCGCCGAGATGCTCCGAGAGGAGGGTTACGAGATCGTCGGGGAGGCCGGCGACGGACAGGAAGCCGTCGAATTGGCCGAGCGTCATCAGCCGGATCTGGTGATCATGGATGTGAAGATGCCGCGCCGCGACGGCATCGACGCGGCCTCGGAGATAGCCAGCAAGCGCATCGCCCCGATCGTGGTGTTGACCGCCTTCAGCCAGCGCGACTTGGTGGAGCGGGCGCGGGACGCAGGCGCCATGGCCTATCTGGTGAAGCCGTTCACCATCAGCGACCTCATTCCGGCCATCGAACTGGCCGTCAGCCGCTTCAGTGAGATCGCCGAGCTCGAACGCGAGGTGGCTTCGCTGTCCGACCGGCTGGAGACCCGCAAGCTCGTGGAGCGCGCGAAAGGGCTGCTGCAGAGCGAACAGGGCATGACCGAGCCCGAGGCTTTCAAGTGGATTCAACGGGCCGCGATGGACCGCAGGACAACGATGAAGCGGGTGGCCGAAGTCGTCCTCGAGACCTTGGATCCGTCCAAAGACGCCTAGCTCTCAACGCCACGGCATCGAGTGTGCGCTCAGGGCGACGACACGCCGACGGCAGGCGCCGAGGTTGCACACTGAAAGCCCTTGTCGCACAGTCAAAGCCGCCAGCGGCCCCAGCCCCTAGCGGGCGACGATCACCGACGAGCCGTGCCCGAACAGGCCCTGGTTGGCGGTGACGCCGACTTTGGCGTTCTCGACCTGCCGGCCGGTCGCCTGACCACGCAGTTGCCAGGTCAGCTCGCAGACCTGAGCGATCGCCTGGGCGGGGATGGCCTCGCCGAAGCACGCCAGCCCGCCCGACGGGTTGACCGGAACCCTGCCGCCGATCGTGGTGGCGCCGCTGCGTAGCAGCTCCTCGGCTTCACCCCTGGCGCACAGCCCCAGGTGCTCGTACCAGTCGAGTTCCAGCGCGGTGGACAGGTCGTAGACCTCGGCCAGGCTCACGTCTTCGGGCCCGATACCCGCCTCGGCGTAGGCCGCGTCGAGGATCTGATCCTTGAAAACCCGCTCGGGTGCGGCTACCGCGGCGGTGGAATCCGTTGCGATATCCGGCAATTCGGGCAGATGCTGCGGGTAGCGGGGGGTGACCGTGCTGACCGCACGCACCGATGGCACGCCGTCGAGCGAGCCGAGGTGCTTGCGGGCGAACTCGGCGCTGGCGACGATCAGCGCCGCGGCGCCATCGGACGTGGCGCAGATATCGAGCTGCCGCAGCGGGTCGGAGACCACCGGACTGGCGAGCACGTCCTCGACCGAGGATTCCTTGCGGTAGCGGGCATTCGGGTTCTGCAGGCCGTGCTGGGAGTTCTTCACCTTCACCGCAGCGAAGTCCTCGGACGTCGCGCCGTAGAGGTCCATCCGCCGGCGCGCGAGCAACGCGAAGTACACCGGATTCATCGCGCCGATGAGGTGGAAGCGCTGCCAGTCGGGGTCGTTCTTGCGCTCGCCGCCAACCGGGGCGAACGCGCCCTTGGGTGTGGTGTCGGCGCCGATGACCAGAGCGACGTCGCAGAAGCCGGCCAGGATGTGGGCGCGGGCGCTCTGCAGCGCCTGCGAACCGCTGGCGCAGGCGGCGTAGCTGGAGCTGACCGGCACACCGTTCCAGCCGAGCTTCTGAGCGAACGTCGACCCCGCGATGAAGCCCGGGTAGCCGTTGCGGATGGTGTCGGCGCCCGCGACCAACTCGATCTGCTGCCAGTCCAGCCCGGCCTCGGCCAGCGCAGCGCGGGCGGCGACCACCCCGTATTCGGTGAAGTCGCGACCCCATTTGCCCCAGGGGTGCATCCCGGCGCCGAGGATGTACAGCGGTTCGGGAGTACTCACGACGCGATCCTCCAAGCGTGCACGACGCGCTCCACGCCGTCGCCGTCGGTGAACAACGGCATCGTGGTCAGCTCCATCTCCATGCCGACCCTCAGGTCGGCCGCCAGCGTGCCCTCGACCACCTTGCCGAGCACGATGATTCCCTCGCCGGCCAGCTCCACCGCGGCGATGGCGAACGGCTCGAACGGGTCCGCCGCCGGGTACGGAACCGGTGGCGGGTATCGGTTTTCGGTGTAGCTCCACAACTTCCCGCGGGTCGACAGCGCGACGGACTCTAGCGTGTCGCTGGCGCACGCCGGGTTTGGGCAGTTGTTCTCCCGCGGCGGGAAGACGTAAGTCCCGCACTCGGGGCACTTGCTGCCGATCAGATGGGGATTTCCGGCGTCATCGGTGGCGAACCACCCGTCGATCGCGGGTTCATGACTGGTGACCTCGGGCACTGGGCCAGACTACCCAGCCCAAACCCAAAACTGAAACGTGTTGCAGTTCTCCCGGTGGCACCGTCGGGGCGCCCAGCGCGTCGCACCGGGTGCCTAGAGTGAGACCCGTGCCCGCCACGAAAACCACCACGAAGGCCAGCGAGGAACAAACCGCGCCGACGCTGATGCTGCTGGACGGCAACTCGCTGGCGTTTCGCGCGTTCTATGCGCTGCCCGCCGAGAACTTCAAAACCCGCGGCGGGCTGACCACCAACGCGGTCTACGGCTTCACCGCCATGCTGATCAACCTGCTGCGCGACGAAGCACCGACGCATATCGCCGCGGCCTTCGACGTGTCCCGGCAGACCTTCCGCTCCGAGCGTTACCCGGAGTACAAGGCCAACCGCTCGGCAACGCCCGACGAGTTCCGCGGCCAGATCGACATCACCAAGGAAGTCCTCGCGGCATTGGGCATCACCGTGCTCGCCGAGGAGGGATTCGAGGCGGACGACCTGATCGCCACCCTGGCCACGCAGGCCGAAAACGAAGGCTACCGGGTGCTGGTGGTCACCGGTGACCGCGACTCCTTGCAGTTGGTCAGCGACAACGTGACCGTGCTGTATCCGCGCAAGGGGGTCAGCGAGTTGACCCGGTTCACCCCGGATGCCGTCGTCGAGAAGTACGGGCTGACACCCCGGCAGTACCCCGACTTCGCCGCGCTGCGCGGCGATCCCAGCGACAACCTGCCGGGCATCCCCGGCGTGGGGGAGAAGACCGCCTCCAAGTGGATCGGCGAATACGGGTCGCTGCAGGGGCTGGTGGACAACGTCGACTCGGTGCGCGGCAAGGTGGGCGACGCGCTGCGCGCACACCTGGCCAGCGTCATCCGCAACCGTGAGCTGACCGATCTCGTCAAAGACGTGCCGCTGGCCCACACCCCGGACACGTTGCGCCTGCAACCGTGGGATCGCGACCAGATTCACCGGCTTTTCGACGACTTGGAATTCCGGGTGTTGCGGGACCGGTTGTTCGAGACCCTCGCCGCGGTGGAGCCCGAGGTCGACGAGGGCTTCGACGTGCGCGGCGGCGCGCTGGAAGCCGGCGAGCTGGCCGTCTGGCTGGCCGAGCACAGCTCGGGAAAGCGGTTCGGCCTGGCCGTCGTCGGCACGCATTTGGCCTTCGACGCCGACGCCACCGCGCTGGCCATCGTCTCCGCCGATGGCGAGGGCCGCTACATCGATACCGCGACGCTGGATCCCGAAGACGAAGCGGCGCTGGCGTCTTGGCTGGCCGATCCGGGTCCACCCAAGGCGCTGCACGAAGCCAAGCTGGCGATGCATGACCTGGCCGGGCGGGGCTGGACGCTGGCCGGCGTCACCTCCGACACCGCGCTGGCGGCCTACCTGGTGCGGCCCGGGCAGCGCAGCTTCTCCCTCGACGACCTTTCGCTGCGCTACCTACGCCGCGAGCTGCGCGCGGAAAACCCTGAACAGCAGCAACTTTCGCTGCTCGACGATACCGAAGGCACCGACGACCAGGCCGTGCAGACGCTGATCTTGCGCGCCGTGGCGGTGCTGGATCTGGCCGACGCGCTCGACGAGGAACTGGCCCGCATCAACTCCACCTCGTTGTTGAGCGGCATGGAGCTGCCGGTACAGGCGGTGCTGGCGGGCATGGAAAATGCCGGCATCGCAGTCGATTTGGACCTGCTCACCGAGCTGCAGAGCGATTTCGCCCACCAGATCCGCGACGCGGCCGAAGCGGCGTATGCGGTGATCGGCAAGCAGATCAATCTGGGCTCGCCAAAACAGTTGCAGACGGTGCTCTTCGACGAGCTGGAGATGCCGAAGACCAAGCGCACCAAGACCGGCTACACCACCGACGCGGATGCCCTGCAATCGCTTTTCGACAAGACCGGCCACCCGTTCCTGCAGCATCTGCTCACCCACCGCGACGCCACTCGGCTCAAGGTCACGGTCGACGGGTTGCTGAACTCGGTGGCCTCGGACGGGCGCATCCACACCACGTTCAACCAAACCATCGCCGCGACAGGCAGATTGTCGTCGACCGAGCCGAACCTGCAGAACATTCCGATCCGCACCGAGGCGGGCAGGCGCATCCGCGATGCGTTCGTCGTCGGCGACGGCTACAGCGAGCTGATGACGGCCGACTACAGCCAGATCGAGATGCGCATCATGGCCCACCTGTCCAAGGACGCAGGCCTCATCGAGGCGTTCAACACCGGCGAGGACCTGCACTCGTTCGTCGCCTCCCGGGCATTCGGCGTCCCGATCGAAGAGGTCACCGCCGAGCTGCGCCGCCGGGTCAAGGCGATGTCCTATGGCCTGGCCTACGGATTGAGCGCTTACGGGCTTTCCGCCCAGCTCAAGATCTCCACCGAAGAGGCCAAAGACCAGATGGAGCAATACTTCGCCAGATTCGGCGGAGTGCGCGACTACCTGATGCAGGTCGTGGAGCAGGCCCGCAAGGACGGCTACACGTCGACGGTCTTCGGCCGCCGGCGCTACCTACCCGAACTCGACAGCAGCAACCGTCAGGTGCGCGAAGCGGCCGAACGGGCGGCGCTCAACGCGCCGATCCAGGGCAGCGCGGCCGACATCATCAAGGTGGCGATGCTCGAAGTCGACAAGGCGATCAAGGATGCCGGGCTTACGTCTCGCATCCTGCTGCAGGTGCACGACGAGCTGTTGTTCGAGGTCGCGTCCGGCGAACGAGATGAGCTGGAGGCGCTGGTGCGCGACAAGATGGGCGGCGCCTATCCGCTCGACGTCCCGCTGGAGGTGTCGGTGGGATACGGCCGTTCCTGGGACGCTGCGGCGCATTAACCCGGCGTATGGCGCATTCAGGCCGCCGAGCGCGTATCAGCTGCTCAAACGGTCGCCGAGTGGGCGTACCGCCCCCTTGCGGCAAACAAAGCGCGGGAAAATTTGCCGTGGTGTCAAATTCGGCGCGACCATTCGACGCGAATCGACGGCGCTGAGTTTGGCCAGCATGTGCACAGTCGAGTAGCCTCGACAGGTAATCCCAATTGTCCCTACGACCAAACCTGTCCGGAGCAACCCAACAACATGCCGAGTCCCGCCGTCACCTCGCCGCAAGTAGCAGTCAACGACATTGGCTCGAGCGAGGACTTTCTCGCCGCAATAGACAAAACGATTAAGTACTTCAACGATGGGGACATCGTCGAGGGCACGATCGTCAAAGTGGACCGGGACGAGGTGCTCCTCGATATCGGCTACAAGACCGAAGGGGTCATCCCCGCCCGCGAACTCTCCATCAAGCACGATGTCGACCCCAATGAGGTCGTTTCCGTCGGTGATGAGGTCGAAGCCCTGGTCCTCACCAAGGAGGACAAAGAGGGTCGCCTGATCCTGTCCAAGAAGCGCGCGCAGTACGAGCGCGCCTGGGGCACCATCGAGGCGCTCAAGGAGAAGGACGAGGCGGTCAAGGGCACCGTGATCGAGGTGGTCAAGGGTGGCCTGATTCTCGACATCGGGCTGCGCGGCTTCCTGCCCGCCTCGCTGGTGGAGATGCGCCGGGTGCGCGATCTGCAGCCGTACATCGGCAAGGAGATCGAGGCCAAGATCATCGAGCTGGACAAGAACCGCAACAACGTGGTGCTGTCGCGGCGCGCCTGGCTGGAGCAGACCCAGTCCGAGGTGCGTAGCGAGTTCCTCAACCAGCTGCAGAAGGGCGCCATCCGCAAGGGTGTCGTCTCCTCCATCGTCAACTTCGGCGCGTTCGTCGACCTCGGCGGTGTGGACGGTCTGGTGCACGTTTCCGAGCTGTCCTGGAAGCACATCGACCACCCATCCGAAGTGGTGCAGGTCGGTGACGAGGTCACCGTCGAGGTACTCGACGTCGACATGGACCGTGAGCGGGTTTCGTTGTCGCTGAAGGCAACTCAGGAAGACCCGTGGCGCCACTTCGCCCGCACCCACGCGATCGGTCAGATCGTGCCGGGCAAGGTCACCAAGCTGGTCCCGTTCGGTGCGTTCGTGCGTGTCGAGGAGGGCATCGAGGGTCTGGTGCACATCTCCGAGCTGGCGGAGCGCCACGTCGAGGTGCCCGACCAGGTGGTTGCCGTCGGCGACGACGCGATGGTCAAGGTCATCGACATCGACCTGGAGCGCCGCCGGATCTCGTTGTCGCTCAAGCAGGCCAACGAGGACTACACCGAGGAGTTCGACCCGGCGAAGTACGGCATGGCCGATAGCTACGACGAGCAGGGCAACTACATCTTCCCCGAAGGCTTCGACTCCGAGACCAACGAATGGCTCGAGGGATTCGAGAAGCAGCGCAACGAGTGGGAGGCCCGCTACGCCGAGGCCGAGCGCCGGCACAAGATGCACACGACGCAGATGGAGAAGTTCGCCGCCGCCGAGGCCGCCGGGCACGCCGAGCAGGCACCGGGCAATGGTGCTCCTCCGGAGAAGGCGGGCGGATCGCTGGCCAGCGATGCGCAATTGGCCGCTCTGCGGGAGAAACTCGCCGGCAACGCGTGACGCTTCCCTGACCACGCCATGCTGCGTATCGGCTTGACCGGTGGCATCGGCGCCGGCAAGTCGGCGCTGTCATCCACCTTCGCGCAGTGCGGTGCGGTCATCGTCGACGGGGACGTCATCGCGCGTGAGGTCGTTGAGCCGGGAACCGAGGGTCTCGCCTCCCTGGTCGAGGCGTTCGGAAGTGACATCCTGCTTCCGGACGGATCGCTGGATCGACCGGCCCTGGCCGCCAAGGCTTTTCGCGACGACGAGGCTCGCAAGACGTTGAACGGGATCGTCCACCCGCTGGTGGGCAATCGCCGTTCGGAGATCATCGCCTCGGTGCCCGAGGATTCTGTTGTAGTCGAAGACATTCCGCTGCTGGTGGAGTCCGGGATGGCGCCGCTGTTCCCGCTCGTCGTCATCGTGTTCGCCGATGTCGATGTGCGGCTGCGGCGCCTGGCCGACCAGCGCGGCATGCCGGAGGATGACGCTCGCGCGAGGATCGCCGCGCAGGCCAGCGACGAGCAGCGTCGGGCGGTCGCCGACATCTGGCTGGACAACTCGGGCAGCACGGAGGAGTTGGTCCAGCGCGCCCACGACGTGTGGAGCAACCGCATCGTCCCGTTCGCGCACAACCTGAGCGCGCGCCAGATCGCCCGGGCTCCGGCCCGGTTGGCTCCACCCGACCCCAGTTGGGCGGACCAGGCGCACCGAATCGTGAACCGCCTGCGGACCAGCTGCGGTCACCGCGCGCTGCGCGTCGACCACATCGGCTCGACCGCCGTGCCGGACCTCGCCGCCAAGGACGTCATCGACGTCCAGATCACCGTCGAATCCCTCGCCGTCGCAGACGAACTCGCCGAACCGTTGTTGTCCGCCGGGTACCCGCGCATCGAGCACATCACCGAGGACGTGGCCAAGGACGACGAAGCCGCCCTGTGGCGCAAGCGCATTCACGCCTCGGCCGACCCAGGCCGGCCGACGAACGTGCATATCCGGGTGGACGGCTGGCCCAATCAGCAGTTCGCCCTGCTGTTCGTCGACTGGCTCAAGGCCAATCCCGACGCCCGCGCCGACTATGTGAACGTCAAGCGCGCCGCCGAAAAGGGCGGTGGCGGAGACACTGCGGCCTACGTCGAGGCCAAGGAGCCGTGGTTCCTCAACGCCTACCGCCGGGCCTGGGAGTGGGCCGATTCGACGGGCTGGACGCCCTGAGACGCGCCTAGGGCAACGGTGCCCCGCACTGCAGCGCCCCGTTCATCGGGTCGGCACTGCCGGCCACCGGCCTGACCAATTGGTCGGATTGGACGAAAACGTTCTCGTCCACGTCGATTTCGCAGTGCACGTTCGCCGAGTACGGGAAGTGCACCACGACACGCATGCCGGCCTGCTGCGGATCGGGCAACACCGTGTCGGCTTCGAAAGCGTTGCCAGGCATCGAGCTCAGCGCGGCCGTGTTCGTCTGACCGCCGTTGATGACGAAGGTGGCCTGGCTCCCCGTCGTGACGCCGTCGACCCTGGCCCGATAGGTGATGTTGTGCAGATCCGCTCTCGCGATTGCCGGACTCAGCTGGGCGCCAGCGGCGATGACCGTCAGCGCGGCGATCGGCATCCACCTGCGGGATGTGGGGCTCATAGCAGCTGAGATTACGCCCGACGTCGCCCGGTCCACCAGGCTGTTCGGCGGAGCCACTAGGGCTGGCAATGGGGACACCAGAACGACATCCGGCCGCCGATCCGGTCATGGCGAAGGGCGCTGCCGCAGCGCGGGCAGTGCGGGTCCGGATCGTCGCGTGCCCCGGTGAGCCAACGCGGAAGGCCGGGCACCCGGCCGTGGCGTACCGCAGTGTGCAGCACTTGCGTCATCGCCCGATGCAACTCCTTGACGGCTTCGTCGTCCAACTCCGCAACCGGAACGGTGGGTCGTATGCTGGCCCGCCAGCAGATTTCGTCGACGAGCAGATTGCCGAGGCCCGCGATCACCGACTGGTCCATCAGCGTCGGCTTCAGGCGACCGCGTCGCCCGGCCACCACGTCGCGAAACTCGCGCAGCCCCATGTCTAGGGCGTCGGGCCCCTGCGGGCCCAGTACGTCGGCGAGGTCGTCCTGGTCGTCCGTCAGCCAGACCCCGCGCAGCTTGCGCAGGTCGGCATAGCGCAGTTCACCCTTGTCGAGCGACACCACCAGGCGCTCATACTTTTGTGGCTCGGCGCCCGCTTGGGTGTAGTACGGGTGTCCGGTCATGCCACTGTGGATCAGGAGCGCCGGACCATCGGTCGGCAGTATCAGCCATTTGCCGTGCCGGTGCGGGGCACGGAAGCGACGCCCGACCAGGCCCCGGGCGAGCGTGGTGGCGGAGGAGTTGCGCAAAATTCCGGGGTCGCGGACGTCTACGTCTTCAATCCGGCGGTGGGGCAAGGTCTTAGCGAGCTCGCGCCGGAACCCTTCGACATCCGGCAATTCAGGCACGAAGTTTCGCCAATCGTTCGCGCGGCCCAGCGAGGGAGCGGGCGTGCCGGAACATGTCTGCCCACGGATCACCCTGCCCAGCAACCCGTTTGGGAACATCGCGAATGCTGAACCGATCCGCCCGCAGACCGCGCGTGTCCAGTTCGTCCCACTCCAGCGGGGTGGCCACCGGCGCACCGCCGCGGGCCCGCACCGAGTAGGGGGCGACGGCGGTCTGCGCGTAGGCGTTGCGCATGACGTCGAGGTAAATGCGGCCATCGCGTTTGTCCTTGCGGGCCTCGACGGTGCGGTGCGCGTCGTCATCGGCGGCGACGACTTCGGCGACGTCACGGGCGAATTGGCGGACGGTGTCGAAGTCGGTTTCGGCGCGCAACGGCACCACCACATGTAGCCCGCGCGATCCGGTGGTCTGCACGTAGCGTGCCAGTCCCAGGTCATCGAGCACATCGGCCACCGCGTGGGCCGTCGCGCGCACCGCCGCGAAATCGGCGTCGGACGGGTCGAGATCGAAGACCAACCGGTCGGGATGGTGCAGGTTGCCCTGCCGCGACTGCCACACATGCAACGTGATGCAATTCTGGTTGGCCAACCAGCGCAGCGCCTCCGGGCGTTCGGCCAGCGGATGCACCAGGGTGCCGCCCTCTTTGTCGACCTCGACCCCGCTCATCCAGTCCGGCAAGGTATCAGCGAAATCCTGCTGAACGAAGCCTTTTTCGCCAATGCCACGGGGGAACCGTTGCACGGTCAGCGCGCGGCCTTTCAGGTGCGGCAGCATGGTCTCGGCCACCTCGCCGTAGTAGTCGGCCAGGTCCCGCTTGGTGATCCCGTCCTTGCCGAACATGACCCGATCCGGGTGGGTGATCTCGATGTCGATGCGCGTCATCAGCGTGTCTCCCGTACCACCTCTGCGGCGTCCTTGTCGATGCGCAGGCCCTCGTAGCGCGGATGACGGAGCTTGCCGTCGCGGGTCCACTCGGTAAACCCGATCTGCGCCACCACCTCCGGGCGCACCCAGCGAGCTCCGTTCTCGCGCACCAATCCACGGGTGAACGGCGGGGCCTCCTGTTCGAGCGGGGAGAGCCGCTTGTGCAGGCTGCGCAGCGTGGCCTCGTCGAACCCGGTGCCGACCTTGCCGGCGTAGACGAGGTCGCGGCTTTCTCCATGTCCTGTGTAGTAGCCGAGCAGCAACGCGCCCAGTTCGATTCGGCTGCCTTTCGGGTTGGTGTAGCCGCCCACGACGAATTCTTGGTCGCGGACGCATTTGAATTTCAGCCAGTTCTTTGACCGGCCGCTGTTGTAGGTGGAGTCGGCCAGCTTGGCGATCACTCCTTCGTCGCCGCGCTCGCAGGCGGCGCGGTAGGCGCCGAGGCCGTCGCCGACCCGGTGCGCGGTGTTGCGCAACGGATCATCGAAGCTGATCGCATCGCGGAGTAGTCGCTTGCGCCAGCGCAGCGGCAGCGCGGTGGTATCCCTGCCGTCCAGGTGCAGCACATCGAACACGTAGTAGTAGACCCGGATTCGCGAGGCACGGGCCACCTCGGGGTCGGTGATACCCAGGCGTCCCTGCAGGCGGGCGAAGCTGGTGCGGCCTCCCTGGAACGCGACGACCTCACCGTCCACCACGAATCGGGTAGTGCGCTGGGCCGCGAGCGCATCGACCAGCTCCGGATAAGTTCCGTTGAGCGGCTTCCGATTTCGTGACAGCAGACGGACTTCGTCGCCGTCACGAAAGGCGAGGCAACGCATACCGTCGAATTTGCGTTCGAAAATCCACTGCGGGTCACAGAACCGTTCGTCGGTCAGGGTGGCCAGTGTGGGATCTCGCCAGACGGGCACCGGTTCGGCGTGCAGCGTTTCACGCACTGCATCGGGCAGACCGGCGATATCCGTCATTTCAAGTGCATACCCGCCGTCGGACCGTGAAAACGACTACCGCCCGCGCCAGGTCAGTGACATGCCGTGGTGCGCCAGCCACCGCGACAGGTCATAGCCGTTGGCCGCCAAGCCATCGACGGCCGCCACGGCTCGTCGCACCGCCCGCTCGGCGGCCTCGGGGGTCAGCAGGCCGTGGCGAACGGCGTCCAGCAGTTCGTCGACATCGGTGAGTCCGGCTCTGGCGCCGGTGCGGACCTCGATGTCCAGATAGTGGTCTTCGGAATGCCACACGGTGGCGCCGGGCAGGTATTCGCCGACATCCAGGTAGTAGTCATGGTCGCGTTCATGCCCGGGATTGAAGTGAAACACGGTGGCGCGCAGGCCCAACGACGGTAGTAGCCAGGATTCGAGGTAGTGGAACTGGGCGCGACCGGGGGTGGGGCGGGCTATGTAGAGGCCCCACGGTTGCACCGCGTATTCGTCGACGGCCCGCACGATGCCTTTGGGATCGGTGTTGGTGCTGGCCAGAAGGTCGAACGTCTCGTGCTTGGGCGGGTGAATGGTGTCACCCTACCGCTGCCGGGCGAGCCGCTACCGGCGCAAGCGGATCTTCCATCGCACGAAGCCGGCGTAGAAGATCGACAAGGCCGCCAGCATGCCCATGTCGAGCAGCCAGGTCTTCGACGTGTGTTGCCAGAATCGATCCTGGGAGAGCAGCGAATCGGGCACCAGGTGGCGCAGATCCACCGTCGACGACGCCGCGGCGTAGCCCCAGCGCGCCGGCATCGCCCACGACAGCTGGTTCAGACCGAGCCGGCCGGTCACCGGCACCATCCCGCCGCACAGCACCAGCTGCGCCATCACCGTCACCACGAACAGCGGCATGATCTGCTCGCTGGAGCGCACCAGCGACGAAATCGCCAGTCCCAGAATGGCCGAGGCGACACACGTGGCCGCGACGGTGGCGAACAGTTCCAAGGTGGCCCCGACGGTCGAGTGGCCGAACAACACCGCGCCTCGCGTCGGGGCGCTCTTGCCGATCACCACGATCGCCGTGACGATCGCCGACTGCAGTATGGCGAACCCGCAGAACACCGCGGTCTTGGCGAGTAGGTAGGCGGTGGTCGACAACCCGACCGCTTGCTCCCGTTGGAAGATGGGGCGTTCGCCGACCAGATCGCGAATTGTCAAGGCAGTGCCCATGAATGCGGCCGCCGGCATCAGCAGGGCCAGTATCTGCGCGGCTTCGTCGGGTGTGCCCGCGGCGGGTGCGGGGAGATGAAAGCCGTTGTTGCCCGGCACCGTCAGAGACAGCGAGCCGAGGATGAACGGCAGCAGCGCGAGGAAGACGAAATAGGCGCGGTCGGCGATCACCAGGCGGACCTGCCGGCGGGCGATGGTCGAGATCTGCCGCCGCACGCTGGTGTGAACCGGTTCGCCGAGACTGCCCGGCTCGTCAACCTTGTCCGGCAGGTACCGCTGGGGCCGCTTTTCGGCCTCGTTCTGTTCCAGGAAGCGGCGGTTGGCTTCGTCGGGGTCGGCGCCGACCTGGGTGAAGATCTTCGCCCAGTTGGTGGTGCCCATCGCCCCACCGATCTGGTCGGGCGCGCCGCAGTAGGCGGTCTTGCCGCCGGGAGCCATGAGCAATACCTGGTCGCACACATCCAGGTAGGACAGCGAGTGCGTCACCACCAGCACGACCCGACCGGCATCGGCCAACTGGCGCAGCATCGTCATGACCTGCAGATCCAGCGCGGGATCCAGACCGGAGGTCGGCTCGTCGAGGATCAGCAGCGACGGCCCGGTGAGCAGCTCGAGCGCCACCGAGGCGCGTTTGCGTTGCCCCCCGGACAGCTTCTCGACGCGGGTATCGGCGTGCTTGGTCAGGTCGAGTTCTTCGAGCACCTGGGCGACGACCTTGGCGCGGTCCGCTTTGCTGGTGTCCGGCGGCAGCCGCAGCTCCGCGGCGTAGCCCAGCGCCTGGTTGATGGTCAACTGGCGATGCACCACATCGTCCTGTGGGACCATGCCGATCCTGCTGCGCAGGGAGGCGTATTCGGCGTGAATGTCGTGGCCCTCGAAGGTCACTGAACCGGAGGTCGGTGTGGTGTAACCGGCAATGAGCCGGGCCAGGGTGCTTTTTCCCGCACCCGAACCGCCGATCACGGCGGTCAACGTGCCGGGGCGCGCGGTCAGCGAGATGTCGTCCAGCAGTTGTTTGCCGGCGTCGACGACGTACTTGACGTTGCGCACCTCGAGTCCGCCGGTGCGCGCCGTGGCGCCGCCGTGTTCGGTCAGGGTGCCGTCGCGAAACACCAGGTCGACGTTGCCGATGGTGACGATGTCGTCCTCGGACAGGATGGCGGACCCCACCCGGGTGCCGTTGACGAACGTTCCGTTGACGCTGTTGTCCCGGACCTCGGTGCCCAGCGGGGTGGGCACCAAGCTGGCGTGCTGACGGGACGCCAAGACATCGGAGACAACGATGTCGTTCTCGGGGGCGCGGCCGATCGTCATGGCGCCTGCCGTGCCCGCGGCCGACGACGCGCGTGGCGAGAGCAATTTCACAAAACGCGTCGCGAGGTTCGACACGTCGGCCGTCTTGGCGTTGATCACGGTGAATTCGGTCGCGGGCGCGGCGGATGGCTGGGGCGGTGCCTTGGTTTCGCCGGCGCCGGGCGGCGCGGCCTGCATCCTTGCCGGCGAGCCGGGGTCGATGACGGTCAGTTCCTCGGGTGGTGTGCCTCGTGGCGCCGGTTGCCGTGGCCCGCGGGGCGGTGGCGCCTGTCGCGGCGGGGCATTCGGCGGTCTCGCCGGCTGCCGGGGTGGGGTGGGACGCGACGGCGCACCCTGCGGACCGCCGCGCGCCGGCCTCCTGTCGGGGCCCCCGGGCCGGGCCGGCGAGCGGGTCGGATTCGTTAGCTCAGCGAGCGCCGACCACGCCAGGGTCGGCGGTCCGGAGTCGTGGCTCGGCCGAGTCCGCGACGGCTGGCCGGCGTGGCCGGTCTGCGGTCCGATCGCGAAGGTCAGGCGCGGACCTTGGGGGTTGCCGACGTGAATGCTCTGGCCGTCATGGATATCGACCACCGGCATCCGGTAGCCGTTGAGGTAGGTCCCGTTCAGCGAGCCGTTGTCGATTGCCAGCCAACGGCCTTGATCGAACCGCAGGATCAGATGCGCGCGCGAGATGCGCGGATCGGCGATGCGCACATCGGCCTGCACGTCGCGGCCGACGACCACCTCGTGGCCGGCCGCAAAGGATCGTTGGGACCCGTCATGCCGAATTGTCAGGATGGGCGGGGCGGGTCGAGTCACTACTCAAGTATCGGCCCGCGTCGGCAGTGCGCTCTATTGGACCCGGCTGTGACTTCCCTTTGTTTTCATTCGCCGACTCATAGCGCATTCATAGCCTGCTGCGACGAATCGCCCACTGCGGTGCGGCATTATTCGATCGGGAGGGTTGCAATCTTCGATTGTGTCCGTGCGTGCCGAGCACAGTGTCGTGTTCGCAGACAGCAAGACGGAATTCAGGGCCCAATCGCGATGCGCACGCTCATGGTGTGCGATCCGCATCACATTGCGGCAACACCTGGGCGGTGCCGGGACACGAGGGGGGCGAGGCATTGACGAACGAGCACAAGGGGACTACTCGCCGCATCGGCGCCGGGCGGGGGCTGCTGAGCAATCCGCGGCAAGCCCGCGAGGCGTTGCGCGCGGGTTTTCACTCGCTACCCGCCATGCCCATCGGTCAGTTGTTCCGCCGGATACCCCCCGTCGATTCCGCGCCGAACGCGCAACCCGTGGTGGCGCAGCAGAAAGACGAGTCCTCTGAGTCGCGCCCGGCGGTCAGCAACGGCGCGTCGTTCGCCGGCTACACGATCCTGCGGCAGTTGGGCGCCGGCGGCATGGCCGAGGTTCACCTCGCGTTGCATCCCAGGCTGCCCCGGCGTGACGTCATCAAGGTCCTCGCCGAGGCGGTGACCGCCGACCCCGAGTTCCGCGAAAGATTCAATCGGGAGGCCGATCTCGCGGCGACGCTGTGGCACCCCCACGTCGTCGGTGTGCACGACCGCGGCGAATTCAACGGGCATCTGTGGATCTCGATGGACTATGTCGAGGGCACGGATGCCTCGCGGCTGGTCAAGGAGAACTACGCCGAGGGGATGCCGATCCGCGAGGTGTGCGCCATCGTTCAAGCGGTCGCCGGCGCGCTGGACTACGCCCACGATCGAGGCCTGCTGCACCGCGACGTCAAGCCCGCCAACATCCTGCTCACCCATCCCGAAGAGGGAGAGCGTCGAATCCTGTTGGCGGACTTCGGTGTCGCGCGTCACCTGGGGGACATCAGCGGGATCACCGAAACCAACGTCGCGGTCGGCACGGTGGCGTACGCCGCGCCCGAGCAGCTGACGGGTTCGCCCATCGACGGCCGGGCGGACCAATATGCTTTGGCCGCAACGGCTTTCCATCTTCTCACCGGAGCGCCTCCGTTTCAGCATTCGAATCCGATCGCGGTGATCAGTCAGCACCTGCACGAGGATCCGCCGCGGCTCAGCGATTTCCGGCCCGAGCTGGCCGAGCTCGACGAGGTGTTCTTCCGGGCCCTCGCCAAAAACCCCGAGGAGCGGTTCGAGCGGTGCCGCGCGTTCGCCACCGCCGTCCGCGAGTCACTCGGTGACGTCTCCGAAGTCGGCGGCGGGCTCGGGCCCCGCGCCGTGGTAACGAACCCGCAGCACCGGCGGGGTCCCGGAGGCGCCATCGTCGGCCTGGGCCACCGGGTTTCGTCGAAGGCCCGGTGGGCCATCGCGCTGCTGTGTGCAGTGCTCATCGCCGTCGCGGCGACCTGGTCGATCCTCTACTCCGTCCAGCCCGACGCGTCGCCGGCCAACCCCGCGCTCGCGTCGAAACCGTCCGTCCCGGCCGCGAGTGCCGCACCCACGCCGGGCGGGCCGGTACTCAACGGGACCTACCGGTTGGCCTACGACCAGACCAAGCGCACCACCAATGGCGTCTCGGTCCGGCACGCCGGGGCCACCACCAGCTGGTGGGCGTTCCGGTCGGTATGCACCACCAACGGATGTGCGGCCACCGGCACCCGGCTGGACGACGCCACCCACCAACTGGCCAGCACCGCCGGCGGCGTACAGACCGACACCCTGCGCTTCATCGGCGGCTACTGGCAGGGCACTCCGGCGCAACAGCGGGTGGGCTGCACCCAACCCAATGGACAGGTCACGGCCACCCAGCAGGAAACCATCGCCTGGTCGCTGGCGCCGCAGGCCGACGGCACGCTGCGCGGCACCTTGACCGAGGCCGTGCTGAGCAATGAATGTGGCGCCCAGGGTGCGGTGGTGAGGGTGCCCGTGGTCGCCACCCGGACCGGCCAGGCGCCCGCCACGGTGACGCTGGGCGACCCCACCCAGGTGATCAACACCTCGACCACCGCGTCCGCCTCGGCGCCGCCGGTGCTCGGCGGGCCGTGCAGTGACGTCGGCAAGGTCGCCTACGACCCGACCAACAGCGAGGAGATCGTCTGCGAGGGCAGCAGCTGGGCCAAGGCGCCGATCACGATGGGCGCCCACGCCGCCGGGACCTCGTGCGACCGGCCGGGCACGCCGGTATTCGCCATGAGCACGTCCAGTGACGGCTACCTGCTGCAATGCGATCCGATCACCCGGACGTGGACGCGGCCGGCGGGATAGTTTCCCGGGTACCACCAGGCGAGCCTCGCATCCGCTACCGCGACCAGCTCGCCGACGCTTGTCGGTGATCGGTTCTACCCTGGTGCCATGGCATTCGCCACGGAGCATCCCGTAGTAGCGCACTCGGAGTATCGCGCTGTCGACGACGTCGTTCGCGTCGGCGGCGACTTCGAGGTCGTCAGCCCGCACGATCCCGCCGGGGACCAGCCGGCCGCGATCGATGAGCTGGAACGCCGGATCAGGGCGGGGGAGCGTGATGTCGTGCTGCTCGGCGCCACCGGTACCGGGAAATCGGCCACCACCGCCTGGCTCATCGAACGCCTGCAGCGACCAACCCTGGTGATGGCACCCAACAAGACGCTGGCCGCCCAGCTGGCCAATGAGCTGCGAGAGATGTTGCCGCACAACGCAGTTGAATACTTCGTCTCGTACTACGACTACTACCAGCCCGAGGCGTACATCGCGCAGACCGACACCTACATCGAGAAGGACAGCTCGATCAACGACGACGTGGAGCGGCTCCGGCACTCCGCGACGTCCTCGCTGCTGTCGCGCCGCGACGTGGTCGTGGTGGCGTCGGTGTCGTGCATCTACGGACTGGGCACGCCGCAGTCCTACCTGGACCGCTCGGTCGAGGTGCGGGTGGGCGCCGAGGTACCGCGGGATGCGCTGCTGCGCCTGCTGGTCGACGTCCAGTACACCCGCAACGACCTGTCGTTCACCCGCGGCTCGTTTCGGGTGCGCGGCGACACGGTGGAGATCATCCCGTCCTACGAAGAGCTGGCGGTGCGCATCGAGTTCTTCGGCGACGAGATCGAGGCGCTGTACTACCTGCACCCCCTGACGGGCGACGTGATTCGCCAGGTCGATTCGCTGCGAATCTTCCCGGCCACCCACTACGTCGCCGGCCCGGAGCGGATGGCAATGGCGATCTCGACGATCGAAGCGGAACTGGCCGAGCGGCTCGCCGAGTTGGAGGGGCAGGGCAAGCTGCTCGAGGCCCAGCGGTTGCGGATGCGCACCAACTACGACATCGAGATGATGCGCCAGGTCGGGTTCTGCTCGGGCATCGAGAACTACTCCCGGCACATCGACGGCCGGGGTCCGGGCTCGCCGCCGGCGACCCTGCTGGACTATTTTCCGGAAGACTTCCTGCTGGTCATCGACGAATCCCACGTCACCGTCCCGCAGATCGGCGGCATGTACGAGGGCGACATGTCGCGCAAACGCAACCTGGTCGAATACGGATTCCGGCTGCCATCGGCGTGCGATAACCGCCCGCTGACCTGGGAGGAGTTCGCCGACCGGATCGGGCAGACGGTGTACCTGTCGGCCACCCCCGGCCCCTACGAGCTCAGCCAGTCCGCCGGCGAGTTCGTCGAGCAGGTGATCCGGCCCACCGGCCTGGTGGACCCGAAGGTTGTGGTCAAGCCGACGAAGGGGCAGATCGACGACCTGATCGGCGAGATCCGGAAGCGCACCGAGGCCGACGAAAGGGTGCTGGTCACGACGCTGACCAAGAAGATGGCCGAGGACCTCACCGACTACCTGCTCGAGATGGGCATTCGGGTGCGCTATCTGCACTCCGAGGTCGACACGCTGCGCAGGGTGGAACTGCTGCGTCAGCTCCGGCTGGGCGAGTACGACGTGCTCGTCGGCATCAACCTGCTGCGCGAGGGCCTGGACCTGCCCGAAGTGTCACTGGTCGCGATCCTGGACGCGGACAAAGAGGGCTTCCTGCGGTCATCGCGCAGCCTGATTCAAACCATCGGCCGCGCCGCCCGCAACGTCTCCGGCGAGGTGCACATGTACGCCGACACCATCACCGATTCGATGAAAGAGGCCATTGACGAGACCGAGCGCCGCCGGGCGAAGCAGGTCGCCTACAACGAGGCCCACGGCATCGACCCACAGCCGCTGCGCAAGAAGATCGCCGACATTCTCGACCAGGTCTACCGCGAGGCGGACGACAGCGAGACGGTGGAGATCGGCGGGTCGGGGCGCAATGCGTCCCGTGGCCGGCGCGCCCAGGGAGAGCCGGGCCGCGCGGTCAGCGCGGGGGTGTTCGAGGGCCGCGACACGGCCAGCATGCCGCGCGCCGAACTGGCCGACCTGATCAAGGACCTCACCGCCCAGATGATGGCCGCGGCTCGTGACTTGCAGTTCGAGCTGGCGGCGCGGTTCCGCGACGAGATCGCCGACCTGAAGAAGGAACTGCGGGGCATGGACGCCGCCGGCCTGAAATGAGTTTGCTGGCAATCGATCTCCGGCTCTGCTCGGCGCGAGAACCCATACGGTGGAGGAGTGACCGACGCGGCGACTATCACCGGCGGCTGGCGTGAGCTGCTGGGCGCGAGGTATCTGAGAACTTCGGTACTGCTGGCCGGCGGGGTGGCGCTCTACGCCACCAATGAATTCCTGACCACCAGCTTGTTGCCCAACACCATCGCCGAAATCGGCGGCAGCCGGCTCTACGCGTGGGTGACAACTCTGTATCTCGTCGGCTCGGTGGTCGCGGCCACGATGGTCAATCCGACGCTGCTGCGCGTCGGTGCGCGGTCGTCATATCTGCTGGGGCTCGCCGTGTTCGGCGTCGCTAGCCTCGTTTGCGCTGCCGCTCCCACCATGCATGTTTTGATTGCTGGACGGGCCATGCAGGGGGTGGCCGGGGGCTTGCTGGCCGGGCTGGGCTATGCGGTCATCAACTCCGCGCTTCCCCGCCGGCTGTGGACCAGGGGCTCTGCCCTGGTGTCGGCGATGTGGGGGGTCGCCACGGTGGTCGGCCCCACGACCGGCGGCCTGTTCGCGCAGTTCGGGATCTGGCGATGGGCGTTTGTTGCGATGGCCGTTCTGACCGCGCTGATGGCCCTGCTGGTCCCGGTCGCGCTGGCCCGCGTCAGCTCGGCGAGCGGTATTCCCAGGATGAGAGTCCCGGTGTGGTCGCTGCTGATCATCGGGGTGGCCGCGCTGGCCGTCAGCGTCGCGCAGATTCCGCATAACACAGCCGCGACGTATGGGCTGCTCGCGGCCGGCATCGGCCTGGTCGGCGTGTTCGTGATCGTCGACTGGCGCATGCACGCCGCGATCCTGCCGCCCAGCGTGTTCTCTCCCGGCCCCCTGAAGTGGATCTACCTCACCATGGGCGTGCTGATGGGCGCGGCGATGGTGACCACCTATGTGCCGTTGTTCGGGCAGCGACTGGCGCACCTGACGCCGATCGCGGCGGGGTTCCTGGGGGCGGCGCTCGCGGTGGGCTGGACGGTCAGCGAGATCGTCAGCGCCTCGCTGGAGCACCCGCGGACGATCGGGCGGGTGGTCCTGGTGGCGCCGATGGTGGTGGCGGCGGGCCTGGCGCTGGGTGCCGTGGCACGGCATGGCGATGACTCGGGGTGGACCGCCGCGCTGTGGGCGGTGGCCCTGGTGGTCGCCGGCATCGGGATCGGGATGGCCTGGCCCCACCTGTCGGCCCGCGCGATGGCGTCCGTCGCGGACCCGGCCGAAGGCGGCGCCGCGTCCGCGGCGATCAACACCGTCCAGCTCACCTCCGCCGCGATCGGCGCCGGATTGGCCGGTGTCGTCGTCAACACCGCCACCGGTGGCGAGGGGATGGCGGCGCACATGCTGTTCACCGTCTTCACCGCGGTGAGCGCGGCCGGCGTGGCGGCGTCATACGCCGCGACGCGCGCCACCCGGCAGACCGAGGCCGTCGGCGCCGGAGGCTGAGCTCATTCCCTGCTTGCCGGCCGGCCGGCTAAGTGAGTGGCAAATCACCGCGTGGACTTGACAACCTGCGAGTAGTGGAATTGCCATCGCTCGACGATGCGGAAACCGAGATAGCCCGGGAATCGGTACGCCGGAGCCCGCCCGAAAGCGCTTCCGGGCGGCAGCGATCGCCCGGCTTGGTGGTCGGGCAGTGAGTTGTCTTTGTTGGTGATGGTCCAAATCGCCGGGCATTTGTTGATTTTGGCCGTCGTCAGCCACACGGCGACGTGCCCGTCCCACAGCGATCCGACCTTCGGGCCGTACGCGCCGCGCTCGACGTCGATCAGCGACCGAAAGGCCGCCGGCCGGGTGGCCAGCAGCGCACGAATCGGGCCGGGCCGCCACGGCACGGTGTTGTCAACCACCAGGCAATCGCCGGGGGCGGCGTGCGTGCTGATCAGATCGGCGACCTGGCTGTAGTCCCACCCTTCTTTGGCATACGGCCAACGTTGGACGAACAGGTAGTCGGGGACGGCCGCGCCGACGAAAAGCGCGACAAGACCGGCGATCAGCCACGCCCGGCGCCCGACGGTGACGATGCAGATCGCCAGCACAACGGCCATCGCCGGCGTGGTCAGGATCAGGTAGCGGGGGAAATACATCGGCTCGTCGACCGCCGAGTAGATGACGACGGCGGCGGTGGGCAACACCACCCACGCGATGCAGCTGGTCAGCAGGCGAGCGATGTCGCCCGGAGGGGCGGGCGCGCCGGCCATTCGAGCGGCGACCGCGGCCACCATGATGACCGCACTGAGCACCGCGAACGGCACGCTGTGGTCGAAATACTGGCGCTGGGTGATGTCGAAGGCGTAGTGCCAGCTGACCGGGAAAAGCCAATTGACCTGGAACGCCTGCCCGTGCGCGAACAGGATGAACGGCGTCATCGCGCCCAGCGCGACGGCCGTGCTGGCCGCCCACCAGATCGTTGGGAACTTGCGGGATCCTTTGGCGGCTACTAGCGGCAGCATCGCCGCGTAGACGAGGACGAGCAGGATCAGGTTGAGGCTCAGCAGAATCGACACCATCAGCGCCACGGCGTAGCCGACCCACAGCCAGGACCGGCGCCGCCGCACCGCGGCGACGAACAGGACCGTCAGCCAGATCGCCGCGGCCACCGACATCGCATACGAGCGGGCCTCGATGCCCGCCCACGTGATGCGCGGCAGGATCGCAAAGACGACTCCGGCGCATACCGCGGTACTCCGGCTGGGCGTGAACTGCCTGGTCAAGACCACGACCCCGGCCGCGGCGACCCCGACCGCCAACGCGCTCGGAACGCGCGACCAGAACTCGGTGGGGGGAAAGATGGCGAACCAACCGTGCATCAGCAGGTAGTAGGCGCCATGGACGGCGTCGATGTGGCCCAGCAACCGCCACAGCTCTGGCAAAGTCCGGCTGGCCGCAGCCGATATCGTCGCCCCTTCGTCGAACCACAGCGAGGGCCGGCAGGCCCAGGCGGCGCTGACACCCGTGGCGAACAGGGCGATCGCCCAGGGATCGAGCAACCTGCCGCGCGCACGCCCCGACGCAGGTTCGGCGCCAACATCCCCGGCACGCGGTTCGAGCGTGGGCTCGAGGGTGGGCATGGACATGATGCTTGTTACTGTAAGTCGCGGTTCATGCAATCGGTCACAAAGCGTCCGGCGCATTCGCTCTTCGTGCGTTCAATGGCGAAAAGCGGCGTAATGCAATGCCTTCCACGTTGGGCGCGTGCAATTAACTGTTTTGTCATTGCCGATATCTTCGGTCGCCACGGCCAGAACCCGCAAATTGCGGACGCGCCACGCCGCTTCGTGTGATTGATCTGTCTCCTCTGCATCGAGCAAACGCGCTACTGTCTTGGGTTGGCTGACCAACCGAAACTGGGAGGGTAAATGGGCGCCTATCGGACTGTGGTGGTAGGAACCGATGGCTCGGATTCGTCGATGCGCGCGGTGGAGAAGGCGGCGCAGATCGCCGGAGAGGACGCCAAGCTGATTGTGGCGTCGGCATATCTGCCCCAACATGAGGACGCCCGCGCCGCAGACGCCCTGCGGGAGGAAAGCTATAAGGTTTCGGGCACCGCGCCGATTTACGCGATTTTGCGCGACGCCAAGGACCGTGCCCACGCCGCCGGCGCAAAGAACATCGACGAGCGACCCATTGTCGGGGCCCCGGTCGATGCGCTGGTGCAGCTTGCCGAGGAGGAGCAGGCCGATCTGCTCGTCGTCGGCAACGTCGGCTTGAGCACGATCGCCGGTCGGCTGCTGGGATCGGTGCCGGCCAACGTCTCGCGTCGGGCCAAGACCGACGTGTTGATCGTGCACACGACGACGTAGCGCCCGGCTACCAGCCCCGCTCGCGCCATTCGCTCAGGTGGGGGCGCTCGGCGCCCAGCGCCGTGTCATCGCCGTGGCCCGGGTAGATGACGGTGGAGTCGTCATACACGTCGAACACCCGGGTGCTGACGTCCTCGATCAGCTGGGTGAAATCGCCCGGTTGCCACGTCTTCCCGACACCGCCCGGGAACACCGTAGGCTCTTGCATGTGAACACTTCGGCCGCGACCTCCGGCGAGCGAGTAGCGCTGTATGCACGTATCAGCCAGGACACCAGCGGCCAAGCCGTCGGCGTCGCTGACCAGCTTGACCACGCGCGCACCTTCGCATCCGCCCGCGGCTATCAGGTCGTGGCCGAGCATGCCGACAACGACATCAGCGCCTTTCGCGGCGCCAGCCGACCCGCATATCAGAAGGTGCTCACGCTGGCCCGCGACCGCCGTATAGATCGCGTCATCGTCTACCACCTGACCAGGATGACTCGTAACCGTCGCGAGCGCGCCGAGTTCATCGACGCGTTCCACTCCTGCAAGGTCAACGTGTCCGAGGCGCAGGGCGGCGACTACGACCTGTCGACCGCGGCCGGCCGCACCTGGGTCGACATTCAGGGAGCCCTCGCCACCTGGGAGTCCGAAATCAAGTCCGAGCGCGTAACCGCTGCCGCCGCACGCCGGGCCCGATCAGGCCGGCCATCCGGCGACCTCGGCTACGGCTGGACCAAGCACGGATTGGGCGCCGCGGCCACATGGACCGAGCACCCGCAAGAGGCGAACGTGGTCCGCGAAATCGTCGACCGCTTGCTGGCCGGCGACACGCTGCGCGGGATCACCGAGGATCTGAACCGGCGCGGCGAGCCGGCGCCGAAGACGACGGCCTGGGGGAAGACGTCGGTCAAGAAACTGGCCATGCGCGAATCGAACATCGCCCAGCGCGTCCACCACCGCGGCTTGCCCGATGAGGAACGGTTCGACGGCTGCTGGCCGGCGATCGTCGACCGTGTGAAACACGAGAAGGTCGTCGCGCTTCTCACTCAGCCGGCCCGGCGCACCAACGCGACAGTCACCCGGCCCGGCGCGCGCCGGCATCTGCTGTCGTGGGGGATCGGCGAATGCGGGATCTGCGGCGCGAAGCTACGCGCGGTCACGAAGCGGGGACGCCACGGCCGGCCGCTCGAACTGTATGTCTGCGACGGCAAGGGCTGCGTGGGTCGGTCTGAGCCGTCAGTCGACGAGCTTGTCCGGGAGGTCGTCATCGCGCGACTGTCGAAGCCGGACGCCCTGGACTGGCTCATGGGCGACGACGAGCAGGCCCGGCGTTACTCCGATCGTGTGGATGAACTGAACCGGCGCCTATCCGAAGCTGCGGACGCGTTCGCGGACGCGGCGATATCAGCTGAGCAGCTGCGCCGCATCACCGCTCGGATACAGCCGGAACTCGACGAGGCGGAGAGCCGCCTGCGCGATTCGGTCGTGTCGCTCGACGTCGAGGCGATTCGGCCGCTGGCTGGGCCAGCCGCCCGGCAGCGGTGGGACGAAATGGCGGTATCGCAGCGTCGCGCGGTGCTGGAAGCGTTGGGACTGCGCGTCGCCATCAATCCGACGCGGCCAGGTCCAGGTTTCGACCCGGCGAGCGTCGAGTTCCGCTGGAAGACGCAAGCGTCGTGATATAAAGGCGACACCGGCGCCCTCCCATGAGGGAATTGCTGTGAGAACAGGGGACACCCGGCGTTCCGCGTAAGCGTCGAAGTAAGGCCAGGTGTACAGGCGGTCTCAGCCCACTCCGGCAGCGGAGTCTCTACTAAACGCTGCCTGGAGTACCCCAAATGGCTACAACTGCCACGAAAAACACTGCGCTGCAAAGCGATCGCAGTGACCCCAATTCCGCCGCGCAACGCATCGCAAACTGCGTTCAGAAGGCCCTGGCCGCTGCTCCGCCGCTCACGTCCGAGCAGCGCGACCGCATTGCGGCGATCATGCGGGGCGGTGCGGCATGACCCCGGAACGAGAAAGCCGCCCGACGCACAATCGGGCGGCACAGTTCTCGGCGAAGAACTATAACGACGATACCGCGGCCGACACCGTGCCTGCGCACAAGCGACTGCGGTGGGTTCCATGCACTCGCCCGCCAGCACGGCAGGACGCTCGAAGCCAAATGACGCGCCGGCGGCAAGCCGCCTTGCGCTCCGCGCCGCTGGACTGCGGATGCCGCGATCCGTGGCCCTGTCGCTGCTCCGAACCGCCGTTGTCCGACAAGCTGGTCGACGCCGGCCGTGATGCGGCACTGCACGTCCTCGAGTCCGGTCTAGTTCCACTGCTCAAATTCGAAGTGCTGCAAGCACTTTGGCGACGCGGTGGCGAGGATCGCGAACTCGCCGAGTTGCTGTACGCCCTGACAGACGGAGCCCTGGCGTGACCGCCAACGTCGATCCCGGCCTGGTCTCGGCGCGGCAGATGGCCGCGGTCGCCAACCTCGAACGGCTCGACGATCCCGGCGCACCCGAACCGCCACCCGGCGGCGAAACCTCTCGGGGGGAGGCGCCCACGGTGCCGATGCCGGCGCACAAACGACACCCCGTCATCGACTGGCAACGAGCATTCGACGGCGCACGCGAGGAAGTGGACTGGCTGGTTCCAGACTTCATTGCGCGCGGCCAGTCCTATGCGCTGGTGTCGACAGCGAAGGCCGGCAAGAGCCTTCTGATGCTGGACGTCGCCGCCGCGCTCGCGACGGGCCGACCCGTCTTCGGCCAGAAACCACAACCGCCGGTCCGGGTGCTCTACGTCGATCACGAGAACGGCCAGTTCGACATCATCGAACGGCTGCGCGATATGGGTTACACACCCGGCGAGCTAGGCAATCTGCGGTACCTGTCGTTTCCGAGCATGTCGCCGCTCGACGGGCCCGCCGGCGGCGTCGACCTGGTGGACCTCGCCGGGCACCACGAGGCCGCGGTGGTCGTCCTCGACACCGTTGCCCGAGTAGTGGCCGGCGAGGAAAACAGCGCCGACACCTACCGGGCGCTGTACCGGCACACGCTGGCACCGCTCAAAGGTGCTGGCCGCGCTGTCGTGCGGCTCGACCACCGCGGGCACGGCGTGAAGACGACCGCGCGGGGGTCGAGCGCAAAGGCCGACGACGTGGACGCCGTGTGGATGCTCGCCACCCAACCCAGCGGCGTGGACGACGAGGTATTCGTGAACCTCGCGCTCGAACGCCAGCGTGGCAATGCGCACCCCGACCGTCTGCTGCTGCTGCGCCAGTACGACCCGCACCTCCGGCACATCATCCGACCGAAGTCCCTGCCCGACGCTGAACGGCGTCAGATCGGCGCGTGCATCGACGCCATGATCCAACTTCGGCTGCCAGTCGAGACGGGGAATCGTCGGGCGCGCGAAGCGCTGCGGCTGGCCGGACACACCTTCCGGAACGCCACGATCGCCGACGCAGTGCGTCAGCGGAAGGCCGTCACAACGTTTCCCCGAACCGCCGGGGAAACGTCAGAAGGGATGTTCTGACCATGCTTCTGGTGACAGCGAAAGGCCAGGTCAACGTTTCCCCGATTTGGCGGGGAAACGTCGGTACAAACGTTGCGACAATGACCGGGGAGACGTCGACCCTGCCGACACGTAAAAGCGCAGGTCAGACGTTTCCCCGATCCGGTGGGGAAACGTTGGGAACCGTGGGCCGCGAGCGTGTCCCAACGTTTCCGCGGGGGGTGTGTCTCGTAGAGACACCCCCGCGGACGGGGACGCGCGGCCCGGTGCGCCGTCCAGGCGGTGTGAAGTGAACCGCGCGGAGCGCAGGCGAGCGCGCGTGCGGATCAGCCGACGCCAGCCAGGGCAGGACATGGCGGCAGTCGTCGCATGCCCGGACTGCAACAGCGTCGCGGCCGTCGCCGAGGTCGAGCCCGGATACTTCCGCGGCGTCGTCAAGCACGACGACAGCTGCCCTTGGTACGCCGCATTGAAACGAGACCTCGCATGAACTGGAAGTCCATGGCTGCGCTGATCGCCGGCATACCAGACCTCCCCGGCGCCCGCTGCAAAGGCAGGGCGGACCTGTTCGAGGCGACGATCGCCGAACGCACCAAGCTCGCCAGCAGAGCCGAACTCGAGCTCGCCCGCGCAGCCGCTCTGCGTACATGCGCCGACTGCCCAGCGCTTGACCGCTGCCGGGAGTGGTTCGGGGCGCTGCCGCTTGCCCGCCGGCCGCGGGGAGTTGTCGCCGGCCTGGTGATCGGATCGACCGGGCTGCCGTCGAAGAGCGGGGCGCCGGCCGGTGGCCGCTGAATCGGGTCTGCTGCGTGTCGGCGGCGTCGTGGTTCTGAGCGGGCCGGCGCTGCGCGCCACGCTGCAAGGCCAGCTGATCGCGATCCGGCAGCGCCGCATGTCCGGGCTGCCAACTGGCGAATTCGAGGATCTAGCTGCCGAATTGCACGCCGCGATGACCGCGCAAGCGGACATGACCGCCGACGACAATTCTGCTGGTCCAGGCAACGGCATGGCCGCGAACGGACATTCGGACATGCGTTTGCTGCTCGCCGGCCATCCTGTGCCTGTGGAACCAACCGTGCCCCTCGCCGAAGCAGCTGCCCGCCTGGGTATCTCGCGCCGACAGGCCCGCCGGCTGGCACGCCGGCTCGGCGGCGACAAGATCGCCGGCCGCTGGCTGGTCGACGAACTGGCACTTCGCCAACACATCGAAGGGAAGTCATGAACCAGAGAGAGCGAGCCCGACTGCTCGCGAGCTTGACCGACGACGAGGTGACGCAACTTCGTGAACGCCTGAGTTCGAACGCGACCAGCGACGCCGACCGGAAGTTCGCCTCGGACTTCTTCGCCGGCCGCACCACCACCGGCGACGACCAAGACCAGGACCAGGACGCCGGCGAATACACCGACGAACAGCGGCAGTGGGCGAGAGAACTGTTCGCGCCGGACGACGAAGACGCCAACGTCCTACCCGGACTCACCGACGGGCGCTCCGTCAGCCGGACCAGCCCACCCCGACACGACGACATCCCGCGCGACAACTTCAACTTCAGCTAGCTCCACCACCCCAGAAAGGAACCCACCGTGCAAATCTCAGCCCGCGGCTACCAGCAGATCGTCCACAAGACCGCACAAATCCTCAGCGTCGAATTGCCGAGCGAGTACGTCGACCAGATCCAGCACGCCGACGAGGTTGCCGCCGCGATCGCCGAAATCGCCGCGACCCCAGCACTCACCGCCGCCCTTCACAACGCAGTGATCGACGCCATCAGCGAGGGACGCGACTACCGCACCGACAAGCGCATCCAACAACTCCTCACATCCAGAGAACTCGCCGCGTCGAACATCAGCCAGACCGCCCGCACGCGGGCAGAAAGCGAACTTCGGGAAACCCTCGTCGAACACAGCCAGCGCATCCTGGCCGGCTGGTCCGACGCCCTCACCGAGCATTCGGCCGCGCTCTCCGCCGCAGCGGAAGCAGGCCTGAACCTCGGGAACACATCTGCCGTCGTCGCGAAGGGCGGCGACGACATGCGCCTCCTGCACGACGCGCAGATCGCTGTGACGGCGTGGTCGGCAGCCCGAGCCGGATTCGAGGCGCTGGCCACCGTCGCCGGTGTCAACCTCGCCGGACCCGTCCCGCTGATCTACACCGCGGCGCCCTCCGAGGAGT
Organism: Mycobacterium sp. 852002-51971_SCH5477799-a; assembly: GCF_001667145.1. Classification (GTDB taxonomy): domain Bacteria; phylum Actinomycetota; class Actinomycetes; order Mycobacteriales; family Mycobacteriaceae; genus Mycobacterium. Next base: position 103,861 of record NZ_LZIF01000075.1, read on the forward strand.
GGGTGCCAGCCGTCGAGGCAGCCGGCGCCCAGCGCCTCGACGTCTCACCGTGGGACCTCGCCCGCCGCCGGATCGCGCTGGCACTGCCGACGCTGGCCGAATACCAGGGACGCCTCGCGACGTTCCAGGCTGACCGTCGGCAGCGGCAGCAGGAGGAAGAAAAGCAGCGTGCAGAACGGCTCGTGAATAGCTGGTAGCCGCCCCCGATCACTCGCGGCCGGCGTGCGTTGCGTAGCCATGGCGCGTCGCCGGCCGCGAGCCCACCACGACAAAGAGGACCAGGACGTGAGCACCCACCCAGACTGCGCACCCGAGGGCCAACGCTGCGACCGCTGCCGAGGCACGCACAACCCGCGGCCCGGCGTTACGTTCGAGACCAGCCGGACATGGGGCGCGGACAACGACCGCGACGGCGAGCAGGACTAAGTCAATGCCGTTCGCCACCAAAGCAATCCGCGACCGAGCGCGACGACGCATCGCCCAACTCGTCCGCGCCGGCCAACCCTGCTGCTTCTGCGGCCAACCCATCGACCTGTCCGTGCCCTGGCCCGACCCATGGTGCTTCGTCGTCGACCACAACACGCCAACCAGCCACGGCGGCGACGACCACGGCGACAACCAGCTACGCCCAGCACACAAGCACTGCAACGAACGCCGCAGCAACCAACCCGACGGCACCGTCGGCCGCAACAGCGGTGCCCTCGGATGAGCCGACTGACCAGCCACAACATAGGAGTAGGGGGATGGACCCGTTGAGCACGATCCGCGCGACGCCCCCCTGGCATAGGTAAATATCTGGAGCCCCGAATGTCCCGAGCAAACAGGAAGCCGAAACCGAAGACCGATCGCGCTCGTTTGGAGGCGCTGCGGGACCGTCTGGCGGGCATCATCGACAGCCCGGAGACGTCGCCGCGCGACGTGATCGCCGCGTCGCGTGAGTATCGGATTACGGTCGCGGCGCTGGGCCAGTCAGTGCCGGCGGCTGCTGGGTCGAAGCTCGACGAGATAGCGGCGCGCCGCCGTCGACGGGCGGCACGATGAGCACCAGGACCAGGCCGGCGCCGGCCGTGACGACCGCGGCGCCGACGTTCGAAACATGGCCTGCGGGTAGCGAACTGACCGGGAAAGATTGCGTCGAGCTTGCCGCCGCGTACGGAGTGCCGCTCGACGATTGGCAGGGCCGCATCGTGCGCGGCATCCTGCGGGAGTCCGGCGGCACCTGGTCGTGCTCGCAGGCCGGTGTCGTGGTGGCCCGCCAGTCCGGCAAGGGCCAAATCTTGTTGGCGTTGGAGCTATTCGGCCTATTCGAACTCGACGAGCAGATCTTGCACACCGCGCACGCGGTGAAGACGTCCAGCGATGCCTTCCGCCGGCTGTGGGAAGTCATCCAGTCCGACGCCGACCTCGCCGGCCGGGTACGCCGGCATTCGCAGATGATCGGCGCCGAGTACGTCGAACTGGACACTGCGGCGCGGATCGCGTTCACGACGCGCTCGGCGTCGGCCGGCCGCGGCCTGTCGATCGACCGACTGATCGTCGACGAAGCCGAAGACTTGCCGGCCGCGGAGGTCGGCGCGCTGCAACCCACCGTCTACAGCCGGCCACACGCGCAATCGTTGTTCTTCGGCACCGCACCGGGTCCGATGCACGACTCCGAAGCGTTCTCGACGATGCGCAAGTCCGCCCACGACGGGCTGAACCCGCGGCTCGGTTGGTCCGAGTGGTGCGCGGAGTGGGGCGACGATATCGACGACCAGGCGGTGTGGATCCGCACGAATCCGGCCGTGGCGACGGGCCGAGTTCCGTTGCAGGCCATCGCCGACGACCGCGCCGTCTTGCCGCCCGACACATTCCGGGCCGAGCGGCTCAGCATGTGGGTTCCGCACGCCGCGGGCGATCAGGTGTTCGACGCCGCCGTGTGGGAAGCGCTCACCGATCCTGGCTCGGTGCCGGTGACCGACGTCGCGATCGGCGTGGATGCTGGGCCGTCGCGGGACAAGGCGACCGTGTGCGTCGCCGGCCGGCGCGCGGATGGTCGGCTCCACGTCGAGTGGTACACGACGGCGCCAGGTGTGACGTGGCTGCCGCAGTGGATCAGCGCGCACTTGAACGGGCGGGTGCGAGCCGTCGTCGTCGACGAACGGGGGGCGCCGGCCGAACTCGACTGGGCTGGCGCCAGAGTGCGTCCGACGATGATCGGACACCGCGACGTCGCGATCGCTGCGGGCCAGTTCGTCGATGCGGTCGCCGATGGCGCGCTGGCGCATCGCGGTCAGGTCGAGTTGTCGCGGGGTGTGCTGTCTGCGAAGCAGCGGCCGATGCTGGGCGGTCAGGCGTTCGGCTGGGACCGCAAGGCACCCGGCTCGTCGGTGCTGATCGCGGCGTCGCTGGCGGTGTGGGGCGTGGCGTGTGTGCGGCCGGCGCGACCCGGACGGCGCACCACTGGTGACCGGCGCGAAGTCGTCCTGCTCTAACCAGGAAACCCAGAGCGTCGGCGTGGCACGACGGCGCGGGACGCGGTCGGGGCGCATCCTGGGCGCGTGACGACGATGCGGCAGGCCGCGACCCGTGCGCTCTACGAGGGCTCGTTGGCCGACGTCGGCGACGCGAATCCGTACGCTGGCCGGTCTCTGGTCCTCGCGAAGCTATGGCAGCGCGGGTACGCCAGGAACTTGCGGGTACGGATCAACAGCGGGCCGGCGATGCAGACGTACACTCGGGCGTGCAACGGTGGGGAACGGTTACCCCGCTGCTGTGCTCGGATGCGTCCGCTGTGACAAGCTGACCTCCGTGGCTCCCAGCAAGGCTCGCAAGATCGAGCTCCTCGAAAAGCAGATTGCCGCGGCCAAGGACGGCGATCCAGACGACTTCAGCGAGTGGAGAACCACGACGGAGACTGTGTTGCGCCACACCGTCGGCGAGGGAAGCACGGCTCTTGCCGAGTTCCGCGAAAATAGGTACTCGCTGGGCGCGTTCTCAATCGGCCCTGGTGGCACACCGCAAAGTGAATTCGACGCAGCCAGACGCCGCGGAATTCAGCGCGGTATTGGATACCTCCGCGCTGCGATCGCGGAAGTCGAATTGCAGGATGACGACGCACCGGAGACACCGCTTGAGGTCGCGGAGAGCGAGCCCGGAGTCAAAACCGAGATATTCATAGTCCACGGCAGGAACAGCGAGCGGAAGGAGACCGTCGCGCGCTTCGTCCGCAATCTCACGAACATCGAGCCAATCATCCTCCATGAACAGGTCAGCGGCGGATCGACCATATTGGAGAAACTCGAAAAGTACGCTGCGACAGCAGGTTTCGCGATCATTCTCGCCACCGGCGACGACGTCGGGCGCGCAGCGACCGACGCGGATGACCGGCCACGCGCGCGACAAAACGTCGTCTTCGAGATGGGCTACTTCTTCGCCCTCCTTGGCCGCGATCGAGTGGTGATGCTCTATGACGATGGCGTCGAGACACCATCGGACCTCGACGGCCTTGTCTACGTCGAGGTCGACGCCCGCGGCGCTTGGAAGATCGACCTCACGCGCGAAATCGAAGCCGCCGGGTTCACGGTTGACCGGACCGCGCTGAGGTAGTCGCCAGGCCAGGCCACTTAGAGCGTGCCCGCTTCCATCGCGGCTCGTATCTCGTCGTTGTCGACCGCTGTATATAGCTCGGTGGTCGCGACGCTGGCATGTCCGAGCATCGTTTGCACCGCGTAGGTTGCGGGATGATCCGGCGGCACGCGCTCTGGTAGCGAATCGGTGTCGCAGCGGTGCGTCCAAGTGGTCGGGTAGTGCCGCGGCCATCAGCTTGCCGGCCAACCGCGGCGACAGGTGACCATCCTCGTCGCCGGGAAACAGACAGCCGTCGATGAACAGGGCGGGCACCCGAACGCTGTTGATCTCGCGATTGAACGCGGCGACTCGCCAAACGGAAGACAACCGCGCAGCTACCGTAAAGGTTCCCGGTGCCGCTAACACCTGCGTAATGGGTGGCGTCAACTCCGACTCAGGTACGTCGTATGCGTTCCGTCGGGTGCCGGACTTAATACGGCGCCAGATCGACCTTTGCGCGTCGGGTGATCGGCGTCTACCAGCTTTTGAGCAATCACGGCCACAGGGGTGTTCGACCTCTGCGAAAGCTTCACCAGCAGATCGAATGCTGCCATCGCGTCGACATGGAAACGCTCCATCACCATGCCCTTGGCCTGCCCAATGATGTCGCGCGTTTCCAGAGCACGGCGCAGCTGCTCAACCTCTTGAGCCAAAGCCTGTACCTTCGCAGCTAGCGCAGACGGTTCGTCCACGCCCAGACGAGTGGCTTCGACAACCGGCAAGTTACTGTCCAACATGGAAAGCACCTCGTCAGATCACAAAGTCGTGTTCCCGGCTAGCGACTTGGATCGGGGCCCGGTTCGATCCAAAGTCATCTATAGAGAGGAATACCCGATCTAGCCGCAGTTGTCATCGACAATTCCCGGCTTTCCTCTGAAGGCAGCGCCAGGCAGACGCGAAAAGTCGGACATATGTCGCTACCAGCGCAAATGCCGGAATCAGGCATATGTGGCGACGCGCGCATATGTCGGCGCGAGATAACCCCCGCGCGGTGATTACCAGCCGCGCTCGCGCCACTCCGCGAGGTGCGGCCGCTCGGCGCCCAGCGTCGTATCGTCGCCGTGGCCGGGGTAGACGACCGTGGCGTCGTCGAAGCGGCCAAAGACCTTCGTTTCGAGACCGCTCATCAGCGAGTCGAACTCCTCCGGGCGTGTTGTACGTCCAGGACCTCCGGGGAACAGGCAGTCGCCGGTGAACAACTGCGTGACCCCGCCGGTCGCGGGGCCGTCGAGGGCCAGTGCGATCGATCCCGGGGTGTGCCCGCGCAGGTGGATGACGTCGAACGTCAGCTCGCCGATCCGCACCGTGTCACCGCCGGCCAGCAAACGGTCCGGCTTGACCGGCAGTGGGTCCGCGTCGATCTCGTGGGCGGCGGTCGGCACCCCGGTGGCGGCCGCCACCGCCTCCAGCGCCTGCCAGTGATCGAAGTGCTGATGGCTGGTCACGATCAGCGACACCTTCGGCGCGTTCTGCCGGATCAGGTCGATCAGCACGTCCGCGTCGTTGGCGGCGTCGATCAGCAGTGTTTCGCCCGTAGCGGAACAAGTGACCAGATAGGCGTTGTTGTCCATGGGGCCCACCGACACCTTTAGGATCGTGGCGCCGGGTAGGGTCCGGCGGGCCGCGGCACCGGGGTCAACGTGTCCGGTGTAGTTGTCGTCCACTGCAGTCATGTGCGCTACTCCTCGATCCCGCCTGGCGCCGTCCGAGCCGGGAGCGGGTCGTCGGCGCCACTCACTGGCGGCCACGTTACTGGTCGCGCGTCGCTTGTCGGTATGGGCACATAGCATGGATTGCGCCGCGCGCAATTCCGGTTCGGATTCCGCATTGCGGCTACGAGAAGTCGTCAGATAGTTCCTGAGAGGGGCAGCGTTGGCTGACCGTCTGATCATCAAGGGCGCCCGCGAGCACAACCTGCGCGGCGTCGATCTCGACCTGCCCCGCGACGCGCTGATCGTGTTCACCGGGCTGTCGGGTTCGGGTAAGTCGTCGCTGGCCTTCGACACGATTTTCGCCGAGGGGCAGCGCCGCTATGTGGAGTCCCTGTCCGCCTACGCCCGCCAATTCCTGGGGCAGATGGACAAGCCGGATGTGGACTTCATCGAGGGTCTGTCCCCGGCGGTGTCCATCGACCAGAAATCCACCAACCGCAACCCGCGCTCGACCGTCGGGACCATCACCGAGGTCTATGACTACCTGCGGCTGCTCTACGCGCGGGCGGGCACACCGCACTGCCCGATCTGCGGCGAGCGAATCGCCCGCCAGACGCCGCAGCAAATCGTGGATCAGGTGCTGGCGATGCCGGAGGGCACCCGATTCCTGGTGCTCGCCCCGGTGGTGCGCACCCGCAAGGGCGAGTTCGCCGACCTCTTCGAGAAGCTCAACGCGCAGGGCTACAGCCGGGTGCGGGTCGACGGCGTCGTGCACCCGCTGACCCAGCCGCCGAAGCTGAAGAAGCAGGAAAAGCACGACATCGAGGTGGTGGTCGACCGCCTGACCGTCAAGGCCTCCGCCAAGCAGCGGCTCACCGATTCGGTGGAGACCGCGCTGAACCTCGCCGACGGCATCTTGGTGCTCGAGTTCGTCGACCACGAACACGACGCGCACAACCGGGAGCAGCGGTTCTCCGAGAAGCTGGCCTGCCCCAACGGGCACGCCTTGGCGGTCGACGACCTGGAGCCGCGGTCGTTCTCGTTCAACTCGCCCTATGGCGCCTGCCCCGAGTGCAGCGGCCTGGGCATCCGCAAGGAAGTCGACCCGGACCTGGTGGTGCCCGACCCCGAGCGGACCCTGGCCGAGGGCGCGGTGGCGCCGTGGTCCAACGGCCATACCGCCGAGTACTTCATCCGGATGATGGCCGGGCTCGGTGACGAGCTGGGCTTCGACGTCGACACCCCGTGGCGCAAGCTGCCGGCCAAGGCCCGCAAGGCGATTCTCGAGGGCTCCGACCACCAGGTGCATGTGCGATACCGCAACCGGTATGGCCGTACCCGGTCCTACTACGCCGATTTCGAGGGTGTGCTGGCGTTCCTGCAGCGCAAGATGGCGCAGACCGAGTCCGAGCAGATGAAGGAGCGCTACGAAGGGTTCATGCGCGACGTGCCCTGCCCGGAGTGCGAGGGCACCAGGCTCAAGCCGGAGATCCTGGCCGTCACGCTGAGCGCGGGCGAGCGCGGCGCGAAGTCAATCGCCGAGGTCTGCGAATTGTCGATCTCCGACTGCGCGGAGTTTTTGAACCGGCTCACCCTCGGCCATCGCGAGAAGGCGATCGCCGGGCAGGTGCTCAAGGAAATCCAGTCGCGGCTGGGGTTTTTGCTCGACGTCGGGCTGGAGTATCTGTCGCTGTCCCGCGCCGCGGCCACGCTGTCCGGCGGTGAGGCACAACGCATTCGCCTGGCCACCCAGATCGGGTCGGGTCTGGTCGGCGTGCTGTACGTGCTCGACGAGCCGTCCATCGGGCTGCATCAACGCGACAACCGTCGGCTCATCGAAACCCTCACGCGGCTAAGGGGTTTGGGCAACACACTGATCGTCGTTGAGCACGACGAGGACACCATCGCGCACGCCGACTGGATCGTCGACATCGGCCCGCGCGCCGGCGAGCACGGCGGCGAGATCGTGCACAGCGGCACCTACAGCGAGCTGCTGGCGAACGAGGATTCGATCACCGGCGCCTACCTGTCCGGCAAGGAACGCATCGAAATGCCGGCCAAGCGGCGCGGGATAGACCGCAAGCGGCAGCTGACCGTCGTCGGCGCCCGCGAGCACAACCTGCGCGGCATCGACGTCTCGTTCCCGCTCGGCGTGCTCACCTCGGTGACCGGGGTGTCCGGATCCGGCAAATCGACACTGGTCAACGACATCCTGGCCGCGGTGCTGGCCAACCGGCTCAACGGCGCCCGCCAGGTCCCCGGCCGGCACACCCGCGTCACCGGGCTGGACCACCTGGACAAGCTGGTGCGGGTGGATCAATCACCGATCGGTCGCACGCCGCGATCCAACCCGGCCACCTATACCGGGGTGTTCGACAAGATTCGCACCCTGTTCGCCGCCACCACCGAAGCCAAAGTCCGTGGCTACCAACCGGGTCGGTTCTCGTTCAACGTCAAGGGCGGCCGCTGCGAAGCGTGCACCGGCGACGGCACCATCAAGATCGAGATGAACTTCCTGCCCGACGTGTACGTGCCGTGCGAGGTCTGTCATGGCGCTCGGTACAACCGAGAAACGCTGGAGGTGCACTACAAGGGCAAGACCATCTCCGAGGTGCTGGACATGTCCATCGAGGAAGCGGCGGAATTCTTCGAGCCGATCACCGGCATCCACCGCTACCTGCGCACCCTGGTCGACGTCGGGCTGGGATACGTGCGGCTCGGCCAGCCCGCGCCCACGCTGTCCGGTGGCGAGGCGCAGCGCGTCAAACTGGCCGCTGAGCTGCAGAAGCGCTCGACCGGGCGCACCGTCTACATCCTCGACGAGCCCACCACGGGCCTGCATTTCGACGACATCCGCAAGCTGCTGAAAGTCATCAATGGCCTTGTCGACAAGGGCAATACGGTCATCGTCATCGAGCACAACCTGGACGTGATCAAGACTTCGGACTGGATCGTCGACATGGGGCCGGAGGGCGGTGCCGAGGGCGGAACCGTTGTCGCGGAAGGCACTCCGGAGGACGTCGCGGCGGTGCCGGAGAGCTACACCGGGAAGTTCCTCGCCGAGGTGATCGGCCGCAGCCCCGAATCACCCAGTGCCCCGCGACGATCGAGCCGGCGCCGCAAAGTCACCGCCTGAGCCCGCTTCAACCCTCCTCGGGCCGCATCGACTCCCGGATCTGGGCCAGCCGCTCGGCCGCCGCGCGCCGGCGTTCCTCGTACCGCTCGTCGACCGATCGGCCCTCGGGTGACTCCGCGCCGAGTTCGGCGGCGCCCTGGGCGGTCGCGTAGCGGGCCTCGATCTGGTCGCGCACCGACTCGAAGGTAGGCACACCGGCGTCGTCGTATTCCGGGCCGGGCCCCGCGGAGCCGGGAGCGGATTTTTCGTCGGGCATGCCGTCACGCTAGCGCGATTGGCGGTCCAGATACCGAACCATCTGTTGCCAGTACACCAGCGTCAGCGCCATCTGTACCGCGATGGCGATCAGCGCCGGCCGCAGCCGGTGCCGACGCGCGGCGACTAGCGCTCCCAGCGCGGCCGCCGACGAGGCTGCGCTGACCGCCATCGCCGCGTCGCGGGGCCGCCGGCTGATCCACAGCTCCTCGCCCAGCATCGCGCGCGTCGACCATGCCCGGTGATGCGCGGGCTTCCCGAAAACCACGGGATTCAGGGTCAGCCACAGGGCAATCCACCCGGCATGCGCCCATTGCCGCGTCCAGATCGGGACCAGGATCAGCGGTGTGCTCGCCCATCGGGTCCATGCGCTGCACGGATGGCAGTGCCGAGCGAAGACGGCACGCCGAATGCGCGCGAGGGACAACGCGGGCACTATCGGGTGTTGGAGTGCTCGGCTGGGACGACCACAGGGGTGCCGGCCGCGGGCGCGGAGGCGGCGGGCAGTGGCGTCCGCGGGATCCCCGGAGTGCCCAGCTCGCCGGCGAGCCAGGGCAGCGAAGCCGCGAACACGCGGTCCGCGAACGGCCAGTCGTGTTTGCCTGGCTGCGGCACCACCGCGCAGTCGATTCCGTTGGAGCGGCCGAGCGCACAGAGCGAATAGGCCGCCGCCGTCTGATTGCCCGGATTGACGGCCGCGTCGCGTCCGGCGACGCGGATGGCGCCGCTGTCGGTGAGCTGGGGGTCGCGCCGTGGGGCCGGCGGGCCGTCAGAGGAAATCGCGAACCAGCCGGCCACGTCGCGGTACGGCCCGTGCCGGTTGATCACCGTGGTCGGATCGAAAGCCGCCCAGGCCTCGGCGTTTCCGCCGAACAGCCTGGCGATGGTTTGGGCCTTGTTGCCGGCGTTGGGGAAGAAATCGCCGGCGACGTCGACGAATGCGCTGAACATATCGGGGTGCATGACGGTCAGATCCACCGCGCAGGTCCCGCCCATCGACCAGCCGGCGACGCCCCAATTGGTCCGGCTCGGACTGACGCCGAAAGTCGAAATCATGAACGGCACAACGTCTTTGGTCAAATGGTCGGCCGCGTTGCCGCGAACCCCGTTGACGCACTCGGTGTCGTTGTTGAACGCGCCGCCGGAATCGACGAACACCAGCACCGGCGCCTTGCCGTCGTGCGCGGCCGCGAAGTCGTCGATCGTCTTGACCGCGTTGCCCGCGCGCGTCCAGTCCGCCGGCGTGTTGAACTGCCCGCCGATCATCATCACGGTCGGCAGCGGTGGAGGCGGGGTACGGGCGAACCACTCGGGCGGCAGGTAGACCAGCTCGCCCCTGTGTTTGAAGTGCGATCCGTCCGAGGGGATCGCCACTGGCACCACGGTGCCGTGCGGTGGCCGAGTCCCCTTGGCGGCCATGGCGGTAACCGTGGCCTGATCGGTCTGATCGGGCAGCGGGCCCGACGTCAGCTGACTCCACGCCGACTGGACGGTGGGGAAGTAGCCCACCCAGAGGTTGAGCATCAGCGACGTGCTGAGCAGGCATAGGGGCACTGCCAGCACCGCGGCGCCACGCCGCCAGCGGCGCGCGGTGCGCCAGCCCAGGGCCAGTACCGCCGCCGCCATGCCCGTCAGCGCGATCCAGATCCACAGCGCCGCCGGGGCGGGGTCATCGGAAAGACCGCGGTCGACGATGTACCAGTGCGTCAGGTAGGCCGCGACCCCGCCGGCCAGCGCGGCCGCCGGCATCCACACCGTGCGCCAGCGGCGCGACCGCCAGCCGACCGCCGACGTCAGCACCACCGCGGCGAGCACCTGGATCGTCGTCGGCACCCAGCCGTGCATCAGCGAGGTGTGGCTACTTGCCAGGAACTGCGCGGGCGCGCTGTCCGTCGGGTCTGTCACGTGCTTCATTGTGATCTATCGGTAACCTGCCCGGAACATATTTGCCGAATGTTCGCTTTGGGCTTTCCGGATAGTCAGGGACTCCGCTAATGCGGCTTGGCCAGCGGAAATGGCAGCGTTTCGCGAATGCTGCGGCCCGTTATGAGCATGACGAGCCGATCGATGCCCATCCCCAGCCCGCCGGTGGGGGGCATCGCGTATTCCATCGCCTGCAGGAAATCCTCGTCGAGCTCCATCGCCTCGGGATCGCCGCCGGCAGCTAACAGCGACTGCTCCTGCAGGCGGCGCCGCTGCTCGACGGGATCGGTGAGCTCGCTGTACGCGGTGGCCAGCTCGACACCCCACGCCACCAGGTCCCACCGCTCGGCGACGCCCGGCTCAGTGCGGTGCGGCCGCGTCAGCGGGGACACCGATGTCGGGAAGTCGATGTAAAACGTCGGCTCCTCGGTCCGGTCCTCCACCAGGTGTTCGTACAGTTCCAGCACCACCGCGCCGGCATCCCATTGCGCCCGATAGGGGACGTGCGCGGCATCGGAGAGCTTGCGCAGGGCGGACAGTGACGTGGTCGGGTCGATGCGCTCGCCGAGGGCTTCGGACAGGGCGTCATGGACGGTCTTGACCGCCCACACCCCGGAGACGTCGACCGGTTCCAGCCGCCCGTCGTTGCCGTGCCGCATCACCACCTGCTCGCCGTGCGCGGCCTGGGCGGCGTTCTGGATGAGCTCGCGGCATCCGTCGATCCACACCTTGTAGTCGGCGTGGGCCTGGTAGGCCTCCAGCAGGGTGAATTCCGGGTTGTGGCTGAAGTCGACACCCTCGTTGCGGAAGGCTCGCCCCAACTCGAAGACTCGCTCCACGCCGCCGACGCACAGCCGCTTCAGGTAGAGCTCCGGCGCGATGCGCAGGAACAGGTCCAGGTCGTAGGTGTTGATGTGCGTGACGAAGGGCCGGGCGGTGGCCCCGCCGTGGATCTGCTGCAGGATCGGGGTCTCGACCTCGATGAAGTCCTTGGCGAACAGTGTCTGCCTGACCGAACGCAACACCTCGCTGCGCGACTTGATCAACTCACGCGACTCGGGATTGACCGCCAGGTCGACGTAGCGGGTCCGCACCCGCGCCTCCGGGTCGGTCAGCCCCTTCCACTTGTTCGGCAACGGCCGCAGGCACTTACCGATCATCCGCCAGTCGGCCACGATCAGCGAGCGGCTTCCCTTCTTGGAAAAGCCCATGTGCCCGGACACCTCGACCAGGTCGCCCAGGTCGATGGCGGCGGTGAAGTCGGCGGTCCGTCCGCGCTGCAGCCGCGAATTGTCCAGCAGCACTTGCATTTCCCCCGACCAGTCACGCAGCTGGGCGAAGAGCACCCCGCCGTAGTCGCGGATCCGCAAGATCCTGCCCGAGACGGTGACGTCGTCGTGGTCGTCCGCGTCGAGCGCGTTGACGACGGTGTGGCTGGGCGGGGCGCCGACCGGATACGCGTCAACCCCCTCGCGCTGCAATATCTTGAGCTTGGCTAGCCGCACTCGAACCTGTTCGGGCAGGCGGGATCTGGATTCCTCCTCGTCGGCGGATTCGCGGCGCTCCCGCAGCCCGCTGACGTCCGGGGCGCTGCCGTCGTGATGCAGGAGCCCGGATTCCGCCAGCCGCGGCGGGACGGCGGGGTAATGGCCGGTGTGCGTCTTGCGCCGGCCGAACGGCAACACCAGGAATCCCTCCGCGAGGGCCGAAGCGACGCCGACCCGCGGGATCAGGCGGGCGTCCTCGTAGCAGGCGTAGCGCGGCACCCATTCCGGTTGGTACTTCATGTTCGAGCGGTACAGGGTCTCCAGCTGCCACCACCGCGAGAAGAAGAGCAACAGTCCTCGCCACAACCGGGCGACGGGACCGGCGCCGAGCTGAGCGCCCTGCTCGAACGCCGAGCGGAACATCGCGAAGTTCAGTGAAATGCGAGTGATACCAAGGGCTTCCGCGTTGAGTGCCAGGTCGCTGACCATCAGCTCGATGGTGCCGTTGGGGGACTGCGGCGAACGGCGCATCAAGTCCAGGGAAACGCCGGTGGTGCCCCACGGCACCAGTGACAGCATCGCCGCGACGTTGCCGTCGCGGTCCAGCGCTTCGACCAGCAGGCAGTCCCCGTCGGCGGGATCGCCGAGCCGGCCCAGCGCCATGGAGAAGCCACGCTCGGTCTGGGTGTCCCGCCAGGCGTCCGCGCGGGAGATGGTGTCGGCCATCGCGTCGGCGGTGATGTCGCGGTGTCGCCGGATCCGCACGGTCAACCCGGCCCGACGGGCGCGGGTCACCGCCTGACGCACCCCGCGCATGTCGGGGCCGGACAGCTTGAAGTCGGAGGTCCGCAGGATGGCTTCGTCGCCGAGCTCGAGCGCGTTCAGGCCGCCTTCACGAAACGCCCGCGCCCCCTGGGTGCTGGCGCCCATCACGCCGGGCGCCCAGCCGTAGCTCTGGCACAGACCCAGCCAGGCGTCGATGGCCTGCGGCCAGGCCCTGGGATCGCCGATCGGGTCGCCGCTGGCCAGGCAGACGCCGATCTCGACCCGGTAGGTGATGGCGGCGCGCCCGCTCTGGGCGAAGACCACCGACTTGTCGCGACGGGTGGCGAAGTAGCCCAGCGAGTCGTTCTTGCCGTACAGCTCGAGCAGCCCGCGGATCGCCGATTCGTCCTCCCCGGTCAGCGCGTTCTCCGCGCGCTGGGATTGGAAGAGCACGATCGTCGCCACGATCAGCGCCAGCGCACCGAACAGCCCGAAGATCGCGTTGAGGAACACATGCGGGCGTCCGGTGAACAGGTCCGGATCCGCCAGCGCGAACCCGACCACGCGGTTGGCCACATAGGGTAGGCGGTCCTGGCGGGCCAGCGTCCCGGGAAACAACTCGACCAGACCCCAGGACAGCAGGATCCCCACCACGTCACCGGCGACCAGCACCGCGGCGGCCTTGACCAGTGCGCCCTTGCGGACCTTGGCCCAGAACTCGCGGTAGGCCAGCACCAGCAGGACGATCGCCACGACATGTACGGCGAAGCCGAGATTCTCGCCGAAGATCTCGGCGGCGGTGTTGTCGCCCGCGGCGATGTCCGCGGCGTTGAGCGCCGCGGCCAGAATCATGTTGGCCAGCAACAGCAGCCAGGCGATGCGCTTGCGCGCGGTCAGGGCCGCGGCCAGCAGGGCCAGAATGAACGACCACGCGATGCTGGTGTCCGGGAAGTTGAACAGATAGTCGTTGATGAACTCGCGCGGGACTTTGATCAAGTACCTGATCAGCGGGGACACGCTCCCGAGCAGTGACACCGTGGCGATGACGCCCACGGTCCAGCCGGCCGCCGCCGGCACCCAGCGGAACCGCGAGTCGGACCGACCGCCGCGTCCCACACGCGGCCCCGAACGAGGAGATGCGAGAGTCACAGACCGCGAGGATATGCGCTCAATCCGGGAAAAGCTTGTCTAAGCGCCAAGTGTGGCGGGCACTAGTTGGACAGGTTTTTCGGGCCCTGCTACGGCCCGCTGGAGCCCGGCGGTCCGGCCGAAGTGCTAAAAGGCACCTCAAGGCTGCTAAACTAACGCCTGCGACCATCCCGGCGAATGCCAGGACAGTTAAGTGGAGTCCCACTCCCACCGCGAGCCGACGAAATCCCTGAGCGGGTCTTCAAGGTTTGGCGGTCCGGTCACAGGCATCGCGGATGCCTGTTCCGCGGGCAACGCGGACGGCTCGAGTAGTTTCAGCCGTGTATCGGTCGGCATTGGGCCCTGCTTGTGCAGGGCTTTTTTGCTAGTGGTGTGGTGTCTCCGCCGCTGATTCCCGGACCGACCCAGGCGGTTGTCACCGCAGGACCTAGAGAAGCCCAACAAGGGAGGCCCCATCAGCACTGAGACCCGCGTCAACGAGCGCATTCGCGTACCTGAAGTCCGATTGATCGGCCCAGGGGGAGAGCAGGTAGGCATAGTGCGCATCGAAGACGCACTGCGCGTCGCTGCGGACGCCGATCTCGACCTCGTCGAAGTTGCCCCTAATGCCAGGCCTCCGGTCTGCAAGATCATGGACTACGGCAAGTTCAAATACGAAGCGGCGCAAAAGGCGCGCGAATCACGCCGAAACCAGCAGCAGACCATCGTCAAAGAACAAAAGCTGCGACCGAAAATCGACGATCACGACTACGAGACCAAGAAGGGTCACGTCATCCGCTTCCTGGAAGCGGGATCGAAGGTGAAGGTCACCATCATGTTCCGCGGACGTGAGCAGTCGCGGCCCGAGCTGGGCTATCGGTTGCTCCAGCGCCTGGGTGCGGACGTGGCCGAATACGGCTTCGTCGAAACATCCGCCAAGCAGGACGGCCGCAACATGACGATGGTGCTGGCACCGCATCGCGGCGCGAAGACTCGCGCCAAGGCGCGGCATCCGGAAGGACCCGACGCCGGCCCCGCAGCGGACGATGCGGCCGCCGAAGCCGAACCTTCGCCGAACTGACCCACGCGAGACTCCCGAGAGCTCGAGTACTTCATAGAACAGAGGAAACATGCCCAAAGCCAAGACCCACAGCGGGGCGTCAAAGCGGTTCCGGCGCACCGGAACCGGCAAGATCGTGCGCCAGCAGGCCAACCGTCGCCATCTGCTCGAGCACAAGCCGACCAAGCGGACTCGCCGCCTCGACGGCCGAACGACGGTGTCGGCCAACGACACCAAGCGTGTCAACAGCCTGCTGAACGGCTGACCACCACGCCGGCCAGACCCGCATAGCCGAGCTGGCACGGCGACCCGACCAACCAATTGTGAACGAGAGTAGGAACAACCAATGGCACGCGTGAAGCGGGCGGTCAACGCCCACAAGAAGAGGCGCAGCATCCTGAAGGCCTCGAAGGGCTATCGCGGCCAGCGATCCCGGCTCTACCGCAAGGCCAAAGAGCAGCAACTACATTCACTGAACTACGCCTACCGCGACCGTCGTGCGCGCAAGGGCGAGTTCCGCAAACTGTGGATCTCGCGGATCAACGCGGCGGCGCGCGCCAATGACATCACCTACAACCGGCTGATCCAGGGCCTCAAGGCCGCCGGTGTGGAAGTGGACCGCAAGAACCTGTCCGACATCGCGATCGCCGACCCGGCCGCCTTCACGGCGCTGGTCGACATCGCGCGGGCGGCCCTGCCCGAGGACGTCAACGCTCCCTCGGATTCGGGAGAAGCGGCCTAACTCCCGCGGACCGGCCAGGTGCTGACCGAACGTTCGGCCAGGGTTACCGCGGCGGTCAAGTTGCACCGCCACGTCGGCCGCCGGCGGGCGGGCCGCTTCCTTGCCGAAGGCCCCAACCTCGTGGCGGCCGCCGCGCGCCGCGGGCTGGTTCGCGACGTCTTCGTCACCGAAGTCGCCCAGCAGCGTCATGCGTCGCTGCTGGCGACTTTGGATTCCGCGCGATGCCCGGTGCACTCCGTCACCGAGCGCGCCGCAAAAGCGCTGTCCGACACCGTCACCCCGGCCGGGCTGGTCGCCGTATGCGAAACGCCGGCGACCGGACTTCGGGACGTGCTGGCGGGCTCGCCCCGGCTGATCGCGGTCGCCATCGAAATCGGCGAGCCGGGCAACGCCGGCACCCTCATTCGCCTCGCCGACGCGATGGGCGCGGCCGGCGTGGTCCTCGGCGGCCACAGCGTCGACCCCTACAACGGCAAGTGCCTGCGCGCGTCGGCCGGCAGCATCTTCTCGCTCCCCGTCGCGGCCGCGCCCGACACGCTCGCCGTCCTCGACGCGTTGCGTGCGGCGGGTTTGCAGCTGCTCGCCACCACCGTGGACGGTGAGACGGGGCTCGACGAGGCCACCGAACTGCTCGGCGCACCGACGGCGTGGCTATTCGGCCCCGAATCGCACGGTCTGCCAGTCGAAATCGCTGCGGCGGCCGACCACCGGATGCGCATCCCCATGGTTGGCGGCGCGGAGAGCCTGAATGTGGCGTCGGCCGCGGCCATCTGCCTGTATCAGAGCGCGCGGGCCCTGGGCCTGCCTACGCGGCCGTAGCCGGCCGTTTGGGGCGGCCCCGTCCCGCGCGCAGGCCGGCCAGCGACAGCGTCGTGTGCACCAAAGATCCGGCGCGTTCCATCAAAACCCGGGCGGGCTGCAGCGCGGGATCGAGTGGCGACCTGGGCGGCGGCGGGAAGTAGTGCATCGGCAGCCCGCGCCGGTCGCGCGGGGGCGCCATGAATGGCGGCGCCTCGACCAGCGGAGCGTCGCTGGGCAGCCGTCCCTCGGCCCGGCGATAGGCGGCCAGCGCGCGTGGGTGCAGCCGGATCTCGTCGGGCACCGCCAGGAAAGCCAGCTCGACGACTTTGCCGAACAGGCGCAGCAACACCTCGTCGCCCGGGGTCCAGCGCATGCCGGCCTTCTCGCGCACCGCGGGTTCGAAGAGTCCGGCCGCGATCCAGCGCTGGCCGGCGACCAGCGGCTTGAAAAGCTGGTCCCAGATCGGCGTGGGCATCAGGACAAACCTCGGCTTCGGGATGCGTATCTCGAAGATGTCCAGTGTCGCCCGGTTGATTTCCAGCTCCTCGCGGCAGACCCGCTCCCAATACTCCTGGAACTCCTCCCACGATTCGGGCACCGGCCGCATGCTCACCCCGTACATCCGGTACCACTGCACGTGCTCGGCGAACAGCTGCCGCTTCTCGGCCTCGGTCAGGCCGCCGCAGAAATACTCGGCCACCTTGATGATCAGCATGAAAAACGTGGCGTGCGCCCAGTAGAAGGTTTCCGGGTTGAGCGCGTGGTAGCGCCGCCCGGCGGCGTCAGTCCCCTTGATGGTGTGGTGGTAGCTGGTGATCTGCCGGCCGGTCTGCGAGGCCCGGTCGCCGTCGTAGACCACGCCCATGATCGGGTAGACCGACCGGGCCACCCGCTGCAGCGGCTCCCGCAGCAGGATCGAATGCTCCTCGACGGCCGCGCCGAGTTCGGGATACATGTTCTGGATCGCCCCGATCCAGACCCCCATCATTCCGGTGCGCAGATCGCCAAAATATCTCCAGGTCAAAGAGTCTGGGCCCAGCGGATCGACGGATTCCGACCCGGAAGCGTGCACAGTGCCAGTCATCGCGGCCTCCTGCTCCAGTTGCGCTCACGATAACTTTGACAACGAACGTTGTCTACGATTTCGGGGATGTGTTCGCTCGGGTGTTATCGAGCTTCCACATCGATGTGGCGCCACCGTGATCAGGCGCTTTCATGCGAGATGTGACACATCCACCGGACCGGGCCGGGACTGTCGTTGCCTGCCTGCGACGAAACCAAATAACCTGGCCGGGTGGAACTCGCGCGTCGCGATCTGGACCCGGGCGAGCCCGAAGAGACCCAGGCGCAATCCGCTCCGCAACGCTCTCCGGTACACAGCGCGACTCAATGGCTGCACAGCCGCAACCGCAGCCCCGGTGCGGTTGCGTTCATCCGGCGTGCGCGCCGGCTGCTGCCGGGCGACCCCGAGTTCGGCGATCCGCTGTCCACGGCGGGTGACGGCGGTCCGCGCGCCGCGGCGCGTGCCGCCGATCGGCTACTGGGGGACGGCGACGCGGTGTCCCGCGAGGTCAGCCTCGGTGTGCTGCAGCTGTGGCAGGCGTTGACCGAGGGGGTGTCGCGCCGGCCGGCCAACCCGGAGGTGACCCTCGTCTTCACCGACCTGGTCGGCTTCTCCACATGGGCCCTGGAGGCAGGTGACGACGCGGCGCTGGCGTTGCTCCGGCAGGTGGCGCGGGCCGTCGAGCCACCGCTGCTCGACGCGGGCGGACACATCGTCAAACGGATGGGCGACGGCCTGATGGCGGTGTTCGGCGATCCGACGGTCGCCGTGCGGGCCGCGCTGGCCGCCAAAAAGGCGCTGAAATCCGTCGAGGTGGCCGGTCACACTCCCCGGATGCGGGTCGGAATTCACACCGGGCGACCGCAGCGGCTGGCTGCGGACTGGCTTGGCGTCGATGTGAACATCGCCGCACGAGTTATGGAAAGAGCCACCAAGGGTGGAATCATGGTGTCGAGTTCGACGTTAGATCTCATACCGCAAAGCGAGTTGGACGCGTTGGGCGTCGAGGCCAAACGCACGAGGAAGCCGGTCTTCGCGCCGAAGCCCGCCGGCATCCCCGACGATTTGGCGATATATCGCCTCAAGACTCTTAAGGAGTTGTCAGGCTCTGATGACACGGCCGAGACAGAACCGCAGCCATAATGGACGCCAATGGTAGGGGGCATCCTGGCCCGGCTCGCCCGGGTCCAATTCACACTCGGGTACGCGGCGCTGCTGCTCGCCATCAGTTGCGCGATCCTGGCCCTCGGCCCGCACGCGCATGACGTCATCGTTCAGCGGGCCAGCACCAACGTGCACAACCTTGCCCACGGCCACCTGGGCACGCTGCTGGGCAGCGCGCTGGTGGTCGACGCCGGCCCGCTCTACTTCTGGCTGCCCTTCCTGACCTGCCTGCTGGCGCTCGCCGAGCTTCACCTGCGCACCATTCGGCTGGTGGTGGCCTTCGTCGTCGGCCACATCGGTGCGACGCTGCTGGTGGCTGCCGCGCTGGCCGCGTCGGTCGAGTGCGGCTGGTTGCCCCTGTCGATCACCCGGGCCAGCGACGTCGGGATGAGCTATGGCGCCCTGGCCGTGCTCGGCGCGATGACGGCCGTGATTCCCTCCCGCTGGCGGGCCGCCTGGGTCGGCTGGTGGGTGTCGGCGGGCATCGTCTCGGCGATCGTCGGCGGTGATTTCACCGATGCCGGTCACACCGTCGCGGTGATCCTCGGCGTGCTGGTCTCCGCCCGGTTCCGGCAGCCGATCCACTGGACGCCGGCTCGGTACCTGATGCTGGCGGCGTCGTCGGGCTTCGGCTTCCTGATGCTGGCCCACCACTGGGGGACCCTGGCGGCGACACCGGTGTTCGGTCTCATCGGCGCCTTCGTCGCCTACTACGTGGCGAAGTTGGCCGGCGATCGACGCGTTGTGGCCATGCCGCTCGACGTCGACGACACGCTGGCCGGACCGCAGCCGGCCGTCGCCGGCTAGGCCAGTCCCCGGCCGACCGTCGCCCTCGGCGACCGCCGGCCGCTCACTGCCAAGCGCCCGCCGGATGCGATGCATCGAATCACTATGATCAGCACTTGCTGCCGGGCAACTTGCAGCCAACCAACAGCCGAGGAGAGTGTCGCCGCGTGGGTGATCAACCCGTCGACCTGTCGCCGGCAGCCCTGGCCCAAGCGGTCAGCGCCGCCCGGGAGGCATTCACGCGCGCCGGCGATCTCGACACACTGGCGCATGTCAAAACCGAGCACCTCGGTGACCGCTCACCGCTGGCGCTGGCGCGCCAGGCGCTGGGCGCCATCTCGAAGGACGAGCGTGCCGACGCCGGCAAGCGGGT
The DNA here is from genome assembly GCF_001667145.1 of Mycobacterium sp. 852002-51971_SCH5477799-a. Lineage (GTDB taxonomy): Bacteria > Actinomycetota > Actinomycetes > Mycobacteriales > Mycobacteriaceae > Mycobacterium. The sequence continues at coordinate 123,805 of NZ_LZIF01000075.1, forward strand.
CAACGCCGCCCGATCCGAAGCCCAACAGGGTTACGACGAGCGGCTCGCGGTCCTGCGGGCCGAACGCGACGCCGCGGTGCTGGTCGCCGAGGGCATCGACGTCACGCTGCCCTCCACACGGCAGCCGACCGGCGCGCGGCACCCGATCACGATCCTGGCCGAGCACATCGCCGACACCTTCATCGCCATGGGCTGGGAACTGGCGGAGGGCCCGGAGGTCGAGACCGAGCAGTTCAACTTCGACGCGCTCAACTTTCCAGCCGACCACCCCGCCCGCAGCGAGCAGGACACCTTCTACATCGCGCCCGACGGTTCCCGGCAACTGCTGCGCACCCACACCTCGCCGGTGCAGGTGCGCACCCTGCTCGCCCGCGAGCTACCCGTCTACATCGTGTCGATCGGCCGGACGTTTCGCACCGACGAACTCGACGCCACCCACACGCCGGTCTTCCACCAGGTCGAGGGCTTGGCGGTGGACCGCGGCCTGACCATGGCGCACCTGCGCGGAACGCTGGATGCGTTCGCGCGCGCCGAGTTCGGTCCCGAGGCGCGCACCCGGATCCGGCCGCACTTCTTCCCGTTCACCGAACCGTCCGCCGAGGTCGACGTCTGGTTCGTCGGCAAGAAGGGCGGCGCCGGCTGGGTGGAGTGGGGCGGCTGCGGGATGGTGCATCCAAACGTGTTGCGCGCCGCCGGAATTGACCCGGACGTCTATTCCGGTTTCGCCTTCGGCATGGGGCTGGAACGGACGCTGCAGTTCCGCAACGGGATTCCGGACATGCGCGACATGGTCGAGGGTGACGTCCGCTTCTCGCTGCCGTTCGGGGTGGGTGCCTGATGCGTGTTCCCTACAGCTGGCTGCGTGAGATCGTGGCGTCCGGCGCGCCGGATTGGGATGTCACCCCCGAGGAGCTCGAACAGACACTGGTGCGCATCGGCCACGAGGTCGAAGAAGTCATCACCCTCGGACCGGTCGAGGGCCCGCTGACCGTGGGCCGGGTCACCGCCATCGAAGAACTCACCGGTTTCAAAAAGCCGATCCGGTTCTGCCACGTCGACGTCGGCGAGGGTAACGAACGCGAAATCGTTTGCGGTGCAACCAACTTCGCTGTGGGCGATCTCATCGTCGCGGCGCTGCCCGGAACCACATTGCCCGGTGACTTCACCATCGCCGCCCGCAAGACCTACGGGCGCAAGTCCGACGGGATGATCTGCTCGGCAGCAGAACTCGGCATGGGCGCCGACCACTCCGGGATCCTGGTGCTGCCGCCGGGCACCGCAGACCCGGGAGCCGACGGCGCGGCGGTGCTGGGACTCGACGACGTGATCTTTCACCTGGCGATCACGCCCGATCGCGGCTATTGCATGTCGCTGCGCGGCCTGGGCCGCGAGATCGCCTGCGCCTACGACCTGGACTACGTCGATCCCGCCGGCAGCCAGGTGGTCAAGCCGCTGCCGGTCAACGGCGAGGCGTGGCCGCTGACGGTGCAGCCCGGCACCGGTGTGCGGCGCTTCGCGCTGCGGCCTGTCATCGGCATCGACCCCGCGGCCGTTTCGCCGTGGTGGCTGCAGCGCCGGCTGCTGTTGTCCGGCATCCGCGCGACCTCCCCGGCGGTCGACGTGACCAACTACGTGATGCTCGAGCTCGGCCACCCCATGCACGCCCACGACCGCAAACGGATCACCGGAAGCTTCGGCGTGCGGTTCGCCCGGCCCGGCGAGACCGTGGTGACCCTCGACGACATCGAGCGCAAACTCGAGCCGGCCGATGTTCTCATCGTCGACGACACCGCGACCACCGCGATCGGCGGCGTGATGGGCGCGGCGAGCACCGAGGTGCGCCCCGATTCGACCGACGTACTGCTCGAGGCCGCGGTCTGGGATCCTGCCGCCGTCTCGCGCACCCAGCGCAGGCTGCACCTGCCCAGCGAAGCCGCCCGGCGCTACGAGCGAGGGGTGGACCCGGCGATCTCGGTGGTCGCGCTGGACCGGTGCGCCACGCTGCTGGCCGACATCGCGGGCGGCGAGGTCTGCGACGGCCTGACCGATTGGCGCGGTGACCCGCCGCGCGACGACTGGGCCCTGCCGCCCATCGAGATCGCCATCGACCTGCCGGACCGCCTAGCCGGGGTGGGCTATGCGCCCGGCACGACGGCCAAGCGGCTCACCCAGATCGGCGCCGACGTGGCGGGACGGGGCGGCACACTGACGGTGACGCCACCCAGTTGGCGTCCCGACCTCGTGCAGCCCGCCGACCTCGTCGAGGAGGTGCTGCGGCTCGAGGGGCTGGAAGCCATTCCATCGGTGCTACCGTCGGCGCCGGCCGGCCGGGGCCTGTCCGCGGTGCAAAAGCGTCGCCGCGCCATCGGCAGGTCTTTGGCCCAGTCCGGTTACGTCGAGATCCTGCCGACTCCGTTTCTGCCCGCCGGCGTGTTCGACCTGTGGGGCCTGGCGGCCGACGACCCACGGCGCACGACCACCAACGTGCTCAACCCGCTGGAAGCCGACCGCCCGCAGCTGGCCACCACGCTGTTGCCCGCGTTGCTGGAAGCCTTGGTGCGCAACGTCTCTCGCGGCCTGGTCGACATCTCGCTGTATGCCCTCGCGCAGGTGGTCCAGCCGACGGCAAAAACCCGCGCCGTGGAGCTCATTCCCGTCGACCGCCGGCCCACCGGCGACGAGATCGCCGCGCTCGACGCCGCGTTGCCCCGGCAGCCGCAGCACGTCGCGGCGGTGCTGACCGGCCTGCGCGAGCACCGCGGGCCCTGGGGCCCCGGCCGCCGGGCCGAGGCGGCCGACGCGTTCGAGGCGGTGCGCATCATCGCCCGCGCCGGCGGGATCGACGTTCGGTTGCGCGCCGCGCAGCAGCTGCCGTGGCATCCCGGGCGGTGCGCCGAGGTGCTCGTAGGCGACACCCCGGTCGGCTATGCGGGCCAGCTGCATCCCGCGATGATCGAGCGGTCCGGGCTGCCCAAGGGCACCTGCGCCCTCGAGCTGAACCTGGACGCGATGCCCATCCCGCTGACGCTGCCCGCGCCCCGAGTATCGCCGTTCCCGGCGGTCTTCCAGGACGTCAGCCTGGTGGTAGCGGCAGACGTACCGGCTCGGGCGGTGGCCGACGCGGTACGCGAGGGCGCGGGGGAGTTGCTCGAGGACCTGCAGTTGTTCGACGTGTTCACCGGCCCGCAGGTCGGCGAGGACCGCAAGTCGCTGACCTTCGCGCTGCGGTTCCGCGCACCCGACCGCACGCTGACCGAGGACGACGCCACCGCGGCCCGCGACGCGGCGGTCCGCCGCGCCGCCGAGGCGGTCGGCGCGGAGCTGCGCGCGTAGTGGAATGGATTTGCAAAGCACTGCATAACCATGCAGAATCGGCGGAATGGCCGACGGGATGAAGGTGGCGGTTGCCGGTGCCAGCGGATACGCGGGCGGTGAAGTCCTACGTCTGCTGCTCGGCCACCCGGCCTACGCACACGGGCGCCTCACGATAGGCGCCGTGACCGCGGCAGCCAGCGCCGGCAGCACGCTCGGCGAGCACCACGCGCACCTGACACCGCTGGCCCAGCGCGTCGTCGAACCGACCGAGCTCGACGTGCTTGCCGGCCACGATGTGGTGTTCCTGGCCTTGCCGCACGGCCATTCGGCCGCGCTGGCCGAACAGCTCGGCCCCGACACCCTGATCATCGACTGCGGCGCCGACTTCCGGCTCACCGACGCCGCCGCGTGGGAGCGGTTCTACGGATCGCCGCACGCCGGTAGTTGGCCGTACGGGCTGCCGGAGCTGCCCGGCGCTCGCGAGCGGTTGCGCGGCGCCCGGCGCATCGCGGTTCCCGGCTGCTACCCGACCGCGGCGCTGCTGGCGTTGCTGCCCGCCGTGGCCGAGGACCTCATCGAGCCCGCTGTCACCGTGGTCGCCGTCAGCGGCACCTCCGGGGCCGGACGGGCCGCCAAGACCGACCTGCTGGGCGCCGAGGTCATCGGCTCGGCGCGGGCCTACAACATCGCCGGGGCGCACCGGCACACCCCCGAGATCGCGCAGGGCCTGGGCGCCGTCACCGGCCGCGACGTCACCGTGTCATTCACCCCGGTGCTCATCCCGACGTCGCGCGGCATCCTGGCGACGTGTACCGCACGCACGCGGGCACCGCTGCCGCGGCTGCGGGAAGCCTACGAAAAGGCCTACCACGCAGAACCTTTCATCTATCTGATGCCCGAAGGGCAGCTGCCCCGCACCGGGGCCGTGATCGGCAGCAACGCGGCGCACATCGCCGTCGCGGTCGACGAGGCGGCGAGCACGTTCGTGGCGATCGCCGCGATCGACAACCTGGTCAAGGGAACGGCCGGTGCCGCCGTGCAGTCGATGAACCTAGCGCTGGGTTGGCCGGAGACGGAGGGCCTTTCGGTGATCGGGGTGGCGCCATGACGTCCACGGCTGCCCAGGTGCGGTTGCTGCGCGAACAAGGCGTCACCGCGCCGGCCGGATTTCGGGCCGCCGGCATCGCCGCCGGGATCAAGGCCTCGGGCAATCGCGACCTGGCCCTGGTCTTCAACGAAGGACCCGACTACGCGGCGGCCGGGGTGTTCACCCGCAACAAGGTCAAAGCCGCGCCGGTGTTGTGGAGCCAGCAGGTACTGAGCACCGGCGCGCTGCGCGCGGTGATCCTCAACTCCGGCGGCGCCAACGCCTGCACCGGACCGGGGGGCTTCGGAGACACGCACGCCACCGCGGAAGCCGTCGCGGCGGCGTTGTCGGACTGGGGCACCGAGACCGGCGCCATCGAGGTCGCCGTGTGCTCGACGGGATTGATCGGCGACCGGTTGCCGATGGACAAGGTGCTCGCCGGGGTACGCACGGTCGTGCAGGACATGGCCGGCGGCCTGTCCGGCGGCGACGAGGCCGCGCAGGCGATCATGACCACCGACACCGTGCCCAAACAGGTTGCGCTGCACCATCCGGGCAACTGGACGGTCGGCGGGATGGCCAAGGGCGCCGGCATGCTCGCGCCGTCACTGGCCACGATGCTCTGCGTGCTCACCACCGACGCGGCCGTCGACGCCGCGGCGCTGGACTCCGCACTGCGTCATGCCAGCGCCCGCACCTTCGACCGGCTCGACATCGACGGCGCCTGCTCGACCAACGACACGGTGCTGCTGCTCACTTCGGGGGCCAGCGGGATCGGGCCCAGCCAGGGCGATCTCGACGAGGCCGTGCTGCGGGTCTGCGACGACCTGTGCGCCCAGCTGCAGGCCGACGCCGAGGGCGTCACGAAGCGGGTCAATGTCAACGTGCAGGGGGCGGCCTCCGAGGATGACGCTCTGGTCGCCGCCCGGACGATCGCCCGCGACTCCCTGGTCAAGACGGCGGTGTTCGGCTCGGACCCGAACTGGGGCCGGGTGTTGGCGGCCGTTGGAATGGCGCCCATCGACCTGGATCCGGACCGGATCACTGTGTCGTTCAATGGCTTTGAAGTCTTCGCCAAAGGGTCCGGAACCCCGGGTGCCCGCGAGGTCGACCTCTCGGGACCCGACATCGATATCACGGTCGATCTGGGGCTCGGCGACGGCCGGGTCACCATCCGGACCACCGACCTGTCGCACGGCTACGTCGAAGAGAACTCGGCCTACAGCTCATGAGCCGCGCCGGCGACGATGCAGAACGAAGTGATGGGGAGGAGCGGCGCTGATGAGCTCAGCCACCGAATCGCTGCCTACCGCGGTCAAAGCGGAGGTGCTCGCCGAAGCCCTGCCCTGGCTAAAACAGTTGCACGGCAAGATCGTCGTCATCAAGTACGGCGGCAACGCCATGACCGACGACACCCTGCGCCACGCGTTCGCCGCCGACATGGCGTTCCTGCGCAACTGCGGCGTGCATCCCGTCGTGGTGCACGGCGGCGGCCCGCAGATCAGCGCGATGCTGCGCCGGCTCGGCATCCCCGGCGACTTCAAGGGTGGATTCCGGGTCACCACACCGGAAGTGCTCGACGTGGCGCGGATGGTGTTGTTCGGCCAGGTCGGGCGCGAGCTGGTCAATCTGATCAACGCGCACGGACCGTATGCCGTCGGCATCACCGGCGAGGACGCCCAGCTGTTCACCGCCGTGCGGCGCAGCGTCACGGTGGACGGCGTGGCCACCGACATCGGCCTGGTCGGTGACGTCGAGATGGTCAACACGGCCGCTGTGCTGGATCTGATTGCGGCGCGGCGTATTCCGGTGGTATCAACGCTGGCCCCGGACGCCGAGGGTGTGGTGCACAACATCAACGCCGACACCGCCGCGGCGGCGCTGGCCGAAGCGCTGCGCGCCGAGAAGCTCTTGATGCTCACCGATGTCGAGGGCCTGTACACCAGCTGGCCGGACCGCGGCTCGCTGGTCAGCGAAATCGACACCGCGACACTGTCACAACTGCTACCCACACTGGAGGCCGGCATGATTCCCAAAGTCGAAGCCTGTCTGCGGGCGGTGACCGCGGGCGTGCCGAGCGCGCACGTCATCGACGGGCGCGTCGAACACTGCGTGCTGGTTGAGCTTTTCACCGATGCGGGCACCGGCACCAAGGTGGTGAGCGCGTGACAAACACGGACACCATCAAACAGCGGTGGGAAGCCGTGATGATGAACAACTACGGCACCCCACCGATGGCTTTGGCCACCGGGGACGGCGCCGTGGTCACCGACGTGGACGGCAAGACCTACCTCGACCTGCTCGGCGGCATCGCGGTCAACGTGCTCGGCCATCGCCACCCCGCGATCATCGAGGCGGTCACCCACCAGATGTCGACGCTGGGCCACACGTCGAATCTGTATGCCACCGAACCCAGCATCGCGCTGGCCGAAGAACTGGTGAACCTCCTGGGCGCCGATTCTGCGGCGCGGGTGTTCTTCTGCAACTCCGGGACCGAGGCCAACGAGGTGGCGTTCAAGCTGTCCCGGCTCACCGGACGCACCAAACTCGTTGCCGCACACGAGGCTTTTCACGGCCGAACCATGGGATCGCTGGCCCTGACCGGTCAGCCGAGCAAGCAGGCGCCGTTCGCGCCGCTGCCCGGCGACGTCACGCACGTGCCCTACGGCGACGCCCACGCGCTGGCCGCCGCGGTCGACGACGCCACCGCCGCCGTGTTCTTGGAACCGATCATGGGGGAGAGCGGCGTCGTCGTCCCCCCCGAGGGCTACCTGGTCGCCGCGCGCGACATCACCGCGCGGCACGGGGCGCTGCTGGTGCTCGACGAGGTGCAGACCGGGATGGGCCGCACCGGAACGTTTTTCGCCTACCAGCACGACGGCATCACCCCGGATGTGGTGACGCTGGCCAAGGGGCTCGGCGGCGGCCTGCCCATCGGCGCGTGCCTGGCCGTCGGCCCGGCCGCGGACCTGCTGACCCCCGGCCTGCACGGCAGCACCTTCGGCGGCAACCCGATCTGCGCCGCGGCGGCGCTCGCGGTGCTGCGGGTGCTGGCCGAGCAGAACCTGGTCCGGCACGCCGAGACGCTGGGCAAGTCGTTGCGCCACGGCATCGAGGCGCATGCCCACCCGCTGGTCGACCACGTGCGCGGCCGCGGCCTGCTCTGCGGCGTGGCGCTCACCGCGCCGCGCGCCAAGGACGCCGAAGCGGCCGCACGCCGGGCCGGGTTCTTGGTGAACGCGGCCGCACCCGATGTCCTGCGGCTGGCGCCTCCGCTGATCATCACCGAGGCCCAGATCGACGGCTTCGTCGCGGCGCTGCCGGGCATCCTCAATGAATCCGCCGGAGCCGCAGCATGACTCGTCACTTCCTTCGCGACGACGACCTGTCGCCGACCGAGCAGGCCGAGGTGCTGCAACTCGCCGCCGAACTGAAAAAGGATCCCTTCAGCGTCCGACCGCTGGACGGCCCGCGCGGGGTCGCGGTCCTGTTCGACAAGAACTCCACCCGCACCCGGTTCTCATTCGAGATGGGGATCGCCCAGCTCGGCGGGCACGCCGTCGTCGTCGACGCCCGCAGCACCCAGCTGGGCCGCGACGAAACGCTGGAGGACACCGCGCGGGTGCTGTCGCGCTACGTCGAGGCCATCGTCTGGCGGACGTTCGGCCAGGAGCGCCTCGAGGCCATGGCCGCGACCGCGACGGTGCCGGTCATCAACGCGCTCTCCGACGAATTCCATCCCTGCCAGGTGCTCGCCGATCTGCAGACCATCGCCGAGCGCAAGGGCTCGCTCACCGGTTTGCGCATGACCTATTTCGGCGACGGCGCCAACAACATGGCCCACTCGCTGATGCTCGGTGGCGTCACGGCCGGCATTCACGTGACCGTCGCCGCCCCGGACGGTTTCACCCCCGCCGCGGCGTTCGTGACGGCGGCCCGGCGGCGCGCCGAAGACACCGGGGCCTCGGTCACCGTCACCACCGACGCCGACGCTGCCGCGCGCGGCGCCGACGTCCTGGTCACCGACACCTGGACGTCGATGGGGCAGGAGGACGACGGGCTGGACCGCCGCACGCCGTTTCGGCCCTACCAGATCAACGCCCACCTGCTGTCGCTGACCGATCCGGAAGCGATTGTGCTGCACTGCCTTCCGGCTCACCGCGGCGACGAGATCACCGACGAGGTGATGGACGGGCCGGCCAGCGTGGTCTGGGACGAGGCCGAAAATCGGTTGCACGCCCAAAAAGCGCTGCTGGCATGGCTTTTGGAGCGCCGCTCGTGACCCGCTCGAAGACCACACCCGAAACCACCCGGGCCGGCCGGCAGGCGCGCATCGTGGCCATCCTGTCGTCGGCCGAGGTGCGCAGCCAGAGCGAACTGGCCGCGCTGCTGGCCGACGAAGGCATCGACGTCACCCAGGCCACCCTGTCGCGCGACCTGGAAGAGCTGGGCGCGGTGAAGCTGCGCGGCGCCGACGGCGGCGTCGGGGTCTACATGGTGCCCGAGGACGGCAACCCGGTGCGCGGGGTATCCGGCGGCACCGCAAGGCTGTCCCGGCTGCTGAGCGAACTGCTGGTGTCCGCCGACGCCAGCGCCAACCTCGCCGTGCTGCGCACCCCGCCGGGCGCCGCCGACTATCTGGCCAGCGCCATCGACCGCGCGGCGCTACCGTACGTCGTCGGCACCATCGCCGGCGATGACACCGTCTTCGTGGCCGCTCGAGAGCCGATGACCGGCGCCGAGCTGGCCGCCACCCTGGAAAAACTCACGTAAGCGTTTCAACCTAAGGAGATTTATGTCAGAACGCGTCATCCTGGCGTATTCCGGCGGCCTGGACACCTCGGTGGCCATCAGCTGGATCGGCAAGGAGACCGGCCGTGAGGTCGTAGCGGTGGCGATCGACCTCGGCCAGGGGGGCGAAGACATGGAGGTCATTCGCCAGCGCGCCCTGGACTGCGGCGCGGTGGAAGCCGTCGTCGTCGACGCCCGCGACGAGTTCGCCGACGAGTACTGCCTGCCCACGATCCTGTCCAACGCCCTCTACATGGACCGCTACCCGCTGGTGTCGGCGATCAGCCGGCCGCTGATCGTCAAGCACCTGGTGGCGGCGGCGCGCGAGCACGGCGGCAGCATCGTCGCCCACGGCTGCACCGGCAAGGGCAACGACCAGGTCCGGTTCGAGGTCGGATTCGGTTCGCTGGCACCCGATCTCGAGGTGCTTGCGCCGGTGCGTGACTACGCCTGGACGCGGGAGAAGGCGATCGCGTTCGCCGAGGAGAACGCGATCCCGATCAACGTGACCAAACGCTCGCCGTTCTCCATAGACCAGAACGTGTGGGGCCGTGCGGTGGAAACGGGCTTCCTGGAACACCTTTGGAACGCGCCCACCAAGGACGTGTACGCGTACACCGAGGACCCCACGCTGAACTGGAGCACGCCCGACGAGGTGATCGTCGGGTTCGAACGCGGCGTGCCCGTGACGATCGACGGCAAGCGTGTCTCCGTGCTTGGTGCCATCGAGGAGCTCAACACCCGCGCGGGCGCCCAGGGCGTCGGCCGCCTCGACGTCGTCGAGGACCGGCTGGTGGGGATCAAGAGCCGCGAGATCTACGAGGCGCCCGGCGCCATGGTGCTCATCACCGCGCACACCGAGCTCGAACACGTCACGCTGGAGCGGGAACTGGGCAGGTTCAAGCGGAACACCGATCAACGTTGGGCCGAGCTGGTCTACGACGGGCTGTGGTATTCACCGCTCAAGGACGCCCTGGAGAGCTTCGTCGCCAGGACCCAGGAGCACGTGTCGGGTGAAGTGCGAATGGTGTTGCACGGCGGCCACATCGCGGTCAACGGCCGGCGCAGCGCGGAATCCCTGTACGACTTCAACCTGGCCACCTACGACGAGGGCGACAGCTTCGACCAGTCGGCCGCAAAGGGTTTCGTCTACGTGCACGGGCTGTCCTCGAAGATCGCGTCCCGCCGGGACCAGACCGCAAAGGGCCCGGCCGAAGCGTGAGCACTCGCGAGGGGTCACTGTGGGGCGGGCGGTTCGCCGACGGCCCGTCGGACGCGCTGGCCGCGCTGAGCAAATCCACCCACTTCGACTGGGTGCTGGCCCCCTACGACATCGTCGCCTCGCGGGCCCACACCGTGATCCTGTTCCGGGCCGGGCTGCTGAACGAAGAGCAGCGCGACGGGCTGCTGGCCGGCTTGGACCAGCTCGCCGAGGACGTCGCCGACGGCAGCTTCGCACCTCTGGTCACCGATGAGGACGTGCACGGGGCGCTGGAACGCGGACTGATCGACCGGGTCGGCCCCGACCTGGGCGGCCGGCTGCGCGCCGGCCGCTCGCGCAACGACCAGGTGGCCACGCTGTTCCGGATGTGGCTGCGCGACGCGGTGCGCCGGGTTGCCGCCGCGGCTCTGGACGTCGTCGGCGCGCTGGCCGCCCAGGCCGCCGCCCACCCCGGCGCCATCATGCCGGGCAAGACTCACATGCAGGCCGCGCAGCCGGTGCTGTTGGCCCACCACCTGCTGGCGCACGCCCATCCGCTGCTGCGCGACGTCGACCGGATCGTCGACTTCGACAGGCGCGCCGGGGTGTCCCCGTACGGCTCGGGCGCCCTGGCCGGCTCGTCGCTGGGGCTGGACCCCGACGCGATCGCCGCGGAGCTCGGTTTCACCACTGCGGCCGACAACTCCATCGACGCGACGGCCTCCCGGGATTTCGCGGCGGAGGCCGCCTTCGTGTTCGCCATGATCGGTGTCGACCTGTCCCGCCTGGCCGAGGACATCATCCTGTGGAGCTCGACGGAATTCGGCTACGCCACCCTGCACGATTCGTGGTCGACCGGCAGCTCGATCATGCCGCAGAAGAAGAATCCCGACATCGCCGAGCTGGCTCGGGGCAAGTCCGGGCGACTGATCGGGAACCTGGCCGGCCTGCTGGCCACACTGAAGGCGCAGCCGCTCGCCTACAACCGTGACCTGCAGGAAGACAAGGAACCGGTGTTCGATTCGGTCGCCCAGCTCGAGCTGGTGCTGCCGGCGATGGCCGGGCTGGTGGGCAGCCTGACGTTCGATGTCGAACGGATGGCCGCCCTGGCGCCGGCCGGCTACACGCTGGCCACCGATATCGCCGAATGGCTGGTGCGACAGGGGGTGCCGTTCCGGTCCGCCCACGAGGCCGCCGGGGCCGCGGTGCGCGCCGCCGAGCAGCGGTCCGTCGGACTCGACGAGCTGACCGACGACGAACTGGCCGCCATCAGCGGTGATCTCACGCCACAGGTCCGTGAGGTGTTGACGATCGAGGGCTCGGTGGCTTCCCGCGACGCGCGCGGCGGCACCGCGCCGGTTCGGGTCGCCGAGCAGATCGAAACCGTCCTGGCCAGCGCCGATAGGCTCAAAAGCCAGCTGCGCGACGCCGATTGAGGTGAGCTTGTTTCCCTGACGGGTCGTGACAGGCAGACTAGACTTCGGGCTCGAAGCGATCCGGTTGAACGGTTGGGGCCGGGTCCTCGTCATCAAGGGGTGGAAGAACAATGAGCGTCATCGCCGGCGTCTTCGGTGCGTTGCCGCCGCACCGATACTCCCAGCGTGAGCTCACCGACTTCTTCGTCAGCATCCCGGAGTTCGAGGGCTATGAAGACATCGTCCGGCAGCTGCATGCAAGCTCCAAGGTCGGCAGCCGCCACCTGGTGCTGCCGCTGGAGCAGTACCCCGCCCTGACCGACTTCGGCATGGCGAACCGGATCTTCACCGAGCACGCGGTGAAGCTGGGCTGTGAGGCGCTGTCCGGTGCCCTCGATGAGGCGGGCCTGCGGCCGCGCGACGTCGACGTGCTCATCACCACCACCGTCACCGGCCTCAGCGTGCCCTCCGTGGACGCCCGGATCGCCGCGCAGCTCGGCCTGCGTGACGACGTGCGGCGGGTGCCGTTGTTCGGCCTGGGGTGCGTCGCCGGCGCCGCGGGCGTGGCCCGCGTGAACGACTACCTGCGCGGCGCGCCCGACGCCGTGGCCGCCCTGATCTCCGTCGAGCTCTGCTCGCTGACCTATCCCGGATACTCGCCGTCGCTGGCCGGCCTGGTCGGCAGTGCCCTGTTCGCCGACGGGGCCGCGGCGGTGGTGGCGGTCGGCGAGCGGCGCGCCGAACAACTGGCCCCCAGCGGACCCACCGTCCTGGACTCGTGCAGCCACCTGTATCCCGATTCGCTGCGCACCATGGGCTTCGACGTGGGCGCCACCGGCTTCGAGCTGGTGCTGTCCAAGGACGTCGCGGCCGTCGTCGAGCAGTACATCGAAGCCGATGTCACCCAGTTCCTCGCGGCGCACGGCTTGACCACGGCCGACATCGGCGCCTTCGTGAGCCACCCCGGCGGCCCCAAGGTCATCGAGGCCATCAATGCGGCGCTCGGCCTGCCGCCCGAGGCCCTCGAACTCACCTGGCGTTCGCTCGGCGAGATCGGCAACCTGTCATCGGCGTCGGTGTTGCATGTCCTGCGCGACACCATGGCCAAGCCGCCGCCGAGTGAGAGCCCCGGCCTGATGCTCGCCATGGGTCCGGGATTCTGTTCCGAATTGGTGTTGTTGCGGTGGCACTGATTTTCGCCCGTGCACTTCTACGGTAAGGCGTCGCTTTTTGGGCTTGAGAGTTTGTGGCGATGGGACCCGGCCGGCGTGGGACAGACCCATCGCGGGAGTACCGCTGTGAGTGACACGAGAGGCCGCCTGGCGATGAACGGCAACACCGAAGAGCTAATCAAGGCTCTTCGCCAATCGCTGAAAGAAACCGAACGACTCAAGCGCGAGAACCGCCAGTACCTGGCGGCGGCGACCGAACCGGTGGCGGTGGTCGGCATGGCGTGCCGCTACCCGGGCGCCGTCGATTCACCAGAGGCGTTGTGGCAGATGGTAGTTGACGGCCGCGATGTGGTCTCGGAGTTCCCGGCAGACCGTGGCTGGAACTTGACCGGGCTGTTCGACGCGGATCCCGACGCCGTGGGCAAGTCCTACGCGCGCTGCGGCGGGTTCCTCTCGGACGTCGCCGATTTCGATGCCGCGTTCTTCGGGATCGCCCCCAGCGAGGCGCTGGCCATGGACCCGCAACAGCGCCTGCTGCTCGAGGTGTCCTGGGAGGCGTTGGAGCGGGCCGGGATCGACCCCGCCACCCTGCGCGGCTCGGCGACCGGTGTGTTCGCCGGGATATTCCACGGCTCCTACGGGGGGCAGGGACGAGTCCCGGGACACCTGGAGCGATACGGCCTGCGCGGCTCGACGCTCAGCGTGGCTTCGGGCCGGGTGGCCTATTCGCTGGGGTTCGAAGGCCCGGCGGTCTCGGTGGACACGGCGTGTTCGTCGTCGTTGGTGGCCCTGCACCTGGCGGCGCAGTCATTGCGTTCCGGCGAGTGCGATCTGGCGCTGGCCGGCGGGGTGACGGTGATGGCCACACCGGCGATGTTCGTCGAGTTCAGCCGGCAGCGCGCGCTGGCCGCCGACGGTCGGTGCAAGGCGTACGCGGGTGCGGCCGACGGCACCGGGTTTTCCGAAGGCGTCGGTGTGCTGGCGCTGGAGCGGCTGGCCGACGCCCGGCGACACGGGCATCAGGTGCTGGCCGTGATACGCGGGTCCGCGGTGAATCAGGACGGCGCGTCTAATGGCCTGGCGACACCCAACGGGCCGTCGCAGCAACGGGTGATCCGGGCGGCGCTGGCCAACGCGCGGCTGGGCACGGCCGACGTCGATGTGGTCGAGGGTCATGGGACGGGCACCACGCTCGGGGATCCCATTGAAGCGCAAGCCGTTTTGGCGACCTACGGGCAGGACCGCCCGGCGGATCGGCCGCTGTGGCTGGGTTCGATCAAATCGAACATGGGCCATACCTCGGCGGCCGCGGGTGCCGGCGGGGTGATCAAGATGGTGCAGGCGGTCCGCCACGGGGTGATGCCCAAGACGTTGCACGTGGATGAGCCGACGCCGCACGTGGATTGGACGGCCGGGGCGGTATCGCTGCTGACGGAGCAGCGCCCCTGGCCGGCGATGGACCGCCCGCGCCGCGCCGGAGTCTCCTCCTTCGGCATCAGCGGCACCAACGCGCACGTCATCGTGGAGCAGTACGTCCCGGAACAGGAAGACGGCAGCTGCCTAGGTGATGACGTGGTGGTGCCGTGGGTGCTTTCGGCCCGCTCGGGTGAGGCGCTGGCCAATCAGGCCGCGCGGCTGCTGGCCCGCGTGAAGGCCGATCCCGGGACGCGGGTGCTGGACGTGGGCTGGTCGCTGATCGCGACGCGGTCGAGCTTCGAGCACCGGGCTGTCGTCGTGGGCGCCGACGGCGCGCAGTTGCTGCGTGGCCTGGCGGCATTGGCGGCCGGCGAGCAGGGCGCCGGCCTGGTGTCGGGCCGGGCGCAGCCGGTGGGCAAGACGGTGTTCGTGTTCCCCGGCCAGGGCTCGCAATGGGCAGGCATGGGCGCTCAATTACTGGACAGTTCAACGGTGTTCGCCGAGCAGCTGCAGCGCTGCGCTCACGCGCTCGCCGAGTACGTCGACTGGTCACTGATCGACGTGATCCGCGGCGTCCCGGACGCTCCCGGATTGGACCGGGTGGACGTGGTGCAGCCGGCGCTGTGGGCGATGATGGTGTCGCTGGCCGAACTGTGGCGCTCCGTGGGGGTGGTTCCCGATGCGGTGATCGGCCATTCGCAGGGCGAGATCGCGGCGGCCTACGTGGCGGGAGCGCTGTCGCTGCAAGACGCCGCCCGGGTGGTAGCGCTGCGCAGCCGGCTGCTGGTGCAGTTGTCGGGCCGGGGCGGCATGGTGTCGCTGGCGTGCGGTCTGCCGCGCGCCGAGCAGCTGATCGCCGGCTGGGGCGAGCGACTGAACATCGCGGCGGTCAACGGAGTTGCGGCGGTGGTGGTGTCCGGCGAGGTGGACGCACTGGCCGAGCTGATGCAACGGTGCGAAGCCGAGAACATTCGCGCCCGCCGGATCGACGTCGACTACGCATCGCATTCCGCTCAGGTGGACGCGATTCGCGAGCCGCTGGCCGGCGCGCTGCACGGCCTCGAGCCGCGGTCCTGCGCGGTCGCCTTCTTCTCCACCGTCACCGGTGAGCCGATGGACACCGCGGGCCTGGACGCCGCCTACTGGTTCCGAAGCATCCGGCACACCGTGCAGTTCGAGCGGGCGGTACGCCGCGCGTGCGACGCGGGCTATCAAGCGTTCATCGAATCCAGCCCGCACCCCGTGCTGATGGCCGCCATCGAAGAAACCGTGCCCGACAGCGAACGGGCGTGCGTCATCCCGACGCTGGGCCGCGATGACGGTGGCCTGGACCGATTCTGGCTTTCGGTCGCCCAGGCCCACGTCGCGGGCGTGGCCGTGGACTGGCGCGCCCCGATGGCCGGCCTGGGCGGCCGGGCCGTCGACCTGCCGACGTACGGGTTTGTCCGCCAACACTTTTGGCTGTCGGGCGGCTCGGCGGGGTCACAAGACGCCGCCACCCTGGGGCTGGCGGCCGCCGAGCACGGGTTGCTCGGTGCCGTGGTACCACGGCCCGATTCCGGCGGTGTGGTGCTGACCGGCCGGTTGTCGACGGTGGTCCACCCGTGGCTGGCCGATCATGCGGTGGGCGAAACCGTCTTGTTCCCGGGGGCCGGGTTCGTCGAGCTCGCCATCCGCGCGGGTGACGAGGTGGGTTGCGGGGTGCTCGACGAGCTGACCTTGTCGGCCCCGTTGCTGTTGGCCTCCGAGGGTGTACAGGTACAGCTGGTGGTCGGCGCGGCCGACGAGTCGGGTGCGCGGCGGTTGTCGGTGTATTCGGCTGGCGCTGCGCCGGATTCGGACTGGGTGTTGCATGCCGAGGGCGTGCTGCGGCCCGGCACGGTGACACCGGCCGCGGACCTTTCGGTCTGGCCGCCCGCCGGGGCGACCGCACTGGACGTCACCGGCGCCTACGCGGGGTTGGCGCAACGGGGCTACGAATACGGGGACGCTTTTCAGGGTCTTCGCACCATGTGGCAGCGCGGGGACGAGATCTTCGCCGAGGTCGCCGTGCCCGAGGCCGGCGCCCAGGACGGCGGCTTCGGAGTGCACCCCGTGCTCCTGGATGCCGCGCTGCAGGCGATCGGCGTCGCCGCCGAGCAGGACCAAACCGTGTTGCCGTTCTCGTGGCAGGGCGTGTCGTTGCACGCATCGGGTGCGGCGCGGGCGCGGGTCCGCATCGCGCCGGCCGGTGCCGGCTCGGTCTCGGTGGAATTGGCCGATGCGGCGGGACTTCCGGTGCTCACGGTGCGATCGCTGGCCATGCGCCCGGTCTCCGCCGGGCAGTTGACGGCGGCGGCTCCCGCGCAGCGCTCCGCGGGATTGCTCGACGTGACGTGGTCGCCGATCGCCCTGGGCGGCGGCGAGGGCCGCGCCGAGGCCAAGGTGTGGGAGCTTGGCGATCATGGCGGCGACGTGGTCAAGGCGGTACACGCCGCGGCCACCGAGATATTGGCCGAGCTGCAATCGGAGTTGCGTGACGAAAGCGGCGCGATGCTGGCCGTGCAGACCCGCGGGGCGGTCGCCCTTGCCGGGGAAGACGTTTCGGACCTGGCCGGCGCCGCGGTGTGGGGCCTGGTGCGCTCGGCGCAAGCCGAGCACCCGGGCCGGGTGGTGCTGATCGACTCCGACGGCTCCCTGGACGTCGGCGCGGTGATCGAGTGTGGCGAGCCGCAAGTCGTGATTCGTCAGGGTGTGGCGTATGCGGCGCGGTTGCGGCCGGTGCGCGGCGCGATCGGGCTCCCTTCCGCGGGCTGGCGGTTGGATGCGGGCGGAGAGGGCACGCTTGAGGACCTGGTCGTAAGCCCGTGCCCGAGAAGGAAACTGGCCGGCGGGCAGGTGCGGGTGGCGGTGACCGCGGTCGGAGTGAACTTCCGCGATGTCCTGGTGGCCCTAGGGATGTACCCGGGTGGTGGCCAGCTGGGAGCCGAGGGCTCCGGTGTGGTCGTCGAGGTGGGGCCCGACGTGACCGGTCTGGCCGTCGGCGACGCGGTGATGGGATTGCTTGGGGTCGTCGGTTCCGAGGCGGTGGTGGATCAGCGCGTCGTGACACCGGTGCCGCCGGGACTGTCGCTGGTCGCGGCCGCGGGGGTGCCGGTGGTCTTCCTGACGGCGCTGTACGGCCTATCGGTGCTGGGCGGGCTGCGCGCCGGCGAGCGGGTCTTGGTGCACACCGCCACCGGCGGGGTGGGCATGGCCGCGGTGCAGCTCGCGCGGCACTGGGGCGCCGAGGTGTTCGTCACCGCCAGCCGCGGTAAGTGGGACACCTTGCGCGCGATGGGTTTCGACGACGACCACATCGGCGATTCGCGCACGACTGGATTCGAGGTGAAATTCCTCTCGGCCACGCAGGGTGCCGGGTTCGACGTCGTGCTCAACTCCCTGGCCGGCGAACTCACCGATGCGTCGTTGCGGCTGTTGGCTCCCGGCGGACGGTTCATCGAGATGGGCAAGACCGACGTGCGCGATCCGCGCGACGTCGCCGAGCGCTATCGGGGAGCGCGGTACCGGGCGTTCGACCTGATGCAGGCCGGCCCCGACCGCACCGCCGCCATGCTGACAGAGATCGTGGGACTGTTGGCGGACGGAACGTTGAAACCGTTGCCGCTGAAGACCTTCGACGTGCGCTGTGCCTCGGCGGCCTATCGGTATGTCAGCCAGGCACGCCACGTCGGCAAGGTCGCGCTGACCGTCCCATCGGGGCCGGGCGAAGTGCTCAGTGGCTGCGGAGGGGGGCTGGTGGGGGCCAGCGTGGTGATCACCGGTGGCACCGGGATGGCCGGTTCGGCGCTGGCCCGCCACCTCGTCGACCGTTACGCAGTGGCCCACGTGGTGCTGGTCAGCCGCACCGGCGCCCGGGCCGCCGACCTGGTGGCCGACCTGGTGGCCGGGCT
Organism: Mycobacterium sp. 852002-51971_SCH5477799-a; assembly: GCF_001667145.1. Taxonomy (GTDB): domain Bacteria; phylum Actinomycetota; class Actinomycetes; order Mycobacteriales; family Mycobacteriaceae; genus Mycobacterium. The sequence goes on from NZ_LZIF01000075.1 coordinate 142,134, forward strand.
GCAAGCGGCCGGCGCGCAGGTGTCGGTGGTGGCCTGTGATGTCGCGGACCCCGACGCGGCATCGGCGATGCTGGCCGAGATACCGGCGCAGTACCCGCTGCGTGGAATCGTGCACGCAGCGGGCATTCTCGACGACGGGTTGCTCTCGTCGCTGACCCCGGATCGGCTGGACGCGGTACTGCGGGCCAAGGTCGACGGGGCCTGGAACCTGCACGAGCTCACCCGGCACCTGGATCTCTCGGCGTTCGTGGTGTTTTCGTCGATGGCCGGGATCGTGGGGACACCGGGTCAGGCCAACTACGCGGCGGCCAACAGTTTCCTCGACGGGCTGGCCGCCTATCGGCGCGCCCAGGGACTTCCGGGCCTGTCGCTTGCCTGGGGCCTGTGGGAGCAGGCCTCGGCGATGACCGCGCACCTTGGCGATCGCGACAGGGCCCGGATGAGCAGGATCGGGTTGGCGCCGCTGTCCACCGAGCAGGCGCTGGCGGCGTTCGACGCCGCGATGCTGGCCGACAGCCCGCTGCTGGTTGCCGCCCGAGTGGACCGGGCCGCCCTGTCCGAGAACATCGCCGCGCTGCCCGGACTGCTGCGGGAACTGGTGGCCGGGCCGACCCGACGCGTCATCGACGACGCGGACGTCGCCGGCTCAACAAGCGGGCTGTCGACGCGTCTGCACAGCCTGAGTCCCGAGGCGCGGCAGCGCGAGCTGATCGACCTCGTTTGCGGCAACGCCGCGATGGTGTTGGGCGTGCCCAATCCGGCCGACATCGACGCCGGCCGCGCCTTCCAGGAACTGGGGTTTGATTCACTGACCGCGGTCGAACTGCGCAACCGCCTCAAAAACGCTACCGGCCTTACCCTTTCACCGACATTGATCTTCGACTATCCGACACCCACCGCGCTGGCCACGCATTTGGACGCCCAACTGGCCGGCACCGTCGGCGGCGACGATCAGCCGAACCTGATGGGTCGCTTCAACGACATCACCCGGGAACTGCAGGCGCTGCTCGGGGCGCCCGATTGGAATGCCGACGACAAGTCGGTGCTGCGGGCCCGCATTCACAACCTGCTCGCCGCGCTTGCGCCGGGCGATCTTTCCGACGTCGAGCACCTCGACGATGACCTCGACGCCGCCACCGAAAGCCAACTCTTTGCGATCCTCGATGAAGAACTCGGCCGCTGACACCCCGCAAGGAGCAACGATGCCGGGCACCACGCAGCACGTCGACTACCTGAAACGCCTCACGGCGGATCTCCGGCGGACCCGGCGGCGCGTCGCGGAATTGGAGGGCCGGCTTTCCGAGCCGGTCGCCGTGGTGGGCATGGCGTGCCGCTACTCCGGCGGAGTCGAAACGCCAGAAGACCTGTGGCAATTGGTGATCGAGGGCCGCGACACGGTGTCGGACTTCCCGGCCGATCGCGGCTGGGACGTCGAAGGGTTGTATGACCCCGACCCCGATACCAAGGGGAAGATGTACACCCGCCAGGGCAGCTTCCTGCAAGACGCGGGCGACTTCGACGCCGGATTCTTCGGCATCGGGCCCAGCGAGGCGCTGGCGATGGATCCCCAGCAACGCATGATGCTGGAGATCTGCTGGGAAGCCTTGGAGCGGGCGGGCATCGACCCATTCACGCTGCGGGGCTCGGCGACCGGAGTGTTCGCGGGGGTCATTCACGCCGGGTATGGCGGCGAGGTGAAGGGCGAACTCGAGGGCTACGGGCTGACCGGCTCGACGCTGAGCGTGACGTCGGGCCGGGTGTCCTATGTGTTGGGCCTGGAAGGCCCGGCGGTGTCGGTGGACACCGCGTGTTCGTCGTCGTTGGTCTCCATGCATCTGGCCGCGCAGTCGCTGCGGTCCGGGGAATGCGATCTGGCGCTTGCCGGTGGGGTGACGGTCATGGCCACCCCCGCGGCCTTCGTCGAGTTCAGCCGCCAGCGCGCGCTGGCTCCCGACGGCCGCTGCAAGGTGTATGCCGGTGCGGCGGACGGGACTTCGTGGTCGGAGGGCGCGGGTGTACTGGTGCTGGAGCGGCTGGGCGACGCGCGGCGCCTGGGGCATCCCGTCTTGGCAGTGTTGCGCGGCACCGCGGTGAATCAGGACGGTGCATCGAACGGGTTGACCGCGCCGAACGGGCCGTCGCAGCAGCGGGTGATCCGGGCGGCGTTGGCCAACGCCGGGCTGGCGGCGGCGGACGTGGATGTGGTCGAGGGCCACGGAACCGGGACGGTGCTCGGGGATCCCATCGAGGCCCAGGCCCTGCTGGCGACCTACGGTCAGGACCGCCCGGCGGACCGGCCGCTGTGGTTGGGGTCGATCAAGTCGAACATCGGGCACACCTCGGCCGCGGCGGGGGTGGCCGGGGTGATCAAGATGATTCAGGCGATCCGGCACGGGGTGCTGCCCAAGACGCTGCACGTCGACATCCCGTCGCCGCACGTGGACTGGTCGGCCGGCGCGGTGTCGCTGTTGACCGAGCCGCGGCCGTGGCCCGATCGCGGCGGGGTACGGCGGGCCGGCGTCTCGTCGTTCGGGATCAGCGGCACCAACGCGCACGTGATCGTCGAGCAGGCTCCCGCGCCACTCGACAGCGAACCCGAACCGGTCACGGAGACACCGAATCCGGTGATCCCGTGGGTGGTTTCGGCTCGGTCCTCCGAGGCGTTGGCCGGTCAGGCGCAACGCCTGCTGGATCGGCTCAGCGCCGACGAGGACCTGCGGCCGGTCGACGTGGGTTGGTCGCTGGCGACCAGCCGGGCCGCCTTCGAGCATCGCGCGGTGCTGGTGGGTGCGGACCGCGAGGCTCTGGCGGCGGGGCTGGCCGGGCTGGCGTCCGGGCGGCCGGACCCGGGCGTGCTGGTCGGTCGGACGCGGGCGGCGGGCAAGCGGGTGTTCGTCTTTCCGGGCCAGGGCTCGCAGTCGCTCGGGATGGGCGCCGGGCTGTATGAGCGTTTCCCCGTGTTCGCCCAGGCTTTCGACGAGGCCGTCGCGGCGGTCGGCCCCCACGCGCGGTTGCCGCTGCGCGAGGTGATGTGGGGCAGCGACCCAGAGTTGCTGCAGAGCACGGAGTTCGCCCAGCCGGCGCTGTTCGTCGTGGAGATCGCGTTGGCCGCGTTGTGGCAGTCCTTCGGTGTGACACCTGATGTGGTGATCGGCCATTCGGTGGGGGAGATCGCAGCGGCGTGCGTGGCCGGGGCGCTGTCGCTGCCCGATGCGGCACGGCTGGTGGCGGCGCGCGGCCGGTTGATGGCCGCGCTGCCCGCCGGCGGCGTGATGGTCGCCGTGACCGCGACGGAAGCGGACGTGGCCCCGTGGCTCAACGGAGCCGTGAGCATCGCTGCGGTGAACGGACCGCGATCGCTGGTGCTCTCCGGTGCGCACGACGCGGTGGCGGCGATCGCGGACCGGCTGGCCGCCGGCGGCGCGAGGGTGCACCGGCTGGCGGTCTCGCACGCGTTCCACTCGCCGTTGATGGAGCCCATGATGGAGGACTTCGCGGCGGTGGCGGCCGGGGTGGCGGCGGGCGAGCCGCGAGTCGCCCTGGTGTCCAACGTGACAGGGCAACCGGCCGGCCCCGACTATGGGACCGTCGGTTACTGGGTCGACCACGTGCGCAAGCCGGTGCGATTCGTCGACGGGGTGCAACTCGCCGAATCCCTGGGTGCCGGTGCGTTCCTGGAGGTGGGTCCGGGCGCGGCGTTGACCTCCGCGGTGGAGCAATCCCTCACGACCGACCGGGCGACCACGGTGGTGACCATGGCCAAGGGCCGCCCCGAAGTGGACTCACTGCTGCGGGCGGCGGGGCAGCTGTTCACCGCCGGGGCCGACGTGCGGTGGGCAGCGGCGTTCGCCGACTCCAACGCCCAGCGGATCGAGCTGCCGACGTATGCCTTTGTGCGGCGCCGCTTTTGGCTATCCAGCGATTCGGTGGGTTCTGCCAACATCGCCAGCCTGGGCCTGGCCGAGGCCGAACATGCGCTGCTGGGCGCGGTGGTGGACCGGCCGGATTCCGGCGGTGTGGTGTTGACGGGCCGGCTATCGCTGGCCGCCCAGCCATGGCTGGCCGACCATGCGGTGGCCGGCACGGTGCTGTTTCCGGGAGCCGGCTTCGTCGAGTTGGCGTTGCGGGCCGGCGATGAGCTCGGCTGCTCGGTGATCGAGGAGTTGACGCTGTCCGCGCCGCTGTCGGTGCCGGCGGCCGGGGTGGTGCATCTTCAGGTGGTGGTATCCGCGGCCGGCGAGGCCGGAACGCGCTCGGTCGCGGTGTATTCGCGTGCCGCCCAATCCGATTGGGTGCTGCACGCCGAAGGGATGCTCAGCGACGGTGCGCCCGTGCCGGGCGCCGACCTGTCGGTGTGGCCGCCGCCGGGTGCGGACGCGGTGACCGTGGACGGCGCGTACGACGGCCTGGCGGGCCGGGGCTACGGATACGGTCCGGCTTTTCAGGGATTGCGGGCCGTATGGCGAAGGGGGACCGAGACTTTCGCCGAGGTGGAGCTTCCACAACAGGCAGGGGTATCGACCGGTGGCTTCGGCATCCATCCGGTGGTACTGGATGCGGCGCTGCATGCGCTGGGAGTGGCCGACGAGCGGATCGCGACCGTCTTGCCATTCTCGTGGCAGGGAGTGAGCCTGAACGCCGCCGGCGCATCGCGGGTCCGGGTCAGGCTGGCGCCGGTCGGTGCGGGCGCCGTGTCGGTCGAGTTGGCCGACCCGTCCGGGCTGCCCGTCTTGTCGGTGCGCGAGCTGGTGACGCGCGCCGTCTCGGCCGAGCAGTTGAGCGCGGCCGGGGCGGCCCGCTCCGGCAGCGGTGAGCTGCTCGACGTGGTGTGGTCGCCGGTCTCGCTGCCCGGCAACGAGGCTGGTGCGGACTTCACGGTCTGGGAGTCACCGCTTGCGGGCTCGGGCGAGCTCACCTCCGTTTACAGCGCGACCCACGAGGCCCTGGGTGTGCTGCAGCCCTGGCTGACGGGTGAGGCGGCCGGCGTCCTGGTGGTGCTGACCCGCGGGGCGGTGGGCCTGGCGGGCGAGGACGTCGCGGACCTGGCCGGTGCCGCGGTGTGGGGGCTGACGCGTTCGGCCCAGGCCGAGCACCCGGACCGCGTGGTGCTGGTCGATACCGACGGGACTCTCGATGTCGCGGCGGTGATCGGTTGTGGCGAGCCGCAATTGGTGGTGCGCGACGGTGTGGCCTACAGCGCCCGGCTGAAACCGGCCGATCGGCGACCCCTGCTGCAGCTGCCCGACGCGCCGTCGGTGTGGCGCCTGGCCGCCGGCGACGCGGGGACGCTCGAGGATTTGGCGGTGCAGGAGACCGCGCCGGCGTCACCGGAGGCCGGTCAGGTGCGGGTGACGGTCGCCGCGGCCGGGGTGAACTTCCGCGACGTGCTGGTGGCGCTGGGCATGTACCCCGGTGCCGCGCAGTTGGGCGCCGAGGGCGCGGGAATCGTCACCGAGCTCGGCTCGGGTGTGACGGATTTGGCCGTCGGGGACGCGGTCATGGGGATTTTCGGGCTGGCCGGCTCCGAGGCGGTCATCGACCGTCGGTTGGTGACCCGGGCGCCGCAGGGCTGGTCGATGGCTCAGGCCGCGGCCGTGCCGGTGGTGTTCTTGACGGCCTATTACGGGCTGTCAGTGCTGGCGGGCCTGCGCGCCGGGCATCGGGTGCTGGTGCACGCCGCCACCGGTGGCGTCGGCATGGCCGCGGTACAGCTGGCCCGGCACCGGGGCGCGGAGGTGTTCGCGACCGCCAGCCGCGGCAAGTGGGACACCCTGCGCGCCATGGGATTCGACGATGCGCACATCGCCGATTCCCGCACGCTCGATTTCGAGCAGAAATTCGCCGCCGGTGTGGACGTCGTGCTCAACTCTCTGGCAGGGGAATTCAACGATGCGTCGCTGCGCCTGCTGCGGCCCGGCGGGCGCTTCATCGAGATGGGCAAGACCGATCTGCGTGACCCCGATGCCGTCGCATCGGCCCACCCCGGGGTGACGTATCGCGCGTTCGATCTCATGGAGGCCGGCCCCGACCGCATCGCCGAGATGCTGGCGGAATTGATGGGGTTATTCGCCGGAGGAGTACTGGCGCCGTTGCCGGTCAAGGCGTTCGACGCGCGCAGCGCCGCCGATGCCTACCGGTTCGTCAGCCAGGCCCGCCACATCGGCAAGGTCGTGCTCACCATGCCGGACGGGCCCGCCGGGCTGGCCGGCGGCACCGCGCTGATCACCGGCGGCACCGGCATGGCGGGTTCCGCGCTGGCTCGGCATCTCGTCGAGCGGCACCGGGTGCCCCACGTGATGCTGGTCAGTCGCGGCGGTGAACGCGCCGACGGCATCGCCGCGCTCGTCGCAGAATTGCGCGACGCGGGGGCTTCGGTGGCCGTGCTGGCGTGCGACGTCGGCGACCGAGACGCCGTCGCGGCACTGCTGGCGCAGGTTCCGGAACGGTACCCGCTGCGGTCGGTGTTCCACGCGGCGGGCGTGCTCGACGACGCGGTGATCGCGTCGTTGACGCCCGCGCGCATCGACACGGTGTTGCGGTCCAAGGTCGACGGGGCCTGGCATCTGCACGAGCTCACCAAAGAGCTGGATTTGTCGGCGTTCGTGGCGTTTTCGTCGATGGCGGGCATCGTGGGTGCACCGGGGCAAGGGAATTACGCCGCGGCCAACAGCTTCCTCGACGCGCTGGCGGCGCATCGCCGCGCTCACGGGCTGCCGGGCCTGTCGGTGGCCTGGGGAATGTGGGAAGAGACCTCCACGATGACCCAACACCTCGGTGAACGTGACAAGGCCAGGATGAGCCGGGCCGGGCTGAGCGCGTTGTCCACCCGGCAGGCACTGGACCTGTTGGACGCCGCGTTGCTGACCGAACACCCCATGGTGGTGGGCACGCGGCTGGACAGGGGAGCGCTGGCGCATCACAGCGACACGCTGCCGCCGTTGCTGAGCCAGTTGGCCACCCGGCCGGCACGTCGGGTCCTGGAGCCCACCGACATGGTGTCCCTGACGGGCCTGCGGGCGCGCCTGGAGGGCATGACCCCCGACCAGCGGCACGGCGAACTGGTCGAACTGGTCTGCAGCAACGCCGCCACGGTACTGGGCCACAGCACCGCGGACGTCAACGCCGACGACGCGTTCGGCGACCTCGGCTTCGATTCGCTGACCGCCGTCGAACTGCGCAACCGGCTGAAAATCGCCACCGGGCTGACTCTTTCGCCCACGCTGATCTTCGACCAGCCCACACCGGGTGCGCTTGCCGAACACCTCGAGGCCCAGCTGGCCAGCAGTGGCCCCGGAGGGGCTACCGCCGCGCCGCCCGATCGAATGCCCCGCTTCAACGACATCGCCCGGGAGCTGCAGGCACTGCTCAACCAGCCCGATCTGCCACCCGGCGACAAGGCCCAGCTCATCAGCCGGCTGGAAAGCCTGTTGAGCACCGTGACGAGCCCGCCGCCGGCGCCGCTCCTGCTGGCCCCCGAGGACGCGTTCGACGACGACATCTCCACCGCCACCGAGAGCCAGCTTTTCGCGATCCTCGACGACGAAGTCGGCCCCTGACCTTGCCGCCGACAGACGTAGCGATCATCGGGCTGGCATGCAGGTTCCCCGCCGCGGCCGGCCCCGGCGCGTTCTGGGGCCTGATCCGCGACGGGCGCGAGGCGACTCAATTCACCGAGGACGCCGGCGAATTCGATGCCGACTTCTTCAACCTGTCACCGCGTGAGGCGAGCGCGATGGACCCCCGGCAACGCCTGGCCCTCGAACTGAGCTGGGAGCTGTTCGAAGACGCCTTCTTGGTGCCGGAAACGCTTCGGGGAAGACAGATTTCGGTGTACCTGGGGGCGATGACCGATGACTACGCCGCGCTGACACTGCGAGATCTCACCGACAACCTCGACCACCACACCTTCACCGGGATCAGCCGAGCGATGATCGCCAACCGCATCTCGTATGCCTTCGGGTTGCAGGGGCCGAGCATGACCGTCGATTCCGGCCAGTCGTCTTCTCTGGTGGCGGTGCACCTCGGCTGCGAAAGTGTGGCCTCCGGTCAGTCGACGCTGGCGATCGCGGGCGGGGTCCACCTCAACCTCGCCGACGAATTCACTATGCTGGAGCGGGAATTCGGCGCGGTATCGGTGTCCGGTCACACCTATGCGTTCGATCGGCGCGCCGACGGCTACGTGCGCGGTGAAGGCGGCGGGCTGGTGCTGCTGAAGCCGTTGCCGTCGGCACTCGACGACGGTGACCGCATCCGCGCGGTCATTCGCGGCAGCGCCGTCGGCAACGCCGGGCACAGCGCGACCGCCCAGACCGTGCCGTCGGCGCGCGGTGAGGCCGAAGTGATCCGGCGCGCGCTCGCCGATGCCGGCCTGCGGGGCAGCGATATCGACTACGTCGAGGCTCACGGCACGGGGACGAAGGTCGGCGACGCGATCGAGGCTCTGGCATTGGGGGAGGTCTTCGCCGAGCGCGCCCACGATCCGGTGCGGGTGGGATCGGTGAAGACCAACATCGGTCACGCCGGAGCCGCCGCGGGAATCGCGGGCCTGCTCAAGGCCGTACTGGCGATCGAACATGCCACCATCCCGCCCAGCCTCAACTACGCTGACCCGGATGTCGACCTGAAAAGCCTTGGGCTGCAGGTCAACACCGCCCTGGAGCCGTGGTCGCCGGTCGGCCATCCGCGACGGGCCGGGGTGTCGTCGTTCGGAATGGGCGGCACAAACGCGCACCTCATCGTCGAGCAAACCCCCATCCGACAAGACACCAGGTGCCCCCAAACGCCCGGGTCCGCAGCCGAGGCATTGCCATGGGTATTGTCGGCCCGCTCTGAGCAGGCACTGGTCAACCAGGCGCAACGGCTGTCCGCTTATGTGGCCGACCGGGCCGATGTGAGCCCACTCGACATGGCCTGGTCGTTGGTCAGCACCCGAACGGCCTTCGAGCACCGCGCGGTGGTGGTCGGCGGCGATCGTGTGGCGCTGGCGCGCGGTCTGGCGGCCCTCGCGGCGGGCGAGTCAGCGCCGGATGTGGCTGTGGGCCGGGCGATCTCGTCGGGCAAGACCGTCTTTGTGTTCCCGGGTCAAGGGTCGCAGTGGTTGGGGATGGGACGGCAACTCTATGACCGGTTCGACGTGTTCGCCCGGGCCTTCGACGAGGCCGCCGCGGCGGTCGACGCTCATCTGCGGCTGCCGCTGCGCGAGGTGATGTGGGGCAGCGACCCGGAGTTGTTGCGTAGCACCGAGTTTGCCCAGCCGGCCTTGTTCGTGCTCGGGATCGCGCTGGCGGCGTTGTGGCGGTCCTTCGGTGTGGCGCCCGACGTGGTGATGGGCCACTCGGTGGGGGAGATCGCGGCGGCATGTGTGGCCGGCGTGCTGTCGCTCGCGGATGCGGCGCGCATGGTGGCGGCGCGCGGCCGATTGATGGCAGCATTGCCGGCCGGCGGGGTGATGGTGGCGGTCGGTGCCGGCGAGGCCGAGGTGGCCGGGTTGCTGACCGACGGGGTGAGTATCGCCGCGGTCAACGGCCCCGACGCCGTGGTGCTTTCCGGCGCGCAGACGCCGGTGGAAGCGCTGGCGGACCGGCTGGCGCACGAGGGGCGGCGCGCCCACCGGTTGGCGGTGTCGCACGCGTTTCATTCGCCGCTGATGCAGCCGATGGTGGCGGAATTCATCGCGGCGCAGGCCGGCATCGAGGTGGGGGCACCGCGAATCGGATTGGTGTCCAACGTGACCGGGCGGGTCGCCGGCATCGGGTACGGGTCGCCCCAGTACTGGGCGGCGCATGTCGTTGCGCCGGTGCGCTTCTTCGAGGGCGTACGCGCCGCCGAGGCGGCGGGCGCCGAACTCTTCGTGGAGCTGGGTCCAGGCGCCTCGCTGTCGGCGGCGGTGGACCAATCGCTGAGCACCGAGCGGGCCATGTCGGTGCCCACCATGGCCAAGGATCGGCCCGAGACGGAATCGCTGCTGGGCGCGGTGAGCCAGCTGTTCACCCGCGGCCTCAACCCGAACTGGCCGGGACTGTTCGCCGGGCTGAACGTGCGGCGGGTCGAGTTGCCAACGTATGGCTTTGCGCGGCAGAGGTTTTGGCTGGGTGCGGGCGGTTCGGGGTCTCCACCCGCAACGGCGACTCGGACGCCCGACCTGGCGCACCGGCTGCACGCACTTGCGCCCGACGACCAGCAACGGGCGCTGGTGGAGCTGGTCTGCGAACATGCGGCGGCGGTGTCGGGACATCCGGGCGGCCACGCCATCGACCACGACCGCGCTTTCGCCGACCTCGGCTTCGATTCGATGATCGGGGTCGAGCTACGCAACCGGCTCACCAGTCATACCGGCCTGGCTCTGTCGCGAACGCTGATCTTTGATTACCCGACGCCGGCCGCGCTGGCCGACCAGCTACGCCGGCAGCTCCTGCATGACGAGGCGGGCGAATCGGAGGAGGAAAAAATTTGGTCGGCGCTGCACAACATTCCGGTGCGCGAGCTTCGAAGAACCGGATTGCTCGACAAACTTCTATTGCTCGCCGGCACGCCGGAAACACCCGTCCCCGATGCAAATGTCAGTGCCGACGACATCGACTCGTTGAGCCCCGAGGCGTTGATCGCGATGGCGCTCAGCTCGACGGACGAGGATGACACCGGATGACGAATTCTGTGCTGGCGGAGAAGATTACGCGAACCCAGGCCCCGCTGATTAGACATGTGTTGAATACGCGAGACTTTTGCGCCACCAAACAGAACCGCATAAACTTTCCCGCAATAAGGGAAGCTATTCTGCTGGGCAATCAAGAGGGTAGACCATGAGCGTCATCGCGGGTGTATTCGGCGCGTTGCCGCCACATCGGTATAGCCAGCGCGAAATCACCGACGCGCTAGTCGAATTGCCCGCACTGCAAGAACACGAAGGCATCGTCCGGCGACTGCACGCGGCCGCCAGGGTCAACGGCCGCCACTTCGTGCTGCCCCTCGAGCGATACAGCGAGCTGACCGACTTCGGCGCGGCCAACGAGATCTTCATCGACAAAGCCGTAAAGCTGGGCTGCGACGCACTGCTGGGTGCCCTGGACGAGGCCGGGCTGCAACCGCAAGACATCGACATGATCGCCACCACCACGGTCACCGGCATCGCGGTCCCGTCGCTCGATGCCCGGATCGTCGGACGGCTGGGCCTGCGTCCGGACGTGCGCCGGGCCCCGCTGTTCGGGCTGGGCTGCGCGGCCGGCGCGGCGGGCGTCGGACGGCTACACGATTACCTGCGGGGTGCCCCCGACGGCGTCGCCGTCCTGGTGTCGGTCGAGCTGTGTTCGCTCACCTTTCCGACGGTCAGGCCGACCGTGTCCGGTCTGGTCGGGACGGCCATGTTCGGTGACGGCGCCGCGGCTGTGGTCGCGGTCGGCGACCGTCGCGCCGAGCAACTCAATTCCGCAGGACCCGACATCGTGGATTCGCGCAGCCGTCTGTACCCCGAATCGCTGCACATCATGGGCTGGAACGTCGGGTCGGACGGCATGCAACTGGTGATGTCCCCCGAATTGCCGGACGTCATCGACCGTTACCTCGCCGACGACGTGAAGGGTTTCCTCGCCGGACATGGCCTGACCAAGGACGACATCGGCGCCTGGGTGACCCACCCGGGCGGCCCCAAGGTGATCAACACGATCGCCAAGAGCCTCGAACTGCCCTTGGAGGCACAGGAATTGACGTGGCGCTCGCTGGGGGAAGTCGCCAACCTCTCGTCGGCGTCCGTGCTGCATATCCTGCGCGACACCATCGCCAAACCGCCGCCCAGCGGCAGCCCCGGGCTCATGCTCGCACTGGGTCCAGGCTTCGGCTCCGAACTGGTGTTACTGCGCTGGCACTGAGTTCCTGACCGCATCACGAAAACCTCTGCGCGTCAAGCTCATTCGAGCTGCTCGGAGAGCTCCAGCCAGCGGCTCTCCGTCTCGGCGACCTCGTCTTCGAGGGCGCGCAACTCTTGGGTGAGCCGGGTGATGCCGACGTGGTCGGACTGGTCGTGCGCCGCGAGTTCCGTGTGCTTGTCCTCGATGCGGTCCGCCAGCCGCGCGAGCTGGCGATCGAGGGAGGCCACCTCTTTTTCCGCCGCTCGGCGTTGCGCGCCCGACATCGCGTGTGACGCCGGCTCTGCGGGCCCCGTGGGCCGCGACGATCCGGCGGACGACTCGCTGGTCCGCTGATGGGCCAGCCGCAGATATTCGTCGACACCGCCGGGCAGATGGCGCAACCGGCCGTCGAGCACCGCGTACTGCTGATCGGTGACGCGCTCCAACAGGTAGCGGTCGTGCGAGACGACGATCAGGGTGCCCGCCCATGAGTCCAGCAGGTCCTCCATCGCGGCCAGGGTGTCGGTGTCGACGTCGTTGGTCGGCTCGTCCAGCAGCAACACGTTGGGCTCGGACAGCAGCGTGAGCATCAGCTGCAGCCGCCGCCGCTCACCGCCGGAGAGGTCTTCGACACGGGCGGACAGCTGGCCGCGGGCGAACCCGAGGCGCTCCAGCAGCTGCGCCGGGGTGACCTCACGGCCGTCGACCCGATAGCCGCCCTGCAGCCCGCCCAGCACGTCGGCGATCCGGTCGCCGCCGACCGGGGCCAGGGCATCGCCCTGCTGGTCGAGCACCGCTAGGCGCACGGTCTTGCCGCGTTTGACGCGGCCCGTGTCCGGTGTGATGGTGCCCTCGATCAGGCCCAGCAGCGTCGACTTCCCGGCCCCGTTGGCCCCGACGATGCCGGTGCGCTCGCCGGGGGCGATCCGCCACTCCACGTCGCGCAGCACCGGGCGACCGCCGAACGAGACCGACACGTCGAGCAGGTCGATCACGTCCTTGCCCAGCCGGGCGGTGGCCAGCTTGGCCAGCTCGACGGTGTTGCGCAGCGGCGGCACGTCGGCGATCAACTGGCTGGCCGCCTCGATCCGAAACTTGGGCTTGGAGGTGCGCGCGGGCGCCCCGCGGCGCAGCCACGCCAGCTCCTTGCGCATCAGGTTTTGCCGCTTGGCCTCGGCGACGGCGGCCATCCGGTCCCGTTCGACGCGTTGCAGGACGTAGGCCGCGTAACCGCCGTCGAACGGTTCGACGATCCCGTCATGCACCTCCCACATGGTGGTGGCGACTTCGTCGAGGAACCAGCGGTCGTGGGTCACCAGCAGCAGGCCGCCGGTGTTGCGCGCCCAGCGCTGGCGCAGATGGTCGGCCAGCCAGGTGATGCCCTCGATGTCCAGGTGGTTGGTGGGCTCGTCGAGTGCGATGACGTCCCACTCGCCGACCAGCAGCCTGGCCAGCTGAACCCGGCGGCGCTGACCGCCGGACAGCGTGGCAACCGTTGCCGCCCAGGCGATGTCGGAGACCAACCCGGCGACCACGTCGCGCACCCGCGCGTCGCCGGCCCACTGGTGTTCGGCCGCTTCACCGACCAGGGTGTAGCCCACGCTATGGTCCGGCTCCAAAGTGTCGGCCTGGCTCAACGCGCCGACCCGCAGCCCGCTGCGCTGGGTGACCCGGCCGGAATCGGGTCGTTGGTGGCCGGTCAGCAGCCGCAGCAGGCTGGATTTGCCGTCACCGTTTCGCCCGACGATGCCGATGCGCGCACCGTCGCTGACCCCGAGCGTGATCGAGTCGAAGACCACCCGAGTCGGATATTGCAGGTGCACGGCCTCGGCTCCAAGCAGGTGCGCCACCGGGCCGACCCTACTGTCGCAGCTAGCCGAGGGTCAGCAGTGCCTGGTCCACCTGACTCTGTGTTTCCGCCGACGCCTTGCTCGCTACGGCGTCCAAAAAGCGGCTGGCGACGTCGCGCAGCTTGAGGTTCGTCTCCTGAGAACGCCACACCAGAATGTCGAACGCGCGCTCGGCCGAGATGTCGTAGGCGGTCATCAGCACCCCCTTGGCCTGCTCGATGCGCGCCCGGGCCTCGGCCACCGCCGACAGGACGTTGGTGATGTCGGAGTGCAGCGAGTCGGTGACGTCGACGTAGAACCCGGACGTGCCGGCCAGCTCACCGCTGTCGTCGAGCATCCGATCGCCGGCGACGACGACGCAGTGGGTGCGGCCGGCGGTATCGATGATCCGATGCCGGCTGCTGAACGGTTTTCCCTGCATCACGCGGTCCAGCACGGCGGCCACCCGCTCCCGGTCTTCGGGATGTTTGTGCTGCAGCAGCAGTTCGGTGGTGGGCTGTACCTTTCCCGGCTTGTAGCCGTGCATCCGCGCTACCGCATCCGACCACTCCCAGCGATGGCCGTCGAGGTAGAACCAGAATCTGCCGACGCGCTGGGGCTCACCGAGACCCAGCACCAGGTCGACGGCGCTCAGGTCGTTGTCCGCGACGACGTCAGACACCAGCGCCTCGTGACGCTCAACGGTTTCGTCGTTGGAGTTCACTGTCATCGCGCGTTTCCCCAATCCCCTTTGTGAGAACCTTGGCGTATCGATTCCCGTTTTTGCGCACGTTCATTCCTCGCCATGGGAGGCAAATGGGCAACGCCCGACAATCAGGCCGTCCGGTAACGCTCGGCGTCCTGGTGTTTGAACTCCAGGCCGAACCCAGGGCGATGCTGATCGGGCCGTAGTGCGCCACCCTCGGGCGACAACGCGCCATCGAAAAGCATGTGTTCGATGCGGTGGTGGTCGTGGAAGTACTCCAAATGCCGCAGGTTGGGGATGGTGCTGGCGACGTGGGCGTGCAGGTTGGGAGCGCAGTGTCCCGAGACGTCCACGTTGTAGGAGGCGGCCACGGCGGCGGCGCGCACCCAGTCGGTGATGCCACCGCAGCGCGTGACATCGATCTGCAGGCAGTCGACCGCGTCGGCGGCGAGCATCCGGTTGAAGTAGGCCAGGTCGTAGCCGTACTCACCGGCGGTGACGTCCGGGCTTACCTGGTCGCGCACTTCGCGCAGCCCGGGCAGGTCGTCGGAGGACACGGGTTCTTCGAACCAGGTGACCCCGTGGTCGGCCATGGCGTGGGCCACCCGGATCGCCTGTTTGCGGCGGTACCCACCGTTGGCGTCCACGTAAAGTTCGACGTCGGGGCCGATGACCTTGCGCGCCAACGCAATACGATCCAGGTCCCGGCTGACGTCGGAGCCCCATGACTCACCGATCTTGATTTTGACGCGCGGAATCTTCCATTCGTCGACCCAGCGCTCGAGTTGCGCGCGGGTGGTGGACTCGTCGTAGGTGGTGAAACCGCCGCTGCCGTAGATCGGCACTTCGGGGTGCGCCATGCCGATCAACCGGCACACCGGTAGGTCCAGCAGCTTGCCCTTGAGATCCCACAACGCGGTGTCGACCGCCGAGATCGCGCAAGACACCAGCCCGGGCCGCCCGTTGTTGCGCATTGCCCTGACCATCGACCCCCATCGTGCGGGGATGTCGACGGCGCTGTGTCCGGTGAGCGCGCCGGCGAGCTTGCCGCCGATCAGCTTGGCGCACACCCCGTCGGCATACGTATAGCCGATGCCGCGTCGGCCGTCGGCCGCAACCTCGGCCAGCACCAGCGTGGTCGACGACCAGGACAGCGTGCCGTCGGCTTCCGGTTCGTCGGTGGGGATTTCATAGACCTGCGCGGTGACCTCCGCTATCCGCGCTTCGGGCGTCATCGACACCACCGTCGCCCCGCCCGCGCCGCTAGCCACGCACCAACCCCGGCCGCGCTCAGCGCGCCGGTGCCGCTGACGACCGGGTGCTGGGATGCCCACAGCTGCGGGCTGTGCGCGTGCGACTGGTCGTCGAACTGGCCGCGCGGGCCGTGGTCGGTGCCCGACTCCTGATCCAATGGCTGCCAGAGGTTGTTGGGCCGGTCGCGGCTGACGTGTTCCTTGGTCTGTTGTGAGTCGTATCCGGTGCGGCCGAGGTAGCGGTCCAGCAGCGGCGCGACGAACTTCTGCCCCAGCAGCGTCACCATGGTGGAATCCCCAACCCAATATTGTTTACGCCCTGGATGATCGGCGGCGTACAGCACGCCGCGGGCCGCCACCTCGGGCTGGTAGATCGGCGGCACCGGCTGGGGATGGCGGGGGAGCCGGGACAGCACCCAGGAGAATTGCGGGGTGTTCACCGCCGGCATCTGAACGACGGTGATCCGCACCTTCGAACCCTCGTGGAACAGCTCGCAGCGCACCGATTCGGTGAACCCGTTGACGGCGTGTTTGGCGCCGCAGTAGGCCGACTGCAACGGGATCGATCGCTGGCTGAGCGCAGAACCGACCTGCACGATGGTGCCGCGGTTGCGGGGGCGCATCTTCGCCAGCGCCGCCATGGTGCCGTGCACGTACCCGAGGTAGGACACCTCGGTGACGCGTTTGAACTCCTCGGCGCTGATCTCACTGAACGGCGCGAACACGGAGGTGAACGCGACGTTGACCCAGACGTCGATGGGGCCGAAGGCGGATTCGGCCTCGTCGGCGGCGGCGACGACGGCCGAGTGGTCCGCCACATCGGTCGGGAGGGCCAGCGCCTTGCCGCCGCCGGCCTCGACGTCGCGTGCGGCGCCGTCGAGCCCGGCGGCGCCGCGGGCGATCAGGGCGACGTTGGCGCCGCGCTGTCCGAATTGTTGGGCGGTGGCGCGGCCGATGCCGGCGCTGGCCCCGGTGATCACGACTGTTTGTGTCATTGAGAGTCCTTTCGGTCGATCTGGATCAGTCGCGGTGGTCCACTTCTTCGGTGAGCGTCGCCGTGCATTCGAGGAGCAAGGCGTGCGTGAAAGCCTGAGGCAGATTGCCGCGGAGCTGGCGCTGCTGGATGTCGTACTCCTCGCAGAACAGGCCGGGGGGACCGCATGCGGTGCGATTGCGTTCGAACCAGCGCATCGCGCAATGACCATGACCCAGATGGTGTTCGGCCAGCGCCATCATGAATCCGCACAGCAGAAACGCCCCTTCTGCATCACCCAGGTCACGCTCGTCGTGGCGGAAGCGGTACACGAATCCGTCGTGGGTCAGGTCGCGGCGAACGGCATCGAGGGTGGCGCGGGTGCGCGGGTCGGATACTGGCACGGCGCCGCGTAGGGGCGGCAGAACCAGCGACGCGTCGACTTGGTGCAGTTGCGGGCTGCGTTGCCAGTATCCCTCCTGCCGGTGCAGGCTGCTGGCGGCCGTTTCGGCCAGGATCTTGTCGGCCAGTGACGTACACGCGGCAATCTCGGGGCCGTCCCCGGCCACCTTGGCGATGCGGCGAAGCCCGGCCACACAGGCCAGCCGGGACTGCGTCCAGTGCTCATCATCGATCTCCCAGATTCCGGCCTCCGGCTCGCGCCAGCGCTTCTCAATGGCGGAGATCGCCGCCTGGGCCGCGCGCCATCCTTGGGCGTCGAGCCGGTCGACGGATCCCGCCATCGCGAACAGCTGCAGCGCCTCGCCGAAGACGTCGAGCTGAAATTGCTCGTTGACCCGGTTGCCGAGCTTGTCGTTGCCGCCGGGGTAGCCGGGCAGGTCGAGAGTTTGTTCGCTGGGCACGCGACCGCCGGTGACGGTGTAGGCGGGCTTGAGGTTCGGGCCGTCCTCGAGCAGCCGCGCGCCGACGAACTCGACGGCGCGGTCGAGCAGCTCGGTGGCCCCCGCGGCTGCCGCCGCAATACCGGCATACGCCTGGTCCCGGACCCAGGCGTAGCGGTAGTCGTAATTGCGGTTGGTGTGCGCGCGTTCGGGCAGGCTCATTGTTGCGGCGGCGACCATTCCGCCGCCGCTGCTGGTCAGCCCACGCAGCACCGCGTACGCGTGATGCCCGTCGCGAGGCGCAATGGCGCAGTTCAACTGCGGGACGTGGCGGTGCCACGCGTCGTTGGTGGCATCCCAGCTGATTGTCGGATCGGGCGGCTGATCGGGCAGTGCGCGCTCGGAGAACTCGAGCACGAGGTCGTGCTCCTGCCCCTCGCGGATGGTGATCTCACAACTGAGCACTTCCCTGCTGCCGTGTGCGGAGCGCACGGTACGCGCGGCGTGGCCGCCCAGCCACCGCCAGCGCAACTTTCCCGACCGGCCGCTCCAGATCCCGTTATCGAAGGTCGGCCGCCCCGGGCCGTGGCGGCCGAACCCGGCGCTCGGTTGCAACAGCACCCGTAGCCGCGTCGTCCCGCGGCAACCAACGATGCGCCGCAGCAGCACCACCCGGTCGGGGTCGCCGGGAAAAGCCAGTGCCTCGCGGCACTCCACGATGCTGTCGCGGGTGATCCACCGATTGCGCCAGATCAACGACCCGGGTTCGTAATAGCCACCCCACACGTGCCGCACATCGGTCGGGGTGATCGCGTACACCCCGTTGCCTCCGATCAGGTTGGAGAAGACGGCGTCGGAGTCCCAGCCCGGCGCGCACATCCACGCGACGTCGCCCCGCGGGCCGACCAGCGCGCCGCGCTCCCCGTCGGCGAGGAGCGCGTACTCGCGCAGCACCCGCGGCGGGAACGCCGCCTCGATGTCGATGGTTTGCTCAGCCACGGGCTCCCGCCTTTGACGGCCTCCGTCCGGCGGTGGCGTCGATCTTGCCGGTGGCCAACCGCTCGGCGAGCCGCGAGGCGAGCGCCATGATGGTCAGCGCGGGGTTCGCCGAGCCCTGCGTCGGGCACACCGAGCCGTCGGCGAGAAACAGGTTCGGTACGCCCCAGACGCGTTGATCGGAGTCGACAACCGAGTTCTCACGCCTGGTGCCCATACGGGCGCCGCCGATCAGGTGGGCGTAACGCTCGATGGTGAGCACGTCCTGGGCGTCCGCGGCGTGCAGGATGTCGGCGATCACCTTGGTGGAGTAGGCCATGTTGGCCTTGTCGTTGTCGCAGAGCGTGTAGTCGAACCGGGCCACCGGGATGCCGTACGGGTCCTTCTCCCCGGCCAGCGTCACGCGATTCTCAGGCAGTGGCAACAGCTCGTTGAGCACGCCGACGGTGGCCCAATGGTTGTAGTCGCGCATGTACTCCCGTAGGGCGCGGCCCCAGTGCCCGTCGGCCAGCACGTGTTCGGCCCATCCGATGGGCATCGGCGACACGGTCTGGATGGCAAAGCCGCGGGCGAAGCCACGGGAGAGGTCGGTCTCGTAGAACTGTTCGGAGGTCACCTCCGGGGGCGGCGCCTTGTACATCCGGACCTCCTCGGGCCACCGGCCCGCGGACTGGGTGGCGCCCTGCACCATCACGTAGCGCCCGACCTGATCGTCGTTGTTGCCCAGCCCGTTCGGGAAGCGTTCGCTGGCCGAGTTCAATAGCAGGCGGGGCGTTTCGATCGAATACCCGGCAACGGCAACGACTTTGGCGCGCTGCAGCCGCTCCTTGCCGCCGATCTCGTCGTAGTAGACCACGCCCCGAGCGGCGCCGCTCTCGTCGAGCTCGACCCGGGTGGCCATGCAGTTGGCGCGGATCTCCACGGCATGGGCCAGCGCATCGGGCAGGTGCGTGACGTACGGGCTGGCCTTGGCGTTGACCTTGCAGCCCTGCAGGCAGTAGCCACGGTAGATGCAGTGCGGGCGGTTGCCGAAGGTGCCGTTGACGATGCCGACGGGCCCGACGCGCATCTCGATGCCGAGCTTGAGCGCGCCCCGCCAGATCTTAGCGGCGGCGCCCGAAATAGGATGTGGGGCAAAGGGATAGCGATGCGGATCGCCCCACGGCCAGTTCTGCCCGGCCACCGGAAGCTCGAGCTCGACCTGCTCGTAGTGACGGCGGATGTCCTCGTAGCGGATGGGCCAGTCCGCCCCGACCCCGTCTCGGGTGTAGGTCTCGAAGTCGCTGGGGTGAAACCGCGGGGTGTAGCCGGCGTAATGCACCATCGAGCCGCCCACCCCGCGCCCGGAGTTGTTCTTGCCCAGCTCGATAGGGTCGTCGCCGCCGAGGATGCGTTTCTGGGTCCAGTACAACGCATGCGAGCCGGCCTCGTCGGACACCCAGTCCTCGTCGGGATGCCAGAACGGGCCGGCCTCGAGGATCACGACCCGCCAGCCCTCGCGGGCCAGCCGCTGCGCCAGCACCGAACCGCCGGCCCCGGCACCCACCACAACCAGATCGACCTCGTCCTCGTCGGCATAGCGGCGCATGGTTTTCTCGCCCGGCAGGTCGCGCGTGTGTACGTCGAGCAGGAATCGCGAATCGTTGTCCTTCGGTTCGACCGCTCCTTTTAACAGACCGCGCAAGATGTCGCCCATCACAACTCCCCGTTCCGCACGATCTGCACCGGATCCTCGTCGGTGGCACCGCGGGTCTCGTATGGTTCGCGCGCGGCGGCCGGTCCGGTGGCGCCGCCGAGGCGCATGAAACCGCGCGGGTAGGCCGGGCCGCCGAATCCGATCTCGTTCCACGCCCATGGGTGGGAGTAGAAGCCGGACAAGGTCGCTCGCATGCACACCGACCACGCGCGCTTGACGTTCAGGCTCTCCCACACTCCGCCCTGCAGTTCGGCCTGGGAGAACTTGTCGACGATCGCCTCGCGGGTGGTGATATCGGCGTCGGCGAACGAGGGTGCACCGTAGTGGGTCGACGCCGTCTCGTCGAGCCCGCGCAGCACCAGCCGCCAGGTGTCGCGGTCGTCGGGCATATCGGCGTACTGGTAGCCGTCGAGGCGCCCGTCGGCGAGCTTGGAGTCGACCGACTCGGCCACCGGAACGCGCGGGTCGACGTCCTGCGCCAGCACCGTGTCGCAGAACGCGCGCAGGCACGGTTCCTCTTCGGACGTGAAAAACCGCAAGGGGCCGGGCGGTTCGAGCCGCGCCAGCACCACCTTCCGGGTGGCCTCGTCCCACTTGTCCGCGGTTTCCAGCACGTCGTAATCGGGGTAGCGCCCGATCATCTGCGGCGTGACGCCGCGACGTTGCTTGGGTAGCCAGGACGGGTGCGGCGGTTTGCCGTCGGGGCGCAGATTGGGCAGGTGGTCGGGGCGCGAGGTGTTGGCCATCTCAGGAATCCCAGCGCCCTAACCCCGGAACCGCTCGCGGCGAAGGATCGAGGCCAGTAACCCCATCCCCCCGACCATGCACATTAATCCCGGCGCCGCGATCGGGGGCCCCATCGGCACGTTGTAAGACGCGTTCTTCCATCCGCCCGGCTTGCGGGCGACCCCGCGTGCGTGCAGGTATTCACCCATCAGCCCGTTAGCCGTGTAGATGCCCGCGGTGATCGGCAGCCAGAGTTTGGCCCAGCGCCGCGAGAACACCCCACCGATTCCGGCGACGACCACCGGCGGGGTCACCACGATCGGGCTCCACATCCACTTGTTGCCGAAGCTGGCTTTGTAGTGCTCGAAGTAGATCTCGGCCGTGGTGACCAGTGCCGCTATGGCCGTCAGCCCGGACAGCGAGCGTTCGAAACGGCCGTGCGCGACGTCGTACAAAGCTCGCCCGGCCAAATGTTGGACCTCGCCGAGTCCGTCCCCGGCGGTGCGGTCTTTTGACCGTCCGCCGTTGCCCAGCAACAACATTTGTCTCCCTTTCTCGCGCGCGTTTGCCTGGGTCGGCGATTACCGGCCCCGGGCTGGTTTGGTTGATGGAGTCCTTGGCGGCCCTTCGCTCGCCAAGGACGTCGTCTTTCGTGGCCGCTGGAATGCGGTGGTGATTTCGGTGGTGCGCTCGCCGAGTGAATCCGTCGTGGTGTCCATAAAGCGACCTCGCCTTCGGGCTGGGAAGGAAGCACGGCCTGACGGGCTCCGGCCCCGGCACTGTCAAAGCAGTAACGGTCGCCAAAACCGCCCAGAAAACTGGGAAGCGCCCAGCTGTGTCTTTCAACCGAGAAGGCCCCGACAACGCGTCGCGACCGAAGCGCAACGGCTGTGTACCCGGCGTCCTGCTGCGCAAACCGGGTTCGCAGCTTGTTCTCAGCGTGCCTTCAGGAGGGCAGGCCGCGCCGATGGATCCGCTTTCGGGGAAGCCGGCGGATCACGATGCGATGGAACCCCTTGTCGCGTAATCGCTTGAGCATGAGTCGTCGAACCTGCATCGAAATCGCCGGCGAGAGGCGATCCAGGTACCACAGCGCCCTCCACCACGCGGGCACGATGACGATCGCGTCCCCACCAACACTGCTCGCAGGGTGAGGAATGCGACCTTGCCCGACAAGCTCGACACCATGAGGGAAGGATAGGCCGCCGCCCGCGCAGCTAGGCCTGGTGATGGCCGCGCAAGGCGACGGCGGCGCACAACGCGTCGGCCATCGTGCGGCCACACCGGAAAACCGGGCCATCGGCACCCGATTCAGGGGAACCACTGCCGTTCTAGCTGGCCTGATGTGCCATGATGTCCAAGCTGTCAACACTCAGGGAGCAGCAGTGGATCTCAATTTTTCGATGGTCACACGACCGGTCGAGCGGCTGATCGCCACGGCGCAGAACGGGCTGGAAGTCTTGCGCCTGGGGGGCTTGGAAACCGGCAGCGTCCCGTCGCCGTCGCAGATCGTCGAGAGCGTGCCGATGTACAAGCTCCGGCGATACTTCCCGCCGGACAGCCGCGGTGGCCAGTCGCCCGTCGGGCCGCCGGTGCTGATGGTGCACCCAATGATGATGTCGGCGGACATGTGGGACGTGACGCGCGACGAAGGCGCCGTGGGGATCCTGCACGCGAGAGGGCTCGACCCCTGGGTCATCGATTTCGGCGAACCCGACAAGGTCGAAGGCGGCATGCGCCGCACCCTGGCCGATCACATCGTCGCGCTCAGCCAGGCCATCGACACGGTGAGGGACGCCACCGGCAGCGACATCCATCTGGTCGGCTATTCGCAGGGCGGCATGTGGTGCTACCAAGTCGCCGCCTACCGGCGTTCGAAAAGCCTGGCCAGCATCGTCACCTTCGGTTCGCCGGTGGATACCCTGGCCGCGCTGCCCATGGGCATCCCGGCGAACTTCGCTGCGCCCGCCGCCAACTTCATGGCCGACCACGTCTTCAGCCGGCTGGCCATCCCGAGCTGGATGGCGCGGACCGGCTTCCAGATGCTCGACCCGCTCAAGACCGCCAAGGCGCGCGTCGACTTCGTGCGCCAGCTGCACGACCGGGAGGCGCTGCTCCCGCGCGAGCAACAGCGCCGGTTCCTTGAGCGCGAAGGCTGGATCGCCTGGTCGGGCCCGGCGATCTCCGAACTGCTCAAGCAATTCATCGCCCACAACCGGATGATGACCGGCGGCTTCGCCGTCAACGGTCAAATGGTCACCCTCACCGACATCACCTGCCCGGTGCTGGCCTTCGTCGGCGAGGTGGACGACATCGGGCAGCCGGCGTCGGTGCGCGGTATCCGGCGGGCGGCGCCGGACGCCGAAGTGTACGAATCCACCATCCGCACAGGTCATTTCGGCCTGGTCGTCGGATCCAAAGCGGCGCAACAGAGTTGGCCGACGGTGGCCGAATGGGTCAAGTGGTTGTCGGTGGGAGGCGACAAACCCGACAGCATCGACCTGATGGCCGACCAGCCCGGGGAGCACTCCGACAGCGGAGTCGCATTGAGTTCCCGGGTGGCGCACGGAGTCGGTGAAGTCTCCGAGGCGGCGCTGGGGCTGGTCCGCGGAGCGGCCACCACCGTCGTCGCGGCCAACAAGTCGGTGCGCACCCTGGCCGTCGAGACCGCCCGCACCATTCCGCGACTGGTCCGCCTGGGCCAGATCAACGACCACACCCGGATTTCGCTGGGCCGAATCATCGAAGAGCAGGCCCACAACGCGCCCCAGGGCGAATTCCTGCTATTCGATGGCCGCGTGCACACCTACGAGGCGGTTAACCGGCGCGTCAACAACGTCGTTCGCGGCCTGATCGAGGTCGGGGTGCGCCAGGGTGACCGGGTGGGTGTGTTGATGGAAACCCGGCCCAGCGCGCTCGTGGCCATCGCCGCCCTGTCCCGGCTCGGCGCCACCGGGGTGGTGATGCGGCCCGACGCCGAGCTGGCCGCATCGGTGCGGCTCGGGGGAGTGACCGAGCTACTGACCGATCCCACCAACCTTGAGGCTGTGCTGTGCTCCGACCGCCAAGGGCTGCGTCAGGTGCTGGTGCTTGGTGGTGGAGAGTCGCGGGATCTGCACCTGCCCGAGGACTCCGACGTCATCGACATGGAGAAAATCGACCCGGACGCCGTCGAGTTGCCCGGGTGGTATCGCCCCAACCCGGGACTGGCCCGCGATCTGGCGTTCATCGCTTTCAGCGCGGCCGGGGGCGAGCTGGTGGCCAGGCAGATCACCAACTACCGCTGGGCGGTGTCCGCCTTCGGTACCGCCTCGACGGCCGCCCTGGATCGCCGCGACACCGTCTACTGCCTGACGCCGCTGCACCACGAGTCGGCACTGCTGGTCAGCCTCGGCGGCGCAGTGGTCGGCGGCACCCGCATCGCGCTGTCGCGCGGCCTGGACCCGACCCGATTCGTTCAGGAGGTGCGCCAGTACGGCGTCACCGTGGTGTCCTATACGTGGGCCATGCTCCGCGAGATCGTCGACGATCCCGCGTTCGTGCTGCAGGGCAACCACCCGGTGCGGCTGTTCATCGGTTCCGGCATGCCGACCGGCCTGTGGGGGCGCGTCGTCGAGGCCTTCGCGCCCGCCCACGTCGTCGAGTTCTTCGCCACCACCGACGGGCAGGCCGTATTGGCCAACGTGTCCGGCGCCAAGGTCGGCAGCAAGGGCCGCCCGCTGCCGGGCGCCGGGCGAATCGAGTTGGGCGCCTACGACGTCGAGCATGACCTGATCCTGGAGAACGAGCGCGGCTTCGTGCAGATCGCCGAACCCAAACAGGTGGGGGTCCTGCTCGCCGCCTCCAACGGTCCGATCGATCCGAACGCCTCGGTCAAACGCGGCGTGTTCGCCGCCGGTGACACCTGGATATCGACCGAATACCTGTTCTACCGCGACGACGACGGCGACTATTGGCTGGCGGGCAGGCGCGGCTCGGTGGTGCGCACCGCGCGCGGCCTGGTCTTCGCCGAGCCCGTGACCGACGCGCTGGGTTGCATCAACGGAGTCGACCTCGCGGTGACATACAACGTTCCGCTGGGCGACCACGAGGTGGCGGCGTCGGCGGTCACGCTGTTGCCGGGGGCCTCCATCACCGCGGCCGACCTGACCGAGGCTTTCGCCAAGCTTCCGATCGGCCTGGGACCCGAC
Organism: Mycobacterium sp. 852002-51971_SCH5477799-a; assembly: GCF_001667145.1. GTDB lineage: Bacteria > Actinomycetota > Actinomycetes > Mycobacteriales > Mycobacteriaceae > Mycobacterium. Next base: position 167,185 of record NZ_LZIF01000075.1, read on the forward strand.
ATCGTGTGCGTGGTGCCGGAGATGAACCTGAGCGCGACATTCCGGCCCACGGTCAGTGCGCTGCGCGCGGCCGGCATCCCGAAGGCCGGACGTCACGTCTGGTATTTCGACGCCGACGCCGAGCAGTACCGCCGGCTGACTCCCGGGGTTCGAGCCGAGCTGAACCGAGCGCAGTCATGATCGACGATGCACTGCTGAACATCCTGGTGTGCCCGGACGACCGCGGCCCACTGGTGTTGGTGGGGGACGAGCTGCTCTATAACCCGCGGCTGCGGCGTGCGTACCGCATCGAGGACGGCATCCCGGTGCTGCTCATCGACGAGGCCCGCGACGTCGGCGACGACGAGCACGCCCGGCTCATGGCACAAGCCCGTCCGGCAGATCCCCGGTGAGATAGCGCTGCAGGTTCGGCGCGATGGTCTGCGCGATCTGCTCGGGCGGCAGCGATGCGAAGGGCTCCAACTGCAGGATGTAGCGCGCCATCACCACGCCCACCAGCTGTGACGCGACGAACTGGATCCGGATGGTTCCGCTTCCCGGCGGATTGTCCACGCGCGGCCCGACTTCGACGGCGATGACGTCCTCGATGAAGGTCCGGAACAGGTTGACCTCTTCGCCGGCCAGGATCGATCGCAGCGCGGCGATGAACGCCGTGCCGACCTCGGAATCCCACAGCGGCAACAACATTGACGGTATCCGGTAGCCGAGTTCGGAGACCGGCACCTCCCGCAATGGGCCGATGATGGCCATCGGGTCGATCGGGATGTGCACGGCCGCGGCGAACAGCTGCTCCTTGGTGCCGAAGTAGTGATGCACCAACGCCGAGTCCACCCCGGCCGCGGCGGCCACCGCGCGGATCGAAGTATTACGAATTCCGTTGCTCGCGAACAGCGTTCGTGCGCCATCGAGAATTCGGTCGCGGGTGTCGGAGTTCCCGGCCGGCCGGCCCCGCCGCCGGCGCCCGGCGTTGGTGGTTGTCACTAGGACCCTCCGTGGCGACCCGCTGCGCCCGGGCGCGCCGCGCTTGCGATCGCCACTACGGCGTCCGTCGCCGCAGCGTGGCCGCGGCCAGGCACAGCGCCGCCAGGGCAAAGCCCAGCACCACGACGATGTCCCGCACCGCGATGAACGTCAGTTCCGGGTGCGCGCCCACCTGCTGCAAGGCCTCCAGCGCATAACTGGCCGGCAGCACATTGCTGATCCATTGCAGCCAGTGTGGCATCAGCGCGCGCGGCACGATGATGCCGGCCAGCAGCAGCTGCGGCACCATCACCAACGGGATGAACTGCACAGCCTGAAACTCGGTGCGGGCGAACGCACTACACAGCAGGCCCAGACCGACGCCCAGCACGGCGTTGACGATTGCGATGACGAACACCCACGCCGGGCTGCCGGCGGTGTCGAAACCCAGCAGCCAGAACGACACGATGCACGCCAGAATCGCTTGCGCCGCAGCCGCGATGGAAAACGCGGTGCCGTAGGCGATCAGCAGATCCAGGCGGCGCAGCGGCGTGGTCAGAATGCGCTCCAGCGTCCCGGAGGCCCGTTCGCGCTGCATGGTGATCGCCGTGATGATGAACATCACGAACAGTGGGAACAGGCCCAGCAGAATCAGGCAGGCGTTGTTGAACGGGGTCGGCCCGCCGGGGCGGTGCGGGGCGTTCTGGAACATGAAGTACATCAGGCTGATCACCAGGACCGGCACGAGCAGGATCATCGCGACGCTGCGGTGATCGGCGACCAATTGGCGCAGGATTCGCGCGGTGGTCGCGGTGTAGCCGCGCAGGCTCAGCCCGCTTCGCGCATGGTGCTGCGCTTGATCATGGACAGAAACGCGTCCTCCAGTGACGTGCATCCGGTGTCCTCTCGCAGTTGGGTCGGGGTGGTGTTGGCGACCAACCGGCCGTCGCGCATCAGCAGCAGGTCGCCGCAGTGGTCGGCTTCGTCCATCACGTGGCTGGAGACCAGCAGCGTGGTCCCGGTGCGGGCCAGCTCGGCGAACTGCTCCCAGAGGTCCGCGCGCAGGACCGGGTCCAGGCCCACCGTGGGCTCGTCGAGCACCAGCAGGTCGGGCTGGCAGACCAACGCGCAGGCCAGCGAAACCCGGGTGCGCTGGCCGCCGGACAGGTTGCCGCACAACGCAGTCCGGTGATCGGTCAATCCGACGCGATCGATGGCGGCATCGGCGGCCTGGCCGTCGAATCCGTAGAGCGCCGCGAAATAGCGGACGTTGTCCACGATCCGCAGGTCGTGGTAGATGGTCGGGTCCTGTGGCAGGTAACCGATGCGATGGCGCAGCTCGGCGCAGCCGGCCTCTTTGCCGAGCACCGTGACGGTGCCGCCGGAGATGACCTGGGTGCCGACGATGCAACGGATGAGCGTGGTCTTGCCGCAGCCCGACGGGCCGAGCAGGCCGGTGATGCTGCCTTGGGCGATCTGTACGGAGAGGTCGTGCACAGCTGGACGTTTACCGCGAATTACGCGCAGGTGCTCGATGCGCACCGCCGGGGCGGGAATTAATTCATCATGCGATGAACTCATCATGCGATGAATAATCGTCCGGCCGACCTGTGTTGTCAAGGTCGACGTTGAATTCGTGAGGGACGCGGTTGCGTCGCCGCTTGGTCGCGGGACGGGGCGCAGCGCCGATGGGCCTAGTTGAAGCGTTCGCCGGTGGGCGGGCGGCGCTGCGGCAGATGGCCGTGCACGCCCTCGGCGTAAGCGGTTTCGGCGTGCTGCGTGAGGTCGACACCGGTCGTCTCGTCTTCGGCGCTGACCCGGAAACCCATCAGCCGGTCGATGACCTTCCCCAGCACGAACGTCATCGCGAACGCGTAGAGCGCGACGACCCCGATCGCCAGCGCCTGCTTGCCCAGCTGGCCGACGCCGCCACCGTAGAACAGGCCCCGCGGGCCCGCCGTCATGACCGCCGTCGCGAACAGGCCGATCAACGACACACCGACCACGCCGCCGACGAAGTGCACGCCGACCACGTCGAGCGAATCGTCATAGTTGAAGCGCAATTTCGCGCCTACCGCAAACGCGCACACGACGCCCGCCGCCAGCCCGACGACCGTCGCGCCGAGCGTGTTGACCGTCCCGCAGGACGGGGTGATGGCGACCAAACCGGCGACCACACCCGATGCCGCACCGAAAGTGGTGGGACGGCCGTCGCGGACCTGTTCGACCGAGAGCCAACCCAGCATGCCCAGGCACCCGGCGACCAGCGTGTTGAGGAAGATGGCCGCGGCAGTTCCGTTGGCGGCCAAGGCGGAACCGGCGTTGAAGCCGAACCAGCCGAACCACAGCAGCCCGACACCGACAAACAGCAACGGCAGATTGTGCGGCCGCATCGCATCCTTTTTGAATCCGATACGGGGTCCGAGCACCAGCGCCAGCGCCAGCGCGGACGACCCGGAGACGATCTCGACGACGAGCCCGCCCGCGTAGTCGAGGACGCCCAGCTTGGCCAGCCAGCCGCCGGGACCCCAGACCCAGTGCGCGACAATCGCATACACGGCGATCGTCCATACCGGAACGAATACCATCCAGGCGGCGAACTTGGCGCGGTCCGCGATCGCGCCGCTGACCAGGGCGGCCGTGATGATCGCGAATGTCAACTGGAAGGTGGCGAACAGCAACTCGGGCACCGCTGTGCCGTGAACGGTGTCGGGAGTGATGCCGAGCATCCCGAAATGCCTGAGGCTGCCCACGAGCCCGCTCATCCCGTCCTGGGAGAACGCGAGGGTGTAGCCGACCAGGAGCCACGCCACCGTCACCAGCGGGATGGAGATGAAGCTCATCATCATCATGTTGAGCACCCCGGTGGTGCGGACCATGCCGCCGTAGAAGATCGCCAGGCCGGGGGTCATCAGCAAGACCAGCGCGGTGCTGGCCAACAGCCACGCCGTGGCGGCGGGATCGATCGCATGCATGAGGTGGGCTCCTTCTCGCGGCCCCCGGGGTCACGGGACACCGGGATACTGCCACGTTTGGGCTGCCGGTAGGTTCGTTGGGTTCAGAAAAGAGGAATCAGGATCTGATGTGGTCGAGGCTCGAGGACGCTTTCGCCAAGGCACCGCTGCGGCGCAGCTGTTAGTCGACCCGGTCGAGGCCGCGCGCCGGTTATTGGGCGCCACCCTCACCGCGCGGGGGGTGCGCGGGACGGTCGTCGAGGTCGAAGCCTATGGGGGAGTCCCCGACGGTCCCTGGCCCGACGCCGCCGCGCACTCGTACAAGGGGTTGCGCGCCCGCAACTTCGTGATGTTCGGGCCTCCCGGCCGGCTGTACACCTACCGCAGCCACGGCATCCACGTTTGCGCCAACGTATCCTGCGGACCCGACGGCACCGCCGCCGCGGTGTTGCTGCGTGCCGCGGCCATCGAGGACGGCACCGACGTCGCGCGTGCCCGCCGAGGCGAGTTGGTGCACACCGCCGCTTTGGCGCGCGGCCCGGGCAACCTGTGCTCTGCCATGGGAATCACCATGGAAGACAACGGCATTGATCTCTTCGCGCGCAACAGTCCGGTGACCCTCGAACTGCACGAACCGCTGAGCGCAACGGCCGGCCCGCGCGTCGGCGTCAGCCAGGCCGCCGACCGGCCGTGGCGGCTGTGGCTTGCCGGCCGGCCGGAAGTCTCGGCGTATCGCCGCAGTCCCCGCGCGCCGGCCCCGGGCGCCAGCGATTAGCCGGACGGTTCTCGGGTGGAAGGATCTTGGATCATGGGCGACATGATCATCGACGAGCTGGGCTGGCGCGGCCTGATCGCGCAGTCCACCGACCTCGATGCGCTGACCGCCGAAGCCCGGGGCGGCCCGATGACGGTGTACGCCGGCTTCGACCCCACCGCGCCGAGCCTGCACGCCGGGCACCTGGTGCCTCTGCTGGCGTTACGCCGGTTCCAGCGCGCCGGCCATCGCCCGATCGTGCTCGCCGGAGGGGCCACCGGCATGATCGGCGATCCCCGCGACATCGGCGAGCGCATCCTCAACGAGGCGGACACCGTCGCCGAATGGACCGAACGGATCGGCGGGCAGCTGCAACGCTTCGTCGACTTCGATGAATCACCGACAGGCGCAGTCGTCGTCAACAATCTGGACTGGACCCGCCCCATGTCGGCGATCGAGTTTCTGCGCGACGTCGGCAAGCATTTCTCGGTCAACGTCATGCTCGACCGCGACACCGTACGTCGGCGTCTCGACGGCGACGGCATCTCCTACACCGAGTTCAGCTACATGCTCCTTCAGGCCAACGACTACGTCGAGCTGCACCGGCGCTACGGCTGCACTCTGCAGATCGGTGGCTCGGATCAGTGGGGCAACATCATCGCCGGCGTCCGGTTGGTGCGCCAGCAGCTGAGCGCCTCGGTCCACGCGCTGACGGTGCCGCTGGTGACCGCCGCCGACGGCACCAAGTTCGGCAAGTCCACCGGGGGCGGCAGCCTGTGGCTCGACCCGACACTGACCACGCCCTACGCCTGGTACCAGTACTTTTTCAACACCGCCGACGCCGACGTGGTCCGGTACCTGCGCTGGTTCACCTTCTTGACGGCCGACGAGCTCGGCGAGCTGGAACAGGCGACGGCAGAGCGTCCGCAGCAGCGCGCCGCCCAGCGGCGGCTGGCGCGCGAATTGACCGTGCTGGTGCACGGCGAGGCAGCCACAGACGCCGTCGAGCACGCCAGCCGGGCGCTGTTCGGGCAAGGCGAACTCGACCGCCTGGATGAGGCCACGCTGGCGGCGGCGCTTCGGGAGACCTCGGTCGCCGAGCTCAAACCCGGTGGACCTGACGGGATCGTCGACCTGTTGGTCGCCAGCGGGCTGTCCGAGAGCAAGAAGGCCGCGCGGCGAACCATCGGTGAGGGCGGCGTCTCGGTCAACAACGTGCGCATCGACAGCGAGGAATGGGCGCCGCAGCCGTCGGACTTCCTGCACGGCAAATGGCTGGTGCTGCGCCGCGGTAAGCGCACCGTCGCCGGGGTCGAAAAGCTCTAGCCGGACCGGGGCCGGAAGGGCCGCACAAAACGCGTGCGTGTACGAATCTTTACCTCACCGTGTCCTTGACGTGACCCTCGAGGACGACTGTTGTCACGGTGCTTTTCGCGACGCGCCTGCGGTTTACCGGCCTGGCGATCCTGGGGGTGATCACCGGCCTGGTGGCACTGGCCGCGACGCTGTCGGCGCCGATCCGCGCCGACATGGTGAGCAATGCTTTCCTGTCGGCGCTGACGAATGCCGGAATTTCCTATACCCAGCCGACCGGCACCACCGCGATGGGGCAGTCGGTATGCCCGATGCTGTTCGAGCCCGGCGGGTCGTTCGACGAGGTGACCGCCAAGATGGCCGAGGGCAACGGAATGTCGTACGAGATGGCGGGCCGGTTCACGATCGTCGCGATCGCGACGTACTGTCCGGCGATGATCGCGCCGCTGGTGGGTAACCGGCCGCAAAGCTAGGCGGCGGCCTGCCCGTATTCTCGGCTGCGTGGTCGACGACAGGCAAAGGCACCGCGGCGAACGGCGGGGGCGGCCGGCGTCCAACGGCTGGTCGGGTCCGGGCCGTGCGCGCCCGGCTCAACCGCAGGGCGCCGGGCGCGGGGAGGCCCAGGCCGATCGCGCGCCCCAGGACGGGCCGCCGATACCGCCCGGCGTGGAAGCCAAGCAGCTGGCGCCCGAGATCCGGCGCGAGCTCAGCACGCTGGACCGCGCCACCGCCGATGCCGTCGCGCGCCACCTCGTGGCCGCGGGCGAGCTGCTCGACGAAGACCCGGCGGCCGCCTTGCGCCACGCCCGGGCGGCACGCGCCCGGTCCAGCCGGATCGCCACCATTCGGGAAGCGGTCGGCATCGCCGCCTACCACTGCGGTGACTGGGCCCAGGCGCTCGCCGAGTTACGCGCTGCCCGCCGGATGGGCAGCAAGTCCTCGCTACTGGCGCTGATCGCCGATTGCGAACGCGGACTTGGCCGTCCGGAGCGGGCGATCGAACTCACGCGCGGGCCAGAGGCCGCCGAGCTCAGCGGTGACGACGCCGACGAGTTGCGCATCGTCGCCGCCGGGGCGCGCGCGGATCTCGGCCAGCTCGAGCAGGCGCTCACCATCTTGTCCACGCCTCAACTGGACCCGGCCCGCACCGGTACGACGGCCGCGCGGCTGTTCTACGCGTACGCGGACACCCTGCTGGCGCTCGGCCGCGGCGACGAGGCGCTGCAGTGGTTCCTGCACTCCGCTGCCGCGGACGTCGACGGCGTCACCGACGCCGAAGACCGGGTCAGTGAACTCGGCTGATGACCGGCTCAGATCACGCCAAAACCCTTGCGCAGCAATATGACTGCCTGCTGATAGACCTGGACGGCACGATGTTTCGCGGCCGTCGGCCCACCGAGGGCGCGGTGCAGGCGCTGGCCGAGGTGCGCAGCCGCGCGTACTTCGTGACCAACAACGCCTCGCGCAGCGCCGACGAGGTCGCCGCGCACCTGACCGAGCTGGGCTTCACGGCCGTCGCCGACGACGTCGCCACCAGTGCGCAAAGCGCGGCGCGGCTGCTGGCCGACCGGTTGCCGCCCGACTCACCGGTGCTGATCGTGGGCACCGAGGCCCTGGCAGACGAGATCACGGCGGTCGGACTGCGGGCGGTGCGCAGCTACGACGACGACCCGGCGGCCGTCGTGCAGGGTCTGTCCCAGACCATCGGGTGGCCGGAGCTGGCCGAGGCCGCGCTGGCCATCCGGGCCGGCGCGCTGTGGGTGGCGTCCAACGTCGACCTGACGCTGCCCACCGAGCGCGGACTGCTGCCCGGCAACGGATCGTTCGTGGCCGCGCTGCGGGCGGCCACCGGCGGCGAGCCCCAGGTGGCGGGCAAGCCGGCACCCGGACTGCTGCGGGATGCCGCGGCCCGTGGCGACTTTCGCGCCCCACTGGTGATCGGGGACCGGCTCGACACCGACATCGAGGGCGCCAACGCCGCCGAGCTGCCCAGCCTGATGGTGCTGACCGGGGTCAATTCCGCGCGGGACGCGGTTTTCGCCAAGCCCGCGCAACGCCCCACCTATATTGGCCACGACCTGCGCTCGCTGCACACCGACGCCGGGCGGCTCGCGGTCGGCCCGCAGCCGGGGTGGCGGGTCGAGGCCGCGGACGCGGAGATCACCGTCAGTGCCGACGGGGCGGACGACGGGGATGACCTGTCGATCGTTCGCGCGGTCGCCGCCGCGGTGTACGCGCGCCCCGACTCAGAGTCCGGCTCCGACTCCAGCTCTAGCGACGTGCGCGTCGAGGCCGCCGACGACCGGGCACGCGCCGCGCTGCAACGCTGGTCTTTGGTGCGCACAGACTGACGGGTGACTAGCGTAGGAACGCGATGACTATCGATCCCGACGAGATTCGCGCGGAAATCGACGCCCTGCTCGCGCGGCTGCCCCAGCCCGGGGACGGCGAAGACCCCGAGAAGGTGCCGTCGCTCGACGAGCTCGAAGAAATAGCACGCCGCCTGTCCGAGGCGCACGACGTGCTGCTGGCCGCGCTGGAGTCGGCGGAGAAGGGCTGAGTGCGCGGATGTCTCGACGCGCCCGCGTTGACGCCGAGCTGGTCCGGCGCGGCCTGGCCCGGTCCCGTCAGCAGGCCGCCGAATTGATCGGTGCGGGGAAGGTCTGCATCGACGGCATGCCGGCGCGCAAGCCGGGCACCGCCGTCGCCGTAACCGCCGCCCTGACCGTCGCCGAGGACGGCGAGCGCGGCTGGGTGTCGCGCGGGGCGCACAAGCTGATCGGGGCGCTGGACGCCTTCGAGATTTCGGTCGCCGGCCGCCGCTGCCTGGACGCCGGCGCATCGACGGGTGGCTTCACCGAAGTCTTGCTGGATCGCGGGGCCACCGAAGTGGTTGCCGTCGACGTGGGGTACGGCCAGCTGGCCTGGTCGCTGCGCAGCGACACCCGGGTCATCGTCGTCGAACGGACGAACGTTCGCGACCTTACCCCGGCGGCGGTCGGCGGGCGGGCCGACCTCGTGGTGGCTGACCTGTCGTTCATTTCACTATCCACGGTTCTGCCGGCGCTAACTGGATGTGCCGCGCCGAACGCGGATATCGTTCCCATGGTGAAGCCGCAGTTTGAGGTGGGCAGGGGCTTGGTCGGCGCCGGGGGTGTGGTGCACGACCCCGGCCTGCGTGCCGACGCCGTGCTGGCGGTCGCCGGTCGCGCGGACGAGCTGGGGTGGCACACCGTCGACGTCACCGCCAGCCCACTGCCGGGGCCGTCGGGCAACGTCGAGTACTTCCTGCGGCTGCGCGCCCAGACCGATAGCCCACTTGCCGGCGACGAGCTGGTGACGGCGGTGCGGCGAGCCGTGGAAAGCGGGCCACAGTGAACGAGAGCGCGCCACGCACCGTGTTGATGGTGGCCCACACCGGCCGAGAGGAGGCCACCGAGACCGCGCGGCGCGTACAGAAAGTGCTGAGCGACAAAGGGATCGAGCTTCGTGTGCTGTCCGCCGAGGCGGTCGACAAGGGGCCGATGCACCTGGCCCCCGATGACATGCGCGCCCTGGGTATCGAGATCGAGGTGGTCAACGCCGACCCCCAGGCGGCCGCGGGCTGCGAACTGGTGCTGGCGCTCGGCGGCGACGGCACGTTCCTGCGGGCCGCCGAACTGGCCCGCAACGCCAATATCCCGGTGCTGGGCATCAACCTCGGCCGCATCGGTTTCATGGCCGAGGCCGAGGCCGAGGCCATCGACCGGGTGCTGGATCATGTTGTCGCACAAGATTATCGGGTGGAGAATCGGTTGACGCTCGACGTGATGGTGCGCCACGGTGGCGACGTCTCGGTACATGGTTGGGCGCTGAACGAAGTCAGCTTGGAGAAGGGTCCCCGGCTGGGTGTGCTCGGCGTGGTCCTCGAGATCGACGGGCGCCCGGTGTCGGCGTTCGGCTGCGACGGGGTCCTGGTATCGACGCCGACCGGATCCACCGCCTACGCGTTCTCCGCCGGCGGGCCGGTGTTGTGGCCGGACCTGGAGGCAATCCTGGTGGTACCCAACAACGCTCACGCGCTGTTCGGCCGCCCCATGGTCACCAGCCCGGACGCCACCATCGCGATCGAGATCGAGGCCGACGGCCATGACGCCCTGGTGTTCTGCGACGGTCGCCGCGAGATGCTGGTACCGGCGGGCAGCCGGCTGGAGGTAAAGCGTTGCGACACACCGGTGAAATGGGCCCGGCTGGACAGCGCCCCGTTCACCGACCGGCTGGTGCGCAAATTCCGGTTGCCGGTGACCGGGTGGCGCGGGAACTGACGGCCTTAGCTCTGGTGCTAGCTGAATGCTGACCGAAATCCGCATCGAGTCACTCGGTGCCATCAGCGCCGCGGTGGGGGAGTTCGGCCGCGGCCTGACCGTATTGACCGGTGAGACCGGCACGGGCAAGACGATGGTGGTGACCGGGTTGCACCTGCTCGGCGGTGCCCGCGCGGACGCGACCCGGGTGCGGTCCGGTGCGGACCGGGCGATCGTCGAAGGCCGTTTCACCACAACCGATCTCGACGAAGCCACGATCATCAAGCTGAACGACATGCTGGACGCCTCGGGCGCCGAACGCGACGAGGACGGCAGCGTGATCGCGCTGCGCTCGGTCAGCCGGGACGGACCGTCGCGGGCGTACCTCGGCGGCCGCAGCGTGCCGGCCAAGTCACTGGGCGACTTCACGGCCGGGCTGCTGACCCTGCACGGGCAGAACGACCAGCTGCGGCTCATGCGGCCCGAGGAGCAGTGCGGCGCGCTGGACCGGTTCGCGAAGGCCGGCCCCGCACTGGAGCGTTACAGCAAACTGCGCGACGCTTGGCTGTCGGCCCGGCGCGACCTGCTGGACCGCCGCAACCGGATGCGCGAGCTCGCGCTGGAGGCCGACCGGCTGAACTTCGCGCTCAACGAGATCGATGCGGTGGACCCGCAACCCGGCGAGGACGATGCCCTGGTCGCGGACATCCTGCGGCTCTCCGAACTGGACACCCTGCGCGAGGCCGCGGCCGGCGCCCGTGCGGCTTTGTCCTCGGACGAGGCCGACGGATCCGGATTCAGCGCGACCGACAGCCTCGGAAAGGCAAGGGCCGCACTGGAATCGACGGACGACGCGAAGCTGCTGGCGTTGGCCGGCCAGCTCGGCGAGGTGCTGACGGTGGTCGTCGACGCGGCCGGTGAGCTGGGCGGCTTCCTCGAGGAGCTGCCGGTCGATGCCAGCGCGCTGGAATCCAAACTGGCCCGCCAGGCCGAACTGCGCACGCTGACACGCAAGTACGCCGCGGACATCGACGGCGTGCTGGCCTGGGCCCGTGAATCCAGGGAGCGACTGGCCCAACTCGACGTCTCCGAGGAAGGGCTGGCCGCGCTGACGAAGCGGGTCGACGAACTCGCGCACGAATTGGCCCAGGCCGCGGTCGATCTGAGCAACATCCGGCGCAAGGCCGCCAAGCGGCTCGCCAAAGAGGTCACCGCCGAGCTGTCCGGGCTGGCGATGGCCGACGCGCAATTCAGCATCGGCGTCACCGTCGAGGTCGCGTCGGCCGCCGAGGACGCCGCCACGCTGATGCTGCCCTCGGGCGAGCTCGCCCGCGCCGGCGCCGACGGGGTCGACCAGGTGGAGTTCGGCTTCGCGGCCCACCGCGGGATGGACCAGCTGCCGCTGGCGAAGAGCGCGTCGGGGGGCGAGCTGTCCCGGGTGATGCTGGCGTTGGAAGTGGTGCTGGCCGCCTCGGCGGCGGGCACGACCATGGTCTTCGACGAGGTCGATGCCGGCGTTGGCGGCCGGGCGGCGGTGCAGATCGGGCGGCGGCTGGCGCGGCTGGCGCGCACCCATCAGGTCATCGTGGTCACCCACCTTCCGCAGGTCGCGGCGTACGCCGACGTGCACCTGGTGGTGCATGGAGCCGGACCCAAGGGAACCAGCGTGGTGCGGCGGGTCGCCGACGACGAGCGGGTGGCCGAGCTGGCGCGGATGCTGGCCGGGCTGGGCGAATCCGACAGCGGCCGCGCGCACGCCCGTGAACTGCTCGACGCGGCGCAGAAGGATGAGATCTAACCGTCCGGAACACGTGATACAGCTGTGACTCGTGGGACTCTAGATAACTTCTGAGGCTGATGTTACGGCGCGCCTCCCGTCCTCGCCGGGGCTTCGCGGACAGAATCGCCCCCATGAAGATGTCAGGCCTGCTTTCCCGTAACCCCGCCCGGCCGGGCCTCGTCGGCACCGCCCGCGTTGACCGGAACATCGACCGACTGCTGCGTAGGGTCTGCCCCGGCGACATCGTGGTGCTCGACGTCCTTGATCTGGACCGCATCACGGCCGACGCGCTGGTGGAGGCTGACATCGCCGCGGTCGTCAACGCGTCTCCGTCGGTGTCGGGCCGCTACCCGAACATGGGCCCCGAGGTGCTGGTCAACAACGGGGTGACGCTGATCGACGAGGCCGGACCCGACATCTTCAGGAAGGTCAAGGACGGCTCCAAGATCCGCCTGCACGAGGGCGGGGTGTACGTCGGCGATCGCAGGCTGGTCCGCGGGACCGAGCGCACCGACCACGACATCGCCGACCTGATGCGCGAGGCCAAGAGCGGACTGTCCGCGCACCTGGAGGCGTTCGCCGGCAACACGATCGAGTTCATCAAGAGCGAGAGCCCGCTGCTGATCGACGGCATCGGCATCCCCGACGTCGACGTCGACCTGCGCCGCCGGCATGTGGTGATCGTCGCCGACGAGCCCAGCGCCGAGGAGGACCTGAAGTCGCTCAAGCCGTTCATCAAGGAGTATCAGCCGGCCCTGATCGGGGTGGGCACCGGCGCCGACGTCTTGCGCAAGGCGGGCTACCGCCCCCAGGTCATCGTCGGCGACCCCGACCAGATCAGCACCGACGCGCTCAAGTGCGGTGCCCAGGTCGTGTTGCCCGCCGACGCCGACGGCCACGCGCCCGGGCTGGAACGCATCCAGGATCTCGGCGTCGGGGCGATGACGTTCCCGGCCGCCGGTTCGGCGATCGACCTGGCCCTGCTGCTGGCCGATCACCACGGCGCCGCGCTGTTGGTGACGGCCGGTCACACCGCCAACATCGAGACGTTCTTCGACCGCACCCGCGCGCACAGCAACCCCTCCACCTTCCTCACCCGGCTGCGGGTGGGCGAGAAGGTGGTGGACGCCAAGGCCGTGGCCACCCTGTACCGCAATCACATCTCGGCGGGCGCCATCGCGCTGCTGGCGCTGACCATGCTGATCGCCGTCATCGTCGCGCTGTGGGTATCACGCACCGACGGCGTGGTGCTGCACTGGGTCACCGACTACTGGAACCACTTCTGCCTGACGGTGCAGAAGTGGGTCACCTAAATGATCTCGTTGCGTCAACATGCCTTGTCGCTGGCCGCGGTCTTCCTGGCGCTGGCCGTGGGAGTCGTGCTGGGCTCCGGCTTCTTGTCGGACACCTTGTTGTCCAGCCTCCGCGACGAGAAGCGCGACTTGAACACCCAGATCAGCGGGCTGAACGACCAGAAGAATGTGCTGAACGAAAAGCTCAGCGCGGCAAACAATTTCGACACCCAACTGGTCGGCCGGATAGTGCACGACGCGCTGGGCGGCAAGTCGGTGGTGGTGTTTCGCACCCCGGACGCCCAGGACGACGACGTGGCCGCGGTGTCGAAGTTCATCGGTCAGGCCGGCGGCACGGTGACCGGGACGGTGTCGTTGACGCAGGAGTTCGTGGAGGCCAACTCTGCGGAGAAGCTGCAGACGGTGGTCAACTCCTCGGTGCTGCCCGCGGGCCAGCAGCTGAGCACCAAGCTCGTCGACCAGGGTTCGCAGGCGGGCGACCTGATGGGCATCGCCCTGCTGGCCAACGCGAACCCGGCAGCGCCGGCGGTCGATGAGATCCAGCGCAACACCGTGCTGGCGGCGCTGCGTGACACCGGCTTCATCACCTATCAGGCCACCGATCACCTGGCCGCGGCCAACGCCGCGCTGGTCGTCACAGGGGGCGCGCTGCCCCCGGACGCCGGCAACAAGGGCGTCAGCGTGGCCCGGTTCTCGGCCGCGTTGGCCCCGCACGGCTCGGGCACCCTGCTCGCCGGGCGCGACGGTTCGGCAACCGGAGGCGCCGCCGTGGCGGTGACCCGCGCCGACGCCGGGATGAACTCGGCGATCACCACCGTCGACGACGTCGACTCCGCGCCGGGGCGCATCACCGCGGTCCTGGGCCTGCACGACCTGCTGGGCGGCGGCCACGCCGGGCAGTACGGCACCGGGCACGGGGCGGCGTCAATCACGGTGCCTCAGTAGCGGGCGTGTTAGCCGCGGCACAGGGCGGCGGATGTTAGGGTGGGTTTCCGTGGGTCGGCAGGCCCATCTAGTTATTCGCTAGAACAATTTTCACGCCCTGCCCGTCTTCACGGAGGTCGTCTGTGCGAAAGCACCCGCAATCCGCCACCAAGCACCTCTTCGTCAGCGGGGGAGTCGCTTCCTCGTTGGGCAAGGGTTTGACCGCCAGCAGCCTCGGTCAGCTACTGACGGCCCGCGGGTTGTACGTGACGATGCAGAAGCTCGATCCGTACCTCAATGTCGATCCGGGCACCATGAACCCGTTTCAGCACGGCGAGGTCTTCGTCACCGAGGACGGCGCCGAAACCGACCTCGACGTCGGCCATTACGAACGGTTTCTGGACCGCGACCTGTCCGGTTCGGCGAATGTCACTACGGGACAGGTCTATTCGACGGTCATCGCCAAGGAGCGGCGGGGTGAGTACCTCGGCGACACCGTCCAGGTGATCCCGCACATCACCGACGAGATCAAAGGGCGCATCATGTCGATGGCCCAGCCCGACGCCCAGGGCAACCGTCCCGACGTGGTCATCACCGAGATCGGCGGCACCGTCGGCGACATCGAGTCGCAGCCCTTCTTGGAGGCGGCGCGCCAGGTGCGTCACGACCTGGGGCGCGAGAACGTCTTCTTCCTGCATGTCTCGCTGGTGCCCTACCTGGCGCCGTCGGGTGAACTCAAGACCAAACCCACCCAGCACTCGGTGGCCGCGCTGCGCAGCATCGGTATCACCCCCGACGCGCTGATCCTGCGTTGCGACCGCGTCGTTCCCGAAGCGCTGAAGAACAAGATCGCGCTGATGTGTGATGTCGACATCGACGGCGTCATCTCCACCCCGGACGCGCCGTCGATCTATGACATCCCCAAGGTGCTGCACCGTGAGGAACTCGACGCCTATGTGGTGCGCCGGCTCAACCTGCCGTTCCGGGATGTGGACTGGACCGAGTGGGACGACCTGCTGCGCCGGGTGCACGAGCCGCACGAGATCGCGCGAATCGCCTTGGTGGGCAAGTATGTTGAGCTCTCCGATGCCTATCTGTCGGTCACCGAGGCGCTGCGCGCCGGCGGATTCAAGCACCACGCCAAGGTGGAGCTGGTCTGGGTGCCCTCCGATGACTGCGAGAGCGCGGCCGGTGCGGCGTCGGCCCTGGGTGACGTGCACGGCGTGCTGATCCCCGGCGGGTTCGGCATCCGCGGCATCGAGGGCAAGATCGGCGCCATCCACCACGCGCGCAACCGGGGGTTGCCGGTCCTGGGCCTGTGCCTCGGTCTGCAATGCATCGTGATCGAGGCGGCCCGCTCCGCCGGTCTGGCGCAGGCCAACTCGGCGGAGTTCGACCCCGAGACGCCCGATCCCGTCATCTCCACGATGGCCGACCAGGTCGACATCGTCGCCGGCGAAGCCGACCTGGGCGGCACCATGCGGCTGGGCGCCTACCCCGCGGTGCTGGAACCGGAATCGATTGTGGCCCAGGCGTACGGCGCCACCGAGGTGTCCGAGCGTCACCGCCACCGCTATGAGGTCAACAACGCCTACCGCGACAAAATCGCCGAGAGCGGCCTGAAGTTCTCCGGCACATCTCCGGACGGCCATCTGGTGGAGTTCGTCGAGTACCCGCCGGACGTGCATCCGTTCATCGTCGGCACCCAGGCTCACCCGGAGCTGAAGAGCCGACCCACCCGGCCGCACCCGCTGTTCGTCGCCTTCGTCGGCGCGGCCATCGACTACAAGGCGGGCGAGCTGCTGCCGGTGGAAATCCCGGAGCAGTCATCGAACGGCATCCAGCACCGGGACAGCGCTGCGCGGCCGATAGCTGAGCCCGCGGCCCGTGGCTGAACACGTCTTCGAGACGGCGTCGTCCGAAACCCTGTACACCGGAAAGATTTTCGCGCTGCGCAGCGACCGGGTGCGGATGCCCGGCGGCAAGGTCGTGACCCGCGAGATCGTCGAACATTTTGGCGCGGTCGCCGTGGTCGCGATGGACGACGAGGGCAACATCCCGATGGTCTACCAGTACCGGCACGCCTTCGGCCGGCGACTGTGGGAGCTGCCCGCGGGGCTGCTCGATGTCCACGGCGAGGCGGCCCACCTCACCGCGGCCCGCGAGCTGATGGAGGAGGCGGGGCTGAAGGCCGCGGCCTGGACGGTGCTCGTCGACCTCGACTCCACACCGGGTTTCAGCGACGAGTCGGTGCGCGTCTATCTGGCCACCGGCCTCACTCAGGTCGACCGGCCCGATGCGCACGACGAAGAGGCCGACATGACATTGGAGTGGTATCCCCTGGCCGACGCCGCCCGAAAGGTACTCAGCGGTGAAATCGTCAATGCCATTGCGGCGGCGGGGATTTTGGCCGCCCACGCCGTGACGGCAGGGGTTGCGCAGCCGCGTCCGGTGGACAGCCCGTGGCGGGACAAGCCGACGGCGTTCGTCGCGCGCAAGGCCGGGCGATGACGACGGCGGCGCTCGACACGCAGCTGCAGGGCTACCTCGACCATCTGACGATCGAGCGCGGCGTCGCCGCGAACACCCTCAGCTCGTACAGCCGCGACCTGCGCCGCTACACAAAACACTTGTCCGACCGTGGAATCCACGACCTCGCCAAGGTGGGGGAGAACGACGTCAGCGAATTCCTGGTGGCGCTGCGCCGCGGCGATCCCGACACCGGGGCCGCCGCGCTGTCCGCGGTGTCCGCGGCGCGGGCGCTGATCGCGGTGCGGGGCCTGCATCGATTCGCCGCCGCCGAAGGGCTGGCCGAACTCGACGTGGCGCGTGCCGTCCGGCCACCGACGCCGGGCCGACGACTGCCCAAAAGTTTGACGATCGACCAGGTGCTGGCGTTACTGGAGGCCGCGGGCGGCGACAGCCCTGCCGACGGCCCGCTGACCCTGCGTAACCGGGCGCTGCTGGAACTCCTGTACTCCACCGGCGCGCGCATCTCCGAAGCGGTCGGCCTCGACGTCGACGACGTCGACACGCACGCGCGCTCGGTGTTGTTGCGCGGCAAGGGCGGTAAGCAACGGCTGGTGCCGATCGGGCGTCCCGCCGTCGCGGCCCTGGACGCATACCTGGTGCGGGGCCGTTCGGAGTTGGCGCGCCGCGGGCGCGGAACGCCGGGCATCTTCCTCAATGTGCGCGGGGGGCGGTTGTCGCGGCAAAGCGCGTGGCAGGTCCTGCAGGACGCGGCCGAGCGTGCCGGCATCACCTCGGGGGTGTCGCCGCACATGCTGCGGCATTCCTTCGCGACCCACCTGCTGGAGGGCGGCGCCGACGTGCGGGTTGTGCAGGAGTTGCTCGGGCACGCCTCGGTGACGACGACGCAGATCTACACCATGGTCACCGTGCACGCGCTGCGCGAGGTGTGGGCCGGGGCCCACCCGCGGGCGCAGTAGTCTTCTCCACCCCGCCCGGCCAGCTCAGCCGGCTCAGCCGCCGAGGTAGTCGGACTCCAGCACCAGGTCGGACACCAGTGTCTGGTACTCGACGTGGGCCTTGTGCTCGACGGTGTTGAACAGCTTGCCCTGCTGTCGCCGCATGTACTCGCGATACTTCGGCGCACCGGGCACCCGAACGTTGTCGGCGACCACGATGGAGCCCGGATGCAACCACTGCCGATCCAGGATGCTGTTCAGGTCGTCCAGGTAGGCGTCCTTGTCGTGATCGAGGAACACGAAATCCAGTGTGCCGGCGGTAAATCCATGTTCGTCGGCCAGCGCGTCCAGGGTGCGCCCACCATCGCCGATGGTGCCGACCACACACGTCACGCGGTCGGCGACGCCAGCGTGCGCCCAGATCTGGCGGGCGTTGGCGGCGTTGGCCTCGGCCAGTTCGACCGAGAACACCTTGGCCTTCGGGGCGGCCCTGGCGATGCGCAGGGCGCCGTATCCGCAGTAGGTGCCCAGCTCGAGCGCCAGCGACGGATCGGCGCGCCGCACGGCGGCGTCGAGCAGCAGCCCCTTCTCGTCGCCGACATTGATCAGCAGCGACTTTTCGTACGCGAACTTGTCGATGGTGGCCAGCACGTCGTCGACGTCGCCGGCCCGGGCGTTCCGCAGGACGTACTCGACGGCGGCCGCCTCGCGCCCGTCACCGATCTGGCCGGTGGTGGTGATGTTCCGGGCGCCGGCGGCGATGCGCCAAAACGACCACCGCAGGAGAGGAATCCGTCGCTTGAGATCCATAGACGTCACGATAGGCCGTGGACTCATCGCGCCCATCGCCCGTGGTGGTGACGATGGACCATTCGCTAGAGCGATAGCGCCGGTGCTAGCGCGTTTCGGAGTCGCATCGCCCTCCGAAATTGGTGCTGCTGTGACTGAAGTTAACAGGCTGTCGGGATGTGCGTTCTACCACCCAATTTTGCGCATATTAGCTGGTTAATTGCCTGCGGGTCGCCGGGTTTCGCGCCACGAACCCGTTAGACTTTCCGACGATGTTCACCTCCCGAACACCCCCGCCATGACCGAGCAGCCGGACACCGGCGCCGAGCTCGGCCTGACCGGGCGGCCGCTCCGGGAGATCCCGGAGCCACAGCCGCGCACCTCGCACGGCCCGGCCAAGGTCATCGCCATGTGCAACCAGAAAGGCGGCGTCGGCAAGACCACGTCCACCATCAACCTGGGCGCCGCGCTCGCCGAATACGGCCGCCGGGTGCTGCTGGTGGACATGGATCCGCAGGGCGCGCTGTCGGCGGGCCTGGGCGTGCCGCATTACGAGCTGGACAAGACCATCCACAACGTCCTGGTCGAGCCGCGGGTGTCGATCGACGACGTGTTGCTGCAGACCCGCGTCAAGCACATGGACCTGGTGCCCAGCAACATCGACCTGTCGGCCGCCGAGATTCAGCTGGTCAACGAGGTGGGACGCGAGCAGACGCTGGGCCGCGCGCTGCACCCGGTGCTCGATCGCTACGACTACGTGCTGATCGACTGCCAGCCCTCGCTGGGGTTGCTCACGGTCAACGGCCTGGCCTGTGCCGACGGCGTGGTGATCCCCACCGAGTGCGAGTACTTCTCGCTGCGCGGGCTGGCGCTGCTGACCGACACCGTCGATAAGGTGCGCGACCGGCTCAACCCGAAGCTCGAGATCAGCGGGATCCTGCTTACCCGATACGACCCCCGCACGGTCAACTCGCGCGAGGTGATGGCCCGGGTGGTGGAGCGGTTCGGCGACCTGGTCTTCGACACCGTCATCACCCGCACTGTCCGATTCCCGGAGACCAGCGTCGCCGGCGAACCCATCACCACGTGGGCCCCGCGATCCACGGGGGCCATCGCCTATCGCGCGCTGGCCCGCGAGTTCATCGACCGATTCGGCGCGTGAACGCGACCGAAACCGGTGAGGCGCCACAGCAGAACGGCTTCCAGGTTCGCCTGACCAATTTCGAGGGCCCGTTCGACCTGTTGCTGCAGCTGATCTTTGCCCATCGCCTCGACGTGACGGAGGTGGCGCTGCACCAGGTCACCGACGACTTCATCGCCTACACCCGCGAGATCGGCCCGCAGCTGGAGCTGGAGGAGACCACGGCGTTCCTGGTGGTCGCCGCGACCTTGCTGGACTTGAAGACCGCCCGGCTGCTGCCCGCCGGACGGGTCGACGACGACGAAGACCTGGCGCTGCTGGAGGTCCGCGACCTGCTCTTCGCCCGGTTGCTGCAATATCGCGCGTTCAAGCACGTCGCCGAGATGTTCGCCGAGCTCGAGGCGACAGCCCTGCGCAGTTATCCGCGCTCGGTGTCGCTGGAGGACCGGTTCACCGCGCTGCTGCCCGAGGTGATGATCGGCGTCGACGCCGAACGCTTCGCCCAAATCGCCGCGATCGCCTTCAGCCCGCGACCCGTGCCGACCGTGTCGGTCGGGCACCTGCACCAGGTGCAGGTGTCGGTTCCCGAGCAGGCCAAGAAGTTGTTGGCCATCCTGCAAGCGCGGGGCAGCGGTGCGTGGGCGACGTTCTCTGATCTGGTCGCCGACTGCGAGGCGTCGATGGAGGTGGTCGGGCGCTTCCTGGCGCTGCTCGAACTGTATCGGTCCCGGGCGGTAGCATTCGACCAGTCAGAGCCGCTTGGCGTGCTCCAAATCTCGTGGACCGGGGAACGTCCGGCGAGCGAAGCCTTGGTAGAAGTGCGGGACGAATAGGTGACTGAAGATATGCCGGACGTCGATCTCCAAGCAGATCTCGACGCGGGCATCCCGGACATCGCCGAAGTCGTGCCGATGGAGTCCGAAGAGCTCGGCTCGGTGCTCGAGGCGCTGCTGCTGGTGGTCGACACCCCGGTCACCGCGGAGGCGCTGGCGTCGGCCACGCAGCAACCGGTGTACCGGATCGCCGCCAAGTTGCAGGAGATGGGCGAGCAACTCACCGAACGCGACAGCGGCATCGACTTGCGGAAAAACAGCGAGGGCTGGCGGATGTACACCCGCGCCCGGTTCGCGCCCTATGTCGAGAAACTGCTGCTGGACGGGGCGCGGTCCAAGCTCACCCGGGCCGCGCTGGAGACGCTGGCCGTCGTGGCCTACCGCCAGCCGGTGACCCGCGCGCGGGTGAGCGCGGTGCGGGGCGTCAACGTCGACGCCGTGATGCGCACGCTGCTGGCGCGCGGCCTGATCACCGAGGCCGGGGTCGACGAGGACACCGGCGCGGTGACGTTCGCCACCACCGAGCTGTTCCTGGAGCGCCTGGGGCTGACCTCGCTGGCCGACCTGCCGGACATCGCGCCGCTGCTTCCCGACGTCGACGCGATCGAGGACCTCAGCGAATCCCTGGACAGCGAGCCACGTTTCATCAAACTGTCCGGCGGTCAACAGTCCGACCAGGCACTGACGTTCGACGTGGACCAGGATTGATGCAAGAAGCTCAGGGGATCCGGCTGCAAAAGGTGTTGTCCCAAGCCGGAATCGCGTCGCGGCGGGCGGCCGAGAAGTTGATCATCGACGGCCGCGTCGAGGTGGACGGCCGCGTAGTGACCGAACTGGGCACTCGCGTCGATCCCGACTCCTCGGTGATCCGCGTCGACGGCGCCCGGGTGGTGCTCGACGACTCGCAGGTGTACCTCGCCCTGAACAAGCCGCGCGGTGTGCACTCGACCATGTCCGACGACCGCGGCCGGCCGTGCATCGGCGATCTGGTCGAGCGCAAGGTCCGCGGCAACAAGAACCTGTTTCATGTCGGGCGGTTGGACGCCGACACCGAAGGGCTGATCCTGCTGACCAACGACGGCGAATTGGCACACCGGCTGATGCACCCTTCACACGAGGTGGCCAAGACGTATCTGGCGACGGTGGCCGGGTCGGTGCCACGCGGCATCGGCAAGAAGCTGCGTGCCGGCATCGAATTGGACGACGGAGTGGCCAAACTCGACGAGTTCGCGGTGGTGGACGCCATTCCGGGTAAGACGCTGGTGCGGGTGACGCTGCACGAGGGGCGCAACCGCATCGTGCGCCGGCTGCTGGCGGCCGTCGGATTCCCGGTGGAGTCGCTGGTGCGCACCGACATCGGGCCGGTCGCGCTGGGAAAGCAGCGGCCCGGCACCATCCGGGCGTTGGCTCATCACGAGGTCGGCCAGCTGTACAAAGCGGTGGGAATGTGAGCGGCGACGTGGTGGTGGCCATTGACGGACCGGCGGGCACCGGAAAGTCTTCGGTGTCAAAGGGATTGGCGCGATCGCTCGGTGCCCGCTACCTGGACACCGGTGGCATGTATCGGACGGTGACGCTGGCCGTGCTGCGCGCCGACATCGACCCGGCCGACGCCGATGCCGTCGCACGCACCGCCGACACCGTGCAGATGTCGGTGGACTATCACCCCGACGGCAACCGTTATTTCCTGTGCGGCGAGGATGTCTCGACGGAGATCCGCGGCGACCGGGTCACCGGCTCGGTGTCGGCGGTGTCCTCGGTGCCCGCCGTCCGTACCCGGCTGGTCGCCATGCAGCGCGAAATGGCCCAGGGCCCGGGCAGTGTGGTCGTCGAGGGCCGGGACATCGGCACCGTCGTCCTGCCCGATGCGCCCGTGAAGATCTTCCTGACCGCGTCGGCCGAAACCCGGGCGCGGCGGCGCAACGATCAGAACGTGGCGGCCGGCTTGGCCGACGACTACGAGGCGGTGCTGGCCGACGTCCGCCGCCGCGACCGTCTGGATTCCACCCGGGCGGTGTCACCGCTGCGGGCGGCCCCGGATGCGGTGGTCGTCGACACCAGCGAGATGACCGAGGCCCAGGTCATTTCGCACCTGCACGACGTTGTCAAGCAGCGAATCGGGGTCGTGCGGTGAGTCAGGATGGCACGTGGAGCGACGAAAGCGACTGGGATTCCGTCGGATTCGGTCTGGCCGAACAGGAGGCGGCCGGCCCGGCGCCCGTAGTGGCGGTGGTCGGCCGGCCCAACGTCGGCAAGTCGACGCTGGTCAATCGGATCCTGGGCCGCAGGGAAGCGGTTGTGCAGGACATCCCGGGCGTCACTCGCGACAGGGTGTCCTACGACGCGCTGTGGACCGGCCGCCGGTTCGTCGTGCAGGACACCGGGGGATGGGAACCCGACGCCAAGGGACTGCAGCAACTGGTGGCCGAACAAGCCTCGGTGGCCATGCGCACCGCCGATGCGGTGATCCTGGTGGTCGACGCCGTCGTTGGCGCCACGGCGGCCGACGAGGCCGCCGCACGGATCCTGCTGCGGTCCGGCAAGCCAGTTTTCTTGGCGGCCAACAAGGTTGACAGCGACAAGGCCGAGGCGGACGCGGCGATGCTGTGGTCGCTGGGGCTCGGTGAGCCGCACGCCGTCAGCGCCATACACGGCCGCGGAGTGGCGGATCTGCTCGACCAGGTGCTTGCCGCGCTGCCCGAGGTGTCCGAGGTGGCGCCCACGTCCGGCGGCCCGCGACGCGTCGCGTTGGTCGGTAAGCCCAACGTGGGCAAGAGCTCTCTGCTGAACAAGCTGGCCGGCGATCAGCGCTCGGTGGTGCACGACGTCGCGGGGACCACCGTGGACCCGGTGGACTCGCTGATCGAGCTGGGCGACAAGGTGTGGCGGTTCGTGGACACCGCGGGCTTGCGACGCAAAGTCGGTCAGGCCAGTGGGCACGAGTTCTACGCCTCGGTGCGAACGCACTCGGCGATCGATGCGGCCGAGGTGGTGATCGTGCTGATCGACGGGTCGGACCCGCTCACCGAGCAAGATCAGCGGGTGTTGTCGATGGTCATCGAGGCCGGCCGGGCCTTGGTGTTGGCCTTCAACAAGTGGGATTTGGTCGACGAAGACCGCCGCGAGCTGTTGGAGCGTGAGATCGACCGCGAACTTGTGCAGCTGCGGTGGGCGCCGCGGGTCAACATCTCCGCCAAGACCGGTCGGGCATTGCAGAAACTGGTGCCCGCCATGGAGACCGCGCTGGCGTCGTGGGACGCGCGGATTCCGACCGGCCCGTTGAATTCGTGGCTCAAAGAGGTGGTGGCGGCTACGCCGCCCCCGGTGCGTGGGGGCAAACAGCCTCGCATCCTGTTCGCCACCCAGGCGACCGCCCGGCCGCCGACGTTCGTTTTGTTCACCACCGGGTTCCTTGAGGCCGGGTATCGCCGCTTCCTGGAGCGCCGGCTGCGCGAAACCTTCGGGTTCGAGGGATCGCCGATCCGGATCAACGTGCGGCTGCGCGAAAAGCGGGGAGCCAGACGGCGCTGAGCGACGCCGTTTTCGGGACGCTGACGGTCTCTCCAAACCAATAGATGTTTCCCGATTTCGCTAGCACCGGCGCTAGCGCATTTGCGATCAGGTCATTGGTCGCCTGCCGCCCGCCACGCGAAGGTCGCCTGGCGGGTCGCTCGCGCGTTTACGGTAGGCTTTCGACCTGCTGCCGATGCAAGCATCGGCGCGCGGGCTGTGGCGCAGTTTGGTAGCGCACTTGACTGGGGGTCAAGTGGTCGCAGGTTCAAATCCTGTCAGCCCGACACAGTTCAGAAGGTGTTTTCACCTCTTATAGGAATCCAGCCGAAGGGGTGTGACCCCAATTCATACCCCAATTGGCCGGTAAGATGGCGCCGTGGCAAAGCGCGCAGCAAACGGGCGGGGAGCAGTCCGGCAACGTACCGATGGACGCTGGGAAGCCCGCTTGTCGTATCGGGACTCCGCTACGGGAGAACGCAAAAGAGTCTCCGTCTACGGGGCCACGCAGAAGCTCGCGCTGGCCGAACTGGACAAGGTGCAGGATCGGTTGGAGGCGGGGAAGCCTCCGAGGGACGCCACCTCGACTTTGAGCGCATGGCTCGTGCACTGGCGAGCGACCACCTTGGCTGCCGGTGACCGCAAGGCGGCGACCAAAGAGTTGTACGCCAACCTCAGCCGTAAGCACCTTGAGTCCGGCCCCCTCGGTGCAGTGCGGCTGGATCGGCTCAAGCCGTCCGACATCGAAGGCCTGGTGCTCTCGATGCGAGCAGCGACTAAGCCGGGCAAACCGACCCAGGAACACCCCAACCCTGAGCCGGTGCGAGCACTGTCCGACTCGACCATCCGGCAGACGTTCACGATTCTGCGCCAGGCTCTCGACGGTGCTGTCCGCGACGGCCTGCTGGCGCGCAATCCCTGCCATCTGGTGAAGCGTCCCGGAGTTCGGCGAATCGAGGCCAAGTACTTGGACACCAGCGCGGTCTCGGCCCTCCTGGTGGCTGCTGACGGTCTGCGCTACGCGCCGGTGCTCAAGCTCATCGCCTCTACCGGACTGCGGCGTGGCGAAGCCCTGGCGCTCCGGTGGGCTGATGTGGATCTCGACGACGGCGTGCTGCTGGTGCGCGGCACGCTAAGCCGAGTCAATGGCAAGCTCGCCATCACCGTGCCCAAGAGCGAGCGGTCACGTCGAGAGATCCCGTTGGCACCTCCTGTGGTCGCCATGCTCGAGGCACACCGCAAAACCCAGCTGGAAGAGCGGCTGCGCGCTGCCAATGTATGGCAGGACACCGGCCTGGTGTTCACGTCGGAGTTGGGCACCCCCGTTGAGCCCAGCTCCGTGCTGCGCGACATAAAGCTGGCCTCGGCCGAGGCAGGCCTGGAAGGTGTTGGCGTGCATACGCTGCGGCACAGTGCAGCCGTCGCCTGGTTGGAAGGCGGTACCCACATTCGGCAGGTGGCCGACCTGCTGGGCCATAGCTCGATCAGCATCACAGGTGATGTGTATGGGCATGGCTCTCACGATGGGGCCAGGGCTGCCGTGGTGGCTCTCGGTGTTCAATTAAGTCTCTGAGCCGCTGACCGGGATAAATCCGCTTATCAATCTAAATTGTTTCTAAGACAACGCATTTAATTAGTTCCCTTATTGGGGGGGGCCCACGGTAGCTTCCGATCTCATGTACGCACGTGAGGGGCTACTTGTGCACGATCAACTTCTTTCGATACCGACCACCCAAACGAGGCTTGGCGGGGTCTGCCGACGGATGGTCTACACACTGATCGAGCAGGGGCAAATCAAACGGGTGAAGGTCGGTTCACGGGCCTTCATCACGGAATCGTCTGTGGCCTCCTACATCGCCCGCCTGACTGAGACAGCGGCATCCTGATGTCCTCAAGGCCCCCGGCCCGACCGCGATCCGTGCAATGTCGTTGCCTTGACGGCGGTTTCACGGATGTCTCGCACTCGAATTGCGCAGACAAACCGAGGCCCCCGCGTCAACGGAGGCCGGACATATACCCCACTTTGGCAAGTAAGGATGGGATGAAATCAATGGTAGCAGCACAATTGCTCAGTACAGAGGACCGGCAGGGTCGTGAGCTAGCGGAGATCCTGCTGCACGAGGCTGTCGAATACGCTGAGCATCATTGGCCGATCATCCCACTGCGTGGCAAGGTTCCGGCTATCCCCAGCGCCCATCCTGCGTACAAGAACATCGGCTGCTGTACACCACTGCCGCCCCCGGATCCTTTGCGCGGCAAGTGCAAGGGTGGATGCGGGAAACTCGGTCACGGGGTCTACGACGCCACCGACGACGTGGTCACGGTGCGGTCCTTATGGTCCGGTCCGTATCGAGGTTGCAATATTGGTGCCCGGGTTCCGAAGTCGATGCTGCTGATAGACATCGATCCGCGTCACGGGGGGAACATTAGTTGGGCCAGAATGCAGAGGCACTACGGAAAGTTCCCCGAGTGCCTTACGACCGTCTCGGGGCGCGGGGACGGCGGTGTTCATCTATACGTGCGCCGTCCTCCCGGCAGGCTGATCTCCGAGAACTTGGGTTCCGGTATCGAGCTGAAGACGTCGACGAGCCTTGGCGTGCAAGCTCCCTCGATCCACCCGATTACTGGTAAAAGCTACGTGCGGATCGACGGGCCGGTTCCGATCCCACCGGAGTGGTTCATCGAGCTGGTCGTTGATGGCCGCCGCGGTCGGTCCAGATCAACGTTGCGCGAACACAACTTTCCGGCCGGCTCAGTCGCAGACGATTTCTGCGCAGCGACGAGCTGGGTGGAGGTCCTGGGCCCACATGGCTGGGAGTGCTTAGATTTCGACTCGGAGGAGGACGGTAGCCGCTGGCTTCACCCGGCTGCGACGTCGTCGTGCTCGGCAACGATCCGTCATGGGTGCTTGTTCGTGTACTCCACCAACACGCCATTCGAACTGACCGAGGCGGGATCGCCCAAGGGCTACACGAAATTTCGAGCTTACGCGGTGCTGAACCATAACGGTAACCTTCGAGCCGCCGCCCGCGCTCTCAGGAAGGGGGCCGGACTGTGATTGATGCAGAATCCGTTAATCCGATGCCTGAGAACGACGGTTGGCCGCCGGGAGACGAAAGCAACGAGGGCGACACCCATCTCGATGGAGATGCCGAGAACACGCAGCGTGACCGCGACGAAGCGACCCAAGACGAGAATTACTACGTCATCGAGCCATTGCCCGGTCTTCCTCATGACGACTACGGGCGGGAGTTCGATGCTCCGCCGCCATCTGCGCCGATGGAAGTGGCGCGCAGGATCGATCGACTGTTCCGTATGGATAGCGGTCGCACCCTCCTATCTTGGCGTGGCGGTTGGATGCGTTGGCACGCCACACATTGGAGTGAGTTGGACGTGGCGCAATTGCGCAGCCACATCTACCGCAGTCTGAGCGGCGCCACCTACGAGCACGCGATGGCCAACGGGGTAGAGACGAGGAGCTGGAACCCCGACCGGCGCAAGGTCGCGAACGTGATGGAGGCGATGGACGCACTGGCGCACTTTCCCTTCGATATCGATCCTCCGTCGTGGATCTCGGAAAGCGAGGTGAAAACTGACGCTGCCCAGATGATTTCGTGTGCCAACGGGCTGCTCGATTTACCCCGGAGAACGCTGATTGGCCACACGCCGTCGCTATTCAACCTCGTCTCGGTCCCGTTCTGCTACGACCCGGAGGCCCCTGAGCCCACCGTCTGGCTTGAGTTCTTGGATTCGTTGTGGTCCGGCGATCCTGAGTCGATCATGTTGCTCCAGGAGTTTTTTGGCTACCTGCTCTCGGGGCGGACCGACATGCACAAGTTGCTGGTGTTAATTGGCCCGATGCGTGCGGGAAAGGGCACTATCGCGCGGACGCTCACCACGTTGATCGGCAAAGGCAACGTGGCGGGTCCTACGCTGAGCAGCCTGGGGACTAACTTCGGCCTGTCGCCCCTGTTGGGCAAGCCGGTGGCCATCATCTCAGACGCCCGCCTTGGATCTGGGCCATCGCACGCTGTCGTTGAGCGTCTGTTGTCGATCACCGGCGAGGACATGCTGACCGTCGACCGCAAGTACCGAGAGCCATGGACGGGCCGGCTGCCGACTCGGTTCGTCATGCTGTCCAACGAACTGCCAAGATTCACCGATTCATCAGGTGCGATCGCTACCAGGATGCTCATTTTGCAACTGACGAAGAGCTTCCTCAACCGCGAGGATCGCACGATAGAGAGTCGCCTACTACCCGAGATGCCTGGGATCTTGAATTGGGCACTTGAAGGCTTGGACAGGCTCGTCGCCAACGGTAGGTTCACCGTTCCTGGATCGTCCGAGGACGCCACCACCATGATGATGGACCTCGCTTCGCCGGTGTCGGCGTTTGTGCGGGAGCGGTGCGAATTGGGGCGGGACAAGGTCGTCGAGAAGGACCTTCTTTATGTCGCCTGGAAGCTGTGGGCCGATTCGAACGGGCACCACGCCGGAGCAAAGGTCACGTTCGGCCGGTCTCTGCGTGCCGCGGTGCCCGGGTTGGGCAGGGCCGACATCCCCATCGACGGCAAGCGGGTGCACGGTTACCGGGGAATCGGTCTGCTCGCCAAAAGCGACTACCGCGAAAACAATTCGGATCAACCTGCGCAACCTGCGCATGGGGCTGAATCCGCAGCTCACAATGGTTTCAACGACGAAAATCATTCTGCGCGAGCGGCGACGGCTTCCTTTGGGGGCAATGAGGCGCAAGCGGCTGCGCCGGATAAGTTCGGACAAAACCGCAGGTCAGGGGCTACTGCGCAAGATGCGCGGGATGAAACCCAATGTAGGTCCTACAACGGGCACCAAGGGCTGTTGACGAAAGTCCCTCCAACACAAGGGCAGGAGGGGCAGGACTACGCGGGGAGATCAAGGTCGGTTGACTTCGCCGCATTGAGGAGGCGGCTTGGAAGCGAGCTCGCTGACTCGCGAGGGGACACTGCGACCGCCACGGCGGCCAGCGGCAAGCCAGCTGCACCCGTCCGCATCAACGGTCGCCCCATCGACCGCAGCGCCCATTACAAGGCATCCGGCAAGGGCGGCAGAAGGAGCCGCAGGCGATGAGGGCTTCGAGGGCGCTCGGTTCAGAAACAAATTCCGGACTAGCACGGATACAAAATAAGGAGATCACCATCGTGACTAACGCTCCCTGGCAACGGAGACACGACGTCGACGACGACGAGGCAAAACATTCCTACGCCGACAAAATCATCCGCATCAGAAACATCTCGGACAGATTGGCTGAC
Source organism: Mycobacterium sp. 852002-51971_SCH5477799-a (assembly GCF_001667145.1). Taxonomy (GTDB): domain Bacteria; phylum Actinomycetota; class Actinomycetes; order Mycobacteriales; family Mycobacteriaceae; genus Mycobacterium. The sequence continues at coordinate 196,456 of NZ_LZIF01000075.1, forward strand.
ATCACCTGTCGACGACGGCGGATCGACAGAAAGACCCTGTCGTGGCTCCAATCTCAGCTTCAAGAACTCGCTGACGGCGTCTACGACGAGACGTTGGCTCAGATGACGGTCGCAAACATTGATGTGGATCCTCTGCAGGCCGCTCTCCTGAAGGCCTTCTACGAAACTTACAGTGATGGAACGCCTGTCTGGACGCGCGCAGAAGGCACTGGTGCAGCGGGCGATCCCGGGCCCGCCGATTTCTACAGCCGAAGCATTCAACGGCGCGCCGGCGGGCTCAGAGGACCCTTGCCGCCAGGCTGCGAAGTAAGTGTGGCAGACCCGCCTCACCGTCGCCAGAGAACTGAAACCCCAACGTCGTTCGCCTCGTTACAGGAAATACTGCTCAGACGGGCGAATGAGTTTCATGAGGGGGTGGCTTTATCGGCAACTAATCACATGTCGGAGAAGAAGAACCGATCCCCTTCTGGCTTTAGCCCCACCGTTGTGCGAAGTAGACCTGAAAACGGTCATTCGGGTGTACGTGCTGCACGACAAGAGCAGCGCTGATCACCGCGAAGCGAGCCCGGCCGGACACGCATGCGCTGTGTGGCAGCTCGTGAGCGAATGCAGTTTCCCCAAGACAATGCCGCACTCGACCGTTATGCAACTTCAACCCCCGCAAAGATAAAGGACTTCGTAATGACTACTGCTGAGGACCATAAAAAGTACATCTACGCCCTGGGATCTCGGACCATCCGGCGAGCGGCTTTCAAGGTCGATGAAGCCGAACTGGATCACGAGCTACGCGCGGCACTCCTGAGGGACCTCGACGTGGCTACGTTATGGCTGAAGGCCGCTGCCTTCCTTGATCAGCTGCCGAGAGATGCAGGAGGAGGCGAGAAGAACAAAGGAGACATTACTGACTGGGACGTCTACTCCGATGGTCGATCAGTTTCCAACCAGATTGAGTGGCACGGGAGATTCACCACCCTGGTGCACCGCCCCGATGCGTCTGTGGACGATATGGAAGATGGCGAACTGGAGCCCGAACTCTGTCCCTGCTGCCAACAGTATCCAGGAGACAATGCCGATTTCGACGAGGACGGGGGCACCGCGAGCGGTGAACGCCTATAGAAAAGCTGCAATCAGAACGTGTCAAGCATGAATTTCATGCCGCTCGGCAGCGGAGATGGGTGAATGAGGATCTCGGGTGGGCGTGTATGCGACGGCCGGTTCGAACGCATTGAGCCGCGCTGCCACATTTGCCGTGATGAGGAAGTTCGCCTACGGGTCAACGAGCTGCTGGATTGGCTCCGTGTCCCGATCAGATGGCGTCGCGGCGAGGTAGACGTCCTCACATACCCAGACATTCTGCGAGACGTGAACGGAGGTCGTGACGAGGCGGACCGCATCAGTCACGCCAGCCTAAGAGTCCACGCTAAGCGTCACTACGACCTGGACGCCGTGGTGGCTCACTGGGCAGCCCAGATGGACAGGGCGCTGCGGAGTGCCCTGAACGGGTTCCGAGGTCCAAAACCTATTGAGTAGCTATAGGCAGCTGGCGCCAAGTATGCAGTTCGGTTGCTGCAGATGACGTTTCCCTATAGGCCTGCTATAGGTTCGAGGTAGCCGAGCACTGCCTCCATGATCTCCAGAGCTGGGGCGACGGGAGCTGAACTGGACTCGGCCGCAAAGTCGTAATTCGGCAACCAGTAATTCGGCCACCAGTTGAGGCCGCGGAACTCGACCAAGCTGAGGGGCTCGCGGGGGCGCGGTTTCTGCAGGCCTTGACGTGGCAAGGTTGTGGTGGGACAACTAGCGATGTGACCCGCATCGTCGACTCAGACCAGCACCTCTACGAGAGCCGTTCGCTCTGGGCCGATTACGTCGACCCGGCTGCACGCGACGACGCGCTGGGCTTGGTTGACGACGAACTTGGCTATACCTGGCTCAGCTGGCGCGGCACTCGCCTTGGGCTAGCCGACGTCCACCTTCCTGGTAACACTGCGTCCTGTGGGGAGCACCGCAACCGTCAAAGGAGAGGCCAACCCGCCTCCTACCGCTACGACGAAGCCCTGCCCGCCGCCTATTGGCAGCCCGCGTCTCGCCTGCGCTGGCTCGACAACACTGGACTCGATGCGGCGGTCCTGTTTCCGAATTTTGGCCTGCTCTGGGAGCGTCGCCTGTCACCGTCGCTGCAAGCAATGACAGCCAACATGAGGGCATGGAATCGGTGGTGCGCGGTCGTGCGAGCCGAGGGCGGCGGGCGACTGCATCCGGTCGCACATTTGACGTTGCGCGACCCGCAGTGGCTCGAGGATGAGCTGGATGCGCTCGCCAGCGCCGGCATCACGATGGCCATGATCGGTGCGGGGCCGGTGGATGGCCGCCAGCTGTCACACTCCGACCACGACCGAATCTGGTCGGCGTTCGTCGACCACGCCGTCACGCCTGTGTTCCACGTCGCCGATCAGGTGCGGGTCTTCGACGACTGCTGGTATAAGGACGATTCAGTGACCGAGCTGGTGCCCGCCACCGAGGCGGTGTTTCTATGGGTGCCACCGGCATTGGCGTTATCGAACCTGATCCTGCATGGCGTCTTCGACCGCCACCCACGGCTATGCTTCGGCGTGGTCGAACTTAGTTCGGCATGGGTGCCGCCGTTCCTGCTGATGCTGGACGGTGCTGCCGCGTTCACCGCGCTGCTCAACGGCGAGCCGGTGGTGAATCTGTCCCGGCGACCCAGCGAGTACTTTCTGGACCATGTCCGGGTGTCCTCGTTCTCCTACGAGAACCCCAAGCAGCTGGCCGAGATGAGCGGCGACGTGTTCATGTTCTGTAGTGACTATCCCCACTCCGAAGGAACGGCGAGGCCGCTGGACGACTATCGGCGGATGGGTTGCGAGGAGCAGGAAATGCCCGGTCTCTTTCACGCCAACGTCGACTCGTTGCTCAACCGATAGATGCCTCGCATTGGAAGATGCCACAGCTTCGACGCCAAGTCGGTCACGCTCGAAGCGAGCACGGTAGTCAGAGTCGGCGGAGATCTCGGTTGGGAGCACTTTCAGGGCGTTGTGGCGGGGGAGCCGAGGATGTTCGGCCAAATAAACCTCGCCCATCCCGCCAGACCCGAGCAGGCGCACGACCTGTAGTCAGCGAAAACCTGGCCCCTGCTCAACGGCATGAGCTGGATACTACGAATCAGCATGGACAGGTCGTCAGATATTGCGCACGATTACTCGGGCGCCGGATTGAAATGCGCCGTCGCGACCTCGTTGGTAATAGCCGCGCGTGCGGGAGCGTGTTCGGGAGTCGTTGGGGTGGGAAGCCTGCCATGCATCCCTCATGAGGGGCCTCATTCCGTAGCCGAACCCAAATAGCGAGTTCGGCGACCCTGGTTTTGGCATATCGGACCCCGGATGTCGGTGGCCGACCGATAATTCGTGGCGGCACTTTAAGGGGGTGGCGTGGTCGCAGCAGATGACCGCACTGGTTCGAAGTTCGGCAGATATCAGCTCAGACGACTGCTCGGACGAGGCGGCATGGGGGAGGTGTATGAGGCGTACGACACCACCAAGGATCGAACCGTCGCCTTGAAGATCCTGCGCCCGGAACTGTCGTGCGACGAGCGGTTTCGGACCAGGTTCCAGCGGGAGTCCCACGCCGCGGCGATGCTGGAGGATCCGCACGTAATCCCTATCTACGACTGGGGTGAGATCGGCGGCAGTCTGTACATCGACATGCGGCTGGTCCGGGGCCAAGATCTTCACGAGCTGCTCAGGCGCGGACCGTTGGAACCGGCGCGTGCGGTCGGGATCATCCGTCAGGTCGCCTCAGCCCTGGATGCCGCTCACGCCCGGGGGTTGATCCATCGCGACATCAAGCCACAGAACATCCTGCTCACGTCGGCAGAGGATTTCGCCTACCTGATTGACTTCGGCATCGCGCAGAATCTCGCTGATACCCGTTTGACGACCGAGGGTTCCGCGGTCGGCTCGGTGGCCTATATGGCTCCGGAGCGGTTCGAGGACCGGCCGACCACCGGGGCGGTGGACGTCTACTCGCTGGCCGCTGTGCTGTATGAAATGCTCACCGGTGAGGTTCCTTTCAGGGCTAATGGGCTTGAACAGGTAATCGCCGCCCACACTTCGTTGCCGCCGCCGCGCCCCAGCATGGTCAACCCTCGGCTGCCGGCCGCGTTCGATGACGTCATTTCCCGCGGGATGGCCAAAGACCCCGACGACCGATTCGGCACCCCGGGAGGGCTGGGCCGTGCGGCGCAACGCGCTCTGGATGGGGCGTCGTCACCGGGGCCCGACAGTGGACCGTTTGCGACGACCCGGCAGGCACCTCCCGGTTACCGCGGGCCCAGTGCCGGTGACGCGGGGCCCTTCCGTCCGCAAGGACAACCCGGACCGCAGGGATCGAATCGGCCTCGGCCGTGGTTGGTGCCGGCGGCGATCGTCACGGGTGCGGTGCTGCTGGGAGGTGTTGGTGTCATCATCGGGTTGCTGGTTCAGCAGAACCATGTCACCTCGCCAACGCCGGCGCCGACGACCGGCTACGCGGTGCCGTCGCCGGGCTCCTACCCGCCTCAGCTGCCGACGTCGGGGGAATCGGTCCCACCACCGGCACCCCCCTTCACGGGTTCACCACCGCCGGCACCGCCGTCACTCGCGCGCCCCCCGCTGATCAGCGGCCCCGACACCAGTGCCAGCCATCAGAGCTGCGACTATGGGTGGTCGCTCATCGAGGCCTCCGGCTGGGGCAGCCACGCCGGGCGGGGAACACCGGAGACGTCGTGCTTCTTCGCCGGCAGCGTGCTCAAGTCGTATTGGAATCGATACGGCAACGCCAGCCGACAATTCCGCAATGTGTCGGCGCCGGGCGCAGTCGATTGCGGCACCGTGGACGGGGCGGTGTGTGACGGGTCGAACTTTCTTATGCAATGCACGGCTTATGGTTCCGATAACTGGATCACCTGCGCCGGTGGCAAGAACGCGCGGGTTTATCTGTACTGAGGACTGCATCGGCCCGTCGGCGGTGACCCAAAGTCGCCCTCGTGCTCCTGGTTTAGTGAGAAAGGGGTGTCGCGAGGACTTAACTCAGCCATCACCTATGTGAATGAAAACGTCACGCCGCTGGCTTGTCGGGAATAGCCTGGCTTGGGGCTTGGGGCTTGGTGGTAGTGATCTCGTCCTGCAGCGGCGGCGTGGACGGGGCGGTGGTCGTTCCGGGATTGGCAAGCTTGGTGGTGTCCGTGCGGGCGAACAGCAGCGATACCGATACGACGAGCGCGATCGCGGCCACGATGGCGGCGACCCCCACCACCCAGGGCCAGCGCGCGGTACTGCGCCCGTCGTCGGCGCCGGAGGACTCGTCGAAGTCGTCGTAGTCGTAGAGCCGCAGATCGGCCGGCACGTAGGGGCCGGTGGTGAAATGCTCGGACTCCGGAGCCGAGTACGCCCTCGAGTACACGTCCGTCTCGTCGGCCTGGTGCGCGGCGGCCTGTTCGGCACTGTCCGCACTGGGTTCCGGCTCGCTCTCGACGTCGCCGCCGGCGGCGGGTTGCAGATCGTCGCCCGGGGCATCGCCGGAATGCGGTTCGTGGCTGATCGAGTCGGCAGGGTCGGGTTCGTCAGGATCCCAGCCCGGGGGTCTCGACCCGCTCATCTCTGCCTTTGCCTACCCTGTCGACTGCCTCACCTGCGCGTAAGACTCCGCGATCACATCGTTGCGGGCGCGCTGGGACGCTCCTCATTTGCCTGGGCAAAACACTACCGAACCCCAAAGGGGCAAAGCCGTCGTGGCGAAGTGCCCACCAATCACGTGATCTGATTGTGACCTTTATGCCGCGAATCAGTGCTTCTCGGGACCGAGGTAATACTCGAAGACGAGCCCGGCCACCGACGTCAGAACGAACATGACTCCGGCGACGATCAGCCACGGCAACCACAGCGCGATGCCCACCGCGACCACCGAGCCCGACAGCGCCACCAGAATCGGCCACCAGCTGTGCGGGCTGAAGAAGCCCAATTCGCCTGCTCCGTCGCTGATCTCAGCGCCCTCGTAGTCTTCCGGCCTGGTGTCCAGCCGGCGCGCCACAAAGCGGAAAAAGGTCGCCGTGATCAACGCCAGGCCACCGGTGAGCACCAGCGCGGTGGTGCCCGCCCACTCCACACCTCCGGTGGCGAAGACCGCGGTCAGCGCCCCGTAGAGCACCGCAACGACAATGAAGAACCCGGCAATGAATTCGAATAGCCTGGCCTCGATATGCATTTGGTGTCCTAACCTACTGGCTTCCGGCCAATTGACCGCGCTTGGTGTCGAACGGGTGAGTGGTCACCGCGAGCGGGGGCTGCCCGATCGACTGCAAAGCCTCGGCGTTGCTCTTCCCGCCCATCCGCTGCTGCAGGTAGGCCTTGAATTCGTTGGGCGTCACCACCCGAACCTCGAAGTTCATCATCGAGTGATAGGTGCCACAGAACTCGGCGCAGTGGCCCACGAACGCACCCGGCGTCTGAATCTCCTCGGTCTGAAAGACGTGCACCGAGTTGTTCGCATCGGCATTCGGGATGACGTCGCGTTTGAACAGGAACTCGGGCACCCAGAACGTGTGAACCACGTCCGCGGACGCGAGGTCGAATTCGATGCGCTTGCCGGTCGGCAGCACCAGCACCGGAATCTCTTCGCTGGATCCCAGCGTCTCGACCTTGTCGAAGTTCAGGTACTGACGGTCCGAGGTGTTGAACCCGCGGACGGCACCGACGCGCTCCTCACCGTGCGTGTCCTTGCCCTCGGGCTTGGACAGCATGGCCTTCTTGCGCTCGGGGTCCGTGCCGTCGTAGGTCAGCGTGCCGTCTTTGAAGGCGACGCGCTGGTAGCCGAACTTCCAGTTCCATTGGAAGGCGGTGACATCGATCACTACCTCGGGGTCCTTGGCCAGGTGCAGCATCTTCTCCTGCACCACAACGGTGAAGTAGAACAGCACCGAGATGATGAGGAAAGGCGTCACGGTCAGCGCCAGCTCCAGCGGCATGTTGTAGCCGAACTGGCGGGGCAGCTCGGTGTCGGTCACCTTCTTGCGGTGGAAGGCCGACGCCCAGAAGATCAGCCCGAACACGATGCCGCCGACCACGAGCGAGGCGATCACCGCGCCGATCCACAGTTCGCGGTTGAGGTGCGCCTCCGGGGTGATGCCCCGCGGCCAGCCCAGGGCCAGCGCGTCCGCCCAGCTGCTGCATCCGCTCAGGAACAACGCCAGCACGCCCAGCACACACGCCAGCGCGAAGGGCCGAAGACGACGGGAAAGACCCTTCCCCGCGCCCCCGGAATGGCGCCGAAAGCCGCCCTGCGACAAACGTTGCGAACGGTCCTGCTCGCGAGGGGTCACGTTAGCGCCTCCTGCTCGGATATCGAATACTACGCAGCGTAGACCACGCACCTGAGCCGGGCGACGAAACCCCGGGCCGCCAGTCTGCCCGGCCATTCACGACGTGCCGGGTGTGACGTCCACGCGAGCTCCCGCAGTGCGGCATACTGGGGCGCCGTGTGTGGTCTGCTGGCGTTCGTTGCCGCCCCGGAGGGCGCGGATGATGAAGCGGCCGCCGCCCGAGCCGACGATGCCGTCGCGCGCGCGTCGCACTCGATGCGCCATCGCGGGCCCGACGAGCCCGGCACCTGGGCGGACCCGGACACCGACGGCTCCGCGGTTTTCGGCTTCAACCGGCTGTCCATCATCGACATCGCGCATTCGCATCAGCCGCTGCGCTGGGGACCGCCCGGCGCGCCGGACCGCTACGTGCTGGTGTTCAACGGTGAGATCTACAACTACCTCGAGCTGCGCGACGAACTGGCCGTCCGGCACAGCGCCGCCTTCACCACCGACGGCGACGGCGAGGCCATCGTCGCGGGCTACCACTTTTGGGGCACCGACGTACTGACGCGGCTGCGCGGCATGTTCGCGTTCGCGCTGTGGGACACCGAGACACGCGAATTGTTCTGCGCCCGAGACCCTTTCGGCATCAAGCCGCTGTTCATGGCGACCGGCGCCGGCGGCACCGCGGTGGCCAGCGAGAAGAAGTGCCTGCTGGACCTGGCCGAGCTGATCGGATTCGACACCGGGATCGACGAGCGGGCGGTGCAGCACTACACGGTCCTCCAGTACGTGCCCGAGCCCGAGACGCTGCACCGCGGGGTGCGCCGGCTGGAATCGGGCTGCTACGCCCGGATCCGTCCCGACCGGCTGCAACCGGAGGTCACGCGGTACTTCGCGCCGCGCTTTGCCGCGGTGCCGATGACCCGCGACACCGAACAGGCCCGCTACGACGAGATCACCGCGGTGCTCGAGGACTCGGTGGCCAAGCACATGCGCGCCGACGTCACCGTCGGGGCGTTTCTGTCCGGGGGGATCGACTCCACCGCCATCGCGGCGCTGGCCATCCGGCACAACCCCCGGCTGATCACGTTCACCACCGGTTTCGAGCGTGAGGGCTTCTCCGAGATCGACGTGGCGGTGGCCTCGGCCGAGGCGATCGGCGCCCGCCACATCGCGAAGGTGGTCAAGCCCGACGAGTTCGTCGCGGCCCTGCCCGAGATCGTCTGGTACCTCGACGAGCCGGTGGCCGACCCAGCGCTGGTGCCACTGTTCTTCGTCGCCCGCGAGGCGCGCAAGCACGTCAAGGTGGTGTTGTCCGGCGAAGGCGCCGACGAGCTGTTCGGCGGCTACACGATTTACCGCGAGCCGCTGTCGCTGAAGCCGTTCAACTATCTGCCGCGGCCGCTGCGGCGGTCGATGGGCAAGGTGTCCAAGCCCCTGCCGGAGGGGATGCGAGGCAAGAGCCTGCTGCATCGGGGGTCCCTGACGCTCGAGGAGCGCTACTACGGCAATGCCCGCAGCTTCTCCGACGCACAGCTGCGCGACGTCCTGCCCAACTTCCGCGAGGAGTGGACCCACACCGACGTGACAGCGTCGCTGTACGCCGAATCGGCGGGCTGGGACCCGGTGGCCCGCATGCAGCACATCGACCTGTTCACCTGGCTGCGTGGGGACATCTTGGTCAAGGCCGACAAGATGACCATGGCCAACTCGCTGGAGCTTCGGGTGCCGTTCCTGGATCCCGAGGTGTTCGCCGTCGCCTCGCGGCTGCCGGTCGAGGCCAAGATCACCCGGTCGACGACGAAGTACGCGCTGCGGCGCGCGCTGGAGCCCATCGTTCCGGCGCACGTGCTGCACCGGCCCAAGCTCGGGTTCCCGGTGCCGATCCGGCACTGGCTGCGCGCCGGCGAGCTACTGGAGTGGGCCTACGCGATGGTGGACTCGTCGCAGGCCGACCGCCTGGTGGATTTGGGCGCCGTGCGCCGGCTGCTCGACGAGCATCGCAACGGCGTCAGCGATCACAGCCGTCGGCTGTGGACGCTGCTGATCTTCATGCTCTGGCACGCGATCTTCGTCGAGCACAGCGTGGTGCCGCAGATCAGCGAGCCGCACTATCCCGTGCAGCTGTAGCGCGCAACCGGGGCTTCGTACCCGATGCGCCCGGTCGGCGCGTCGCGCTAGGCGAGGACCGCGGCGATCTCGGCGGCCGCCTCGTCGCCGTAGGCGTCGGCCAGCCTGGCCTTGGCGACCGCGCCGTCCCACGTCCACTCCTGGGTTCCGGTGGACTCCAGCACCAACACGGCGACCAGCGAACCCAGCTGAGCCGACCGCTCGAGGGTCAGCCCGGCGGTGCGGCCGGTGAGGAAACCGGCCCGGAACGCGTCACCGACGCCGGTGGGGTCGGTCTGGCTGGTCTCGGGCACCACGCCGACGTGGGTGGTGGTCCCGTCGCGTTCGACGATATCGACGCCCTTGGCGCCCAGCGTGGTCACCCGCAGGTCGACCTTCTTCTGCACGTCGGCCTCGGACCAGCCGGTCTTGGAGAGCAGCAGCTCCCACTCGTAGTCGTTGGTGAACAGGTAGGCCGCGCCGTCGATGAGCTTGTCGATCTCCTCGCCGGACAGGCGCGGCAGCTGCTGGGACGGGTCGGCGGCGAACGGCAGGCCGAGCTTGCGGCACTCCTCGGTGTGCACCACCATCGCGTCCGGATCGTTGGCCCCGATGATCACCAGGTCCGGCCTGCCCGCCGATGCGACGTCGGCAAGCTTGATGTTGCGGGCCTCCGACATGGCGCCGGGATAGAAGGAAGCGATCTGGGCCATGTCCAGGTCGGTGGTGCAGACGAATCGCGCGGTCTTCGCGGTCTGCGAGATCAGCACGTGGTCGCAGTTGACCCCGTGCGACTGCAGCCACTCGCGGTACTCGCCGAAGTCGTCGCCGGCCGCACCCACCAGCGCCACGTCGCCGCCCAGCACGCCGATCGCGAAGGCGATGTTGCCCGCCACGCCGCCGCGGTGGATCACCAGGTCGTCAACCAGAAAACTCAGGGAGACCTTCTGCAGGTGCTCGGCCAGCAGGTGCTCGGAGAACCGGCCGGGGAACCGCATCAGATTGTCGGTTGCAATCGAACCTGTCACCGCGATCGTCACGAAAACTCCATCCTTCGTTAGTAAGGTTATCTAGCGTACTCACCGGGCCTCGACCGTCGCTGTGTGCACTCCTCGGCGCGGGGCAGTGCGCTAGCCTCCCTAGGGAACTCACTCAAGTCGCCGGGATCACATTGCTCGGGCCGCAACCCGATCGCTGTCCCGCCTACCACCGTAGGAGAACCACGATGGCAGGTCCGCACTCGCCGAACCACAGCGTCGGCGGCGGCGGTGGCGGTGGCGGACCTGAGCCCTCCAGCCAATCCCAGCCACTCGAGTTTCCCGATGACCCCAACACCCCGGGCTTCGCCTCAGCTCCGCAGGCAGGACCTGCTCCCGCCAATTATGCCGGGCAGCCTCCCGCGCCGGTCCCGTACCCGCGATCCAAGCGGAGGCTAATCGTCGGCATCGTGCTGGCCATCGCGCTCGTCGCGGTGCTGACGGTGGCCATCGTGTACGGGGTCCGCACCAACGGCGCCAACACCGGCACGACGTTCTCCGAGGGCGCGGCGAAGACGGCCATCCAGGGCTACCTGGATGCGCTCGAGCGCCGCGACACCGACGAGATCGCCCGCAACGCACTGTGTGGCCTGTACGACGGCGTCCAGGACAAACGATCCGACCAGGCCCTGGCCAAGCTCAGCAGCGACGCGTTCCGCAAGCAGTTCTCCGAGGTCCAGTTGACCTCGATCGACAAGATCGTCTACCTGTCGCAGTACCAGGCGCAGGCCTTGTTCACCATGCGGGTGTCACCGGTGAGCGGCGGTCCGATGCGCGGGCAGGTGCAGGGCATCGCGCAGCTGTTGTTCCAGCGCGGCCAGATCATGGTCTGCTCGTACGTGCTGCGCACCGGCGGCTCGTACTAAGCACAAACCGTCAGCCGGACCGCACGGCCCGGCTGACGGATTCGCGGGATTAACCGATCAGTTGAACGAGTCGCCGCAGGCGCACGATCCCGTGGCGTTGGGGTTGTCGATGGTGAAGCCCTGCTTCTCGATGGTGTCCACGAAGTCGATGGACGCGCCTTCGACGTAGGGCGCGCTCATCCGGTCCACCGTCAGCTTCACTCCGCCGAACTCCACGGTCAGGTCGCCGTCCAGCGCGCGGTCGTCGAAGAAGAGGTTGTAACGCAGGCCGGCGCACCCGCCCGGTTGCACCGCGATGCGCAGCGCGAGGTCGTCGCGGCCCTCCTGGTCCAGCAGGGACTTTGCCTTGGTGGCGGCGGCCTCGGTCAGGATCACGCCGTGGGTCGTCGTGGCGTTCGACTCGTTTTGCACCGTCATTGCTTCTCCTACATGCCTCATTGTTGGGTGGGGTCGATCAGGCCCGAAATCGCCGGCTTGCGCCGGACGGTCCGGACCGCCCGAAAGTCCACTCCCTCAACGGTACCTTGCAGGACCGGTATTCCCGAGTCGCGCCGCAACTACCGACGCCAGCCCCATGAGCTGGTTGGCCGCGTCGGCCTGCGCCAGTCGCACCGATCCGGCGTGCTCGGCGATCGATAGCGCGGCCATGATGCCGGCCGATCGCACGGTCGCATTGTCCAGGTCGACCTGGCCGGCCAGCACAACCACCGGAATCCCCCGCGGCCGGGCCGCGTCGGAGAGACATCCGACCACCTTCCCGTGCAGGGACTGCTCGTCGAACCGGCCCTCACCGGTGACGATCATCTCAGCGGTGTCCAGGTCGTCGGACAACCGGGTGTGTTCGGCGATGATGCCGGCCCCGGACTCGCAGCGCCCGCCGAGCGCCAGCAGCCCCGCGCCGATGCCGCCGGCGGCCGCGGCGCCCGGCTCGGCGCTCACGTCCCGGCCGGCCACCGCCTCCAGGATCAGCGCCCACGCCTGCAGGCGAACTTCCAGTGCGGCGACGGTGGCCGTGTCGGCGCCCTTCTGCGGCCCGAACACCCGGGCCGCCCCCCACGGTCCGAGCAGCGGATATTCGGTGTCGGAGGCGGCGATCAGCTCCACATCGTCCAGTTTCCTGCGGGCGGTATGCAGGCCGCCGAGTTCGGAGATCATGCCCTGTCCGCCGTCGGTGCAGGCGCTGCCGCCCAACCCGACCACGATGCGCGTCGCCCCGACCCGCAACGCCTCGGCGATCAGCTGTCCCACGCCTTTGCTGTGCGCCGCCATGGCGGTCTCCGGGGTGGGCGCTCGGCCGATCAGCGCCAAGCCGCACGCTTGAGCGCACTCCAGGTAGGCGGTGGCCGAGCCGCGATCGAACACCCAATCGGCTTCGACGGTGGCTTTCAGCGGTCCGGACACCCGCAGCCGCCGCATCTCCCCCAGCCGGCTGGCGAGGACCTCGACGAAACCGGTGCCGCCGTCGGATTGCGGGGCGACGATGAACCGGTCGCCGGGACGCGACCGCGTCCAGCCGGTCGCGATGGCGGCGGAGGCTTCGAGGGCCGACATGCTGTCGCCGTAGCAGTCCGGGGCCACCAGGACTTGCATGGCGGGCAATTGAAGACGGCCGGGGGCCAGGCCGGGACCCTCATCAGAGTCCATTGACCCGTTGTCCATCAAAGGCAGCCGTTCATCTCGTGTAAGCGTAGGGCCAAGCCACGCACTCAGCAGGCCTAATAGAAAGGCATTCCAGGCGAATTCCGGCGCGAGTCGTCCGCGAAGTAACCTGGCCACTGTGAAGCTGTTGGGCCGCAAGAAGGGCCAGGACCCCGACCTCGACGAGAGCGCCGCCGCGCTGGCCTCCGACGTCGCGGGCGCCTCAGGCGCTGCAGCACGCGATGCGCAGCGCACGGGCCCCAAGGGACGGCCCACGCCCAAACGCAACGAGTCCCGCCGCAACGCCAGAAAGGGGCCGATCGCGCCGGCCCCCATGACGGCCTCCGAGGCGCGGGCCCGCCGCAAATCGCTGTCCGGTCCCAAGCTCAGCCGCGAGGAGCGCCGCGCGGACAAGGCCGCAGGCCGTGCTCGCATGTCGGAGCGCCGGGAAAGGATGATGGCCGGCGACGAGGGCTACCTGTTGCCCCGCGACCAGGGGCCCATCCGCCGCTACGTTCGCGACGTGGTGGACTCCCGGCGCAATCTGCTGGGCCTGTTCATGCCGTCGACCCTGTTCTTGATGTTCATCATGTTCGGCGTGCCGCAGCTGCAGCTGTGGATATCGCCGGCCATGTTGGTATTGATGGCCGTGATGAGCGTCGACGGCCTGATCCTGGGCCGCAAGGTGAGCGGGCTGGTGGACTCGAAATTCCCGAGCAACACTGAAAGCCGTTGGAAGCTAGGCCTTTACGCTGCCGGCCGGGCGTCTCAGATGCGCCGGATGCGGACGCCACGGCCCCAGGTCAAGCACGGCACCAGTGTCGATTAGAGCTCGCCGGAAGGCGGGCTGACACCGGTGCGCACCCTGGTGCTCGGCGGGATCAGGTCAGGCAAATCGCAGTGGGCGGAGGAAGCCATCACCGACGGGTTGCCGGCCGGGCAGGCGGTTCACTACCTGGCGCCCGGGCCGGCCGGCCACGACGATGCGGCCTGGGCGCACCGAATCGCTCAGCATCGCGGCCGCCGGCCGGCGCACTGGTCGACGATCGAAACCGACGACATCGCAACGCAACTGCGTCGATCGCCGGACACGCCCACGCTGGTCGACGATCTGGGCACCTGGCTGACCGGCGCGCTGGACCGCACCAACGCCTGGGAGGGCGGCTCGGTGGCGGCGCCCGTCGATGAGGTGCTGGCCGCGGTCGGCGACTTCGCTTCCCCACTGGTGCTGGTCAGCCCGGAGGTCGGGTTGACGATCGTTCCCGCCACCGCCTCCGGACGCCGCTTCACCGACGAACTGGGCAGCCTGAACCAGCGCCTCGCACGGCTGTGCGACCGAGTGGTACTGGTGGTGGCCGGTCAGCCGGTACCGATCAAACCGTCGGGGTCCTGATGGAATTCGCCGCCGTCTCGCCGCCCGATGCGGTGGCCGCCGCCGCCGCCCGGGCCCGCCAGGACACCCTGACCAAGCCCAAGGGTGCAATGGGCCGCCTCGAGGACCTGGCGGTATGGGTCGCGGCGTGTCAAGGACAGTGTCCGCCAAGACAATTCGAGCGCGCCCGGGTGGTGGTGTTCGCCGGTGACCACGGTGTCGCCCGCTCGGGGGTGTCGGCCTATCCGCCGGAGGTGACCGCGCAAATGGTCGCCAACTTCGATGCGGGCGGGGCCGCGATCAATGCCCTGGCCGACATCGCCGGGGCGACGGTGCGGGTCGCCGACCTGGCGGTCGACGCGGACCCGCTGACCGAACGGATCGGCGCCCACAAGGTGCGACGCGCCAGCGGCGACATCCGGGTCGAGGACGCGTTGAGCGACGACGAGACCGCACGCGCGCTCGAGGCCGGCGCCGCCATCGCCGACGAGGAGGTCGACGCCGGGGCCGATCTGCTGATCGCCGGCGATATGGGGATCGGAAACACCACGGCCGCAGCGGTATTGGTGGCGGCGTTGACGAACGCCGAGCCGGTCGTTGTGGTGGGGTTCGGCACCGGGATCGATGATGCCGGGTGGGCCCGCAAGACCGCCGCGGTGCGTGATGCCCTGTTTCGCGCGCGACAGGTGTTGCCGGACCCGGTCGCGCTGCTGCGCCGCGCCGGCGGCGCCGACCTGGCCGCGATGGCCGGTTTTTGCGCGCAGGCCGCGGTCCGGCGCACGCCGTTGCTGCTCGACGGCATGGCGGTGACGGCGGCCGCGCTGGTCGCCGAGCACCTGGCGCCGGGCGCCCGGTTGTGGTGGCAGGCGGGGCATCGGTCCACCGAACCCGCGCACACGCTGGCGCTGACGGCGCTGGATATGGAGCCGATTCTCGACCTGCGCATGCGCCTGGGCGAGGGCACCGGCGCTGCGCTCGCGCTGCCGGTGCTGCGCGCCGCGGTGGCCGCCCTGTCGTCGATGGCGACCTTCACCCAAGCCGGTGTGTCCAACCGCGCCGAGAATCCCCATCAGGCCGCCCCCCCATCGTGATCCGTTCTCTGGCCAAGGCTTTCGCGTTCGGGACGGTGCTGCCCGTCCCGGGCGGCGGCGATGCGCCGATGGGCCGCGGCGCCATGACCGCGCTGCCGGCGGTGGGCGCCGTTCTGGGGGCGTTGGCCGCGGCGGTGACCTGGGGTGGGGCGTTGGCGTTCGGCCGGTCCAGTCCGCTGCCCGGTCTGCTCGCGGTCGCGGTGCTGCTGCTGGTGACCCGCGGCCTGCATCTCGACGGTGTCGCCGATACCGCCGACGGCCTGGGCTGTTACGGGCCGCCGCAGCGCGCGCTGGCGGTGATGCGCGACGGATCGACCGGGCCGTTCGGCGTCGCCGCCGCGGTCATGGTGATCATGGTGCAGGCGCTGGCGTTTTCGGCGCTGGGGGCCGCGGACCGCTTTCTTCCCGGGGTGGCCGTGGCGGTTTTTGCGGGCCGAGTCACCGCGGTGTTGGCCGGTCACCGATCGTTGCCGGCGGCCGGCGGCAGCGCCCTGGGCGCCCGGGTCGCCGGAAGCCAGCGGACCGCGGTGGTGGCCGGCTGGGTCGCGGTGCTTGTGGCCGTTTCGCTGGTGGCCGGGCCGCGGCCGTGGCAGGGCCCGGTGGCGGTTCTGGCGGGCCTGGGCTGCGGCGCGCTGCTGGTGTGGCACTGCGTTCGCCGATTCGGCGGCATCACCGGCGACGTGCTGGGCGCCGCGATCGAATTGACCGTGACAGTGGCCGCGCTGATGCTCGCGGGCCTGGTGCGGTTCTAGCTGAGCGCGTCAGCCCAGCTTTGCCATCCAGCCGTGGGTGTCGGCGAAGGTGCCGCGCTGAATCCCGGTCAGGGTGTCGCGCAGCGCCATCGTCACCTCGCCGGGTTGGCCGTCGGCGACGGTGAACTCGGCATCGCCGTACTTCACCTGCGAGACGGGGGTGATGACCGCGGCGGTGCCGCAGGCGAACACCTCGGTGATCTCCCCGGCGGCGGCCTTTTTCTGCCATTCGTCGATATCGATCCTGCGTTCCTCGATGGCGAACCCGGCGTCAATGGCCAGCTGCAGCAAGGAGTTTCGGGTAATGCCGGGCAGTAGGGAACCGGACAGCTCCGGGGTGACCAGCCGCGCCGACCCGCCGCTGCCGAACACGAAGAAGATGTTCATCCCGCCCATCTCTTCGACGAAGCGCCGTTCGACGGCGTCCAGCCACACCACTTGGTCGCAGTCGTTGGCCGCAGCTTCGGCCTGAGCCGACAGGGAGGCCGCGTAATTGCCGCCGAACTTGGCCGCGCCGGTCCCGCCGGGGCTGGCCCGCACGTATTCGGTCGACACCCAAACGGTGACCGGGCTGATGCCACCCTTGAAGTAGGCGCCGGCCGGCGAGGCGATCAGCAGGTAGCGGTAGCGCTTGGACGGACGAACCCCCAATCCGGGCTCGGTGGCGATGACGAACGGGCGCAGGTACAGCGCCTCCTCGCCGCCGGCGGCCGGAACCCACGCGTTGTCGACCGCAATGAGCTGGCGCAGCGATTCCATGAACAGCTCTTCGGACAGCTCCGGGATCGCCAGCCTGCGCGCCGAGGACCGTAGCCGGGCGGCGTTGGCTTCGGCGCGAAACGACACGATCGAGCCGTCGGCCCAGCGGTACGCCTTGAGTCCCTCGAAGATCTCCTGCGCGTAGTGCAGCACGATCGCCGAAGGGTCCAGCTCGATGGGGCCATACGGGATGACGCGCGCGTTGTGCCAACCGCCACCGGTCTCGTCGTAGTCGATCGACACCATGTGATCGGTGAAGTACTTGCCGAAACCGGGCTCGGCCAGGATGGTTTCGCGTTCGGCATCGGTCGCCGGATTTGCCGAACGCGAAACCGTGAACTCGAGGGAGCCACTGGTCATTGGCTGATTGTATATCCGCCTAACGAATCGGATTTCGCCCGCGCAAGCGGCGCGGCTAACGGGTTTTCACCGCTACGAAGGGCGGGCGCACGACTTCGCACGCGGCGCGACGGCCGCGCACGTCGACGGTGATCTCCTCACCGTCCTGGACTCCGGCGCCGGCGTCGATGAGCGCCAGCGCGATCCCGGCCTGCAGCGTCGGGGAGAACGTGCCCGAGGTGGTGACTCCCACCCGGGTGTCGCCGGCGAGCACCGTCAGCCCGGCGCGCAGCACGCCGCGGCCCACCATCCGCAGCCCGCGCAGCAGCCGCGCCGGGCCAGCCTCCTTCTCAGCCAGCAGGGCGTCCCGGCCGAAGAACGCTTCCTTCTTCCAGCCGATCGCCCAGCCGCAGCGGGCCTGCAGCGGGGAAATGTCGAGCCCGAGTTCATGGCCGTGCAGCGGATAACCCATCTCGGTGCGCAGGGTGTCGCGCGCGCCCAGGCCGGCCGGCTCGCCGCCGGCCGCGCTCACCGCCGCGGCCAGGGCGTCGAACACCACTCCGGCGGAGTCCCACGGCGGCAGCAGCTCGTAGCCGTGCTCGCCGGTGTAGCCGGTGCGGCAGACCCGCACCGGCACGCCGGAGAACGAGGTGTCCGCGTACGCCATGTAGTCCATGTCGGTGGGCAGGCCCAGCTCGCCGAGCACGTCGGCCGATCGCGGTCCCTGCACGGCCAGCACCGCGTGCGCGCGGTGCTGATTGGTGATGGTGAGCCCGCTCGGCGCGGCGGCCTGCAGCGCGTCGACTACGGCGGCGGTGTTGGCGGCGTTGGGCACCAAGAAGATCTCGTCGTCGTCGACGTAGTAGGCGATCAGGTCGTCGACGACGCCGCCGGATTCGGTGCAGCACAACGTGTATTGCGCCTTGCCCGGCCCGATCCGATTCAAGTCGTTGGTGAGCGCGGAGTTGACGAACTGCGCCGCCCCCGGACCGCGTACCAATGCCTTGCCCAGGTGGCTGACATCAAAGAGGCCGACCGCGTTGCGGGTCGCGTTGTGCTCGCTGACGGTGCCGGCATACGACACCGGCATGAGCCAGCCGCCGAACTCGGCGAAGCTCGCGCCCATCTCACGATGACGGTCTTCCAGCGGTCCGTGCTGCAGCTCGCTCACGGCGTCCCACCTTAATCCGCCCGTATGCTGGCACACTTGGGCAGGTGTCCGAGTCGTATGACTTCGACGAGCTCGAGGCCGCCGGGATCGCGAATCCGCGCGAACGCGCTGACCTGATCAAGTACCTCGACGGTCTTGGCTTCACGCTCGACGACATGGTCGAAGCCGAACGGCGCGGCCGGCTGTTCGGGCTTGCCGGTGATGTCCTGGCCTGGTCGGGTCGTCCGACCTATACCGTGCAGGCCGCGGCCGACGAACTCGGCATATCGGCCGAAGAGGTGGCGCACGCGTGGGCTTTGCTCGGCCTGACGGTCGCCGGGCCCGACGTTCCCGTGCTGAGCCAGGCCGACGTCGACGCCCTCTCGACCTGGCTCGCGTTCAAGGTGGTGGTGGGTGAGGACGGCGCGCACGGCATGCTGCGGGTCCTCGGCGCCGCGATGGCGCGGCTCGCGGAGGCCGAGTCGACGGCGATCCGCGCCGGGACGCCCGACATCCAGATGACCCACACGCACGACGAGCTCGCCACGGCGCAGGCCTACCGCGCGGTCGCGGAGTTCGTCCCCCGCATCGGTCCGCTGATCGACGTCGTGCACCGCCACCACCTGACCGGCGCCCGGACCCACTTCGAGGGCGTCCTTCGCGACACCTCGGCAAGCGTGGTGTGCGGCATCGGTTTCGCCGACCTGTCCGGCTTCACCGTGCTCACCAACGCGCTCACCCCCGCGCAGCTGTCGGACCTGCTCAACGAGTTCGCCGGAACGGTCTCGGACCTGGTGCTTCGCAATGGCGGCCGGGTGGTGAAGTTCATCGGCGACGAGGTGATGTGGGTGAGCGCGTCGCCTGAGCGCCTCGTCAGGGCGGCGGTCGATCTCGTCGACCACCCGCGGGCGCGTGAGGAGGGTCTGCAGGTGCGGGCCGGTCTGGCCTATGGCAGCGTCCTGGCCATCAACGGCGACTACTTCGGGGGCCCGGTCAACTTGGCGGCGCGACTCGTGGCGGCCGCGACCCCGGGACAGATCCTTGCCGACTCGGCGCTGCACGACGAGTTGCCGGACTGGCCCGCGGATGCTTGCGGCCCGTTGCTGCTCAAGGGATTTGACGGCCCCGTGCCGGCTTTCGACCTGAGGGTCCGGACGCCACCGAGCTAGGCCGCTCCGCGGTGACTAGGGTGATGACGCGTGAGTACCGAACCCGGATATCAGGCCCCTTCCGTCACCGTCGCCTCCTCGCTGCCGCGGCGCACCGGCGCGTCCACCGTGCTGATCGTGCCCGTCGTCTCGACCGGCGAGGACGACAAGCCGGGCGCGGCCGTTGCGGCTGCCGAGCCATTCCTGTCCTCCGGGGCGGTCGCTGAGATCGAATCGGGTCTGCGGGCGCTGGAGGCAACCGGGGGCGCCGAACAGGTGCACCGGCTGGTAGTGCCGTCGTTGCCGGTGTCCAGCGTGCTGACGATCGGTCTGGGCAAACCGCGGTCCGAATGGCCGGCCGACACCATCCGCCGCGCCGCCGGTGTGGCCGCGCGGTCGCTCGGCAAGACCGAATCCGTGATCACGACGCTGGCCGAACTGCCCGGTGCGGGCGTCGCCTCGGCCACTGTCGAGGGCCTGATCCTGGGCAGCTACCGGTTCACCGATTTCCGCAGCGACAAGACAGCCCCGAAAGACCAGGGGCTGGGCAAGATCACGGTGCTGGCCACCGCGAAGGACGCCAAGAACGACGCAGCGCACGCCGCCGCCGTTGCGGCCGCCGTCGCCACCGCGCGCGACTTCGTCAACACCCCGCCAAGCCACCTGTTTCCCGCCGAATTCGCCAGGCGTGCAAAAGCTTTGGGCGAATCCGTCGGCCTCGAGGTGGAGGTGCTGGACGACAAGGCCCTGCAGAAAGGCGGCTACGGGGGGATCATCGGCGTCGGGCAGGGCTCGTCACGCCCGCCACGGCTGGTGCGCCTGACGCACCGCGGTTCGAAGCTGGCCAAGAGATCGAAGCAAGCCAAGAAGGTCGCGCTGGTCGGCAAGGGCGTCACGTTCGACACCGGCGGCATCTCGATCAAGCCGGCGGCGGGGATGCACCACATGACCTCGGACATGGGCGGTGCCGCCGCCGTGATCGCGACCGTAGCCCTGGCCGCGCAGCGCAAACTTCCGATCGACGTGATCGCCACCGTGCCGATGGCCGAGAACATGCCGTCGGCGACGGCGCAGCGTCCGGGCGACGTCCTGACGCAGTACGGCGGGATCACGGTCGAGGTGCAGAACACCGACGCGGAGGGCCGGCTCATCCTGGCCGACGCCATCGTGCGGGCGTGCGAGGACAACCCCGATTACCTGATCGAGACGTCCACGCTGACCGGCGCGCAGACGGTGGCGCTGGGCGCCCGGATCCCCGGGGTGATGGGCAGCGACGAGTTCCGCGACCGCGTCGCGTCGATCTCGCAGCGCGTCGGCGAAAACGGCTGGCCGATGCCGCTGCCGGACGAACTCAAGGAAGACCTGAAGTCCACGGTGGCCGACCTATCGAACATCAGCGGGCAGCGCTTCGCCGGCATGTTGGTCGCGGGGGTGTTTCTGCGGGAATTCGTCGCCGACGGCGTGAGTTGGGCCCACATCGACGTGGCCGGACCGGCCTACAACACCGGCAGCCCGTGGGGCTACTCGCCCAAGGGCTCCACCGGCGTGCCGACGCGGACCATGTTCGCAGTGCTCGAGGACATCTGCGAAAAGGGCTAGCAAACGGCTAGCCGGTCAGCCGTTTGAGCACGGCTCGGCCCAATTTGCGGCGTGGCCAGCCGGTCGCGCCGTCGGCGGCCAGCGCGGCATTCGCCGCGTTGCGTCCGCACGCGCCGTGCACCGAGCCGCCCGGCGTCGCCGACGCGCTGCCCAGATAAAGCCGCTCGATCGGTGTTTCGGCCCGGCCCATGCCGGGCGCCGGCCGGAAGACCAGCATCTGTTGCAACTGCGCGGTTCCGCCGTTGAGCGCCCCGAGATGCAGGTTGGCGTCGCTGGCCTCGAGATCCGACGGCCGTTGCACGAACCGGTCGATCACCGCCGAGCCGAAGCCCGGGGCATGCTCTTCGATCACCCGGTCCACCGCCGCGGCCAGCCGGTCAGCCGAGGCGTCGTCGGACACGTTGCGCGGCAAATGCGTGTAGGCCCACACACTTTCGGTGCCGGCGGGCGATCTGCTGGGGTCCGCGGTGGTGGTCTGACCCAACAACATGAACGGATGCTCGGGTACCACGCGGGTGTTCAGGTCGGCCATCCAGCGAACCAGCCCGTCCCCGTCGGCTCCCAAGTGGACGGTGCCCACCGACCGCAGATTTCGGGCTCGCCATGGAACCGGTGTTGCCAGCGCATAGTTGACTTTCACCACCGGCGGATCCCACTCGTAGTGTTGGAGGTCTCGACGCAGTGCCGACGGCACCGCGTCCGCAGGCAGCATGTCGCAGAACAACCGCGGGGCCGTCACGTCGGCGACCACCGCCCGGCGGGCAGCCACCGATCGCCCCTGCGCGGTGGTCACGCCGACTGCCCGGCCTCCCCGCACCTGGATGCGAGAAACATTCTGATTGCACTCGATTCGCGCTCCGGCCGAGCGCGCGCGATTCACCAGAGCCGCGGTGAGTTGGCCCGATCCGCCGACCGGCACCGGCCAGCCGTGATCCTGGGCCAGCATCGTCATCAAGAAGCCCATGGCGCCGCTGATCGGCGCGTCTGGGGGGACGTCGGCGTGCATTGCGTTGCCCAACAGCAACACTCGCGGTGCCTCACCCTCAAACAGCTGGCTGGCCATCGCATTGGCCGGCTGCACCAAGAGACGCGCGACGCGGACAGCCTCGGGCGTACCGAGTCTGCGCAGCAGCCCGAGCAGCGGGCGCACCGGCGGGAAGGGCGCCAGCATGGCGTCCAGCAGTGGGGCCTTGATCTTGTTCCACAGCTCCACCAGCCGCCACCAGTTCTCGCCGTCGGCAGGTGTTCGCCGCGCGAATTCCGCCGCCGTCTGGGCGGGATCGTGATACACGATGGGCGGGTCGTCGTCGGCGGCGCTGCGGGGGTGACCCACCACCGTGGGCGCATGCGACCACCGCAACCCATGATCCTCCAAGTGCAGCGCCGTCATCGCCGGAGACGCCGCCGTCATCGGATAGTAAGAACTGAACAGGTCGGTGATATACCCCGGCGTCAGCTCGGCGCTGCGCACCGCGCCGCCCGGTTCGGGCTGGGCTTCCAGCACCAGCACGTCCCAGCCCGCGTCGGCGAGCATCGACGCCGCCACCAGTCCGTGGTGTCCCGCCCCTATCACGACGGCGTCGGCGGTGTCGCCCACGGTCACTTCACCTGGCTCGGCTCCAGCCGTTGCGACAAAGCCGCCAACCGCCACAGGCACTCCTTGTTGCGCGGATAGGCCGCAGCCAGCGCAAGGGAATCGGGAACGGCTGCCATCGGCCCTTCGGCGGGCACCTCAATCATCTCGATCCGGCAGCCCTCCGGAATCTCGTGCAGCAGCAAGGTGATTCGCGCGGCGCCGAGCGGACCCAGCCGGGCAAGCAGCACCAGCTTGTGCGGCGGTTCGCTTTCCTCCACGATGGTCGCGTCGTCGATCACCAGCGGCCAAATTCCGATCGAATGCCTGATCGAGGACCCCGGCTCCGGCCAGTTCGGATCGACGGCCCGCATGCGGCTGTTCCCCACCACCCACTGGGTGTAGGTCCAGCCCTGGGCCAGCACCTCCCACACCCGTTCACACGACTCGGGCACCTCACGCGTTGCAGTGATCACCTAAAAATTCCCTCCATGTATGTCGCTACCGCTGCGGATACCCGGCAATCGTGGGGGTTATTCGACCTCAACCTCGGGTTTACCGGCGGTGGACTGCGGATAATCTCCCTAGCGGTCGAAATCCTCGGCGACGAAAGGCGAAACCAGTGACGATGCGACGGTTGATCATCGGTGTGGGCGCCGTGCTGCTATTGGCCGGAGTGATCGGACTGCTGACGCCGGTGTCGGTTTCCGACAGCAACGGCCATTCGGTCGGCTGCGGAAACGCCGTGGCGACTGACCTTTCCGCCGCCAGAAGCGCCAACAACAGCAATGGGTCCAACATCCCCATCCTCAACCAGATCATCCCGCACACCGACTACGTCGCGCAGTGTCAGTCGTCGGTCGGCAGCAGGCGCGCGTGGGCGATACCGCTGGCCGTGCTCGGGGTCATAGCGATCGGTGCGACGTTGTTGACGGGACGTCGCGGCGCCGCACCGGGCGTCTAGCCCACCTTAGATCACCCGCATCCGCGCGGCGTTGCGCAGCCCCTGCGGCGCTAGTCGTGAAAGCCCGTACAGCGCATAGGCTTCCGGCGCCACCGGACGAATGGGTTTCTTCTTTTTGACCGAAGATAGAATCGCGTTGGCGACCTTCTCAGGGCCGTAGTGGCGCAGCGCGAACATCTTGCCCAGCTGCCCACGGCGGCCGTCGACGGCGTCGGATTGCTTTCCCGCCGGCGCGTCGAATCTCGTGGTGTTGATGATGTTGGTGTCGATGACGCCCGGGCAGATCGTGGTCAGGCCCACCCCGGCGGCGTCGAGCTCGGCGCGCAGGCAGTCGGAGAACATGTAGGTCGCCGCCTTGGACGTGCAGTAGGCGTTCAGCGACTGCAGTGGGGCATAGGCCGCCATCGACGACACGTTGACGATGTATCCACCGGTGCCGCGCTCCACCATCCGCCGGGCGAACGACCGGCAGCCGTTGACCACACCGCCCAGGTTGACGTCGAGCACCCTGTCGAACTGCTCGGCAGGGGTGTCCAGGAATCCGCCGGCGTGCCCGATGCCGGCGTTGTTGACGACGATGTCCGGCACGCCGTGTTCGCTGCTGACCCGCTCGGCGAACGACTCCACCGCCTGCGCATCGGACACGTCGAGCACATAAGGGTGCGCGACGCCACCGCGGGTGGCGATCTCGGTCGCGGTGGCCTTGACCGCGGCTTCGTCGATGTCGCTGATCACCAGCTCGGCGCCTTCGCGCGCGAAGGCGAACGCGGTCTCGCGGCCGATTCCGCTGCCGGCTCCGGTGACCGACACCAGGGTGTCGCCGAACGACCCGCGGGGACGGCCCACCTGCGCTCGCAGCAGCGCCCGGCTGGGTCGCTTGCCCTCGGCCTGGTCGGCGAACTCGCGCACCGCCGCCGCCATCACCTGGGGATGCGACATCGGGGAGAAGTGACCGGCCTGGATGTCACGGCGCCATAGCCGCGGTACGAAACGCGGCGTGTGGTCGTAGCCGTATGGCCGCACGTACTTGTCTTTGGTGTTGACGATGAGCTGCACCGGTACGTCGATGACGGCGACGCCCTGCTTACGACCGGAAAACGATCGAAAGTAGTTGGCGGGGTAGGTTTTAACCGACTGCGCGGCATCCCGGGCGAGTTTCTCGGAGTGGTGGATCTGCTCGACGGGGATGTTGTCGACGGCATTGCGCCGCAGGGCCGGGACCGACAGGGTCAGCCGCAGGAACAGCGGCGCGAGCACCGGTATCGATAAGAAGATCATGTAAGTCAGCCGCAGCGCCTGGCTGATCGCCCGGACGAAGGTGCGCGGCTTCCACGGCGCCCGCAGACCGCTGAAGATGTAATCGACCAGCTGGTCCTGAGCGGGGCCGGACACCGACGTGAACGTGGCGACCCTGTCATTGGCCCCGGGACGCTTCAGGTAGTGCCACACCCCGACCGAGCCCCAGTCGTGGGCGAGCACATGCACGGGCTGGCCCGGGCTCAGCTCGCCGGTCACCGCCGCGAAGTCGTCGGCGAAGCGGTCCATGCTGTAGGCAGACACCGGCTTGGGGACCGACGACATGCCGACGCCGCGGTTGTCGTAGCGGATGATCCGGAATCGCTCGGCCAGCAGCGGGACGACCCCGTCCCACAGCACGTGCGAGTCGGGGAAGCCGTGCACCAGCACGACGGTGGGGCCCTCGGGGTTGCCCTCTTCGTAGACCGCGATGCGGGCGCCGTCGGCGCTGTCGACGAAATGCTGGGGTACTGGTTGTGATGGCGGCATCTCCGACCTCCCGCTCTGGCTGTGGTGGCCACACCGTAGCAAGCGTGATGGGCGTCACCCGACCAGCGCGGGGTATCCGCCCTGGATGTGTGCCGACGAGGGCGCAGTGACAGGATAGTTTTGGATTGCTACTTCGCCTTCCGCTAGCGAGCTGATCGACCCGCCCCGACCCACGAGCGATCGAGGAGTCAGAAAAGATGGCCTTCTCCGTCCAGATGCCGGCACTCGGTGAGAGCGTCACCGAGGGGACGGTCACCCGCTGGCTCAAGCAGGAAGGCGACACGGTCGAACTCGACGAACCGCTCGTCGAGGTGTCCACCGACAAGGTCGACACCGAAATCCCGTCGCCGGCCGCCGGTGTGCTGACCAAGATCGTCGCCCAAGAGGACGACACCGTCGAGGTGGGCGGCGAGCTGGCCGTCATCGGGGACGCCTCCGAGGATGGCGCGGCAGGTGGCGATTCGCAGCCGGCTGAGCCGGCGCCGAGCCAGCCGGAGCCGCAGGAACAGTCCGCGCCGCCGCCCCAGCCGGAGCCCCAGGCCCAGCCGGAGCCGCAGGCGCAGCCGGAGCCCGCGCCCGCCCAGCAGAGCTCTGGTGGCGGCGACGCGACCCCGGTGTTGATGCCCGAACTCGGCGAGTCGGTAGCCGAAGGCACCGTGACCCGCTGGCTCAAGAAGGTCGGTGATTCGGTCCAGGTCGACGACGCACTGGTGGAAGTGTCCACCGACAAGGTCGACACCGAGATCCCGTCACCGGTGGCCGGTGTGTTGATCAGCATCACCGCCGAGGAAGACGCCACCGTGCCTGTCGGCGGCGAGCTGGCGCGCATCGGCGCAAGTTCCGACGCCGCCGCACCGGCGGCACCCGCCGCTCCACCGCCGCTGCC
>NZ_LZIF01000076.1 GCF_001667145.1 Mycobacterium sp. 852002-51971_SCH5477799-a
CAGTGTCATTCGTTGGCGTTTGACTATTCGGTGTGGGAGATCTGGGGGGCGCTGTTATACGGCGGGCGGTTGGTGGTGGTGCCCGAGTCGGTGGTGCGTTCACCAGAAGACTTGCTCGAAGTGTTGGTGGGTGAGCAGGTCAGTGTGCTCAGTCAGACACCGTCGGCGTTTTATGCGTTGCAGAGCGCTGAGGGGCTTGCACCTGAGTTGGCTGATCAGCTCACGTTGTCGACTGTGGTGTTCGGTGGTGAGGCGCTCGAGCCGCAGCGGCTTGGGGGGTGGTTGGAGCGTCATCCGGTGTTGCCGCGGTTGATCAATATGTATGGCATTACCGAGACGACGGTGCACGCCTCGTTGCGGGAGATCGCCGCCGGCGATGTTGAGCGCATGGTCAGCCCGATCGGGGTGCCGTTGGCGCATCTGGGGTTTTTTGTGCTCGATAACTGGTTGCGTCCGGTGCCCGCTGGGGTGGTCGGTGAGTTGTATGTGGCTGGTGCTGGGGTGGGTGTGGGTTATG
>NZ_LZIF01000077.1 GCF_001667145.1 Mycobacterium sp. 852002-51971_SCH5477799-a
GGTCGAGTGGGGCGGAGTAGGCCGAGCCGGCGCCCAGTGTCGCCGCGGAGATACTCAGGCCGGCGGCCAGCGCGGCAGCGCTGACGGCGCGTTTCATAGACATTGCTGCGTCTCCTCTTGGGTGTCGGTGGCCTGCACTACGGGCAGGTGAGGTCCAACTCGAACGGCTTGGTCACCTGCTGCGGTTGCTGCGGGTTGCTCATGTCGGTACCGGTGGCGGTCCCCTTGATCGCCCAGTCCTTGCCGTTGACTGCGGCCCCGGCGCTGCCGCTCTGGTTAGGCGCGGCGTCGGAGAACCCCAGCGCGACACCGTTGACGGTGCCCAGCCCGACGGAATGCACCAGTGGCGGATTGCCGTTGCTGACCACGGCACCGAGGCCGGCGGTCGGGTCACCGATGCCGATGGTGATGTTGTCACCCGCGGCCGTGCATGCGACCTGCCCGCTGATGTTTTGGTTCTGTCCGTCGACGGTGAGGACCGGGCCCGCCGCCTTAGATGATGACGACGGTGAGCCAGACGATCCGGTGCTGGACTTGTTGCTCGAACATCCGGCACTGGCCGCGACCACCAGGGCCACCCCGGCTACGCCTACGACGATCCCACGCTTCACTACTGCTTCCCTTCGTGTCGCTGGTTCCGCTGCTGTCTCTTGACCTAGGCCGCATCAACACCGGAAGGACTACCAAGGGCCCCCACCCCGACGCCTCACGGCCGATCCTCTTGGTACCCGCTACCCCGGACTCGCAAACGCTACGTCACCTGCCGGTGGCCGGCCCGAGCCCTCGCCGTGATCGCCTCTCACGGAAGTACACGAAGCCCCCACTTGCCCAGCAGCGGGTTGATGAGCATGAAGTAGGTCGTGTAGTCGTCGCCGTCGGGCGATGACATCAGCAGACCGACCGCGCTGACGGTGCCGTCGGGGTTCATCACGAAGCCCGGACTGCCGCTGTCGCCGTCCAGGCTGAACACGCTGGCTTCGACGACGTCACCATTGATGCTTTTGACGACACCGCACGTCTCGCCGGTCACCGCGCCGATCTTGCAGAACGGCATGCCGGCCTGAATCTGCTGGCGGCTCAACACATCCCGAACCTGATACCTGCCGCCGACGTCACCCACCGGCATCCCGACACTCGGCTCCAGACGGATGATCGCGGCGTCTCGCTTGTCGCCGTCGTGCTCGCTGGCCGAGATCCTGCCGAGCGGGGCGTCGTTGCCGTACGTCCATTCGGTGCCGTCGTGCGAGTCGCAGTGCCCGCTCGTCATCAAATAGTAGCTGCCGTCGGAGCCCTGCGCCGCGAATCCTGCTGTGCACCTGCCGGATTCATGATCCACTCCGATACCCGGCGAGGGCGGCGGCGACGGCAAAGCCGGGGGCGGCACTGCCGCAGCGGTTTTCGCCGCCGCCGTCGCGACCACCATCACAGCCCATAAGAGCGCCGACCCCCGCAACCACGGTATGGTCACGCCGTCCCTTTCCCCCTTGCGCCCGCCAGATAGTAGCAGCGCCGACGACTTGAAATGAGGTGGCGGCCAACTCGTTCCGCGCACGCGCGGCTACCCGGCATCGACGTGCCGGGCAAGGAAGTCCAGCACAGCACCGGCAAAGATGTCGTTTCGGTCGCCGGCCACCATGTGTCCCGCGCCGCGGACATCGGTGAACTCGACCTGCGGGAAGCGCACGAGGAATTCGTCGGCACGCTCCTGACTGACCAGGTCGCTCATCTGGCCGCGGACCAACAGAATGGGCACCCCGCCGCGCAGGATCGCGTCGACGGCGGCGTGCATCCGGTCGGGGTCGGTGACCTCGAACGGTGGGAAAGCCGCAGTGCCGCTGATAAATTGGGGATCCCAATGCCAGTACCAGCGATCGCCGCGGCGACGCAGGTTGGTGGTCAGGCCCTCCAGATCGGTTGGTCGCGGCCGGTGCGGATTGTATTCGGCGATGGCGTCGGCGACTTCGTCGAGTGAGCTAAAGCCCGACTCCACGCGGTCGGCCATGAAGGCATGTATCCGGTTCGCCCCGGACTGGTCCATGTTCGGCACGATGTCCACCAACACGACCGCACTGGCAATACCCGGGGACAGTTCGCCGGCGAGCAGCATCGACGTGAACCCGCCCAGGGAGGCACCGACGAGCACGGGCCGCGGGGGCAGCGTGCGCAGCACCTCTTGGACGTCGGCGGCGAAACTGACGACGCGGTAGTCACCGTTGTCGGACCAGTCCGATTCGCCGTGGCCACGCAAGTCGACGGTGACGGCCTGCCACCCCTGCGCGGCCACAGCGGCGGCCGCCTTGCCCCAGGACCGCCGGGTCTGTCCGCCGCCGTGCAAGAACACCACCGCGCGCGCCTGCGGATCCCCCAAGCGGTCAGCTACGATCTGCACCCCGCCGGGGCCCCGGATCGTGAACGGTTCGGCTGCCGTGGGCATCAGGTGATACTAAGGCGCGCCCCACGAAAAGCTCGCGTTGGCTTAGCGTCAACCGCATGCAACGGCCTCGAATGCGATGCCGCCGCTACGCGCAAGCGGACCATAGCGAAGGAGAACCGCATGCATCTTGACGAGTACATGTCGTTGGATGCGACGGCGCTGGCCGAGCTGGTGTCGCGCAAGCAGGTGACCCCGGCCGAGCTTCTCGCATTGGCGCGGCAGCGAGCGGACGAGGTCAATCCACGCCTGAACGCCATCGTCTGCCGCCTCGGCGACGCCGCCGACCGGCAAGCCGCCGATCCGAATCTGAGCGGACCGTTCGCCGGTGTGCCGTTTCTGCTCAAAGACCTCGGTCAGGAATACCGCGGCTTTGCGACCTCGTGCGGGTCCCGCTCGCTGGCCCATGACGTGGCCGACCGGCACGCCCTGGTCACCCAGCGGTTCCTGGACGCGGGCCTGGTGATCTTCGGGAAGACTAATACCCCGGAGTTCGGGGCCAAGGGCGTGACGGAACCCGACTATTGGGGCCCGGCCCGCAACCCGTGGAACATCGGGCGCACCCCCGGCGGCTCCTCGGGCGGATCGGGCGCTGCCGTGGCGGCGGGCATTGTGCCTGCCGCCGGCGCCAACGACGGCGGGGGGTCGATCCGCATCCCCGCCGCCTGCAACGGACTGGTCGGCCTCAAGCCCAGCCGAGGGTTGGCGCCCTATGGCCCGCAGACGGGTGAACAGCTGCTGGGGATGGCGACCCAGGGAGTCGTGTCGCGCACCGTGGGCGACAGTGCGGCGCTGCTCGACGCGATCGTCGGACCCGACCCGAGCGCCGCATACCGAGTTGCATTGCCCGACAAGCCGTTTGTCGAACAGATCAGGCACCGCCCGGAGAACCTGAGAGTCGGCTACTCGGCGCGCTCGGCGATCAACGCTCGCCCGGACCGCGAGGCCGTTGCCGCGGTCGAAGAAGCCGCGGCGCTCCTTGACGAGCTGGGTCATCAGGTCGAGGAGGTCGCGCCGCCGTACGACGACGCCGCGCTGGGGCGTGACTTCCTGACCATCTGGTTCGGCCAGCTACATCAGCAAGTTGCCGACATCAAACGGCGGACCGGTGCCCGCGACAGCGACTTCGAGGCCGACACCTTGGCCATCGCCGAACTGGGCCGGTCCGGCGGTGTGCTGCCCGTCCTGTCCGCTCTGGAAAACCGCAACGACTACATCCAGTCCCTGGCCGCGTTCCACGCCAGCTACGACCTTTTTTTGACGCCGACCCTGGCCACGCCACCCATTGCGGTCGGTGCGACGACGACGTCGGCCCCGTTGCAGCGGATGGCCCGCCTGGTCAGCCGGGCGCGGGCCGGAAAGCTGATGGGGCTCAGCGGGATCCTCGATGACCTGATCCAGGGAGCCTGGGCTGGGTGCCCTACACCCAGCTCGCAAACCTCACCGGCCGCCCGGCGATCAGTGTGCCGCTGCATTGGACGGATGGCGGGTTGCCGCTGGGTGTGCAGTTCATCGGAAAACTGGGCGCGGACGGCGATTTGCTGCAGCTCGCCGCGCAACTCGAAGAGGCGCGCCCCTGGGCGCAGCGGCATCCGGCGCCCGCTGCGCCGAATTAACCTGTCGTCGAACCGATTACGCGGCAGGTCCGTCGGTGTCTTCGGTACCGCGCCGGCCCCGCCACAGGCTGGCGAAGCGCCGGGCGATGTCGCCGAGGCGACCGCCCCCGTGCTGTGAAGCCTTGATGCGGCCGAGGGTTTCTCGTCCCTCGTTCGCGTAGTCCTTGACGGATTCGTCGCCTTCCTCAGCGCGCATGTCTGCTCTCCAATCGTGTTCGCTGGTCCGGCGTCTGGCGCACGGGTGGTTCCGACGGCGTCAAGCGCTCGGGCGGTTCTGCCGGCGTCAGCCGTTCGGGCGCTTCCGTCGGCGTGAGCCGCTCCGGTGTCTCGCTGGGACTGCCCGGCTGCACCGGCTCCGAATTTTCCGGCCGCCCCGGCGGAAACGGCCTGAGTCGTGTGTCGATCATGCTCAGTCCTTCGCTCGGCTCATGGCCGCTTACCCGCCGTACCCGGGCGCCCAAACGCCGGAGGCGATACCCGATTGGCGGCGACGACGAACCTTGGCCGCGCGCTGAAACCACTGGATCAGCCGCTTACACTCCAACCGTGGTCAATCCGGTGCAGCCAAAATCGGCAGTCGGCAGGGTCCCGCTGATCGTCGGCGTCGCGGTCGTCATGCTGATTGCCGTCTTCGCCGTGCCCATCAAGCA
The DNA here is from genome assembly GCF_001667145.1 of Mycobacterium sp. 852002-51971_SCH5477799-a. Classification (GTDB taxonomy): domain Bacteria; phylum Actinomycetota; class Actinomycetes; order Mycobacteriales; family Mycobacteriaceae; genus Mycobacterium. The sequence goes on from NZ_LZIF01000077.1 coordinate 4,698, forward strand.
ACGCTGCGGTGCGCCGGGCTTTTCGTGTGCGTCGACGCAGGATAACGACGGCAACATCCGCTACTACTACGAGATCGAACCCGTCGGCGTCTACCTCGCTGAGATCGTCACCGGCACCAACATCACGCTGTTTTACAGCTCGGGTGAGGACGTGGTGAAAGCCCGATAGCCGGCGGGGGCGGTTTGCTGGCCGCGGTGAGGCGGTGGGGACCGACGGGCCGTCTCCGCTCGGTAACGAGTTCGGCTCGATCCGGGCGGCGCTGTGACCGGCCCGAGACCTACCGGAGACCACCGCGGCCGGGTCCGAGCAGAACCTGCTGGTAGAGCCGGCGCGATGAGCGCAAATCGCCCCTGGTCGGCCCGACAAACGCGCCGGTGGGGAGCCTGTGACGGGTGCTCTCGATTGGAGGGTTCACAGCAAGCTAACGCATACTTGTCACCATGCTTGAAGCGACATCACCGCAAAGCACCGTTGCGGTGCCTGGTGATGCGCTGGGCGTGGGCAGAGGTTTGTGATGGCCCGCTCGGGCGGCGCCCATCGCCGTCATCGAGCCGTCCGTCAACCCTCCCGTTTCCGCAAGGGGCTGACGCGCACCCTGGGCGCGCTCGTCTCCGTGGCGGCCGTGGGGCTCACCGGGGCGGGGTACTACGTGGCGCACGGTGCGCTGGGCGGCATCACCGTGTCGAACGCCCTGCTGCCCGACGATCCGCGGTCCAGCGGCGACAACATGAACATCCTGCTGATCGGGCTGGATTCGCGCAAAGATCAGGACGGCAACGACCTGCCCAACTCGATCCTGAAGCATCTGCACGCCGGCGATTCCGACGACGGTGGCTACAACACCAACACGATGATCTTGGTGCACGTCAGCGCCGACAACAAGGTCGTCGCCTTCTCGATCCCCCGCGACGACTGGGTGCCTTTCACCGGGGTCCCCGGGTACAACCACATCAAGATCAAAGAGGCGTACGGGCTGACCAAACAGTACGTCGCCCAAAAGCTGGCCAACCAGGGCAACCTCACTCAGAAGGAACTCGAGACCAAGGGCCGCGAGGCCGGCCGGGCGGCGACGCTGCGCGCGGTGCGAAACCTGACCGGCGTGCCCATCGACTATTTCGCCGAGGTCAATCTGGCCGGGTTCTTCGATCTGGCACAGACGCTCGGCGGCGTCGACGTCTGCCTGAATCACCCCGTCTACGACGAGTATTCGGGCGCCGACTTCCCGGCCGGGCGGCAGCGGCTGGACGCGTCCGAGGCGCTGTCGTTCGTCAGGCAGAGGCACGGCCTGGACAACGGTGACCTGGACCGCACCCATCGGCAACAGGCGTTCATCTCGTCGGTCATGCAGGAGTTGCAGGCCGCGGGCACCTTCACCAACATCGACAAGCTGAAGAACCTGATGGCGGTGGCGCGCAAGGACGTGGTGCTCTCGGCGGGCTGGAACGACGACATGATCCAACGGCTCGGCGGGCTGGCCGGCGGCAACATCGAGTTCCGGACGCTGCCGGTGGTGCGTTACGACAACATCGACGGCCAGGACGTCAACATCGTCGACCCGGCGGCGATCAAGTCCGAGGTGGCCGCGGCGATCGGCGCCGACACATCGACGACGGCGCCGACCGCCACCGCCGTGAAACCCGATCCGTCCACCGTCGTCGACGTGGTCAACTCCGGCGGCACGAGTGGTCTGGCCACCCAGGTGTCGCGCGCGCTGAAGAAGAAGGGCTTCACGCCGGGCCAGGTGCGCGACCGCGAATCGGACGATCCGACCACCACCACGGTGCAGTACGGCGCCGGTGCGCAGACCGATGCGCTCAACCTGGCCAGCCTGCTCGGCGTGGACGCTCCCAAGCAGCCGAGCGCCGGCGTCGCGGCCGGACACATCCGGCTGACCGTGGACACCAGTTTCTCGATGCCCACATCGGACGAGACGCAAATGGACGACACGACGAGCACCAGCTCCAGCACGACGTCGACCAAGGCCAAGAGTTACTACTACAACGGGACGACCACGACCTATCCGACGCCCGATCAGGGAAAGCCGATCGACGGCGGCGGCGTCCCCTGCGTCAACTGACTAGGCGTGCGGCGATCGCAAGCGCGGCGAAGCCGGGCGCTGGGGCTCGCCGCCATCAGGCATGGGTGCCGCCGTCGATGCGGATCTCGGTACCGGTGATCCACGCGCCGTCGTCGGACACCAGCATGGCGATGACGCCGGCGATCGCCCCTGGCTCGGCCATGCCGGCGCCGCTGGATTCGACCGTCGTCGGCAGGATCGGCATGAGCCGACCGAACAGCGACCAATCGGCGTCCTTCGGGATGTATCCGCCGGTCGCGTCGGTGATGCCCGATTTGATGCTGCCCGGCGCCACGCACGCCGCGCGCAGCCCGTCCTTGGCGTATTCCAGCGCCAGCGAGTGGGTGAAGGCCTGGATGCCGCCCTTGCTCGCGGCGTAGGCGGCCATGTAGGGGTGGGCGAACGAGGCCGAGGTGGAGCTGAAGTTCACGATCGCGCTGCGCGGATTCGCCAGCAGCGACGGTAGCGCTTCCCGGACCACCAGGAAGGTTCCGGTCAGGTTGACGCCGACGATCTGGTTCCAGAGGTCCAGGCTGGTCTCGTGGGTGTGCGCCGCCCGCAGAATGCCGGCGGCGTTCACCAGCGAGTCGAGCCCGCCCAATTGCTCGACGGCCAGGCCTACCCCGTCGGTCACCGAATCCTCGTCGCCGACATCCATCGGCATGGTGGTGAGCCGGTCGGCGGTGCCGGCCTCTTCGGCCCGCGCCCGGGTGTTGTCCAAGCCGTCGGCTGCGACATCGGAGGCCGCGACGGCGGCGCCCTCGTCCAGCAAGCGCAGCGCGGTGGCCTGGCCGATGCCCGACGCGGCGCCCGTCACCAGGATCCTTTTGCCCTCAAGCCTTTTCATGCGATTCTCCCGGCTCAGACCACTCCGCGCAGCGCGTCCTGGCCGAACATCTGCACCATCATCGAGGAGTAGTCGGGGCCGCGGCGCAAGATGTGGCCGCCGTCGACGTTGATGCACTGGCCGGTGATCCAGGCGGCCGCGTCGCTGAGCAGGAACATCGCCAGGTTGGCGACGTCCTCGACCTCACCCACCCGGGGCAGCGGGGTGCACAGCGCGTAGTCCGCGCTGATCTCCGGCGATTGAATCACGCTCGCGTCAACAAGATCGGTGCGAATCAGGCCCGGGCGGATGCTGTTGACCCGCACCCACGACTCCCCGAGTTCGTCGGCGGCCAGCATCATCATGTGGTCGATCGCCGACTTGGTGACCCCGTAGGGCCCGAACCAGCGGTGGGTGTTGCTGGCCGCGATCGACGAGATCCCGATGAACGAGCCGCCACCGCCGCGCACCAACTCGCGCCCAACATGTTTGAGGACGTACATGGTGCCGTTGACGTTAAGGTCGACGGTGTTTCGCCACGCCTCGGAGTCGGTGTGGGTGATCGGCCCGACGGTCAGCGAGCCACCGGCGCAATGCACCGCGCCGTGCAGCCGACCGTGCCAGGCCGTCGCGGCGTCGACCGCACGGGCCACCTCGTCCTCGTTGGTGACGTCGGTGGGCTCGTAGCGGATCGCGCCGCCGTTGGCGGCCAGCGGCTCGATTTCCTCGACGGCGCCCGCCAGCCGGTCCGGGTTGCGGCCGACGATCATCACGGAGGCCCCGGCCGAGACCAGGCCGGCGGCCACGCCCTTGCCGATCCCGCTGCCGCCGCCGGTGATCAGATACGTCCGGTCTTGGAAAGATAGCTGCACGCGAGGCCCTCTCGAACTGGAACAGGTTCTAGCTATAGAAGCATGTCCCCTCGGGGTGAATATCGCTACCCCCGGTCTCGTTAAAGCTCGGCGGCGCTACGGGGTGTCGCGGCGGGCCAGCCTGGTCGGCTTCGCGTTGCGCCAGTCCTCGACGTCGGGCGGCAGGCCGATCGGATATCTGTTCTCGTTGTGCGCCGCCCAGTGCGCGTGACCCAGCTCGTGGATGTGGAACGCGTGCCGCAGCGCTTCGGTGAAGCCCATCGCATCGGAGGCCGCGTTGACCGAGTCCTTGATCAGCATGGCCGCCATCGTCGGCCGCTCGGCGATGCGCCGCGCGAATCCCAGTGTCTTGTCGGCTAATTCGTCCGCAGGGAACACCTTTGACACCATGCCGAGGCGGTAGGCTTCGTCGGCGTCCAGCGCATCACCGGTCAGCAGCAGCTCTTTGGCCTTGCGAGGGCCGAATTCCCAAGGGTGAGCGTAGTATTCGACGCCCGGCATGCCCATCCGGACGCCGACCACGTCGCTGAACTTCGCATTGTCGGCGGCGACGATCAGATCGCACGCCCAGATGAGCATCAGGCCGGCCGAGATCGCGTTGCCCTGGACCTGAGCGATGGTGATCTTGCGCAGATCGCGCCAGCGGCAAGTGTTTTGGAAAAAGTAATGCCACTCTTGCAGGTAGGTCTTCTCGGCGACCGGATCGCGGGTGGCGCCGTTGATGCGGAAGGTCGGATGCTGCCCCGCGCCCGGCGCGCGCTCGGCGAGCGCCAGCTCCGAGCCGAGGTCGTGACCGGCGGAGAAGTTCTTGCCGCGCGCGGCCAGAATCACCACTCGCACGGTGTCGTCACCCTCGGCGCGCAGGAACGCCTCGTCCAACTGGACCAGCAGTCCGCGGCTCTGCGCGTTGTGAGCGTCGGGCCGGTTGAGCCAGATCCGGGCGATGAGGCCATCGTCCAGAGTCTCGTAGGTCACCAGCTCCGGGGCGCCGGCGTCGGCCGCCTGCGCGCCGGCTTGCTCGGAGAGAGTCATTCCGCCCACCTCGCTTGTCGTCCGAGTCCGAATTGTTTACACATTACGGCCAGTGTGTAACCGGGTCCGCGCTGGGGTGATCGGCCGACCGGCCTACTTACCACGGTGTCCTCCGGTGCTCTCGGGCCGCCGGCCCAGCGGCAGCAGGCGATGGTCGCGGGTGAACACCAGCCGGACGATGCCCATCGCGACGACCACGGTGGTGGCCGCGACCGAGCCCAGGATCAAGAACATCACCACGGCCTGCACCAGCACGGCCTGCAACGGCGGCACGCCGGCGAGGATGAGACCCGTCATCGCGCCCGGCAGGAACACCAGGCCGGTGGCCTTGGTCGTTTCAATCTGCGGAGATATCGCCGCGCGCAAGGCGATTCGCAAATACGGCGACGCGGCCTGCTTCGACGGTTGTCCCAGCGCGAGGCGGGCTTCGACCTCGTCGCGCTTGTCGCGCAGCTCGTCTACCAACCGCCGAGCCACCAGCACCATGGCGGTCATCGAGTTGCCGATCATCATCCCGGCGATCGGCACCAGAGTGCGGCCCTGCAGCGGGAACACCCGCAGACCGAAGAGCACCCCCAGCGTCACCAGCGCCGCGCCGGCGAACGCGGCAACGGCCAGGGGCGCAAAGCGCGGTACCTCCGGTGCCCTGCGGCGGGCGACATCCCCCGCGTAGGCCACCATCCCGGCAACCCACGCCCACGACCACCACAGCGACCGGCCCGGTTCGAACAGCAGCGTCAGCGCGCCGCCCACGAGCAGCAGCTGTACCAGCGCGCGGGCCGCGGCCCACAGCAGCTGCCGCTCCAAACCCAATCGCCGCCACAGTGAGATCCCGGCCGCGAACGCCACCAGTGTCAGCGACGACGCCAGGCCCACCCAGCCGACTTGACCGTTCATCCCGCCACCGAGCCGTCGCCAGGCTTGGCGGCGGCCGGGCCCAGCCCCAGACTGCGGCCGGATTCCAGGCGCAACACCCGGTCGGCTGCTCGTTGCACCTGCGCCCAGTTGTGGGTGACCCACAAGGCTGGGGTGCCGTCGGCGGCCAGGTCGCGCACCGCGCGCTCGATGATCTCGGCGGCCTCGGTGTCGACGGCGGAGGTGGGTTCGTCCAGTAGCAGCACCCGAGGTTGTGCAATCAGCGTGCGGGCCAGGCAGACGCGTTGCGCTTCGCCGCCCGAGAGTTCGGCGACGTCACGCTCCAACCACGATCCGGTCAGCGCCACCCGGGCCAGCGTTTCCCGCATCCGCGTATCGGACGCATCCGGGTCGGCGGCCCGCAGGTTGTCGGCGACCGTGCCGGGAAAGGGCGTGGGGCGCTGGAAGCACATGCCCACCCGGCGCCGCAGCCGCAGCGGGTCGAGCCCGGCGATGTCCGACCCGTAGAAACAAGCCCGCCCGCTCGTCGGCAGCTCCAGCCGGTTGCACAGCCGAAGCAGGGTCGATTTGCCCGCTCCCGAGGGTCCGACCACCGCCGTCACGCCGTGACCCGGAATGGCGGCGGTCAGGCCGTCGAGAGCGCGCACCCCCTGGCGCTCGACGACGACATCGACGAACTCGAACACCCTGTCGCCATCGGCGTCCTGATCGACCACCTGCTTATGGTGCATCACCACGGCGAAGGTCCTTCGTCTCTTCGCGCCCGGCGCGCCCGTTGGCTGATGAGACGGGCTGCGACCGGTCACACGCGTCGCCTACAGTTAAGTCATGCCTACGAAATCTGATCCTGGCGAAATCGGCGATGTCGAGCCGGTGGCCGACGACACTGCGAGCCAGGCCAGGCGCGTCGTCGCGGCGTACGCCAACGACGCCGATGAATGCCGGGTCTTTCTGTCCATGCTGGGTATCGGACCGGCGAAAATCGACGCGTAAATGTCTCCCGGGGGACGGCGAAGCTCGAAGCCAGCCGATTTCGGGAACTCCGACTTCGTCGTAGTCGCCAACCGCCTGCCGGTGGATCAGGAGCGGTTGCCCGACGGCAGCACGGCGTGGAAACGCAGCCCCGGCGGACTGGTCACCGCCCTCGAGCCGCTGCTGCGGCGCCAGCGCGGGGCGTGGGTCGGCTGGCCCGGAACCATCGACGAGGACACCGACCAGGACGCCGAGCCCATCGTCCAGGAAGACCTGGAGCTTCGACCGGTCAAGCTGAGCGCCGACGACGTCGCCGAATACTACGAGGGTTTCTCGAACGCCACGCTGTGGCCGCTGTATCACGACGTCATCGTCAAACCGAGCTACCACCGCGAATGGTGGGAACGCTACGTCGCCGTCAACCGCCGCTTCGCCGACGCCACCTCGCACGCCGCCGCGAAAGGCGCGACGGTCTGGGTGCAGGACTACCAGCTGCAGCTGGTGCCTGCGATGCTGCGCGAATTCCGGCCCGACCTGACCATCGGTTTCTTCCTGCATATCCCCTTCCCGCCGGTCGAGCTGTTCATGCAGATGCCGTGGCGGACCGAGATCGTCGAGGGGTTGCTCGGTGCCGACCTAGTCGGATTCCATCTGCCCGGCGGCGCGCAGAACTTCCTATTTCTGGCTCGACGGCTGATCGGTGCCAACACCTCACGCGGAGCGGTGGGAGTGCGGTCTCGGTACGGCGAGGTGGAACTCGAGTCCCGCGCGGTTCGGGTGGGCGCCTTTCCCATCTCCATCGACTCCAGTTCCCTCGACCAGGCGGCCCGTCACCGTGACATCAAGCGGCGTGCCCGCGAGATCCGGGCCGAGCTGGGTAACCCCCGCAAGGTGCTGCTCGGCGTCGACCGGCTCGACTACACCAAGGGCATCGACGTTCGGCTGAAGGCCTTTTCGGAACTGCTCGCCGAAGGCCGCGCCAAGCGCGACGACACGGTGCTGGTACAGCTCGCGACACCCAGTCGCGAACGGGTGGACAGTTATCAGCACCTGCGCAACGACATCGAACGCCAGGTCGGCCACATCAACGGCGAGTACGGCGAAGTCGGGCATCCGGTGGTGCACTACCTGCACCGCCCGGTCCCCCGCGACGAGCTCATCGCGTATTTCGTTGCCGCCGACGTCATGCTCGTCACCCCGCTGCGCGACGGGATGAACCTGGTGGCCAAGGAGTATGTCGCCTGCCGCAGCGATCTCGGCGGTGCGCTCGTCCTGTCCGAATTCACCGGCGCCGCCGCCGAACTCGGGCAGGCGTATCTGGTCAACCCGCACGACCTCGAAGGCGTCAAGGACACGATCGAGGCCGCGCTGCACCAATCCGCCGAAGAAGGACGACGCCGGATGCGGTCGCTGCGCCGCCAGGTTCTCGCTCACGACGTCGACCGCTGGGCGCGCTCGTTCCTCGATGCGCTCGCCGAATCCCGGCCCGGCGGCGCCGATTAGCGCGCATGCGCAAGAACCCATGGTGCTGGCGCCCAAACGCTGTGATACTCAGATGCAGCATCGAGCGTGAAGGAGGGGAATCACATGAAGCTCCGTCACGGGATGGCCGCGGGTGCCGGCATCTTCACGGCCGTCGCGGTGGGTATCGCACTGCAATCGGGTGAACCGGCCAAGGCGCTCGGACCGCCGGCGGACGGCAACTATTCGTTCAACGAGGCGGGCGTGTCCGGGGTTACCTGGACCGTCACGGCGATATGCGATCAGCCCTCCGGCACCCGGAACATGAACGACTACTCGGATCCGATCGTGTTCGCGATGGGGTGCGCGCTGAACGTCGTGAGTTTTACCGATGAGCGGATCAGCGCCGCGGACAAGCTGCAGAACTTCAGCGGCCGGGCGCGGATGTCCAGCATGCTGTGGACGTTCCAAGTCACGAAGGACAATGGTGTGTCCTGCCCGGGCGGCGGCACCGCACCGTCCACCGAAACCTTCGCGTTCAGCGACGAGACGATGAGCGGCACCCACACCACCATGCACGGACCCGTGTGCGGCATGCAGCCCGAGATGAAAAAGCAACCGTTCTCGCTGTCGATGATCGGGCCGCCGCCGAGTCCGGTGCAGCGTTATCCGTTGTACTGCAACGGCATTGCGATGTGCTACTGACGTCGATCGATTTCGGCGAGGTTAGATCGGCGTGATGTAGGCGATCAGCCACTGCTTGCCGACCTTTTTGAAGTCCACCCGCAGCCGGCTGCCGTCATACAGCGGCTGGCGTGACTTGTCCGTCACGGTCCGGTTCATGAAGACCATCACCGAAGCCGATTCCCGCTTAGCCGACATGACCCCCACGCCAACGACATTGGCCTGCACCACCACTTCGCGCTTTTTGGCCTCGGGGATGATCTGGTTGTTGGCACTCTTCTGGAATTCCGCGCGATAGTCGGGGGTCAACAACGGATACGCCGCCGACAGGCTCCGCTCGACGGTCTGGTAGTCGTACGCGAAGACCTCGGGGATCTCCTTGGCCGCCAACCCAGGCAACACCGCGCGCGCTGCATGTTCGCCGCGGGTCTGCACCCGGTCCCAGTACATCCAGCCGGCCACCGCGGACAACCCGACGAACGCCACGGCCAAAAGGTAGCCCGCGACGACCAGCAGCCAGCGCCGCCATCGCATCAATTGCCTCCGTCGGGATACTTCAGGTCGTAGCCGCTCATCTTCCCGGCGTCGTCTTCGTGAACGATGACGCGCAGGCGATACGGCATGGACGGCTTGTTGACGCCATCGATGTCGGCGACCGTGACGCGCACCGACACCAGCACCGAAGCGTTATCGGTAACGGCGTCAACGCCTTCCAACGCCGCGCCGTTGATGACGGACTCCGACGTCGCATTGGTGGAGCGGAAAAGCGCCTTGAGGTTCTCGGCGTTGTTATTGGCGCCGAGCATGCCCCGCAGCGGCCCGCTGGTGCCGTTGATAAACCGGTTCACGCTCTCGTCGATGTTGTCCTGCTTGTAGCTGAACATGTTGACCACCGTCTGCGTGGCGGTGTCGACGAAACGCTGATCGCGAGCCTGCGCCGCGGTGGCGTGGCGCTGCGAATCGAGCAGCGCCACCACGCAACCGGCCAGCGCCCCGACCGCCAGCAGTGCGGCCGCGAACGAGATCCAGCCAACCATGACACGATGCGGCTGACGTCGTGGCGGCGGCTTGATCGGCTTGAAGGTCTTGACCGGTTTCGCCGGGTTCGGCGCCGTCGGCGCGTCGGCTTGGACCGTGACATCCCGGGCCGGGCCGCCCTTGGCCGGACCTGCCGCGCGCGAAGCTCGTCGACGAACGCGCGGCGTGGTTGTCGGTTCGTCTGTCACGGCAGGGTCCATTACATCGGCCTTGGATCAAGCATGAGGTCCACCCAGTTCTCGGCGCCGGAGGTGCCGGTTGCGCCGGCCGCGAAGATACCAGTGCCACCGGCCGGATCGACAAACGCGCCGGTCTTCTGGTCATAGGTGGCGTAGGCCGGGGGTCCGCTGGCCTGCGGCTGCCCGCCGGGCGGCGGCCCCCACGGCTTCTCCGGTCCCGGGCCGGCCGGCGGCGGGCTGATGCCCTCCGGCGCCGGTGGCGGGGGCAGCCACTTCGGGTACGGAAGCTGGGGCGGCACAGGAGGAATCCCGGGCGGCTGCCAGGACGTGAACGGCGGTGGCGGCCCGTTGTTATTGGGCGGCGGCGGGTCGAAGGCCGGCTGTTTGTTCGGCAGCGGCCCCGGCCCGGGGGTGACGCCCGCGGGCGGCGGCCCGACGATGGGCGTCCCTGGATCGGGTTCAGCGCCCGGCGGGATATACGGGAAGTGGTTGGGCGGCAACACATTCAGTCCGTTGGTCACCGGGGTGTCGTAGGGCACCGGCGGACCGCGCCACGGGTTGCGGCCGACCGGCACATAGCCTTTCGGGTCGCGACAGAGCTGGATGGTCGGGGCACGTTTGCCGGGAAATTCCTGGCACGGGTAGTTGCGCGCGCCGCGCACGGTGCTGGGGTCGTTTTGCGCGGTCTTGCAGTACATGTCCTTCGGCAGCTCGCGCACCGTCTCGTCGGCCGGGGTGCGCATCAACGGCGGCGGCAGGAAGCCGACGGCGCATGGCGGCGGGTCGTTGAGGTCGAGCTTGAAGTCCAGCTTTCCGCCCTCGTCGATAGGAGGACCGCCCGCCATTGTGATGATCGCGGCGAAAAGCGCCGGCAGGACGACCAGCAGCTGCTCGATCGACTTGTGGTAGATCACGCCGACCCGGCCGAGGTTGGCCAGGCTGGCGGCCAGGGCCGGGAAGGAGGGACGGATGCCGGAGAACGCGGTGCTGGCCTCGTCGGTGGCGCCGGGGGCGGTCGCCAGGGTGTCGCGCAGCTGCGGGTCGGCTTGACGGACCTCGGAGGTGAATCGCGCCAGGCCGTCGGACAGTGACTTGATGTCGGCGCCGGCGCGAATCTGAGCCTGCAGGAACGGGCCGGCCTGATCGATCAATTGGGAGACCTGGGGATAGTTGGCGTTGGCCTCGTCCACCAGCAGCCGGGCGGACTCGAAGAGCCGAGCCAGCTCCGGACCTGAGCCGTTGGCCGCGATGAACGTCTCGTGCAGCAGCTCACGCAACCGGGTGTCGCCCAGGCTGTTGACCAGTGTCTCGGAGCGCTTCAGCAGGTCGGCGACGTCCTGGCCGATCCGGGTGTTCTGTCGTTCGATGCGAGACCCGTTGTGCAGCTTGTTTGTTGCCGGCGAGCTCGGGGGCACCAGGTCGATGTACTGCTCGCCGACCGCTGACACGCTTTTGACGGTGGCGGTGACGTTCGACGGGATGGCGGTGCCACTGTTCAGCCGCATGCCGGCGATGACGCCGTTGGGGCTCAGACCCACGGACTCGACGCGGCCGACGGCCACGCCGCGGTAGGTGACGTTGGCGTTCTTGTACAGGCCGCCCCCGGCGACGAAATCGGCGCTCACGCCGTAGGTTCCGATGCCGAACGTCGCGGGCAGCCGCAGGTAGAAGATCGCCATCACGGTCAGGGTGACGACCGTGATCACCGCGAAGATCGCCAGCTGGATCTTGGTCAGTCTGTCATGCATCTGCGCCCGCCCCCTAGTGTCCCGAAGCCGTGCCGGGCGGAATCTTGAACGGGTCCGCGGCCTGTCCGGACAGGTTCGCCAGTTCGCCGGTCAAGAAGTCGGGCGGATTGAGGATCTCACTCATGTGGGCCATGTTCGGGTCGAAATACGCCGTGGTGAAGAACGTTTCGCCCAGCCGGCGCAGGGTGAGGTCGAAGGTGGTGAACACGTTGAGGTAGTCACCGCGCACGGCCTGCTTGATGCCGTAGTTCGGGAACGGGAACGTCAGCAGGATCTGCAGCGAGGTGACCAGGTTTTTCCGGTTGTCGTTGAGCGCCTTCACGACCGAGTACAGGTCCTTCATGTCCGCGGCGAAGTCCACCTTGGTCTTGGCCAGGATATGGGAGGTGACGTTCGCCAGTTTGTGCAGCGCGCCGAACGCCTCGACGATGTGGTCGCGGTTCTTGTTGAGCACGCGAATTGCCTCGGGCAACGTGTCGAGCGCCCGGCCCAGGTTGTCCTTGTCGTGTGCCAGGGTCGCCGAGAATCGGTTTAACCCGTCTACCGCTTCGATGATGTCGTTGACCTGACGGTTGAGTCCCGAAGTCAGTTCCGCGAGCCGGGGAACCAGGTCGACGAACTGGTCCTGACGGCCCGCGACGGCGCGGTAGGTCTCGTCGGTGATCTCTTCCAGCGCACCGACATTGCCCTTGTTCACCACGACGCCCAGCGCCGAAAGAACCTCTTCGGTGGTGGGATAGCGACCGGTGTTGGCCTCCGCGATCTTCGACCCGTCCTTCAGCTTGCCGGCGGCCGGCTTGTCCTTCGGACGCGCCAAGTCGATGTGCATCGAACCGAGCAGCGACGTCTGGGCGACCGTCGCGGTGGAGTTGGCCGGCAGCACCACGTTCTTGTCGAGCGCCAGTTTGACTGCCGCATAGAACGATCCGTCGGCACGCTGTTCGGCCGAGATGCCGGCGACGCTGCCGACGGTGACGTCGTCCACCATGACGGGAGAGTTCTGTGGCAGGGTCGCGACGTCGGGCAGTTCGACGGTGATCGAGTAGGCGCCGCCGCCGTGGCCGGCGGTGCCGGGCATCGCCAGTGAGTTCAGTCCATTGAATTGGCAGCCGGCCAGCACCACGCTGCCCGACGCCAATACGCTGACGCGCAACCACATTCGGTTCATCCGCCACCGCCCAGCCCGGCCGCGGGGCCGTTGGGAGCCTGGCCCGGGGGCGGACCCGGCAGCGGGCCGAACGCGCTCCCGGGCGCGGGTCCGGGTGCCGCGGCGGGGCCGGCCGGCGCCGGTTGTCCCGGGGCGGTACCAGCCTGCGGGGCCGTCGGGACCAGCAGAGCCTGCAGATCCGCCGGATTCTGCGCGGCCGGCGGCGTCTGGGCACCCTTGGCCGGAATCCAGGTCAGCTGCGGAACCGGGGTCGCCGACTTGGCCTGGGTTTCCGGGGTGTCGTAGATGATCTGACCCTTGTACGCCGTAATCGTGTTCAGCGGGTGGAACATCAGCGGCGGGTAGTTCACGGTGAGCCGGCGCAGCACCGGGCCGAGCCGCTCACGGCAGAGCTCGGCGCGCTTGAAGTAGTCGGGCGCCCTGGGCCCGGCGGCGGTTTCAAAGGAGCCACCGCAGATGAACTGCACGGGGTTGGCGAACTCCGGTATCGACAGCAGGCCGTTGAGGGTGCCCTGCGCGGGGTCGTAGATGTTGTAGAAGTTGGCGATACCCGGGCCCGCCACGTGCAGCACCTGCTCGATGTTGTCGCTCTGGTCGCTCAACGTCTTCGCGAAATCGTTGAGGTTGTTGACCGTATCGACGATCGTAGAGTTGTTCTCGTGCAGGAAACCCCGGATGTCGGACAGCGCTACGTTGAGGGTGCCCAGCGTGGTGTCGAGGTGGCGCGAGCTGTCGGCGAGCACCTGTGACACCGAGGCGACGTTCCCGGCGAACTGGACGATCTGTTCGTTGCTGGACGATAGCGCGTTGACGAGCACCTGGAGATTCTTCACGGTGCCGAAGATGTCGCCGCGCGAATCGCCCAGTCGCCCGGCGGCTTGCGAAAGCTCACGCAGGGCGCTGTGGAACGACTCGCCCTTGCCGTCAAAGGTGTCCGCGGCCTGGTTGATCGCCGCGCCCAACGGTCCCTGCATCGATCCGGCAGTCGGGCCGAGTTGGACGGCCAGCTGGGTCAACGATTCCTTGACCTCGTCCCACTCCACCGGGACCGCGGTGCGGTCCGGGCCGATGCTGGCGCCGTCGGCCATCGCCGGTCCGCCGGTGTACGCCGGTGTCAGCTGAATGAAGCGGGCCGCCACCAGGTTTGGCGACATTATTATCGCCTTGGCGTCCTTCGGGATCTTCACGTCCTTGCTCACCGACATGGCGATTTTGACGTCGGACGGTCGCGGCTCGATCGTGTCGATGGTGCCGATCGGGACACCGAGGACGCGCACCTGGTCACCGGGATACAGGCCGACCGCGGAGGCGAAATAGCCGAAGAGCTTGCGATTATTCGCTTGCGACGTAAGCACATACACGCCACCCACCAGCACCGCGACGAGCGCGATGATGGTGGCGTAGCGCAGCCCCCGGCTACGGATGATCCGCTGCATCACGGTGACTTCGGCCTGATGGTCCAGCGTTCCTGAATCAGGCCGCGCAGGTAGTCGGCGAGGCTGGCAGGCATCTTGCCGGGCTGGTAGAAGAAGTCGAACATGGTGGCAAGCAGCGGTGCCGGGATCACGCCGTAGACGTTGACGTTGAATCCGGGACCCGAACCGACGACCTCACCGAGCTCGGTGGCGTAAGTCGGCAGCCGCTTGAGGGCCTCGGCGATGTAGTCGCGGCGCTCGTTGAGGTTGGACAGCACGTCGTTGAGCTTGCCCAGAGCGGGACCGAATTCCTTGCGGTTGTCGGCGACGAAGCCGGAGATCTGCGTCGAGAGGCCCTGGATCCCCGAGATCAGCTGGGACAGGGCGTCGCGGCGTTCGTCGAGGGCGGCGAACAGCTCGTTGCCGTCATCGACCAGTTTGTTGACCTGGTCGGCGCGCTGCGACAACACGCCGGTGACCGACTTCGCGTGCGCCAGCAGGCTTTGCAGCGCCTCGTCGCGTCGATCCAGCGTGCGCGACAGCGACGTCACGCCGTCCAGCGCGCCGCGCAGCTGCGGGTTGGCGTCGTGCAGCGTGTCGGTCAGCACGTTCAGCGCCTTCTCGAACTGCGGCTTGTCCAGGTTGTTGGCGTTCTGCCCCAAGTCCTCGAGCGCACCGGCGAGGGTATACGGCGTCGTCGTGCGGCTGAGCGGGATGGTGGTCGCCTTGCCGCCACCCGCCGGGGTCATCGAGATGGAGCGCTCACCGAGGATGGTGTCGGTGCGGATCGCGGCCAGCGACTGGTCACCGACGGCGACGTGGCGGTCGACGCTGAAGCTGATCTTGGCGCTGTCGCCGGCCAGACCCACCGAGGTCACCTTGCCGACCTTGAAACCCGAAACGTAAACGGCGTTGCCGGGATTGATGCCGCCGGCGTCGCTGAAGTAGGCGTCGTAGATCTTGCCCTGCGGCCAGAACGGTAATCCGGCGTAGCCGAACGCGATGAGCACTACGCACACCACCAGCACCACACCGAAGATGCCGGTGCGCAGTGGGTCGCGCTCGCCACGCCTTGCGTTACTTGGCAAAAGCACACCTCCCCTTGCTGGGATCCACCTGGCCACCAAGCGGCAGCAGGATGTCGCTGCCGGCCGGGCCGTTGATCTTGATCGTCACGGAACAGAAGTAGATGTTGAAGAACGACCCGTAGGCGCCCAGTGCGGACAGCCGCAGGTAGTCCTCGCCGAGCTGTTCGACGTCGTTGTTCACCTCGGCCTTACGGTTGTCTATCTCGGTGGCGAGTGGCCGGGTGTTCTCCAGGATGCCCTGCAGCGGCCTGCGCGAATTCTTCAGCAGCTCGGTCAAATCCGTCGTCGTCGAGGCCAACGGTGGAATGGCGCCGGCGATGTCGTCCTTGTGCTGGGCCAGCCCGGTGATCAGCTGCTGCAGCTGGTCGACGCTGGCCGAGAACTGCGCGCTGCGTTGGTCCACCGTGGTCAGCACCGTGTTGAGGTTGTTGATCACGTCGCCGATGAGCTGGTCGCGCTGGCCCAGCGCCGTGGAGAACGCGCTGGTGTCGGCCAGCACGTTCGACAACGCCCCGCCTTGGCCTTGCAGCAGCTGTATGACCGCGCCGCTGATGGTGTTGACCTTATCGGCGTCAAGGCCTTTCAGCACCGGCCGCAACCCGCCCAGCAGCGCATCGAGATCCAGTGCGGGCTGGGTGTGTTGGCTGTTGATCGTCGCGCCGGCCGGCAGCTTTCGCAGCTCCCCCGGGCCCGACGTGATCTCCAGGAATCGGTCGCCGACCAGGTTTTCGTATCGGATCACCGCGCGCGTGGACGAATAGAGCGTGTAGCGCTTGTCAACTCCGAACTTTACGTCGATGGTGTTGTCCGGGTTGAGCTTGATGCCCGACACCGCGCCGACCGGTACCCCGGCGATGCGCACCTTCTGGCCGGACTTCAGCCGTGACACGTTGGTAAACGTTGCGTGGTAGGTACTTTCGGGTCCGAAGCGGAAGTCACCAAAGACCACCACCAGCCCCGCGGACACCAGCAGCATGGCGACCGCGAAGATGCTGACCTTGATGATCATTTCGCGGTGCGACGGCATGCCCGAACTTTCCGGCATCAGAAGTCGTCCCGTTCCGCGAAGGCGCCGTGAAATAAGAACTGCAACGTCGAGGGCGCGTCGAACTGCAGTTCGGTGAACGGCTCGTACGGGATATTGGCGTTGTCGGTCACCAGGAACGGCGCCCGGTACCACGACCCGCCATGTTGCTTGTTCGGGATGTCAGGCAGCCCACGGCAGTTCGGGCCGCCGGAGGCGTTCACGATCGGCAGCGATTCCGGATAGGTGTACGACGGCGCACCCAGCACGAAGCTCGACGACGTGAACAGGCCGGCTTTCTTCACACCGAGGATTGGTCCGAACTCCTTGAGGCCTCGGTCGATTCCGGCGAACAGGCAGCCGAATTCCGGCGAGTAGTCGGCGGCCACCTTCAGCGGGGCCCGCAGCCTGTTGATGGTGTCGATGAAGTCCTGTTCGGCCGGGGCCAGGGTTTCATAGGCGTTGTTCGACAGCCCGATGGTGGCCAGCAGCGTGTCGTTGAGGTTCTTCTGCTGGTCGACGACCGTCTTGTTGATCGTCGGCAGGTTGTCGACCACCGTGGTCAGGTCCGGGGCCGCGTCGGCGTACACGTTGGCCACCACCCCGGCCTGGCGAAAATCCTCCTGCAGCGCGGGCAGCTTCGGGTTCGCCTGGCGCGTCAGCGTATTCAGACCCGACAGGATGCCACCCAGATCATCGCCGTGGCCGCGCAGGCCTTCGGCGAACGCGCTCAACGTGCCGTTGAGTTCAACGGGATCGACCTTGTGCAGCAGGTCCATCAACGACTGGAACAAGGTGTTGACTTCCAGCTGCACCGACGAGGCCGCCACGTGCGCGTCCGGACGCAGAGACGTCGGCGAAGGCGACTGCGGCGCAATGAATTCCACCGCCTTGGCACCGAAGATGGTGTTACCGGCGAGGCGCACCATCGCGTTCGACGGGATGAAATGCAGATCGTCGCTGTTGATGCCCAGCGTCAGCCGCGCCTGATCACCGGAATAGTCGATCGTTTCGACCTTGCCGATCTGGACGCCGCGGTACTTGACCTTGGCGCCCTTCTCCATCACCAGGCCGGCCCGCGGCGCGGACACCGTCACGGTGTCGATCGACGCGAAGGCCGCTGTGTAGGAAAGGTAAGTCAGCACAGCGAAAGCCACCAGCAGGCCGGCCAGCACCGCTGCTGCCAGCCGGACGGTTGAGCGTCGGGCGTCTGTGTCTGCCATGGTCCCTTTTAAGCGGTCCTGTTATCCGGAGAGGTTGAAATTACCCGACGCCCCATACACAGCGAGCGAGATGAACAAGGTGATGACGACCACCACGATCAGCGAAGTCCGCACGGCCTGGCCGACCGCAATCCCAACTCCGACCGGACCGCCGTGGGCGTTGTAACCGTAATAGGTATGGACGAGCATGACCGCGATGGACATCACGATGGCCTGTAGGAACGACCACAATAGGTCGGACGGGATCAGGAACGTATTGAAGTAGTGGTCGTAGAGGCCTTTTGACTGTCCGTTGATGTACACCGTGGTGAAGCGGGCGGCGAAGAACGCGGCCAGCACCGACAGCGAATACAGCGGAATGATCGCGATGAGGCCCGCGATCAGCCGCGTTGATACCAGGTAGGACACCGAGTGCACCGCCATGCATTCGACGGCATCGATCTCCTCAGACACCCGCATGGCGCCCAATTGGGCAGTGGCACCGGCGCCGATGGTGGCGGCCAGCGCGATACCGGCGATCACCGGCGCGACGACCCGGACGTTCAGGAACGCCGACAGGAATCCGGTCAGCGCCTCGATGCCGATGTTGCCCAGCGACGAATACCCTTGCACGGCAATGACGCCGCCGGAGGCCAACGTCAAGAAGGCCGCCACACCGACCGTGCCGCCGATCATGACGAGAGCGCCCGCGCCCATCGTCATCTCGGCGATCAGCCGGACGGTCTCCTTGCGGTAGCGGGTGAGTGCATTGGGGACGTACCGCATCGTCTGGCCGTAGAACAACGCTTGCTCGCCGAAGTCATCGACCGGGCCTTGCAGCCGGGACGCGACATTGCGCAGCCGGAATGTGAAGTCATAACTCATTGCGTGCTTCCCGTCCCATCACTTCGCCGAGATTCGCACGCCGACGGCGGTCATCACCACATTGATCACGAACAGACATATGAAGGCGTAGACCACGGTTTCGTTGACCGCGTTGCCGACCCCTTTCGGCCCACCCTTGACGGTCAGGCCGCGGTAGCAGCCCACCATGCCGGCCATCACGCCGAACAGCAGCGCCTTGACTTCGGCCAGCACCAGCTCGCGCAGTCCGGTAAGCACGGTCAATCCGTTGATGAACGCGCCGGGGTTGACGCCCTGCAGAAAGACGGAGAAGACGTAGCCACCGGAAAGGCCGATGGCGCAAACCAATCCATTGAGCAGCAGCGCCACCACGGTGGAGGCCAGCACGCGGGGCACGACCAGCCGCTGGATCGGGTCGATGCCGAGCACCCGCATCGCGTCGATCTCTTCGCGGATGGTGCGGGCGCCGAGGTCGGCACAGATCGCGGTGGCGCCGGCACCGGCCACGACGAGCACGGTGACCACGGGACCCAGCTGGGTGATGGTTCCGAACGCCGTCCCGGCGCCGGACAGGTCGGCGGCGCCGATCTCGCGCAGCAGGATGTTGAGAGTGAACGCCACCAGGACGGTGAACGGGATGGATACCAGCAGCGTGGGGACCAGCGAGACGCGCGCGATCATCCAGGTCTGATCGAGGAACTCACCGAATTGGAACGGCCGGCGGAAAGCCGCTCGGCCGGTATCCAACATCATTTCGAAAAATCCGCCGACGGCGCGGGCGGGAACCGCAAGTTGTTCCCTCAACGCGGTCCCCCCCTCGGTTTGGTCTCGGCGAAGTCTATGTCTGGCCTTTGCGTCGTTTACGGTCCCACCTGGCTCGGTGTGAGCCGGATCATATTAACTCAGAACAAGTTCACCATGTCAATGAACAGCACTTCCGTATCTGAACCGTTAATTTGCCAGGTCAGAAGCGCTTGGCAGGTGCCAAACTGACACACGTTCTACCTGGCGGTTTCGGCCTATTAACCCGGTTTTCGGGGCTATTGCTCCATCAGCGCGCCGGCGGAGAAATTGTGCTCAGGATCACGGCCAGCAAAGTAATCCTGCAGTGTCGAACTCAGCTGCGCGGCGTCCCAGGCGGCGCCGTCGGCGACGAATTTGCGTTCCGCGGTGGGCGCAGCGACCAATGTCACCTGTGGACCGTAGACGATGAACACCTGACCGTTCACCTCGGCGGCCGCCGGGGACGACAGGAACTTCACCAGATTGACCACGTGCTCGGGTGACAACGGGTCGACACCTCCGGCTTGCACCTCGGGTGCGTCGCCGAAGACGTCGGCCGTCATCGCGGTGCGCGCGCGGGGGCAGATGGCGTTGGCGCAGACTCCGTAGCGGCCCAGCGCCCGCGCGGCCGTCAGGGTCAGCGAAATGATGCCCGCCTTGGCGGCGCCGTAGTTCGCCTGCCCGACCGGCCCGACCAGCCCGGCCTCCGAAGCGGTGTTGACGATGCGCCCGAAGACCTGGCCGCCGGCGGCCTTGGCCTTGGAACGCCAGTAGGTCGCCGCGTTGCGGGTCAGCAGGAAGTGACCGCGCAGGTGCACGGCGATGACGAGATCCCACTCCTCGTCGGACATGTTGAACAGCATCCGGTCGCGCGTGATCCCGGCGTTGTTGATCACGATGTCGAGGCCACCCAGCGAGTCGGCCTGAGCAACCAATTCGTCGGCGGTGACCCGTTCGCTGATGTCGCCCGCCACGGCGACGGCCTTCGAACCGGCGGAGTTGATTTCGTCGATGATGTCGGAGGCATCCAACGCCGCGGCGATGTCGTTGACAACGACGGTCGCGCCCTGGCGCGCCAGGCCGAGCGCCTCGGCGCGTCCCAGGCCCGCGGCCGCACCGGTTACCACCGCGACCTTTCCGGACAGATCGGTCGCGTTCGTGCTGCTAGTCAATTTATGAATACCTCTAGTTTCTCAGTTACGCGCTCTGGGCTCGGATCAGTCGCCGCGCTGAAGTGCCGCCCGCGGGCATTCGGCGATCGCCTGCTCGGCCAGTTGCTCCTGATCGGCGGGAATCGGGTCGAGCTTCACCACGGCGTAATCCTCGTCGTCCAGGTCGAAGATATCCGGGGCAATTCCCAAGCACACTGCATTACCTTCGCACCGGTCACGGTCCACGATCACCCGCACAGCACCCTCCTTGAACCTGGCCTTCACCGCAGGACTCGCCTCATCACTAAGTAGGTCCACCATAGGACCCCGACACCGCAGGGGAAACGGTCGCTGGATTCCCAGACTAGAACGTGTTACAACCGGGGAGGCGAACGGGTAGCCGTTGGTCGAGCTGCAGCCTGTGACGAGGCTTGCTACTCCGAACGTCGTTGACTTGAAGGACGGCCGAAATGCGCATCAGTTACACCCCGGAACAGGAGGAGCTGCGTCGCGAGCTGCGGTCGTACTTCACCACCCTCATGACCCCGGAGCGCCGCGAGGCGCTGACCTCGACGGGCGGCGGCGAGGTCGGGACGGGCACCGCTTACCGCGACACCGTCGCGCAGATGGGCAAGGACGGGTGGCTCACGCTGAACTGGCCCACGGAATACGGCGGCCAGGACCGCTCCCCGATGGACTCACTGATCTTCACCGACGAGGCCGCCATCGCCGGCGTGCCGGTGCCGTTCCTGACGATCAACAGCGTGGCGCCGACCATCATGGCGTTCGGCACCGAGGAACAGAAGAAGTTCTTCCTGCCCAAGATCGCGGCCGGCGAACTGCACTTCTCCATCGGCTATTCCGAGCCGGGCGCCGGCACCGACCTGGCCAACCTGCGCACCAGCGCGGTGCGCGACGGCGACGACTACGTCATCAACGGCCAGAAGATGTGGACCAGCCTGATCGCCTACGCGGACTGGGTGTGGTTGGCGGTGCGCACCAATCCCGAGGCCAAGAAGCACCGCGGCATCTCAATGCTGACCGTGCCGACCACCGCCGAGGGCTTCTCCTGGACGCCGGTGCACACCATGGCCGGCGTGGACACCAGCGCCACCTACTACTCCGACGTGCGCGTCCCGGTGACGAACCTGATCGGCGAGGAGAACGGCGGCTGGAAACTGGTGACCAACCAGCTCAACCACGAGCGGGTCGCACTGGTCTCGGCGCAACCGATCTTCCTGGCCCTGCGCGAGGTCCGCGAATGGGCGCAGAACACCAAGGACCCCGGCGGCGCCCGGCTGATCGACTCCGAGTGGGTGCAGATCAACCTGGCCCGCGTGCACGCCAAAGCCGAAGTGCTCAAGCTGATCAACTGGGAACTCGCATCGGCGGCAAGCGAAGCCCTGTCACCTGCCGACGCGTCGGCGGCCAAGGTGTACGGCACCGAGCTGGCCACCGAGGCCTATCGGCTGCTGATGGAAGTGCTCGGTACCGCGGCGACGGTGCGTCAGAATTCGCCCGGCTCGAAGCTGGCCGGCCGCGTCGAGCGAATGCACCGGGCCTGCCTGATCCTGACCTTCGGCGGCGGCACCAACGAAGTGCAGCGCGACATCATCGGCATGGTCGCACTCGGCCTGCCCCGGAACCGCTGAGCCGCTGAGCCGCTGAGCCGCTGAGCCGCTACGCAATAGTAAGGACGGACGTTCATGGATTTCACCACCACCGAAGCGGCCAACGACCTCGGCAACCTGGTCGACACCATCGTGGACTCGGTATGCACACCCGAACACCAGCGTGAGCTCGACGGGCTCGATCAGCGGTTCGACCGGGACCTGTGGCGGAAGCTGATCGACGCCGGCATCCTGTCCAGCGCGTCGGCCTCGTCGCTGGGCGGCGACGGCTTCGGGGCGCTCGAGCAGATCGCGATCCTGGTCGCGCTGGGACGCCAGCTGGCCGCGGTGCCCTACCTGGAGTCGGTGGTGCTGGGCGCCGGAGCGCTGGCCCGATTCGGCTCCGAAGAGCTGCAACAGAGCTGGGGCGTGCCCGCGGTCAACGGCGAGAAGACGCTCAGCGTCGCCCTCGACGGCGAGATGGGCGAGGGCCCGGTGCAGGCGGTAGGTGCCGGCGCCGGCTATCGGCTGACCGGAACCCGCACCCAGGTCGGCTTCGGCCCGGTGGCCGACGCTTTCCTGGTTCCCGCCGAAACCGACTCCGGCACCGCGGTTTTCCTGGTCGCCGCCGACGATCCCGGCGTCACGGTGACCGCGCTGGAAACCACCGGCCTGGGCAGCGTCGGGCATCTCGCGCTGGAGGGGACGCAGGTGACCGAGAGCCGCAAGGTCGGCGGCGCCGATGTCGCGACGTGGCTTAGCACGCTGGGCGCCTTGGGCCGCAGCGCTTTTCAACTCGGGGTGCTCGAGCGGGGCCTGCAGATGACGGCCGAATACGCGCGCGAGCGCGAGCAGTTCGACCGCCCGATCGGCAGCTTTCAGGCGGTTTCGCAGCGACTGGCCGACGGCTACATCGACGTCAAGGGGCTGCGGCTCACGCTCACCCAAGCGGCCTGGCGGGTCTCGGAAGACATCCCGGCCGAGATCGACGTCGCCAGTGCGGCCTTCTGGGCGGCGGACGCCGGTCACCGGGTAGCGCACACCATCGTGCACGTGCACGGCGGCGTCGGCGTCGACACCGATCACCCCGCGCACCGCTACTTCCTGGCGGCCAAGGAGACCGAGTTCGCCCTGGGCGGTGCCATCGGCCAGCTGCGCCGGATCGGCCGGGAGCTGGCCGAGACGCCCGCTTAGGCGCAATGGAACTCGCCGATGACCTGACGGTCACCAAGCTGCTGGCGCCGCTGACCGAGATCGACGATCGGGGTATCTACTTCGAAGACTCGTTCACCAGCTGGCGCGAACACCTACAGCACGGTGCCGCGATCGCCGCGGCGTTGCATGCGCGGCTCGACCCCAGCCGGCCACCGCATGTCGGCGTGCTGCTGGAGAACACTCCGTTCTTCTCGGCGATGCTGGTGGCCGCGGGACTGTCGGGGATCGTGCCCGTCGGGCTCAACCCGGTGCGCCGCGGCGAGGCGCTGCGCCGCGACATCGCCCGCGCCGATTGCCAATTGGTGCTGGCCGACTCGAATTCGTCTGCGACGCTGGGCGACATCGAGCACCTGGATGCCGATTCACCCGCGTGGGCCGACGAGGTCGCCGCGCAGCACGACGCGCCGATCTCGTTTCAGGCGGCCTCGCCGGCGGATCTGTTCATGTTGATCTTCACGTCGGGCACCAGCGGCGAGCCGAAGGCCGTCAAGTGCAGCCACGGCAAGGTCGCGATCGCGGGCGTGACGATGACGCAGCGCTTCGGCCTCGGCAGCGACGACGTCTGCTACGTGTCGATGCCGCTGTTTCACTCCAACGCGGTGCTGGTCGGCTGGGCGGTGGCGGCGGCCTGCCAGGGCTCAATGGCGTTGCGGCGCAAGTTTTCCGCCTCGAACTTCATCGTCGATGTGCGCCGCTACGGTGCCACCTACGCGAATTACGTGGGCAAGCCCCTGTCGTATGTGCTCGCCACGCCGGAGCGGCCCGACGATGCGGACAACCCGCTGCGCGCGGTCTACGGCAACGAGGGCGTGCCGGACGACATCGAGCGGTTCGGGCGCAGGTTCGGGTGTGTCGTGCAGGACGGGTTCGGCTCCACCGAAGGCGGCGTGGCCATTGCGCGCACGCCCGATACGCCGGCTGGTTCCCTGGGCCCGCTTCCCGACGGCATCGACATCATCGATCCCGACACCGGCTCGTCGTGCCCGCCCGGTGTGGTCGGCGAACTGGTCAACACGGCGGGGCCGGGGCGTTTCGAGGGCTACTACAACGACGTGACGGCCGAGGCCGAGCGGATGGCCGGCGGGGTGTACCACAGCGGTGACCTGGCGTACCGTGACCACGCCGGTTACGCGTATTTCGCTGGGCGGCTGGGTGATTGGATGCGTGTCGACGGTGAAAACCTCGGCGCGGCCCCGATCGAACGGGTGTTGCTGCGCCACCCCGAGGTCGCCGAGGTCGCGGTATACCCGGTGCCGGATCCGGTGGTCGGCGACCAGGTGATGGCCGCGTTGGTGCTGGCGCCGGGCACCGAGTTCGACGACGAGAAGTTCCGCGCTTTCCTGGCCGAGCAGCCCGACCTGGGGCCAAAGCAGTGGCCCTCGTACGTGCGGATCAGCGCCGAACTCCCGCGGACGGTGACCTTCAAGGTCCTCAAGCGGCAGCTGGCTGCTCAGGGCGTCGACTGCGACGACCCGGTGTGGAAGATCCGCCGTTGACCCGCCGCCGGAGCAGTAAACTCAGCGCTTGATGAAAACGCGCGAAGTGGTCGCCGGCTTGGCCGTGGAAACCCGGGCATGACCGCACGGCCTCTGGAACTCGCGCTGGAAGCGAGCTTCGAACAGCTTTCCGCCGCGGTGCCGGCGAACGTCGGCGTCGCAATCGCCCGCCCGGACAGAACGTTTTCGCTGGGCAGCTGGTGGTCGGGCGTGGCGTGGTCGACGATCAAGGTGCCCCTGGCGATAGCGGCGCTGCGCAACGATTGGCTGGGCGCCCGCGATTTGGCGGTGAAGGCGATCACCGAATCCGACAATCGAGCCTCCGAGCAGTTGTGGTCGCAGCTGGGCGAGCCGATGGACGCCGCGCGGCGGGTTCAGGTCGTGGTGGCCGAGGGCGGCGACACCGCGACCGTGGTCGAATCGCGACGGCTTCGCCGTGGTTACACCGCTTTCGGTCAAACCGAGTGGAGCTTGCAGCGGCAGGCGCGGTTCGCCGCGGAGCTGTCGACCATCCCGGACGCCGTCGAAGTGATTGATCTGATGCAACGCCTGGTCGCCGGCGATCAGTGGGGACTGGCGGCGAAAGGCCTTGCCGCGAAGGGCGGTTGGGGGCCGGGCGTACATGGCGGATACCTGGTCCGCCAGTTTGGCATCGTTCCCACCCCATCCGGCCAGTGGGGAGTGGCGCTCGCGGCGGACGCGGATGACGGCGCGTTCGAGACGGGCGTCGACGTGGTCGATACGATGACGGGCTGGCTGCTGAGCCGGCTGCCGACGCTAGCCCGTTATTGACGGCACCACGGCGTCGACCAGATGCGGCCCGGGTTCGGCGAAGGCGGCGCGCAGCGCATCGGCGAGTTCCTCGGCGGTGGTGACGCGCCGGGCGGGCACCCCCATGCCTTCGCTGATCTTCACGAAATCCATTGTGGGGCCCGATAAATCGAGCAGCGCGAGCGCTTCGGGCCCGGGGGTCGACCCGGCGCCGACGCGTTGCAGCTCGATTCGGAGGATGTCGTAGGCGCTGTTGTTGTACAGCACGGTGGTCACGTTGAGATTCTCGCGGGCCTGGGTCCACAGTCCCGAAATCGTGTACATCGCCGAGCCGTCGGATTCCAAACACAGCACCGGACGATGCGGGGCGGCCACCGCCGCACCGACCGCCGCTGGGATGCCGTAGCCGATCGCCCCGCCGGTGAGGGTCAGCCAGTCGTGCGCCGGCGCCCCGGCGGTCGCCCCCGCGAGCAACACGCCCGAGGTGTTCGACTCGTCGACCACGATCGCGGCTTCGGGCAACAGCGCCCCGATCACGTCGGCGGCCGACGCGGAGGTCAGCGGGCCCGTCGGCAGCTGTGGACGCGATGCGGGCGCCACCGGCGCCTCGGCTCCGGGCGCGATCTGATCGGCCAGGGCGATCAAAGCGTCTGCGGCGCCGCTGTATTCGGCGAGCACATGCACCTCGCAGCCGGCCGGAACCAGGTCGCTGGGCATGTTGGGGTAGGCGAAGAACGACACCGGCGACTTGGCGCCGGCGAGCACCAGGTGCTTGGCGCCGTTCAATTGAGCGGTGGCGGCCTCGGCGAAATACGCGAGCCGCTCGACGGCGGGGACGCCGGCGCCGCGCTCCAGCCGGGTCGGGAAGGTTTCGCACAGCACGCGGGCACCCGTCGCCGCCGCGATGCGGGTGGCCGCCGCCAGCCCGCCATGGCGGGTGGCATCGCCGCCCACCATGATCACCGTGGGCTCCCCGGAGCGGAGCACCTCGAGCACCTCGGGCGCCAGCATCGGATCGGCGCCCGTCGGTTGTGCCTCCAGGTTGGAGAACAGTTGGGCCCCTTCGGACCACGACACGTCGGCGGGCAGGATCAGCGTCGAGATCTGCGAACCCCACCGGCTGGCCGCGATGCCCTCGACCGCATCGGCCGAGACCTGGGAGGCGTCGCTGGTCCGGCGCACCCAGCCCGAGACGGTGCCGGCGAGCGCGTCGATGTCGGATTCCAGTGGGGCGTCGTACTTTTTGTGATAGGTGGCGTGGTCGCCGACGACCACCACCATCGGCACCCGCGCGCGACGCGCGTTGTGCAGGTTGGCCAGGCCGTTGCCCAGCCCGGGGCCCAGGTGCAGCAGCACCGCGGCCGGGCGATCGGCGATGCGCGCATAGCCGTCGGCCGCGCCGGTGGCGACGCCTTCGAACAACGCCAGCACGCCGCGCATGCGCGGCACGGCGTCCAATGCGGCCACGAAGTGCATCTCCGACGTGCCCGGGTTGGCGAAACACACGTCGACACCACCGTCGACCAGGGTGTTGATCAGGGCCTGGGCGCCGTTCACTTGATTGCCTCCAGTCGGAAAACTCGTTCGGCGTTGCCGCGCAGGAAGTCTCGGCGAGCCTCGTCGGACAGCCCGAGTTCGTCCAGTCCCGCCAACGCGTGCTGGTGGGTGATCATCGGATAATTGGTGCCGAACAACACTTTTCGTTGGCCGGTGCCGGTCTTCATGAATCGGACCAGTTCGTCCGGCAACCGCTTGATCGTGTACGCCGAGGTGTCGATGTAGACGTTCTCGTGCTTGCGGGCCACCGCGACCATCTCCTCGGTCCACGGGTAGCCGACGTGACCGCACACGATCACCAGCTCCGGGAAATCGAGTGCAACCTGGTCGATGTAGGGAATCGGCCGGCCGGTCTCCGACGGGCGCAACGGGCCGGTGTGGCCGACCTGGGTACAGAACGGCACCCCGGACTCGACACACTGGGCGAACAGCGGATAGTAGCGACGATCGGTGGGCGGGGCGTTCCACAACCACGGCACCACCCGCAGGCCCACGAATCCCCCTTCGGCTATCCGGCGCCGCAACTCCCGGACCGCTTCCATCGGGCGGTCCAGATCGACGGCGGCCAGGCCGGCGAGCCGGTCCGGGTGCGCGGCAATCCATTGCGCCACCTCGTCGTTGGAGACCAGGTCCTCTCCACCCGGGCCGCGCCAGGCGCTGAGCACACCCAATCCCACGCCGGCGGCGTCCATCGACGCCAGGGTCGCCTCGATCGGAACATCGGTGTCGGGGATCGTCCCGCCCATCCACCGCCGCAGGGATGCGAGCATGTCGCTGCGCAGAAACCGCGCAGTCGGATGTTGCATCCAGACATCGATCGTCATGCGATTGGACTCTAGACCGGCCCCGGCGGCGCGCCGAGGTCAGCTGGTCAGCGCCGCGCGGGCGCAGG
This sequence comes from Mycobacterium sp. 852002-51971_SCH5477799-a, assembly GCF_001667145.1. Taxonomy (GTDB): domain Bacteria; phylum Actinomycetota; class Actinomycetes; order Mycobacteriales; family Mycobacteriaceae; genus Mycobacterium. The sequence continues at coordinate 32,700 of NZ_LZIF01000077.1, forward strand.
CCAGCGTCTGCCGGGCGTATCCGCCGCCGAACAACACGACGTGCGCCAGCAGCGGGAAGAGTTGGTGCAGGCCGGTGCGGTCGCGCCAGCCGGCCCGTAGCGGTCGCACCCGCTGGTAGGCGTCGATGATTGTGTCGTAGTGCGGACAGCCGAACAGCGCGAGCATCGCCAGATCGGTCTCGCGGTGGCCGCCGTGTGCGGCCGGGTCGATGAGCACGACACCGGCGGGCGTCCACATCACGTTGCCGCTCCACAGGTCGCCGTGCAGCCGGGCCGGCCGGTCGTCGTCGTCGAAATCGCCTGCACGGCAACGATTCACGACGGAGTCGACGGCGTCGCGGGTGGCGGTATCGAGCCGCGGGGCCGCGAGTTCGGCCATCGGACCCAGGCGTTCCCCGGCGTAGAACTCGCCCCAGCTGTGGTGCCGGCGCAGCGACAGCGGCAAGGGCTGCGACAACGGTCCGAAAAAGCCGGGCCCGTCCCAGCCGTCCGGTGCGGCGCCGAACGCGGCGGCGCCGGCGTCGTGCGTGACGGCCAGCCGGCCGCCGAACGCGTGCGCGGCCTCGGGTGTCGGGCTGACGGATTGAAGGCGCCGCAAGGTCAGGCTCGCGTCGTCAACGGAAACGACGTGCGCGCACGGCACGCCACCTTCGGCGGCGGAAAGCCATTGCAGCCCTGCGGCTTCCCAGGCGAAGAAGCCGGCGGGCGCGCCCGCCCGGTGCTTGACGAAGTCGGTCACACCGCGCGGGCCTAGCGCTGCAAACGAATCACGCGGTGGCGTGGGCGGCGTGCACGTCGTCGGCCGGGCGGGCCTCGGTCTGCTCCTTGGCCCAGCGGTAGTCGGGCTTGCCCGCGGGCGAGCGCTTGACCTCGTCAACCAGCCACAGGCTGCGCGGCACCTTGTAGCCCGCGATCTCGGAGCGTACGAAGCTATCCAGGTCCGACAGCGCGGGCCGGGCGCCCGGCCGGGGCTGTACGACGGCGGCCACGTGCTGCCCGTACCGAGGGTCGGGCACACCGACCACCAGGGCGTCGAAGACGTCGGGGTGGCCTTTGAGCGCGGCCTCGACCTCCTCGGGGTAGATCTTCTCGCCGCCGCTGTTGATCGACACCGAGCCGCGGCCCAGCATCGTGACGGTGCCGTCCTCCTCGACGGTCGCCCAGTCACCGGGGATGGCGTACCGCACACCGTTGAATGTCTTGAACGTCTCGGCGGTCTTCTTCTCGTCCTTGTAGTAGCCGACCGGGATGTTGCCCTTCTTGGCGATGAAGCCGCGCACACCGGAGCCGGGCTTGACCTCGTTGCCGTCCTCGTCGAGGACGACGGTGCGGTGGTCGATCGTCACGCGCGGGCCACCGGCGTGCGGCGCATCCTTCGCGACGATGCTGGTGCCGCCGAATCCGGTTTCCGAGGATCCGATGGAGTCGGTGATTACCCGGTTGGGCAGCAGCTCGAGGAACTTCTCCTTGATGCTGGGCGAGAACAGCGCCGCGGTGGAGGCGAGCAGGAACAGCGACGACAGGTCGTACTCGTTGCCCTCGTCCTGGTGAGCCAGCAGCGCGTCGAGCAACGGTCGCGCCATTGCGTCGCCGGTGAAGAACAGCAGGTTCACCTTGTGGTCGTGGATCGTGCGCCACACCTCGTCGGCGTTGAATTCCGGTGCCAGCACGGTGGTTTGGCCGGAGAAGATGGACATCCAGGTGGCCGACTGGGTGGCGCCGTGGATCATCGGCGGAATCGGGTGGCGGACCATCGGCGGGTTGGCGGCCGCGGCCTTGGCCAGGTCGTATTCGTCCTTGACGAATTCGCCTGTGGCGAAGTCGGTTCCACCGAACAGCACCCGGTAGATGTCCTCGTGGCGCCACATCACGCCTTTGGGAAATCCCGTCGTGCCACCCGTATACAGCAGGTAGATGTCGTCCGCGCTGCGCTCACCGAAGTCGCGCTCCGGTGAGCTCTGCGCGATCGCCGAGTAGAACTCGACGCCGCCGTAGCGGCCGAAGTCGTTGTCGCTGCCGTCCTCGACGACCAGGATCGTCTTGACGTTGGGTGTATCGGGCAACACGTTGGCCACCCGGTCGGAGTACTGGCGCTCGTGCACCAGCGCGACCATGTCGGAGTTCTCGAACAGGTAGCGCAGCTCGCCCTCGACGTAGCGGTAGTTGATGTTGACCAGGATGGCGCCCGCTTTGACGATGCCGAGCATCGCGATGACGATCTCGATGCGGTTGCGGCAATAGAGTCCGACCTTGTCGTCCTTTTTCACCCCCTGCTCCATCAGGTAGTGAGCCAGGCGGTTGGCCTTCTCTTCCAGCTGGGCATAGGTCAGCTTCTCGTCGCCGCAGATCAGGGCGACACGCTCGGGCACTGCGTCGATGGCGTGCTCTGCAAGGTCGGCAATATTCAAGGCCACGGCCACCAAATTAGAACGTGTTACATTTCGAGGCAAGCTCGTGCCGATTGTCGAGGGAAAGGCGGTAGCCGTGACCGTGGAGAATGCCGGAACCCCAGCAAACACAGAAAACGGGGAAACCGGACCCGACGCGCTGGTGGAACAGCGTGGTCACACGCTCATCGTGACCATGAATCGGCCGCACCGCCGCAACGCTTTGAGCACCGAGATGATGGAAATCATGGTCCAGGCCTGGGACCGCGTCGACAACGACGACGACATCCGGGTCTGCATCCTGACCGGCGCCGGTGGCTACTTCTGCGCGGGCATGGACCTCAAGGCGGCAACCCAGAAGCCGCCGGGTGAGTCGTTCAAGGACGGCAGCTACGACCCGTCGCGAATCGATGCCTTACTCAAAGGCCGCAGGCTGAAAAAGCCGCTGATCGCCGCTGTCGAGGGCCCGGCCATCGCCGGAGGGACGGAGATTCTGCAGGGCACCGACATCCGGGTCGCCGGTGAGAGCGCCAAATTCGGCATCTCCGAGGCCAAGTGGAGCCTGTATCCGATGGGCGGGTCCGCCGTCCGCCTGGTGCGCCAGATTCCCTACACCGTGGCGTGCGACCTGCTGCTGACCGGACGGCACATCACCGCTGCCGAGGCCAAGGATATGGGCCTGATCGGCCATGTCGTCCCCGACGGGCAGGCGCTGACCAAGGCGCTCGAGATCGCGGAGGTCATCGAGAACAACGGACCCCTGGCCGTGCAGGCGATCCTCAAGACGATCCGCGAGACCGAGGGCATGCACGAAGAAGAGGCCTTCAAGCCCGACACCGCCAACGGCATCCCGGTGTTCCTCTCCGAGGACTCCAAGGAAGGCCCCCGGGCGTTCGCCGAGAAGCGCAAGCCCCACTTCAAAAACCGCTAGGCTGCGGACCGCTAGGCGGCCAGCGACCCTCTCCCTCTCCCGCTCCCGTCCCCTCCCGCTGACCGGCGGGCGCCCCCCTCCCGTCATCCGGCCGGCCCGTCTCTTCGCCGCACCTTCACACACGGCCGCGTTTCGGGCGGGTTT
>NZ_LZIF01000078.1 GCF_001667145.1 Mycobacterium sp. 852002-51971_SCH5477799-a
CGCCCGGGGTGGGTGGGCCTGCCGCTCACCGGTGTGCAGACCCGGGTGGTGGACGACGACGGCGGCATGGTGCCGCACGACGGCGAGACCGTCGGGAAGCTGCACGTGCGCGGGCCGATGATGTTCGACGGCTACCTGAACCGGCCGGAAGCCACCGCCGAGGCATTCGACACCGACGGCTGGTACCGCACCGGCGACGTCGCGGTGATCGACGCCGACGGGATGCACCGCATCGTCGGGCGGGAGTCGGTCGACCTGATCAAGTCCGGCGGTTACCGCGTCGGGGCGGGCGAGATCGAAACGGTGCTGCTCGGGCATCCCGGCGTCCAGGAGGCGGCGGTGATCGGAATGCCGGATGCGGACCTGGGTCAGCGCATCGTCGCCTACGTCGTCGGATCGGCCGACGGCGACGAGCTGATCGAGTATGTCGCTCAGGAGCTTTCGGTGCACAAGCGGCCGCGTGAGGTGCGCATCGTGGACGCGCTGCCCCGCAACGCCATGGGCAAGGTGCTCAAGAAGCAGCTGCTGAGCAACGGCTGAGCGCCCGCTGGACCGGGTAGCCGCCCGGTCAGCCGGGCGCCGAGACACGCAGCAATTTGCCAGGTTTAGGGCCGAGCGTGCCCGCGAAGCTTCACCTACCGTCGTAACCGTGTATCGATGTATCCGGGCGGCGAGCGGCCACCATGGGTGAGCCGACTCGGTCCGCGGCCCCCACCGGGCGTACCCCCATGCGGCGGATCGCCACGGCCTGCCTCGTCGGCTCGGCCATCGAGTTCTACGACTTCCTGATCTACGGAACCGCGGCCGCACTGGTGTTTCCCGCGGTGTTCTTCCCGCACCTCGGACCGACCGTGGCCACCATCGCCTCGATGGCGACGTTCGCGACGGCGTTCCTGTCCCGCCCGTTGGGCGCGGCCGTCTTTGGCTACTTCGGCGACCGGCTGGGCCGCAAGAAGACGCTGGTCGCGACCCTGCTGATCATGGGCGCATCGACGGTCAGCGTGGGCCTGGTCCCCACCACGGCGTCGATCGGGGTCGCGGCGCCCTTGATCCTGGTCGTTCTGCGGTTGCTGCAAGGTTTCGCCGTCGGCGGCGAATGGGCCGGGTCGGTCCTGCTGAGCGCCGAATACGCGCCCCCCGGAAAACGCGGCTGGTACGGCATGTTCACCTCGCTGGGGGGCGGCACGGCCGGGATACTGGCCAGCCTGACGTTCCTCGCCGTCAGCCTCACCATGGGTGAGAGCAGCCCCGCGTTCCTGGAATGGGGATGGCGGGTGCCCTTCCTGATCAGCAGCGGGCTGATCGGCATCGCCCTCTATGTGCGGCTCAACATCGAGGAGACCCCGCTGTTCGTGGAGGAGAAGGCCCGCAACCTGGTGCCCAAAGCGCCACTGGCCGAGCTGGTGCGGCTGCAGCGGCGTGAGATCGTGCTGGTCGCGGGCTGCTTCCTGGGCGGCATGGGCTTCGTCTACCTGGGCAACACCTTTCTCGTCATGTACGCCCACTCCCACCTCGGCTATTCGCGCAGCTTCATCTGGGGCGTCGGCGCGCTGGCCGGGCTGACCAGCATCGTGTTCGTCTCGTTCGGGGCATGGCTGTCCGATCGCGTCGGGCGTCGCCGCGTGATGCTGAGCGGGCTGGCGGCATGTCTGCCGTGGTCCTTCGTGGTCATCCCGCTGATGGATTCCGGCAGCCCCGCCATGTACGCGGTAGCCGTCCTCGGCATGTTCGCCTGCGCGGCGACAGCAAACGGCCCCACGGGAGCCTTCGTCCCCGAGCTGTTCGCCACGCGCTACCGCTACAGCGGCGCGGCAGTGGCGATGAACCTGGCCGGCATCCTTGGCGCCGCCGTGCCGCCGCTGTTGGCGGGCACCTTGTTGGCGACCTACGGCAGCTGGGCGATCGGGCTCATGATGGCGGCCCTGATAACGGCCAGTCTCGTGTGCGTCTGGCTGCTGCCCGAAACCAGAGGAACCGCGCTTGGCGCCGCCCCGGCCGCCGAGCCGGTCCCCGCCGACTTATAGGTGCACCCTCAGTTGGCGTGCAGGTCTTCGTTGAGGGCGATGCCCTGACCGCCGCGGGCCACCACTTCCACCGCCCCGCTCACCGAATTGCGGCGGAACAACAGGTTATTGCCGCCGGACAGCTCGAGCGCCTTCAGCGTTTTTCCCTCGGGTGTAATGATTTTGGTGCCCGCGGTGACGTACAGGCCGGCTTCGACGACGCAGTCATCGCCCAGTGAGATACCCAGACCGGCGTTAGCGCCGAGCAGGCACCGCTTGCCGATCGAAATCACCTCCGTGCCACCGCCGGACAGCGTCCCCATGATCGAGGCCCCACCACCGATGTCGGAGCCGTCGCCCACCACCACGCCGGCTGAGATGCGTCCCTCCACCATGGATGCCCCCAGGGTGCCGGCGTTGTAGTTGACGAAGCCCTCGTGCATCACCGTCGTGCCCGGCGCCAGGTGGGCGCCCAGACGCACCCGGTCGGCGTCGGCAATGCGCACTCCGGTCGGCAGGACGTAATCGACCATGCGCGGGAACTTGTCGACGCCGTAGACCGTCACCGGTCCGTGGCGTCGCAGCCGGGAACGGACCGCCTCGAAACCCTCGACGGCGCACGGTCCGCGATTAGTCCAGACCACATTGGTCAATACCCCGAACAAGCCGCCGGCGTTCAGCCCGTGCGGCGCCACTAACCGGTGCGAGAGCAGATGCAATCGCAGGTAGGCGTCGTAGGCGTCGGCGGCCACGTCGTCCAGCGAGCCGATGACCGTGCGTACGGCGATGGTCTCGGTGCCGCGGTCGTCGTCGCGGCCGATCAGCGCGGTTAACTCCGGAGGAACGTCGGACAGCGCCAGCCGCGACGTCGCGCCGGTGCCCGATGCGGTCAGTTCCGGTGCGGGAAACCACGTGTCGAGGATCGATCCGTCGGCGGCCAGCGTTGCCAACCCGATGCCTGCAGCTCCAGTCACGGCGGCCAGGTTACTTTGTGGGCTGCGCTCGGGTCCGCGCGCCCTGTGGGAAACGGAAACCCTCGCGGCCGCCATCGTGCTCAAGCTGGGCCAGGCGCCGTTCGTCGTAATCGGGGGGAGTTCGCATCAATCCCCATGCGGCGAGGGCGGCATGTCCGATCCGCTCGACCGGATCTAGGTGGCGGAACTGGTTGAGGCCGACATCAAACTCAAAACCGCTGAGTCCGTTGATGATTCGACCGATCGGTACGGCTGCCGCGGGAAAGGCCGAAACTCAAGACTGTCTACCCTGCAATGACCCGTACCGTTGCTCGTCCCATGCCGACGGATCCGACGCCCCCGAGCCGACATGGTCAAACAGCACCACCCGAAAACTCGGCGAGAGCCGCCCGGCGACCAGACGCCACAGATTCTGATCACACCCGAAACCGTGAGCCAGCATGATCGTCGGACCATCCTGGCATCCGATAACCCTCACGTTGTTCCTGGTACTCACATTCACCTTGCGCATGCTGCCACCTCCAGCAACAGGTTTACCCCTCGGGGTCGGTTAAGTGGCCCTATCGTTGAAAACCTGTTGGGAGAGGCGAAGTCGCTTCTGGTGCAACAGGATTAGAATCCTGGTCCGTAGTTGCGGTCTCGACCGCGATGGCGCTTGCGGGCGGCGATGTTGCCGAGCTGCTGTTAAACCGCGCTGTTCGTTGACGTGCTTGAGGAGTCGGTTGGTCGCGCCGGTTCAGGAGTTCGCGCGCTTCGTGGTGTTGCGGGCCGGTGATGCCGGGTACGGCGCCAGTTGGTGCTCGGTGCGCTTTGATGGCGGTGCGGGATCGTTGGTGGCCGGGGTCGGGATTGACTGAACGTTGAGCCCAGGGCAGCAGCCGGTTGAGCGGTGGTCAGTGTTGGTGCCGTGCGGAATTCAAACGCCCACGCGGACAGGCTAATTCGGCATCGCGGGTGCGCGGTGGACATTAGTGGCGGTTCAGCCGGTTTGCCGCTGCGCCAGTCCTAGCAGGTCAAGGCGTGAATTTCGCCGTTTCGGGTACGCAGCTTCCGGGGTCGTTACCGCCCTACACGCAGGTCCCTTCGTCGCCGGTCCGTTGTGGCCGCCTGATTGCCCGAGGAGAAGAAAATGTCCTTTGTCACCACACGGCCCGAGGCGCTGCTGTTCGCGGCGAGCACCCTCGAAGGCCTCGGCGCTTCGATGGCCGCCCAGGATGCCGCGGCCGCGGCTCCCACCACGAGCATCGCTCCGGCGGCCGCCGACGAGGTGTCCGCTTTACAGGCCGCGCAATTCTCGGCCTATGGCGCGTGGTACCAGCAGGTCAGCGCCCAAGCGAAGGCGATTCACCAGACAATGGTGAACAACCTGGACAGCAACGCCGGTTCGTATGGAACGACGGAAGCCGCGAACAAGGTCACCACCAGCGCCTCGGCGTTGCCCGCCGCCGCGCCGGCTGCCGCCGACCCACCGCCCGGGGACGCTGCCCTCGGCACCACGATCGAATGGGGTCAGAACGTCGGCGCCGCCGCCTCGGACTTCATCACCTTGGGCGAGGGGCAGTTCGCTCCCGTTCCCGGCGCGGCCGGCGTTCCCAACTTCACCGGAGGGCTCACGTCAGCAACCTCGGCGAGCGCGCCCGCCCCCGCGGCGCCGGCAGCCATGGGTGGGGCGCCGTTGCTGGCGAGCATGGGCCGAGGACCCTCGATCGGCGCGTTGTCGGTACCACCGAGCTGGGCGGCAAGTGGTGTCCCCGAGGTGAGCTCGACCCCGGTGACGCTGACCGGCGCGGGATTCACCACCGCCGCGCCCCAGGCGACGACGGTGAACGCCATCCCGGGTGGCGTGCCGTCGATGGCCTCCGCCGGACGCGGCGGCTACGGCCTCGGTGCGCCCCGCTACGGCGTCAAGCCCACCGTGATGCCCAAGCCGGCCGTCTAACACCCCCGAACGTCAGCAAGAACAGGAGCAAGACAATGACTTTCGACTTTGGAGCATTGCCCCCAGAGGTCAATTCCCTGCGCATGTACACCGGCGCGGGCGCCGGTCCGATGATGGCCGCGGCGGCGGCTTTCAGCAGCCTGGCCGACGAACTGAGTACGACCGCGTCGGCCAGCCAGGCGGCGATTGCGAATCTGACCGGCGAGGAGTGGATGGGGCCGTCGTCGACCGCGATGGCCACCGCCGCCGCGCCGTATGTGATGTGGATGCACACCACCGCGGCGCAGCTGCAACAGGCGGCGGCCCAAGCCATGGCATCGGCGGCGGCATACGAGGCGGCCTTTGCGATGACGGTGCCGCCACCGCTGGTCGCGGCCAACCGCGCCCAGCTGGCGGCCCTCGTCGCGACCAACGTCCTGGGACAGAACACCCCAGCCATCGCGGCCACCGAGGCGCAGTACGGCGAGATGTGGTCCCAAGACGCCGCCGCCATGTACGGCTACGCCGCGTCGTCGGCGGCCGCGGCCAAGTTGAGCCCGTTGACGTCTCCCGCACCCACCAACAGCCCGGGTGGGCTTGACGCGCAGACGGCGGCCACGGCCGCCCAGACGAGTGGGCTCCGCTCGGTCGTCTCCAATGTGCCCAACGCCGTGCAGTCGTTCGCGGCGCCGGCCGCACCCGCCGCGCCGGCCGCGAGCGCCCTGGACAGCGTGCTGGGCGACCCTCTGGTGTCCAATATCGGCAACGCCGGATTCGACGTCGTGTCGTGGAATGTGTTCAACACCATCGTGTCCAACGTCTTGTACAACCACACCCTCGACGCGGCGGCTTCCGCCAGCGTGGCCGGCGATCTGGGGGGCGCGGTCAGCTCCGGCGCCCTGGTCAGTGCCCCGGCACCGGTCAGCACCGCGGGCGTCGGTGCCGCACCGGTACTGGCGAGCATGGGCTCGGCGTCCCCGGTCGGCGGATTGTCGACGCCCGCCACGTGGTCGGCGGCCACTCCTCGGGTCCCCGCCGCGACCGTCGCGGGCACGGGGTGGACCGCACCCACCGAAGACGCGCACACCACATGGGCGTCCGGCATGCCGGCGGTCGCCTCGGCGGGGCGGGGCGGCTACGGCGTGGGGCCGCGATACGGGGTCAAGCCCAAGGTGATGCCTACGCAGTTGCTCGTCTAGCCCGCGCTTGCGATCGCCTACCCTAAAGACCGTGCTGGACTTACGCGGCGATCCGATCGCGCTGACCGCGGCGCTGGTGGACATCCCCAGCGAATCGCGGGACGAAGCGCGGCTGGCCGACGAGGTCGAGGCCGCGCTCCGGGCCCAGACGTCCGGGTTCGAGATCATTCGCAACGGCGACGCTGTGCTGGCCCGCACGCACCACCAGAGGCCGTCGCGGGTGCTGCTGGCCGGGCATCTGGACACCGTCCCGGTGGCCGGAAACCTGCCCAGCCGCCGCGAGGGCGGCGACCTGTACGGCTGCGGCACGGCGGACATGAAATCGGGCGACGCGGTCTTTCTGCATCTCGCCGCCACGGTGGCCGACCCGGTGCACGATCTGACGCTGGTGATGTACGACTGCGAGGAAATCGATGCCGCCGCAAACGGATTGGGCCGCATCGAACGCGAGCTGCCGGACTGGCTGTCCGCCGACGTGGCCATCTTGGGCGAGCCCACCGGCGGCTACATCGAGGCCGGCTGCCAGGGCACGCTGCGAGTGGTGGTCGGTGCCACCGGGACCCGCGCCCATTCGGCTCGATCCTGGTTGGGAGACAACGCGATTCACAAGCTCGGCGCCGTGCTGGAGCGGCTGGCCGCGTACGAGGCACGCAGCGCCGACATCGACGGCTGCGTCTACCGTGAGGGCCTGTCGGCCGTGCGCATCGACGGCGGCATCGCGGGCAACGTCATTCCGGACGCGGCAGCAGTGACGATCAACTTCCGTTTCGCCCCCGACCGGTCGCTGACCGACGCGCTGCGACACGTGCACGACGTGTTCGCCGGGCTCGACGTGCACATCGAACAGACCGATGCGGCCGCCGGCGCACTGCCCGGACTGTCGCAGCCCGCCGCCAAGGCGCTGATCGAAGCGGCGGGCGGCAACGTCCGGGCCAAGTACGGCTGGACCGACGTGGCGCGGTTCGCCGCACTGGGCATCCCGGCGGTCAACTTCGGGCCCGGTGATCCCAACCTCGCGCACAAGCGCGACGAGCGAGTCGCGGTCGCCGACATCACCGCCGCGGTGGACGTGCTGCGCGGCTACCTGAGCGGCTAACCCTTCCCGGCCCCGCACCGCTGCGCCTGTGCGGCAGCGTCGGCGCCGGCGGCGTGCATGCCGATCGACGTCAGCTCTTCCGACACCGCCCGCAGCCCCGCGTCATCGCCGGCGGCCAGCGCGCGGGCATGGGCCAGCGCGAGCCTCCCTGCGACACAGTCGATCTCGCCACAGAGCCGAGCCAGGGGATCGGCGGCCCGGATGTCCCCCAGCCGCACGGCCTCGTGCCATACCCGCACCGCCACCCCACGCTGCCCGCCGCGTTCGGCCATCCGGGCGGCGTCGCGCGCGGCGGCCACTGCGCCGTGCGTGTCACGCACCAGGGCCAGCCGCCATGCGCGCGCGACACCGAGCTCCGGCGCGAACAGGGCCGACTTGGTGCCGTGCCGAGATTCGGCCCTGCTCAATGCCTTTGCCGCGACGGCGGTGTCGCCCTGTTGAGCCAGCGCGGTCGCCAGCAGCGTCAGTGATAGCGGCCCCCACGAGTAACCGGTGCGCTCGAGGGTGGCGGCTGCGGGGACCAATAATGCTGCCGCAGCGGCAAATTCGCCGCCGGCTATGAGCGCATGCGCCAGCAATACCTCGCCGATAGCGCGTCCCGGTTGTTGCAGTTCGGCGAAGTCGGTGAACTGCTGCGCCACCCGGCGGGCTTGCTCGGGGTGCCCGGACATCAACAGCGCGGTGGTCTGGCCCAGCCCGATCGTGAAGCGCAGCAGCCCCGGATGTTCGGCCGCCAAGGCGCGCTGCGCCAGCGGCTCGACGTCATCGAATCGACCCTCCCGTGCCGCGCACAATGCCGCCGCACTGGCCGCCCACGCCACCGCCTGGTCGTCGGCCGCCGGCGACGCGAGGACTTCGGCGGTGACCTTCACGGCGTGCCCGACATTGCCGGCGTTCATCGCGAAGGTCGCGCTGAGCGCGTCGAGGGTGGTCCGCGGGCCGGCATCGGTGACCCGGTTCCGCACGGTCCGCAGGAACGCGGTGGCGCGCTCCGGCTCGCTCAACATCCAGAACTGGTTCGCCGCCCGCAGCAGGGCCCAGTCCATCAGCGCCGCTTCGGTCAGCGCGGTGGGGTCGACCTCGGCCAACACCGAATCGGCTTCGCGGCCACGGCCCTGCCACCCCAGGGCATGTGCCAGCGCGAGCCGCGCCGTTAGCCCCCCGGACCGCTGCAGAGCCCATCGGGCCAGCCGTTCACCCAGCGCCAGGTCGCCCAGCCGCAGCGCCTGCTGGGCGGCGACGACGACGTCGGCGACCCGCGGGGGAGTGTCGCTGTCCAGCGCCAGCGACACCAGCCGCAGCCGGTCACTGAGATGCTCGGACGGATGCCGCGACAGCAGCTTGACGAGGTCGGTGCGTCGTTGCCGGGCCTCATCGGGGTCGAGCGCGGCCCGCATCCGCTCGGCGAAAAGCGGGTGGGCCGTATAGACGACCGGGTCGTCGGAGGACCCGCCCCGGACCCGGGTCTCCGCGGCGCCCCATCTCACCGCGTCGTCCACCGCGCCGTCGCCGGCCAGCGCGGTCAACCCGGCGGCCGACAGCGGCTCCGCGACGGCCAGATACTCCAGGACCGAGCGCGCCGCGACGGGAAGCTCGGCGAGGAAGGTCTCCATCTCCGCCGGCGCGGTCGTCCCGCTGGGCGCCGCGATGTCGATCCGGGTGAGCAGGCGGTCGTTCCACAGCGCCGCGATCGCTTCGGGAGCGGGACCGGCGCGGACGGTGACGATGAGCCGTCCCGCGCCGTCGCGCGCCAGTTGGTAGACCAGCGTGGCCGACAGCACGTCCAAGTGTTGTGCGTCGTCGACGACGAGCAACAGGTCGTCGCCGCCCAGCGACGCCCGGGCGGCCCGCAACAGCGCGGCGGGCTTGCCGAGCTCGGCGATCTCCACCAGATGGCTGAAGGCCCCGAACGGGACCCCGCGTTCGGTCGGGGTGCCGGTGACCCAGCGGATGAGAGCGTTCGGGTGCTGATCGGCGAAACGCTCGGCGGCCACCCGGGCGAGGGTGGATTTGCCGACGCCGTCGGGTCCGAGCACCACCGCTCCCCGGGCCCCGTCGGCCAGAGCCGCATCCAGCCGCTCTGAGGCCGTCGCATGTTGAGGGACGTTCCATCGAATCGGCACCGCCGAATTTTATGGTGCAAGAACCGGTTGAAGGGCGAAAGCCCCAGATATGACGGGCCGTCTGGGGTTGGTCTACCTTTGGCGGATATGCCCGGCCAACGCGATGCATCAGCCGAGTGGTCGGTGTGTGTGTACTGCGCGTCCGGCCCGGAGCATCCCGAATTGCTCGGAGTCGCTGCGGAACTCGGTGAGGCGATCGCCGAGCGCGGCTGGACGCTGGTGTGGGGCGGCGGCAGGGTGTCGGCGATGGGCGCGGTGGCGAGCGCGGCGCGCGCCCGCGGCGGCCGGACCGTCGGCGTCATCCCGAAGGTCTTGATGCGCCGCGAGATCGCCGACGCGGACTCCGACGAGCTGATCGTCAGCGACACCTTGCACGAGCGCAAGCAGGCCATGGAAGACCGCGCCGACGCGTTCATCGCGTTGCCCGGTGGCATCGGCACCCTCGACGAGTTGCTAGACGCGTGGACGACGGCCTTCCTCGGTCTGCATGACAAACCCATCGTGCTGCTGGATCCCTTCGGCCACTACGAAGGGCTGTGGACCTGGTTGTGCGGGTTGCTGGACAGCGGTTACGTCTCTCAGGCGGCGATGGACCGGTTGGTGCTGGTCGACAAGGTGAGTGCGGCGCTAAAAGCGTGCGCACCGGGCTGAGGCCGCCGACGGGTTCGCCACCCCTACTAGGCTGTCCGCCGAGCTTGACTTTGGAAACGAATCGAGGGGGTCACGTGTCCGATCGTGACGGTGGAGCGCGCACGGCGGTCAAACTGACCGACATCGCATTTCGGGCGCCGGCCGTGCTGGCCGACCTGCCGGTGATCGCGCGCGGCGCGATGACCGGGCTACTGGCCCAGCCGGGTTCCAAGAAGTCGATCGGCACGGTGTTCGCCGACCGGGCCGCCCGCTACGGCGACCGGATTTTCCTGCGCATGGGCGATAAGCAATTGACCTACCGCGACGCCAACGCCGCCGCCAACCGATACGCCGCCGTGTTGGCCGCGCGCGGCGTCGGTCAGGGCGATGTCGTCGCCATCATGCTGCGCAACTCGCCCAACACCGTGTTGGCCATGCTGGCCGCGGTCAAGTGCGGCGCGGTCGCCGGCATGCTCAACTACCACCAGCGCGGCGAGGTGCTCGCGCACAGCCTGGGCCTGCTGGACGCCAAGGTGCTCATCGCCGAGACGGATCTGGTCAGCGCCGTGGCCGAGTGCGGCGGCTCGGGCAGCACCGAGACGTTGACCGTCGAGGACTTGGAGCGGTTCGCGGTGAGCGCACCGGCCACCAACCCCGCCTCGGCGTCGGCCGTGCATGCCAGGGACACCGCGTTCTACATCTTCACTTCGGGCACAACGGGATTCCCCAAGGCCAGCGTCATGACGCACCTGCGGTGGCTCAAGGCGCTCGCGGCGTTCGGCGGCATCGGGTTGCGGCTCAAGAGTTCCGACACCCTCTACTGCTGCCTGCCGCTGTACCACAACAACGCGCTGACGGTGGCGTTGTCGTCGGTGATCAACTCGGGGGCGACGCTGGCGCTGGGCAAGTCGTTCTCGGCGTCGAAGTTCTGGGACGACGTGATCGCCAACGAGGCGACCGCGTTCATCTACATCGGCGAGGTGTGCCGGTACCTGCTCAACCAGCCGGCCAAACCCACCGACCGCGCGCACAAGGTGCGGGTGATCGCCGGAAACGGGCTGCGCCCGGAGATCTGGGACGAGTTCACCAAGCGATTCGGCATCGCCCGCGTCTGCGAGTTCTACGCCTCCAGCGAAGGCAACGCGGCGTTCATCAACGTCTTCAACGTGCCCCGCTCCACCGGCGTGTTCCCGATGCCGCTGGCCTACGTCGAGTACGACCCCGACACCGGCGCCCCGCTGCGCGACGACAACGGGCGGGTCCGTCGCGTGCCGGCCGGCGAGCCCGGTTTGTTGCTCAGCCCGGTCAACCGGCTGCAGCCCTTCGACGGCTACACCGACAAGGAGTCGAGCGAAAAGAAATTGGTGCGCAACGCCTTTCGTGAGGGCGACTGCTGGTTCAACACCGGCGACGTGATGAGCCCGCAAGGCTTGGGCCACGCCGCGTTCGTCGACCGGCTCGGCGACACCTTCCGGTGGAAGGGCGAGAACGTCGCCACCACCCAGGTGGAGGCGGCGCTGGCGTCCGATGACGCCGTCGAGGACTGCACGGTCTTCGGGGTCGAGGTTCCGCGCACCGGCGGGCGCGCCGGCATGGCCGCGGTCAAGCTGCGCGGGGGCGCCGAGTTCGACGGGCAGTCGCTGGCCCGTGCCGTGTACGAGCGGCTTCCCGCCTACGCGCTGCCGCTGTTCGTGCGGGTGGTGGACTCGATCGAGCAGACCACGACCTTCAAGAGCCGCAAGGTGGAGCTGCGCGAGCAGGCCTATGGTTCGGACGTGGAGGACCCGCTGTACGTGCTGGCCGGCCGCGACAAGGGCTACGTGCCCTTTTACGACGAGTACCCCGGCGAGGTTGCCGAGGGCAAACGCCCTTAAGCAGGTTTCTGCCCGCCGGCCGCGGTCCCCGGGCCGCGCGCGACGCGGCGACCGGGCACCATATACGTGTGCACTCGACACCGCCGGCGTCAGCCGGCCGTCCAACTCTGTGCGGCCGCCCGGTCGCAGGCGATCGTGCGCTGATCATGGCGATCATCAACCGCACCCCGGACTCGTTCTACGACAAGGGCGCGACCTTCAGCGACGAGGCCGCCAGGGCGGCCGTGCACCAGGCCGTCGCCGACGGTGCCGACGTCATCGACGTCGGCGGAGTCAAGGCCGGCCCCGGCCAAGAGGTCGATGCCGACACCGAGATCGCGAGGCTGGTGCCGTTCATCGAATGGCTGCGTGACGCCTACCCGGATCAGCTGATCAGTGCCGATACCTGGCGTTCCGAGGTGGCCAAGGTGGCCTGCGCGGCCGGGGCGGATTTGGTCAATGACACCTGGGGCGGCATCGATCCGGCGCTGCCGGAGGTGGCCGCCGAGTTCGGGGCGGGCCTGGTGTGCTCGCACACCGGCAACGCGCTGCCGCGCACGCGCCCCTTCCGGGTGAATTACGGAATCACCACCCGTGGCGTGGTCGAGGATGTCATCGCCCAGGTCACCACAGCCGCGGAGCGGGCGGTGGCGTGCGGAGTGGCCCGCGACCGGGTGTTGATCGACCCCACCCACGACTTCGGCAAGAACACTTTTCACGGGCTGCTGCTGTTGCGCCACGTGAGCGATCTTGTTGATACCGGGTGGCCCGTGCTGATGGCTTTGAGCAACAAGGACTTCGTCGGGGAGACTCTGGGTGTGGAATTGACCGAGCGGCTCGAGGGAACGTTGGCGGCCACCGCGCTGGCGGCGGCCGCCGGCGCGCGGATGTTCCGCGTGCACGAGGTCGCGGCCACCCGCCGGGTGCTGGAAATGGTGGCCTCGATCCAGGGAACACGCCCGCCGGCGCGCACGGTGAGAGGGCTGGCATGACGACATCTGACCTGGTCGCCGGCGATCTCGCCAACGACGGCATGCGCGCCGCCCGGCCCGGCGACACCTGGCTGGCCGACCGCAGCTGGAACCGGCCGAGCTGGACGATCGCCGAGCTGGAGGCCGCGAAGGCGGGGCGGACCGTCTCGGTGGTGCTCCCGGCCCTCGACGAGGAAGAAACCATCGAGACGGTGATCGAGAGCATTTCACCGCTGGTCGATGGACTGGTGGACGAGCTCGTCGTGCTGGACTCCGGCTCCACCGACGACACCGAGATCCGCGCCGTCGCCGCGGGCGCCCGCGTCGTCAGCCGCGAGCAGGCGCTGCCCGAGGTGCCGATCCGGCCCGGCAAGGGCGAGGCGCTGTGGCGCTCGCTGGCGGCCACCCGTGGCGACATCGTCGTGTTCGTCGACTCCGACCTGATCGATCCGCACCCGATGTTCGTGCCATGGCTGGTCGCTCCGCTGCTCACTGACGACCGCATTCACCTGGTCAAGAGTTTCTACCGGCGGCCTTTGCGGGGCAGCGAGCTGGCCGATCTGGGCGACGTCGCGACGGACGCGAGTGCCACCGGCGGTGGGCGCGTGACCGAGTTGGTGGCCCGGCCGTTGCTTGCGGCGCTGCGTCCGGAATTGCGCTGCATCGTGCAACCGCTCGGCGGTGAATACGCGGCCACCCGCGAGTTGCTGACGTCGGTGCCGTTCGCGCCGGGCTACGGCGTGGAGATCGGCCTGCTGGTGGACACCTTCGACCGGCTGGGGCTGGACGCGATCGCCCAGGCCAACCTGGGGGTCCGCGCGCATCGCAACCGGCCGCTGGCCGAGCTGGGCGTGATGAGCCGGCAGGTCATCGCGACCCTGCTGTCGCGCTGTGGGATTCCGGACTCGGGCGTTGGGCTGACGCAGTTCGTGGCCGACGGCCCCGAGGGCTACGGCTACATCCAGCACACGTCGACGGTGTCGCTGGCGGACCGGCCGCCGATGCAGGCCATCAGGCCCCGCTAGCCCCGCGCGAGGTCACGCTGGCCGCCGCCGTGTCGGCGGCATAAGGCAGTATCGGTCACGTGGCGTTGGTGTTGCTGTACCTGGTGGTCCTGGTGCTGGTGGCGATCGTCCTGTTCGGCGCGGCCAGCCTGTTGTTCGGTCGCGGCGAGCAGCTGCCGCCCCTGCCGCGGGGCACGACGGCCACCGTGCTGCCCGCGTTCGGAGTGACCGGCTCCGACGTCGACGCCGTCAAGTTCACCCAGGTCCTCCGCGGTTACAAGACCAGCGAAGTGGACTGGGTGCTGGATCGGCTCGCGCGTGAGCTCGAGGCGCTGCGCGGGCAACTCGCCGCGGTGCACGCCGTCCCGGCCGGGCAGGAGACCGAGGGTGATTCGGGGGAACCAGACGACGGTGAGGATCGTCAGGACTCAGTGTGAACGAAGACGAGCTGGTTCGCTGCAGTTGGGCGACCGCGCGACCCGGACCCGATTTCGAGCTCTATCGCGACTACCACGACCGCGAATGGGGCCAGCCGGTGCGCGACGGGGTCGCGTTGTTCGAGCGGATGAGCCTGGAGGCGTTTCAAAGCGGCCTGTCCTGGCTGATCATCCTGCGAAAAAGGGAGAGTTTCCGGCGCGCGTTCGCCCACTTCGACGTCGCCAAGGTCGCTGAGTACACCGACACTGACGTGCAGCGGCTGATGGCGGACCAGGGAATCGTCCGCAACCGCGCCAAGATCGAGTCAACGATCGCCAACGCGCGCGCCGCCGCTGAACTGGGGAGTCCGGCAGACCTGGCGGACCTGCTGTGGTCGTTCGCGCCGTCGCCGCGGTCACGCCCGGTCGACCCATCCGAAATTCCCTCGGCGACTGACGAATCGAAGGCCATGGCCCGTGAACTCAAGCGGCGCGGGTTCCGGTTCGTCGGGCCGACCACCGCCTATGCGCTGATGCAGGCGACCGGGATGGTCGACGACCACATTCGCGATTGCTGGGTGCCGGCCACCGCCCGCTGAGCACACAGATATGGGTCTTTGTTCAAGTGGCGACCTGGATAGGGAACAATGGGGGGGTGATAAGGCAGTTCGATGCCGGGCATGGCTTGAAGTTCGCTGGCGGGGCATGTTCGGCGCCGACCAGGTCCGCACGGGCGGGCCAGCTCGAACCCGGAGGGAGCACTCGATGGCGGCGATGAAGCCCCGGACCGGAGACGGTCCTCTGGAAGCAACCAAGGAGGGGCGCGGCATCGTGATGCGAGTACCACTTGAGGGAGGCGGTCGACTTGTCGTCGAGCTGACGCCCGACGAAGCCGCCGCCCTCGGTGACGAGCTCAAGGGCGTCACAAGCTCCACCTAGGCCTGCCGCCGAACGAAAATCGGCGGCGCTATGCACACACCTTCCGATAGATCTCCAGAGTCTGCTCGGCGACGCGGGCCCAGGAGAACTCCTCGACGCAGCGTTGGCGTCCCGCCTTGCCGTAGCGTTGCGCTTTCCCGCGGTCGGCGATCAACTCGTTGACCGCATCGGCCAATCCGGTCTGATAGCCCCGCGCGTCGTCGGGGCCGTAATGCACCAGCGTCCCGGTCACTCCGTCGGCGACCACCTCCGGGATGCCGCCGACATCGGAGGCCACCACCGCCGTCGAGCAGGCCATCGCCTCCAGATTCACAATGCCCAACGGCTCGTAAACCGAAGGGCACACGAAAACCGATGCCGCCGAGAGGATTTCGCGCAGATCCCCGATGGGCAGCATCTCCCGGATCCAGAACACCCCGGTCCGGCTGGCGGCCAGGGCGGCCACGGCGTCGCGAATCTCGTCGGCGATCTCCGGGGTATCGGGAGCGCCGGCGCACAACACCACCTGCGCCTCCGGGCTGAACCGGTGAGCGGCCGCCACCAGGTGCGCGAGCCCCTTCTGCCGGGTGATCCTGCCCACGAACACCACGAGGGGCCGGGCCGGATCGACGCCCAATTCTGTCAGCATCGATCCGGTTCGCACCGGCCCGGTCGGGTACCAGATGTCGGTGTCGACGCCGTTGCGGATGACGTGCACGGCGCTGGGATCCAGTGTCGGATAGACACGCAGGATGTCCTCGCGCATCGCGGTGCTGACCGCGATGACGGCGTCGGCGGCCAGCACCGCGGTTTGCTCGACCCAGCTCGAGATCCGGTAACCCCCACCGAGTTGCTCGGCCTTCCACGGGCGCAGCGGTTCGAGCGAATGCGCAGTCAAGACGTGCGGGACGCCGTAGAGCAGGGAGGCCAGATGCCCGGCCATGCCCGTGTACCAGGTGTGCGAATGCACCACGCTGGCCCCCGACGCCGCATCGGCCATCATCAGGTCGGCCGACAGGGTCGACACCGCCTGGTTGGCGCCGCGAAGCCGCGGGTCGGGCTCGTGCACGTGCACGCCCGGACGCGGTGCTCCCATGCAATGCACGTCGACCGTGCACAGCCGGCGCAGCTGGGCGACGAGTTCGGTGACGTGAACTCCCGCTCCGCCGTAGACCTCCGGCGGGTACTCCCGCGTCATCATCGCCACCCGCATACCCGCACGCTAGTTCGCGGACGAGGGCCGACGCGAGTCGGGTTGGCCACAACGAGCGGGCGGTCTTCGCGGCGTGCGCAGCCAAATACCTTGACGGACAGCCCCACAGAACGTCGCTAATCACCCCATGCCCCTGGCAGCCCTTCGTAACGGCCGATAGGTTTGAAACCATGAGGGAAGCGCCACACGTGCTGGGCATCGTCCTGGCCGGCGGTGAGGGCAAGCGGCTGTACCCGCTGACGGCGGACCGCGCCAAGCCCGCAGTTCCCTTCGGGGGCGCCTACCGACTGATCGACTTCGTCCTGTCCAACCTCGTCAATGCCCGGTATCTGCGCATCTGCGTTCTCACCCAGTACAAGTCGCATTCACTGGACCGACACATCTCGCAGAACTGGCGGTTGTCCGGTTTGGCCGGGGAGTACATCACTCCCGTGCCCGCGCAGCAGCGGCTCGGGCCGCGCTGGTACACCGGCTCGGCCGATGCGATCTACCAATCGCTCAATCTGATCTATGACGAAGACCCCGACTACATCGTGGTTTTCGGTGCCGACCACGTGTACCGGATGGACCCCGAGCAGATGGTCCGGTTTCACATCGACAGCGGAGCCGGCGCCACGGTGGCCGGCATCCGGGTACCGCGCAGCGAGGCGACCGCGTTCGGCTGCATCGACTCCGACGAGTCGGGACGCATCCGCAACTTCATCGAGAAGCCGCTGGATCCGCCGGGCACCCCGGACGACCCCGAGCAGACGTTCGTGTCGATGGGCAATTACATCTTCACCACCAAGGTGCTCATCGACGCGATCCGTGCGGACGCAGATGACGACCATTCCGACCACGACATGGGCGGCGACATCATCCCGCGGCTGGTCGACGACGGGATGGCCGCGGTGTACGACTTCAACGACAACGAGGTGCCCGGCGCCACCGACCGCGACCGGGCCTACTGGCGCGACGTCGGAACTCTGGACGCGTTCTACGACGCCCACATGGACCTGGTGTCGGTGCATCCGGTGTTCAACCTGTACAACAAGCGCTGGCCGATCCGCGGTGAGTCGGAGAACCTGGCGCCGGCCAAGTTCGTCAACGGCGGTTCCGCGCAGGAGTCGGTGGTGGGTGCGGGCAGCATCATCTCGGCGGCCTCGGTGCGCAACTCGGTGCTCTCGTCCAACGTGGTGGTCGACGACGGCGCGATCGTGGAGGGCAGCGTGATCATGCCCGGCGCCCGGGTCGGCCGCGGCGCGGTGGTGCGCCACGCGATCCTGGACAAGAACGTCGTCGTGGGGCCGGGCGAGATGGTGGGTGTGGATCTGGAAAGGGACCGGGAGCGCTTCGCGATCAGCGCCGGCGGTGTGGTCGCGGTGGGCAAAGGCGTCTGGATCTAGCCCGGGACCTCCGCAATCATCAGGCGGGCCACGCGCCGCGGACCCCAGTGCAAGGTGGCTCGGCCGCGCGACGAGCGTTCGTAGTATGCCGAAAACTGGCCCACGAGTGGGTTTCTCGGCGACAGCTACCAGAGGTAGGGCACCAGCCGGTAGCGCACGCGCCGCGCGTATTCGCGGTATCCGGGTAGTTCCCGGACGAGCAGCTTCTCTTCGTCGAGGATGCGCAGCGCGAGCACCAGGGCGCCCGGCGGGACGAAGAGCAAACCCCAGTAAGAGCCGAGCGCCAAGGGGATACCGGTCATCATGATCACATTTCCGACGTACATCGGGTGGCGCACGAATTTATAGAGGCCGTGGGAAGCGACCGTCTGGCCGGTTTCCACCGTGACAGTGGCTGCGGCATAGCTGTTTTGGGCGATCACCAGCATGGCGATGCCGAGACCCGTCGCCACCAGCACATCGCCGAACACCGACACCAGGGCAGGCACCGACGACCAGCCGAACCGATGATCGAGCGCGCTGAACACCATCGTCGCGAAAAGGCCAAGAAACGAGCCGGTGATGATGAATTTCTGCGCCTTGCGGGGTTCCGCCCGCGGGCCCGCACGCATGCGGCGCTGCAGGGCCGCGGGATTGGTCCGGGCCAGGTAGACGGTGGGGACGAGGGTCGCCGCCGTGAACACGGCGACAAAGAGCCATGCCTGCCAGTAGTGCAGCGTGCCCGCCGGCAGCAGCAGGATCACGGCCAACGAGAGAATGCCCAATACGGATGACGCCGTTACCCGGATTCCAGTGTTCATGATCCTCCTAGCAGCGTAGATCGCGGTGCCGAAAAGCCATGGCCCCCAGAGCCATCAGCCCTATGTCGATGGCTGATAGCCATAGCAGCGGTACGACGGTGAAGTCGGCGCCGATCCGCGGGATGTGTGCGAAGGGTTCCGCGTCGAGCAACCACTGCGAGAACCCGGCCAACGATCCGATCAGGTAGAGCGAGACGAAGCCGATCAACACACCCCAGGCCACCGGAGTCAGGCGCGGCGCAATGCCGAACACGCAGACGGTCACGGCCGACAAAAGCCACACCGCGGGCACCTGGACGGCCGCGCTTGCGACGACCGTGGGCAGTTTGGCGCCGACATCGCCGACCGCGAGGCCATAAACAACGCCGGCGGTGATTCCGCTGGCCAGTATCGCCGCCGCCGAGCCGGCTAGCGCGATCACCAAATGGCTTGCCAGCCAACGGGTTCTCGACACCGCACCGGCCAACACCGTTTCGGCTCGCTGGCTCGACTCTTCCTGGTGCAACCGCAGTGTGAGCGAGACGGCGAACGCGGCGGCGACCATGCCCATCATCGCGAACGCGACCGCGATGAACGCCTCCTCGAGCGCGCTGGTGCCGCCCATCCGTGCGACGATGTCGCGTGCCTCGCCACTGTCACCCAGCTCGTCGCCGATGCCGTGCACCACGCTGCCGATCAGTAGGCCATACAGGCACAGTCCCACGGTCCACAGCAGCAGCGCGGCGCGGTCGAGCCGCCACGCCAGTCCGAAGACGTTGCCCAGCGCGGGCGCTGCGGCGGCGGGGCCGGGGCGTTCCGCGATGAGCCCGGCGCCGACGTCGCGGCCCGCCAACAGCCGATACGCCAGGGCGGTCAACGCGGCCGTCGTCACCAGGTGCAGCAACAGCACCCACCAGCGATCGCCCGCATACGGTTTCACCTGAAGCGACCACCCGAGCGGAGACAGCCACGACAGCGTGCCGTTGCCGGCGTCACCAACGGCACGCAGGGTGAACGCGGCGCCCAGCACGGCGAAGGCCGCACCGCGGGCGAACCGGGCGCTCGGCGATAGCTGCGCGGTCACCGCCGCGACGGCGGTGAACACCAGCCCGGAGCAGGCCAGCGCCGCCCCGAACGCCAGCGACCCGGTGGCCGGGACGTCGGTGCTCAACAGGCCGGCAGCACCGATCGCGCCGGTGGCAATCGATGCGCCGAACGACAGCAGCAGCGCCGCGCTCAGGGCGGCGTAGCGGCCGATGGCGGTCGATTCCACCAACTCGGTCCGCCCGTTCTCCTCGTCGGCGCGGGTGTGCCGGATCACCGTCAGGATGACGGCCACCGCGATCAGCGTGTGGAACATTCCCGCCTTCCAAATGCCCACGGCGCCAAGGCTGTCGTTGTAGATCTGGCCGTAGAGGGCACGCTGGGCTGGGCTGGCCATGATCGAGGCCTGGAAGCCGGCGCGGGCGGAAGCGGAGGGGTAGATTTTTGCGATGCTGCCGACGTACACCGTGGCCAACGGCACCGACAGCAACAGCACCCATAGCGGCATCGAGATGCGGTCGCGCCGCAGGTAGAGCCGCAGCATGGCGAGCGTTCCGGAGAAGCTTGAACCATCAAGCGGCGCAGACGATGCCGACGCGAACGGCCGGTCCAACGTGGTGGTGCTCATGACAGCGACACCTTTGCCTCGTCGTGCCGGCCGTCGCCATCCGACGTGTCGTAGTGGCGCAAGAAAAGCTCTTCGAGGGTCGGCGGCTGGCTGACCAGGCTGCGCACCCCGGCATCGCCGAGCACGCGGATAAGCTCGCCCAGGCTTTCGCTGTCGACTTGCGCTCGCAACGTGTTGCCCTCGACGCTGACGTCCTCGACGCCTTTGATCCTCCTGAGATCGCCTGGATCCCCGGTCATTTCGGCCTTGATCGACGTGCGACTCAGGTGCCGCATGGAATTCAGCGAACCGCTTTCGATGGTCTTGCCGGCGCGGATGATCGTCACCCGTTCGCACAACGCTTCCGTCTCGGCCAGGATGTGGCTGGACAACAACACCGTCGCGCCACGGTCGCGGGCCTGGGCCACGCACTGCTGAAACACGTTCTCCATCAAAGGGTCCAGCCCACTGCTCGGCTCATCCAGGAGCAGCAGCCC
The DNA here is from genome assembly GCF_001667145.1 of Mycobacterium sp. 852002-51971_SCH5477799-a. Lineage (GTDB taxonomy): Bacteria > Actinomycetota > Actinomycetes > Mycobacteriales > Mycobacteriaceae > Mycobacterium. Next base: position 20,631 of record NZ_LZIF01000078.1, read on the forward strand.
GGCCTGGGATGAGAATGCAGAGATTAGCGAGACCTTCTGGCGGTTGCCCTTGGAATACGTGCGGGCTTTCTTGTGCGGGTCCAGGTCGAAGCGCTCGATCAGCTCGGCGCGGCGCTTCTTGTCGATGCCACCTCGCATGCGCGCCAACAGGTCGATGGTCTCACCGCCGGTCAGCGACGGCCACAGGGTCACGTCGCCTGGCACGTAGGCGATGTGGCGGTGCAGCGCGACGGCCTGGGTCCATGGGTCACCGCCGAGCAGCCGCACGCTGCCGCCGTCGGCCTTCGCCAAGCCGAGCAGGATGCGGATAGTCGTCGACTTCCCGGCTCCGTTGGGGCCGAGGAACCCGTGGACTTCGCCCTCCTGAACCGTGAGGTCCAGGCCGTCCAGCGCCCGCACCGCGCCGAAACGTTTGGTGAGACCGCGGATCTCGATGGGCGCAGAACGAATGGATTTGTCACTTGGCATCAGATTCTCCTTGATCCTCAGCGGCCAGGAACGCGTCGTACATGGTCCGGTCGGTCAGCAGTCCCTCGGTGTAGACCTCAAGTGCGGGCAATATCATGTCGCGCGAGTAATCGCGCAGCACCGCACGCAGATCCGTTGGCGTTTCATGCATTTGGATGTAGAGAAGGAAGCCGCCGCCGCCGGTGATGGCCAGGTACCTGGCCCGCGCCTTCGGGTCGTGGCTGGGCTTGATCGTCCCGGCGCGCACGCCCTCTTCCATGTATTCCTCGGCGTTGTCAATCATCCTGCGCCACAACATGTTCGCCAGTTCTCCGCCGGTCTGCATGCTGCGCACCAGATACGCCATCAGCGGCGCGTACTCCTCGATGTCGGCCATCTGGGCGAACCATGTGGCCGGGTCGTTGGATTGCAGCGCCTCGGACTTGGTGCCGCGAATGGTCTCGGCGATGTAGTCCTCGCAGGCCTTGCGCAGGCCGTCCTTGGAGCCGAAGTGGTGGATGACCAGCGCGGCGCTCACGCCGGCCGCTTCGGCGATGGCGCGAAGCCCGACGCCGAACCCGTGCTCGCCGAATTGTGCGATGGCCGCATCCCGGATCCGGGCGGCTGCCGTCAAGTCGGCTGAACGCATGTTCAGTACGCTAAACGCACGTTCAGCCGCCGGTCAAGGGCGACGCGCGTCAAGATCTCGTAAAGGTGTACGGGCTCCCCAAAACGGGTGGTCAACGGCCAAAAGTTCGCAAAGAGTCTGGGCCCGGTCGCGAATCAGTCGCGGACGGCGGCCAGGATCCCGTCGCCGAGCGGCACCAGAGCGGGGGTGAGGCGCTCGTCCTCGGCGATCAGCCGCGCCGCCTCGCGCACCGCGACCACCTCGGCGTCGCGGGCGGCCGGATCCCCGGCGCGTCCGCCCAGCGCGGCGCGGTGCACCACGATCACGCCACCCGGGCGCAGCAGCCGCACGCCCTCGACGACGTAGTCGGGCTGATCGATCGGGTCGGCATCGATGAACACCAGGTCGTAGGACTCGTCGGCGAGCCGGGTGAGCACCTCTTGGGCGCGGCCACCGATCAACCGGGTGCGCGACGGACCGATGCCCGCTTCGGTGAACGCCTGCTTGGCCAGCCGCAGGTATTCGGGCTCGATGTCGATCGTCGTCAAGACGCCGTCGTCGCTCATACCGGACAACAGCCACAGCCCACTGACGCCCGCGCCCGTGCCCACCTCCGCGATGGCCTTGCCGCCACTCAGCTTGGTGAGCAGGCTCAGCAACGCGCCGACCGCAGGTGTCACCGCACCCGCGCCGATGTCCACGGCCCGCTCGCGGGCGGCCGCCAACAGCGCGTCCTCCGATATCGAGCTTTCGGCGTGCGCGACGAGCGATTCGGCCCGGCTGGGGGCTGCCTGGCCGGGGGCTTCTGCGTCGGTGCCGTCCATGCCCGCAGCGTATTCCACTTCGCCGCGCTGGCCGACAGGCGCGCCTGAATCGGATCAGGGTGACACGCCCAACGGTCGCGGCGCGTTTAAGGTCACCCCGCGGTGGATATCTCCTGCACAGCGTACGTAACGATACGGTTTCTCAGGTTGAGCTCAGACTGTTCATATACCGCACATACTCCGGTACGCGACGGTAGCCCTATGCATCGCGGAGGGCGTTGGGCCGGGAATACCGAATGGGAAATACCCGTTGCCGCAAATGACGAAGTGCCGCTGATTGGCGCGCCGGATTCGGAGGACTTGATCATCACCACGCTTCTCAGCCCGTCCAGCATGTCTCATGCGCAGGAACTCCCCACCGACGAGTGGGTGAAGCCGTCCGATGCGCCGCAGGGGACCGCGGTTTTCGACGCGACCGGAGACAAGGCGGCCATGCCGTCATGGGACGAGTTGGTGCGCCAGCACGCCGACCGCGTGTACCGGCTCGCCTACCGCCTTTCCGGCAATCAGCACGATGCTGAGGACCTGACCCAGGAGACCTTCATCCGGGTCTTCCGGTCGGTGCAGAACTACCAGCCGGGAACGTTCGAAGGGTGGTTGCACCGCATCACCACCAACCTGTTCCTCGACATGGTGCGCCGGCGCTCGCGCATCCGGATGGAGGCGCTGCCCGAGGACTACGAACGGGTGCCCGCCGACGAACCCAACCCCGAGCAGATCTACCACGACTCACGGCTGGGCCCTGACCTGCAGGCCGCGCTGGATTCGCTGCCGCCGGAGTTTCGTGCCGCCGTCGTGCTCTGCGACATCGAGGGTCTGTCCTACGAGGAAATCGGCGCCACCTTGGGCGTCAAGCTGGGCACCGTGCGCAGCCGCATCCACCGCGGACGCCAGGCGTTGCGGGACTACCTGGCCGCGCACCCGACTCCCGACGCCTTGCGCGCCCGATCGGCCTAGTCACCCACGCCCGCCTAACGTTCGGGCAGCTATTCAGCGGCTTTGCGGCCTTAGCTTCGGTATTGCGCACCCTCGCGCGCTACATTCGACATAAGGCGGCAATAAGAATTCAGTGGCGAGGAGTTGGTGATGCCCGATCGAGGACATGTGTTTCGCCGCGCGTTCTCTTGGCTCCCCGCTCAGTTCGCCTCTCAAAGCGACGCGCCCGTCGGCGCGCCGCGCCAGTTCGGATCCACCGAACACCTGTCCGTCGAAGCGATCGCGGCGTTCGTCGACGGCGAGCTGCGGATGAACGCGCACCTGCGGGCCGCGCATCACCTGTCGTTGTGCGCGCAGTGTGCGGCCGAGGTCGACGATCAGAGCCGGGCGCGTGCGGCGCTGCGCGATTCGCGCCCGATCCGCATCCCGAGCACGCTGCTGGGCATGCTGGCCGACATTCCCTACGAGTCGCCCGACGACGCATCCGCCCAAGCATCCGACCGTTTTGCGGACCGCGACGGCCGTGAGCGGCGCAAGCGCCAATAGCGTGCCGATTCGCGGCGATGCCGACGGGAGCGATCTGCGGCAGCGCCCTACGGCTACCCCATCCGCGCGTACATGCCCACCGGCGGCACGCCAGTGGATACTAGGGTGGACACGGACAACGCCGGTGCCGCGCATTTCGCTGGCAAAGGCTTGTCTCGAGCGCTCAAGTAGAGGATCCAAAGGGATAACGTGACCTCCGACCAAGGCTACGACCAAGCAAAAGACAGCGGCAACCGCTTAGCGCCGCGCCCCATCTCGCGTCCGCCGGTCGACCCCGCATCGAGCCGGGAGTTCGGTCGTCCCGCCGGCCTCCGCGGGTCGTTCGTGGCAGAACGGGTCCGTCCGCAGAAGTACCGCGACCAGGCCGAATTCCGGCCGAGCGACCGACCGGCCGACCCCGTCCTGCAGGAGGCGTTCCACCGTCCGGACGGCAGCCCCGACTCGCTGCAGCGTCACCCGGTGGACGCCAACGCGCTGGCCGCCGAGAAAGACGGTGCGAATCCCGACGAGCTCGCCGATCCCTGGCGAGACCCGGGAGCCGCGGCGGCGTTGGGCACCCCGGCGGTCGCGCCCTCGCGGTCCGGGACCGCGCTGGGCTACGGCGGCAAGCTGGGCGTGCGCGACGTGTTGTTCGGCGGCAAGGTGTCCTACCTCGCGCTGCTGGTCTTGCTGCTGATCGCGTTGGTCATCGGCATGCTCGGCGGTGTGATCGGCCGCAAGACGGCCGAGGTCGCCGAGGCGTTCACCACCTCCAAGGTGACACTGTCGACGAGCGGCAGCGGCGAGGGCCCGGCCGGACGCTTCGCCAAGGTGGCCGCCGCGACGGCGGGTTCCGTGGTCACCATCGAATCAAAGAGTGACCAAGAGGGCATGCAGGGCTCCGGCGTGGTCATCGACGGCCGCGGCTACATCGTCACCAACAACCACGTCATCTCCGAGGCGGCGAACAACCCCAGCCAGTTCAAGACCACGGTGGTGTTCAACGACGGCAAAGAGGTGCCGGCGAACCTGGTCGGCCGCGACCCCAAGACCGACCTGGCCGTGCTGAAGGTCGACAACGTCGACAATCTGTCGGTGGCGCGCCTCGGTGATTCCGACAAGGTGCGGGTGGGTGACGAGGTCCTGGCCGCGGGTGCGCCGCTGGGCCTGCGCAGCACCGTGACGCACGGCATCATCAGCGCGCTGCACCGACCGGTGCCGTTGTCAGGGGAGGGCTCGGACACCGACACGGTGATCGACGCGCTGCAGACCGACGCGTCGATCAACCATGGAAACTCCGGCGGTCCGCTGATCGACATGGATTCGCAGGTGATCGGCATCGACACCGCGGGTAAGTCGTTGTCCGACAGCGCAAGTGGGCTGGGATTCGCGATCCCGATCAACGAGGCCAAGCAGGTCGCTGAGACGCTGATCAAGGATGGCAAGATCGTGCACCCCACGCTGGGGGTCAGCACCCGATCGGTGAGCAACGCGATCGCTTCCGGCGCCCAGGTGGCCAACGTGAAGGCGGGTAGTCCCGCGCAAAAGGGCGGAATCTTGGAGAACGACGTCGTCGTCAAGGTCGGTAACCGCAAGGTGGCCGACGCCGACGAGTTCGTCGTCGCGGTCAGGCAGTTGACCATCGGCCAGGATTCCCCGATCGAGGTCGTCCGCGACGGCCGGCACGTCACGCTGACCGTCAAACCCGACCCTGACGGCAGCTGATGCTCGGCAGCCTGAGCTGGGAGCACATGCTCGTCCTCGTTGTGGTCGGGCTGGTGGTCCTCGGGCCGGAGCGGCTGCCGGGCGCCATCCGGTGGACGTCGAACGCCTTGCGTCAGGCGCGTGACTACCTCAGCGGCGTGACCAACCAGTTGCGCGAGGACCTCGGACCGGAGTTCGACGATCTGCGCGTTCCGCTCAGCGAACTGCAGAAGCTACGGGGCATGACGCCGCGTGCGGCTTTGACCAAGCACCTGCTCGACGGCGACGACTCGTTCCTGACCGGCAGCTTCGACAAACCGAATAATGGCGCGCTGCCGCAGGCCCCGCCGTCGGAACCCGCCGCGGCGAACGGCCAGGCGATGGCGGCCGAACAGCAGCCCGGTGGTCACACGCCGTTCGACGCGGACGCGACCTGAACTTCGCCGCGCGCCGCGGCCGTCAGAGCCGTATCAGCGCCGGGTCGGGTCGAGCCCCAGCGATACGCCGGCGAGCCCGCGCTTGCGCGATGACAAGCTGTCGGCCACCCCGCGAAGCGCCTTTCCGACCGGTGAATCGGGTGCGCTGAGCACCAGTGGTGTGCCGGAGTCGCCCGCGGCCACCAGCTCGGGATCGAGCGGGATCTGCCCCAGCAGTGGCACGTCGGCGCCGACCGCCCGGGAAAGCCGCTCGGCCACCTGCCGGCCACCGCCCTCGCCGAACACCTGCAGCGTGGAGCCGTCGGGCAGGGTGAGGCCGGACATGTTCTCCACGACACCGACGACGCGCTGACGGGTCTGCAGCGCGATGCTGCCGGCTCGCTCGGCCACCTCGGCCGCGGCCAGCTGCGGCGTCGTCACCACCAGGATTTCCGCGTTCGGGATCAGCTGCGCCACCGAGATGGCGATGTCGCCGGTCCCCGGCGGCAGGTCGAGCAGCAGCACGTCCAAATCCCCCCAGTACACGTCGGCCAGGAATTGCTGCAGCGCGCGGTGCAGCATCGGTCCGCGCCATACCACCGGGGTGTTGCCCTCGGTGAACTGAGCGATCGAGATGACCCGCACCTCATGCGCGATGGGGGGCAGGATCATCGACTCGACCTGAGTGGGCCGGTCGGTGGTGCCCATCATCCGGGGGATCGAATGGCCGTGGATATCGGCGTCCAGCACACCGACCGACAGGCCGCGGGCCGCCATCGCCGCCGCCAGATTGACCGTGACGGTCGACTTGCCGACTCCGCCCTTCCCGGAGGCGACGGCGTAAACCCGGGTCAACGAATTCGGTTGCGCGAACGGGATAACCGGCTCGCGGGCATCGCCACGCAACTGCTTGCGCAGTTCGGTGCGCTGCTCGTCGGTCATCACGTCCAAAGTGACCTTGACCGCGCCGGTGCCCGGGACGTCGGCGACCGCTTGGCTGACGCGGTCACTGATCTCGGTCTTCTTCGGACAGCTGGCGGTGGTCAGGTAGATCGTGACATGCACCGCGCCGTCGGGCTCGGTGTCGATGCTCTTGACCATGCCGAGTTCGGTGATCGGACGCCGCAGTTCGGGGTCGATCACCTTGCCCAGGGCGGTGCGGATAGCCGCGCTCAGGTCGGCTGCTGAATCGGAGGAGTCATGGCGGGACATCACCGCCGAGTGTAGGCGTGCACGACGATGCGGTTTGGCGGCGACCCTTCGCCGCGGGCCGGTTAGCTGGCCGGACCCGGCCCGGGGTGCTTCGGCTGGAAGACCCCGGGTGCCGCGCCCGACGGGCCGGCGGACTTGGGCGCCTGCGCGGCCTGCGAAGGTCCGGCGGCCGGAGGCGTTGGCGCCGCGGGCGGCGGCGCCGGCGGGGGACCCGCATCCGGGGCCGGCGCGCCGAACGGCTGCGGCGCCGGAGGGGCGAACGGCGCCGGGGGCGCGAACGGCGCCGGGGGCGCGAACGGCGCCGGCGCGGGTTGCGCGAACGGCGGAGGGGGCGCCAACGGCTGCGACGGACCCGCGGGCGGCGTGCCCTGCGAACCGATGCAGATCACCGTGCAGCCGGGAACGCGGGCCGGCGCCTGCTGAGGCGTGGGCGTCATCCACGGGAACATCGGCTGGGAACCGGGGAGCCCCGGGCTGCTCAAGTCGATCAGCGGAACGCGAGCCAGCGGGTCGTCGAGCGGCAGGCCGTTGATGTTCATCGGCAGGTTGGGGCCGAGCCCTTCGGCGTGCTCGAGGTGCGCGTCGCCCAGCGGCGGCGGCGGTCCCGTCATCGGCGGCAGGTCGACCGGCACCACGCCGGTGGCGTAGGCCGCCGCCCAGCCCAACACGTTCTGCGCATACGGCATCGAGTTGTTGTAGCGCAGGATCGCGGCCAAGACTTGCGACTGCTCACGCAGGTTGAGTCCGCCGCTGCACAGGTAGCGGGCGGCCGCCAGGGTGGAGTCGAAGATGTTCTGCGGATCCGCCACGCCGTCGCCCTTGCCGTCGGAGGCGTAGCGCGCCCACGTCCCCGGCAGAAACTGCATCGGCCCCATCGCGCGGGCGTAGGTGAGGCGATTGCCGGCGCTGCTCTGAACGATGGTCTCGTTGCCGGGCAACGAACCGTCCAGGGACGGGCCGTAAATCGGGGTGATCGCGGTGCCGCGTGCGTCGACCGCGCCGCCGCCCGCGTGACCCGATTCGATGCGTCCGATCCCGGCCAACAGGTTCCAGCTGACGCCGCAGCCGGGCGCAGCGACGGCCATCTTCTGTTCCGCATTCCGGTATGCGGCCAACGCGACGCTCGGAATGCCCAGTGCGCCACGCGCATTCACGATCATCGCCGGCGGCGGAGCGGACAACGCGGGCTCGGCGACGTGAAAGGCGGTGGGGCCGCGGTCAATTGCGACGACGGCGGGCCCGGTGAGGTCGGGGAAGGTCGGGGAGACGGCGGCCACCGGGGTCACCGCGGCATGTCTCGGCGGTATTCGCGCCGGGAGCGAGGGAGACGCTGCGCTGACCGCCCCCGCGAAGACCAATGGTGCAATCATTGCCACGCCGAAAATCGGCTTGCGCGTGTTCCGAAGTGCTCGCTGCCGCACAGACGCGGCGGCGGGGCTTTCACCCCGGCTTCCCCCTATGCGCACTCGACCGTCCTAGATGTGTGAGCTGGGTCCACTTTCTGTTAGCTCGGTGAACCAGATCACCATACATAACTCTTGTGACACGAGTGGCGCAATGGTCGAAATGGTTTCTCACCTGGATTTCTTAGCCGTTCGCTCGAGGGCGTCGCCGCCTGAAATCGCGTCGCCAGCTGCGGTTTCCGGCTGAAATCTAGCCAGTATTTCGCGCAAATCGTCGAGCTCGTGGCGCAGGTACTCCCGCGTCACCACCTCCCCGACGGCCAGCCGTACGGCGGCTAGTTCGCGGGCCAAGTACTCGGTGTCGGCCTTGGTCTGCGCCGCCCGGCGGCGGTCGTCTTCGAGGGCGACGCGGTCCCGATTCTCCTGCCGGTTCTGGGCCAGCAGGATCAGCGGCGCCGCGTAGGCGGCCTGCGTGGAGAAGGCCAGGTTCAGCAGGATGAACGGATAGGGATCCCAGCGCAGTCCCACGGCGAACAGGTTCAGCAGGATCCACACGAAGACCACGATTGTCTGCAGCAGTAGATACCGGCCGGTGCCGAAGAAGCGTGCGATCGACTCGGTGAACTGCCCGACGGTATCGGGATCCAGTCGCGGGGAGTATCTGCGCGACGTCCGCGGCGTGTAGAGCCCCCGTGGAGCCTTGGACTTGCTCACGCGGGTCCTCCCAGTCCTTCGAGCCGGCCGGCGCTGTCGAGTTCCTGCATGTCCATCCGCCAGTCGTGCGGCAGCAGGTGATCGAGCAGATCGTCGACGGTGACCGCCCCCAATAGATGGTTCTGGTCATCCACCACGGGCCCGCATACCAGGTTGTAGGCGGCGAGGTAGCGGGTCACCGAGACCAGCGGCGTTTCCGGCGTCAGGGTGAGTAGGTCGCTGTCGACGATTCCGCCGACCAGTTCGCCGGGTGCCTCGCGCAGCAGTCGCTGTAGCGTCACACAGCCCAGGTAGCGCCCGGTGGGGGTGGCCGTGGGCGGACGCACCACGAACACCATGGACGACAGCGCGGTGCTGAGGTCGGGATCGCGGACGCGGGCCAGCGCCTCGGCGACAGCCGTGTCCGCGGTCAGCACCACCGGATTCGAGGTCATCAACCCGCCCGCGGTGTCGGGCGAGTGGGTGAGCAGCCGGCGCACCGAGGCCGAATCCCCGGGATCCATGCGGGTCAGCAGCATCTCGGCGTCGGTCGGATTCAGCACGCCGAGCAGGTCGGCCGCGTCGTCGGGATCCATCTCCTCGAGCACGTCGGCGGATCGCTCGGTGCCCAGCTGCGACAGCACGTCGGCCTGATCCACCTCGGGCAGTTCCTGCAGGATGTCGGCCAGCCGGTCGTCGTTGAGCGCCTTGAGCACCTCGTAGCGGCGCTTGGGCGGCAGCCCGCGGATGGCGTCGGCCACGTCGACCGGTTTGCGGCCCTCGAACTGGTCCAGCAGTTGCGCCACGCCCTGGCCGGGCAGCGCCAGGGCCGAGGGCGTCAGACCCTGCACGTTGCGCCAGTCGACGACGTGGACTGGGCCCCGCCGCCCCAGCCGGCGTTGGCTGCGCACGGCGACCCGGCTCACCATCCAGTCCCGCGTCCGGGTCTGCTCGATGCCCAGGTCGGTGACCACCACATCGATGCCGGCCAACTCGGGCAGTTCGGGGTCGTTGACTTTGACGACAGTGTCGAGCACCTGGCCGATCGCCAGCACCTCCCCGGGTCGTTGGACGAAATGACGCAATGACACGTTGCCGGTGCTCAGCGTCACGGCGTTGGGTTCGATGGCGGCAACGCGCAAGATCGGGATGAAGATGCTGCGCCGCGTCGCGAGATCGACGACCAGGCCGAGTACGCGCGGTTGCTGTCGCACGATGCTGATGCTGATGACGACATCACGCACTCGCCCGACGGACTCGCCGAGCGGGCCCAACACCAACATCCGCGCCAGCCGCGCGATGTACACCCTGTTGACCGATCCCATGGAAGTAGAGCCTAGGCAGCCGTGGGTTTGATGGCAGACAACCCGGCTCCGGCCCGCGTGCGATCGCCCCGGTCTGCTGCGCTAATGCGTGTGCATCGCGAACAGCACGAACACCAAAGTCACGCCCAGCATGGCGATTCCGATGACGATGCCCGCAACCGCCAGGCCAAAGCCGTCCTGGCCGGTCCGCTTGATCTGTCGCACGGCGATCGCACCGAGCACTATGGCCACGATCGACCCGACGCAGCACAACAGGCCGGTGAACGAAGAGATGAGAGAGGCGATCGCCAGCGCGTTCGTCCCGGCTTTCTGCTGCGGGACAGATCCATAGCCGCCCTGGTAATCGGGTGTCGGGTAGTAACCGCCCTGATAATCCGGCGTCGGGTAATAGCCGCCCGGGTAGGCGGGCGGCCCGTAAGTGGGCGGCCCGACATAGGGCGGAGGCGGCGGCGGATAGGCCGGTGCGCCATAGCCGGGCGGCTGCTCGAATCCGGGCGGGGGAGCAACGGGCGGTGGGTAGCCG
>NZ_LZIF01000079.1 GCF_001667145.1 Mycobacterium sp. 852002-51971_SCH5477799-a
GCCCCCACCCGCACCCAAGTCGCAACCGGCGCCCCAGGCACAGCCCAAGCCCGAACCCGCGCCTGCGCCGCAGCCCAGGCCCGCGCCGGAGCCGAAACCTCAACCGGCGCAACCGCACCCGACGCCCCAGCCGGCAAGCGCGGGGACCGACGGCACCCCGTACGTGACGCCGCTGGTGCGAAAACTGGCCGCCGAAAACAACATCGACCTCAACTCGGTCACAGGCACCGGCGTGGGCGGACGCATCCGCAAGCAAGACGTGCTGGCCGCCGCCGAACAGAAGCAACGGGCCACCCAGGCGCCCGCGGCCGCGCCCGCCGCCCCCGCTGCCGCCGCGCCGAAAGCCGCCGCGGCGCCCACCGCCGCTCCGACGCTGGCGCATCTGCGCGGCACCACCCAGAAGGCCAGCCGGATCCGTCAGATCACCGCGAACAAAACCCGCGAATCCCTGCAGGCGACAGCCCAACTCACCCAGACCCACGAGGTCGACATGACTAGGCTGGTCGGGTTGCGGGCCAGGGCGAAGGCGGCTTTCGCCGAGCGCGAGGGCGTCAACCTGACCTTCCTGCCGTTCATCGCCCGGGCGGTGATCGACGCGCTGAAGATCCACCCCAACGTCAACGCGAGCTACAACGAGGACACCAAGGAGATCACCTACTACGACGCCGAGCACCTCGGCTTCGCGGTCGACACCGAACAGGGCCTGCTCTCCCCCGTCGTGCACAACGCGGGCGACCTGTCACTGGCCGGGCTGGCCAGGGCGATCGCCGACATCGCCGCACGCGCCCGGTCGGGCGACCTGAAGCCCGACGAGCTGTCCGGCGGCACCTTCACCATCACCAACATCGGTAGCCAGGGGGCGCTGTTCGACACCCCTATCCTGGTTCCGCCGCAGGCCGCCATGCTGGGGACCGGCGCGATCGTGAAGCGGCCGCGGGTCGTGGTCGACGAGGGCGGCAACGAATCGATCGGCGTCCGCTCGATCTGCTATCTGCCCCTGACCTATGACCACCGACTCATCGACGGCGCGGACGCCGGCCGCTTCCTGACCACCATCAAGCACCGGCTGGAAGAGGGAGCCTTCGAGGCAGACCTCGGCCTGTAAGAAGGACAAGCGAACGTGGCTCCCGCTGGTCAGAACGCCGTCATCGCGGTTGCCGGTTCGTCTGGCCTGATCGGTTCCGCCCTCACCGCGGCCCTGCGCGCGGCCGATCACCGGGTGTTGCGCATCGTGCGCCGGGCCCCGGCGAATGCCGATGAGCTGCACTGGAATCCCGAGACCGGCGACCTCGATCCCGACACGCTCGGCGACGTCGACGCCGTCGTCAACCTGTGCGGCGTCAACATCGGCAGGCGGCGATGGTCGGGCGCCTTCAAGCAGAGTCTGCGCGACAGCCGCATCGCCCCCACCGAAGTCTTGGCGCATGCCGTCGCGGACGCGGGTGTGGCGACCATGGTCAACGCCAGCGCGGTGGGCTTCTACGGCAACACCAAAGACCACGTCGTCGATGAAAACGACCGTGCGGGAACGGGTTTCCTGGCGCAGCTGTGCGAGGACTGGGAAGCCGCCACGTTGCCCGCTCAGTACGGCGGCGCCCGGGTGGTGCTGGCCCGCACCGGGCTGGTGTTCTCCTCCGCCGGTGGCGCGTTGGGACGGTTGCGGCCGCTGTTCCGCACCGGCCTGGGCGCCCGGCTGGGCAGCGGGCGGCAGTACATGTCGTGGATCACGCTCGAAGACGAAGTGCGTGCGCTGTTGTTCGCGATTTTCGACTCCGAGTTGAGCGGCCCGGTGAACATGACCGGGCCCGCTCCGGTCACCAATGCCGAGTTCACCACCGCGTTCGGGCGGGCCGTCAACCGCCCAACCCCGTTGATGGTGCCCGGTTTTGCCATCCGGGCAGCGCTCGGCGAGTTCGCCGACGAGGGCCTGCTGATTGGGCAGCGCGCCATCCCGTCCGCGCTGGAGCGTGCCGGTTTCGTCTTCCACCACAACACGATTGGCGAAGCGCTCGCTTACGCCACCGCCCGGCGCGACCACGACTAGCGCCACCGGGCTGTGCCCGCCGGCCCGGGCCGAGTACCGTCGCGAACGTGATCGATTCCATCCGATCCAGCCAGGCACTGATCGACGTCCGCCAGCTCGGCACCGTCGACTACCGCGTGGCCTGGCAGCGGCAACGCGATCTGGCCGACGCCCGGGTGGCCGGCGGCAACGACACGCTGCTGCTGCTGGAGCACCCCGCGGTCTACACCGCGGGCCGACGCACCGAACCGCACGAACGGCCGGTGGACGGCACACCAGTCGTCGACACCGACCGCGGCGGCAAGATCACCTGGCACGGTCCGGGCCAGCTGGTCGGGTATCCGATCATCGGCCTGGCCGGACCGCTCGACGTCGTCAACTACGTGCGGCGCCTGGAAGAAGCGCTGATCAAGGTCTGCGCCGATTTGGGTGTCGACGCAGTCCGGGTGCCTGGCCGGTCCGGGGTGTGGGTGCCGGGCACCGACAGCCGCCCCGACCGCAAGGTGGCCGCCATCGGTGTACGAGTATCGCGGGCGACCACCCTGCACGGATTCGCCCTCAACTGCGACTGCGACCTGGACGCGTTCAGCGCAATCGTGCCGTGCGGCATCAGCGACGCCGGAGTGACGTCGCTGTCGGCCGAACTGCGCCGCCCGGTGCCGGTCGAGGATGTCCAGACGGCGGTCGGCGATGCGGTCTGCGACGCCCTGGACGGGGTGTTGCCGGTCCGTGACCACCCTGCCGCGCGCGTAGCATCAGCGATGTGACTGTCGCACCGGAGGGACGCAAGCTCTTGCGCCTGGAAGTGCGCAACGCGGAGACCCCGATCGAGCGCAAACCGCCGTGGATCCGGGTGCGGGCCCGCATGGGACCGGAGTACACCCAGCTCAAGAGCCTGGTCCGGCGCGAAGGGCTGCACACGGTGTGCGAGGAGGCCGGCTGCCCCAACATCTTCGAATGCTGGGAGGACCGGGAGGCCACCTTTTTGATTGGCGGCGATCAGTGCACCCGCCGCTGCGACTTCTGCCAGATCGACACCGGAAAGCCCGCCGAACTGGATCGCGACGAGCCCCGGCGGGTCGCCGACAGCGTGCGCACCATGGGCCTGCGCTACGCCACCATCACCGGGGTGGCCCGCGACGACCTGCCCGACGGCGGAGCCTGGCTGTACGCCGAGACCGTGCGCGCCATCAAGGAGCTCAACCCGTCGACCGGCGTGGAGCTGTTGATCCCCGACTTCAACGGCGAGCCGAACCGGCTCGCCGAGGTGTTCGAGTCGCGACCGGAAGTGTTGGCGCACAACGTAGAAACCGTGCCACGCATTTTCAAACGGATCCGGCCCGCCTTCACCTACCGGCGCAGCCTCGACGTGCTGACCGCGGCGCGCGACTTCGGCCTGGTCACCAAGAGCAACCTCATCCTCGGCATGGGCGAGACCCCGCACGAGGTGCGCACCGCCCTCGCCGACCTGCACGACGCCGGGTGCGACATCATCACCATCACCCAGTACCTGCGCCCGTCGGCGCGTCACCACCCCGTCGAGCGCTGGGTGAAGCCGGAGGAATTCGTCGACTTCGCGCAGCACGCCGAGGAGCTGGGTTTCGCCGGGGTGCTGGCCGGGCCGCTGGTGCGCTCCTCCTATCGCGCGGGGCGGCTCTACGAGCAAGCCGCCCGCAGCCGCGCTGACGACGCCGCGGCACGGTAGCGGCGTCGGCCGGTCGCGCCCTACGTATTCTTTGACTATGGCTAAACCCCGCAATGCCGCGCAGAACAAGGCCGCCCGAGCGGAGGCACAGGCTGCCCGCAAGGCCGCGGCGCGGGAGCGCCGCACCCAGCTGTGGCAGGCGTTCAAAATTCAGCGCCAAGAGGACAAGCGTCTCCTGCCCTACATGATCGGCGCCTTCGTGCTGATCGTCGGCATCTCGGTGGGGGTCGGCATCTGGGCCGGCGGGCTGACGATGATCACCCTGATCCCGCTCGGCGTCGTGCTGGGCGGTCTGGTCGCCTTCATCGTGTTCGGCCGCCGCGCCCAGAAGTCGGTCTATCGCAAAGCGGAAGGCCAAACCGGGGCCGCCGCTTGGGCTTTGGATAACCTGCGCGGTAAGTGGCGGGTGACCCCGGGAGTCGCTGCGACCGGCCACTTCGACGCCGTTCACCGGGTGATCGGCCGGCCCGGCGTCATATTGGTCGGCGAGGGAGCCGCCACGCGGGTCCGACCGCTGCTGGCGCAGGAGAAGAAGCGCACCGCCCGGCTGATCGGGGATGTGCCGATCTACGACATCATCGTCGGCAACGGCGAGGACGAGGTGCCGCTGTCCAAGCTGGAGCGCCACCTCACCCGGCTGCCGGCCAACATCACCGTCAAGCAGATGGACACGCTGGAGTCGCGCTTGGCCGCGCTGGGGTCGCGGGCCGGCGCCGCCGTCCTGCCCAAGGGGCCGCTGCCCAACTCGGGCAAGATGCGGGGCGTGCAGCGCACGGTGCGCCGCAAGTAGTTCGCCGCCATCAGCTCAGCGGCGCACCACGGCCGTCGCGGTCAGCCTGTCCTGCATTCCACGGCCGTCCCAGTCGGTGAACAACGCCGGCACGACCGTGCCTACCAGCACGCCACGCACTACCGCGCGGCCCAGGCCGACCAGCCCACGGCCGTCGACCGTCACAACCTGCAGGCGTAGCGCCAGCTGGCCCGGGGTGAATCCGAACAATCGCAAGAAAACAACGCCCAGCACGAACCAGATCACCAGGACCGCGGTGGCCAGCACCGGTTGGGAGAACAAGCCGAAACGCATGGCCAGCGCCGCCAGACCGTACGAGATCAGCCAGTCGATCATCAACGCGCCCAGCCGGCGCCCCATCGGCGCCAGGGAGCCCGGACCGCTCTGCGGAAATCCCAGCTTTTCCCCGGGATATGCGGATCGCGATTCGGCCATCACCGGCGCGGACCGCAGTCCGCATGACCCTTTGGGTCGGTCTGGTAACTAGGGCGGACGGTGCGCCCGGCCACCGGAAAAGATACGATCTTGCGATCCATGGCCCCACAATAGAACCCGCGCCCAAGCGGCCACTTTTAGCGTGTGGCATGGTCACGTAACGTGCGCGCAACACCGGGTTGACTGACGGGCAACATCTGCTCCATAGCGTCAGGCCGCGGATCTCACCAAGTAAAGGAGCACTCTGTGACGGACAAGACGCCCGACGACGTCTTCAAACTCGCCAAGGACGAGAACGTCGAATTTGTCGACGTCCGGTTTTGTGACCTGCCCGGCATCATGCAGCACTTCACAATCCCGATTTCGTTCTTCGACGAGAGCGTTTTTGAGGATGGTTTAGCCTTCGACGGTTCGTCGATTCGCGGATTCCAATCCATTCACGAATCCGACATGCTGCTCCTCCCCGACCCGGCGACCGCGCAGATCGACCTGTTCCGCGAAGCCAAGACGCTGAACCTCAACTTTTTCGTGCACGACCCCTTCACCCTCGAGCCGTACTCGCGCGACCCCCGCAACATCGCCCGCAAGGCCGAGAACTACCTGATCAGCACCGGCGTGGCCGACACCGCTTACTTCGGCGCCGAGGCGGAGTTCTACATCTTCGACTCGGTGAGCTTCGACTCGCGCACCAACGGCTCGTTCTACGAGATCGACGCCATCTCGGGCTGGTGGAACACCGGCTCGCCCAACGAGCTCGACGGCAGCCCCAACCGCGGCTACAAGGTGCGCCCCAAGGGTGGTTACTTCCCCGTCGCCCCCGTCGACCACTACGTCGACTTGCGCGACAAGATGCTGACCAACCTGATCACCGCCGGCTTCAGCCTGGAAAAGGGCCACCACGAGGTGGGCACCGGCGGCCAGGCCGAGATCAACTACAAGTTCAACACGCTGCTGCACGCGGCCGACGACATGATGCTCTACAAGTACATCGTCAAGAACACGGCGTGGGCCAACGGCAAGACCGTGACGTTCATGCCCAAGCCACTGTTCGGTGACAACGGCTCCGGCATGCACACCCACCAGTCGCTGTGGAAGGACGGCAGCCCACTGATGTACGACGAGACCGGGTACGCCGGCCTGTCGGACACCGCCCGCCACTACATCGGCGGTCTGCTGCACCACGCGCCGTCGCTGCTGGCGTTCACCAACCCCACGGTGAACTCCTACAAGCGTCTGGTGCCCGGCTACGAGGCGCCGATCAACCTGGTCTACAGCCAGCGCAACCGGTCGGCGTGTGTCCGCATCCCGATCACCGGCACCAACCCGAAGGCCAAGCGGCTCGAGTTCCGTTGCCCCGACTCGTCGGGCAACCCGTACCTGGCGTTCTCGGCCATGCTGATGGCTGGCCTGGACGGCATCAAGAACAAGATCGAGCCACAGGCGCCGGTCGACAAGGACCTCTACGAGCTCCCGCCCGAGGAGGCCGCCAACATCCCGCAGGCGCCCACCCAGCTGTCCGCGGTGATCGACCGGCTCGAAGAAGACCACGAATACCTCACCGAGGGCGGCGTGTTCACGCCCGACCTCATCGAGACGTGGATCAGCTTCAAGCGCGAGAACGAGATCCTGCCGGTCCAAATCCGGCCGCACCCTTACGAGTTCGCGCTGTACTACGACGTGTAAGGCGGCTACCGGCTACCACTCGCGGCACCGCTCGTGATCCGGTCATAGCGTCCGCGGTCGATACGGTCGAGTCCACCCGCTTCGCGATCACAGCACCGATCGCCGAGCGGGTGGACTCACCGGCATCTGGCCCCTCGCTTAATCCATCAGACTCATTGCCGGATCAAAAACCCGTTGGTCGCAAACGTGAACCCGAACTTTGCTTCGCGCTTCTGATCATGGACGTAA
Organism: Mycobacterium sp. 852002-51971_SCH5477799-a; assembly: GCF_001667145.1. Taxonomy (GTDB): domain Bacteria; phylum Actinomycetota; class Actinomycetes; order Mycobacteriales; family Mycobacteriaceae; genus Mycobacterium. Next base: position 6,865 of record NZ_LZIF01000079.1, read on the forward strand.
TCGTTGGGGTAGTCGCGCTCGTAGGCTTCGATGGCCTCGTAGGGGCCCGGGCCAAAACCGGGAAGCACGGGATGGCCATTGACGTTGGCGTCTTCCACGATCATGTAGTCGCCACCGTGCAGTATTGGCCGCAGCAATTTCATCTCGGCCAACACGTGTCCCATCGTGTGGTCGCTATCGAGGATGGCGAACACGGGGCCTGGATTTTCGTTGCGCAGTTCGATGACTCGCTGGGCCACCGCCGGCAGCGTTGAGGAGCACTCCATTAGTTCGATATCGGGGTCTCCACGAACGACATCGGCCACATCGCTATGGCTGACGTCGACGCTGAAAACCCGGAAGGGCCGGTTCAGTTGGCGCAGCACAGCGGCGAAATACAGCGCCGATCCCCCGAACCGGGTGCCGAATTCCACCACGAGTGACGGCTGCAGTTCGGCCAGGATCTCCTGGTAAATTCCACATGTCCGACACGGATTTCCAGCACGTCACGCCTAGCCAGGAAGTCTGTAACTGCGTCAGTGTCCCGTAGTACCACTTGTGGTACTCCTCGGCGATGTCATCGCCGGGGCGATAGATCATTCCGGCGACACCGCTGGCAAGTTGACGCGCTAAACCCATGCTCTCTGTTCCTTAACTACTAGTCATCACGCCTAACCCGCAGCCACATGGAGCTAGCACGGCATACGGACCATCGCGCACAGCACGCTGCACGTTGGTGAACACCTCAGGGACACTTGGGCGTGCCAGACGAACCATCCGATACGAGACACTGTCGCGAAGGGCGGATAATCTGCCGCCTCCGCAGCACCGCGCTGAAGCTGCACGGTGCTGAACGCTTTGGTAACCCGTCGGTTTGACGTTTGGTGTTTGATGACGTGACCGGTCACGCCAAGTCAACTGTATGCGACAGCGTTAATTTCACCGCGGATTGTTGGAGTTCCACAGCAGCTTCTTAGCCTGCACTCAGTCAGCCCACGCCACCGATCCCCCGGGGGTCCATTCGCCCGCGGCCGGACCTCACGGACGAGTCGGCGAACGCTACGCTTTCGCGACCTCTCGAACAGGTGTGAAGCGAGTCAGCTCGCAGCGTTCGTCCAGTAGCGCGTCCGCGACGTCTATCGACGGCAGCGGACCGCCCCGCTCGCGCGCCGCACGGCGGAGCGCCACCACGGACCGCAGTTCGGCGTCGATGATCCTGATATCACGCACCATTGCCTGGGTTTACCCGGCAACCGCGCCGTTAATCGCGTTTGTTGAGTCCTGCAATGGCAATGGCCGTCAAACTATCGTTTCGTCTCTAGGGACCAGCCGAAGCGGCGCATTCATTTCCCGCCGCACGGCTTCCGAGGGGTTGTCGTTGATTAGTTGCTCGGCGACCACGCACATCTGTGTCCTCGTTTCGCGTGACATGCTGCGGAGCACTTTCAAGGCTCGTTCGGCGTCGAGATCGAAGCGGTTCATGATGACGTCGAGTGCCTGCTCGATAAGGTCAGCGGGCGAGGGCTGACTCGTATTGGAATCGTCGGTCATCATGCTTTCCCAATCTGTCCGAAGCCACCCGGTCATTTGAAAAGCCGGCTTCGGCCCATATTCCAATTATGCTCCGGTTTTTCGCGTCGCGAGCGAGTCAACTAAGTGCGCCCCGAAACATAAACCACGGCGGGCCTCGGCGGCGTGTCTTCGCCAACATTTAAGTGTCGCGGCCGCTAGCCGTCGAGCGCGAGGTCCTTGCGGAAGCGTTGCATGCCGTCGATCTTGTCGTCCAGGCTGGCGTCGGGCCCGGCGTAGAACATCCACGGCATAGTGATGATGCCCGTGATGCCCGCGTCCTCGACCCGCTGATAGTCGGCTGTGGTGAACGCGTCGGTCAGCGGCGTCAAGATGGTGAAATCGTCCATGCTCAAACCGTTCTCGGCGCGCAGCTCCTGCAGCCTCCCAACCGCATCGATGGCCTGCTCGGACTTGATCAAATCGCCGATCCAGCCGTCGTTGCGGGCGGCACGGCGCAGCGCGATGTCGCTGAGCCCGCCGACATACACCGGTATCGGCGGCGGCGTGGGCTGCATCTCGAGGCGCGGCGCCTGATAAAACTGACCGTCGAACTCGGTCCAGCCTGGCGCCCACAACGCCCGCATCAAGTCGATGATCTCATCGGTGCGCTTGCCGCGGGCCTCGAATTGCTCGCCCATCAAAGCGAACTCCTCGCGGCACCACCCCACCCCGATACCCAGTTCTACCCGGCCCGACGCCAAAACCGCCGCGGTGCCAATGGCTTTCGCCGCCGAGTACGGGTTGCGCATCGCCGGGATATAGACGGTGTTGACGAACCGCAACCGCGTGGTGACCTGGGCCAGCGCACCAACGAGAACCCAGGGATCGGGCCAGTCGGTGAAGGGTTGCCACCGCCGTTCACCGTCTTTGGTGTACGGGTACGGCGTGTCCAGCGTCTCCAGATTGACGACGTGGTCGGGGATACCGATCCCGTCATAGCCCAGCTCGTCGGCCGCCCTGGCGAGCTCGATGATCTCGCGGGTGTTCAGAAAGGCGCTGCTGATGTAGAACTTCACTGCACCTCCTGCGCCCAGGCCGGCTCGATGAAGACACCCTCGGCCTCGACGGTGACGCCCGCGGCATCCGAAATGGTGCCGCGCGCAAAGACTTTGCGGCCGTCCTTGCCGTCGACCCACGCCTCACAGCGAAGCGGGCCCAGCGGGGTGCCGCGTAGATACTTCACCGTGATGGTTCCGGTGAAGCGCGCCTTCGACAGCCCCTCGCTGGCCGCCTCGCCGAGCATGTGGTCGAGCACCAGGGCGCTGACGCCGCCGTGCACCAGTTTGGGCGGGCCCTCGTACGCCGAGCCGAGCGTGAACTCGCTCCAGCAGCGGCCCTCGCCCTCGTGGTGCACGACGATCGGCGGGGCGATGGGGTTGCAGACGCCGATCGCTGCGTTGCCCAACGGCAGCGGGCGGCCGTTGACGCGATAGCTCACCCCGAGCGGGCGGGTGCGCTGTCGCAACGATGCGGTGACGGCCTCGATCGCTTTCCTGGCCTCGGCGACCACCTCGTCGTCCGCCTCGGTCCGGATGGTGGCGTCGACGAGCTCGCGGACCGCATCGGCCAACGGAGCGTACAGCGCGGTCACGCGATCGGCCTCCGCCGCGCTGAGCACCTCGAATATGGCGTCCAACGCGCCGGCCTCCTGACTCAACTTCCAAACACCTTGCGCACCACCGCTTTTGCTCGTCGCGTCACCCGTAGATAGTTGTCCAGGAACTCCCCGCCCTCGTCCGTCGGCCAGCCCGCGGCCACGGCGACCGCGTTGAGCTGACGGCCGGGCCCGGGCAGCTGGTCGGTGGGCTTACCGCGGACCAGAACCAGCGCGTTGCGCGCCCGGGTCGCCGTCAGCCAGGCCTGCCTCAACAGCTCCACCTCATCGGCGGGAACCAGGTCGGCCGCCGCGATCGCGTCCAGGCACTGCAGCGTCGAAGTGTTGTGCAGCGCCGGAATCTCGTGAGCGTGCCGCAGTTGCAGCAGCTGCACGGTCCACTCGACGTCGGCCAGCCCCCCACGCCCTAGCTTGGTGTGGGTGTTCGGGTCCGCGCCGCGCGGCAACCGCTCGGAATCGACACGGGCCTTGATGCGGCGGATCTCCTGTGTGGCCTCGCGGGAAACCCCGTGCGACGGATACCGCGTCTTGTCGGCCATCACCAGGAACCGACGCCCCAGCTCCTCGTCGCCGGCAACCGAATGCGCCCGCAGCAGCGCCTGGATCTCCCACGGCTGCGCCCACTGCTCGTAGTAGGCGGCGTAGGACGCCAAGGTGCGCACCAGCGGGCCCTGACGACCCTCGGGCCGCAGGTTGGCGTCCACCTCCAGCGGCGGGTCGACGCTGGGCGTCCCCAGCAGCGCCCGCACCTGCTCGGCGACACCCGTCGCCCAGCGCACCGCCGCGGAATCCTCGACACCGGACGCCGGTTCGCAAACGAACATGACGTCGGCGTCGGATCCGTAACCCAACTCGGCGCCGCCCAGCCGGCCCATGCCGATGACCGCGATCGCGGCCGGCGCCTTTTTGTTCACGGGCAGGTTCGCCCGGATCATCGCCTCCAGCGCCGCCTGCAGCACCGCCACCCACACCGAGGTCAGCGCCCCGCACACGTCGGTGACCTCGAGCATGCCGAGCAGGTCGGCGGACGCGATGCGGGCCAACTCGCGCCGCCGCAGCGTGCGCGCCCCGGCGATCGCCCGCACCGGGTCGGAGTAGCGGCCGGCCGATGCGATCAGCGCGCGGGCGACCGCGGCGGGCTCGGTCTCGAGCAGCCTCGGGCCGGACGGGCCGTCGCTGTAATCCTGAATGACCCGCGGCGCGCGCATCAGCAGGTCCGGCACGTACGCCGAGGTCCCCAGGACGTGCATGAGCCGGCGGGCCACCGCGGGCTTGTCGCGCAAGGTGGCCAGATACCAGGTCTCTGCGGACAGCGCCTCGGACAGCCGCCGGTAGGCCAGCAGGCCGCCGTCCGGATCGGGCGAGTACGACATCCAGTTCAGCAGCCGGGGCAGCAGCACCGACTGCACCCGGCCACGCCGTCCGCTCTGGTTGACCAGGGCCGACATGTGGTTCAGCGCGGTCTGCGGGCCCTCGTAGCCCAGCGCCGCCAGCTGACGCTCGGCGGCTTCGGAGGTCATGCCGCGCGCGATGTCCAGCCCGGCCGGGCCGATCGATTCCAGCAGCGGCTGATAGAAGAGTTTGGCGTGCAGCTGGGACACCCGCAGGTTCTGGTGTCGCAACTCCTCGCGCAACACCCCGGCCGCATCATTGCGACCGTCCGGCCGGATGTGGGCGGCCCGCGCCAGCCAGCGCACCGCCTCCTCATCGTCGGCCTCGGGCAGCAGGTGGGTGCGCTTGAGCCGCTGCAGCTGCAACCGATGCTCGAGGAGCCGGAGGAACTCGTAGGAGGCGGTGAGGTTGGCCGCGTCCTCGCGTCCGATGTAGCCGCCCTGGCCCAGCGCGGCCAGCGCGTCCACCGTCGACGCCACGTGCAGCGAGTCATCGTCGCGGCCGTGCACCAGCTGCAGGAGCTGCACGGCGAATTCCACGTCGCGCAATCCGCCGCTGCCGAGCTTGATTTCGCGACCGCGGACCTCGGCGGGCACCAGTTGTTCAACTCGGCGGCGCATGGCCTGCACCTCGACCACGAAGTCCTCACGCTCGCAGGCGACCCAAACCATCGGCATCAGCGCGTCGAGGTAGCGCTGCCCGAGCTCCGGGTCGCCCACCGCCGCCCGGGCTTTCAGCAGCGCCTGGAACTCCCAGGTCTTCGCCCAGCGCTGGTAGTAGGCGACGTGCGACTCGACCGTGCGGATCAGTTCACCGCTGCGGCCCTCCGGCCGCAGGCCGGCATCGACCTGGAAGAACGCCTCGGAGGCCAGCCGCATCATCTCGCTGGCCACCCGCGCGGTGACCGTGTCGGCCTGCTCGCCGACGAAGATGACGTCGACGTCGCTGACGTAGTTCAGTTCGCGGGCACCGCATTTGCCCATTGCGATGACCGCCAGCCGCGGCGGCGTCCGGTCGCCGCACACGCTGTTCTGGGCCACCCGCAGCGCGGCGGCCAGCGCGGCATCGGCCAGATCCGACAGGTGGGCCGCCACCACGGTGAACGGGACCACCGGTTCGTCCTCGACCGTCGCGGCCAAATCCAGCGCGGCCAGTATCAGCAATTGGTCGCGGTACAGGGTGCGCAACCGCACCATCGCCGAACCCGGCGCGGCCAGCGATTCGTCGACGCACTCGGTGAACATGTCGCACAGCTCGTCACGGGTGGGCAGTTTGACGTTGCCGCGCAACAGTTTCCAGGACCCCGCCTGGGCGATCAGGTGGTCACCGAGGGCCAGCGACGAGCCGAGCACGGCGAACAGCCGACCGCGCAGCGGGCGTTCGGCGAGCAGGGCGGCATTGAGCTGATCCCATCCGGCATCGGGGTTCTCCGACAACCGAACCAGGGCGAGCAGCGCAGCGTCGGGATCGGCCGCGCGCGACAGCGACCAGAGCAGGTCGACGTGTGCCTGGTCGTCGTGCTCGTACCAGCCCAGCTGTGCCATGCGTTCGGCCGCTTGCGGATCGACCAACCCGAGCCGGCCGACGCTGGGCAGCCTGGGGCGCTGCGTCGCGGGTTTGGTCACGACCACGACCGTAGCGCAACCAGCCGATCTTCAGCCTGATCGCCGCCCGATACCGGCTACAGCGACAGGTAGGTGCTCAGCTCGTACGGGGTGACGTGGCTGCGGTAGTTGGCCCACTCCGTGCGCTTATTGCGCAGGAAGAAGTCAAACACGTGCTCCCCCAAGGTTTCCGCGACCAGCTCGGAGGACTCCATGGCACGAAGCGCGCTGTCCAGGCTCGTCGGCAGCTCGCGATATCCCATCGCGGTCCGTTCCTCGGCGGTCAAGTCCCACACGTTGTCCTCGGCCTGCGGGCCCAGCACGTAGCCTTTCTCCACCCCGCGCAGTCCGGCGGCCAGCAGCACGGCGAAGGCCAGGTACGGATTGCACGCGGAGTCGGGGCTGCGGACCTCGACGCGCCGCGACGACGTCTTGTGGGGCGTATACATGGGCACCCGCACCAGCGCGGACCGGTTGGCCGCACCCCACGACGCCGCGGTGGGCGCCTCGCCACCCCCCACCAATCGCTTATAGGAGTTGACCCATTGGTTGGTGACCGCGCTGATCTCCGAGGCGTGCTCGAGGATCCCGGCGATGAAGGACTTGCCCACATCGGAGAGTTGCAGCGGATCGTCGGGGCTGTGGAACGCGTTGACGTCACCCTCGAACAGGCTCATGTGGGTGTGCATCGCCGAGCCGGGATGCTGCCCGAACGGCTTGGGCATGAAGGACGCGCGGGCACCGTTCTCGATCGCGACCTCCTTGATGACGTAGCGAAACGTCATCACGTTGTCGGCCATCGACAGCGCGTCGGCGAACCGCAGGTCGATCTCCTGCTGGCCGGGCGCGCCCTCGTGGTGGCTGAATTCCACTGAGATGCCCATGAATTCCAGGGCTTCGATCGCGTGGCGGCGAAAGTTCGAGGCGGAGTCGTGGACGGCCTGATCGAAGTAGCCGGCGTTGTCGACAGGAACCGGCGGCGTCCCGTCGTCGGGGCCCGGCTTGAGCAGGAAGAATTCGATCTCCGGATGGACGTAGCAGGAGAAGCCCAGGTCGTTGGCCTTCTGCAACTGGCGGCGCAGGACGTGCCGCGGATCGGCCCAAGACGGCGATCCGTCCGGCATGGTGATGTCGCAGAACATTCGCGCCGAGTGGTGGTGGCCGCTGGGCGAGGCCCACGGCAGCACCTGGAAGGTGGAGGGGTCGGGGTTGGCCACGGTGTCGGATTCCGAGACCCGCGAAAAGCCCTCGATCGAGGATCCGTCGAAACCGATGCCCTCCTCGAAGGCGCCTTCGAGCTCGGCCGGGGCGATGGCGACCGACTTGAGGAAACCGAGCACATCGGTGAACCACAGCCGAACGAAGCGAATGTCTCGTTCTTCGAGGGTGCGGAGGACGAATTCCTTCTGTCGATCCATATCCCGAACAGTATGCAACTGCTGTTAATTCTGTGTTACCGGATCAGTACCGCTGTGCTGTGACCTGGCCTCCAGGCCCCTTTTGAGCAAGGGGCTTTTACGGCTTCGCAAAAGCCACTACGGGTGCTCCTCAATCACGCACTGAACAATCCCGTTGGCCAGCTGAGGGTTGAATCCCTTGTGGGAAACCTTTTGGGCTTCGGCCGCCGGCGTCACACCAGAGTTGAGGTCTTGTTCGATTTCGCCGATGAGCTGCAAGTTCTGTGGGTCGGCTTCCGCGACCGGTTCCGTAATCTTGCCCACGCAGCGACGGTAACCACTGAAATCAGCGTGAGCAGACGCGCCCATCAGCACAGCCGGGGCGATCAACAAGACGGCGACGGCTAGCCCGGCCGTGACAGCGAGATAGATGAAACGCATGGTCAGAGAAATACCCAGCCTTAACCCCGGATAATCAGCAAACGATTCGATGGCGACCGTATTGTCCGTCGCTGGTCAGGGTTGGCAATTGTAAGAGGCCGGCGGCGGCGTGCCTGCGACGAAGTACCGGACGACGGCAGCGTCCACGCATTGGTGGCCGTTGAACACCGCGGTGTGCTGCGTGCCGTCGTAGGTGATCAGCGGCCCGCCGAGTTGGTGGGCCAGGTTCACCCCGGCCTGATACGGCGTGGCCGGATCGTGGGTGGTGGAGACGACGACGACTTTGCCGGCCGCCGTCGGCTGCGCGGCGTGCGGCGCCGACGTCGGCGGCACCGGCCAGAGCGCGCACACATCGCGGGGAGCATTCCCGGTGAACTGCCCGTAGCTGAGGAACGGCGCGGCCTGGCGGATGCGCTGATCGGCACTCACCCAGCTGGCCTGGTCGGTCGGATTCGGCGCGTCGACGCAGCGGATCGCGTTGAACGCGTCCTGATCGTTGGAGTAGTGCCCAGCCTTGTCGCGCCCGTCGTAGTCGTCGGCGAGCAGCAGCAGGTCGCCCGCGTCGGTGCCGCGGGCCAGGCCGAGCAGGCCGCTGGTCAGGTATTTCCAGTGCGCCGGCGTGTAAAGGGCGTTGATGGTGCCGGTGGTCGCGTCGGCGTAGCTCAAGCCGCGCGGGTCTGCGGTGCGACCCGGCTTGGTCACCAGCGGGTCGACCAGCGCGTGGTATCGGTTGACGAATTGGGTCGGGTCGGTGCCCAGCGGGCAGCCCGCCGAGCGGGCGCAGTCGGTGGCGTAGTCGGTGAAAGCGGTTTGGAACCCCGCCATTTGATTGACGTTCTCGTCGATCGGCCCGACGGTCGGGTCGATGGCACCGTCGAGCACCATCGCGCGCACGTGGTTGCTGAACTTCTCCAGGTAGGCGGTGCCCAGCTCCGTGCCGTAGCTGTAGCCCAGGTAGTTGATCTGGTCGTCGCCCAGCGCTTGACGGACTGCATCCATGTCGCGCGCGACCGAGGCGGTGCCGGCGTTGGCCAGAAACGCCGTGCCCATCCGGTTGACGCATTGCTGGGCCAGCTGCCGGTAGAGCTGCTCGATATGCGCCACCCCGCCCGGGCTGTAGTCAACCATCGGCTCACGCCGGTACGCGTCGAACTCGGCGTCCGTGCGGCAGCGCAGCGCGGGCGTCGAGTGACCGACTCCCCTGGGGTCGAAGCCGACCAGATCGAAATTGCGCCTGATGGCAGAGTCTTCGAGTTCCGGGGCCATCGCGGACACCATGTCGACCGCCGAGCCGCCGGGGCCGCCGGGATTGACCAGAAGGGATCCGATCCGTTGTCCCGTCGCGGGTATCCGGATCACCGCCAGCTTGGCCTGCGTGCCGGCGGGGTTGTTGTAGTCGATCGGCACCGACACGGTGGTGCACTGCGCGGTGGGAATATCGCTTGTGTCACTGACGAATTGGCGGCAGCTGCCCCAGCCCTGCGGCACTGCGGCCGACGGCGGATTGGGGCCCGGCGTTTGTCCGGCACCCGGTTCCGGCGTGGCGCCCGCCGGGTGCGGCGCGAGGGCGCAGGGACCACCGACGATGAGCAACGAGAACAGCGCCGAGCTCAAGGATCTCAGGCGCGACATGGCTGTCATCGTCGCAGCCCTGGGTTCCCGTCACAGCGCGAAACGGTTACGCCTTGGTCTCGGCTGTCGTCGTCGCCGAGCGTGCACTCACGTCGAAGAATCGTCGAAAATCTCGCCGGGAGTGCACGTTCGGCGTCAGCGGCGCGTCAGCACTTGGCGCCGTCGGGCGGAATGGAGCCGCCGACCAGGTACGCCGTCACGTAGTTGTCGATGCAGCCGTCGCCCTGGAAGACGACGGTGTGTTGGGTGCCGTCGTAGGTGAGCAGCGAGCTGCGCAGCTCGTTGGCCAGATCGACCCCGGCCTTGTACGGGGTGGCCGGATCGTGGGTCGTGGACACGACCACCGTGGGGGCCAGGCCGGGCGCGGAGATGGTGTGCGGCTTGCTGGTCGGCGGCACCGGCCAGAACGCGCAGGTGCCTAGGGGCGCGTTGCCGGTGAACTGCCCGTAGCTCATGAACGGTGCGACCTCGCGGGAGCGGCGGTCTTCGTCAATCACCTTGGCGCGGTCGGTAATCGGCGGCTGGTCCACGCAGTTGACCGCCACCCGCGCGTCGGTGGCGTTGCTGTAGTGGCCGTGCGAGTCGCGGCGCATGTACATGTCGGCCAGGGCGAGCAGGGTGTCGCCGTGGTGGTCGACGAGTTCGGAAAGACCGTCGGTCAGGTGATGCCACAGGTTCGGCGAGTACAGGGCCATGATGGTGCCGATGATCGCGTCGCTGTAGCCCAGACCGCGCGGGTCGTTCGTCGGAATGGGCCGGCCGACCATCGGGTTGTTCGGGTCGACCATCGGGTCGACCAGGCTGTGGTAGACGTCCACGGCTTTGGCCGGGTCGGTGCCCAGCGGGCAGGTCGGCTGCTTCGCGCAGTCGGCGGCGTAGTTGTTGAATGCGTCTTGGAATCCCTTGGCCTGACGAAGGTCGGCTTCTATCTGATCGGCGTTGGGGTCGACCGCACCGTCCAGGATCATGGCCCGCACGTTGTGCGGGAACGCCTCGGCGTAGGCCGACCCGATCCGGGTGCCATAGGAGTAGCCGAGGTAGGTGAGCTTCTCGTCACCGAGCGCGGCGCGGATGGCGTCGAGGTCCCGGGCGACGTTGACGGTGCCGACATTGGCCAGGAAGCCCTTGCCCATCTTGTCGATGCAGCGGCTCACGAACTGCTTGGTCTCGTCCTCCATGTGGGCGACGCCGGCCGGGCTGTAGTCGACGTTGGGCTCCGTGCGCAGCCGATCGTTGTCGGCGTCGGAGTTGCACCACACCGCCGGGCGCGACGACCCCACCCCGCGGGGGTCGAAGCCGACGAGGTCGAATCGTTCGCGGACCTTCTTCGGCAACGACTGCACGACGCCCAGCGCCGCCTCGATGCCGGACTCGCCCGGCCCGCCCGGGTTGATCACCAGCGAGCCGATCTTGTCTCCGGTCGCGGGAAAACGAATCATGGCCAGCGTCGCCACGTCGCCGTCGAGGTGGTCGTAGTCGACCGGCACGGCAAGTTTGCCGCACAGTGCGCCGGCCGGGAGTTTGACCTTGGGGTTCGCGGTGCGGCACGGCGTCCACTCCACCGCCTGGCCCAGCTTCGGCCCGGACATCACGGCACGTCCCACCACGACGCGGACGCAGCCCGCCAGAAGCAGCGCGACGGCAGCCATCGACGTCCAGATCAGCAGCGTGCGCGCGATATCGCCGCGGCGAGACAGGCCCATGCCAACCTATGCTGCCAGAGGAAACCTGAGATCATGATTAGCGGCACCGCCGCCCACTCCAGTCAGCCGCCGCATGCGCGGCATGGTATGTCTCACATCGCCGTGGCGGTGCGACTGCGCAAAAGAAATGGCAGAATCAAAAGGTCAAACGAACCCGGGGACCCGCAGCGGCCACGAGGATCGAACCGACCACCACTAGGGACAATGATGTCTGAGCACAACGTTTACGGTGCAAACTCGCCTGCGCAGTCCGAAAAGGCGAGGCCCAAGATCCGCACCCACCACCTGCAGAAGATGAAGGCCGAAGGGCACAAGTGGGCCATGCTCACGGCCTACGACTATTCGACCGCCCGCATTTTCGACGAGGCCGGCATCCCGGTGCTGCTGGTCGGCGACTCGGCGGCCAACGTGGTGTACGGCTACGACACCACCGTGCCCGTGTCGATCGACGAGTTGATTCCGCTGGTGCGCGGCGTGGTGCGGGGTGCCCCGCACGCGCTCGTCGTCGCCGACCTGCCGTTCGGCAGCTACGAGGCCGGGCCGGCCGCCGCGCTGGCCGCCGCCACCCGGTTCATGAAGGAGGGCGGCGCGCACGCGGTCAAGCTCGAGGGCGGCGAGCGGGTGGCCGAGCAGATCGCCTGCCTGACCGCCGCCGGCATCCCGGTGATGGCGCACATCGGGTTCACCCCGCAAAGCGTCAACGGCCTGGGCGGCTTTCGGGTGCAGGGCCGCGGTGACGCGGCGGAGCAGACGGTGCACGACGCGATTGCCGTCGCCGAGGCCGGCGCGTTCTCCGTCGTCATGGAGATGGTGCCGGCTGAGTTGGCCACCCAGATCACGGGCAAGCTGACCATCCCGACCATCGGAATCGGCGCCGGACCGAACTGCGACGCCCAGGTGCTGGTTTGGCAGGACATGGCCGGCATGAGCGGCGGCAAGGCCGCACGCTTCGTCAAGCGGTTCGCGGACATCGGCGGGGAATTGCGCCGGGCGGCAATTCAATATGCGGATGAGGTGGCCGGCGGGGTGTTCCCCGCCGACGAGCACTGCTTCTGATCCACCCCGCCGTTTGCGCGTTTCCGTCGCCGGACTGAGGTTCGCGCCTGGTTGACGACGTTATTGCCGTCGCAACGAAACCGCTGAAAAGCGTTGCGGTACAGGGATGTACGATGGCTCGCGGAGACGATCCGAACTCTGACGAGCAGGGGTGGCCCACATCGACCGGGGGAATCGCGGTGACTTCGTGCGCCGTCGAATGGTGCTGACGTTGCCGCTTCTCGCGGCGGGAGGCATGGCTTTGGCCCATTCACCACGCGCGTCCGCCGAACCGCCTCGCACCACGCCGCAAGCAGGCAGGTGGTCGGCGGAGCGCGCCAACCGCTGGTATCAGGCGCAGGGCTGGCCGGTCGGCGCGAACTACATCACTTCCAACGCGATCAATCAGCTGGAGATGTTTCAGCGCGAAACCTTCGACCCCCCGCGCATCGATACCGAACTGGGCTGGGCGCGGGCCAACGGGTTCAACGCGATCCGGGTCTTCCTGCACGACCAGCTGTGGGCGCAGGACTATCGCGGGTTTCAGGGCCGTCTCGCCAGGTTCGTCGACATCGCCGCGCGCCACGGCATCAAACCGCTGTTCGTCTTGTTCGATTCGTGCTGGGATCCGTTCCCCCAGGTGGGCCCACAGCGCGCGCCGCGGCCGGGCATCCACAACTCCGGCTGGGTGCAGAGCCCGGGGGCGGCACGCCTGGACGATCGCGGCTACCTGCGCACCATGCGCGGCTATCTCACCGGAGTTTTGACGCAATTCCGCAGTGACGACCGCATCCTGGGGTGGGACCTGTGGAACGAGCTCGACAACCCCGCGGACGCCTACGCCTCGGTCGAGCGCAAAGACAAGGTGGACCTGGTCGCCCAGTTGCTGCCCCAGGTGTTCGAGTGGGCGCGGCTGGTTGATCCCTGCCAGCCGTTGACCAGTGGCGTCTGGCACGGCGAGTGGGCCGACCCGGGACGCCGCAGCGTCATCAATGGCATCCAGCTCGACAACTCCGACATCATCACGTTCCACAACTACGCCGAGCCCGCGGAGTTCGAGCGACGAATCGCCGAGCTCGTCCCGCTGGGCCGCCCGATCCTGTGCACCGAGTACATGGCCCGCCCGCTGGGCAGCACGGTGCAGGGCATCCTGCCGATCGCAAAGAGGGCAGGAGTCGGCGCGTTCAACTGGGGTCTGGTCGCCGGGAAGACGCAGACATTCTTCCCCTGGGATTCCTGGGACCACCCGAAGCCGGACCCTGCGATGCCGCAGGAGTGGTTTCACGATCTGCTGGGTCCCGACGGACGGCCATTCCGCGACGCCGAAATGCAGACGATTCTGGAGTTGAGCGACCTGGCGATACACATGCAGCAGCCGCCACCACCACCGGCCGGCTGACGGCAAACGGTCAGCGGCACCGATTCTGGAAATCGGTCAACGGCTGGCGAAGGCCCTCGAGGTCGGCGTGGGTCTGCGGGTTGGCATCCATGTACTGCTTCAACTGGGCACGCGAGTCATCACGGGGCTGCCCCTTCAAACCGGTGATGTACGCGTTGACGTCCGGGTGCGCGAACAAATAGTCCGACGTCGCCGCGGCCACGCCCGACGACACCTGGGCAAGATCGGCGGCCGTGCAATTCGGTTGCGACGACGGCGTCGGTTCCGGATCGTCCATCGGCCAGTCCGCGGCAGCCGAACCCGCCGTCGCCAACAGCATTGCCGCACTTACCGCGCCGACCGCCATTGCGTCGGCGACGACCCGGACCGTGGGGCGAACAAAAGACACCATGGGAACGCTCCTTCATCTCCGCTTCCGCAACCGCGGCCGTAGCTCGTACCGCAAACCATAAGGGTTTTTTCGCCACGCATGCGCTAATCGGCTGGCAAACAAATACTTCAATCTCGGCCCGCCCGTCGCCCCCCGACGGCAGAATGTTTTTCGAATGGCAGGAAGGAGACCGCAAATGAAACGGCGCCGCTGGTTTGCCGCAGTGCTAGTGCTCGCCGGCCTGGCCGCAACTCCCGGCATCCTTGTCGCGCACTCCGCCGATCGGTCGGAGGCGACCGTTTGCGTGAACGCCGGGCGACGCGTCTCCGTCAGCGGGTGCACCAATATCGCCGACAACATCCAACGCTATGTTCCACCGCCGGCCGTCTATGCGCCGCTGCCGGAGGACGACACGACGGCTCCTCCCCCGCCATAACGGCGGCCGCGACGGGCGCTTCACCCACCGGACGATCCGCGGCGGGCACGTCGCTTTTGTATGGCAGGCTATGGGTGCTCATTTCCCACCGTCCATTCACGGCCGCGGTGACGCGCCCGCAACGGAGCCCAAGAAGATGCCTGCAAAAGCGCCGCAGCCCTCGCGTTATCTCGAGGTCGAGCGCAAGTTCGACGTAGTCGAATCCACCGTGTCACCCTCGTTCGAAGGGATCGCCGCGGTTGCCCACGTCGAGAAGTCGCCGACGCAAACCCTGGATGCGACGTACTTCGACACCCCCATACACGATTTGGCGCGCAACAAGATCACCCTGCGCCGCCGTACCGGTGGCTCCGACGCGGGCTGGCACCTGAAGCTGCCGGCCGGTCCGGATTCCCGAACCGAGGTCCGCCTACCGCTGGACGCCTCGGGCGGAAACGATTCCGTGCCCGCCGAGCTGACGGATGTAGTGCTGGCAATCGTCCGCGACCGCCCGCTGCAGCCGGTCGCACGCATCACCACCCGGCGCGACAGCCAAGTGCTGTACGACGCCGCGGGCACCGCGCTGGCCGAGTTCAGCAACGACCACGTCACAGCGTGGGCGACCCGGGGATCCGAAGACACCGACTCGGCGCCAACCGAACAGGAATGGCGCGAGTGGGAATTGGAGCTTCTCGAAGCGAGCGGACTCGCCAACGGAACAGCCGGCGTCGAGCTGCTGAACCGATTGGGCAACCGGCTATTAGACGCCGGCGCCGTACCGGCAGGTCACGGCTCCAAGCTGGCGCGGGTGCTCGGCGCCACGCCGCCCAACGGCGCTCAGCCTTCCGAGGATCCGCTGCAGCGCGCGATCGCCGAGCAAGTACGCGAGCTTGTGGTGTGGGATCGCGCGGTGCGCGCCGACGCCTACGACTCCATTCACCAGATGCGGGTGACCACCCGCAAGCTGCGCAGCCTGCTGCGCGACTACCAAGAGTCATTCGGATTGCCCGACGAGGGCTGGGTTCTGGACGAGTTGCGTGAGCTCGCCGGAATTCTGGGTGTGGCCCGCGACGCCGAGGTGCTCGCCGAGCGATACGAGCGCGATTTGGACTTGCTCGCACCGGAATTGGTTCGCGGACCGGTGCGCGAACGTCTGGTCGGGGGTGCCCAGCGGCGCTACCAGGTCGGGCTGCGCCGGTCATTGATCGCCATGCGCTCGCAGCGGTACTTCCGCCTACTGGACTCCCTCGATCTGATTGCGGCCGAAACCCCCGGCGCCGCGATGGTCGAGGAACAGGCCCCGGTCACCATCGACGCCGCGTACAAGAAGGTCCGCAAGGCCCACAAGGCCGCCGCGCAGGTCGACCGCGAGCACCCGGGCGACCAACACCAACGCGACGAGGCGATACATCGAATCCGCAAGCGCGCCAAGCGACTTCGCTACACCGCCGCCGCCACCGGCGCGGCCGGGGTGTCCGAGCAGGCCAAGGCGGTGCAGTCGCTGCTCGGCGACCATCAGGACAGCGTCGTCAGCCGCGAACACCTCAGGCAGGAGGCCGAGGCCGCGCACGCCGCCGGCGAGGACACCTTCACCTACGGGCTGCTGTATCAGCGCGAGGCCGACCTGGCCGACCGCTGCCGCGACGAACTCGACGACACCTTGCGCAAACTCGCCAAAGCGGTCCGCAAAGCGGGACATTAGAAGGCGGACGAGTTGGCCTGTAAGCCGGATTCTGTTCCCCGCCGCCGCGCATAAGCAACGGCGGCGCGGCGGCGACCATCCATCTGGACACACCGTCACCGGGTGCCTCGAGCGGCCTACCCGCAGGCTCGGGCGAGCAGCCCTCGAGCGCCTGCGCGGCCGCGCCTTTCGGCGCGGCCTTCTTGGCCTTGCTTCGGGTGGGGTTTGCCTAGCCACCCCGGTCACCCGGGATGCTGGTGCGCTCTTACCGCACCGTTTCACCCTTACCACCGCGAGGGTGGCGGTCTGATTTCTGTGGCACTTTCCCGCGAGTCACCTCGGATTGCCGTTAGCAATCACCCTGCTCTGTGAAGTCCGGACTTTCCTCGAACCGCTTGCGACGGTCCGCGGCCGCCCGGCCAACTCGTCCGCGACGATCCACGGTACTACCTGCACCCATGCTGGGGCCAGCAACTATGGCCCGCGCGGCTCTATCGTGGACCTGATGGACCGATGGAAAAAGCGCGTCGACATAGGCGATTGGGACGCCATCGCCACCGCGGTCGACGAGTACGGCGGCGCGCTGCTGCCGCGGCTGGTCACGCCCGCCGAAGCGGCCCGGCTGCGCAAGCTCTACGCCGACGACGAGCTGTTTCGGTCGACCATTGACATGGCCCCCAAACGCTATGGCGCCGGCCAATACCGCTATTTCCACGCGCCCTACCCCGAACCGATCGAACAGCTCAAACAGGCGCTCTACCCCCGGCTGCTGCCGATAGCGCGCGATTGGTGGGGCAAGCTCGGCCGCGACGCACCCTGGCCGGACAGCCTCGACGAATGGCTGGCGACCTGCCACGCCGCCGGCCAGGGCAGATCGACTGCGCTGATGCTGAAATACGGTGCGGGCGACTGGAATGCCTTGCATCGGGATTTGTATGGCGAGTTGATCTTTCCGCTCCAGGTGGTCATCAACCTGAGCAACCCCGACACCGACTACACCGGCGGCGAGTTCCTGCTCGTCGAACAACGGCTGCGAGCCCAATCCCGCGGCATGGCAACACAACTGCCGCAGGGACACGGGTATGTCTTCACCACCCGGGAGCGGCCGGTGCGGTCGGCCCGGGGTTGGTCCGCGGCGCCGGTGCGCCACGGCGTCTCGGTCGTTCGCTCCGGGGAGCGTTATGCCATGGGGCTCATCTTCCACGACGCGGCGTAGGCGGGCTACCCGGTTCGCCGCAGCACCATCAGATTGTCGGCCATCATGCCGACTTCGCCGTTCGGACCCACCATTTCGCGCTCGAGTGCCTCGGTCCGCAGCCGCGTCCAGCGCGGCGCGTCCAGGTGCAGCGACGCGAGGACCTCGTCGATGTCCTCGAAGTGGTGATCGCGATGCTCTGCCCACGGCGGGGGCGCTCCATGGTCGACGATCAACAGCACACCGCCACGATTCACCCGCTCGGCCGCCCTTTGCAACACCCCGTCGCGTTCCAATCGCGCCGGTGAGTGCAGGTACTGCGCGGACACCAGATCGAAGGTGCCCTCCGGGAAGCTTTCGTTGAGATCGTGGCGCTGAAAATCGATGTGTTCCAGCATGTTCCGTGCCGCCGCGGCCTCGGTGGCGCGTTGCAGCGCGGTGGCCGAGATATCGACGGCCACCACCTCCCAGCCGCGCTCGGCCAGCCACAACGCGTCGGCCCCTTCCCCGCAGCCCAGATCGAGCGCCCGGCCGACCGGCAGGCCGGTGGCCACCTCGGCCAGGCGAGGATTGACCCGTCCGCTCCACACCCGCTCCGCCGAGCGGTAGCGCTCCTCCCAGAATTGCTGGGCGTCATCAGGTTTGCAAGAGTTCTCCACACCGCGAGCTTGCCTACCCGCTGCGGGTTTGCCAAGCTGATTTGCCATGCAGGCAAAAACTACACCCGGCATCGATACCCTGGTGCGGCGGCGACTGCGGGAACTGCGCGTGCAGCGCGGCCTGACGCTACAAGAGGTGGGCGAGCGCGCTGGCATCGACGTCTCGACGCTCAGCCGTCTCGAATCCGGGAAGCGCCGGCTGGCACTGGATCACCTGCCGCGACTGGCCCGGGCCCTGGCCGTGAGCACCGACGAGCTGTTGCAGGCGCCGCCAACGCCCGACCCGAGGGTGCGCGGCACCGCGCACACCCATCACGGCGTCACCTATTGGCCGCTGACCCGCCAGGGCCCCGCGGGGGGCCTGCACGCATTCAAGGTCCGGGTCAGCGCTCGGCGCCGCACGCCACCGGCCGAGCTGCCGGTGCACGAGGGCCAGGACTGGATGTATGTGCTGGCGGGCCGGTTGCGGCTCATCCTGGGCGAACGCGACTTCACCATCGACCCGGGCCAAGCCGTCGAGTTCTCGACGTGGACGCCGCACTGGTTCGGCGTGGTGGACCGGCCGGTGGAGGCCATTGTCATCTTCGGACCGCACGGCGAGCGGCTCCACCTGCATGATTGATGCGTATTAGCCCATTGCCCAATAGGCGGGTCGGTGCCAGGCTGACCGCATGACAGAAGCCGAAAGTTTCGTCGACCAGACCCGGACGGGACTCGCGGAGCCGCAACCGATGTACAAGGCGCTGCGCGAAACCAGCCCGGTATTCCGGTCGCCGCAGGCGGTCGTTCTCAGCCGCCTGGCCGACATCGAAATGGCGCTCAAACACACCGAGCTGTTCTCGTCGAACATGGACGCAGTCGACCTGGGCAACGTGCGGCCACTGATCCCACTCCAAATCGACCCGCCCGAGCACGCGAAGTACCGGCGCATCCTCGATCCCCTCTTCACTCCGCGGGAGATGGCCCGACGCGAACCACGCGTCACCGAGCTGGTCAACGAGATGATCGATCGCTTCGCCGGCCGGGGCGAGTGCGACTTCCACACCGAGTTCGCGGTGCCGCTACCCTGCACCGTCTTTCTGCAGCTGCTCGGCCTGCCGCTCGACGACCTCGACCAATTCCTGGTGTGGAAGGACGGCGTAATCCGGCCGGAGGGCGACTCCGGTTTCGACCGCCGCCACGAGAGTTCCGCGGGCGTGGCCCAACAGATCTACGAATACTTCGACCGCGCCATCGACGACCACATCGCCAGCCCCCGCGACGACGTGTTGTCGGCAATGATCGCCGCGAACTTCAAAGACGGTGCGGGCCAGCCCCTGTCGCGCGACGAGCTGCTCGACATCTGCTTCCTGTTCCTGATCGCCGGACTGGACACGGTCACCGACTCGCTCGACTGTTTCTTCGTGTACCTGGCGCGTCACCCGGATCACCGTCATCAGCTTGTCCAGCAACCCGACGTCCTGCCCGGTGCGGTCGAGGAGTTGTTGCGTTGGGAAACACCAGTGCCCGGCGTCGCCCGCGTCGCCATCCAGGACGTCGAGGTCGGCGGGTGTCCGATCAGCAAAGGGGAACGGGTCAGCCCGTTGCTGGGGGCCGCCAACACCGACCCGGCAGAGTTCCCCGACCCGGAGCTGGTGGACTTCACCCGCAATCCCAACCGGCACCGGGCGTTCGGCGGCGGACCGCACCGTTGCCTCGGCTCGCACCTGGCCCGCATGGAGCTGCGGGTGGCGCTGCGCGAATTCCACCGGCGCATACCGGATTACGAGATCAAACCCGGCGCCGAGCTCTCCTACACCGCCGCGCTGCGCTCCGTGGAGTCGCTGCCGCTGGTGTTTCCGGTGTCGTGACCCGCGCCGGCGACGATGCAGAGCGAAGCGATGAGGAGCGGCGCAGATGGCCCGCGTAGCCGTCGACCCGGGCCGGTGCACCGGGCACGGGCGCTGCTACACCCTGGCACCCGACGTCTTTGACGCCGACGAGGTCGGCCACTGCGTGCTGCTCGTCGACGAGGTGTCCGGTGACCTGGAATCGCAGGCCGCCACGGCCGAACAGAACTGCCCGGAAAGCGCCATCACGCTGGCTCGTTGACGCGTCGGCCGACGCCAAACGTCGGCTATTCGAATCGCGCTAGAACACGCCGGACCGGGGTAACCCCCGGATATGGCCATGAACGTCGCGCACAAGCTGATCAGCTCGCATCTGGAGTCCGGGGAGATGTCGCCGGGAGAAGAGATCGCGATCCGCATCGATCAGACGCTGACCCAGGATGCGACCGGCACGCTGGTGATGCAGGAACTCGAGGCGCTCGGACTCGATCGCGCCCGCACCGAGGTGAGCGTGCAGTATGTCGATCACAACCTGCTGCAGGGCGACGAGAAGAACGCCGAGGATCACGAATACCTGCGCACTGCGGCGCAGCGCTTCGGCCTGTGGTTCTCCAAGCCGGGCAACGGAGTCTCGCACCCAACCCACATGCAGCGCTTCGGCATCCCCGGCAAGACGATGGTGGGTTCCGACTCCCACACTCCGGCGGCCGGTTCGCTGGGCATGCTCGCGATCGGTGTCGGCGGTCTCGAGGTGGCGCTCGCGATTACCGGCCGGCCACTGCACATCCGGATGCCCGAGGTCTGGGGTGTGCGCCTCGACGGCGAGCTGCCCCAGTGGTGTTCGGCCAAAGACGTGATCTTGGAGATGCTGCGCCGCCATGACGTCAAGGGCGGGGTGAACCGGATCATCGAGTATCACGGTCCCGGCCTGGCGACGCTGACGGCGATGGACCGCCACGTCATCGCCAACATGGGAGCCGAACTCGGCGCCACGACGACGGTGTTTCCCAGCGACGAAGCCGTTCGCGAATTCCTGCGCGCCGAGGGACGCGAGGACGACTGGACGGAGCTGCTGGCCGACGACGACGCGGGCTACGACGTCGAGGACACGATCGACTTGTCGCAGATCGAGCCGCTCATCGCCAAACCGTCGTCACCGGGCAACGTGGTGCCGGTTCGCGAGGTGGCCGGCGAGGAGATCGCCCAGGCCGTGATCGGTTCGAGCGCCAACCCCGGCTTGCGCGATTTCGCGATCGCGGCCGCGATAGTGGCGGGACGCCAGACGGCCCCCCAAGTCAGCTTCGACATCAACCCGACGTCGCGCGAGATCCTGGCCGACCTGACCAAGATGGGCGCGACGCTGGATTTGGTAGTGGCCGGCGCACGCATCCACCAGGCCGGCTGCATGGGGTGCATCGGCATGGGCCAAGCCCCCGCGGTCGGTCGCAACTCGCTGCGCACGATGCCCCGCAACTTCCCCGGCCGGTCAGGCACCAAGGAGGACGCGGTCTGGCTGTGCTCGCCCGAGACCGCCGCGGCATCGGCGCTGACGGGAGTGATCACCGACCCGCGGGACTGGGCCAAAGAGGAGCAGATGGAGTACCCGAAACTCGTTCTGCCCGAGCGCAACTCCATCAACACCGCGATGCTGGTGCCTCCGCTCGACGCCGAGGAGGCACAGCGTGTCGAACCCGTGAAGGGGCCCAACATCTCCAGCCTGCCCGAATTGTCGCCGCTGCCGGACGAACTCGAGGCGCCGGTGCTGCTCAAGGTCGGTGACAACGTCTCCACCGACGAGATCTCGCCGGCCGGCGTGCAGGCCCTACCGCTACGGTCCAACATCCCGAAGCTCGCGATGTTCAGCTTCACCCGAATCGACGACTCCTACCCTGAGCGGGCGCAAAAGGCCGACGACAGTGGGCACGTCATCGTCGCCGGGGAGAACTACGGCCAAGGCTCATCGCGTGAGCATGCCGCGATCGCACCGCGTTATTTGGGGTTGCGCGTGGTCATCGCCAAGTCGTTCGCGCGCATCCACTGGCAAAACCTGGCCAACTATGGCATTTTGGCGCTCGAGTTCGAAAATCCCGACGACTACGACTCGATCGACCAAGACGACACGCTTCGCTTCCAGAATCTGAACGCGATCGACAAAGAGGATGTCCTGCAGGTCGACAACGCCGGCAAGAAGTCGTCGTTCGCGGTGCGGCATCGACTCTCGCCGCGACAAGTCGAAGATGTGTTGGCCGGCGGCCTGATCCCGCGACTCAACCAAGAACGGGAGTGACGTTTACAGATACGCCGTCTGGTTGACCAGCCGCACCGAAGACGCTCCGTCGGAATAGAACTCGGCGATGCTCAACGATGCCAGGTCGAGATGCAGGCGGTACAGGATGCCGGGGCCGGCGTCCAGCGCCTCGCGCAGCAGCATCTTGATGGGTGTCACGTGCGAGACCACCAGCACCGTCGTGCCCCGCTGCGTGGCGACGATCCGGTCACGGACCCTCGATACGCGATCGGCCACCGCGTCGAAGCTCTCCCCGCCCGGCGGTGCGGTGCTGGTGTCGCGCAGCCAGCGACCGTGCAGCTCGGGATCGCGCTCGGCGGCCTCGGCGAACGTCAGCCCTTCCCAGGAACCGAAATCCGTTTCGATCAAGTCGTCATCGACGGTCACGTCCAGGCCCAGCGCCTTGGCCGCCGCCGCCGCGGTGTCATAAGCCCGTTGCAACGGCGAGGCGAAGACCGCCGAAATCCCTCCGCGCTGCGCCAGGTAACGCGCCGCCGCATCCGCCTGCCGCCGCCCCAGCTCGGTGAGCGCCGGGTTGCCCCGGCCCGAATAGCGGCGCTGCACCGACAACTCGGTCTGGCCGTGTCGCAGCAACAGCAGGCGGGTCGGAGTGCCGCGTGCGCCGGTCCAGCCGGGCGCCGACGGAGGCGGGACGGTCATGGGCGCTTCGGGCTTTTCCGCCGGGTCGGATTGTTCAGCCGGCCCGGGCTTTTCCGCCGCGTCGTCGACCTCGGCGGCGGCGTCCATCGCCTCGTTGGCCAACCGATCGGCGTGCGTGTTGCGCTCCCGTGGAATCCACGAGTAGCTGATGCTGGCGAACCGCCTGGCCCGGTTCCGGGCCTCGGCATGCAGCTCGATCAGGTCGGGGTGCTTGACTTTCCACCGACCGGACATCTGTTCCACCAGCAGCTTGGAATCCAGGTACACCGCAGCCTCGGTGGCGCCCAGGTTCAGGGCGTCGTCCAAACCAGCTATCAGGCCCCGGTATTCGGCGACGTTGTTGGTTGCCCGGCCGATCGCCTGCTTGGCCTCCGCCAGCACGGTCGCGCGGTCCGCCGTCCACACCACCGCACCGTATCCGGCCGGTCCGGGATTGCCGCGTGATCCGCCGTCGGCCTCGATGAGGACCTTCACTGATCGAAACCCCTGACCCGCAGCAGGATCGCGCCGCATTCGGGGCAACGCACCACATCGTCCTCGGCCGCCGCCGAGATGCGGGACAGCTCGCCGCGGTCGATCTCGAGCCGGCAGGCCCCGCACCGGCGCCCCATCAGCTGCCCGGCGCCCGCGCCTCCCCCGGCGCGCTGACGTTCGTAGAGGGCGGAAAGCGCCGGGTCCAGCTCGGCGCTCAGCGAGTCACGTCGCGAGGACTGAAGCTCGCGCGCCTCGCTGATCTCGGCGAGCGCGGCATCGAGAGCCTCGCGGGCGCTGGCCATCTCGGCCTCCAGTGACGTGAGGGTCTGCTGCTCGCCGTCCAGCTGGGATTGCAGCTCCTCGCGTTGTTCCATCACCTCCAGCAGCGAGTCCTCCAGGCTGGTTTGACGACGCTGCAGGGTCTCCAGCTCGTGCTGAAGATCCGACAGTTGCTTGGCGTCGGTCGCTCCCGACTGCAGCAGCGAGCGGTCGCGGTCTTCGCGCTGGCGCACCGTCTCGATCTCGGCCTCGAGCCGCGACGCCTGGGCGTCGATGTCTTCCACGGCGATGCGCAGGGTGGCCAACCGATCCCCGGCCGCCTCGAATTCCTTCTGCAACCGCTCGCAGGCCTGCTGTTCCGGCAGATGCGTGGCCCGGTGCGTGATCCGGGACAACTCGGCATCCAATTTCGACAATTCCAGCAACGAACGCTGTTGTGCCACTTCGGCTTTCATGACCCATCCCCCTGGGACTTGTTGCGAACCTGCTCGACATTCCACGGATCGGTGCGAATCGAGCTCACCCGCACCGGGAGCTCGGCACCGAAACGCGACCGCAGCAGCCCGGCGGCCTGTTCACACCAAGGGAATTCACTTGCCCAATGTGCCACATCGATCAGAGCCACATCGGAGGCGCGGCGATGTTCGTCGGCCGGATGGTGGCGCAGGTCGGCCGTGACATAGGCCTGCACACCGGCACCGGCCGCCGCGGCCAGCAACGAATCTCCGGCGCCGCCGCAGACGGCGACCCGCGACACCGGCGTATCGGGGTCGCCCGCCGCCCGCACTCCCCAGGATGTTCGCGGCAACGCTGCGCTGACGCGGGAGACGAACTCGCGCAACGGTTCCGGGCGGGCCAATGTCGCGATACGGCCCAGCCCGGCGTCGCTGGGCGGCGCCACCAGCGCGAAGATGTCGAAGGCGGGCTCCTCGTACGGGTGGGCGGCGCGCATCGCCGCCAGCACCGCGGCACGGGATCGAGCGGGCGCGACGACCTCGAACCGGTCTTCGGCCACGCGCTCGACATTGCCGACGCTGCCCACCGCGGGTGAGGCGCCTTGGTGCGGCAGGAACTGCCCGATACCGCTGACGGTCCAGCTGCAGTGCGAATAGTCGCCGATGTGGCCGGCGCCGGCCGCAAACACGGCCTCCCGCACCGCTTCCACGTTCTCGGCAGGCACGTAGACGACCCACTTGTCGAGGTCGGGCCCACCCGATGCCGGTTCGAGCACCGCCTCGACGCTAAGGCCCAGGGCCTCGGCCAGCGCATCGGAGACGCCCGGGCGGGCCGAGTCGGCATTGGTGTGCGCGGTGAACAGGGAACGCCCGGTCTTTATCAGCCGGTGCACCAGCGCGCCCTTGGGGGTGCTGGCCGCCACGGAATCCACGCCGCGCAACAGCAGCGGATGATGGGCCAGCAGCAGGCTCGCCCGGGGAACCTCGTCGACGACCGCCGGTGTCGCGTCGACCGCGACGGTCACCGAGTCCAGCTCGTCGTCGGGGTCGCCGCACACCAGGCCCACCGAATCCCACGATTCGGCAAGCCGCGGCGGGTAGGCCTCGTCGAGCAGCGCGATCACCTCGGCCAGCTTCACGCTCACCGCTGCCCCCCGATGCCCTCCGGCGTGACCGCCTCCGAAATCGCCTGTACCAGTCGCGGCCACTCGGGGCGCACCGCGGCCCGCAGGTATCGCTCGTCCAAGCCGACGAACGTATCACAGCGGCGGACGGCAATCCCCCTGTCATGCAGTCTTTTTCGTAGCCGGACCGCGTCCGGTGCGCGAAACAGCACGAACGGAGCCCGGCCGTCGACCACCTCGGCGCCCACCGACGTCAGGCCGGCTACCATCTCGGCGCGCAGCCGGGTCAATCGACTCGCCCCGGCGGCCGCGTCGGCGACGGCCCGCCGACCGCAGCACTGCGCGATGGCCGTCAGCTGCAGCGTCCCCACCGGCCAGTGCGCCCGCTGCGCGCTCAGCCGCGCCAACACCTGCGGGGCGGCCAGCGCGTAGCCCACCCGCAACCCGGCCAGTGCCCACGTCTTGGTCAAACTGCGCAGCACCAGCACGTCGGGCAGCGCGTCGCCGGCCAACGATTGCGGCTCACCGGGAATCGAGTCGGCGAAGGCCTCGTCGACCACCAGGATCCGCCCGGGCCGGCGCAACGCCAGCAGTTGTTCGCGGGTGTGCAGCACCGAGGTGGGGTTGGTCGGATTACCCACCACGACGAGGTCGGCGTCGTCGGGGACGGTGGCACCGGCCAGGCCGAACGGCGGCTCCAGCACGACGTGGTGCACCGGCACCCCGGCCGCGGTCAGCGCGACGGCCGGCTCGGTGAACGCCGGCGCGATGATCACCGCCCGCTGCGGCCGCAGGTTGGCCAGCAGGGCGAACGCCTCGGCCACGCCGGCCAGCGGCAGCACCTCGTCACGGGTCCGGCCGTGCCGCTCGGCGACCGCGTCCTGCGCCCGGTGGACGTCGTCGAGGCTCGGGTAGCGCGCCAGGTCGGGTAGTCGCTCGGCCAGCCGTCGCAGCAGCCATTCCGGCGGTCTGCCGTGCCGGACGTTGACGGCGAAATCCAGCATCCCGGGCGCGACGGCCTGATCACCGTGGTAGCGCGCCGCAGGCGGGCTCAGGTTCAGACTCGCCATCCGTGAAACACTAGTGCGCCGGGCCGACCGCCCGGGGATGCATCGGGCAACACCGTCACACCCGGCCACACCCATCGAGGACAATGGTGCGGTGACAGGCACAAGGCCGGCCGATTGCCAGGCCCCCGGCGACGCCACCTCCCCCGGTGCGGTGCAGCTGGTGATCTTCGATCTCGACGGCACGCTGACCGACTCCGCGGAAGGGATCGTCGCCAGCTTTTTGCATGCGCTCAACCACATCGGCGCCCCGGTGCCGCCCGGCGATCTCGTCGCTCAGATCGTCGGCCCGCCGATGGACGACACCTTCCGCGCCATGGAACTCGGCGACAATGCCGAGGAGGCCATCGCCGCCTTCCGCGCCGAGTACGGCGCCCGGGGCTGGGCGATGAACGCGCTCTTCGACGGGATCGAGACACTGCTGGTGGATCTGCGCGCCGCCGGCGTCCGGCTGGCGGTCGCCACCTCCAAGCTGGAGCCCACGGCGCGGCGCATCCTCGCTCATTTCGGGCTTGACCAGCACTTCGAGGTCATCGCCGGCGCGAGCCCCGACGGTTCGCGCAAGACCAAGGTCGAGGTGCTGGCCCATGCCCTGTCGCAGTTGGAGCCCCTGCCCGAGCGGGTGCTGATGGTCGGTGACCGCAGCCACGACGTGCACGGTGCGGCCGCCCACGGCATCGACACCGTGGTGGTCGGCTGGGGCTACGGCAAGGCCGACTTCCCGGATCGCGCAGCCGGGCGCGACACGGCCGCGCCCGGCGTGACGCACGCCTCGACCATCGACGAGCTGCGGAGGACGCTGGGTGTCTAGTCGCGAGGCGCTGCACGTCACGTTCGTGTGCACCGGCAACATCTGCCGGTCGGTGATGGCCGAGAAGATGTTCGCCGACCAGCTGCGCCGCCGGGGCCTGGCCGACGCGGTGCGGGTGAGCAGCGCCGGCACCGGCAATTGGCATGTCGGCGAGTGCGCCGACGAGCGGGCCGCCGGCGTGCTGCGCGCCCACGGCTACGCGTGCGAGCACCGCGCCGCACAGGTCGGCGCCGAACATTTGGGGGCCGATCTGGTGGTGGCCCTGGACCGCAACCACGCCCGGATGCTGCGGCAGCTGGGCGCCGACGAGGAGCGCGTCCGGATGCTGCGGTCCTTCGATCCGCGCACCGGCGCCCACACCCCCGACGTCGACGACCCCTACTACGGCGACACCGAAGACTTTGAACGCGTTTACGCCGTCATCGACGCGGCGCTGCCGGGTCTACACGACTGGGTCGACGAACGGCTCGCGCAGAACGGATCCACTTGATGCGCCGGCTGCCCTTTCTGCTGCGCCCGGGCTGGATCGTGCTGGCACTGGTGGTCGTCGCCTTCGCATACCTGTGCTTCACGGTGCTCGCGCCGTGGCAGCTGGGCAAGCACAGCAGGACGTCGCAGGAGAACCGCCAGATCGAATCTTCGCTGAATACCGCGCCGGTTCCGCTGAAAACGCTACTGCCGCAGCAGAATTCAGCGGCGCCCGGCGCGCAGTGGCGCCAGGTCACCGCAACCGGACACTATCTGCCGGACGTGCAGGTGCTGGCCCGGTTGCGGGTGATCGACTCGAAGCCGGCATTCGAGGTGCTGGCGCCCTTTGTGGTCGACGGCGGGCCGACCGTCCTGGTCGACCGCGGCTACGTGCGCCCCCTGGAGGGGTCTCACGTCCCGCCGATCCCCCGCCCACCGGCGCAAACGGTGACCATCACGGCGCGGCTGCGCAACTCCGAAACCGCAGCGGCCAACAAGGATCCCTTCGTGGGAGACGGTGTGCAGCAGGTGTATTCGATCGACACCAAACAGGTCGCGGTGCTGACCAAGACCCCCCTGGCCGGGTCTTACCTGCAATTGATCGACGGTCAGCCCGGCGGGCTCGGTGTGGTCGGCGTGCCGCAGCTGGACGCCGGCCCGTTCCTGTCCTACGGCATCCAATGGATAGCGTTCGGCATCCTCGCCCCCATCGGGTTGGGCTATTTCGCCTACTCGGAGATCCGCGCCCGCCGACAGGAGAAGCAACACCGGCAGTCGCCCGCCGCGGCACCCACGCCCGAAGCGCCCGAGGCGCCGCAGTCCGTCGAGGCCAAACTCGCCGACCGCTACGGTCGCCGGCGGTAACCCGACAGGTACGTCAACAGTCCGGCCGACACCGCGGCACCCGCTTGCACCAGCAACGACAACGTCACCGCGCGCCGCAGGTCGGTCACCGTCGGCGCCCGGCCATCGCCGAGCGTGGGCCGGATCTGCAGCCCGTGGCGGTATTGCGTGGGACCGCCCAGGCGCACGCCCAGCGCCCCGGCGAAGGCCGCCTCGACGACGCCGGCGTTGGGGCTGGGGTGACGGGCGGCGTCGCGGCGCCAGGCACGTGCCGCACCCGCCGATGATCCGCCGACCACCGGCGCCAGCAGCACCACCAGCGACGCCGTCACCCGCGCGGCCAGGAAGTTGGCGACGTCATCCAATCTCGCTGCGGCCCAGCCGAAACGGAGATAGCGCGGCGAGCGATAACCGACCATCGAGTCCAGGGTGTTGATGCCGCGATACACCAGGACCGCGGGTACGCCGCCGGCCGCCGCGCACAGCAGCGGTGCCACCTGGGCGTCGGAGGTGTTCTCGGCGATCGATTCCAGCGAAGCGCGCGTCAGGCCCGCGCGGTCCAGCGCCGCCGGGTCACGCCCGCACAATGACGGCAGCAGCGCGCGGGCGGCCTCGACGTCACCGCGTTCCAGCCGCTGCGACATGTCCAGGCCGGTGCGGGCCAACGAGGTTCCGCCCAGCGCCACCCAGGTGGCCGCCGCGGTCGCCGCGATCGACCCCACCCGGCCACGGCGCGCGGCGGCCTGTTGCACCGCCAGGCCGAGCAGGCCCACCGCCCCGATCAGCGCGCCGGCGTGGACCGCGCCGGCGATCCGGCTGTCGCGGTAGGTCACGTTCTCCAGCGCGGCGGCGGTTCGGCCGAAGAGCGCGACGGGATGGCCCCGTCGCGGGTCGCCCATCGCGCGGTCGGCCAGGTAGCCGATCGCCACGCCCACGATCCGGGTCTGCCTCGCAACCACCTCGGCAGCGTCTCACACCGGGCGTCGCGCCCCCCTCGACGAGGCGACCGCCACGATCACGACGACGATGACCAGCACGATCAGGACGACGATGACCAGCACGATCAGGACGGCCAGCGTCCACCGCAGCCCGTAGCCATTGATCGTGCCGATCCGGCGATGGTCTACTCGAAGGCATGAGGCCCAGCAGGCAAGGTCGGCGGTGAAGCGGCCCGCCACCGGGATCGCTGACCTGCTGAACCCGGCGGCGACGTTGTTGCCCGCCGCCAACGTCATCATGCGAAGGTGCTGGCGGGCCCGTTCAACCTGTTCGCGACGACGGGGTTCCTGGCTCCCGAATTCCGGGCGTTGATGCAGCTGGACTGGTCGCCCGCCCAGCAGCGCCGCTTCGGCTGGCTGCTGACCGCCCTGCGGCTGGCCGACGGGCTGATCCCACACGCGGCCTGGATCTTCGGATACCGAATCTATCTGTGGGACATGCGATCTCGCGCGCGCCAGGGCCGGCGGATCGTCTAGATGGCGACTTGGCCAGCGGCCCGATGGTCGGCACACCGCGCAAACCGGACTAGCGTGGCCAGGCATGACCTTTCCAGCGCTCAACCACGTCGCGGTCACGGTGCGCGACGTCGAGATCAGCGGCCCGTGGTATCGCAACCTGCTCGGCGCCGACCCGATCCTCGACGAGCACACCGACGCCGGATTTCACCATCAGGTGTGGATGCTCGACGCGGGCACGATATTCGGCATCCATCAGCATGACCGCAAGGCGCCCGACGAGAAGTTCAGCGAACATCGCGTCGGGCTCGACCATGTCGGCTTCGGTTGCGCCAGCCGCGCCGAGCTGCAGAACTGGGTCACCCGGCTGGGCGAACTGGGCATCGAACACGGCGGCATCGTGGATGCGCCCTACGGGTCGGGACTGAGCTTTCGCGACCCCGACGGCATCGCCCTGGAGTTCTTCGCCCCGCCGGGCTGATCGGCTCAGCGCACCGTCGCGAAGAACGCGCGGAGGTCCTCGACGAACAGCTCCGGTTGTTCGAACGCGGCGAAATGCCCGCCGCGCGCCATGTCCGTCCAGTGGGTGATGTTGTAGACCGGCTCGCACCAGCTACGTGGCGCCTTGAGCAGCTCGCCGGGGAAAGCCGCTACGCCCGTGGGCAATTCGACGCGACCCCCACCACCCCACGCCGCAAAGCTCTCCCAGTACAGGCGGGCCGAGGACGCGGCGGTGTTGGTCACCCAGTACACCATCACGTTGTCGAGCAGCTCGTCACGACTGACCGCGTTTTCGGGACGCCCGTCGCAATCGGCCCAGTCCCAGAACTTTTCGACGATCCAGGCCAGCTGGCCCGTCGGCGAATCGGCCAGCCCGTAGCCCAGTGTTTGTGGCCGGGTGGACTGTTGCTTGGAATAGCCGGTGCCCCACTTGCGGTGGTTGGCCAACCCGGCGAGCGCTCGTTGCTCCTCGTCGGTCGGGTTGGTCAGCGAGTCCTTGGTGGGCCGGCCGACCGGCATGTTCAGGTGGATGGCCACGCAGTGGCCGACGTTGCGGCCGATCTGTGTGGTGACGGCGGCGCCCCAGTCGCCGCCCTGGGCGCCGTAGCGGTCGTAACCCAGGCGCAGCATCAGCGTTTCCCATGCCTCGGCAATCTTTTCCACGCCCCAGCCGGTCTTGGTGGGTTTTCCGGAGAACCCATACCCCGGGAGCGACGGGCATACGACGTGGAAGGCGTCCTCGGCGCGCCCCGAGGCGGGGTTGGTCAACGGCTCGATCACCTTGTGGAACTCCACGACCGAACCCGGCCAGCCGTGCGTGATCACCAGTGGAAACGCGTCTGCGTGCGGGGACCGCTGATGGATGAAATGGATGTCCAGACCGTCGATTTCGGTGGTGAACTGATCGAAGCGGTTGAGCGCGGCCTCCCGCGCTCGCCAGTCGTAGTCGTTGGCCCAGTAGTCGGCCAGCTCGCGGGTGTAGGCCACCGGCACGCCCTGGCTCCAGTCGTCCACGCATTCGGCCTCCGGCCAACGCGTGCGGGCCAGCCGCGAGCGCAGATCGTCGAGAACGTCGTCAGGAACGTCGATGCGGAACGGTTTCACGCGTTCATAGTGCCCCTCGTCGCGTGACCGGCGGCACGCACCCTGGCGCGTCGGCCCTAGGCTTACGCCGAGGCGGCGCCCGACCCGTCAGAGTGCTCGCAGGCCACTGAGGGTCCTGCCTATCAGCTCACGTCGTTCGTCGATCGTCATCGAGGCACCGAGGGGTGCGTGCACCCGCAGGTAACCCTGTGTCACCAGTTCCCCGACCAGAAACCGCGTCGCACCGAGCGGCAGGGACAGACGAGCGGCGATCTCTGCGACCGACGGGCTCTGCACGCAATACGTCAGAATCTGGCCCCGCACATCGTTTCTCGGCCAGCGCGGCGGCTTCGTTGCGGAGTCGAGCGCTTCGACCGGAGCCTCGAGTGCCAATTCGACACCAGCGTCGGTACGGCCTCCCGTCAGCGCGTACGGCCGCACGAGACTCGGCTCGTTCGCGGCCTCTGACTCTGTGCCCTCGGCCTCCGCCTGCTGATGCGTGTCGGAGTGTTCCCCCCGGCATGTGGCGAACTATGCGGCCCCATGTGGTGCTGCAAGAACCACAAGGTCTGATCGGCGTGCACCGATGCACGCAGCTCGCTGGAGACCACCTTGAGTACGGTCCGATCGGTGTCGATGACGAAGGTGGTCCGTCTGACCGGGAGCAGCCGGGCCAGCAGGCCGCGGCGCCGGGTGTGCCGGCCACGCCGGGCCTCATCCCGCGCGGCGACGGATTTACGCAGCTTGGCGAACCTGCCTCGGCGCACGCCGAACAGCTCGGACACCACGCCGTCCGCGTCGGAGAGCAGCGGATAGTCGAACGAACGCTGCTGGGCGAAGTGGGCCTGCTTGTCGACGGTGTCGGTGCTGATGCCCACGCGCTGGGCGCCCACCGTCACGAATTCGTTGCTCAGGTCCCGAAAATGACAAGCCTGGGCAGTGCAGATCGGTGAGGACGCGAGTGGGAAGAAGAACAGCACGACCGGCCCTTCGGCGAGGAGCGCGGACAGCGCCCGGGGCCGACCGGTGTGATCCAACAGAGTGAAGTCAGGCGCCTTGTCGCCCGCGATCATCGGCAAAGAGTAACGCCGGGGGGCCCGGCGCGAAGCACACTCGGATAATTCGGTCAAGACCCGACGGCTCACGAACGCCGCTCGACACCGTCCAGTCGGATTTCGCCGCCAAACCCAACAGGCCGGCCATGCGACGCTGGCCTGCGTAAACACTGGTGGGCGCGGACGGTATCGAACCGCCGACCGCTGGTGTGTAAAACCAGAGCTCTACCACTGAGCTACGCGCCCGTTGCCCCGGGCAGGCTACCCGTCCGAAGGCCAAGTTCCCAAAATGTCGAGCCCGTCTCAGGCCCGCAGCGCCGCCAGGGCATCGGTCCAGAGCCGTTGGTCGCGGGACTCGCCGGGCTGTTTCATCTCGGCGAAGCGGATGATCCCGGACCGGTCGACTACGAACGTCCCGCGGTTGGAGTAGCCGGCGTCCTCGTTGAACACGCCATAGCTCTGGCTGACCGCGCCATGCGGCCAGAAGTCCGACAACACCGGAAAGGTGAAGCCGCTGTCCAGCGACCAGACCCGATGGGTGGGCGGCGGCCCCACCGAGATCGCCAGCGTGGCGCTGTCGTCGTTTTCGAAATCAGGCAGGTGGTCACGCAACTGATCCAGCTCACCCTGGCAGATCCCGGTAAATGCCAGCGGGAAGAACACCAGCAGGACGTTCTTGGCGTCCCGATAGGAGCTCAGCGTGACGCGCTGTTGATTCTGGTCGCGCAAGGTGAAATCCGGGGCGGCGGTGCCGATGGACAGCATCAACGCTTCCCGGCGCGGGATTTGGGCTGCACCAGCCGGCTGGCGCTCCAGTCCCCCAAATTGACCGACGAGGTCGGCATCAAACCGGCGGTGGGGGCGGCTTCCGCGATTTCGGCCGGTAACACATGTCCGGGCTTGCCGGTTTTGGGCGTCAGCACCCAGATCACGCCGTCTTCGGCCAGCGGGCCAATCGCGTCCATCAGGGTGTCCACCAGGTCGCCGTCACCGTCTCGCCACCACAGCAGGACGACGTCGACTACCTCGTCGGTGTCTTCGTCGAGCAAGTCGCTGCCGCAGGCTTCCTCGACCGCGGCGCGGATCTCGTCATCGGTGTCTTCGTCCCAGCCCCACTCCTGGACAACTTGGTCCCGTTGGATGCCCAATTTGCGGGCGTAGCTCGGGGCGTGATCCGCCGCGACCACCGTGGAGCCTCCTTAACGTCCGCGCGCCATGCGATTGAGGATTATCGTCGCACAGCCAGAACCCGGTCCATACTTCCGCATCACTACGTTGCCAGGCACAGTTTCACCGCGTTCTTCTTCGTATCGTTGAGTTGATCGACCCGCTTGTTGAATTCGCCGGTGCCCGCGTGCGTGCCGATGGCGTTGGCCACCGCGCGTGCGGCGTCAATGTAGGCGTTGAAGGCGTCCTTGATCTGTTGCGACATCGCATCGCTGAAGCTGTTGCCCACCGTGGTGGCGCTGTCGTTGAGGGCGTCGATGGCCGGTCCTTCGGTCGGCCCGGTGCCGCGGCCTGCGTTGAACGCCTTCACGAACTCGTTGGTCTTGTCGATCGCGTTCTTGCTGGTGGTGATCAGCGTGGCGCAGGCGGTGCGCACCGCCTTGGTCGTCAGCGATTGTTGCCGCTGTGACTCCCGGACGCTCGAAGTCACCGACGATGCGGACACCGACGCGGACACCGACTGACGGTAGGCCGGCGCCACCTTGGTGTCGGGCGTAGCCGTGCCGTTGGTGACGGAGGTGCACCCGACGATGCCCATCAGCGCCACGGCGACACAACCCAGCGCCAAGGCCCCGCGCCGGGGCAAAGCCTTCACCTGCGCCTGAGGGACGGCACCCCACCGGATGAGCACATGGCTGACGTTACCGGGTGACCTCTGTGCTTGCCCCAGACCCGCCGAGTTGGTGTTCGCCAGGTGACGCTCCGTCAGCTAGCCGACGTCGACTATCGGCGCGCGACACCTGTGCGGCACGATGGTGGCAGGGTGCGACCCACCCGTTACGGCACACATTCCGACAACAACAGGAGTAGTGCGTTGACAACTGAGTTCGTGCGCCACGATCTGGCCGCAAATCCCCACGG
The DNA here is from genome assembly GCF_001667145.1 of Mycobacterium sp. 852002-51971_SCH5477799-a. Classification (GTDB taxonomy): domain Bacteria; phylum Actinomycetota; class Actinomycetes; order Mycobacteriales; family Mycobacteriaceae; genus Mycobacterium. The sequence continues at coordinate 41,432 of NZ_LZIF01000079.1, forward strand.
CGCAACGGAACCCGATCGCGTCCGGGTGATCCGCGAGGGGGTGGCCTCTTACCTACCCGACATCGATCCAGAAGAGACGTCGGAGTGGCTGGAGTCCTTCGATGAACTGCTGGAGCGCTCCGGCCCGTCTCGGGCGCGCTATCTGATGCTGCGATTGCTGGAACGCGCCGGCGAGCAGCGCGTCGCCCTCCCGTCGCTGACGTCGACCGATTACGTCAACACCATTCCGACCGAACTAGAGCCGTGGTTCCCCGGTGACGAGGATGTGGAACGGCGCTACCGCGCGTGGATCCGGTGGAACGCGGCCATCATGGTGCACCGCGCCCAGCGCCCGGGAGTCGGTGTGGGCGGCCATATTTCGACCTACGCCTCGTCGGCGGCGCTGTACGAGGTCGGGTTCAACCACTTCTTCCGCGGCAAGTCGCACCCCGGCGGCGGGGACCAGGTATTCATTCAGGGCCACGCGTCCCCGGGCATCTACGCCCGTGCCTTCCTGGAAGGCCGGTTGACCGCCGACCGGATGGACGGCTTCCGGCAGGAGCACAGCCACGCCGCCGGCGGATTGCCCTCCTACCCGCACCCGCGGCTGATGCCCGACTTCTGGGAATTCCCCACCGTCTCGATGGGCCTGGGTCCGCTCAACGCCATCTACCAGGCGCGGTTCAACCACTACCTGCACGACCGTGGCATCAAGGACACCTCCGACCAGCACGTGTGGTGCTTCCTGGGCGACGGCGAGATGGACGAGCCGGAGAGCCGCGGCCTGGCCCACGTCGCGGCGCTGGAGGGGCTGGACAACCTGACGTTCGTCGTCAACTGCAACCTGCAGCGCCTCGACGGCCCGGTGCGCGGCAACGGCAAGATCATCCAGGAGCTGGAGTCATACTTCCGCGGCGCCGGCTGGAACGTCATCAAGGTCGTGTGGGGCCGCGAATGGGATGCCCTGCTGCACGCCGACCGCGACGGCGCGCTGGTCAACCTGATGAACACCACCCCGGACGGCGACTACCAGACGTATAAGGCCAACGACGGCGCGTACGTGCGCGACCACTTCTTTGGCCGCGATCCGCGCACCAAGGCTCTCGTGGAGCACATGAGCGACTCGGAGATTTGGAATCTCAAGCGCGGTGGCCACGACTATCGCAAGGTCTACGCCGCCTACCGCGCCGCCGTCGACCACAGGGGCCAGCCGACGGTGATCCTGGCCAAGACAATCAAGGGCTACTCGCTGGGTGCGCATTTCCAGGGCCGCAACGCCACACATCAGATGAAAAAGCTTGCGCTGCAAGACCTTAAAGACTTCCGCGACGCGATCCGTATTCCGATCAGCGATGCTCAGCTGGAAGAGGATCCCTACCTGCCGCCCTACTACCACCCCGGCTCCGATGCCGAGGAGATCCGCTACATGGTCGATCGCCGGCGCACCCTCGGCGGCTTCCTGCCCGAGCGGCGGACCAAGACGAAGGCGCTGCGGCTGCCCGGCCGCGACACCTACGCCGCGCTGAAGAAGGGGTCGGGAAACCAGGAGGTCGCCACCACCATGGCGACGGTGCGGACCTTCAAAGAAGTGTTGCGGGACAAAGAAGTTGGGCCGCGCATCGTGCCGATCATCCCCGACGAGGCGCGCACCTTCGGGATGGACTCGTGGTTCCCGTCGCTGAAGATCTACAACCGCAACGGCCAGCTGTACACCGCAGTGGATGCCGAGCTGATGCTGGCCTATAAGGAAAGCGAAGGCGGCCACATCCTGCACGAGGGCATCAACGAAGCCGGCTCGGTGGGGTCGTTCATCGCGGCGGGCACGTCGTATGCGACGCACAACGAGCCGATGATCCCGATCTACATCTTCTATTCGATGTTCGGCTTCCAGCGGACCGGGGACGGCCTGTGGGCCGCCGCCGACCAGATGACCCGCGGCTTCCTGCTCGGAGCCACCGCCGGGCGCACCACGTTGACCGGCGAGGGCCTGCAGCATGCCGACGGCCACTCGCTGCTACTGGCCAGCACCAACCCGGCGGTAGTCGCCTACGACCCGGCTTTCGCCTACGAGATCGCCCACATCGTGGAGAGCGGCCTGGCGCGGATGTTCGGGGAAGACCCCGAGGACGTGTTCTTCTACATCACCGTCTACAACGAGCCGTACGTGCAGCCGCCGGAGCCGGAGAATTTCGACCCCGAGGGCGTGCTGCGGGGTCTCTACCGCTACCGCGTCGCGACCGAACAGCGCACGAGCAACGCGCAGATCCTGGCGTCCGGGGTGGCGATGCCGTCGGCCCTGAACGCCGCGGAGATGCTGGCCGCGGAGTGGGATGTCGCCGCCGATGTGTGGTCGGTGACCAGCTGGGGCGAGTTGAACCGCGACGGCGTGGCCGTCGACAGGGCCAGACTGCGCCATCCGGACCGGCCGGCCGGCGTCCCGTACGTCACCGAAGCCCTCTCGAACGCGAGCGGGCCGGTGGTCGCGGTGTCGGACTGGATGCGCGCGGTCCCCGAGCAGATCCGGCCCTGGGTGCCGGGCACTTACGTCACCCTGGGCACCGACGGGTTCGGCTTCTCCGATACCCGGCCGGCGGCGCGGCGGTACTTCAACACCGACGCCGAATCGCAGGTGGTTGCGGTGCTGGAGGCGTTGGCACGCGACGGTGAGATCGACCCGTCGGTGCCGATCGCCGCAGCCCGCCAGTACAAGATCGACGACGTGCAGGCCGCTCCGGAACAGACGTCGGACCCCGGGGTGGCCTGACGCGCAGGCTTCTGCGCTCGGCCTGGCCCTGCGCCCAGCGTGCGCCGAGCCGCACAGTGGTCGCCGAGGGTGCGGCTGGCCGCACACTCGAACCACTGACAAGCCGGGAGCCGTTCTTAAGAACCGCCGCGCGGCTCCTTTGGCGGAAACTTCTAGAAATAACGCGTAGGTTTTAGGGGTGAATGACAACCCCTTCGCCGGTCCGTTCGCCAAGCAGCCGCGATCGCCCCTGGAGCTGCTGGACACGGTGCCGGACTCCGTCCTGCGCCGGTTGAAGCAGTACTCCGGCCGGCTGGCCACCGAAGCGGTCTCGGTGATGGGCGATCGGTTGCCGTTCTTCGTCGACTTGGAAGCGTCGCAGCGGGCCAGCATGGCGCTGGTGGTGCAGACGGCCATCAACAACTTCGCCGAGTGGATGCAGGACCCGCACAGCAACGTCAGCCACACCGCGCAGGCTTTCGAGCTGGTGCCCCAGGACCTCGCCCGCCGCATCGCGCTGCGCCACAGCGTCGACATGGCGCGCGTGACCATGGACTTCTTCGAGGAAGTGGTCCCGCTGCTGGCCCGCTCCGAAGAGCAGCTGACCGCGCTGACCGTGGGCATCCTCAAGTACAGCCGCGACTTGGCGTTCACCGCCGCCACTGCCTACGCGAATGCGGCCGAGGCACGCGGCACCTGGGACAGCCGGATGGAAGCCAGCGTCGTCGACGCGGTGGTCCGCGGCGACACCGGCCCCGAGCTGCTGTCCCGCGCCGCGGCACTGAACTGGGACACGACGGCCCCGGCGACGGTCGTGGTCGGCACCCCGGCCCCCGGCCGCGACGGATCGACCGGCCCCGCCGACAGCGAGCGCGCGAGTCAGCACGTCCGCGACATCGCCGCGCGGCACGGGCGCGCGGCCCTCACCGACGTGCATGGCACCTGGCTGGTCGCCATCGTGTCCGGCCAATTGTCGCCAACCGACAAATTCCTCGGCGACCTGCTGGAGGCGTTCGCCGACGGGCCCGTGGTCGTCGGACCCACCGCGCCCATGCTGACGGCGGCCTACCACAGCGCCAGCGAGGCGATATCCGGGATGAACGCCGTGGGCGGCTGGCGGGGAGCGCCGCGGCCGGTTCCGGCCCGCGAACTGCTGCCCGAACGGGCGCTGATGGGTGATGCGTCGGCGATCGTGGCGCTGCACACCGACGTGATGGGCCCGCTGGCCGACGCGGGTCCCACGCTGATCGAGACCCTGGACGCTTACTTAGATTGTGGCGGCGCAATTGAGGCCTGCGCCAGAAAGTTGTTCGTTCATCCAAACACCGTGCGCTACCGACTCAAGCGGATCGCCGACTTCACCGGCCGCGATCCCATGCAGCCGCGCGACGCATACGTGCTGCGAGTGGCGGCGACGGTCGGCCAGCTCAACTATCCGACCAATCCGTCAAGGGCCGACAGCAGTGCGATGCCGGCGGTTCCGCTGCCGGTCAGAGGGGTTGCTGCGCGGCAATCCGGGTGACAGTGACCCAGGCAACAGATCGCGGCACGATATCAAACCTGTAGCTTACGGAGCTGTTTTGTAGGGAGTCCACAAAAACCTAAGACGAGGTTCATAATCTGATACACCCGCCAAAACCGATTCCACAGTGTTCTCTTAAACACGTGATTGCATTGCTTGCGCCCGGACAGGGTTCGCAGACCGAGGGGATGCTCTCGCCGTGGCTGGAGCTCGCCGGCGCTGCTGACCAGTTGGCGCTGTGGTCCAAGGCTAGCGGCCTCGACCTCGTGCGTCTGGGCACCACCGCATCGACCGAAGAGATCACCGATACCGCGGTCACCCAGCCGCTGGTTGTCGCCGCCACGCTGCTGGCCCACCAGGAGCTGACCAAGCGCGGCCTGCTGTCGGGTGCGGACCTGGTCGTCGCCGGCCACTCCGTCGGCGAGATCGCCGCGTACGCGATCGCCGGCGTGATCGCCGCCGACGACGCCGTCGCGCTGGCCGCCACCCGTGGCGCCGAGATGGCCAAGGCTTGCGCCGTCGAGCCCACCGGCATGTCGGCGGTGCTCGGAGGGGACGAGGGCGAGGTTCTTGCCCGGCTCGAGCAGCTTGACCTGTTCCCCGCCAACCGCAACGCGGCCGGGCAGATCGTCGCCGCCGGCTCGCTGTCCGCGCTGGAGAAGCTGGCCGAAGACCCGCCGGAAAAGGCCCGGGTGCGCGCGCTGGGTGTGGCCGGAGCGTTCCACACCAAATACATGGCGTCGGCGCTCGACGGCTACGCCGCCGCGGCGGCCGCCGTTCAGACGTCCGAGCCCACCGCCACACTGTTGTCGAACCGCGACGGCAAGCCGGTCACGTCGGCGACCGCGGCGATGGAGGCGTTGGTCGCCCAGCTGACCCAGCCGGTGCGCTGGGACCTGTGCACCGCGACGCTGCGCGATTTGGAAGTCACTGCGGCCGTGGAGTTCCCGCCCGCGGGAACCCTTACCGGCATCGCCAAACGAGAACTTCGGGGGATCACGGCTCGTGCCGTCAAGTCTCCCGCAGACCTGGACGCTTTGGCCGAGCTCTAAAGCCAGCTCGGCCAGTTGCAGAACCAGTACAACCGCATAGCACGTCAATTCGACTAACACACAACACATTACGAAGGGAAGCACGCTGTGGCTGTCAGCCAGGAAGAAATCATCGCCGGTATCGCCGAGATCATCGAAGAGGTAACCGGTATCGAGCCCTCCGAGGTCACCCCGGAGAAGTCCTTCGTCGACGACCTGGACATCGACTCGCTGTCGATGGTCGAGATCGCCGTTCAGACCGAGGACAAGTACGGCGTCAAGATCCCCGACGAGGACCTCGCCGGTCTGCGTACCGTCGGTGACGTCGTCTCCTACATCCAGAAGCTCGAGGAAGAAGACCCCGAAGCCGCCGCCGCGCTGCGCGCCAAGCTCGAGTCGGAGAACCCCGAGGCCGTGGCCAGCGTCAAGGCAAGGCTGGAAGCGGACAGCAAGTGAGCAAGCCTTCCACTGCTAATGGCGGTTACCCCAACGTTGTGGTAACCGCTGTCGCGGCAACGACATCGATCGCGCCGGACATCGAGGGCACGTGGAAGGGTTTGCTGGCCGGCGAAAGCGGCATCCACATCCTCGAAGACGAGTTTGTCACGAAGTGGGATCTGCCCGTCAAGATCGGTGGCCACCTCAAGGAGCCCATCGACGAGCACATGGGCAGGCTCGACCTGCGACGTATGTCGTATGTCCAGCGGCTGGCCAAATATCTGAGCGGTCAGTTGTGGGAGACCGCCGGCAGCCCGGAGGTCGACCCCGACCGTTTCTCGGTCGTGGTCGGCACCGGGCTGGGTGGCGCCGAGAGGATCGTGGAGACCTACGACCTGATGAACGAGGGGGGCCCCCGCAAGGTGTCGCCGCTCGCCGTTCAGATGATCATGCCCAACGGCGCCGCGGCGGTGGTGGGCCTGCAGCTCGGCGCCCGCGCCGGGGTCATCACCCCGGTCTCGGCCTGCTCGTCGGGCTCGGAGGCGATCGCCCACGCGTGGCGTCAGATCGTCATGGGTGACGCCGACTTCGCCGTCTGCGGTGGTGTCGAGGGTCCCATCGAAGCGCTGCCGATCGCGGCGTTCTCGATGATGCGGGCCATGTCGACGCGCAACGATGAGCCGGAGCGCGCATCGCGGCCGTTCGACAAGGACCGCGACGGCTTCGTGTTTGGTGAAGCCGGTGCGCTAATGATCATCGAGACCGAAGAGCACGCGAAGGCCCGGGGCGCCAAGCCGCTGGCCCGGTTGATGGGTGCCGGCATCACCTCGGACGCGTTCCACATGGTGGCGCCGGCGGCGGACGGCGTGCGCGCCGGTCGCGCTATGACCCGATCGCTGGAGCTGGCGGGGTTGTCCCCTAAGGACGTCGACCACGTCAACGCCCACGGGACGGCAACTCCGATCGGCGACACCGCCGAGGCCAACGCCATTCGCGTCGCGGGGTGCCAGGAGGCGTCGGTGTACGCACCGAAGTCGGCTCTGGGGCACTCCATTGGGGCGGTCGGAGCTTTGGAATCTGTTCTCACGGTATTGAGCCTTCGGGACGGCGTGATACCGCCAACACTCAATTACGAAACACCCGATCCCGAGATCGATTTGGACGTTGTCGCGGGCGAACCTCGCTACGGCGAATTCCGTTATGCGATCAACAACTCGTTCGGGTTCGGTGGCCACAACGTGGCACTCGCCTTCGGGCGTTACTGAGCACGGAAGGAACGTTCGCAATACCCATGACAGAGCTGGTTACCGGGAAAACGCTCCCGAACGTGGTCGTCACTGGCGTCGCCATGACGACCGCGTTGGCAACTGATGCCGAGAACACCTGGAAGCTGTTGTTGGACAGCCAAAGTGGTATCCGCAAACTCGAGGATCCGTTCGTCGAGGAGTTCGACCTGCCGGTGCGCATCGGCGGGCATTTGCTGGAGGAATTCGACAGCCAAATGACCCGTATCGAGTTGCGCCGGACGGGCTACCTGCAGCGGATGTCCACCATTCTGGGCCGCCGGGTCTGGGAGAACGCCGGCTCCCCCGAGGTCGACAGCAACCGGCTGATGGTGTCCATCGGCACCGGCCTGGGGTCCTCGGAGGAGTTGGTTTACAGCTACGACGACATGCGCCAACGTGGTATGAAGGCCGTCTCGCCGCTCGGGGTGCAGAAATACATGCCCAACGGCGCCTCGGCGGCGGTGGGGCTGGAGCGGCACGCCAAGGCCGGGGTGATCACGCCGGTGTCGGCGTGCGCGTCGGGGTCTGAGGGCGT
>NZ_LZIF01000080.1 GCF_001667145.1 Mycobacterium sp. 852002-51971_SCH5477799-a
CCCGCCGCAGCATCCGCACCGTCCTCGCGACGCCTCGCAGAACATGCTGGGGATCCTGCTCGCCTGCACGGTCGCGATGTTGGCGATGTTCGTCGCCGGGACTATCGCGTCGGCGCGGCGGCGCTGGCGTCCGGCGGCTCAGGCCATCGCCGACGAGCCGGCGGAAGCCCCAGCGCCCCCAGCGCGTTCGGAGTCACTGGCGCGAGCGGCCGAGCGTGGATTGGCCGAGATGACCGACCTGAGCCGAGAGCCGCGAGCGGCGATCATCGCCTGCTATGCCGCGATGGAACGTGAACTCGCACAGGTTCCCGGCGCGGTGCCCCAGGAATTCGACACCCCGACCGAGGTGCTGGCCCGCGCGGTTGAGCACCACGCTCTGCACGCTGACAACGCCGTTGAATTGGTGAACCTGTTCGCCGAAGCGCGATTCAGCCCCCACGTGATGAACGAGGGCCACCGCGACACCGCGGTGCGCGTCCTTCGACTGGTCCTCGACGAGCTGGGCTCGCGGAGTGCGGCATGAAAAAGATTATGTCCCTGGGTATTTGCCTCATCATCGGCATCGAATTGTTGGCATTGACGCAGCATGATCGACGGTGGGTGCTGGCGGCCTCCGGCCTGGGGCTGGCCCTGGTGCTGCTCAGCCTGCGTCGCGCCCTGGCGCGTGGATACGAAGCCGACGCGGAGCCGGACGCCGACGATCTCGGGGATTCGTTGCGCCGCTGGCTGTCCACCACCGAGACGACGATTCGGTGGTCGGAGTCCACCCGAGTCGACTGGGACCGGCATCTGCGCCCGATGCTCGCGCGCCGCTACGAGATGACAACTGGCCAAAGGCAGTCCAAGGATCCGGTGTCCTACCACGCAACCGGGCGCATCCTCTTCGGCCCGGAACTGTGGGAATGGGTCAATCCCAACAACGTCACTCGCACCGGTGACCGCCAACCCGGCCCGGGCCGTGCGGCACTGCAAGAGATCCTGCAAAAGCTGGAGCAGGTATGACAGGAGGCGCGATCCCGACATGACGCTGCCGGCCGCAACCACGACCGCCCACTGCGAGGCGATTCTCGACGAAATAGAACGCGTAGTGGTGGGAAAGCGCTCCGCGCTGCGGCTTATCCTCACCACGGTCCTCGCGCGCGGCCACATCCTCATCGAAGACCTGCCCGGCCTCGGCAAGACGCTGATCGCGAGATCCTTTGCCGCCGCGCTGGGGTTGCAATTCACCCGGGTGCAGTTCACGCCCGATCTGCTGCCGGCAGACCTGCTCGGCTCGACGATCTACGACATGCAGTCCGGCCGTTTCGCGTTCCGGCCCGGCCCCATCTTCACCAACTTGCTCCTGGCCGACGAGATCAATCGCACACCGCCGAAAACCCAGGCGGCGCTGCTGGAGGCGATGGCCGAAGGCCAGGTCAGTATCGACGGCGAAACGCACCAGCTGCCAGCGCCTTTCATCGTGCTGGCCACCGACAACCCGATCGAGTACGAGGGGACTTATCCGCTGCCCGAGGCGCAGCTCGACCGGTTCGCGATCCGGCTGGAACTGCGTTATCTCAACGAGCGGGACGAGACCTCGATGTTGCGCCGCCGCCTCGAACGCGGTTCGGCGGAACCGACGGTCAATCAAGTCGTGGACGCACACGACCTGCTGGCCATGCGTGAATCGGTGGAGCAGGTGACCGTGCACGAAGACGTCCTGCACTATGTGGTGTCGCTGGCCAATGCGACGCGACACCATCCGCAGGTTGCGGTGGGCGCCAGCCCACGCGCCGAACTCGATCTCGTGCAACTCGCCCGGGCCCGCGCGCTGCTGCTCGGCCGCGACTACGTCATCCCCGAGGATGTGAAGGCGCTGGCCATCGCGGCGGTCTCACACCGGATCACCCTGCGCCCCGAGATGTGGGTACGAAAGATCCAGGGCGCCGACGTAATCGGAGAGCTGCTGCACCGCCTACCTGTGCCGCGAACCGGCACCGGCGGGGGAGAGAACCCGGCGTGACGTCCAGCGTCGGGGTCGAGTTTCGCTGGCGTGCATCGGAATTGACGCGAGCGATCGCGACGTGCGCGGGGTTCGCGATGGCCGCCGCCGTGATCGGCTCGCGGTGGCAGCTGATCGCGTTCGCGGCACCGCTGCTCGGCGTGCTGTGTTCGATCAGCTGGCAGCGGCCGGTCCCAACGATTCAGGTGCATGGCGAGCCTGACGCGCAGCGTTGCTTCGAAAACGACCAGGCGCACATCAGGATTTGGACAACCGAAGAAGACGGGGATTCGGCAGTGCAGGTCACGGTGCCGGACATCGCGGGCATGGAGCTCGAAATCGCCGAATCCGAGGTGGCTCAACGGAAATCCGTCACAGCCGCCGCGCGGCGCTGGGGCCGGTACTCCATCGCGGCTCGCATCGACGTCGTTGCCCGCGGCGGGCTGCTCAGCGGGAAGGCCACGGTCGGGGCCGCCGAGGTCATCGTGTTTCCCTTGACGCCGCCACAGCAGACGCCCATCCCGCAGACCGAGCTGCTCGACCGATTGGGCGCCCACCTGACCCGCCATGTCGGTCCAGGTGTGGAGTACGCCGACATTCGCCTCTATGTGCCGGGCGACCAACTGCGCGCGGTCAATTGGCCGGTGAGCGCGCGCCGCGGCCAATTGCATGTGACACAGCGATTGACCGACCGCGCCGCCGACGTGGTGGTCTTGATCGATGGCTACCGGCAGCCCGCGGGTCCGGCGACCGAGGCCACCGAACGCGTCGTGCGCGGGGCGGCGCAGGTGGTGCAAACCGCATTGCGCCACGGTGATCGGGCCGGCATCGTCGCTCTCGGGGGCAACCATCCGCGTTGGCTGGGCGCGGACATCGGGCAGCGCCAGTTCTATCGGGTGCTCGACACCGTCCTGAACGCCGGCGACCGATTCGAACAGACCACGGGCACATTGGCGCCGCGCGCGGCGGTTCCCGCAGGGGCGATCGTCATCGCGTTCTCCACCCTGCTCGACACCGAATTCGCCTTGGCCCTGATCAATCTGCGCAAGCGCGGTCATGTCGTGCTGGCCGTCGACATTCTCGATCGTTCGCCGTTCGAAGACGAACAGGATCCGTTGGTGGATCGGATGTGGGCGCTGCAACGCTCCGCCATGTATCGCGACATGGCCACCATCGGCGTGGACATCGTGTCGTGGCCGGGCGATAGCGGTCTTGAGCAGTCCATGGGTGTGCTGCCGGATCGCCGCCGGCGAGTGCGGGGGAGGCTGCGTGGATAACGGCGTGAGCACGCTGACGCGGGTTGGGGCGCCCGCGTTCGCGACGGGCTTCGGTCTGCTCATGGTCGGCCTGGCCGCCGATGGTTGGCGTGGCTCGCCGGTGGCCGCCTGGGTGGCGGCGCTGATTGCGGTCGCGGTCGGCATCGTATTTCGCTCCGCCGCAACGGTTGCCGTGCTGCTGGCCACGGTCACCGCAATGCTGTCCGACCCGTCGGTGATATTCGTCGCGCTGTCCGGTTTGTGCGCCGCCGCCTACCTGGTATGCCGCCATGCGGTCGGCGCGTCCACCCCGGTGGTGTTGAACAGCTGGCCGACGGCGGCCGGCGCCGTCGGGTTTACGTTCGCCGGGTTGGTCGCGACGTCGTTTCCCTTGCAGTTGCCATGGTTGCCACTGGTGGCCCCGCTGGGTGCATTGGTGATCTACCTGCTGGCCATCCGACCGTTCATGAGTTGACCGGTGACGCCGGCCGACGACGTCAGTGCAGCAGCTCGGCGGCCTGGTCGGCCAAATCGAGCAGCGGCTGCGGGAAGATGCCCAGTGCCACCGTGACCGCGGCACACACCGCGATGGCGGCCTTGCTCAAGAAGCCCGGCGCGACCACGTGCGGAGTGTCCTCGGTCGCCTCGGTGAAGAACATCGACACGATCACCCGCACGTAGAAGTAGGCGGCGACGCCGCTGGCGACCACACCGACGATCACCAGGGGCACGGCGCCGCCCTGTGCGGCCGCCTTGAAGACCGCCAGCTTGCTGACGAATCCGCTGGTCAGGGGGATGCCGGCGAACGCCAGCAAGAACATCGAAAACATCACGCCCACAATGGGTGAGCGTTGCCCCAGCCCCGCCCAGTGCGACAGGGTGGCGTCTTCGACTCCGTCGGCGTCACGGATGAGGCCGACGATCGCGAACGCGCCGACGGTGCTGAAACTGTAGGCCAGCAGGTAGAACAACGTGGCGGACAGGCCCGTGTGGTTATCGGCGATGACGCCGGTGAGGATGAATCCGACGTGGGCGACCGACGAGTAGGCCAGCATGCGTTTGACGTCGGTCTGGTTCACCGCGGTGATGGTGCCGACCGCCATGGTCAGGATGGAGATGGCCCACAGCACCGGGCGCCACTGATCGTGCAGCGGCGGCAGCGCCACATAGATAACCCGAAGCAGCGCACCGAAAGCTGCGACCTTGGTAGCCGCCGCCATGAAGCCGGTGATGGGCGTCGGCGCGCCCTGGTACACGTCGGGAATCCACGAGTGGAACGGAACGGCACCGACCTTGAACAGCAGGCCCACCGAGAGCAGCGCGACGCCCACCAACGCCATCGAGGTGTCGCCGTGCGCGGCCAGCCCATCACGGATACCCGTCAGCAGCAGCGTGCCGGTCGCGCCGTAGAGCAGCGCGACACCGTAGAGGAAGAACGCCGAGGAAAACGCGCCCAGCAGAAAGTATTTCATCGCCGCTTCCTGCGAGAGCAGGCGACGATGACGGGCCAGGCCGCACATCAGGTATAGCGGCAGGGACAACACTTCCAGTGCGACGAACATGGTCAGCAGGTCGTTGGATGCGGGGAAGACCATCATGCCGCCGACTGATAGCAGCGCCAGCGGGAACAGCTCCGTCTGGGCGGCCCCGGCCCGCTCGGCCTCGCGCTCGGCGTCGCCGTCGGGCACCGCCGATGCCTGCGGCGTGAAGGAGTCCAGGCCGCCCGAGCCGGCCTTGCCGACTCCCACGGACACCTTGCTCTCCGCTTTGGGCTGGGCGCGCTCGGCGATGAAGATGACCGCCATCACCGCGACCAGCAGCACCGTGCCCTGCAGATACAGCGTCGGGCGGTCGATGGCCATGGCGCCCAAAACCGCCACCCGGCCCGGGATTTGGATCGAGCGGCTCACGGCGATGACCGCGACGAATGCCGCGATCAAACCGGCGAGCGAGAGCGTCACCTGCGCGGTGTAGCGAATTCGCCTGGGCAGGAACGCCTCTGCGAGGACGCCCACCACGGCCACGCCGAACACGATGAGCGTCGGACAGAGCAGGAAGTACTGAATGCTCGGGGTAGGGAGGGTCATCGCGGTCCTTCGGCGGTCCGGTGTGGTTCGGCCGGTCTGGGTGTTCCCACCGGGACGGTCGGCTTCGGGTCATGCTGGCCCATGGTGGTCATGGTGTTCTCGACGGCGGGATTGATGATGTCGAGCACGGGCTTGGGGTAGATGCCGAGCACGAGTAGCAGCGCGATCAGCGGTGCGACGACGATCAATTCGCGTGCGCGCAGATCGCCGATCTTCTCGTTGCCGCTGACGACCGGTCCGGTCATCACGCGTTGGTAGAGCCACAGCATGTAGACCGCCGAGAGCACCAGCGCCGTGACCCCGAATGCGGCGGCCAGCCAGTACCGGTTGAAAGTGCCCAGCAGCACCAGGAATTCGCTGATGAACGGCGCCAGGCCCGGCAGTGACAGGGTGGCCATGGCCGAGACCAGGAAGGTGCCTGCCAATACCGGCGCCACCTTCTGCACGCCGCCGTAGTCGGCGATCGTGCGGCTGCCGTGCCGCGATATCAGGAACCCGGCGATCAGGAAGACCGCGGCCGTGGACAGGCCGTGGTTGAGCATGTACAGCGTCGACCCGCTCTGCCCCTGGCTGGTCATCACGAAGATGCCCAGGATGATGAATCCGAAGTGCGAGATCGACGTGTAGGCGATCAGCCGCATGATGTCGGTCTGGCCGATGGCGACGATCGCGCCGTAGATCACCCCGATGACCGCCAGCACGACGATCAGGGGGCGGAAATACGTTGAGGCGCCCGGGAACAACTGCAGGCAGTATCGCAGCATGCCGAAGGTGCCGACCTTGTCCATCACCGCCATCATCAGCACCGCGGTGGCAGGGGTGGCTTCGACCGCGGCGTCGGGCAGCCACCGGTGGAACGGCCATAGCGGGGCCTTGATCGCGAACGCGAACATGAAGCCCAGGAACAGCGCCTTGAACACCGCGGAGTCCGCGCCATAGCGACCGGAGGCGACGCCGGCCACGATCTCGCGGAAGTCGAAGGTGCCCGAACCGTGTTCCGAGGTCACCACGTACAGCCCGATCACCGCGGCCAGCATGATCAACCCACCGAACAGGTTGTACAACAAGAACTTCACGGCCGCGCGCGACCTGCCTGGCCCGCCGCCGAACCCCCCGATCAGGAAATACATCGGGATGAGCATGGCCTCGAAGAAGACGTAGAACAGCAACACGTCCAGCGCGACGACCGAGATCAGCACCATCGACTCGATCGCCAGCGTCAAGGCGATGTAGGCCTGCACCCCCCGGCTGCGCTCGCCACCTGACGATCGCAAGCGCGGCGAAGCCGGGCGCAGCGGGTCGTCAGCATTGGCACCTGACGATCGCAAGCGCGGCGAAGCCGGGCGCAGCGGGTCGTCAGCATTGGCACCTGACGATCGCAAGCGCGGCGAAGCCGGGCGCAGCGGGTCGTCAGCATTGGCACCTGACGATCGCAAGCGCGGCGAAGCCGGGCGCAGCGGGTCGTCAGCATTGCCACCTGACGATCGCAAGCCAGCCGGGCGCAGCGGGTCGTCAGCTTCATCCCCGTCGTTCCAGCCGGCCACCTGCAGCACCGGAATCAGCACCGCCGTCAGCAGCACCAGCACCACCGCGATGCCGTCCACACCCAGGGTGTAGCCGGCGCCGAACGCCGGGATCCACTGGTGCTTTTCGACGAATTGGTAAGGCGCGCCACCGGTCTTGAACCCGACCGTGACCACGATGGCCACCACCAGGGTCAGTACGCCGAAGACCAGACCGGTCCACTTGGCGAGCTGTCGCAGCCCGGGCGGCATCAGGATGATCAACACGGAGCCGGCCAGCGGCATCAGCCACAGCACGCTCAGCCATGGAACGCTATTCACCAGCGCCGCTCCTCATCATCGCTTCCCATCGCATCGTCGCCGGCACGAATCACCACAGCCGCACCGCCAGGATCAGCGCGACAACCAGCACCGCGCCCGTCAGCATCGACAATGCGTAGTTGCGGGCGAAGCCGGTTTGCAACCCCCGCAAGCGGTTTGATGTCGAGCTCACCAGCGCGGCCAGTGCGTTGACCGAGCCGTCGACGCCCGCATTGTCGACCTCGACGAGCGCGTGAGTTAGGTGCGCACCCGGGCGCATGAAGACCTCCTCGTTGAAGGCGTCGCCGTATAAGTCGCTGCGTACCGCCGTCGTCAACGCCGACACGGAGAGCGGGGCCACCCGCGGGATCGGAATCTTCGCGTACAGCCGGTAGGCCACCGCGATGCCGATGACCACGACACCTAGCGCCAGCGCGGAGCTGACCCAGGCTGGGAACGCGTGGGTGACTTCCTCATGCTTTCCGACGACCGGTTCGAGCCAGCTCTGCAGGGTGCCCCCTACCGCCAGCAGGCCACCGGAGAACACCGAGCCGACGGCGAGCAGGATCATCGGCCACGTCATCAGGGCCGGCGCCTCATGTGGGTGGGCACCGGGGCTCCAGCGTTTCTTGCCGAAGAAGGTCATGAGCATCACGCGCGTCATGTAGAACGCGGTGACGCCGGCACCCAGTAGCGCGGCGCCACCCAGCAGGTAACCCTGGGTGCCACCGGCGGCCAGCGCCGCCTCGATGATGGCGTCCTTGGAGAAGTAGCCCGCGAAGGGTGGCACGCCGATGATCGCGAGATAGCCCAGGCCGAAGGTGACGAACGTGATGGGTAGCGCCGCGCGCAAACCGCCGTAGCGGCGCATGTCCTGTTCTTCGTGCATCGCGTGAATCACCGCGCCGGAGCCGAGGAACAACCCGGCCTTGAAGAAACCGTGGGTGAGCAGGTGCATGATCGCGAAGGCGTAGCCGGCCGGGCCGAGGCCGGCCGCCAGCACCATGTAGCCGATCTGGCTCATCGTCGATGCGGCCAGCGCCCGCTTGATGTCGTCCTTCGCGCAGCCGATGAAAGCTCCGAGCAGCAGCGTGACCGCACCCACGATGACCACGGCCAGCCGCGCGTCGGGGGACAGGTTGTACAGCGGGTTGGACCGCACGATCAGATACACGCCGGCGGTCACCATGGTGGCGGCGTGGATCAGCGCGGACACCGGGGTGGGGCCCTCCATGGCGTCACCCAGCCAGGCCTGCAGTGGGACTTGGGCGGATTTGGCGCAGGCGCCCAGCAGCAAGAGCAGTCCCATGGCGGTCAGCGCGCCATGATTGGCGGCCGGTGCGGCGGTGAACACCCCGGCATACGACAGGGTGCCGAAAGTGCTGAACATCAAGAACATTCCCAGGGCCAGCCCGGCATCGCCGACCCGGTTCATCACGAACGCTTTCTTGGCCGCGGTGGCCGCCGTCGGCTTGTGATACCAGAATCCGATCAACAGGTAGGACGCCAGGCCGACGCCTTCCCAGCCGACGTAGAGCACGACGTAGTTGTCGGCGACGACCAGCAGCAGCATCGACGCCAGGAACAGGTTGAGGTAACCGAAAAACCTTCGGCGGTCGACATCTTCTGCCATGTAGGCGACCGAATAGATGTGGATCAGTGACCCGACCCCGGTGATCAGCAGCACGAAACACACCGACAGCTGGTCGATTTGCAGCCCGAGGTCTACTTGGAGCTGGCCGACGGGGATCCAGCTGAACACCTTCTGGTGGATGACGCGGTCGTCGGCGGCGCGGCCGAGCAGCTCGCTGAGCAGGCTCACGCCCACCGCGAATGCCGCGAGCGCGGTAGCGCAGCCCAGCCAATGCCCCCACCGGTCGGTGCGTCGCCCGCCGAACAGCAGGATTGCGGCGCCCGCCAATGGCAGGGCCACCAGCAGCCACGTGTATTGAGTCATGTTGGCGTCTTCAGCCTTTGAGTAGATTCGCGTCGTCGACGGATGCCGATTTGCGGGTACGGAAGATGGTCATGATGATGGCCAGGCCGATGACCACCTCGCATGCGGCGACGACCATCGTGAAGAACGCGATCATCTGCCCGTCCAGATGGCCGTGCATCCGCGCGAACGTGACGAAGGCGAGGTTGACCGCGTTGAGCATCAGCTCGACGCACATGAACATGACGATGGCGTTGCGGCGCAACAACACACCGGAGGCGCCGATGGTGAACAGGAGTGCCGAAAGGTACAGGTAGTTAGCCGGATTCACGACGTACCGCCTTGTGAGAGAGTCGGGCTCGGCTCGGTGGAAGTGGTCCTCTTGCCGTCGGCGCCGCGACTTTGCAGCAGCGGCGACACCGAAAGCTTCGAGTACGAGCCGTCCGGCAGCAACGCGGCCACGTCGACGGCGTTGTGGCGTGCGTACACACCGGGGCTGGGCATCGGGGTGGGGTGCCCGCCTGCCTGGAATCGTTCCTGGGAGAGCTCGCGCTGTGTCTTGCGGCGCTCGAAGCGCTCGCGGTGCGCCAGCACCATCGCACCGATGGCCGCGGTGATCAGCAGCGCGCTGGTGAGCTCGAACGCCCACAGGTACCGCGAAAATATCAGCGCCGCCAGCCCTTCCACGTTGCCGTTGGCGTTGGCTGTGGTGAGCCCGGCGAAACCGCCGGTGGACAAGTTGCCGATGGCGGCGATGAGCAGAATGCCGAACCCCATACCCGCCGCCACCGCGGCGATCCGCTGGCCGCGCAGCGTCTCCTTGAGGGATTCCGCGGAGTCCACACCGATGAGCATCAGCACGAACAAGAACAGCATCATCACCGCGCCGGTGTAGACCACGACTTGGACCACACCCAAGAACAGCGCGTCCTGAATCATGTAGAAGACCGCCAGGATGATCATTGTCATCGCCAAAAACATCGCCGAGTACACGGCGTTGACGGCGGTGACCACACCGATCGCGCCGAGCACGGCCAGGACGCCCAGCATCCAGAAGGCGACCGCTTCACCGGTGGACGTGCGGACGATGGTGTCTTGCGCAAAACTCGATGCCACGACGACGGCGTGGCCGGTCAATCCGATCACCGGGAGTCTCCGGACTGCTGGGTCTCCCGCAACCCCTCTGCGGTCACATTGCCTTGGTAGTAATCCTTATCGGTTGCGCCTTCGACCCTGGGGTGCGGCGGCGCGAGCATGTCTTGCAGCAGCGGCGCCAGTAGCCGGTCCTTCTCGTAGATCAGGTCCGCGCGGTTGTCGTCGGCCATCTCGTAGTCATTGGTCATGGTCAGCGCCCGCGTGGGGCAGGCCTCTATGCACAGTCCGCAACCGATGCAGCGCAGATAGTTGATCTGGTAGACCCGGCCGTAGCGTTCCCCGGGCGAATACCTGAGTTCCTCGGTGTTGTCCGCGCCCTCGACGTAGATGGCGTCGGCCGGGCACGCCCAGGCGCACAATTCGCACCCGATGCACTTCTCCAGACCGTCGGGGTAGCGGTTCAGCTGGTGACGGCCGTGGTAGCGCGGCATGACGGGGCCCGGCTTCTCCGGATACTCCTCGGTGACGTTCTTTTTGAACATCGATCCGAACGTCACGCCGAATCCGGCCACGGCGTCCAAGAATTTAGCCACGTGCTTCCTCCTTGCTCGCAGCCGCCAGGGACTTCATCGGCAGCGGCGGTGTCGGGAATACCGGTGTCGGGCTTTCCGCGGCAGGCAGCTTCTTCGCCTCGCGGCGCAACTGTTTCTCCAGCGCGCGAATGCCCGGCGCGCTGAACGGCTTTCGCAGCAACAGCACGAGCACCGTGGCGAACACGATGCTGCATGCCACCAGGATCGGGGTCCAGTGCTGGAAGCCCTGGTTGCGCAGCGTGCGAATGACGGCGGCGATCAGCACCCAAACCAGCGAGGCCGGGATCAGCAGCTTCCAGCCCAGACCCATGAACTGGTCGTAGCGCAGCCGGGGCAGCGAGGCCCGCAGCCAGAAGTAGATGAACAGGAAGGTCCACATCTTCGCGGTGAACCACAGCACCGGCCACCAGCCGGTGTTGGCGCCCGCCCACATGTTCAGCGGCCACGGCGCGTGCCACCCACCGAAGAACAAGACGGTGGCCAGCGACGAGACCGTCATCATGTTGACGTACTCGGCCAGCATGAACATCGCGAACTTCAGTGACGAGTACTCGGTGTGGAATCCCGCGACCAGCTCACCCTCGGCCTCGGGCAAATCGAAAGGCGCCCGGTTGGTTTCGCCGACCATCGAGATCAGGTAGATCACGAACGAGGGCAGCAGCAGGAACGCGTACCAGACCCGGTCCTGCGCTGCGACGATCTGCGAGGTGGACATCGAGCCGGCGTAGAGGAATACCGCCGCGAACGAAAGCCCCATCGCCACTTCGTAGGAGATGACCTGGGCGGTGGAGCGCACCCCGCCGAGCAGCGGGTAGGTGGACCCGGAAGCCCAACCGCCCAGCACGATTCCGTACACACCGATCGCCGACAGTCCCAGAATGAACAGCACCGCGACCGGCAGGTCGGTCAGCTGCAGCGGCGTGCGGTGTCCGAACACCGACACGACCGGACCAAACGGGATGAACGCGAAGGCGGTGAACGCCGGAATCGTGGAGATGACCGGCGCCGCGAAATAGACGAACTTGTCGACGCCGCCCGGGGTGATGGTTTCCTTGAGCGCCAACTTGATTCCGTCGGCCAGGCTCTGCAGGGCACCCCACGGCCCGACACGGTTGGGCCCGGGCCGCAGCTGCATCCAGCCGAGGACCTTGCGTTCGAGCAGAATCGCCACCAGCACGTTCAGCATGAGGAATGCGAAGATCGCCAGCGCCTTACCGAGCACCAACCACCAGGTGTCGTGCCCGAACGCGGTCAACGCTGTCATGAGCCAACTCCGATCTTGACGGTGCTGCCAACCGATACGCCGAGTTGGCGGTGCATCGCCGAACCGGGCGAGTTCACCGGAAGCCACACCACCCGGTCGGGCATGTCGGTGATCACCAGCGGCAGGCTGATGGATCCGTGCGACGTGCTGACGGTGACCGCGTCGCCGTCGGCGGCGCCGATCTCGGCCGCCGTATCGGCGGACAGCCGGGCGACGGGCTCGCGCGCGGTTCCCGCCAGATGCGGCTCGCCGTCTTGTAATCGGCCGTTGTCCAACAGCATCCGCCAGCCGGCCAGTATCGCCTCGCCCGCGGCGGGCTGGGCCGGCTCCGCGGCCGCGACGTCCGGGCTCGCGGCGCGCTTACCGTCCCAGTGCCGCAGCGCGGCCAGTTCTTCGCGGGCCGTGGCGACGGTGGACATGCCCAGATACACACCCATTTCGTCGGCAAGCGTGTCGAGCACCTGGTGGTCGGATTGGCTGGCCTGCTGGGCGGTGCCGCGCAGCGCCGCTTCGAACGGCCGGAAGCGACCCTCCCAGTTGACGAATACGCCGGCCTTCTGCGTCGTCGACGCGACCGGAAACACGACGTCGGCGCGTTCGGTTACGGCGCTGTGCCGCAGCTCCAAGCTGACCACGAAGCCGACACCGTCGAGCGCCGCCAGCACCGCTTGCGGATCGTCGAAGTCGTTGGGCTCGACACCGCCTACGAGCAGGGCGCCCAGCGTGCCGTCGGCGGCGGCGGCGACGATACCGTCGGCGTCACGTCCACTGCCGGAGGGCAATTCGGAGACGTTCCACGCCTGGGCAACCTGCGCCCGGGCGGTCTCGTCGTCGATGGGTCGGCCACCGGGCAGCAGCCCCGGCAACGCACCGGCTTCCAGCGCGCCCCTCTCGCCGGCGCGACGCGGCACCCAGGCCAGGCGGGCGCCGGTGGTGTCGGCGAGCCGAGCCGCGGCCGATAATCCGCCCGGCACCGTGGCCAGCCGTTCGCCGACCATGATGACCGCCCCCGCGGTGGAGAGCAGATCGCCCACCTCACCGGTGGCCAACCCGTCCAGTGCCGAAGCTTCTGCGCCGGGAACGGTTTTGATCAGCCGCCCGGACACCTTGGTCAGCGCGCGCGTGGCGAAAGGCGCGATGGCGTAGATCGGCAATCCGTGCTTGCGGGCCGCCTTGCGCAACCGCAGGAAGACGATGGGCGACTCGTCCTCGGGCTCGAATCCGGCCAGCACGACGACCGGCGCCGATTCCAGATCGGCGTAGCTGACGGTGATCGGTTGGCCGGCGATCTTGGCGGCCAGGAAGTCGGCCTCCTCGGCCGAGCTCGGGCGGGCCCGAAAGTCGATGTCGTTGCTATCCAACACGATACGCGCGAACTTGGAGTAGGCGTAGGCGTCCTCCAAGGTCGCCCTGCCGCCGACCAGCACACCCGTGCGGCCACGCGCCGCTTCGAGGCCCTTTGTCGCGACGGCGATCGCGTGAGACCACGACGCCTGTTGCAGCGAGCCGTCGGCGTCGCGGATCAGGGGAGTGGTGAGCACATCGGCCTGAGTCGCGTAGTTGAACGCCCACCGGCCCTTGTCGCAGTTCCACTCCTCGTTGACTTCGGGGTCGTCGCCGGCCAGCCGGCGCAGCACCTTGCCGCGGCGGTGGTCGGTGCGCTGCGCGCACCCGGAAGCGCAGTGCTCGCAGACGCTGGGGCTGGAGACCAAGTCGAAAGGGCGGGCCCGGAACCGGTACGAGGACCCGGTCAGTGCGCCCACCGGGCAGATTTGCACGGTGTTGCCCGAGAAGTAGGAGTCGAACGGTTCGTTGGCGTAAATGCCGACCTGCTGGAGGGCGCCTCGTTCCTGCATGTCGATGAAGATGTCGCCGGCGATCTGCTCGGAGAACCGGGTGCAGCGCGCGCACAGGATGCAGCGCTCCCGGTCCAGTAAGACCTGTGACGAGATGTTGATCGGCTTGGCGAAGGTGCGCTTGACGTCGGTGAAGCGAGAATCGGCGCGGCCGTTGGACATTGCCTGGTTCTGCAGCGGGCATTCACCGCCCTTGTCGCACATCGGGCAGTCCAGCGGGTGGTTGATGAGCAGCAGCTCCATCACACCGTGCTGAGCCTTGTCCGCGGCCTCCGAGGTGAGCTGGGTGCGGACTACCATGTCGTCGGTGGCGACGGTGGTGCACGAGGCCATCGGCTTGCGCTGACCTTCGACCTCGACCAGGCACTGCCGGCACGCGCCGACGGGTTCCAGCAGCGGGTGGTCGCAGAACCGCGGGATCTGGATGCCCATCAATTCGGCGGCACGGATCACCAAAGTTCCCTTGGGAACGCTGATCTCGTTGCCGTCGATGGTCAGCGTCACCATCTCCGGCGGACGCACCTCGTCGCCGGTCTCGGTCTTGGCCGCGCTAGTCATCGAGTCTTACCCTTTCGCGCCGTCGCGCTCCGCCGTCAGCATGGAGTCTCGTGGATCGAAGGGGCATCCGCCGCCCTCGACGTGCGCGACGTATTCGTCGCGGAAGAACTTGATCGACGACATCACCGGGCTGGCGGCACCATCGCCCAAGGCGCAGAACGACTTCCCCAGAATGGTGTCGGAGATGTCCAGCAACTTCTGGATGTCCTCGTCGGTGCCCTTACCGGTTTCCAGCCGCTCGTAGATCTGATCCAGCCAGAAGGTGCCCTCCCGGCACGGCGTGCATTTTCCGCACGACTCGTGCTTGTAGAAGTAGGTCCAGCGCCGCACGGCACGGACCACGCAGGTGGTCTCGTCGAAGATCTCCAGCGCCTTCGTGCCCAGCATCGAGTCCACACCGCCGACACCCTCGTAGTCCAGGGGCACGTCGAGGTGCTCGTCGGTCAGCAGCGGGGTCGACGACCCGCCGGGTGTCCAGAATTTGAGCCGATGCCCGGCCCGCACGCCGCCGGCGTAGGCGAGCAACTCCCGCAACGTGATTCCCAGCGGGGCCTCGTACTGGCCGGGCCGGGTGACGTGGCCGGACAGCGAATATAGCGTGAAGCCCGGGGATTTCTCGCTGCCCATCGAGCGGAACCAGTCCACGCCGTTGCCGATGATCGCCGGCACGCTCGCGATCGTCTCGACATTGTTGATCACCGTCGGGCAGCCGTAGAGTCCGGCCACGGCCGGGAACGGCGGGCGCAGCCGCGGCTGGCCGCGGCGGCCTTCCAGCGAGTCCAGCAGCGCGGTTTCTTCGCCGCAGATGTAGGCGCCGGCCCCGGCGTGCACCACCAGCTCCAGGTCGAAGCCCGAGCCGTTGATGTCGCGGCCCAGGTAGCCGGCGGCGTAGGCCTCGGCGACCGCGTTCTGCAGGCGGCGCAGGACCGGCAGCACCTCCCCGCGCACATAGATGAACGCGTGGCTGGCCCGGATCGCGTACGAGGCGATGATGACGCCCTCGACGAGGACATGAGGCGTCGCCAGCATCAGCGGAATGTCTTTGCACGTACCGGGTTCCGACTCGTCGGCGTTGACCACCAGGTAATGGGGTTTGGCGGCCGCGCCGGTGTCGCCCTGCGGGATGAACGACCACTTCGTCCCCGTCGAGAATCCCGCGCCGCCGCGCCCGCGCAGCCCGGAATCCTTCACCATCCCGATCACCGCGTCGGGCTCCATCGCCAGCGCCTTCTTCATCGCCTCGTAGCCGCCGTGGCGGTGGTAGGTCTCGAGGGTCCAGGATTCGGGATCGTCCCAGAACCGGCTGATGACCGGCGTCAGCGGTGTCGCCTGGTTGTCAGAAGTTGTTGTCATTACTGGCCTTCCGGCGCGCTGGGCGCCTCCATGCCGAGTTCCTTGGCGACCTTCAGGCCGGCCAGGGTGGCCGCACCGGCGCCGCCCTGGCCCTGGTCAGGACGCTCGTCGGGCAGGCCGGCCAGGATGCGCGAAGTCTCGCGGAAGACGCACAGTGGGGCACCACGAGTGGGCGACTTCGGCTCGCCGGAACGCAGCGAGTCGACGAGTTCGCGTGCCGACTCCGGCGTTTGGTTGTCGAAGAACTCCCAGTTCACCATCACCACGGGTGCGAAATCGCAGGCGGCATTGCATTCGATGTGCTGCAGCGTGACCGATCCGTCGGCGGTGGTCTCGTCGTTGCCGACGCCCAGATGTTCCTTCAGGGCGTCGAAGATGGCATCGCCACCCATGATGGCGCACAACGTGTTTGTGCAGACACCCACCAGATATTCGCCGGTGGGGCCGCGCCGATACATGGTGTAGAAGCTCGCGACCGCGGAAACCTCGGCCCCGGTGAGCCCCAGCTGCTCACCGCAGAAATCCAGGCCCGCCGGTGTCAGGTAGGAATCCTGGGCTTGCACCAGGTGCAGCAACGGCAACAGCGCCGACCGCTTGTCGGGGTAGCGGCCCATGATCTCCTTGGCGTCGACCTCCAGCCGGGACCGCACCTCGGGTGGATACGTCTTGGGCGCACCCTCCACGACGAACGCGTTGGGCTCGTCGGGCGGTGGGCCGAGCCGGATGAAGACCGGCTGTCCCTGCGGCCCGGTCACCGGTCCACCCCGCCCATCACCGGGTCGATGCTGGCGACCGCGGTGATCAGGTCGGCGACCATCCCGCCCTCGCACATCGCGGCGACCGCCTGCAGATTGGTGAACGAGGGGTCTCGGTAGTGCACCCGGTAGGGCCGGGTACCGCCATCGCTGACCATGTGCACGCCCAGCTCGCCGCGCGGCGATTCGACCGCCGTGTAGACCTGGCCCGCCGGAACCCTGATGCCCTCGGTGACCAGTTTGAAGTGGTGAATCAACGCCTCCATGGAGCCGCCCATGATCTTGGCGATGTGTTCCGGTGAGTTACCCAAGCCGTCGGGGCCCACCTTCAGGTCGGCCGGCCAGGCGATCTTGCGGTCCTCGACCATGGTCGGGCCGGGCTTCAATTTGTCCAGACACTGCTCGACGATCTTGATCGACTCCCACATCTCGTTGACGCGAATCATGTAGCGCCCGTAAGCATCACACGTGTCTTCGGTGATTACGTCGAATTCGTAGTTTTCGTATCCGCAGTACGGTTCGCTCTTGCGCAGATCGTGGGGAAGCCCGGTGGCACGCAGGATGGGGCCGGTGATGCCCAGCGCCATACAACCGGTCAGATCCAGATATCCGACGTCCTGGGTGCGGGCCTTCCAGATGGCGTTCTCGTTGAGCAGGCCGCCCATGTCGCGCAGGACTTGCCTGAGTTCCTTGAGGCCTTCGACGATCTCGGCTTCAGCGTTAGGCGGTAAGTCCTGCGCCACGCCCCCGGGGCGGATGTAGGCGCTGTTCATTCGCAGGCCGGTGATCGACTCGAACAGGGTCAGCACGATCTCGCGTCCGCGGAATCCGACGAACATCGGGGTCATGGCGCCCAGTTCCATGCCGCCGGTAGCCAATGCCACCAGATGCGACGAGATCCGGTTGAGCTCCATCATCATCACCCGGATCACGTTGACCCGCTCCGGAATCTGATCGGTGATGCCGAGCAGCTTCTCCACACCCAGGCAGTAGGCCGTCTCGTTGAAAAACGGTGCGAGGTAATCCATCCGGGTCACGAAGGTGACGCCCTGGGTCCAGTAGCGGTATTCGAGGTTCTTTTCGATGCCGGTGTGCAAATACCCGATGCCGCACCGGACGTCGGTGACCGTCTCGCCCTCGATCTCCAGGATCAGTCGCAACACCCCATGCGTGGACGGATGCTGGGGCCCCATGTTGACGACGATGCGTTCGCCGGGATCGACACCGCGGGCGGCTTCGACGACCTTGTCCCAGTCCTGGCCACCGGCGACCACGAAGGTCTCGCCGGCGCCGTCGTGCGTCGATTCAGTGGTAGTGCTCATCAGTTGTACGCTCTCCGCTCGTCGGGCGGGGGTATCTGTGCGCCTTTGTATTCGACGGGAATTCCGCCGAGGGGGTAGTCCTTGCGCTGGGGGTGCCCGTGCCAGTCGTCCGGCATCTCGATGCGGGTCAGGGATGGGTGCCCGTCGAAGATGATGCCGAAGAAGTCGTAGGTCTCCCGCTCGTGCCAGTCGGTCGTCGGATAAATCCGGAACAGCGAGGGAATGTGCGGATCACCGTCGGGCGCAGACACTTCCAGGCGAACGCGGCGATTGTGCGTGATCGACTGCAACGGATAGACCGCGTGCAGTTCGCGTCCCGTCTCGTTCGGGTAGTGCACCCCGCTGACGCCCAGGCACATTTCGAAGCGCAGTTGCGGGTCGTCGCGCAACCGGTGAGCGACCTGCTCCAGCGCGTCGCGCCGGACGTGCAAGGTCAGTTCGTCGCGGTACACCACGACTTTTTCGATGGCGTCGGTGAACTCGACGTTGTCGTTGTTCAAAGCCGCGGCCAGGCCGTCGACCACCTCGTCGAAGTAGCCGCCGTAGGGCCGCGGGCTGCTGCCCGGGAGCAGGACTTCGCGTACCAGCCGCCCGTAACCGGACGTGTCACCCGAGCCCTTGGCGCCGAACATCCCGCGGCGCACGTCGATGACTTCTTCGTCGGCGCGGCTGATTGCTTCTTTCGGGTCTTGGTCCGGTGAACTCATCGCAGCAGTCCGCGCATCTCGATCGTGGGCCGGGCCGACAGCGCCGCCTGCTCGGCTTCGGCGATCGCGGTCTCCCGGTTGACGCCCAGCGGCATCTCCTGAATCTTCTCGTGCAGCTTCAGGATTGCGTACAGCAGCATCTCGGGTCGCGGCGGGCAGCCGGGCAGGTAGATGTCCACCGGGACCACGTGATCGACGCCCTGCACCACCGCGTAGTTGTTGAACATCCCGCCGGATGACGCGCACACGCCCATGGCCAGCACCCATTTCGGTTCGGCCATCTGGTCGTAGATCTGTCGCAACACCGGAGCCATCTTCTGGCTGACCCGTCCGGCGACGATCATCAGATCGGCCTGCCGGGGGGTCGCCGAGAATCGCTCCATGCCGAACCGGGCGAGGTCGAATCTTGGCCCGGCCGTTGCCATCATCTCGATGGCGCAGCAGGCCAAGCCGAAGGTCGCCGGCCACAGTGAGTTCTTGCGGACGTAGCCCGCGACCTTCTCGACTGTGGACAGCAGAATCCCACCGGGCAGCTGTTCCTCAAGACCCACGTCTTCCCCTCAATCCCACGTCAGGCCGCCGCGGCGCCACACGTAGGCGTAGGCCACGAAAACCGTCAGCATGAAAATCACCATTTCGACCAGAGCGAAGGTGCCCAGCGCGTCATAGCTGACGGCCCAGGGATACAGGAACACGATTTCGATGTCGAAGACGATGAAGAGCATCGCGGTGAGGTAGTACTTCACCGGAAAGCGCTGCCCGGCTGTCGCATGCGGGCCGCTCACCGACGTCTCGGTGGGTTCGATTCCACACTCGTATGCCGACATCTTCGACTTGTTGAAACGTGACGGGCCGGCCAGGCTCGCGATCGCCACCGAGCCCACGGCAAAGGCAGTGGCAATGGCGCCTAGCACCAAGATGGGTATGTAGACGTTCAACTCGCTCCATGATCCGTCGTACGAGCCGCCTGCAGCGGCCAGGCGGTAGCCGGGCTGCTGTGACGAGCCGGGCCGCAGGCACGTCACAGTGATTTACAACATAGCGTCGCGGCGTGCGGCGCGCTTGCCCGGGGTGGACGTTTTGCCGTATCGGCGGTGCCACGTCGCGCTGTGCTGCGCAAAGTCGATAGCCGGTGAAACCAACGCTCGCCGCCGCACGCGAACTGTCGTACCAGCTGCCCCGGGAACACCAGCAAAGGCGCGGCTGCGCCGATCGCTGCGGCGGTCAAGATCAACGGCATCGCCAGGGCGAATGGCTCGTCGTCAGCAACGTCGCGACTAGTGGCGGTGGCCTTGGTGAGGGGGCCCAAGTTGTCAGGACTGCCGCATTCGGCGGCCGGGAAGGTACGTCCGCGGCAGGGGCGCGGCGTGGACCGGATCAGCGAACCGGGGCTCGCAGCAGGTTCAACACCGTTCGGCCGAGCAGGATGGGGTCGATGGGATGCGGCACCGCGCCCTCGGCACGCGACCAGGAAGCCAACCACGCATCGTCGGGCCGCCCGGTCAGCACGACCAGGGGTGGGCAGGTCTCGAGTTCGTCTTTGAGCTGCTTCGCGATTCCCATGCCGCCGGTCGGGGTGGCCTCGCCGTCCAGGATGGCCAAGTCGATGCCGCCCTTGTCCATCGTCGCAATCACCATGGGCCCGGTCGCCACCTCGACGTAGCTCAGCTCGGGCAGATCGGGATGCAGCTGCTTGCCCAGCGCCCGCATCACCCGTTCGCGGGTATGGGCATTGTTGCTGTAGACGAGGATCCGCAGGGCGACGGTGGAGTCGGACACGGTGCAGATGCTACTGGTGCCGCACCGGGTTCAGCGGGGTGCCCGCAGAATCTTTATTGCGATACCCGCACGAAGATGGCGTCCGCCGCGACCGTCGCCGTCGAGCCGATCATGCCGCCCCGGTTCCAATCCAGGTCGAACCGGTCCCGATCGAGCTTGGTTTCGCCGGTGATTCGGATCGAGCCGTCGTCGAGCTCGGAGATCACGACGGGCAGTGTCACCTCCGCCGTGACACCCTTGATCGTGAAGCTGGCACGCAGGTCGGCGGCCTTGCCTTTGGTCGGGTGGACCGCGGTGACGACGACGCTGATCTCCGGAAAGCGGTCGACGTCGAAGAAGTCGGCCGAACGCAGGTGCTTGTCCCTACGGCCGATGCCGGTGTCCAGCGAGGCGGCCCGGATGTCCGCGCGGCCGAAAACCGCTCCCTTGCCGGTCAGTTGGCCGTCGCCGCTGAAATCGGTGAAGCGGCCCTTGACGTTCACCAGGCCCCACATGTTCCTGATTTTGAACGTGATGGCCGAGCGATCCGGGGCCAAATTCCACACGCCGGCCATGTCGGGATCGTGCAGCAGTGTCTCCAAAGTCGTCATCGTCACCCCCAAATGTGTCGTGGCGAATGTAGCGCTAGTTCATCAGCGGCGCGATCCCGGCGGGATCGAAGTATTCGTCGATCCGCTCGATCAGGCCATCCGTGCCGACCCGGATCACGATGCAGACCCGCAGCGAGATCGACTGCCCGGCATGCCCGGTGGCGTGCAGGATGTGCTGCTGGACGAAGCCCCGAACGGACCCGTCGTCGAAGAGCTGCCGGTCCAGGATTTCGTAGCGACGCTGCGCGGTCGCCCCGATGAACCAATCGATGACGCGCATGGCGCGGGACTTGTCGTCGTCGCGCCGCGAGCCGACGCGCCACACTGTGATGTCGTTGCTCCACATCGCGTCGACCGCGGCGACATCGCTTCGCTCGATTGCCGTGAACAGGCGATTGGCCGCATCGAGAACCGTCTCGGTGCCGGAAGCGGGCATGTCTGGCTCCTATCTGATCGTCGAGCTATTCGCTGTCGTAGCCGGGGTGGGCGACGGCCAATCGACGTCGCACCAGGATGCGCAGGCACGCGGTGACCTGGTCCGCGTGCCCGTCCATGTCACCGGCCCGTATCGCCGCGGCCAGCTGTTCCTCGTCGGCGAAACCCAGGCCGGCCAGCGCCGCGCGGGACTCCGCCTCGCTGTCGTCGAGCAGCTCGCGCTCGACGATGCGCAGCGCGTTGGCGGCGACCCGGGCGTGAAAGTTGACCTGTCCCTCGGTAGCACCGCGCACGTCGGTTTCCAGGAATTCGGCGACCGCGGCAACCAGTTCGGCGGCCAGCGGACGACCGTATGCGCCGTTCATGGCCGCGCCTCGAGCAGGTTGAGGAGGTCCCACTCGGTCTCGCAGACGCGGCGGCCGATGGTGGCCAGCTCGACCGAGCGGTTGTGCCCGTTCAAGTGCCGTTCCGCCTGGAAGCGGCAGATGACACCCCAGCGCAAGGTGGCCAACACCAGCCACCAGTGAAACGCCACCCGGTCGACGGTGACCCCGCTGGCCTGCTCGTAGGCTCGCAAGAAGCTTTCGATGCTGCCCAGGCCGCCGGCGCCGAGGCCGGCCGGCGCGCCGAATCGCCAGGCCCGGATGCAGAACCACGCCAGGTCTTCGTACCCCTGCCCGATGTGCACCAGCTCCCAGTCCAGCACCGCCGCGAGGCCCGACCCGTCGACGATGAGGTTGCCCATCCGAAAGTCGCCGTGTACCAACACCGCCGGCGACGGTTCTGGACGGTGGGCGGCCAGCCAGCGAAACCCCCATTCAAAGGTTGCGGTGGTGTCGCCCATGTCGTCGAGGCGATGGCGCCATTCGGCCAGTTGGTCTTCGTGGGTCAGGTCAGGAACGCTCGTGTCGGCGCGGTGAATGGCGGCCACCGCCTGCGCGCACTGCTGCAGCAGCCGCGTGCGGGACGTCTGCCCGCCTGCGCCGTCGAGCTGTCGCTGGATGCGCCGAACGATGGTCTCGCCCTTGATTTCGTCACAGATCAGGAACGGATTGCCCAGTGCGACAGGCGAATTGTCGGCGATCAACACGTGCGGGACCGGCGCGCCCGCCGCCGCCGCGGCGGCCTGCGTCCTGGCTTCGAGCTCCATGCCGGCATGCACATCGTCGGGCGGGCCGGTGCGCAGGATCAGCGCGCGACGCTGCGCGTGGGTGACGGCATCGAACGCCCAGGTGGTTCTGCTGGCGCCACCGGTCAACGCGCGCAGGTTCTCGACCGCGGTGTCGACGCCGGTGGCCCCGGTGAGCACGGTGGCCAGTCTGGAGGTCAGTTCCGCTGACACGACCTTGTCCATCAGTTCTTGCCGAATTTGAACAGACGTTGCGCTACCCGGCGAATTTGAATCTCCTCCGCGCCCTCGGTGATTCGGTAGCGACGGTGATGGCGGTAGATGTGTTCGAACTGCTCGTGGCGGCTGTAGCCGAGGCCACCGTAAACCTGCATCGCCCGGTCCGCGGCGTCGCAGACCAGCCGGTTGGCGCGGTAATTGGCCATCGACACCTTGTCGGAGACCTCCATGTGGTGGTCGCGGTCCAGATGCCAGGCGGCGTACTGCACCAGCAGCCGCACCATCTGCGCTTCGGTCGCCAACTCGGCCAGCGGCCACTGCACGGCCTGGTTGACCGACAGCGGCTTGCCGAACACTTTTCGGCCGGCGGCGTATTCGGCGGCGCGGTCGATGCAGTACTGTGCGGCGCCCAGGCTGCTCGCAGCCTGCCGAATCCGGTTCTCGTGCAAAAAGGTTTGGCCGACCTCCAGGCCGCCGTCGACCTCGCCGAGTACCGCGTCGGCGGGAATGCGAACATCGGTCAGCTCGACTTCGCCGTGGTCGGTGGGCATGTTGAACGTCCACCAGTAGTAGGGGACGTTGAATCCGGGCGAATCGGTCGGCACCAGGAACGCAGTGATGCCCCGGGCGGCTCCCGGTTCGCCGGAAGTGCGTGCGAAGACCAGGTCGTGGGTCGCGCGGTGCACTCCGGTGTTGAACCGCTTGGCGCCGTTGATCACCCAGCTATCACCGTCGCGTTCGGCGCGTGTCTGTAGCCAGGTCGCATCCGAACCATGCTGCGGCTCGGTCAGGCCGAACGCCATGGACCGTTCCCCGGTGATCAGCGCCTCCGACCACTGCTTGCGTTGGTCGTCGGTGCCGAACCGCTCCATCATGATCACCTGCGGGAAGTTCCCGACGATCGACGATTCGTTCTGCAGGTCGTTGTGTAGGCCAAGACCCTTGTGCGCCAAGTATTCCCGGATGACCGCCATGTCGACGTTGCTGCCGTCGCGGCCGCCCAGTGAGGTCGGCAATCCATACCGCAGCCAGCCGGCCTTGTCGGCTCGCCTGCGCATCTCGGCGAGCAGATCCTCCCACTCGCGCGTCGGGATTCCGTCGTTGTCCCAATCGGTGCGCGCGTGTTCGCGACGCTGATCGAAGTACTGCATGTTTTCGCGTTCCAGCGGCTTGATCTCGGCCTCGATGAACTCGTCCATCTCGGCGAGCAGCCCCGGAAGGTGCTCTGGCAGACTGAAATCCACGGCTATCTCCTCGCGATTCGCGCGTTACGCACCATAGAGAGTCTTCTTCCACACCGTTGATAGCGTGGCGATGGCGTCTTCGTCGCTGATCTCCATGCCGAGGCCCGACTGCCCGACGAAGACGGTGGTGAAGTTCTCGAACAGCAGCGCGATGGCCGCCGCCGTGTGTTGCGGGTTGAGCTCGGCGCCGTAACCCTGCTCCTGCGCGCGACGAACCGATGCCGCCACGATGTCCACGCCGAAACGGCGGAACTCGTTCTGCACGGCCGCGAACCGCTGTTGGGTGGCGGCCAGCTGGGCCACGGCGATCATGATGCCGATGTTCTGCTTGAACATGTTCCAGTAGCCGGTGACCACCGAGGTGAAGAACGCGTCGTCGTCCGGAGAGTCCGGCAGGTGAACGCTCAGGCCCGACGGCGTCACCACCTCGTGCAGGAATGATTCGGCGAGGCCGGCCAGCAGGTCTTCCTTGTCGGCGAAGTATCGGTAGAACACCGCCGGTGATTTTCCCGCGGCCGACGTGATGTCGGCCAGGGTGGTGCCGTGAAAACCCCGTTCGGCGAACAACTTCCGGGCGGCCTGTTCGATGGCCTGCCTGGTCTGGCGGCCTTTGGCGGTCAGCTCGCGGTTCGCCTCCGGGGCGGACATCAGTTACGCTTTCGGTCGCCGGCGCGCAACAGGGCGCTCGGCAGGTCGTGCCCCACCAGTGATTTCGCCACGTCGGCCGCGGCGATGGCGGCTTGCAGGTCGACGTCGACGTCGATGCCGCTGTCGCGCAGCAGGTACACCAGGTCCTCGGTGGCGACGTTGCCGGTGGCCCCCGGAGCGAAGGGGCAGCCGCCCAGGCCGCCGACCGAGGCATCCAGCCGGGTCACCCCGGAGGTGACCGCGGCGTAGGCGCTGGCCAGCCCGGAGCCGCGGGTGTTGTGGAAATGTCCGCCCAGCGGCAGGTCGCCGAGCACCGGACGCAGTTGTGCGATCAGCGAACTCACCCGTCCCGGGGTGGTGGTGCCGATGGTGTCGGCGATCGACAGGCGGTCGACGCCGCGGTCACGCGCGGCCGCCGCGATTTCGAGCACCCGCTGCGGCGGGGTGGGGCCTTCGAACGGTGAGTCCCAGGCGGTGGCGATGACGACCTCGACGGTGACGTCGCTGTCGTGCGCGATCGCGACGATCTCGTCGATTTGATCGGTGGCCTCCGCGCTGGTGCGCCCGACGTTGGCCGTGCTGAAGGCGTCGTCGGCGGCCACCACGTACTCGATGGAGCGCAGCCCCGCGGCGACGGCCCGCTTGGCGCCGTTGGCACTGGCCACCAGGGCCGAGAATTCGATGTCGGGGTAGTCGTGCAGATGGGCAGCCAGTTCGGCGGCATCGGCCATCGACGGCACCTTGGTGGGGGAGACGAACGCGGTGACCTCGACCTCGCGAACGCCGGTGGCCGCCACCGCGGCCAGCAGTTCGAGCTTGGCGGACAACGGGATCGGCGTTTCGATCTGCAGGCCGTCACGCAGGGCGACTTCTCGGATGTCGACGTGATTGGTCACAGCACCTCCTCGGAGCGCAGCTCCTCGAGCTCCCCGGCGGTCTTGCCCAGCAGCCCGATGTAGACGTCGTCGTTGTGCTGGCCCGGCCGCGCGGGACCGGCGTTGCGGACTTGCCCCGGCGATTCCGAGAGCACCGGCACGATGCCCGGCCCTAACACGTTGCGCTGCACGCGCTCGTCGTAATGCTCCACCAGCATGCCGCGTGCCCGCAGCTGCGGGTCGTTGACCACTTCGGCGACCGTATTGATCGGCCCCGCGATCACCCCTGCGGCGGAAAGGATTTCGATGATGTCCCCGGGCTGGCGGTCCGCGGCCCAGGCCCCGATGATGTTGTCGAGTTCGTCTTGATTGCGGCCGCGGGCGATGTGCGTGGCGAACCGGTCGTCGGTGGCCAGCTCCGGGCGGCCCATCGCCTTGCACAGCCGGGCGAAGACGGTGTCCTGGTTTGCGGCGATCACCACCCACGAGCCGTCGGCGCTGCGGTAGATGTTGGACGGGGCGATCCCCTCCAGCCGGGTGCCCGAGGGACCGCGGACCACCCCGCCGGCGTCGTAGTCGGGAATGGTGGATTCCTGTACTGCCAAGCATGATTCGGTCAGCGCGACGTCGACCACCTGGCCGCGCCCGGTGACGCTGCGTCGGTACAGCGCGGCCAGTGCGCCCTGGGCGCCGAACATGCCGGCCAGGCTGTCACCGAGCGAGAGCGCCAGCCGGGGCGGCGGGCCGCCGGGAAACCCGTTGAGGTACCGCAGCCCGCTGGCCGCTTCGGCGACCGAGGCGTAGCCGGCCTTGGTGGCGTCGGGCCCGGTCTGTCCGTAGCCGGACACCCGGACCAGGATGATGCCCGGATTGCGTTCGCTGAGCACGTCGTAGCCCAGGTTCCACTTTTCCAGGGTGCCCGGACGGAAGTTCTCCACCACGATGTCGGATTTCTCGACGAGGTCGCAGAACAGTTCGCGGCCGCGGGGATGGCGCAGGTCCAGCGTGATCGCCCTCTTGTTTCGTGCGTGCACCGTCCAGAAGACGTGCTGCCCGTCGAGTTCGGCTTGACCCCAGGTGCGCAAGGGGTCCGGTGCTTTGGGCAGTTCCACCTTGATGACGTCGGCGCCCATGTCGCCGAGCAGCCGGCCGGCGAAGGGCCCGGCGATCAGGGTGCCCAGTTCGAGAACCCGGACGCCATCCAGCGGGCCGGCTGGTGTCATGCGCTCATCCTTGACTCGCGAAATCGTGCCGCGCCAGCCAGTCGGTGACGATGGTTACGGCGGCCCGCAGCGCGCCGCGCTGGTCAGGTCCCGCGTAATAGTGTGTGGCGCCGGGGATTTCGTGCATCTCCTTGTCCTGGTGTCCGATCGCCTGGAACAGCCGCCGGGTGTGGCTGGGCGTGCAGGCGTCATCCGCCAGGTTACCGATCACCAGAGCGGGGATCGCGATGTCGGGTCCGCAGGCCACCGCGTCGCCTCGGGCATCGTCGTAGCTCCACTGCGAAAGCCAGCCGCGCAGGGTAGAGAACCGGGCCAGCCCGACGGGGCTCATGTTCACCACCTGAGGGTCCCCCAGGTAGCAGGTGCCGGGTTTGCGCTCGTTGGGATCGACCGCCGGGTCCAGCCAGCGCGGGTCGGCCATGGTGCCGTGCACGACGAAGCCGAACTCGTCATCGGGCCGGCCGGCGGCTGCCAACTCGGCTAGCTTGTCCCTGACCCATGCGGTGATGCGGCGGTTGCGGTCGATCTGCGCCTGTCGGTAGCGGTTCAGGAAGTCTTGGCTGTAGGGCGGCTGATTGGGGTTATCGGGGTCGTACAGGTCCAACTCCGGATCGCGCTTGGTCGGGTCGGATTCGTCGAGGATCGACGCGTCCAGCCATTCGGTCAGCGTGCCGTGCCTGCTGATGTGGGCGGCAAGGAGCATGATGCCGTCGGCGACGGGCAGGTCGAGTTTGGTCAGGTCGGGGCCGTCGCCGGTCGGGCTCGACGTGATGGTCGGGTTCTGCGCCTGCTGCTGGTAAAACACCGACAACGAACCGCCGCCACTCCATCCGGCCAGCACCACCTTCTGGTAGCCCAGCCGCTTTTTGGCGTCCTTGATGCATTCGCCGAGGTCCTCGACGACCTTCTCCATCAGCAGTGCCGAGTCGGTGCCGCGAAAGCGGCTATTGCAGTAGATGACGTGATGGCCGGCCCGCGCCAGCGCGTTGATCATCGGCAGGTAGGCGCCACCCCCGATGGGATGCATGAACACCAGCACGGTGTCCGACGGCTTGTCCTTGGGCTTGAGCAGGTAGCTCTCCAGCACGGTGATCTCGGCCAGACCGCCGTAGACATCTCGTACTCCCGAATTATTCTGGAAGGCAACCAGATACGGGATCCGGTCGTACTCGAACTTCTTGGGTGTCACGGCTTGCGTCATCAATGTTGTCCTAGGTCGTGGGCCAGTACCTCGGCCGACGGGGTCAGCCGCCGGCGCGTGTCGATGGCGATCACCTGCCAGTCGACGCGGGAGTAGTCGTCAAATTTTCGGCGCGCCCGTTCCCGTGCCTTTTCCGGAGCACCGTGATGAACCCCTTGTGGCGCATGCGAAATCAAACCGGGCGGCATCGGAATGCCGTAGAGCGAGCCGCCGTGGAAGAAGGCGATCTCGTCGTAGTCGACGTTGCGGTGATACCACGGTGTGCGTTCGGTGCCGGGGATCCCCTCAGCGGGCTTGGGCAGGAAGTTCATCACGTAGACGCCGGTGGCCTGCATGAACAGGTGCACCGTCGGCGGCAGGTGAACACTGTCGGAGGTGACCACGTTGTAGTCGGCGATGTTGAAGGTGAACGCGAAGTTGTCCCCGCGCCAACCTTCGACGTCGAGCGGATTGTGTTGGTAGAACAGCGTTGTCGGGCCGCCCTCGTGGATGAGCCGGACCTCGAATTCGCCGTCGGTCTCGTCGGCCGGCGCCGGCTCGGGGATGATGACCTGTGACGGGTCGAAGGGGAAGTGGCGGCCCAGCGCGCCGGGCGGTGGCACCCGGAATTCGTCGGTTGCTTCGATCATAAGCATCGTCGTCGCGTTGTCGGGGAACTGGCGCCAGGTGCATGCCTTCGGGATGTACAGCCAGTCGCCCTCCCGGTAGCGCAGCGGCCCGAATTCCGTCTCGGCCAGACCGCTGCCCTGGTGGACGAAGCACAGCAGGTCGCCGTCGACATGACGGACGAAGAACGGCATCGGCTCGTGACGCCGGCTCAACAGGATTCGACAGTCGTCGTTGCTGAACATCAGCAGCGGGCTGCCGTCGGCTTCGGTGGCATCGCTGGGCTTGAGCTCGCTGGACAGCACGTCGATGGGACGCAGCGGCCCGACCGACCGATAGGCGGTGGGGTCGTGGCGCCGGTACAGGTTGGCGGTGCGGCCGGTGAATCCGCCCCGGCCCAACTCGTCGTCCTTGAGGCCGTCGAGGTCGGCATGCAGGCGGCGCGGGGTTCGGCCTTTTCGCAGGTGCACAAACGATTCCATGGACGGCTCCTCCGGTGGGACCAGCCGGGTCGGCGACCAGGGGTCACAAAACTGAAAGTGACATTACTTTCTCTTTTGCGGACGCACAAGGGTCGCGGCGAGCCGGTCCTCGTCACCATTCCAGGTTTGTCACAGGCGCCACAGGCGTCGCCCCATCTCATAGCGACAACACCGGTGACGCTCCAAACCGGTGGATCGTCGCTCAGAGGCGGGCAAACAGTCGACTGCCCGGCGGCGGAGACCACTGTGGCGGATGGGACCAAGTGCCCTGGGCTAGCTCCGGACGCGCAGCACGACCTTCCCCTTGGCGCTGCGGTTCTCCAGGGAGGCGACTGCGGTCGCGGCCTGCTCCAGCGGGTAGGCGACCGGCTCGGGCGGGGTCAGCTCCCCGGAGGTGAGCAATCGCTCGAGTCCGGCCCACTGCTCGTGCAGCGCGCCCGGATGCGTCCCCGCCCAGGCGCCCCAACCCACGCCGACCACGTCAACGTTGTTGAGCAGCAATCGATTTACCTTGACGGTCGGAATCTCGCCGCCGGTGAAGCCGACGACCAGCAGCCGCCCGCCGGCAGTGAGCGAGCGCAGGGAGTCGGTGAACCGGTCGCCGCCGACCGGGTCGACGACGATGTCGACGCCCCGGCCGTGGGTCAACTCCTTGACCGCATCCTTGAAACCGTCGGCCAGCACCACATCCGTCGCGCCGGCCGTCGTGGCGATGTCGGCCTTGTCCTGCGTGCTGACCACGGCGATGGTGCGCGACGCCCCGAGCGCCGGGGCCAGCCGCAGCGCCGAGGTCCCGATGCCGCCGGCCGCACCGTGCACCAAAACCGTCTCGCCGCGCTGCAGCCGAGCGCGGACGGTCAGCGCGAAATAGACCGTCAGATCGTTGAACAACAAGCCGGCACCGGCCTCGAAACTCACATTGCCGGGCAGCTTGAACACCCGGTCCGGGGCCAACACCGCGACCTCGGCCATGCCGCCGGACAGCATCGTGAGGCCGACGACCCGGTCGCCCTCGCGCACGTTCGCGCCCTCGGGTGCCGACCGCACCACGCCGGCGATCTCGGCACCGAGCACGAAGGGCAACTCCGGGCGGTATTGGTACAGGCCCCGGGTGAGTAGGGCGTCCGGGAAGGCCACCCCGGCGGCGTGTACGTCGACGACGACCCCGTCGCCCGACGGTTCGTCGATGTCGGTCAACTCGACCGCGTCTGGGCCATCGAGCCGAGTCACCTGTACCGCGCGCATGCCACCAGAGCCTACTGCCGGGTCAAAATCCGCCGGCGACCCGCACCACGGCCCGCCCGGAGAATTTGCCGGCACGCACCTGATCGATGACTCCGACGACGTCTTTCACATCGACATCGCTGACCAGCGAGGCCAGGTGCCGCGGCCGCAACGAATCGCCGAGCCGGGCCCACAATTCGCGGCGCGGTCCGATCGGCATCAGCACCGAGTCCATGCCCAGCAGCGCGACACCGCGCAGGATGAAGGGCAGCACCGTGGTGTGCAGGGCAGGACCGCCGGTGAGGCCGCTGGCCGCCACCGCGCCGCCGTAATCGACGGTGCTGAGGACGTCGGCCAGCGTCGCGCCGCCCACACAGTCCACCCCGCCCGCCCAGCGCGCCTTACCGAGCGGTCGCGGCTTGGCGTCGGGATCGGCGGGCAACCGGCCGATAATCTCCGCGGCGCCAAGGGCTTTGAGCCGGTCGGCGGCTTCGGGCTTTCCGGTCGAGGCGACCACCGGGTAGCCGGCGGCCGCGAGCAGATCCACGCTGACCGAGCCGACGCCGCCGGTGGCCCCGGTGACGACGATGGGACCGGCGTCCGGCGCGATGCCCCAATCAATCAGCGCCTGCACACTCATTGCGGCGGTGAAGCCCGCCGTGCCGATCGCGGCGCCCTCGTGTGGGATCAACGCGCCGAGTGCCACGACCTGGTCGGCCGGCAACCGCGCGTATTCGGCGTAGCCGCCGTGGTGGCCGGTGCCGATCGCATACCCGTGGGCCAGCACCCGATCGCCGACGGCGAAGTCGGGAGACGTCGACTCCACGACCTCACCGGTCAGATCGATGCCCGGCACCACCGGGTAGTCGCGTACCACGCCGCCGCCCGGCGTCAATGCCAGTGCGTCTTTATAGTTGACGCTCGAATACAGGACCCGGATGGTGACCTCGCCGGGCGGCAGGTCGGAGCGGTTCAGCGTCTCGACCGACGCGGTTATCCGGTCACCATCTTGTCGCGCGACGAGCGCCTGAAACGTGTCCATCCTTCGACGCTAACCTCACCGCAGAGCACAGCGACAGCGACCAGTTCGGCGCAGACCGGTGATGGCCGAGTTACTTGAGCTCGGAGGAGGACAGGCCCAGCAGGCGGCGCGCGACCACCAGCTGCTGAATCTGTTGCGTGCCCTCGAAGATGTCCAGGATCTTCGAGTCGCGCGCCCATTTCTCGAGCAGTGACTGTTCGGAATAGCCTGCGGTGCCCGCCAATTCGACGGTTTTGAGTGTGACGTCGGTGGCCATCCGGCCAGCCTTGGCCTTGCTCATCGACGCTTCTTTGGAGTTGGGGATCTTGTTGTCGGCCTGCCACGCCGCCCGCAGGGACAGCAGATAACTGGCCTCCCAGTCGGCCTCCATGCGGATGAACTCCGCCGCCGCGGCGCTCTGCGCGTGCGAGGGCTTGTCGTAGGAGATCTCCACGCCGGCCTCGGTGAGGATCTTGCGAATCTCCTCCAGGGCGGCCCGGCCGACGCCGACGGCCATGGCCGCGACGATGGGCCGGGTGTTGTCGAAGGTCTCCATCACCCCCGAAAAGCCCTTGCCCACCTCGATTTCGGGGTTGCCGAGTAGGTTTTCCTTCGGAATGCGGGCATTGTCGAACCGGATGACTGCGGTGTCGGAACCCTTGATGCCAAGCTTGTGCTCGAGCCGTTCGACCGTGACACCGGGATGCTCGCGCGGCACGACGAACGACTTGATCGCCGCGCGGCCCTGTGACTTGTCGAGCGTCGCCCACACCACGATGTGGGTGGCGCGGGAGCCGGCGGTCACGAAGATCTTCTCGCCGTTGATCACATACTCGTCGCCGTCCAGGGTGGCCGTCGTCGACACCGCCGCCGAGTCCGACCCGAACCCGGGTTCGGTGATGGCCATCGCCGCCCACACCTTGCCCAAGCGCTGCAACTGTTCCTCGTTGGCGACCGCGGAGATGGCCGCGTTGCCCAGCCCCTGGTAGGGGACCGACAGCATCATCGCGAGGTCACCCCAGCTGGCCTCAAGGGTCTGCAGCAGTGCGGCCATGTTGGCGCCGTTGTGGTTTTTGTCCCGGTCTGCGTCCTCACCGCCCAGCGCGTTCGCTCCCGCGAATTCGATTGACTCCGAGGCTCCTTCGAAGAGGCTGAACAGAGTGTCGAGTTCGACCGGGTAAGCGTGTTCCTTGAGGTCGTACTTGCGGGCGATCGGGCGCATCAACTCGGCAGCGCCCTGGTGCGTCTTCGTCGTCACCGCCTGCATCTTGCGGGGAAGTTCCAGATTGATTGCCATGATTGAACTTTCAGCTCGAATTGGATAACGACTCAGATGACGACGACGCCCTCGGCAACGCCGATGGCCCGCAGGTCGCGGTACCAGCGTTCGACCGGGTGCTCTTTCGTATAGCCGTGGCCGCCCAGCAGCTGAACGCCGTCGAGGCCGATCTGCATGCCCTTGTCGGCGCCGAGCCGCTTGGCCAGCGCCGCCTCTCGGATGAACGGCAGGCCTTGCTCGGCACGGGCGGCGCCGCGCCAGGTGATCAGCCGCAGCCCGTCCAATTCGATGGCGATGTTGGCGCACATGAAGGCGACCGCCTGCCGGTGGGCGATCGGCTCACCGAAGGCCTCGCGTTCCTTCACGTACGGGATGACGTAGTCGAGCACCGCGTGCGAGGTGCCGACGGTGAGCGCGGCCCAGCCCAGCCGGGCCAGCGCGATCGCCTCGGAGTAATCTTCGTCGGTCGCTTCGTCCTCACCGAGCCGCGCGGTCGTTGGCACCGTCACCCCGGAGAGTTCGACGTGGCCCAGGGCCGCCGCGCGGATACCCATGCTCGGATCCGCTTTCACGGTAAGGCCTTTCGTCGAGGACTCGACGATGAACAAGGCCGGCTTGCCGTCCAGCTGCGCGCCGACGATGAAGAGCTCGGCATCGGCAGCGGCCGGCACCAACGACTTCACCCCGTCCAGGCGGTAACCGCTCGGCGTGCGCACCGCGGTGGTCTTCAGCCGGGTGGGGTCGAAGAGCGGTTGCGGCTCGGCAAGGGCCACGCATGCTTGGGGCACGTTCTCACCGGCGAACTCGGGAAGATAGGTGGCCTGCTGGTCGGCGCTGCCCCAATGGGTCAGCGCGGAGGCTACGCCTCCCGGGGCGAGCAGCGGCAACGCCAGGCCCATGTCGCCGTAGGCCAGCGCCTCGGCGACCAGCACATTGGTCACGCTCGACCGGTGTGCGGCGATGCCGTCGAAATCCTCGGGGATGTTGATCGCGGTGATGCCCAACTCGGCGGCCTTGGCGATCAGCTCGTGCGGGTAGGTCGTCGCTTCGTCGGCGCCGTGTGCGGCGGGCCGTAGCACTTCCTCGGCGAACTCGTCGAGAGTCTCGACGATCATCTTCTGCTCGTCGTCGGGCGTCAGGTCGAAGTAGTCCTTGCCGCTGGACTTGAGCCGGGTGGGCCCGCCGCGGAGGTTCTGGATTCGCTTGAACTCCCGTGACGAGCTGGCGGCGGTGGAGAAGACCGTCTTCGTGCCGTAGCGCAGCGCGCGGTTGAGCGGGTCGCGCAGCTGGTATTTGTCCAAGAACTCCTGCCCGACGAGCGGGGTGATCAGCGCGATCGCGATGTCGACGCCGGTGCGTTTGTGCGTTTGTAGCCCGACAGCGGACTTGTGGTCGCGCCGCTTGGCGCGGGTGCGGGTGGACGTCTGGTTGGAACCGGAACCGGTCATTTCAGCAGCCTCAGGTCGTTGGGCAATGCGGATATCCCCGATCTTACTCCGGAGTAAGATCGGGGAGAACACTTGTTAACTAATTCACAGCGGGGCGCCCGCAAGGCTCCCGAGCACCTGCTGCTGCAGCAGACCATTCGTGGCCACGGCGCTGCCGCGATGCGGGCCTGCGGTGCCGTCCAACGCCGTCAGCGCGCCGCCCGCTTCGCGCACCAGGATGTCGAGCGCCGCGAGGTCCCATACCGACACTTCCGGCTCGGCGGCGATGTCGACCGCGCCTTCCGCGAGCAGGCAATAGGACAGAAAGTCGCCGAAGGCGCGCACCCGCCACACCGCGTCGGTCAGTGCGATGAATCGGTCCCGCACTCCGAGCTGCGCCCATCCGGACAGGCTGGAAAATGAGAGGCTGGCTGAATCCAGTTGTGCCACCGAGGAAACCGAGAGCCGGCGCGCGGGCGCGCCATCGACCGCGACGAAAGCGCCCCGGCCGTGCGCGGCCCACCACCGGCGCTGCAACGCCGGGGCGCTCACGGCGCCGACGACGGGGATGCCGTCTTGGAGCAACGCGATCAGCGTGGCCCACACCGGCACTCCGCGGACAAAGTTCTTGGTGCCGTCGATCGGGTCGATGATCCACTGACGCCCTGTGAAGCTGGTATCGCCGCCGAACTCCTCGCCGACGACGCTGTCGTCCGGCCGTTCGCGACCCAGCAGCTCACGCAGCTCGGTTTCCACCGCGCGATCGGCGTCGGTGACCGGCGTCAGGTCGGGTTTGGTGTCGACGCGCAGGTCCAGCGCGCCGAAGCGCGCGGAAGTCAACGTGTCTGCGCGGTCGGCCAGCGTCAGTGCCAGCGCCAGATCGTCCTGGCTCATGACGCAGTCTTATCACGGTCCTACCATGGCCCCGTGTGGGAATTCGGACTGCTGCT
This sequence comes from Mycobacterium sp. 852002-51971_SCH5477799-a, assembly GCF_001667145.1. Lineage (GTDB taxonomy): Bacteria > Actinomycetota > Actinomycetes > Mycobacteriales > Mycobacteriaceae > Mycobacterium. Next base: position 34,919 of record NZ_LZIF01000080.1, read on the forward strand.
CCTGCTGATGGCCGTGCTGGCGGTATTTCTCGTCCAGCGGTTCGCCCCGCGCGGCCCGCGCGGTGAGCTGCTGAGCGGCACGTTGCTGGTGACCGGCATAAGCCCCCGCCCCGACGCGACCGGCGAGCAATTCGTCACCATCGCCGGCGTGATCAATGGGCCCACCGTCAACGAACACGCGGTGTATCAGCGCCTGGCCGTGGACGTGAATCAATGGCCGACCATCGGTCAGCTGTTCCCGGTGGTCTATTCGCCGAAGAACCCGGACAACTGGAGATTCGCTCCCACGGAACCGCCCGAGGCGCCCGGGCCGCCCGAGTCGCCGCAGCCACCCGCCCACTGAACGTCCGTCAACCGGCCGCGGGCGGCCGCGTCAGCACCATGATCCGCCTGCCGTAGCGGGGGACCACAAGCGTGGCCCGCCTGATCGTGCCTCCCGGTACCCCGGGTATGCCGGGCGTCCCGGGCCCCGTTCGGCCCACCGCTTCGGTCGCCGCCAGGCCGGACATGCCGCTTCCCGGCAATGCCGCAACGGGATTGCCGGTCGCGGTGGCCCACCCGGCGGGCACCGACATCGAGCCGATCCGTCCGGCACGCGCGAGTACCGCGTTGACGTTGCCCAGGCCCGACGGGGCGGCGCCGAGCGCAGGCGCCTTGGGAAGCGCGGAGGGAACCGCCGCGAGGTTCGGCAAAATGCCCAAGTTCTTGTCGGCCTGGATGATTCCGGCAGTAGTCCCCTCGGCAGTGAAGATTGATCTGAACGCAGTCGAGGTGCCCTGGATGGTGTCAAGGATCCGGAACAATTCCGACGAGGAGCCGGCGGCCGCTGAAGCCGCCTTCGAGCCCGAGTTCGAGCTCCAGGCGTTGGCGGTGGCCTGAGCGACGGCGTCTCGCTGAGCCCGTTCTCCATCCGGAGTAGTGGTTTGGCGCGGGGAGACGAACGGCGAAACCTGTGCCGCCGCAGCTGAACTGGTGGAATAGCTGAACATCGCGGCGGCGTCCTGCGCCCAGTATTCGGCGTACTGGGCTTCGTTGGCCGCGATGGCCGCGGTGTTCTGGCCGAAGAAGTTCGTTGCCACCAGCGTCGCCAGTTGGGTGCGGTTGGCCGCCACCGCGGCCGGAGGCACGGTCATGGCAAATGCAAGCTCGTAGGCCGCCACCGCCGCTCGGGCCTGCATGGCCGTCTGCTGCGCACGTTCGGCGGTCGCATGCAGCCACGACACATAGGGGGCGGCGCCGGCCGACATCGCCTGGGCTGCGGGCCCGTGCCAGTACAAACCCGTCAGGCCGGACAGCGCCGATTCGTAGACCGCGGCCGTGATGCCCAGCTCGGCCGAGAGCGAGTCCCAGCTCGCCGCGGCAGCCAGCAGCGAACCCGAGCCCGGCCCCGCGTACATCCGGCCCGAGTTCACCTCTGGTGGAAGGAAGCCGAAATCCATTGTCTTACAGCCTCATGAGCTGCGTGTAGCGAAACTGCGGGCGACGATCGATTAGTGCTGTGGTCGACGGCAGTTGGTGGATTGGCGGCACGTCACCCGGCGGCCGGCGGGCGTGGCATCACGGTGAGCCGCACGCCGTAACGGGGCGGGGCACCCGCCCCGGCCGATCGCGCGGCGCCGCCGCCCGGCATGCCGGGGTAACCGGGATACCCGGACGCCATCGGCTCCTCGGTCCCCGGCAGCGTGGTGAAGCCGGCGGGTTCCAATGGCGAGATGTGGGTGCTCGTGGGTGCGGACCAACTTGCGGGCACCGACATCGGCCCGATCCTGCCGGCGTGCGAGAGGGTCGCGGTGACATTGCCCAGGCCACCGCCGAGGCCCGATGTGGCACCGCGGAGTGCGGGCGCTGCGAGCGCTGGAGCGAGATTGGCCGCGGCCGCGCCGGGCTTGGCGAGAATGCCCAGATTGTTCTCGGCCCCGATGATTCCGGACACGAACTGCTCCATGTTGTAAGGAGCGCTGAACCCGAGGCCCGTCCCCTGAATAGCGTCAAGAACCCGGAAGGCGTTGCCGTCACCCGCGCCACCCGCTCCCAGGTTCGGTGCCGCCTGCACTTGCGGTTGCGGTTGCGTCGAGAGCGGCGAAATCGCCTGCGTGACCGCCTTAGTCGCGCCGGAGTTGGCGTTGGCCGTGGCCACGGCGGCGTTCTGGGCACCCACCCCGGACTCGTTGATGGATTTGTGCGCGGTGGCGAACCGCGGCAACTGGGTTGTCGCCGCCATCGACGCCACGGAGTAGCCGGCCATCGCAGCGGCGTCCTGAGCCCAGTAGTCAGCGTACTGCGCCTCGGTGTCCGCGATGGACGCGGTGTTCTGGCCCACGATGTTCGTCGCCACCAGCGCTGCCAACAGCGTGCGATTGGCGGCGATCACCGGTGGGGGCACCGTCATCGCGTACGCCTGTTCATACGCCGCGGCGGCCGTCCGCGCCTGCATTGCTGTCTGTTTCGTCTGCTCGGCGGTCCCTTGCAGCCAGCCCATGTAGCGGGCGGCCGAGTACGCCATCGACTCCGAGGCCGGGCCGCGCCATTGCAGGTCGAGGCCCGCGAGCACCGATTCGTATGACTCGGCGGTGGAAGCCAGCTCGGCCGACAACGCGTCCCAGCTTCCGGCCGCGGTCAGCAGCGAGGCCATCCCGGCGCCGGTGTACATCCGGGCCGAATTGATTTCGGGTGGAAAAAAGGTCCACTCCATCTGTGATACATCCCCTCGAAGTGTGGATTTAGGGCAAACGCCCCCGACGCCGATGCCGGCGCCAGCCGCATCGGCGTGTTCTGGAAAATAGCTGGGCCGCTGCCTGATTCGAATTGTCCTTCGGCAAGGCTCACCCCGCGTCAGCTGAGAAAGCAGCCCGCGCGATCGCGGCACTGCCGTCTGGGGTGGGCAGCGTGGCGCCTATCGGGTGGGCGGAGCGTGCGCGCAGGGCATTGCGAGGACCTTCGTGTTTTCGGGCCCTACAAAAGTCGCAAATGCGGCCGATGCTTGCGGGGTTTTGCTTATTTCACGAAGCGGGCAAGTTAGAATTCAGCTCAAATTTACCTTTAGTTCACTATTTGTTAACCAACGCCGAATCCGGTTCACACCGGTCGAACATTCGGGCCGAGGCCCTTTGCCACACGGGTCATTCCGTGCGTGCGATACGTTGCGGCAACCTTCAGCCCGGCCCGACTGGAACCTGAAACACACTGCTCTGCAACAAAATTCATCGAAGCCCGAGACGCATGTGAACCGGAATCTTCTCCCGGGAGATCCACCGTCGTGCCCGCTTGTCGGATCGTCACTTCCGGCGCTGGCTCACCCTGTGGCACAACACCGTTGACGAGATGTACCGCGGGCCGGCGGCCGATTGGGCGAAGGTTCAGGCCGGCCGGATCGCGTGGGCCATGCGCCGGCGACTGACCGGCGCCGACGCACCCGAGCTCCTCGTCACGCACCCGGCTCGTTCCGGTCAGGCTCCGGACCGAACCGGAAACGGCGACCGGTGACTTCGGTGGGCGTAATGCGCACATAGTGCGGTTTGCGCGTTGCCGTCCACGGCAGCAGCTGCGCGCGTTCGGCTCGTTGGATGTCCGCGTCGGCCTTCAGCAGTCGCGCGCGACCACGCACGATCACGCTCCATCCTTCGATGACGTTGTGGTCGTCGACCTCGAAGACCACCGCGTGATTGGCCACGGCCGAAAACAGTTTGGTGCCCTCAGCGGTGCGGAACAACACGGTGCGCTCTTGTGCGACGAAGTTGACGGGGAAGATCTCGGGCTCACCGGCGAAGTTGGTGACCAGCCGACCCAGCGAGACGCTGCCCAACAGGTTCCAGTTCTCGTCCTCGGAAAGCAGGGCTACCGGTTGGTCGCTACCCACGTGCTCAACGCTAGGAATGGCGTCGTTGAGTAGGGCCCTTCGTACTCTCGGTGCGGACTCAGCCGTGGCTGACCCGCAGCAACTTGGCCAAACTCGGCAGCTTGACGCGGGGACGCCCGTGCGGCTCGCCCGCTGCTCGCTCGTGGGCATCGATGAGATCCCAGTGCGCCGAGGTGACCAGCTTGGGCTGGCGTGACGCCAGCCAGTCGGCCAGCTGGTCGGCGTGGTCGTCCGGGAAATCGGCGAGACCGTCGGCGCCGGACAGATCGGCGAGCAGCGTGTCGATGGTGTCCTGGGAGTCCTTCTTATTGGTGCCGATCACGCCGGTCGGCCCGCGCTTGATCCACCCGACCACATATTCGTTGCGGCTTTCTGCCACCCGGCCGCCGCTGTTGGGGATCGTCGCGGTCTTCTCGTCGAACGGCAGTCCCGGGGTCGGCACACCGCGGTAGCCGACCGAGCGCACCACCAGCTGAACCGGTAGCTCCTCACGCTCGCCGGTATCTTTGGCGGAAACCCAGCCGTTGTCGTCGGTGACCAGCTCGTTGCGGCCGAGCACGATCGCCTCGACCCGGTCCTTGCCCTTGATCTCGATCGGGGAGGTCATGAAGCGCAGCACGATGCGACGGTGTCCGGGGCGTGGGTCGCGCTTGGCGTAATCGCGCAGCACGTTGATGTTCTGCTTCGCCGTCTTGCCGACCGCGGCCGCATCCTCGTCGCTGATGCCTTCCAGCTGGGCGGGGTCGACGATCACGTCGACGTTTTCCAGGTCGCCCAACTCGCGGAGCTCGAGGGTGGTGAACGCGGTTTGCAGCGGCCCCCGCCGACCGATGACCACCACCTCGTCGACGCCGCACGGGCGCAGCGACTCCAGCGCATGGTCGGCGATGTCGGTCAGCCCCAGCACGTCGGGGTCGGTGACCAGAATGCGTGCGACGTCGAGCGCGACGTTGCCGTTACCGACGACCACAGCACGTGCCCCCGAGAGATCGGGCGTGGCGGCCTCAAAATTCGGGTGCGCGTTGTACCATCCCACGAAATCAACGGCGGCGATGCTGCCCCGCAGGTCCTCGCCGGGGATGTTCAACGCACGGTCTGATTGCGCCCCGACCGCGTAGACGACGGCGTCGTAGCGCTCGGCGAGTTCGCTGGCCTGCACGTGCTCGCCTACCGAGATGTTGCCGAAGAAGCGGAAGCGCGGATCCTTCGACGTCTTCTCGAATTGCTTGCTGATCGACTTGATCTTCGGGTGATCGGGCGCGACGCCGGAGCGCACCAGCCCCCACGGGGTGGGCAACATCTCCAGCATGTCGACGGCGATATCGATGTCCTCGGACCCGTCGGCCGCCTTCAGCAGGGAGGACGCGGCGAAGAAGCCCGACGGTCCGGAACCAACGATTGCAACGTGGTAAGGGCGCATTCTCGACCTTCTATTCGTGCCCGAATGCGCGCAGGGGGCTGTCGCGCGCAAAGCGGGGCGCACATGATCGTGCCTCGATGCTAAACGCATGACCGCTGGTCGTGACCTGGACACTCGCTGCGACCCGAGCTGCTCGGGGGCCCCCGGGTAACGTTGTCGGCTGTGGAACCCGACCGTCAAGCCGATATCGCCGCCCTCGACGCCACCCTGACCACGGTGGAACGGGTGCTCGATGTGGACGGTCTGCGCACGCGCATCGAGAAGCTCGAACACGAGGCGTCCGATCCCCAGTTGTGGGACGACCAAGCTCGTGCCCAGCGGGTGACCAGCGAGTTGTCGCACGCCCAGGGCGAGCTGCGCCGGGTCGAGGAGTTGCGGGGGCGCCTGGACGACCTGCCGGTGCTCTACGAGCTGGCGGCCGAGGAGGGTGAAGGCGCCGACGACGCGCTGGTCGAGGCCGACGCCGAGCTCAAGGCGCTGCGCGCGGACATCGAAGCCACCGAGGTCCGCACCCTGCTGTCGGGCGATTACGACGAACGCGAAGCGCTGGTCACGATTCGCTCCGGCGCGGGCGGGGTGGACGCCGCCGACTGGGCCGAGATGCTGATGCGCATGTACATCCGGTGGGCTGAACAGCACAAGTATCCGGTGGAGGTATTCGATACGTCCTACGCCGAAGAGGCCGGCATCAAGAGTGCGACGTTCGCCGTGCACGCCCCGTTCGCCTACGGCACGCTGTCGGTGGAGCAGGGCACTCACCGGCTGGTGCGAATCAGTCCGTTCGACAACCAGAGCCGGCGCCAGACATCGTTCGCTGAAGTCGAAGTGCTTCCGGTGGTCGAGACCACCGATCACATCGACATACCGGAAGGCGATGTGCGCGTTGACGTTTACCGTTCGAGTGGCCCCGGAGGCCAGTCGGTGAACACCACCGACTCTGCGGTACGTTTAACCCATATCCCAACGGGTATCGTCGTGACTTGCCAGAACGAAAAATCGCAATTGCAGAACAAGATCTCGGCGATGCGAGTGCTTCAGGCAAAATTGTTGGAACGCAAGCGATCCGAAGAACGCGCTGAGTTAGATGCGTTAAAAGGCGAAGGTGGCAGTTCGTGGGGCAACCAGATGCGCTCCTACGTTCTGCAGCCGTATCAGATGGTCAAGGACCTGCGAACCGAATACGAGGTTGGCAATCCCGCGGCCGTCCTGGATGGAGACATCGACGGATTCCTGGAAGCGGGAATCCGTTGGCGCAACCGAAAAGATGACGAATAACACAAGTTTTCTCGCCGCATCGATGACGCACCGCTGGCACGACTTCTGGCGGGGCGAGTTCGGTGAGTGGATCATCACCCGCGGTCTGCGGATCGTCATGGTCCTGATCGCCGCGATGCTGGCCGCCCGGTTCGTCAACTGGGTGGCGCAGCAGGTGACCCATCAGCTCAACCTGGGCTTCGCCGAGAGCGATGCGCTGGTGCGCTCGGAGGCATCGAAACACCGGCAGGCCGTGGCGTCGGTGATCTCGTGGGTGTCGGTCGTCATCATCGGCATCTGGGTCATGCTGCAGGTTGCTCAGATACTGCAGTTCTCGATCGGGGGGCTGGTCGCGCCGGCCACTGTGGTCGGGGCCGCGCTGGGTTTCGGCGCGCAACAGTTGGTCAGGGACCTGCTGTCCGGCTTCTTCATCCTGGTGGAGCGCCAGTACGGGTTCGGAGACATGGTGACCATCACCGTCGTGTCCGCGACGGAAGCGACCGGCACGGTCGAGAACGTGACGCTGCGGGTCACCCGACTGCGCTCACCGGATGGTGAAGTGTTGACCATTCCCAACGGGCAGATCGTCAAGGTGGTCAACCTGTCCAAGGATTGGGCACGCGCGGTGGTGGACATCCCGGTGTCGATCAACGCCGACCTCAACCGGGTCAACGACGTCTTGCATCAAGAATGCGACCGCGCGATGGACAACCCCGTGCTGGGCCAACTGCTGCTGGATGCGCCCACGGTGATGGGTGTGGAGAGCATCGAAGTCGACACGGTCACCCTGCGTATGGTGGCCCGCACGCTGCCCGGCAAGCAGTTCGAGGTCGGACGGCAGCTGCGCGTCCTGGTCATCCGGGCGCTGGCCCGCGTCGGGATCGTGACCGCGGCCGACGCGACGGTCGGCCTGGTCGAAGACCCCTCGGTGCCGGCCGCACAGGCCGCCGAACAGCGAACCGATGATGAAGTCCAAGGTGCGGTGCAGAAGCGTTGAAGTTCACCCTGAACATCCTCGAGAAGCGCGGCGAGGGCGACGACACGGATGCGGCGCATCGCTGGCCCAACTACGTGTTCGGCGGGCGGATGCGCACGTCGACCTTGGTATTGATCATCGCTTTCTTCCTGGCGTGGTGGGTCTACGACACCTACCGCCCGGAACCGGCCCCCAAGCCCCCCGCCCCGCAGGTGGTTCCGCCGGGACGCGCC
>NZ_LZIF01000081.1 GCF_001667145.1 Mycobacterium sp. 852002-51971_SCH5477799-a
CACCAGCCACATACAACTCACCGACCACCCCAGCGGGCACCGGACGCAACCAGTTATCGAGCACAAAAAACCCCAGATGCGCCAACGGCACCCCGATCGGGCTGACCATGCGCTCAACATCGCCGGCGGCGATCTCCCGCAACGAGGCGTGCACCGTCGTCTCGGTAATGCCATACATATTGATCAACCGCGGCAACACCGGATGACGCTCCAACCACCCCCCAAGCCGCTGCGGCTCGAGCGCCTCACCACCGAACACCACAGTCGACAACGTGAGCTGATCAGCCAACTCAGGTGCAAGCCCCTCAGCGCTCTGCAACGCATAAAACGCCGACGGTGTCTGACTGAGCACACTGACCTGCTCACCCACCAACACTTCGAGCAAGTCTTCTGGTGAACGCACCACCGACTCGGGCACCACCACCAACCGCCCGCCGTATAACAGCGCCCCCCAGATCTCCCACACCGAATAGTCAAACGCCAACGAATGACACTGGCTCCACACCTGCCCCGACAGCT
>NZ_LZIF01000082.1 GCF_001667145.1 Mycobacterium sp. 852002-51971_SCH5477799-a
GGCCCAGGAGCGTCCGGCGGTGCCGGCCGGTCAAACCCGGCCAATTGCACCGGAGCGGGCGGGGGCGGCTGGGGCGCGTCCGCGGGCGGAGCCAGCGGTGCCGGGGCACCGTTGACGCCGGGTGCGTCCAGGCCGGCCGGAGCGGGCACGTCGCGCTGGCTGGGACCCGACAACGGGCCACCGCACACGGGCCAAGCGCCACGGCCCTGGGTAGCAAGCACCCGCTCGGCGACGGCGATCTGCTGTTCCTTGCTGGCGAGTTCGGCCGACGGGGCGTACTGGCCCCCGCCGTGCGAGGCCCAGGTGCTTGCGCTGAACTGCACGCCACCGTGGTAGCCGTTGCCGGTGTTGATGCCCCAGTTACCACCGGATTCGCAACGGGCGACCTGATCCCATTCACCATCGGTGGCCGCGGCCGCTTGGCCGGCAAGGGCGATGCTGCCGCCACCAAGAACCGCGCCGGTGAAGGCGATCTTGGCGACGCTGATGTTCGAACTGCTGGGCTTACGGTGACGTCCACTCATACGCGCCGATGTATTCCTCTCTCGTCACGCGCCTGCGAGGTCAGCTGTCGGGTTCGGGTTGGAGAGGCCACCCGGCCGGCGTGTCTCAAACGAGACGACGCCGACTTCACCCCAAGGAGCCGCAAGCGGCCCCAGTCCGATCACGGTGAACCGGTGGGTCCCCCGCCTCCATCCATGTATTTCGGAGGCCCCCCGCCTATTGGATGGAGCTCGGCGCGATAGGGAGGGGAGGTCCGCCAATCGGGATGGCTGGCGAACCTCCGGAGACGTTAACCGTTTCAGTTGGTCTCGTCACGTCTGGGGAAACCCGGCGTTTCCCTCTCAGCCATCCGCGAAAACCCCAGGAACACATAGTGTTTGCGCAGGTCGCGATGCGCGATATCGGAGCGTGATCGCGCCGTTATCGTTCCGTTACGTGAGATATGTCACAGTTTCAACCGCCAGAAAAGGGCGGCAGGACATCGATCGTGTCACCGGTTTGCAACGCCGAGGTCTCGTCGCGCACGGCGATCCCGTCGCGCAGGTACGAGCATCGGGTCAACACCGTGGCCAGGCGCGACCCCCGAACGGCGAGCCGCTCAACCAGCTCGCCGACCGTCGTGCCGGGGCGCAGGACCACCGCCTCCGAGTCGATGCCCGCGGCCGCCCGCGCGGCGGCGAAGTAGCGCACCGTCACCTGGATTCCATCGGCTTGGACAGGGGCCTGTCCGGCGGGACTAGCCACCGATCGCGCTCATCGGGCGGTTGGGCTGGATGAAGTTCGGATCGTTGATGCCGTGGCCGGCGGGCTTGCCCCACATCGCGGTGCGCCACGCCGACTCGATCGCGTCGTCGGGCGCTCCGCTGCGGAGCAGCCCGCGCAGGTCGGTCTCCTGTTCGGCGAACAGGCAGCTGCGAACCTGGCCGTCGGCCGTCAAGCGGGTGCGGTCACACGCCCCGCAAAACGCGTGCGAAACCGATGCGATCACCCCGAACTTGCCGCTTGGCGTGCCCGGGCCGGTATCGACCAGCCAGAGCTCGGCGGGGGCCGACCCCCGCGGCGCCGGGTCGGGCCGCAGCCGGAAGTGCGGACGCAGCGCGGCCAGCACGTCGTCGGCGCTCAGCGCCGCGTCCCGTCGCCATTGGTGTCCGGCATCCAGCGGCATCTGCTCGATCACGCGCAACTGGTAGCCGTGCTCGAGGCAGAACCGCAACAGCCCCACCACGTCCTCGCGTCCGGTGCCGGGGTCCAGCACGGCGTTCACCTTCACTGGCGTCAGGCCGGCCTCGTGGGCGGCGGCCAGGCCGTTCAGCACGTCGGCGAGCCGGTCGCGACGGGTGATGGCCGCGAAATTCCGGCGATCCACGCTGTCCAGCGAGACGTTGACTCGATTCAGGCCGGCCGCGGCGAGCCCGGCCGCGCGCCGCGCCAGCCCGACACCGTTGGTGGTCAGCGAGATCTCGGGGCGAGGCTGTAGAGCGGCGGCCTCGGCGACCACCTCTTCGAGGTGGCGCGCCAGCAAAGGTTCGCCGCCCGTGAACCGCACGCTGGTCACCCCCAGCCGGGTGACCGCGATGCGCAACAGTCTGGCCAGCTCGTGGGCGCCCAGCAGTTGTTCGCCCGGCAGCCAGTTGAGGCCTTCCGCCGGCATGCAATAACTGCACCGCAGGTTGCAGCGGTCGGTCAGCGAGACCCGCAGATCGGTGGCGACCCGGCCGTAAGTGTCCACCAGCGGACCGCTGACCGGCGCATCGGCGGCAACGGCCGGGCCGTCATCGCGGCGCGGCACCGAAGGGACCCCCAGCGTCGTCAGGGTCATGCGGCCGCCAGCGGCGCGTAGTGAGTCGGCGAGCTGACCGGCACGATCTGCTTGCCCAGCGGCATCAACGAAACCGGAATCAGTTTCAGGTTGGCCAGCGCCAGCGGGAGGCCGACGATAGTGAGCGCCATCGCCGCCGCGCTGACCAGATGACCGATCGCCAGCCACACGCCGAACAACACGACCCAGATGACGTTTCCGACCAGGGCGCCGGACCCCGCCGTCGGCTTGTCCACAATCGTGCGGCCGAACGGCCACAGCGCGTAGGAGGCGATGCGCAGCGACGCGAACCCGAACGGAATGGTGATGATGAGCACGAAGCTTACGATCGCCGCAGCCAGGTAGCCGACGGCCATCCAAAGGCCGCCGAAGACTAGCCAGATGACGTTAAGGATCAGGCGCATATCTCCTCCGCGGTTACCACCAAGCGTACCGAGTACCCAATAACGGGGGTGCTCGTCATCTGGGCTTCCGAGTAGGATCAGACTCCTAACACGGCGTCCTGCGCAGGCGGGACGCTTATTTCGCTGCCTATTTCTATTGATTCGCTAGACAAGCAGGTGAGACCAGTGCCGACGGGCAAGGTGAAGTGGTACGACGCTGACAAGGGCTTCGGCTTCCTGTCGCAAGAGGACGGCGAAGACGTGTACGTTCGCTCGTCGGCGTTGCCCGCTGGGGTCGAGGGCCTCAAGGCGGGCCAGCGTGTCGAGTTCGGCATCGCCTCCGGACGGCGCGGACCGCAAGCGTTGAGCCTCAAACTGATTGAGCCACCGCCTAGCCTGACCAAGACGCGTCGCGAGGTGCCCGCCGAGCACAAGCACAGCCCCGACGAGCTGCACGGGATGGTCGAGGACATGATCACGCTGCTCGAAGGCGCGGTGCAGCCCGAGTTGCGCAAGGGTCGCTACCCGGACCGCAAGACGGCCCGCCGGGTTTCCGAGGTGGTCAGGGCCGTGGCCCGCGAGCTCGACGCCTGACGCTGACGTCGGCTGGCGGTACCCGCGCTCGCGCCACGCCAGCCGGCCCGCCGGACACTTGGCCCACTGAAAAAATCGCCGTCTACAGCCGACGGAGGGTGGCGACGCCTGCGCCGGGGTACTCACAGCGCACAACGGTCAGCGAGAAGGAGGCTGTGATGGCGCAGCAAACGCAGGTCACCGAAGCGGAAGCCAGAGCTCTCGCCGAGGAGTCGCGCGAAACAGGCTGGGAAAAACCATCTTTCGCCAAAGAGTTGTTTCTTGGTCGTTTTCCGCTGGAGTTGATTCACCCGTTTCCCACACCAACGGAGGCTGACGAGGCCCGCACCCGTGCGTTTCTCGACCGGCTACGAGAATTCCTGGGCACCCTGGATGGCAGCGTCATCGAACGCGATGCGCAAATTCCCGACGAGTACGTGAAGGGTTTGGCCGATCTGGGCTGTTTCGGGATGAAAATACCGTCCGAGTACGGCGGCCTGAACATGTCACAAGTCGCCTACAACCGGGCCCTGATGATGGTGACGAGCGTCCATCCCAGTCTCGGCGCATTGCTGTCGGCTCATCAGTCCATCGGCGTACCCGAGCCGCTCAAGCTCGCCGGGACACCAGAGCAGAAACGGAAGTTCTTGCCGCGGTGCGCCGCTGGGGCCATCTCGGCATTTCTGCTTACTGAGCCCGATGTCGGCTCAGACCCGGCACGCCTGGCGTCGACGGCGACACCGGTCGAAGATGGGAAGGCCTACGAACTCGACGGCGTGAAGTTGTGGACCACCAACGGCGTGGTCGCAGAGCTGCTGGTGGTGATGGCCCGGGTGCCCAAGGGCGACGGACATCGAGGCGGCATCAGCGCCTTTGTCGTCGAGGCCGATTCGCCGGGCATCACCGTGGAGCGACGCAACAAATTCATGGGATTGCGGGGCATCGAGAACGGTGTGACCAGGCTGCACAAGGTTCGGGTCCCGAGCGATAACCTGATCGGCCGGGAAGGCGACGGCCTGAAGATCGCGCTGACCACCCTCAACGCCGGACGGTTGTCGATTCCCGCCAGCGCGACGGGCTCGTCGAAGTGGGCGCTGAAGATAGCGCGCGAATGGTCCGGTGAGCGCGTGCAGTGGGGCAAACCACTGGCCGAGCACGAGGCGGTGGCACGCAAGCTCTCGTTCATCGCCGCGACCAATTACGCCCTTGACGCGGTGCTCGAGCTGTCCGCCCAAATGGCCGACGAGGGCCGCAACGACATCCGCATCGAGGCGGCGCTGGCCAAGCTATGGTCCAGCGAGATGGCCTGCCTGATTGCCGATGAGGTGATGCAGATTCGGGGCGGGCGCGGATATGAGACGGCGGAGTCGCTGGCCGCGCGCGGCGAACGCGCGGTGCCGGTCGAGCAGGCGGTGCGGGACCTGCGGATCAATCGCATCTTCGAAGGATCCAGCGAGATCATGAGGTTGCTCATCGCGCGCGAAGCGGTCGATGCCCACCTCAATGCGGCCGGTGACCTCGCCAAGCCCGACACCGGCTTGCGGCAGAAGGCCGCCGCGGCCGTCGGGGCGAGCGGATTCTACGCAAAGTGGTTGCCGCAGCTGGTTTTCGGTGAAGGGCAGCGACCGCGGGCCTACCATGAGTTCGGTCCGCTGGCCTCACACCTCCGCTTCATCGAACGCTCCAGCCGCAAGCTGGCGCGCAACACCTTCTACGGGATGGCACGTTGGCAAGCCAAACTGGAGCAGCGGCAGGGCTTCCTCGGACGTGTTGTCGATATCGGTGCCGAACTGTTCGCGATGTCCGCGGCCTGCGTGCGGGCGGAGTCGCAACGCGCCGCCGATGCGGCGGTTGGGCAGCAGGCGTACGAGCTCGCCGAAACGTTCTGCCAGCAAGCGGCCTTGCGGGTGGAGGCGCTGTTTCACGCCCTGTGGGACAACTCCGACGCCAGCGACGTTCACCTCACCCGCAACCTGCTTCAGGGGCGCTACAGCTGGCTCGAGGACGGGGTCATCGATCAGTCCGAGGGCACCGGACCCTGGATCGCTGAGTGGGACGCGGGTGCGTCGACCGAGACCAACTTGGCACGCAGATTCCTCACGATCTGAGGCGTGCCGCGAAAAACCGGAGTTCTTGATGACTGAAATCCCAGCTATCGCTCGGCAATGAATCGCGGTTGAGCGACTATGGGAGATATGGCTTCCTATATTGCTTCCGCCGGCGAGTTCACCCGCGATACCAACTACATCACCACCCGCATCACTGCCGATGGGCGCGACGGCTATCCGGTTGAGCCCGGGCGGTACCGGTTGGTCGTCGCCCGGGCATGCCCGTGGGCGAACCGCGCGATCATCGTGCGCCGCCTGCTGGGCTTGGAAAGTGTTCTCTCCATTGGCTTTTGCGGCCCCACCCACGACGAGCGGAGTTGGACGTTCGATCTCGATCCGGGCGGCGTCGACCCGGTGCTGAAGATCCCGCGGCTGCAGGACGCCTACTTCAGGCGTTTCCCGGACTACCCCAAAGGCATCACGGTCCCGGCGATCGTCGAAGTCGAAACCGGTGCGGTGGTCACCAACGACTTCGCGCAGATGACCCTGGACCTGTCGACGGAATGGTCGGCATACCACCGCGACGGGGCGCCCGAGCTCTATCCCGAACAGCTGCGCGACGAGATCGACGAGGTGAGCAAAAAGGTCTACACAGAGATCAACAACGGCGTGTACCGGTGCGGGTTCGCCGGTTCGCAGGACGCCTATGACGCGGCCTACGACCGGTTGTTCAGCGCGCTGGATTGGGTGAGCGAGCGGCTGAGCGATCAGCGATTCCTGGTGGGAGACACCATCACCGAGGCCGACGTCCGGTTGTTCACCACCTTGGCCCGCTTCGACCCGGTGTATCACGGCCATTTCAAATGTAACCGCAGCAAATTGAGCGAAATGCCGGTGCTGTGGGCCTATGCGCGCGACCTGTTCCAGACACCCGGATTCGGTGACACCGTCGACTTCGTCCAGATCAAGCAGCACTACTACATCGTGCACGCCGACATCAATCCCACCCGGATCGTGCCCAAGGGTCCGGACCTGGCCGGCTGGCTATCCCCGCACGGGCGAGAAAGCCTGGGCGGCAAGCCGTTCGGGACGGGAACACCGCCCGGGCCGCCGGTCGAAGGCGAACGCGTGCCGGCCGGGCACGGCGCCTGAGCTCCCCAGGCGAACGTGGCGGTGGACGTTTAGAAGGTCAGCCGCACGGACCATTCCGCGTGCGGCACATCGCGCAGCTCGCCCGCGGGATCCACCGCCAATGTCAGCAACTGCACGACGATGCCGGCCAGACGCCCGCGATGCGGGTCGACCGACGGGATCGTCACGGCGAACCGGGTGCCCGGCCGGAAGATCGTGCTGGTCGTGTTGGTCGGGTCGTCGTATACCTGGAGCAGCCGCCAGGGCGCCCGATAAATGGCATCGGGCACCGAGAGCTGAATCGGGTAACGCTCGCTGACCTTCAGCTCGCCCTGGTTCTGCGGTGTCTCGCAGTCCTCGAGGTTGAGCACGTTGCAGTACAGGTAGGGCCCCACCCGGGTCAGGTGACCGTGGGAAAAAGCGCTGATCTCGGGGTGCCGCGGTCCGGAGCGGCCGACCAGCAACCAGGCGCCGACGCCGGCTCCGACGCAAAGCACAGCCACCACGCAGGCGAGCAGCACGGCCACACCCCGCTTGCTTCCGGGTTTCACTCGGCGACCACCGCCGGAGCGCCGACACCGCGGCGCGTGCCCTCCTGCTCGACCATGATTGGCCTATTTCCTCCCAGGCCGGGAATCAGTGAGTTGCCGCGGAAACTGACCAGGGTCTGCGCCAGACCCAGAATGAGCAGCGCCGTGACCGCGGTGAAACCGACCCACAGTTCGGTGTACACCAACACCCCCAGCGCACCGCCGAGGACCCAGGCCAACTGCAATGTGGACTCCGAGCGCCCGAAGCCCGATGCGCGGGATTCCTCCGGCAGGTCGTTTTGCAGCGACGCGTCCAGGGACGCCTTCCCGATGGCGCTGGCCCCCGACGTGACCAGCGTGGCGATCACGGCCAGCACCAGGTTGCCGGCCACCGAGGCGGCCAGCGCGACTGCGCTCACCGCGACCGTGCAGCGCACCACCAGCACGGCGGGCCGGCCCAGCTTCAGGCGCGCACTGGTGAAATTGCCGGCGAAATTGCCGATCCCCGCCGCGGCGCCGATCACCCCGAGCATCGCGACCTGGGCCCAGCCATTGGCCTGATGGGCCTTGGCGACGAATGCGGGATAAAGGAAGAGAAAGCCCACCATGACCTTGATGGTGCAGTTGCCCCAGAGCGACGTGATGATGTTGCGGCCCAACGGCTGTCGCAGTGCGCCGCTGACTTCCTTGTGCCAGCTGCGCCGCAGCGGTTCACTGTCCTGGCGGTAGCTCAGGGTGGCGGGAACCTCGCCGGTGGTCACCTCGACCCAGCGCGGTATCCGCATGGACAGCAGGGCGCCGGCGATCGTCACCGCGATCACCACGAGCAAGGCGCCGGGCAGCTTGAACAGGTGGGCGCAGGCGAACTCGACGCCACCCGCAATCGCACCGCCGGCGATCGTGCCGCCCAGCAGACCGAACATGGTCAGCCTGGCGTTCACCCGCACCAGGTCGATGGTCGGCGGCATCACCCGCGGTGTCACCGCGCTGCGCAGCACGCTGAACGACTTCGAGAACACCATCATCGCGAGCGCGCACGGATAGAGCACCCACGACGGAAAACTGCCGCTCGCGCCGTCGTAATTCATGACCAGCAGCACGGCCAACGCGGTGCGAAGGGCGAACGACGCGGCCAGGGCGACGCGGCGGCCGTGCTGCAGCCGGTCCAGCGCCGGACCGATCAGCGGCGCGATCACCGCGAACGGTGCGATGGTGATCAACAGGTAGAGCGCGACCCGGCCCTTGCTCTCGCCGCTTGCAGCGGCGAAGAACAAGGTGTTGGCCAGGGCGACGGCCATCGCGGCGTCCACAGCAAAGTTGGCCACCACGGGCCACGTCAGTGCCGTCAGACCTGACTTGTCGGCGCCGTCTGCGGTCGCGGCCCGCTGCACCATCCAGTACATCCGCGAGCCCATCTCGCGGCTGCGCATCGCTGCGGCGCGGGTGACGGTGATCCGCTCGGCGGGGCCACGAGACGCCCCGCCGCCGTTGCGTTCCGGCTCCGGCTGATGGTCCAGGGGCGGTAGATAGCGGTTGGCGCTCGGCATCGGCGACGCACGGCGGGCACGCCGATCGGCGGCGCCGCCGCCGGCGGGGTAGTTCGCCGCGCCCGGATGCTGGGAGGCAGGGCCGTTGCGGGGCCGGCGGCCCGGCTGAGAGGCCACCCGGCCCGGATCGTTTTGCCGCCTTCCAGACACGTCCCGATTCTCCCCTATGCCGACTGCATGCGTCTGCAGGCAACGGGGTGTGGCTCGTCAACCTAGTATTGGAAACGCGATGCAGAAAGAGGACAGCGTGACCCGACCCATCGAGGAGCCCACCGTGGACTACGCCGTGGCGACCGTGGGCGACTGGCCCGAGGGGTTGGCGGCGGTGCTCACGGGCGCGGCAGACCAGGCCAGGGCCGCCGTCATCGAGTTCAGCGGCCCGGAGATGGTCGGCGACTATCTGGGCGCCGGCTACGAAGACCCGAACACCGCCACCCACCGGTTCCTGGCGCATCTACCCGGCTACCAGGGGTGGCAATGGGCGGTCGTGGTGGCGGCCTATCCCGGCGCCGAGCACGCCACCATCAGCGAGGTGGTGCTGGTGCCGGGGCCGACGGCATTGCTGGCGCCCGAATGGGTGCCGTGGGAGCAGCGGGTACGGCCCGGGGACTTGAGCCCCGGGGACCTGCTGGCGCCCGCCGCCGACGATCCTCGGCTGGTGCCCGGCTACACCGCCAGTGGGGATCCCCAGGTCGACGAGACCGCCGCGGAAATCGGGCTGGGCCGTCGTTGGGTGATGAGCGCGGAGGGCCGCTCCGAGGCGGCCGAACGCTGGCGCACCGGTGACTACGGCCCCGAATCGCCGATGGCGCGCTCCACCAAGCGGGTGTGTCGCGACTGCGGCTTCTTCCTGCCGCTGTCGGGTTCCCTGGGTGCGCTGTTCGGGGTGTGCGGCAACGAATTGTCGGCCGACGGGCACATCGTCGACAAGCTGTACGGCTGCGGTGCCCACTCGGACACTCCGGCCATGGCGGGCACCGGGTCGCCGGCCTACGAGCCGTACGACGACGGCCTGTTGGACGTCACTCAGGCGCCGGTCGAGCCGACCGCGCCGCTTTCGGAGTCGCCGGAGGCCGCACAAGCACAGCCGGAGCCCGAGACCGGGCAATCCCAGCCCGAGACGCCGGGCGCAAATGCGGAAGCCGAGACGCAGACCGCAAATGCGGAAGCCGAGACGCAGACCGAAACTGCGGAAGCCGCACCCGTGGCCGAGGCGCCGGAGTCCGGGCAGCGGCCGCAGGACGAGACGCCCGACTGACTAGCCGGCTTCGGCGGCTGCCTTGATGCGCGCCAGCGAGGCGTTCATGCCGTCGAGCAACTCACGTTCAAACTTCGTGGTCCCGCCGAAGAGCGCGTTCACCGACAGATTCGAAAATGCGGTGACGCCGTTTTCGGCATGCCGGCTCTCGATCAGCCGGGTGCCGTCGCCGCTGGGCTCGAGCTCATAGGTCCAGATGGTGTTGTTGGTGTCGACGCGGAACGCGAGCCTGCGGTCGGGGACGATCTCGACGATCGTGCAGGTGGTCGGCCAGAACAGGCGCTTGCGGCGGTTGAGGTTGAACGTCCGGGTGCCCTGGCGCACCGGGCCGAAGGGCTTCATCCACCGGCACTGCGGACTCCACTGCGGCATTCGCCGCAGATCGGAAACCAACTCCCACACCGTGGCCACCGGCGCGTCGATATCGACATGCGCTTGCAACAGCGGGGCTACCATCGCTCCTCCTGGTGGCGAATTAGTTGTGGTCGAGAAAGTTTTCGAGTCCGGCCTGAGCGCCGCGCGCGCCACGACGGGCCGCGGCGAGTTGCAGCAAGAAGATGCTCGTGCCGAGCGCCCCGACGCCCAGCCCGGCCAGGGCCACCGGACGCCAGCTCTGCAGGGACGGCACCAAGAAAGCGGCGCCCACCGCGACCAGCCAACCCAGCGCGCCGAGCGTGATGAACGGCCACGCACGCAGCAGCGCAGCCGGCAGCGGCGGTGCCGTGCGGTTGCGACCGGGTTCGGCAGACATCGCGATCAACATAACCCGCCGCCGGCGTCCGCCGCAGTGCACTCGTCTGTCGACGCGGATGATCGAAAACCACGAAGCAATGCGGGATGCGCGGGCGGATAAGCGTTTCGATGAAAAAACTCCGCCGCTTGGCCATACCGATCAACACCCCGTCGTTCACGGGTTCGTGTCTCGGTTTGGAAGCCTGCCGTGTAACCTCGCGCCATGCCTGACAGCGATGCGCGGCTCGCCAGCGACCTGTCACTGGCAGTGATGCGGCTGGCCCGCCAACTGCGGTTTCGCAATCCGTCGTCGCCGGTGTCGTTGTCCCAGCTGTCGGCGCTGGCGATGTTGACCAACGAAGGCCCGATGACCCCCGGGGCCCTGGCGATCCGCGAGCGGGTCAGGCCGCCCTCGATGACCCGGGTGATCGCGTCGCTGGCCGAGATGGGCCTGGTGGATCGCGCGCCGCACCCCGTCGACGGCCGGCAGGTGCTCGTGTCGGTCTCCGAGTCTGGGGCCGAGCTGGTCAAGGCAAACCGTCGCGCCCGCCAGGAGTGGCTGGCCAAGCGGCTGGCGACGCTGGACGGCGAACAACGCGATACCCTGCGCAACGCGGCCGATCTAATGCTGGCGCTGGTCGACGAAGGCCCGTGAGCCACACCACCGAAGCCCGAATGATCACCGACGTTGACGACCCCGACGATCCGAGGCTCGACGATTTTCGCGACCTGAACAGCGTCGACCGTCGTCCAGATCTGCCGTCCGGGAAGGGTCTGGTGATCGCCGAGGGTGTGCTGGTGGTGCAGCGCATGCTCGCGTCACGCTTCCGCCCGCACGCCCTGTTGGGCACCGACCGCCGGCTCACCGAGCTCGAAGATGACCTGGCCGGTAGCGCCGTGCCCTTTTACCGGACCTCCGCCGACGTCATGGCCCAAGTGGTCGGCTTCCACCTCAACCGCGGTGTGCTGGCCGCGGCCCGCCGGGTGGCCGAACCCAGCGTTGCCGAGGTGATCGCGGGGGCCCGCACCGTCGCTGTGCTCGAAGGGGTCAACGATCACGAGAACCTGGGCTCGATCTTCCGCAACGCCGCGGGGCTCGGCGTCGACGCGGTGGTGTTCGGCAGCGGCTGCGCCGACCCGCTGTACCGCCGCGCGGTCCGGGTGTCGATGGGCCACGCGCTGCTGGTGCCGTTCGCGCGCGCAACCTGTTGGCCCGCCGACCTCAAAAGATTGCGAGACAACGGTTTTCGACTTATGGCGATGACCCCGCAGGACACCGCTTGCGCCTTGCCGGACGCGATGGCGACCGTGTGCGACGAACGCGTCGCGGTGTTGGTGGGCGCCGAGGGGCCCGGACTGACGCCCGCCGCGCTGCGGTCAAGCGACGTGCGGGTGCGCATCCCGATGTCGCGGGGCACCGACTCGCTCAACGTCGCGACGGCGGCGGCGTTGGCGTTCTACGAGCGTGCCCGCTCGACGAAAGGCGGCGATGGACAGTCAAACTAGGCTCCGGCTGATGAGAGACGAGTCCGTCCCCTGGGCAACGGGTTTGACGGTGACCGCATTCGTTGCCGCGGTCACCGCCGCCGCGATCGTGGTGCTCAGTCTGGGGCTGCTTCGGGTGCACGTGCTGCTGGCCGTCGGGCTCAACATCGTGGCCGCCGGGGGACTGGCACCGACCCTGTGGGGGTGGCGGCGCACCCCGGTGCTGCGCTGGTTCGTGCTGGGTGCGGCTGTGGGCGTCGCGGGAGCCTGGGTGGTGCTGCTCGCTTTGACGGCCGCGGGTCGCGTTTAGTGGAGCACGCGAAGCGGGCGCTTTAGCGCTGTCCGCCCGAGCGCACGCCGAGCAACACGTCTTCCCACGCCGGAATGACCGGCTTGCCGCGGCGGGTGTGCACGGGTTTTTCCTCAGGCTCCGCGGCCACCGGGGCTTCCGCGGCGGGCGGCTTCGCGAGCTCTTCGAAGTCGACATGGGCAACCCGGGCCAGGGGGCGCAGCGGAAGTTCGAAGCTGGGGTCGATCAGCGCGCTGGCCGCGTCGTCGATGGCGGTGACCGTTCCGCCGTGGGCGCCCGGGCAAAAGCAGAAATGCGCGAGGTTGTCGGACCGGCCGACCTTCCACGCGAGTTGCACCGTCCAGCGGTTGTCTTCGTTGCGCCAGGCATCCCAGCTCAGTTTGTCGTGGCTGAGACCCCGGCTCACCAGCGCGGCGCTGACCGTCTCCAGCAGGGTCAGCACAGCGGGACCGTCGGCCAGCATCGGGTGGGCGGCGGTTGCCAGCTCCGCGGCGCGGAACCGTTCCAACAGCACCGGGTGGGCGAAGCGGCGGATCCGCGACACCTCCGAGCCGGACGCCGCGGCGACCTGCTCGACGGAGGCGCCCGAGCGGATCTTGGCCTGAATTTCCTTGGGGCTCAGCATGTTGGTGACTTCAATCTCGAGCTGCGGTTGCTCGCAGGACAGGGCTGCGTCACGCAGCAGCGTTCGCAGGCGGTCATCGGCCGCCAGCTTGAACTGCTCCGCGGGATCGTCACCCTCGCAGATGACATATTTGCTGTCGGCATCCAGCCCTACCACTTTGAGTTCCCGCATGGTTATCTCCTCGCAGGCTCCGTGCAGGTCAGCGACGGACCCGTCACGTGCGCACTGTAGTCCAGCAACCGCCCATCACCTGTGCTGACACGCGGTGCGGTTGCGCCCTGATTGCCGGTCGGTTACAAGCGCTCGACGACCCAATCGATGCATTGGGTCAGCGCGCTCACGTCGTCGGGCTCGACCGCCGGGAACATCCCCACCCGCAGCTGGTTGCGGCCGAGTTTGCGGTAGGGCTCGGTGTCGACGACGCCGTTGGCCCGCAGAATCTTCGCGACGGCCGCGGCGTCGACCTCGTCGGCGAAGTCGATGGTGCCCACCACCTGCGAGCGCAGCTTCGGGTCGGTGACGAATGGCGTGGTGTAGAAGCGCTCCTCGGCCCAGGAATACAGCCGGCCCGAGGAGTCCGCGGTGCGTTTGACGGCCCAGTCCAGCCCGCCATTGCCCAGCATCCAGTCGACCTGCTCGGCCATCAGTGCCAGGGTGCCGACCGCCGGGGTGTTGTACGTCTGGTCCTTCAGGCTGTTCTCCACGGCGATGGGCAGCGACAGGAAGTCGGGAACCCAGCGGCCGGAGGCGGCGACGGACTCGACGCGGGCCAGTGCCGCCGGACTCATGATGGCCAGCCACAGGCCGCCGTCGCTGGCGAAGTTCTTCTGTGGAGAGAAGTAGTAGGCATCGGTTTCGGCGATGTCGACGGGCAGCCCGCCGGCGCCCGAGGTCGCGTCGATGACGATCAGGGCGTCGCCGGAACCTGCCGGCCGGCCGATGGGCACCGCGACGCCGGTGGACGTCTCGTTGTGCGCCCAGGCGATGACGTCCACCGAGGGGTCGCTTTGGGGCTCGGGGGCGCTGCCGGCGTCCGATTTGATGACGACGGGATCACCGATGAAGGGGTTCTTGGCGACAGCGACGGCGAACTTGGAGCTGAACTCGCCGAAGGACAGGTGCAGCGAACGCTTGTCGATCAGGCCGAAGGCCGCGGCGTCCCAGAACGCGGTGGCGCCGCCGTTGCCCAGAATGACCTCGTAACCCTCGGGCAGCGAAAACAGATCGGCGAGCCCGGACCGCAGCCGGCCGACCAGGTTCTTGACCGGCGCCTGCCGGTGCGAGGTGCCGAACAGCGGCGCCGCTGACGTGCTCAGCGCCTGCAGCTGTTCGGGCCGGACCTTCGACGGGCCACAGCCGAAGCGGCCGTCGCGGGGTTTGATGTCAGCGGGGATCTCGAGCTGGTCAGCCATGTTCATCAGGGTAGTGAGCCGACCCGACTGACATGTGCGGTGGCCCGTCCGCGGGCCTCAGCCTCCGGGTCAAAAGGCCTGCTCGGATGCGACTGGACGTTTGGCCGTGTGTGATCTGGGGCATAAAAAATTCATGACCACCGGTCAGGTCACACTGCTTGAGAGGGTCTGGAGAATATCCGGTACCTGCGGTACTGTCTGGACATAGCACGTCCAAATGTAAACCTCTTGGGGAGGCCTGGATATGGCTAGGACGCGATTGGTCCGGCGTTGGCGCAGCAACATGGAAGTGCGCGACGACGCCGAATACGTCAACATGCTTGCCACACTGTCCGAGGGGTCGGTGCGGCGCAACTTCAACCCGTACACCGACATCGACTGGGATTCGCCGGAATTCGCTGTCACGGAAAACGATCCGCGGTGGATTCTGCCGGAGACCGACCCACTGGGCCGGCACCCCTGGTATCTCGCGCAGTCGGACGAGCGCAAGATCAAGATCGGGATGTGGCGCCAGGCCAACGTGGCCAAGGTGGGACTGCACTTCGAGTCCATCCTGATCCGCGGCCTGATGAACTACACGTTCTGGGTGCCCAACGGGTCTCCTGAGTACCGGTACTGCCTGCACGAGTCGGTTGAAGAATGCAACCACACCATGATGTTCCAGGAGATGGTCAACCGCATCGGCGCCGACGTACCGGGCATGCCGCGGATTCTCAAGTGGCTTTCGCCGTTGGTTCCGCTGGTGGCCGGCCCGCTGCCGGTGGCATTCTTCATCGGCGTGCTGGCCGGCGAGGAGCCCATTGACCACACGCAGAAAAACGTTCTGCGCGAGGGCAAGTCGTTGCACCCGATCATGGAGCGGGTGATGGCCATTCACGTGGCCGAGGAGGCCCGCCACATCTCGTTCGCTCACGAGTTCCTGCGCAAGCGCGTGCCGGAGCTTACCAAGAGGCAGCGATTCTGGACCGCGTTGTACCTGCCACTGACCATGAAGGCGCTCTGCCGCGCAATCGTGGTGCCGCCCAAGGCTTTCTGGCGCGAGTTCGATATCCCGCGCGAGGTGAAGAAGGAACTGTTCTTCCGCTCGCCGGAGTCGCGGAAGTGGCTCAGCGACATGTTCGGTGACGTGCGGATGCTGGCTTATGACACCGGTCTGATGGAGACTCGCTCGGCACGGTTGATGTGGCGGTTGTGCAAGATCAACGGCAAGCCGTCGCGTTACCGCAGCGAGCCGCAGCGCCAGCACCTCGCCGCGGTTCCGGCCGCTTAACAACTGCGAGATCCTTTATGCCGCACGTTATTACCCAGTCGTGCTGTAACGACGGGTCCTGTGTTTTCGCGTGCCCGGTGAATTGTATTCACCCGTCACCGGACGAGCCGGGCTTCGCCACCTCGGAGATGCTCTACATCGATCCGGTGGCGTGCGTGGACTGCGGTGCCTGTGTGAGCGCATGCCCCGTGGGCGCGATCGCACCCGACACCCGGCTGGACTCCAAGCAGTTGCCGTTTATCGAGATCAACGCATCCTTCTACCCGGACCGGCCGAAGGACGAGAAGCTGCCGCCGACGTCGAAGCTGGCCCCGGTGATCCCGGCGGCGGAGGTGCACGCCCGCCGAAGGCCGCTGACCGTGGCCATCGTCGGATCGGGGCCCGCGGCGATGTATGCCGCCGACGAATTGCTGACCCAGCAGCGCGTCCGCGTCAACGTCTTCGAAAAGCTGCCCACTCCTTATGGTTTGGTGCGGGCCGGGGTGGCGCCGGATCACCAGAACACCAAGAGGGTCACCCGGCTGTTCGACAGGGTCGCCGGTGACCGCCGGTTCCGGTTCTATCTCAACGTGGAGGTCGGCGAGCAGCTGAGTCATGCGGACCTGCTGGCTCACCACCACGCCGTGCTGTACGCCGTCGGCGCACCCGATGACCGGCGGCTGGACATCGAGGGCATGGGTCTGCCGGGGACCGGTACCGCAACCGAATTGGTCGCGTGGATCAATGGGCATCCCGAGTTCGCCGATCTGCCAGTTGATCTCAGCCACGAGCGGGTGGTGATCGTGGGCAACGGCAACGTCGCCCTCGATGTTGCCCGGGTGCTGACCACGAATCCCGACGAGCTGGCCCGCACCGACATCGCCGACCACGCGCTGGCGGCCTTGCGGGGCTCGGCGGTGCGCGAGGTGGTGATCGCCGCCCGGCGCGGCCCCGCGGATTCGGCGTTCACGCTGCCCGAGCTGATCGGGCTCACCGGCAGCTCCGAGGTGGTGCTCAGCGCGGCCGACCATCAGCTGGTGGCGGCCGATCTCGCGACCGCTTCGGATGCGTTGACCAAGCGCAAGCTGGAAACCTTGAGCACGCTCGGCGACGACGCAACGCCGTCGGACCGCCCCAGGATCAGGCTGGCGTATCGGCTCACCCCGAACCGGGTGCTGGGGGACCAGCGCGCCACCGGCATCGAGTTCTCGGTCACCGGTAGCGATGAGACGCGCCAGCTGGATACGGGTCTGGTGCTGACGTCGATCGGCTACCGCGGCAAGCCGATTCGCGATTTGCCCTATGACGAATCATCGGCCGTCGTGCCGAATGACGGAGGCCGCGTCGTCGAGCCCGCCTCCGGTGAACCGGTGCCGGGTGCATACGTCGCGGGCTGGATCAAGCGGGGCCCCAGTGGCTTCATCGGCACCAACAAGTCGTGCTCGTTTGAGACCGTGCAGTCCCTGGTCGCCGATTTCAACGCCGGCAAGCTGACCGATCCGGTGGGCAGGCCCGAGGCACTGGCCAGCCTGGTGCACGCCCGTCATCCCGACGCGATCGACGCGGCGGGATGGCGCGCCATCGACGCCGCCGAGATCGCGCGCGGCAGCGACGCCGGCCGGCCGCGCAACAAGTTCACCGACGTGTCCGCCATGCTCGCAGCAGCAGCCGCCGCAGAGCCGGCGCCGCCACCGCGACGCCGGCTGCTGGATCGGCTGCTCGGCTAACCGGCTCCCTGCCCGGACATCGCCGCCGAAATCTCGTCCATGCTGACCTCGCGGACCGGCTGCCCCAGTGACCAGTGGTGGCCGAACGGGTCGGCCACCATGCCGTAGCGGTCGCCCCAGAACTGGTCGTCCAGCGGGGTCACCACGGTGGCACCCGCATCCAGCGCCCGCTGGAAGCTGGCATCGACGTCGGTGACCGTCAGGTGGATCGTGACGGGGGTGCCGCCCAGCGACGTCGGCGTCATCGATTTGCCCCCACACACTTCGGGGAAGTCGTCGTTGAGCATCACCGTGAAGCCGTTGATGCGCACCGCGGCGTGCACCAGTTTGCCATCGGGACGCGGCACGCGTCCTATTTCTTCTGCCCCAAAAGCCTTGACGTAGAAGTCGATTGCCGCGCCGGCATCGTCGACTACCAGGTGCGGGGACAGTGCCGGTTCGATGTTTATCGCCATGCTGCTTCTCCTTGTCGGTTCCCTTTCCTGCCCGGGGGAGGGCAGGTCCACGATTTATGACTGCGCCGGCGACGAAAACTCATCGCGACGACAACCATTAGATCGCCGGGTACCGACAATCGAGCGGCTCAGGCGTTGGTCAGACTGCGGTTCCAGCCCTCGACGGATTCCGGGCTGCGCGGGCCCGGGCCCACGTAGATGGCCGACGGCCGGACCAGCTTGCCCAGCCGTTTCTGCTCGAGAATGTGGGCGCACCACCCCGCGGTACGGCCGCACGTGAACATTGCCGGCATCATGCTGGCCGGCACCCGGGCGAAGTCCAGCATCACGGCGGCCCAGAACTCGACGTTGGTCTCGATGGCCCGGTCCGGACGGCGCTCGCGCAGCTCCGCCAGCGCCGCCTGCTCCAGCGCGACGGCCACCTCGTGGCGCGGGGCGCCCAGCCGTTCGGCGGTAGCGCGCAGCACACGGGCCCGCGGGTCCTCCGCGCGGTAGACCCGGTGCCCGAAGCCCATCAGCTTGTCGCCGCTGTCCAGGACCTTCTTGACCAGTCCACGCGCGTCGCCGGTGCGTTCGACCTCTTCGATCATCGGCAGCACCCGCGCCGGCGCCCCGCCGTGCAGCGGGCCGCTCATCGCGCCGATCGCCCCGGACAGCGCCGCTGCCACGTCGGCGCCGGTCGAAGCGATCACCCGTGCGGTGAACGTCGAGGCGTTCATGCCATGCTCGGCGGCCGAGACCCAGTAGGCGTCAATCGCTTCGACGTGCCGCGGGTCCGGCTCGCCCTGCCACCGCGTCATGAAACGGGCGGTGACCGTATCGCATTCGTCGATGATCCGCTGCGGGACGGCCGGCTGGTAGATGCCGCGCGCGGACTGCGCGACATAGGACAGCGCCATAACCGATGCCCGGGCGAGCTGATCGCGGGCGACGGTCTCCTCGGTGTCCAGCAGCGGCTTGTATCCCCAGATCGGGGCGAGCATCGCCAAGCCCGCCTGCACGTCGACGCGGACGTCGCCGGTGTGAATGGGCAGCGGGAACGGCTCGGCGGGCGGCAGCCCGCGGCCGAACTTGCCGTCGACCAGCAGCGCCCACACGTCGCCGAAGGTGACCTGCTGGGTCACCAGGTCTTCGATGTCGACACCGCGGTAGCGCAGCGCACCGCCGTCTTTATCCGGTTCGGCGATCTCGGTGGTGAAGGCGACCACGCCCTCGAGGCCGGGGACGAAGTCTTCAGGGACCACAGTCATACCGAAAATTCTCGCACCCCCTGATCGGCCCGACGCTACCGGCCGGTAGCAAGCGCCGGTAGCGTGGACGCGATGGCAGGACCAGACGACGAGCACCTGCAAAGAATGCGTGTGGAGTACGGGTCAGTGGAAAAAGACGGCAGTCCAGATCTGGACGCTGATTGGCTCGGCGATGGCTGGGTTTCGTTGTTGCGCAAATGGATCGATGACGCCGAGCGGTCCGGTGTCGCCGAACCCAACGCGTTGGTGCTGGCTACCGTCACCGCCGACGGCAGGCCAGCGAGCCGATCGGTGTTGTGCAAGAGCGTGGACGAGAGCGGAATCACTTTCTTCACCAACTATGACTCGGCCAAGGCCGACGATCTCGCGGCGACGGCGTACGCCTCGGCGACGTTTCCCTGGTACCAGCTCGGCCGTCAGGTCCACATCCGCGGGCCGGTCAGCAAGGTCAGCGCGCAGGTCACCGAGGACTACTGGTCCAAGCGGCCGCGCGGGTCGCAGCTGGGCGCCTGGGCGTCGCACCAATCGCAACCGATCGCGTCACGAGCGGCCCTGCTAAGCCAGCTGAGCGAGGTGACCGCCCGCTTCGCCGACCGCGAGCAGATCCCGGTCCCGCCGGGCTGGGGCGGCTATCTCATTGCTCCGGAGCTGGTTGAGTTCTGGCAGGGGCGGGAAAACCGGTTGCACAACCGCATCCGCATCACCGGCGACCGGGTGGAGCGCCTGCAGCCCTAACGCGTTGCGAGGCGTCGTACGGGACTCGATTGCCGGCGTGACCAGCAGACTCGACCCCGGGCAGGCGCCTTATCCTCATAACGACTACCTTTTGCAGTAAGCACCAAGTCAGCAGCCATTCAGCCAGAGCGCAAAGGGGTTCTCGTGGCAGACACCGACGACACCGCCACTTTGAAGTACCCGGGCGGCGAGACCGACCTGCAGATCGTCAAGGCCACCGAGGGTGCTGACGGTGTTGCGCTGGGCTCGTTGTTGTCCAAGACCGGCTACACCACGTTCGACAACGGCTTCGTCAACACCGCCGCGTGCAAGAGTTCCATCACTTACATCGACGGCGACGCGGGGATCCTGCGCTACCGCGGCATCCCTATCGAGCAGCTCGCCGAGAAGTCGACCTTCATCGAGGTGAGCTACCTCTTGATCTACGGCGAACTGCCCAGCAAGGAGCAGCTGGCCGACTTCACCAAGCAGATCCAGCTGCACACCATGCTGCACGAGGATCTCAAGCGGTTCTTCGACGGCTTCCCGCGCAACGCCCACCCGATGCCGGTGTTGTCCAGTGCCGTCAATGCGCTCTCGGCCTACTACCCCGATTCGCTCGACCCGATGGACAGCGAGGACGTCGAGCTGTCGACGATCCGGTTGCTGGCCAAGCTGCCGACCATCGCGGCCTACGCCTACAAGAAATCGGTAGGCCAGCCCTTCCTTTACCCGGACAACTCGCTGTCGCTGGTGGAGAACTTCCTGCGCATGACATTCGGGCTGCCCGCGGAGCCCTATCAGGCGGATCCCGAAATCGTTCGGGCGCTGGACATGCTGCTCATCCTGCACGCCGACCACGAGCAGAACTGTTCGACTTCGACGGTCCGGCTGGTTGGGTCGTCGCAGGCCAACCTGTTCACCTCCATTTCCGGTGGCATCAACGCGCTGTGGGGACCGCTGCACGGCGGCGCCAACCAGGCGGTGCTCGAGATGCTCGAGAAGATCCGCCAAAGCGATGACGACGTCAGCGAATTCGTGCGCAAGGTCAAGAACCGCGAAGAAGGCGTGAAGCTGATGGGCTTCGGTCACCGGGTGTACAAGAACTACGACCCCCGCGCGCGCATCGTCAAGGAACAGGCCGACAAGATCCTGGCCAAGCTGGGCGGCGACGACGACCTGCTGAGCATCGCCAAGGAGCTCGAAGAGGCGGCGCTGACCGACGACTACTTCGTCGAGCGCAAGCTCTACCCGAACGTCGACTTCTACACCGGCCTGATCTACCGGGCGCTGGGCTTCCCGACCCGGATGTTCACCGTCCTGTTCGCGCTGGGGCGGCTGCCCGGGTGGATCGCGCACTGGCGCGAGATGCACGACGAGGGCGACAGCAAGATCGGGCGTCCGCGCCAGATCTACACCGGTTACACCGAGCGCGACTACGTCACCATCGACGCACGGAAGTAGCGAGTAAGCGGATCCGCAAGCGCGGCAACCGCATCCGCTATGTGAGCGAGGCCAGCACCGCCATCGCGGCGTTGTGCCCGCCGATGCCCGACACCGCCCCGCCCCGGCGTGCGCCGGAGCCGCACAGCATGATCCGTTCGTGCGCGGTGGCCACGCCCCATTGCCGGGCCGGGGTGTCCAGCGGGTCGTCGTCTTCGGCGAAGGGCCACGACAAGCCACCGTGGAAGATGTTGCCCGCCGTCATACCCAGGCTGCGGTGCAGGTCCAGCGTGGTCGTCGTCTCGATGCATGGCCGGCCGTGCGCGTCGCTCATCAGAACCTCTTGAATCGGTTCGGCTAGAACGGAATTCAGTGACGCAAGCACGGCGTCGGTCAGTCGGTCGCGCAGGGCGCCGGAATAGGTGCCGTCGAACAGCGAGTGCGGGGTATGCAAGCCGAACACCGTCATCGTGTGGGCGTCCGAGTCGCGTAGGCCGGCCGACAGGATGCTCGGGTCGGCCAGCGAGTGGCAATAGGCCTCGCAGGGCAGCGGATTCGGGATCTGCCCGGCGGCTGCGCGCGAATACGCCGCGTCCAGCTGGTTCCAGGTTTCGTTGACGTGGAAGGTTCCGGCGAATGCGTGCTCGGGTCTCACATTCTCATCGCGCAGCCGGGGCAGCCTCCGCAACACCATGTTGACCTTGACCTGCGCGCCCTGGACCGCGCGAGTCGGCCGTTCGCCGAGAAGGCCGGCCAGGACCGTCGGGGTGACGCCGGCGAGAACGAACCGGGCCCGGAGCCGCTGCTCCTCGTCGGCGGCGCGATAGCGCACCTCCCCGCTGGGATCGACGGCGTAAACCTCTGCGCCGGTGACGATTTCGGCCCCATAGCCGACCGCCGCCGCGGCCAGGGCCGTGGTCACCGCGCCCATGCCGCCGATCGGGACGTCCCAGTCTCCGGTGCCACCGCCGAGCACGTGGTAGAGGAAGCAGACATTCTGCGCCAGCGAAGGGCCATCGAGGCGGGCGAACGTGCCGATCAGCGCGTCGGTCGCGATCACCCCGCGCACCACGTCGTTGCGCACCGCGCCGGTGATCGCGTGCCCGATCGGGTCCTCGATCAACGCCTGCCACGCGGCCGCCGCGCGGCGCTCGCCGCCTCCCACCACCTGCCGGCGGGCGCCCTCGCGGGCGCGCAGCGGTTCGAGCAATGTCGGCCACAGTCGTTCGGTGACCAGCCGGCAGCGACGGTAAAACTCGGCGAACCCCCGCGCATCGCCGGCGGCCCCGATGCCGCCGAAGGTGTCAGCGTGCGACCCGATCAGCAGCCCGGCACGCCCGCCGGTCGCGGGGTCGGGCGTGTACGACGAAAACGGCCGCCGGGCCAACCGCACACTGGCGCCCAGATCCTGCACGATTTGTGCGGGCAGCAGGCTGACCAGGTACGAGTAGCGCGATACCCGAACGCCGACACCGTCGAACGCCTGCGTCGAGACGGCCGCGCCGCCAATGTGGTCGAGCCGTTCGAGCAAGCGCACGCGCACACCCGCGCGGGCCAGATACGCGGCCGCCACGAGGCCGTTGTGGCCGCCTCCGATGACTACGGCGTCGACTTGGCTCGCGTGGTCGCTCAGCTCAGGTAGCCCTCGACCTCGTCGGGGGGACGCACCTCGGCCTCCCGCGGGTCACCGCCGGTCTCGCGCAGCGCCCGGCGCTGCCGCAGCAGGTCCCAGCACTGGTCGAGTTCCACCTCCACCCGACGGAGGCGGTCATGCTCTTCCGACGTGTCGATGTCCCCGCGCTGCAGCTGGGCCCGCAGCGCTTTCTCCTCGGCGACCAGGTCACGAATCACTGCCAGCGTGTCGTTGTCGGTCGGTTTACTGCCGTTGGCCATCGCTCCAGTGTGCCCGACCCGGGAGCCAGTGGATCGGTAAGCTGCATATCGCCTGGCACAGGACGGGCGTCAGGAGGGAGGGCCGTCATCAGCATCAAACGGCTCGTCCTGCCCTGGCTGCTCGCCCTGGTGGTGATTCCGCTGCTGATGGCCGTGATCGGCTACGAAGTGTCGGCGCGACCCCCGTCCGGTCGTGTGTCGTCGGCACCTTCGACCAGCGCTGGTGCGCCGAAGTTTTCGTTGGCGGCGTTCTCCATGACCCGCAACGGCAACAGCGTCACCCTGACCGGCGACTTGCCCGACGACTCCGCCAAAGCGACATTGCTGAAGGTGCTCAACGAGGCATTGGGCCCCGGCGTCAACATCGTCGACGAGATCCGCATCGATCCCGCCGTCGACGCGCTCGATTTCGCCAAGGCCAGGCCCGTTTTCTCCGACAGCGCCTCGATCGCCGATTTCGCCGTCACGGTGAGTACAGACACCGTCACGTTGGCGGGGACCGCGGCATCGCCCAACCAGAAGAACACCGTCGCCGCAGATGCCAAGCGGATCTGGTCGAACCTGAATATCGTTGACAGCCTCGCCGTTAGCGCGCCGACGGCGTCGCCGTCGCCCACCGCGGCCGCGTCGTGCGCCAACCTGCAATCGACGATCAACACCCTGACCGACGGCGCGCTCACCTTCGAATCGAACCTCGGCAGTCTGACCGCGTCCGACGAGCAGGTCCTGACCCGCATCGCCGACAAACTCAAAGCCTGCCCGAACGCGCACGCGACCATCAACGGCTACGCCGACAGCACCGGCAACGCGAGCCTGAACGTTCCGTTGAGCGAGGAGCGCGCGCAAACCGTCGCGGGGTTTCTAGAAGCTCACGGCGTGCCCGGCGATCGGTTGAGCACCACCGGTTTCGGATCGGCCAACCCGGTCGCCCCCAATGGCACCGACGGCGGTCGCGCCCAGAATCGCCGGGTCGAAATCGTGATCGGCTAGGGAGATTCGACGTGGACTTCGTCATCCAATGGTTGTGGTATCTGCTCGCTTTCGTAGCGGGCTCGCTCGTTGCCTGGGTGATTGCCACACTGCTCCGGCGCCCGGGGAAGGGGGCGGGGCGATGAGCCACGTGCACTGGTGGGTCTTCGGCCTGTCCTTCGGGCTGGGGCTCGTTCTGACACTCACGCTGATGCTGCCCGCCGCCAAAAGCCCACCGCCGGTGTCGAAGCCGCCGAACGAGCGGGCATCGCCGGAACCGCCGACAACCGCGATCCCGGTCACCGAGCGGCGCACCACGAACATTCCGGTCACCGAGCGGCGCACCAGCAAGATCCGGGTCCCACAAGGGTTGCCCACCACCAAGATTCGGGTGTCGCGGCGGGCGCCGTATGGGCCGGGCTCGGCCGATGCCGGCCCCGATGGCGGGGGACCGGCGGGATACTTGGTCAAAGCCCGTGCCGACGGCAAGGTATATCTGACGCCCGACGATCCGGTCTACGACTCCACCACCGCCCAGGTCTGGTTCACCGACGAGAAGTCCGCGGTGCAAGCCGGTTTCACGCCTTGGCGCGACAGCCCCGACAACCCGCGGCGGTGATGGGGCGCTAGCTGGGGCCCGGGAGGCGCAGGACCAGCCGCGCCCCACCCAACGGGCTGTTCTCCAGCGCCGCCGTCCCACGGTGCAGCTGGGCCTGCTGGGCGACCAACGCCAACCCCAGGCCCGACCCGGAATGGGAGGCCGTCGATCCACGGGAGAACCGATCGAACACCACCTGGCGCTCGTCCTCGGGTACGCCGCCGCCGTTGTCGTCGATGGCGATCTCCACGCCGGCGCGCGAGCTGACCGCTGAGAGCTGGACCTTGGTGGCGCCGCCGTGCTTGACGGCGTTGGCGATCGCGTTGTCGACGGTGAGCCGCAACCCGGCCGGTAACCC
The DNA here is from genome assembly GCF_001667145.1 of Mycobacterium sp. 852002-51971_SCH5477799-a. Classification (GTDB taxonomy): domain Bacteria; phylum Actinomycetota; class Actinomycetes; order Mycobacteriales; family Mycobacteriaceae; genus Mycobacterium. The sequence goes on from NZ_LZIF01000082.1 coordinate 25,014, forward strand.
GACGATGATGCACGTGGGTGATGGCACCAGCGAAACGTCGACCCCCGGATAGATCCGGGTGGCGTCATGGGCCGCGCGGTCGAGCAGTTCGGTGATGTCGACGGGCACGTGATCGTCAGCCGTCGACAATTCGCCCTGGGCCAGCCGTTCGAGGGCGGTCAGCGTGGCCTCGATCCGCGACTGGGTGCGGATGACGTCGCCCAGCACCTCTTTGCGCTGTTCGTCGGGCATGTCCAGGGTGGACAGCACTTCGAGGTTGGTGCGCATCGCGGTCAACGGGGTGCGCAGTTCGTGCGAGGACACGGCGGCGAAGTCGCGCGCCGATGCGAGCGCATCCTTGGTCCGGTCTTGTTCGGTCCAGATGCGCTGCAGCATGCCCCGCATGGCTTCGGCGATCTCGACGGCCTCGCTGGCGCCGCGCACCGCCACCTGTGGGCGCTCGTCTGCGTCGATCGAGCGGGCTTGCTGGGCAAGACGTTTGAACGGTCGCACCGCGAAAGCCGCCAGGAGCCAAGCGAATACCGCTGCCGCTCCGATCGAGAGCGCACAGATCAGGATCACCCGCCGATGCAGGTTGTTGGTCTGGGCGATCGTGTCGTCGTAGGTCGCACCCACCGCCACCGTCGCAGGCTGCGGTGTTCGGACCTCCAGGGTCCGGATCCGGTAGCGCACCCCGTTGATGTAGGTGTCGGCATACCCGACATCCAGCGGCGGCAACGTGACGTCCGAGTTGGACATGACCTGTCCCTCGCGCCGGACCGTGATGACGGTGTCTTGGTCGTTGGGCGTGCGCGGGATGTCGCCGAGTCCACGCGGCAGGAAGGGGATGGCGAAGCCAGCCGCCTCGTCCAGGCGGCGATCAAGTCGTTCTTTCCAGGCGCTGGTGATGCCGAACCACACGACGGCGCCCGCGATGACCACCACGATGGCGGTGCCGATGGCCGTCGCGACCGCGACCCGCGCCCGTAGCGATGGCGTACGGGTCGCGATCCGGGACAGAAAGTTCATTGCCGGTCGACCTGCTTACTGCATGCGCAGTACGAATCCCACTCCGCGGACGGTGTGCAGCAGCCGGGGGCCACCGTTCGCCTCCAGCTTGCGGCGCAGATATCCGATGAAGACGTCGACGACGTTGGTGTCGGCGGCGAAGTCGTAACCCCACACCAGTTCGAGCAGCTGCGCGCGCGACAACACCGCGGTCTTGTGTTCGGCCAGCACCGCCAGCAGGTCGAATTCGCGCTTGGTCAGGTCGACGTCGACACCATTGACTCGCGCACGCCGGCCCGGGATATCGACTTCCAGCGGCCCGACCGTGATGGTTTCCGAGGAGGACGTGGCGGTGGCGCCGCGGCGGCGCAGCAATGCCTTGACCCGCGCGACCAGCTCGGCCAGCACGAACGGTTTGACCAGGTAGTCGTCGGCTCCGGCCTCCAGGCCGGCCACCCGATCGTCGACCGAGCTGCGGGCGGACAGCACGCAGACCGGGACGTCGTTGTCCATGGCGCGCAGCGCCGTGACGACGCTGACGCCGTCGAGCACCGGCATGTTGATGTCGAGCACGATCGCGTCGGGGCGCGTCTCGGTGGCGCTGCGCAACGCCTCGGCGCCGTCGACCGCCGTCGACACCTCGAAGCCGGACAGCCGCAGACCGCGTTCGAGCGACGCGAGCACATCTGAATCGTCGTCGACGACCAAGACCCGCGGTGAGCTAGCTCCTGTGTCCATGCCGCCCATTTTGCCTGATTGTCGGCTGTGGCTGTGGGAGGCCGCACCGGCCGAACGCGCGCGGCCGATCGTCGTCGCGTCTTGCCCGCGATTTATGCGTCGCGACGGAGCCCGGGTAAACCAATGTTGCGGTAGCGCCGCAACCGGGCGGCCAGCCGCTCGGCGGCGGGGAGCTCGCGCAGCGCGTGCACCTCGGTGGCGATGGCCCGCGCCAATCGCCGCGCGAACTCGACCGGCTCGTCGGCGGCGTCGGGGTACTCCGGCACGACGGCGTCGACGATTCCCGACTTCAGCAGATCAACCGACCGGATGCCTTGTGCGGCAGCGAGTTCGGCGGCGTGCTCGGTGTCCCGGAATACGATCGCGCTGGCGCCCTCCGGCGGAAGCGGGGCCAGCCAGCCGTGCAACGCCGCCAACACCCGGTCGGCGGGCACCATCGCCAGGGCAGGCCCGCCGCTGCCCTGGCCCAGCAGCACCGACACCGTCGGTGTATCCAGGGTCACCAGCTCGGCCAGGCATTGCGCGATCTGACCGGCCAGCCCGCCCTGTTCGGCTTCGGCCGACAGCGCCGGCCCCGCAGTGTCGATCGCCAGCACCAGCGGCAGGCGCAACTCGGCGGCCAGCGCCATGCCGCGCCGGGCTTCGCGCAGTGAGGCGGGTCCCACCAAGCCGCCCGTCAGCCGCTGCTGCCCCAGCACCACCGCGGGCTGGCCGGCGAATCGGGCCAGCGCCAACAGCGTGGTCGCCGCCTCTCCCTGGCCAGTCCCCGACAGCAGCACCCGATCGGTGGCGCCGTGCCGAAGGAGCAGCCCCACCCCGGGCCGGTCGGGCCGTCGCGACGCCACCACCGAGTCCCACACCGCGACGTCGGGCGTCGGTTCGGGTGGCGTCGGCGCGGGCAGCGGCTCGGGAGCGTCGACGATGACGGTCATCGCACGGTCCAGGGTGCGGCGCAGCTCATCGAGCCGGACGACGCCATCGATCACGCCGTGCCGCTGAAGGTTCTCCGCGGTCTGTACGCCCTCGGGGAAGGGTTCGTCGTAAAGGAGCTCATAGACGCGCGGTCCGAGGAAACCGATCAACGCGCCCGGCTCGGCGACCGTCACATGGCCCAGCGACCCCCAGGACGCGAACACCCCGCCGGTGGTCGGATTGCGCAGATAGACCAGGTAGGGCAGGTGCGCTTGGCTGTGCAGTCGGACCGCCGCGGCGATCTTCACCATCTGCAGAAACGCGACCGTGCCCTCTTGCATTCGGGTGCCGCCGGAGCTCGGCGAGGCCAGCAGCGGCAGCCCCTCGGCCGTCGCCCGCTGCACCGCGGCGGTGATCCGCTCGGCCGCGGCGACGCCGATCGACCCGCCCAGGAAGCCGAACTCGGAGACCACCACCGCGACCCGGCGGCCGAAGACGCGTCCCTCGCCGGTGAGCACCGCTTCGTCCAGGCCCGTCGCGGCCCGAGCGTCCGCGAGCTCTTGGGCGTAGGACGCGCTGACCGGCACGCCGAGCGGCTCGCTGTCCCAGCGGAGAAAAGAATTCTTGTCCAGCACCGCATCGCGCAGTTGAGCAGGCGTAATACGACTCACGAAAAGAGGCTATATAGGGTGGCTGCCATGATCGGTGTTACCCAGGCCGAAGCCGTTATGACCATCGAGCTGCAGCGTCCCGAGCGCCGCAATGCGTTGAACTCCCAGCTGGTCGAGGAGCTGCGCGAGGCCGTGCTCAAGGCCGGCGACGGCTCCACCCGCGCGATCGTGCTGACGGGCCAGGGCACGGTGTTCTGCGCCGGTGCGGACCTGTCCGGTGACGCCTTCGCGGCCGACTACCCCGACCGGCTCGTCGAGCTGCACAGGGTGCTCGATGCCACGTTGATCCCCGTGATCGGGGCCATCAACGGCCCGGCCATCGGCGCAGGCCTGCAACTGGCCATGCAATGCGATCTGCGGGTCGTCGCACCCGACGCGTTCTTCCAGTTCCCGACGTCGAAATATGGCCTGGCCCTGGATAACTGGAGCATCCGGCGGCTATCCTCGCTCGTGGGTCACGGCCGGGCCCGGGCGATGCTGCTCACGGCGGAGAAGCTGACCGCCGACGTGGCGCTGCAGACGGGGATGGCCAATCGCATCGGGACGCTCGCCGACGCCCAGGCCTGGGCCGCCGAGATCGCCGGGCTGGCACCGCTGGCGATCCAGCACGCCAAGCGGGTGCTCAACGACGACGGTGCCATCGAAGAGCCCGGGCCGATGCACAAGGAACTCTTCGACAAGGCCTGGGGCAGCCAGGACGTCGTCGAGGCCCAGGTCGCCCGGATCGAGAAGCGCGCGCCGAAGTTCCAGGGGGCCTGACGAGTATGCGGGGGACGCTGCGGCTGGTCGCCGGTACGGCGTCGCTGGCGGCCGGTGGTTGGCTGGTGCGAGCGCTGCACGGCGCGCCGGACGCGCTCGGCGCCCACCCGGCGTCGATCGCCGAGGTGGCCGCCGGGTCGCCGCACTACCGCGACGGTGTCTTCGTCAACCTCGAGCCCGCCTCCACAATCAAGATGGACCGCGAGCAAATACGGCTCATCGCGTGGGAGCTGATCGGCAATCGGGGCGGCAGCCGGCCGAAGGGCCCGATCCCGCTCGCCTCGCCGGGGATGCCCGACGCCGACCCGGGCCGGCTGGCCGTCAGCTGGTTCGGCCATTCCACGGCGTTGCTGGAGATCGACGGTTACCGGGTGCTCACCGACCCGGTGTGGAGCGACCGGTGTTCGCCGTCGGACGTCGTGGGCCCGCAGCGGCTGCATCCGCCGCCGCTCCAGCTCGAGGCGCTGCCCGCCGTCGACGCGGTGGTGATCAGCCATGACCATTACGACCACCTCGACATCGACACGGTCCGGGCGCTGGCCCGCACTCAGCGGGCACCGTTTTTTGTGCCGCTCGGCATCGGGGCCCACCTGCGCCGGTGGGGGATACCCGAGCAGCGCATCGTCGAGCTCGACTGGCAGCAGAGCGCCAAAGTCGACGAGCTCGAAGTGGTGTGCGTGCCGGCGCGGCACTTCTCGGGACGCTTTCTCGACCGCAACACGACGCTGTGGGCGTCGTGGGCGTTCGTCGGCCCGAAGCATCGGGCGTACTTCGGCGGCGACACCGGCTATACCAAGAGTTTCGAGCAGATCGGCGCCGATCACGGGCCGTTCGACCTGACTCTCCTGCCCATCGGCGCCTACAACACGGCGTGGCCCGACGTGCACATGAACCCCGAGGAGGCGGTGCGGGCGCATCTGGACGTCACAGACGGCGGACTGCTGGTGCCGATCCATTGGGGCACTTTCCGATTGGCCCCGCATCCGTGGGCCGAACCGGTTGAGCGCCTGCTCGCCGCCGCCGCGCCGGAGCGGGTGAAGGTGGCCGTGCCGCTGCCAGGCCAGCGCATCGATCCTGCGGCACCGGAGGAATCCGATCCCTGGTGGCGGCTGTAGATTGCGCCGGCGCGCACCGTCAGCGCGTTAGGGTTCGCGGATGACCAAACGCGCGGCCGGGGCCGCCCTCACTGCGGCGTTGCTCGGATTGACGGGGTGTGGCTTCGCGCAGCCGACGGCCGGGCCGCCGTCCACAGTGTCTGACGTCCCGCCCAACCAGGTCTCCGGCGTGACGATCCCCGCCGGCCGTATCGACGACGCCGTCGCCAAGCTGGACGGGCTGGCCGGCGACCTGATGAAAAGCACCGGCATCCCGGGGATGGCCGTAGCCGTCGTGCACGGCGGAAAGGTGTTGTACGCCAAAGGGTTCGGCATCAAAGATGCGAGCAATGGGCAAGGACAGAACAACAAGGTGGACGCCGACACCGTCTTCCAGCTGGCCTCGGTGTCCAAATCGGTGGGCGCGACGGTGATCGCGCACGAGGTCAGCGACAACGTCGTCGCATGGGACACGCCCGTCGTGTCCAAGCTGCCGTGGTTCACGCTGAATGATCCCTACGTCACCGGCCATGTGACCGTTGCCGACCTGTATTCGCATCGCTCCGGGTTACCGGACCATGCCGGTGACAAGCTCGAAGACCTGGGCTACGACCGCCGGCAAACGCTGGAGCGGCTCAAGCAGCTGCCGCTGGATCCTTTCCGAATCAGCTACGCCTACACCAACTATGGGATCACCGCCGGTGCCGAGGCGGTGGCGGCCGCGGCGGGCAAGCCATGGGAGGACCTGTCCGAGGAGGTGCTCTACCGCCCGCTGGGGATGGCGTCGACCAGTTCGCGGTTCGCCGACTTCATCGCGCGGCCCAACCATGCGGTCAACCACGTCAAGATCGACGACACGTGGCGGCCCCGCTTCCAGCGCGACCCGGATTCGCAATCGCCGGCGGGCGGGGTGAGCTCATCGGTGAACGACATGACGCGCTGGTTATTGATGTTGCTGGGCAACGGAACCTACGACGGTCACCGGATCGCTTCGCCGGAAGCCCTGCTGCCCGCCATCAGCCCGCAGATGGTGTCATCGCCCGCCAAAACGCCGCAGGCGCGCACCGGGTTTTACGGATACGGCTTCAACTCCTCGGTCAATTCGTCGGGACGCACCGAGTACAGCCATTCCGGCGCTTTCGATTTGGGCGCGGCCACCAACTTCGTGGTGCTGCCGTCCGAGGATCTGGGCATCATCGCGCTGACAAACGCCGCGCCCTACGGCATCCCGGAAACGCTCACCGCGGAATTCATGGATCTGGTTCAGTACGGTCAGATCCGCGAGGACTGGGCGTCCTTGTACAAGAAGGCGATCGGCTGGCTGAACAACCCGGTCGGCTCGCTGGTCGGCAAGCAGCCCCCGGCCAACCCCGCCCCGGCCAGGCCGCTCGGTGACTACGCCGGCAGCTATGCCAGCGATTACTGGGGACCGGCCGTCGTGACGCAACACGACGGCGCGCTGCAACTGCGGATGGGTCCGAAAAACCGGACGGCCACCCTCACCCACTGGGACGGCGGCACCTTCACCTTCCCGTTGACCGACGAAAACGCCCCACCCGGAACGGTTTCCAAAGCCGTCTTCGGCGACCATACGCTGAACTTGGAGTACTACGACTCGGACAAGCTGGGGACCTTCACGCGATGACTCTTGCTCACTCCTCCGGCCTCACCGACGCCGAAGTGGCCCAGCGGGTGGCCGACGGCAAGAGCAACGCGGTACGGGAACGCGCCACGCGCAGCATCACCGATATCGTCCGGGCCAACGTCTTCACCCGGATCAACGCGATCCTGGGGGTGTTGCTGCTGATCGTGCTCGCGACGGGCTCACTGATCAACGGGATGTTCGGGCTGCTGATCATCGCCAACAGCGTCGTCGGCATGGTGCAAGAGATCCGGGCCAAGCGGACGCTGGACAAGCTCGCCATCGTCGGTCAGGCAAAACCTCTGGTGCGCAGGCAATCCGGGACCAAGGCCGTCCCGCCCGGTGAGGTGGTGCTCGACGACATCGTCGAGCTGGGCCCCGGAGATCAGGTCGTCGTCGACGGGGAGGTCGTCGAGGAGGCGAACCTGGAAGTGGACGAGTCGCTGCTGACCGGGGAGGCCGATCCGATCGCCAAGCGCGTCGGCGATGCGGTGATGTCGGGCAGCTTTGTCGTCGCGGGCAGCGGCGCCTACCGCGCCACCAAGGTCGGCGCGGACGCCTACGCGACCAAGCTCGCCGAGGAGGCCAGCAAGTTCACCTTGGTGAGATCCGAACTGCGCAACGGCATTAACCGCATCCTGCAGTTCATCACCTACCTGTTGGTGCCCGCCGGACTGCTCACCATCTACACCCAGCTGTTCACCACGCGCGCGGACTGGCGGCAGGCCGTGCTGCGCGCGGTCGGCGCACTGGTGCCCATGGTCCCCGAAGGACTGGTGTTGCTGACGTCGGTCGCCTTCGCGGTCGGGGTGGTCCGGCTCGGTCAGCGCCGGTGCCTGGTGCAGGAGCTGCCCGCGATCGAGGGACTCGCGCGCGTCGACGTCGTCTGCGCGGACAAGACGGGCACCCTGACCGAGAGCGGCATGCGCGTGGCGACCGTGGACGAACTCGACCCGCCGGAGGATGGGATTGCCGATGTGCTGGCCTCGTTGGCCGCCGCCGATCCGCGACCCAACGCGAGCATGCGGGCCATCGCCGAGACCTATAGCGAGCCGCCCGGCTGGACCGCCACGGCGACAGCACCTTTCAAGTCGGCCACCAAATGGAGCGGCGTCTCTTTCGACGGCCACGGCAACTGGGTGATGGGGGCTCCGGACGTGTTGCTCGAGCCGGCGTCGGCGGCTGCCGAACAGGCCGAGCGGATCGGGGCGCGGGGGCTGCGGGTCCTACTGGTCGGCGCCGGTGACGTCGCCGTCGATCATTCCGACGCGCCGGGCCGCGTCACCCCGGCGGCGTTGGTGGTCCTCGAACAGAAGGTGCGCCCGGACGCGCGCGAGACACTGGATTATTTCGCCGAACAAGGCGTTTCGGTCAAGGTGTTGTCCGGCGACAACGCGGTCTCGGTCGGCGCCGTCGCCGGGGAGCTCGGGCTGCGCGGCCAGACTTTGGACGCACGTCAATTGCCCTCCGAACCCAGGCAATTGGCCGACGCGCTGGACACGCACACCACCTTCGGCAGGGTGCGGCCGGACCAGAAGCGCGCCATGGTGCACGCCCTGCAATCACACGGGCACAGCGTCGCGATGACAGGCGACGGCGTCAACGACGTGCTGGCCCTCAAGGATGCCGACATCGGTGTCGCGATGGGTGCCGGCAGCCCGGCGGCGCGCGCCGTGGCGCAAATCGTACTGCTGGACAACCGATTCGCGACGCTGCCCTACGTCGTCGGCGAGGGCAGGCGGGTGATCGGCAACATCGAACGCGTCGCCAACCTGTTCTTGACCAAAACGGTGTACTCGGTCCTGCTGGCGTTACTGGTGGGCATCGAATGTCTGCTGGCCAAACCGCTCGGGGCCGACCCGTTGCTGTATCCGTTTCAGCCCATCCACGTCACCATCGCGGCCTGGTTCACCATCGGCATACCGTCGTTCATCCTGTCGCTGGCCCCCAACAACGAACGCGCCCATTCGGGCTTCGTGCGCCGGGTCCTCTCCTCCGCGCTGCCCTGCGGATTGATCGTCGGCACCGCGACATTCGCCTCCTACCTGCTGGCCTATCACGGGCGTCATGCCAGCTTCGTCGAACAGGATCAGGCGTCCACCGCCGCCCTGATCACGTTGCTGATGACGGCGCTGTGGGTGCTGGCGGTGGTGGCCCGCCCCTACCAATGGTGGCGCGTGGCGCTGGTAATCGGTTCGGGCCTGGCGTATGTCGTGATTTTCAGTCTGCCGCTGGCGCGCAAGGCGTTCCTGCTCGACCCGTCCAATGTCGCGGTGACGTCGACGGCGCTGGGCATCGGCGTGCTGGGCGCCGCCGCCATCGAGGCCACCTGGTGGATCCGCGCCAAGGTGCTGGGCGTGCAGCCGCGGTTGTGGCGCTGAGCGCGCCGAACTCACCCGCAGGGGGTCGTCACCGGCCAAGTACGATGCCGGAAAAAGGGAGGGTGCATGGGATTCCTGGACAAGGCAAAGGACCTGTTGTCGCAGAACGCCGACAAGGTCGAAATGGCGATCGACAAGGCCGGCGAGTTCGTCGACGACAAGACGCAGGGCAAGTACACCGACACCATCCACCAGGTGCAGGAGCAGGCCAAGAAGGCCACCGGCGCCGCGGACACCGGCGACCAGCAGTAGCAATGGCGAAGCTTTCCGGATCTATCGATGTGCCGCTGCCACCCGAGGTGGCCTGGCAGCACGCCTCCGACCTGTCCCGGTACAAGGACTGGCTGACGATTCACCGGGTGTGGCGCAGCACCCTGCCCGACGAGATCGAAAAGGGCACGATCGTCGAGTCGATCGTCGAGGTCAAGGGCATGTACAGCCGGATCAAATGGACGGTCGTGCGCTACAAGCCGCCGGAGGGCATGACGCTCAACGGCGACGGCGTGGGCGGGGTCAAGGTCAAGCTGATGGCCAAGATCGCTCCCAAGGACGACGGCTCCATCGTCAGCTTCGACGTGCACCTTGGCGGGCCGGCGCTGTTCGGTCCCATCGGCATGATCGTCGCCGCCGCCCTGCGAAGCGACATCAACCAATCGCTGGAGAACTTCGTCACGGTGTTCACCAGAGCCGACCCGAGCAGGAACGGAGAGGGTGGGCCTCATCGCTGATGGCCGCCGCCGATGAGTTTGCGGCTGGGCGGCAGTCGATAGTGTGAAGCCCTTTCCCGCGGGGCCATGACACCACTAGGAGGCCACCATGCCTATCCGCGACTGCGCCCCGCTCGGCGCGCCATGCTGGATCGATCTGACCACATCCGACGTCGCCCAGGCCCAGGAGTTCTACGGCACGGTCTTCGGCTGGACCTTCGAGTCCGCAGGGGCCGAGTACCACGGCTACATCAATGCCGCCAAGGACGGTCACCCGGTGGCCGGCATCATGGCCAACCGGCCCGACGCCGGGTCGCCCGACCACTGGGCCACCTACTTCCACACCGCCGACATCGACGCCACCGTTGCCGCGGTCACCAGGGCCGGTGGTGCGGTGTGCATGGCGATAGAGGTGCCCGCCAAGGGCCACATGGCTGTGGCGACCGACCCCGCCGGGGCGGTCTTCGGGCTGTGGCAGCCGCTGGGCCACCGCGGCTTCGAACTCATCGGGGCAGCGGGCGCCCCAGTGTGGCACCAGCTGACCACACGGGGCTACGGCGCGGCCCTCGACTTCTACCGCGACGTCCTTGGATGGCAGACCGAGCCAGTCTCCGATACCAACGAATTCCGTTACAGCACAGCGCGGTTCGGTGACGAGCAATTGCTCGGCGTGATGGACGGCGCCGCCGTCCTGCCACAGGACATCCCATCAAACTGGGTGATCTTCTTCGGCGCCGAGGACGTCGACAAAACCTTGCGGGTGATCGCCGACAACGGCGGCACGGTGGTACGCGACGCCGAGGACACCCCGTATGGACGGCTGGCCGCGGCGGCCGATCCGACCGGTGCGGTCTTCAACCTGTCCTCGCTGCAGGCCTAACTTTCTGGACGGCGAGCGTCGCGCTGGCGTGGCCGTCGGAGACCGGCGCCACGCTAGCGGGACGCTCGCTCGCGTGGGCCGGCGTCGGAGTCCGTTAGTCTCGCTAGCATGACTCGCCGACTGCGCCCCGGTTGGCTGGTGGCGCTTTTCGCCGTCATGGTGTCGGCCAGCGCATGGCTGCCGTGGCTGCGGACGCGGGTGAACGGCGGGGGATGGGCCAACGCCATCGGCGGCGCCCACGGCAACTTGGAGCTGCCGCGGGGGTTCGGCGCGGGCCAGCTCATCGTGCTGTTGGCCTCGACGCTGTTGGTGGTCGGCGCCATGATGGGTCGTGGTTTGTCGGTGAGGCTCGCTTCGGTTGCCGCACTGCTGATTTCGTTGCTGATCGTGGCGCTGACGGTCTGGTACTACAAGCTCAATGTCAGCCCGCCGGTGTCGGCCGAATACGGGCTGTACATCGGCGCGGGTGCGGCCAGCTGTGCAGTCGCCTGCTCGCTGGTGGCCGTCATCGCCGGCTTGGCTTCCGGCCGGTCCGGTCGCTGACCTGTCAGACGGACGGGAATTCGTGCTTTCCCGAGGTACCGCTGTTTTCAGGCTCATTGACACCGAATACGAAGGGCGCGAACACGATTTCTCGTCCGTCGGGGTCGCGGAAGGTGGCCGCCCCCGTCGCCTCCCAGTACGGGTGCTGCTCGACGGGCTCGACGCCCGCGCAGCGCAGGCGCGCTAGGGCGGCTTGCTGCGCCTGCCGATCGGGAAAGTACAGGCACAGCTGTTCATGAGGGCCCACCGCGACGTCGTCGACGGCCTCCACGAGTTCCATGGTGAGGTTCCAGCTGGGCAATCCGAAGATCGCGCCGTTGCTTCCGAAGCTGTCTGCGAAGGTCTCGTAGAGCGGCAGGCCGACCAGATCGCGGTAAAACTCCACGGTTTCGGCGAAATGTGCGCAGCGGCGCGCGAAACGGATGGCGCCGATCGGCGCCAGTTGCAGCGGCCAGTGCGTGTGGCGGTGCTTGCCGGCGCTCATCACAGCCCGATCGCGTTGGCGGCCGAGTCGGCGGTGTCCCAGCGCCGCAATTGGGAACCGGGTGCCCACGTAGAGTGCGTGCCGCTGGAAATGCGTTCGGGCAGTTGAAGTTTGCACACCGCCCCGTCACCGACCCGGGCGGCGTCGAACACCAGGCAGTAAGAGGAGTCGGTGTTCATGTCGGTGGTAAGGGTGACCAGGTAGCCGTCGTCCTCACCGGTGGCGCCCACGCGTGGTGCCATCGCGGCCTCGCTGCCGTAGACGCCCTCACCGAACTTGAACCCATCCTCGGTCCCGGTGCGCAGGTCGTGTTTGACCAGGCCATCGAACAAGAACCAGCCGGGTTTGCCGGTGGCGGCATAAGTGTAGCGGTAGTCCCCACCGGCGCACTCGGGATTGATGGTGCCGAACTCGGTGATGGACTCCGAAAGCCGCTCTTCTCGTACCGTTCCGGTGGACAGATTGAACCGCCACCGGTGCAGCCGAGCCTGCAGTCGATCCAGTGCGAGGAAGCGAAACAGCTTCTCCCACTTGGTCCCACCGGTATCGAGCGGGGACGGATCAGCCTCGAAGAACCCGTCGAGCACAATCTCGTCGCCGTCCTCGTAGGCGTTGGTGAAGTGCAGCACGAAGGTGGGGTCGGCTTCGAACCAGCGAATGTCTCCGGTGTTGCCGCGGCGCGGGATCACCGCGAAGCGTGACGGGAGGTTGGGATAAAAGCGCGGCAGGTGCACGTCGTGCTCGAGCAGCTGGGGATCCCAGAACAGCGGGAAATCGTTGAGGATGGCGTAGTTTTCGGTGAACGCCATGTCGTGGGGCAGACGCGGGCCGGGCAGCGGGATGTCGACGTAGTGCGCCAGCTCGTTGCGGTCGTCGACCACGCCGTAATGCATATACGGCTCTTGCTTGCTGTAGTTGAAGAACAACAGTTCACCGGTTTTGTTGTCTACCTTGGGATGTGCGGACACGCCCCACTCGACCGGAAAGCCGCCGTTCCAGGACTCCTTGCCCAGCGTGTCGGCCGAATACGGATCGAGCCGGTACAGGTCGCCGCACTGGTAGAAACTGGTCAGCGCGATTCCGCGGTGGACGATGACATCCGTGCTCGACGCGTCCTTCATCTTGGTGCGTGCGCCCCACCCTTGCTCGCGCCGCGCCAGTTGCACGGGCTCGGCCAGACCCGGCCACAGCGGCTCACCGGCCTCGTTCTCGGCCAGGAGCCCATCGGTGCGAATGAATCGGTTGCGGTAGAACGCTTTTCCGTCACGAAAGCCGACCACGTGCACCATGCCGTCGCCGTCGAACGGGTGGTAGGTCTTCAGCGCCGGATGCAACGGGTTCTCGGTGTTGCGCAGGTAAACGCCGTCCAGGTCGCGGGGAATTTCACCCTCGACAGCGGTCAGGTCGTCGGCGTCCCACTCGGTGGTCTGGGGACGCCACGGTCCGGTGCGGTACGGATGGTCGTCGTCTTCGGGCAGCGTGGACAGGAACTTACCGACGATCTCAACATCCATGGTCACACGCCTCCGGTGCCGCCGACGACGAAACTCACTGTGGTGGCGGTGCTGCCGCCGAAGTTCAGGGTGCCGAACGTCTGGGCGCCATCGACCTGGTACTCGCCGGCGACGTCGCTGACCTGCTTAGCCGCGTCAAGCAGCATCCGCACGCCGGAAGCTCCGACCGGATGTCCGCCGCCGATCAGCCCGCCGCTGGGGTTGATCGGTAAACGGCCTCCGATCTCGATCTCGCCGTTCTCGATTGCCTTCCACGATTCACCCGGGCCGGTAAGCCCGATGTGGTCGATCGCCAGGTACTCGCTGGGGGTGAAGCAGTCGTGCACTTCGAATCCGTCGACGTCGTCGAGGGTGCGCTGTGCGCGGCGCAGCGCGTCGAGTACCGCGGCCCGCACATGGGGCAGGACGTACGGGTCGCGGTCAGCGCGGTCCAGTTTTTGTCGCAGCCCCAACCCGACGGTGCGATGGCCCCACCCGTCGATTCGAGCGATTGCGCGCGCTTCGGGATGGTTGCGCAGATACGTGTCGTTGACGAGTACCAATCCAGCGGCGCCGTCGGTCATTTGGCTGCAGTCGAATCGGCGTAGCCGGCCTTCGGTGACCGGGTTGCTCGCTTCGTCGTCGGTGATCGGGTCGGGGACGGTCCACTCCCGGGTTTGAGCGTTGGGGTTACGCCGCGCGTTGGCGAAGTTCAGCTGTGCGATGGCCCGCAGGTGTGCGTCGTCCAGCCCGTACCGCCGGTCGTACTCGTCGGCAACTTGGGCGAACATGGATGGCCACAGGTAGCGGGCGTCGGCCCCCTCGTGCCCGGTCCACGCGGCCGCACCCAGGTGTTGCGCGGCGGTGTCGCCGGGGACGGTCTTCTCCAATTCGATGCCCACCACCAGCGCGGCGTCGTAGGCGCCCGAGCGTAGATCGGCCATCGCGGAGAGCGCCGCCACGCTACCGGAGGCGCAGGCCGCCTCGTGCCGGGATGCCGGTGTATCCCAGAGGCCGTCGCACACGGTGGCAGGCATCGCCCCGAGGTGGCCCTGGCGGGCGAACATCTCGCCGAAGGCGTTGCCGACGTGCACCACCTCAATGTCGGCCGCATTAACTCGCGCCGCGGTCAGCGTGGCGTCGACGACCTCCGCGGTCAACGCGGCGAAGTCGCGGCCTTCTGTGGTGAGGTTGCGAGCGAAATCGCTTTGATAACCACCGAGAATCCACACACCGGCCGAGTCATCCATACGCCGACGGTACTCCCGGACCGCGGTGTTGTTCAGGCCTCTCGGTCACCCGTTGCGGACCGGCGTAAGCCGGCAAAAGCTTCTCTGAGAGAGGGCGGCCCCGTCGGCTCTCGGGCTGAACCGACGGGACCTAGACGTGTGCGAAGGCCGGCCGACGCACTCGCCTCTGTTGGATCATTGCCACCGATGGGGGTCGACAAACGTGCTGACCCCAAATCGTTTGAACGGGTCGCGTCGTCGGGCCGCGCCGGGTAACCGACGATTCCTGTTTTGCGCGTGTGCAATAGAGTGTTCGACGATCGCACCGTCGCGAGCTGAGCTGCGGCAATGTGGTGCGCTTGTACCGATTCGAATCGACGGCTCGCCCTCCGGTTCGGACGAAGCCCGCCGCGCCACCCGTCTGCGCGCAGCGCGCGGTCGGCGGGTTGGCGTCGCCAGCAAAGTCGAAGACGTCGCCTACCTCGCACCCGCTATCGCCGCGCCTATTCCGCAGGGCCGGCCATGAGGTCGCGGCCTCATAGCAACGAGCCGCCGTGGGCGAATGGTCCACGGCGCCCATCTGCGGTCCATCCTGGCACCACTCGCGTCCCGGATACCCCAAGCGGGTGACGGCGTCGGCAAAGCCGCTGGCGTCTTTCATCTGCGCATACGGATCATGAGCTAATCGCCGGACGACTCCTTCCAAGCCGAGATCGCCGCGTTGCGACACGGTCACGGATGGATACCTATCAGCTCATCACTGGTCACATTTGCCCCGCAAATCACTATCGTCACATTGGCCAGCTAAGGGCCAGCTAAGGGATGTCAACGCGGTGTCCTACCCCTCGAAAGGTGCTACATGTCGGCGTTTCTGCGAAGTGTGTCGCTATCGATGGCGTCGGCGGCCGCTATCGGATTCGTCCTCGTGGTGGGGCCCGCGCCAGCTGCAAACGCCACACCGTGCGGGGCACCCGAGGCCAACGTGGATCCGCCCGCCGCGCCGCCGGCCATGCCCGCGCCCCAGCCGGTCGTGCAGCCGCCCACCGGGCGCCGGCCCACACACACGAATGACCAGGCGCCGCTACCGAGGCTGGGGCCACTGATCTCGTCGCTGCTCAAACCGGCTGCTCCGGGCCGCCAGTACGCCGCGCCGCTGCACCCGCAGGCCGAGGTGCTGCCACCCGGGCCCAATCCGCCGGTGCCCGGCGTTCCGCTGCCGCCCAACGCAAACCAATTGCGCCCCAATGCCGCTCCGATCCCACAACCACAGCCGCAACCGCAGCCCGAACCGGGACCGCCGCCTCCTTCGATCGCGGGGGCTCCGACGTCGCTCGTCGACTGGGTGACCGGACCGAACGGCCCCAACAAAACCCTGCAGCGATTCAGCATCTCCGGTACCGACCTCGGGATTGCCTGGGACAACGGTGATCCCGCCAACCGGCAGGTGCTGATGGCCTTCGGTGACACCTTCGGCTACTGCAAGGCGCACGGCCAGCAGTGGCGTTACAACACCCTGTTCCGCAGCAACGACCACGACCTGTCCAAGGGCATTCACATCGCCGACGGCGTGCCGAACGACAGGTATTCCGGCTCACCGGTGTGGGCGCCGGGACTTTCCAAACAGGTCGTCAACACCATCCACAAGGCCGCGCACGAAACGGGGATCATCCCCACCGCGGCGATGTCGATGGGCAGAACCCAATACATGAGCTACATGTCCATCCGGCAGTGGGGCCGTGACGGCGAATGGTCGACGAACTACTCGGCGATCGCCAGGTCCAACGACAATGGACAGAATTGGGGCATCTTCCCGACGACCATTCGTACGGCGTCGCCGGATGCCATTCCGGGAGCAGGGTTTACGCCCGGAAATGAAAATTTCCAAATGGGCGCGTTCATGAAGGGCAACGACGGTTACCTCTACCAGTTCGGCACCCCGTCGGGACGCGGTGGCGCGGCTTTTCTCTCCCGCGTGCCCCCGAATCAACTACCCGACCTGACCAAGTACCAGTACTGGAACGGCGACAACGGAGGCCATTGGGTGGCGAACAACCCGGGCGCGGCGACGCCGATCTTCCCGGGGCCGGTTGGCGAAATGTCGGCCCAGTACAACAGTTATCTCAAGCAATACCTGGTGCTGTACACCGACGGCGGCAGCAACGACGTGGTGGCACGGACCGCGCCGACGCCGCAGGGGCCGTGGAGCCCCGAGCAACCGCTCGTGTCGTCCTTCCAGATGCCCGGGGGCATCTATGCGCCGATGATCCATCCGTGGTCGTCGGGACGAGACCTGTACTTCAACCTTTCGTTGTGGTCGGCCTACGACGTGATGCTGATGCACACCGTGTTGCCATAGAGCCGGCGGCGACAACGATGGTCGAGTGACCAGACGCTTTCGTCCGCAGACGCCCGGGGGGATGCGGGCGTCCGCGGCGTTAGCTGCCACAGGTATATATCGCAAAACCACTTAGCGAGCGGCTGAGGGCTTTTCAGGAGGTTGCCCCCACGGATCAAGAAGTACCGGCTAGGACGGCGGCGGCAGCGGAATCCACCGCCTACCGTCCGTCGTCCAGCCGCACGGCAGGTAATTCCAGTGCGCCGGCGGATTGGGGTCGAAACTCAGGCATTTCGGCGCGTAGAACGAAGGGCCAGGAGGCGGTGGTGCCGGCTGGTTCTCAGCGCGTGCGGTAGCCCCGCTGAGCAGTACGGCTCCAACGGCCATCAGTGTCGCGAACAGCTTCCGCACCGCAAACTCGGCGAGTCTTATGCCCGGTCGAAGCGGCGGGCGCTACGGTTCTTCCCTCACACGCACGGTGTCGATGTTAGTCCTCTTTTCGGCGCTGTGCGGGATTTGAGATTCTCCGGTCGAGCTAGGTCACTGCGCACAAGCGATGTGTCGGTATGGCCGTCAGTGCTGGATACCGGTAGCGGCATCGGCGAGCGCGGGACAATAGGCGAAACCGAGGAACGCAACCTGGACAGGGCATCACAACGAAAAGTACGCTCGTGTGAGCCATCTACTGTCAGAGCCGGAAATTTGTTGCGGCACAGACCGTGCAGCCAGGAGCATTGCAATGAGGTATCTCGATTCGAGCTCACCTTCAGTGTTTGCGGTGAGGGCCTCTGAAGTTGTGCTGCGCCGCCTGAGCCACGGCCCGCTGACCGCCCGTTACCTCGCACCCGCACGTCCCTGCCTCGACACAGTTATCTCTGAGCAAACACGCCAAGATAGTTGGCGCGCAATTGAAATCATTGCGGATAGCCATAATCGCCGCGTCGAGTCCTACCTGCAACGGCGACGGCATCGTCCGTGGCGCAACCGGGGATCTTAGCCTCGCAAGCCGAGCTATCTATGTCGTGATCGGCGTTGCACAGCAACTCCGACGAGGTCGGCACGTCGCCCACGGCCGAAGAATGCCGTAGCGATATCCCGCGTCGTGCAGGTTGCCCGAGCCGCAATCTGCTTCCGCGGATCCGGGTCACCGACTGCAGTTCGCGTGTGTTACAGCAAGTCATGTCGTAGCGCTCGGCCTAGTCCCAGGCGGAAATGAGTCTGCCGCGTTGCGGCTCTGGATCGGGGCCGGTGGTTCCGCACGCAGCAGCAGAAGTGCGGTCAATGAATCAGTCGATGGGTATGGCGGATCGCTGCCCGTTGCGTAGGCGAGATCGCTACGCCGTTAATTACGAGGTGCATTGATGGATTTCGGAGGTTTGCCGCCGGAGGTCAACTCCGGCCGGATGTACATGGGTCCCGGGTCGGGGCCGATGCTGGCCGCCGCCGCGGCGTGGGATGCGTTGGCCGCGCAGCTGCACTCGGCGGCGGCATCGTATGAGTCGGTGATTTCGAATCTGATCGGCGGCTGGCGGGGTCCGTCGTCGACAGCAATGGCGGGCGCAGCAGCGCCGTTTGCGGCGTGGATGACCGCGACCGCTGCCCAGGCCGAGCAAACCGCTACTCAGGCGCGAGTGGCCGTAGCTGCCTATGAGGCCGCATTCGCCGCAACGGTGCCTCCGCCTATCGTGGCGGCCAACCGTGCACGGTTAATGGCTCTGGTGGCGACCAATCTTCTCGGTCAAAACACTCCGGCGATCATGGCCACCGAGGCCGAGTACGCCGAGATGTGGGCCCAGGATGCGGCGGCGATGTACGGCTATGCCGGCTCCTCGGCGACCGCTAGCCAGATGACGCCATTCAGCCAGCCGCCGCAGACCATCAATCCGGTCGGTACAGCGGTGCAGGCCGCTGCGGTCGCGCACACGACCGGGGACTTTGCCGCAACAAGCACGCAAACCACGCTGCCACAACTGATGTCGTCCGTACCGCAGTCGCTGCAAACCCTGGCAGCGCCCGCCGCCGCCGCCGATCCGCCGTCGCTGCTGTCGGCGTTGGACTCGGCCCTCACGGGTCCGTTGGGACCCGTCTCCTTGTTTGGCATCGGGGGCAGCCCCTATTTGCTCGGCGTCGAGAGCTACCTGGTCCCCCAGAACGTGGCGAACGTGAACAGCGCCAGACAACGACTCGACCGGGACAGATCGAAGCTGCGGTCGCTTGGCATGGACCGCGGTCCGGAGACGCGGGTAGTGCGGACAACGACCGCCAACAGCGCCGGAATGTCAACGGGCATAGGTCGTTCCGCAGCGGTAGGACCTTTGTCGGTACCGCGCGGATGGGCTGCGGCGGCCCCCGAAATCCGGTCGGTTGCCGCGGTGTTGCCGCAGGCCAATTTCGCCGCTGCTCCGGTCGCCCTTGCGGCAGAGGGGCAGGGGACTCTGCTCGGCAACATGGCCGCTTCAGGCCTGGCGGGGCGCGCCGTGGTCACGACCGGTGAGGGTTCTGGCCGCGGGATAGCTCTCGGAGGCAATGCATTCGGGCGAGCAGCGACCACGGCCACGATCATCGTCATCAATGGGGACGACGCGCAGGAATAGTCTCGCTCGCCCATATCAAGGAGCAGCAATGGATTTTGGAGCATTACCCCCAGAAATCAACTCTGTCCGGATGTACGCCGGCCCCGGCTCCGGGTCGATGTTGGCCGCGGCGGCGGCCTGGGACGGATTGGCCGCCCAGCTATACGCTGCGTCGGCATCGTATGAGTCGGTGATCGCGAACCTGTCCAGCGGTTGGCAGGGTCCGTCGGCGGTGGCCATGGGGGCTGCTGCGGCGCTTTATGTGGAATGGATGAGCGCGAGCGGCGCACAGGCTGAGCAGGCGGCCTCCCAAGCCAGAGCGGCGGCAGCGGCCTACGAGGAGGCTTTCCTGGCGACGGTGCCCCCGGCGGCGATCGCGGAAAACCGAAGTCAGCTGGCGTCACTGGTGGCGACAAACGTTCTTGGGCAGAACACCGCCGCGATCGCGGCCAACGAGGCGGAGTACGCACAGATGTGGGCGCAAGATGCGGCCGCCATGTATGGCTATGCCGGTTCCTCGGCGACCGCCGCACAGATGTCACCCTTCGCTGAGCCACCGCGAACCACCAATCCCGTTGGTGCGGCTGATCAATCAGCCGCTGTCGCTCGGGCCGCAGGCACCGCGCCGGCCGGCGCGCAGTCGGCCTTGTCGCGGCTGGTGTCGACGACCCCGCGAACGCTGCAAGGCCTCGCGTCACCCGCGGCATTGCCCGCGGCGGATCCGTCGTCGCTGACAACGTTCCTGAACAACTTGAACTCCACGCCGTTGGCGAGGATTGCCGCGAACATCGAATTCGTCACCAAAGCCATTCGGCCGGTGAACGACACATTGCTCAGCCTCAGTTTGGGCCTGGTGACAACGGCACGGACCTGGAGCGACACAGCGGTCGATCTCGAGGGCCCACTGTTCGCGGCGCTCGGTTCGAGCAGCCAGGCCGTGGGAGCAGCGGGTGGGGCTGCGGTGTCGGCAAGCGTCGGCAGCGCGGGCCTGGCAGGAGCCTTGTCGGTGCCGCCGAGCTGGGCCGTGGCGAGCCCCGCGGTCAAGCTCGCTGCGACAGTTTTGGAATGCACCAGCACGGGTGCCGCACCGACGGCGGCCGCGAGTGGCTTCTCGGGCGAGATGGCTTTGGCAGGCTTGGCCGGAGGCGCTCTCGGCGGTGCCGTGCCCCGCGGGTTCACCAAAGGCGGCGTCCGAAGCTTCGGCGGTCGCTCATCGGACAGCGACGATAAGACTCCAGATAAGCTCAAGGCCGTGCTCGCGGAACTGCAGCAAGCGCCCGAGGTGGTTCAGCACTGGCACACCGACAAGGCACATCTGGAAAGCCTCCTGGACCAGCTCTCCAAGAAGCCGGGCGTCCACGCCGTGCACTTGTCGTCGGCTGACAAATCCAAAGCCACACCGCCCCGGCCAACGTGGGGCTGAACGTTCCGGTGGCGTGCTATAGCCCAATACGGTTGACTCGCGGTATCTTTCGGCGGCGCATCCGCTCGGCCGGCGAGGGTTAGGGGCCGACGCCGTTCAGTCAGCCTGCTTGCGCCAGCCGCAAGGAGGGCATCGTCTGTTTCAGCCTTCCGAGCCCACCGACCGCTTCAACCGCTTGCCTGAATCGCTCATGCTGATCGAGCGCCCAGTCGAGCATTGCGGGCCACAGATCAACGTCCGCTACATCGTCGAACTGCGACGTGACGCAGATTGCGGCGGCCTTCCTACCGGGCTTCTCGTCCCACTCGGCAACCTGGCCCAGGGCCCGCTCGAACTCATCTTTTATCGCGCGGAGTCCCTCGAACCGGGCCGAATTGATGCGCGGATCGGGGCTGCTGAAGTAGAGCTGCACCCCGAGACCCCGGTGGGTGAAGGCGGTTGAGTAGGAGACCGCGCTCGTGCCGGTAGGGAGGTCATAGCGCGAGGCGCGCGTCGGTGTTTTCCGTTTTGTCCAGCCGGGGTGCTCCGCGCTCACACGGTTGAGGAACTGCTCCCAGAAGTCCCAAAACAGCTTGGAGCGCTCAGTCGACGTCGCTGCCTTGCGTTGCTGTCCCAACCCGCTTGGCTGAATGACCCCGTCAGAGTCCGGCACTGCCGTAAAGCCGTCGGCCCGTACCCCCTCGATCCCGACTCCGGCAGGGCGAACATCGGCGTTTGGTGCGGCCGCTTTCCTAGCGGTTGCCGCTCGGGTCCTCGCTTTAGCGGCCCTCGACTTGGCGGGCCGGGTCTGAAAAACCAACGCCCCGAGCACGATTCCACCGATAGCGACAAAGAAAACAACAAACAGGATGTAGAAGAAGTTCGCCGCATCCATGATGTCACCGCCAGAATGCCGGCTGGCGGAACTCGGCGGCACATCCGCACACATGCCGGCTCATCGACTGGACAGTCATGAGACGACGACTACAAGTGACTGTTGGACGCCGTCGTGGTCGTGAGATGCGCCGCGGGACAACATGCTCGCCCGAACCTCCGGGATTGGTGATGGTGTTTGGTGACGTTGCCCGACGCGCCGATTCGAGCGTAAATGCCTCAGCTGCTAGTTACACCGAAATTTGTGAAACTCGTGCAACCGATCCGCACCGCCGGGCTGCCCCGCCTATCGAGGCAGGGCACCTGGCGCGGCCTACTAGAGGCCACCGCACCGCGACGGCGCCAAGATGGGTGACCACGGAGGGCAATCCGGTGGCAAAGGCTGCGGCGGAGGCGAGGGGATTGGAGTCGGGAATAGGTTAGGCCCTTCCCAATAGTGCGCCGGAGCCTTTGTCCGCACGTCGTAGGCGAAGTAATAGGTGTGGCAGACGCTCATGTCCCAAACTAGGTCGGCATCTGACCGCGGTGGATCATTCGGCATATCTTGTCCTGGGCACCATTGGAATGGGCCATAGGTATAGGCATGGGCGCTACCAGCGCCAGGCCCCAAACCTGCCACAGCCAAACCGCCGGACATTAGCATGATCGTTGCTAACCCAACGATTTGTCGTTTCATAAACCGCACCATATTCCCCCGCGACCCGGGAAGAATAGAAAAATCGCAAGGTTGGCTTCATCGGCCTCGTTCGTTGCTGTAACGACCGCGATGTGATGACTCAAGCGCACAGAAATAGGCCAAGGGCGCGATTGTCGGTCGGCTCACCCTCGCCAGTTACTTCAGCTGATGCTCGACCTGCGTCAGATGAGGTTGTCGAGCGTGGCCGAATGACTTTTTACGGCTAGGCAACCGGCTCGCCACCACGATTTGCGGCCTGAATGTTTTGCCACCCCGCAGCTCGACCTTGATCGCCGGGTCGGCGTAGCGTGCCAATGCCCGTAGCGCCGACGGACTGTATGCGCGCAGCGCGCTGATGAATCCGTCATGCGGTACCGGCAGAAACGGTGCGAACGGCAACGTCAGCGACAATCGCGCGATGTGCACTAGCGACGGGGGGCGCGATACGTCGATGATCAGCAGTTTGTTCGCGACGCGGGTGCCTTCGGCGAATACTCGGGCGGCCAGCGGCGGCTGCAGATGGTGCAAGGACAACGCGAACACGGCGAGGTCGTAGTGCCCGTCGGGCGCGTCGATGGCGGTGGCATCCATCGCGCGAACTGTCGCCCGCGGGTGTTCGCCCAAGTCGCTTGTGGCGATGGTGGACACAAATGTGGGATCTACGTCGGTGACCGTCACGCGACAGTTGGAATGCATGGTCAGCAACGCTCGCGATAGCCCACCGTGGCCGGCGCCGAGTTCGAGGATGTTGGGATTTGTTACGTCCGCGACCTCATCGAGCGCGACGCGCGCAAACTTTTTCTGCGCGCCGGAAAATTTTTCCATGCGGTCCAAAGAGTGGACCACCTTGCGTTTCAGGTCGTCGACGTCATCGCGATCGAGATACTCCAGACGATCCGTCTGCAGCCGCCGGTCCAGCCAGGAAGCTTCCGGCCCGCCGCGCGGCATGCGGTCGATTTGGAAACTTTCCGTGGACACTCTGGCACCACGTTTTGAGCCGGTGAGAAAGTTCAACGCCACGATAAGCACCCCCGCTCGTGATCTTATGACCTGCCCGATTCGCGCGGAGGTGAACGCTACACGTACACGAAATGTTTTTCGGTGCGCACACACCGAGTTCGTCATGTGGCCACGGGAGGAGTGTTATCGGGCGCTCAGCGCCTCTCATTTCTGGAGTGTCGCCAATCAACCGAAACAACTGTCAGGCATCACCCGACGTCATACAGAACGCTCGTGCCCCCGGCAGGATTCGAACCTGCGACACCGGCTTTAGGAGAGCCGTGCTCTATCCCCTGAGCTACGGGGGCGGACCGGCCTGAGCTTACCGGCAGGCCGGCAGGCAATCGCCCGGGTGGTCAGCGCAGTTCGGCGATCACCTTGGCGAAGTTGTCGATGTTGTTGTCCTGCACGGTGAAGGACGACACGCCGTACTTTTCGCGGTATGCGGACAACGTATCGGCGATCTCGCGGGGAGAACCGCTGAGTACCGAGGGCTGGGACAGGATCTCCTCGTCGGACAGATCGGGCGAGTAGGCGCGGGTCAGCTTGAGGTCGGGCTCGGTCTCGCCGTCGCGTGGCATCGCCGTGATCGCCAGGTTCAGCTCGAGTGAGTCGAACCGCTCTTTCGCGGCCTTGCGGACGAACTCGACGCGTTCGGCGAACGGATCCTCGACGTCGCGCACCTTGGAGCCGGTCAGCCCGATGATGTCGGCGTTGCGGGCCGCTATGGTCAACACCCGATCACCATTGCCGGCGATGATGAGTGGGGTCGACGGGTGGTGTTCTTTCAGGTACTTCGTCATGTGCTCGAGGTAGTCGACCCGGGCGCCGGCGCTGGGATAGGGAATCTCCGCGGCCTCGAACTCTTCCCGCACATATCCCGTGCCGAGCCCGATCTCCACGCGGCCATTGCTGAGCAGATCCAGGGCGTGCATGTCCCGGCTGAGCAGGGCCGGCTTGTAGAACGCGGAGTTCAGCACATACATGCTCAGCCGCAGCGTCGTGGTGACCATCGCGACCGCGGTCAGCGTTGGGAACGGCGCCGCGGCACCCAAATGGTCAGGCACACAAAGAATGTCGAAGCCGGCATCCTCGGCGCGCCTCGCCTTATCGAGCAGCGCCTCGCGCGACTTGAAGAACCGCATGCTCATTCCGAAGCGAAAGTCCTTGGCCACCAACAATCTCCGTTCAACGATCCGACATTGACCAGCTGCGGGCGGCGGCGGCCAACCCCTGGGTCAGGGCGCTGGTGACCGACGACAATCCGTCATTTCCCGGCAGCGGGCTGCGGGGGCTGATCCCCCTGACCCGCGCCGAGAGCTCCAGTTGGGTTCCGCCGTCACGCACTTGGTTCACCGGGTTGCGGGGGTGCAGGCCCCGTAGCTCCGGCGGGATGTCGTCGAGGTCGGTGATCACCTGATAGCCGGTCAGCTGGATGTGCCGGGTCAGGTGGGCGGCCAATGCCCGATTGCGGCCGCCGGCCAGCAGTTGGGTGCTGCGACCATCGCGGCCGTATCCGTGCAGCGACACCGCGACGTCAACATGGTCGAGGAACTCGGCGAGCCGCGGCGACTCGGCGGGATCGAACAGGGCCGACGACAGGTGGTGCGGGTAGCGATCGGGATGGCGCACCACATAAACCGAGCCGCCGGCGGCTTCGGCGGCGCGCTCGGCGATGACGTCGGTCATCTCTTCCAGCCCGCCGCCGTGGATCGCCAAAAAGCCGAAACGCGATCGCAATTCACTGATCTCGGTCACCCCGGGCTCGCACAGCAATGCCGAAAGTGACTGTGGCCCAAGCCCGGACGTCGCCGACGATTTCGGGCTGGGCCATCCGGCGGGATCCCAGCGGAGCAAGAAGTCGACCCAACGTTGCGGCAGCCCGTGCTGGGTGGCGCCGTCGATGATCTTGGGCAGGTAGCCCGGGCGGGGCGGGCCCGGCGTCACCCGGTGATCGATGTAGACCCAGGCCGTCGCAGGCCCATCGTCGGTGTGCACGGTCATCTCGTCGCGTCGGTAGCGCACCGGCACACCCTCGGCGCTGTCCAAGGTCGCCAAGTCACCGTCGGAGATCCGCCAAACCACCCCGTGCACCTGATTACCCGCGAGCGGTTCCACGGTGGCCACGCCGCGCTGGTTGATCAGCCAGTCGTGATCGGCCAGCACCGCCGGTCGCGGCTGCGCGGCGTCGGGACAACGTTGCGCCATCTGCCGGACGCATAGGTTCGATCCGTATGCGAAGTAGAGGTGACGGCGGGCCGGCATTCAGCCGGTCACCGTCAGCCAGATGAGCACCACGTTGAGCAGACTAATCAATACGCCGACGGCCCAGCCGACAATGGTCGTGATGCGGTGGTTGACGTCGCCGCCCATCAACACGCGATCGCTGGTCAGCTTGATCAGGGGCAGCACCGCAAAAGGTATTCCGAACGACAACACCACCTGCGACAGCACCAGCGCGCGGGTGGGATCGAATCCCACCGCCAGGATCACCAGAGCGGGCACCAGGGTGATCACCCGGCGCACCATCATGGGAATCGACCGGTGCAGCAACCCCTGCATTATCATGGCGCCGGCATAGGCGCCCACCGACGACGACGCCAGACCCGACGCGAGCAAGCCGACCGCAAACAGCACCGCGATGGTCGGGCCAAGCGTGTGGTGAATAGCGGTATAGGCGCCCTCGATGGAGGCGCTGAGGTCGCGGTGCTGCAAGTTGACCGCGGCTATCAGCAGCATCGCGGCGTTCACCGTGCCGGCCACCGTCATCGCGAGCACGACATCCCACCGGGTGACGCGCAGCAGCAGGCGCCGATGCGACCCCTCGCCGGGATGCCCGTGCCGGTCCAGGACCAGGCCCGAATGCATGTAAACGGCGTGCGGCATCACGGTGGCGCCCAAAATGGCGGCCGCCAGCAACACGCTTTCGGTGCCTTGGAATCGGGGCACCAGCCCGCCGAGCATCTCCTCCGGCGGCGCCGTCTTGACGAAGAAGCTCGCCGCGAAACCGATCGCGATGACGAGCAACAGGCCGGTGATGACCCGCTCGAAAATGATCTGCCCGCGCCGGTCCTGGATCCCCAGCAGCAGCAAGGCCACCAAACCGGTGATCAGCCCGCCGACCAACAGCGGCAAATCGAAGAGGATGTGCAAGGCGATGGCCCCGCCGACGACCTCGGCCGCGTCGGTTGCGACGGCCACAAGTTCGGCCTGAGCCCAGTAGATCAACCGCGCCGGGCGGCCCATCCGCTTACCGATCGTGCCGGGCAGCGAGCGTCCGGTGACGAGCCCCAGCTTCGCCGACAGGTACTGCACGAGGCCCGCCAGCACATTGGCTGCCACGATGACCCACAGCAACAGGTAGCCGTACTGCGAGCCGGCGCTGACGTTGGCGGCGACGTTGCCCGGGTCGACGTAGGCGATCGCGGCGACGAACGCAGGCCCGAGCAAATACCAGTTGCCTCTCAGCGAGCCCTGGGTGCGCTGCCCCAACGTGCCGACCTCGATTTCCTCCACCGAATAATAAAGTGAGGTTAGTCGAACATCGCGCCGCGACCGTAAGCGGCTCCGGCGTTTCCCGCGCTCGGGCCTCAGCTGGGCAGATAGAGCCCCTTGCCGGTGACCAGCGGCAGGTCCAGGGTTGTCACGATGCCCGGCTGCGCGGCCACCACCGCAGGGATCGCGTTGACGACGCGCATCGCGGTGGCCACCAGGCCGGCGTGATTGTGATCGCCCTTGCGGCTGCTCAGGCAGACATCCATGGCATAAGACGGTTCGCCGGTGATCTCGATGCGATAGGAACCGCCCTCTTGGGCGGGCTGCGGCCATTCGGGGCACAGGTCCTCCCGCAGCCTGGTGACGTGTTCCAGTACGACGACGGGGTCGCCGTCGACCATGCCGAACACCTCGAAGCGCAGCGCCGCGGCGGTGCCCTTGGCGATATGACCCGAGGCGATGTCGAAGTCCTCGGGGGCTGGTATGCGAACGTAGTCCTGGGTGACCTCGTCGAGCGAAAGGCCAAGGCCCGCAGCCATTTGGCGGACCACCGACCCCCACGCCAGGCTGAGCACACCGGGTTGCAGCAGCATGGGAACCTCGTCCAGCGGCTTGCCGAAGCCCATGACGTCGAACATGACCGCGGCGCTGTCATAGGTGGCATAGTCGACGATCTCCATGCACCGGATCTGCTGAATGCTCTGGCAGGTGCCCGCCAGCGCCAGTGGCAACAGATCGTTGGCGAAGCCGGGATCGATACCATTGACGTAGAGACTCGAATTACCCTCGCGCGCCGCATCTTCCAGGGGCTTGATGAGTTCCTCGGGGATGACCTGCCACGGATACTGCAAGAAGACCGGGCCGCTGCCGACGATGTTGATCCCCGCCGCCAAGACGCGCCGGTAGTCCTCGAGCGCCTCGGGCAGCCGGTTGTCGGCCAGGGCGTTGTACACGGCGCATTGTGGTCCGGTGGCCAGCACCGCATCCAAATCGGTGCTGGCAAGCACGCCGGTCGGCTCCGTCAGCCCCGCAAGCTCCGCCGCGTCCTTGCCGGCCTTGGCGTCCGAGGACACCCAGACGCCCTTCAGTTCGAACTCCGGATTGGTGATGAGCGCACGCAGGGCGTGGATACCGACGTTGCCGGTGCCCAATTGGACGACGGGGATGGGCATGACTGGCTCCTTAGCGGTCGGGGGTCACAGGTCGGGGACGGGTATGTCGAGGTTGGGGAAGGTGAGGCCGCCGTCGACCTCGAGGGTCTTACCGGTCAGGAAGCTTCCGGCGGGGGACGCCAAATATACTGCGGCAGCGGCAATGTCGACGGGATCGCCGAGACGGCGCATAGGTGTGGCCTTCTCCATCGGCGCACGCAGCTCGGCGTTGGAGGCAACGACGTCCAGGGCGGAGGTCAGGATCGATCCCGGCGCGATCGCGTTGACACGAACGCGCGGGCACAGGTCCAGGGCGGTCAGCCGCGTGTAATGCGACAGCGCGGCCTTGGCGGTGCCGTAGGCGGCGAAACCGCGCCCGGCCAGCCGGCCCATGGTCGAGGTGATGTTGATGATGCTGCCGCCGTCGGAGTGCTCCAGCATCAACGGGACCGCGGCCAGCGTCAGCGCATGGGCCGTGGCGACGTTGAAGGTGAAAGCGTCTTTGAGATCCTTCGTCGAGGTGGTCAGCAGCGTGTTGGGCATTGTCCCGCCGACGTTGTTGACGACGATGTCTAGTTTTCCGAATGCCTCGACGGCCTTGCCCGCCAGCTCCGCGGTGGACTCGGGATGCGCCAGATCGGCGGCCACGACATGGGCCCGCCGCCCGACGGCGCCAACCTGTTCGGCGACGGCTTCTAGTTGTGACTCCGTACGCGAGGCGATCAGAACATCCGCACCCGCCTCGGCGAAGGCCAGCGCTATGGCCGCCCCGAGGCCGCGGCCCGCACCGGTGATGACGGCGACTTTGTCGTCGAGACGGAACCTGTCAAGGATCATTGGCGGCCTCTCTTCGTTTCGGTGTCAGCCGACACGGTAGCAAGCCGCGCCGTCTCGGATTGGGCATTTCTGGAACACGTTCTACTTTTGCATACGGGTGTGGTGGTCCTCCTCCTCCCCGAGGACGCATGCCGCCGCCCGCCGCCGCTACCGTCGGCCGCCTGCGCCTGCCGAGTCATTCGCCCGCCGTTGACGTTGGTGCTGGTAGCTCAACGGCGCTGATCATGAGCGGTCTTCGGCGTAAGAAAGTAACTTCTGGCGCAACCGTTTTCGCGTCACGCTGGGTGTCCTGACGGCCGGTGCGCTGGTGTTGTCGGGATGCGGTAGTAACGACACGCGGGGCCTGGGGGCCAGCTACGAGATCGTCTGCTCGAAATATCCCGACCCGCAGCTCGGTGCGGCGGTAAAGGCGTTCCTGCAGAGCGCCATTGGCGACGGACAGAACGGCTTGGCGGGCAACGGTTACATCCGGCTGCCCGGGGCATTCAAGTCCCGGCTGGCGGAGTCCATCAACGCCATCTCGTGATCAAAGACCGGGCGTAGTGAAACCAAGCGACGTCCTTTGCTGTCGGAGGGCGCCGAGGCCGGGGCCATTCCGCGTCCACCTACGTCGCCGCCCGGCGTCATGGAGTTCGGCGGTGATCGCCGACCAATTTGCTCAACGTTCACCTTGTTACTGTTAGCTTCGTGGCTGCAAGACGGACTGGTCGGGCGCAATGGCTACCGTCCGGCAGGGGCCCCGTTTCATCCCAACCGTAAGGAAGCGAATTGAAACTCAACCGATTTGGCGCCGTGCTGTGTGTGCTGAGCGCTGGCGCGCTGGTGTTGTCGGCATGCGGAAGCGATAACAACGGGACCGGCGCGCGCGCAACGAGCGGCTCCTCATCGGGCAAGGTGAGCTGCGGCGGGACAAAGGCCCTCAAGGCCAGCGGCTCGACGGCTCAGGCCAATGCGATGACCCGGTTCGTCAACGCCTTCGAGCAGGCCTGCCCGGGCCAGACGCTGAATTACACCGCCAACGGTTCGGGCGCGGGGATCAGCGAATTCAACGGCAAGCAAACGGATTTCGGTGGTTCGGATTCGCCGCTGGCCGCCAACGAATACGCTGCGGCACAACAACGTTGCGGGTCGCCGGCGTTGAATCTGCCGGTGGTGTTCGGCCCCATCGCGATCACCTACAACGTCACGGGCCTCAACTCACTGAGCCTGGACGGCGCCACGGCCGCCAAGGTCTTCAACGGCGCGATCACCACGTGGAATGATCCCGCCATCGGCGCGCTCAACCCGGGTGTCACCCTGCCCGCCGAGCCGATTCATGTCGTCTTTCGCAACGACGAATCCGGCACCACCGACAATTTCCAGAAGTACCTGGATGCCGCGTCCAACGGTGCGTGGGGCAAAGGCGCCGGCAAGGCTTTCAAGGGCGGCGTCGGTGAGGGAGCAAAGGGCAACGACGGCACCTCGGCGGCGATCAAGGCGACCGAGGGATCCGTCACCTACAACGAATGGTCGTTTGCTCAGGCGCAGAAACTGAACATGGCCAAAGTCGTCACCTCGGCCGGCCCGGACGCGGTGTCGATCAGCGCCGACTCGGTGGGCAAGACGATTGCTGGGGCCAAGATCGCCGGCCAGGGTGATGACCTGGTGCTGGACACGCTTTCCTTCTACAGGCCCACCCAGGCCGGTTCCTACCCGATCGTGCTGGCCACCTACGAGATCGTCTGCTCGAAGTATCCGGATGCGCAGGTCGGCACGGCGGTGAAAGCGTTCCTGCAAAGCACCGTCGGCGCCGGGCAGAACGGCCTGGCCGACAACGGCTACATCCCCATCCCCGACTCCTTCAAGGCGAGGCTGTCCGCTTCCATCAACGCCATCACATAGCCTGAGGTGGTCGTGACACCAGGAACAGCAATCAGCCCGTCGACCACGGAGAAGCCGGCACTAACCACGCTGAGTGAACACGTGGGCCGGCGCGCTGATCGACTGTTCAAGTTGGTGGCCGCCGCTGCCGGTTCGACGATCGTGGTCGCCATCCTGTTGATCGCGGTATTCCTGTTGCTGCGTGCGGTCCCAGCCCTGCGCGTTAATCACGCGAACTTCTTCACCAGCGCCAAATTCAGCACCAGCGACCCCAACAGGCTCGCCTTCGGCATCCGTGACCTGCTGATGGTCACGGTGCTCAGTTCGCTCAGCGCGCTGGTGCTGGCCGTTCCCATCGCGGTCGGTATCGCCGTGTTCCTCACCCAGTACGCGCCGAGGCGGCTGGCGCGGCCCTTCGGCGCGGTGGTGGATCTGCTGGCCGCGGTGCCGTCGATCATCTTCGGGCTGTGGGGGATTTTCGTGCTCGCACCTCAGATCGAGCCGGTGGCCGCGTTTCTCAACCGCCACCTTGGTTGGCTGTTCCTGTTCAAGCAGGGCAATGTCTCGTTGGCCGGTGGCGGCACCATCTTCACCGCCGGCGTCGTGCTGTCGGTGATGATCCTGCCCATCATCACCTCCGTCTCGCGGGAGGTGTTCCGGCAGACCCCGCACATCCAGATGGAGGCCGCGCAGGCGCTCGGCGCCACCAAATGGGAGGTGGTGCGGATGACCGTGCTGCCGTTCGGGCGCAGCGGTGTGATCGCGGCCTCGATGCTGGGGCTGGGTCGCGCGCTCGGCGAGACCGTGGCGGTGCTGATCATCTTGCGTTCGGCCGCCCGCCCAGGCAATTGGTCGCTGTTCGACGGCGGCTACACGTTCGCCTCGAAGATCGCGTCGGCGGCCGCGGAGTTCAGCGCGCCGCTACCCACTGGGGCATACATCTCGGCGGGATTCGCGCTGTTCGTCCTGACGTTCGTGGTCAACGCGCTCGCCCGGGCGATCGCCGGCGGCAAGGTCAACGGATGAACCGCAACGCGGGGGCACGCCCCCACAAGTGGCAGGTACACCCACCCGCTTGCGGGGGAGAGCCGCGCTCGTGACCGTCGAAGCGTTGGACCGGCCGGTCAAGGTCGAGGTGTTCAGGCCGCTGAGTTTTCGGCGGCGGATCACCAATAACGTCGCGACGATGTTCTTCCTTGCTTCGTTCTGCGCCGCGCTGGTGCCGCTGATCTGGGTGTTGTGGATCGTGGTCGAACGAGGCTGGTACGCCGTGACGCGGTCGGGGTGGTGGACCCACTCGCTGCACGGCGTGCTGCCGGAACAGTTCGCCGGCGGCGTCTACCACGCGCTCTACGGCACGCTGGTACAAGCCGGGGTGGCAGCGGCCATGGCCGTGCCGGTGGGCCTGATGACCGCGGTCTTTTTGGTGGAATACGGATCCGGTCGCTTGGTGCGGCTGACGACATTCATGGTCGACGTCCTCGCCGGGGTGCCCTCGATCGTGGCGGCGCTGTTCATCTTCAGCCTCTGGATCGCCACCCTGGGCTTCCAACAGAGTTCGTTCGCGGTGTCGCTGGCCCTGGTCCTGCTGATGCTGCCGGTGGTGGTGCGCTCGGCCGAGGAGATGCTCCGGCTGGTGCCCGACGAGCTGCGTGAGGCCAGCTACGCGCTCGGCGTGTCGAAATGGAAGACCATCGTGCGGATCGTCTTCCCGATCGCGCTGCCCGGCATCGTGTCCGGCATCCTGTTGTCCATCGCGCGGGTGATCGGTGAAACCGCGCCGGTGCTGGTGCTGGTCGGCTACAGCCGATCGATCAACCTCGACATCTTCCACGGCAACATGGCGTCACTGCCGCTGCTGATCTACACCGAGCTCACCAATCCCGAACACGCCGGTTTCCTGCGGATCTGGGGTGCGGCCCTGACGCTGATCATCATGGTTGCCGTGATCAATATCGTCGCGGCGCTGACCCGCTTCGTGGCAACCCGCAAACGCTGACCCGGGTCAGGACTTCGACGCCGCCTTTTTGGCCGCCTTTTTCGCCGGCGCTTTCTTGGCCGCCGCCTTTTTCGCGGGGGCTTTCTTCGCCG
Source organism: Mycobacterium sp. 852002-51971_SCH5477799-a (assembly GCF_001667145.1). Classification (GTDB taxonomy): domain Bacteria; phylum Actinomycetota; class Actinomycetes; order Mycobacteriales; family Mycobacteriaceae; genus Mycobacterium. Next base: position 57,847 of record NZ_LZIF01000082.1, read on the forward strand.
CGGCCTTCTTCGCGGGTGCCTTGCCGTTACCAGAACGCGCCTTGACGCTGGCCTCCAGCTTGGCGAGCAGATCCGAGACGTCCTCGGTCTCGTCCAGCTCCTTCGGCTGCTCCTCGGTGGTAAACGCTTCTCCGCCTTCGAGTTTGGCGTCGACCAGCTCTTGCAGCTGCTCCTGGTAGGTGTCGTGGTAGCGGTCGGGATTGAAGGCCTCGGCCATCGACTCCACCACCTGACCGGCCATCTTGAGTTCGGCCGGCTTGATCTCCACCTTCTTGTCCAGGATGGGGAAGTCCGGGTCGCGGATCTCGTCGGGCCACAGCAACGTGTGCACCACCATCACGTCGCGCTTGCCGAAGTCCTTGACGCGCAACGCCGCCAGCCGGGTCTTGTTGCGCAGGGTGAAGTGGACGATCGCCATCCGATCGGATTCGGCGAGCGTCTTGGCAAGCAGCACATAAGATTTCGATGACTTGGAATCCGGCTCCAGGAAGTAGCTGCGGTCGAACAGCATCGGGTCCACCTCGCTGGCCGGCACGAACTCCAGCACTTCGATCTCGCGGCTGCGTTCCTCGGGCAAGGTGGCGATGTCGTCGTCGGTGATGATGACCATTTGACCGTCGTCGGACTCGTAGGCCCGCGCGATGTCACGGTATTCGACAGCTTCGCCGTCTACCTCGCACACGCGTTGGTAGCGGATGCGGCCGTTGTCCTTGGCGTGCACCTGGTGAAATTTGATGTCGTGGTCCTGGGTGGCGCTGTACACCTTCACCGGGACGTTCACCAGCCCGAACGCGATGGAACCCTTCCAGATGGAGCGCATGCAAGTCAGTATGCCCGTAGGGTCGGTGGCAAAACAGCACGACAGGGCTACGACCTGGGATTGTCCGCCCCGGGCTCGAACGGTCGGGGTGAGTGATCAACGACGCGAAGCCGCATCCAGCGCGGCCCGGTCCGGCAGGTCGGCTCCCGCGCGAGCGACGGTGAGCGCCGCAGCCAGGCTCGCCGCTTCCACCGCCGTCTTCAGCGCATCCACGCTGATTCCGTGCAACTCGCTGCGCCGGTCGCCGCCCAACAACCCTAGTTCCCATAGCGCGTCCAGCAGACCGGCCATGAAGGAGTCACCGGCGCCGACGGTGTCGACCACGCGCACCGCGCGCGTCGGCACCCGGACGACGCCCGCCGCGCAGAATGCCATCGCGCCCCGCTCGGCCATCGTCACCGCCACGATGGCCGGGCCCAGCCGCAGCCACGTTTGCGCGATCTGCTCGGGCGGCCGCGTGGGGTCGATCCAGCCCAAATCCTCCTCGCTGACCTTCACGACGTCGCTGCGTTCGACGAGATGCTGCAGGCGCGCGACGGCCAGTCCCCGGTCGGCGATCAGCGACGGTCGAACGTTGGGATCCAGGGTGACTGTGGCCGAGACGCGGTAGGCATCGATCAGCGCAGCGACCGCCAAGCAGCCCGGATCCTGCACGGCGGCAATCGATCCGGTATGGACGAACAGCGGCGGGGGGACCGGCGGCGTTCCGGAGAGTCGCCAGTCCAGGTCGAATACGTACTCGGCGGACCCGTCTTCGGCGATGGTTGACCGCGCAGTCGCTGTGCGCTGGGCTGCCTGGCTTTCCGAAACGAGTTGCACCCCTGCGGCTTCGACGTACTCGATGATGCGCCGGCCGTATGTGTCGTCGGCGATCGAAGTCAGGAAGTCGACCTGGCGGCCCAGTCGGCCAAGCCCGACGGCGACATTGAGCGGACTGCCTCCGACGTGCTCGTCGCGGTCGACGATATCGATCAGCGATTCGCCGATCACCAGCGCGCGGGTCATCGCACCAAAGCGTCCAGCGTCGCGCGAGCTCCCTTGCTGTGCAACGAATCCAGCGCCCAGAGGTACGCCTCGACGAAGCGGGGTTGGTGGGCCAGATCGCAGAAGACCGCGGTGATCTCGATGAACACGGTGGGATTCTCGTGCTGCGACCTGGCGATCGGAATGAGTGAGTCCGCCAACTGGTCCAGCACCTCGTACGGGTTGCCCCACTCGTCGACACCCTCGGCATAGCGGGCCCAGCTCGCCACCACCGCTGCCGCCAGCCGGACCGGCCCGCCGTTGGCCAGGTTGTCGCAGAGGACGGGATACAGCCATTTCGGGATGCGATCGGACGAGTAGGCGCACAGCCGCGCGACGGTGTCCCGCACGGCCGGGTTGGCAAACCGCTCGACCAGCGTGCGGCCGTACTGGTGCAAGTCGATCCCCGGCACCTGCGGGAGAGTCGGGATGGCCTCGGATTCGAAGTAGGCAAGCAGGAATTCGGCGAACAGTGGATCGCTTGCGGCCTCGTGGACGAACTTGAAGCCGCACAGGTGGGCGAAGTAGGCCAGGCATTGATGCCCGGCGTTGAGCAGTCGCAGCTTCATCAGCTCGTACGGGCGCACATCGTCGACCAACAACACGCCCGCTTGCTCCAGCGGGGGCCGGCCGTCGGCGAAGGAGTCCTCGATCACCCAGGCGGTGAACGGCTCGGCCACCACCGGCCACCGGTCGTTGACGCCGAAGTCGCGCCGCACTTCCGCGGCCATCTCCAAAGTCGTTGCGGGAGTTATGCGATCGACCATCGAACTCGGGAACCGGACGTGCTCTGCCACCCACTCGGCCAACTCGGGATCCCGGTGTTCCGCACTTGCGAGCACGGTACGCTTGGCGACCTCGCCGTTGTTCTCGATGTTGTCGCACGAGGCGATCGTCGGCGCGGCGATCCCGCGCCGGCGTCGCCGGTCCAACGCCTCGACGATCAACGCGAACGCGGGCCCGTCCGGGTCGCGATAGCCGCCCTCGGTGATGGTCAGCGAAATGATTCGGGTGGTCGGTGCCGCCAGCACTTCCAGCGCCGACTCGGGATCATCGGGCGCGTAACGATAGTCGATGATCGAGCCGATCACCTGGGCATCCCGGCTACCGTCGGGATTTTCCAGGATCAGCGTGTAGAGCCCGTCCTGACCGTCAAGGACGTCGCGCATGGTCCAGTCTGCGGGCATGACGCCCACGCCGCATATGCCCCACTCGTGCGCCAACCCCTGCTGCAGCAACAGGTTGATGTACGCGGCCTGATGCGCGCGGTGGAAATGACCTGCGCCGATATGGGCGATCCCGACGGTCACGCCGCTGCGGTCGTAGTTGGGCGCGTCGATCGGCATCGCCGCGAGCGCCGCATTGTTCAGGTTGATTCCGCTAGCCTCCATTGGCCAACTCCTCCCCGGGCGATGCCCGGATCGTCACCCGGCTCGGGAACCTTCAGCCGCAGATAACAGCAGCACATCCGCGATTGCGCGCCATGAATCGGTGATCGCGACTGCCCCCGCATTGATCAATTCCGCACGGCGGCAATCTCGTTCGTCAGGCAGCACGAACATCAGGTTGCCGATGGTGGCGTAGCCGGCCGCCACCGCGGATGTCACGCCCGCCACGGAGTCTTCGATGGCCACCCCTTGTTCCGGGGCGACGCCCAGTACCTGGCCGGAATGCAGGTACACCGCCGGGTCGGGCTTGCTCGTCGGCACCGGAAGCGAATCCTCCGCGCTGAACGTCACCGCCTCCGTTATGAGCGAGTCCAGGCCGGTGGCGGCGAAGCAGGCGCGCAACCGCCCAGTGGCGCTGGAGCTCACCGCCGCGAGCGCGTAGCGGGCCGCGAGGCTTCGCAAGGGCTCCAGCACCTCCGGATCAGGAGCCAGGGTGACCGCCAGGTGAGCGGTGACCCGCTCGCGCTCCTCGCGCACCCACCGCTCGAGCTCGTCGGCGGACAACGCGTTGCCGCTCGCGAGGTCGCCGGCCGAGGCGGCCACCGCCGCGGGACGGCCCTGCACCAACGTCTCCTCGAGCGGCACCCCGCACTGCACCGCCAGGTCGAGAGCCGTGTTGCGGAAGTTCTTCCCGACGGCCCGCTTGCGCAACTCCTCGCAGCTGAGCGGCGCGGTCACGCCGAACCGGGCCAGGAAACGGTTGGTCACCTCGGTCGAGGCGTCGAACGCCGGCCTCTCGGAGCCGAACAGGTTGTCATCGGCGTCGCACAGCAAGGTGGTGATCGGCGCCGGGTCGAAGGTGCGCACAAAGGTCAGCCCAGTCATCGCGACACCAACGCCCACTCGTCGTTGCGCATCGCGTCACGCAGCGTGGGCACCACACCGCGTTCATCGATATCGGCGATCATCGCGCCCAGGCGCTCGGCAAAACCGGGAACCGCGCGCACCTCGGCGAACATCTCATGCCTGAGCAGCGGATCAGGATTGCTGCGTGCCATATTGGCCAACCTAGCCACCGGTATCGCCTGCGAGTCTTCCAGGCGCAGCTTTCGCCCGTCGAGGTCGTGTCCGCGCATGTAACGGGCCCATCCGGCGACGGCCACCGTCAGCAATGTGTGCGGCCTGCCCTGCGTGATCGCCTCCTGCAGAGATGGCAGCACGAACGTCGCGATCTTGCTGGTGCCGCGCCGGGCCAGGCGCGACAGCTGGTCACTCATCCGGCAATTGCTGAGCCGATCGAGCAGGGTTCTGCGGTATTCGGGTGTGTTCATTCCCGGAACCGCGGGCAGCAGCGGCTGAATCTCGTCGCGCAGGAGCTTGTCGACGTAGTCGAAAAACACGCGGTCGCGCATCGCTTCGTCGGTGCGCTGGTAACCGGCCAGGATGGCCAGGCACGCGAGTGCGATATGGGTTCCATTCAGGAGACGGGTCTTGATCAACTTGTGGTCGCTGACATCGGCGACGAATTCGGCACCGACCTCGTCGAGCGGTGGCCGCCCGTTGCTGAACGAATCCTCGATCACCCATTGGCTATGCGGCTCGGTGACCACCGGCCATTTGTCGGCGACACCGAACGTCTGCTCGACGAATGTGCGCTCGGACTTGGTGGTTTGGGGGGTGATGCGGTCGACCATGGTCGACGGGAACGCCACGTGCGTCTCGATCCAGCGGGCGAGCCCGGGATCTTTCAACGCGGCGAACGACACCAGCGCGGTTCTCGCCGGCTGTGTGTCGCCGGGCACGTTGTCGCAGCAGAGCACGGTGAAGGGCGCGACGCCCGCGCGGCGACGCCGGTCGAGTGCCTCGGCCAGGTATCCCCACGCTGTGGCGTAGCTGCCGGACGCGACGAGGTCGGCGCGCACGTCGGGGTGGTCGGCGTCGAATTCGTCGGTGACCGGATTCAGGAAGTATCCGTTGTCGGTGATGGTCAGGCTGACGATGCGGGTTTGCGGATCTGCCAGGGCGCCACGGACCGCCGCGCCGTCGTTCGGCGCGTAATGAACGGAGCCGATCGAGCCGACCACGCGGGCGGTTTGGCGGTCGTGGCCGCGCTGTACGACCGTGTACAGCCCGTCCTGGGCCGATAGCAGGTGTTTGAGGTCGGGGGAATGGAGGCTGACGCTGGTCACTCCCCAGCGTCCCGAAATGCCCGAGCGAGCCAGGTCGTCGAAGTAGACGGCCTGGTGCGCGCGGTGAAAGTTGCCCGCGCCGATGTGGACGACTCCTCGACCGAGGGCAGACCGGTCATACGTCGGAACGTCGACTCGGTGCGAGTGCAGTCGGAGTGTCGCGTCGCTCAATGGGACGCCGTTTTTTGGACGCCAAGGGGAGGGGATTGCATCAAACATCGTGTTCCTGTGCCCCGAACTGTGCGGAGGTATACGCGTCCGTGGGTCATGTCACAAAAGAATTCGACGGTGGCGCGATTAGTGGTGGTCAAAGCGGTTAACACGCGCGAAACGCGTAGGTTGACAACATGGCACCGCGGGTGAAACTGACCAACGCCGAGAAGGTGCTGTATCCCGCCACCGGAACCACCAAGAGCGACATCTTCGACTACTACACGCGGATCGCCGAGGTGATGATTCCGCACATTGCCGGGCGTCCGGCAACGCGCAAGCGCTGGCCCAACGGCGTCGACGAAGAATCGTTCTTCGAGAAACAGCTGGCCGCGTCGGCGCCCGAATGGCTGCCGCGCGCCAGCGTGACCCATCGATCCGGGACGACAACGTATCCGATCATTGACAGCGTCGACGGGCTGGCCTGGATCGCCCAGCAGGCCGCGCTGGAGGTCCACGTTCCGCAGTGGCGCTTCGTCGCCGAGTGGACCCGCAGCCGCGCCGAAGAACTGAAACCCGGCCCGGCGACGCGGCTGGTGTTCGACCTCGATCCGGGTGAAGGCATCACGATGACCCAGCTAGCAGAGGTGGCGCGCGCCGTCCGCGAACTGATCACCGGTATCGGGCTGACCACATATCCGCTCACCAGCGGCAGCAAAGGCCTGCACCTCTATACGCCGCTAAAGGAGCCGGTGAGCAGCAAGGGCGCCACGGTGTTGGCCAAACGCGTTGCGCAACAACTGGAAACGACGATGCCCGCACTGGTCACGTCGACCATGACCAAAAGCCTGCGGGCCGGAAAGATCTTTCTGGACTGGAGTCAGAACAACGGCGCCAAGACGACCATCGCGCCGTACTCGCTGCGCGGACGGGAACAACCCACCGTTGCGGCGCCGCGCACCTGGGAGGAACTCGACGACCCCTCCCTGCGCCAGCTGCGTTACGACGAAGTGCTGGACCGGGTCGCCCGCGACGGCGATTTGCTCGCACCGCTGGACGAGGACGCACCCGTGCCGGATCGACTGAGTAAGTACCGCAGCATGCGCGACGCGTCCAAAACGCCCGAGCCGGTGCCGGTGTCGAAACCCGTTCTAGGGCAGGGTAATAGCTTCGTCATCCAAGAACACCACGCCCGCCGGTTGCACTACGACTTCCGGCTGGAACGCGACGGCGTGCTGGTGTCCTGGGCGGTACCGAAGAACCTGCCCGAAACCACCTCGGTGAACCACCTGGCGGTCCATACCGAGGACCACCCGCTGGAATACGGCGGTTTCGAGGGCATCATTCCCAGAGGCGAGTATGGGGCGGGGAAGGTTGTCATCTGGGACTCCGGAACGTATGAGGCCGAGAAGTTTCGCGACGACGAAGTCGTGGTCAATCTGCAAGGCAGCAAGATCTCCGGACGCTATGCACTGATTCAGACCAATGGGGACCAGTGGCTGGCGCATCGGATGAAGGATCAAAAAGTATTCGAGTTCGATACGATCGCCCCGATGTTCGCCACCCACGGTTCGGTGGCGGCGCTCAAGGCAGGCCAATGGGCGTTCGAAGGCAAGTGGGATGGCTACCGGCTCTTGATCGAGGTCGACCACGGCGCCATCCGGGTACGGTCCCGGCGCGGCCGCGAAGTCACCGGCGAATATCCCGAACTGCGTTCGCTGGCAGACGATCTCGCCGAGCACCATGTGATCCTCGACGGCGAGGCCGTGGTCCTGGATTCTACTGGTGTGCCCAACTTCCACGAGATGCAGAATCGCGGCCGAGGCTCGCGCGTCGAATTCTGGGCGTTCGACGTGTTGTACCTCGACGGTCGTTCGTTGCTGCGGGCCAGTTATCGGGACCGGCGCAAGGTGCTCGAAATGCTCGGCGCCGGCAGCGATCTCATCGTTCCCGAGCTGCTGCCCGGAGATGGTGCACAGGCGCTACAAGATTCGGGCAAGCGCGGCTGGGAGGGGGTGATCGCCAAGCGGCGTGACTCCACCTATCAGCCCGGCCGGCGCTCGTCGTCGTGGATCAAGGACAAGCATTGGAACACCCAGGAGGTCGTGATCGGCGGCTGGAAGGCCGGGGAGGGCGGGCGCACCAGCGGCATCGGCTCACTGCTGATGGGCATCCCCACCGCCGACGGCCTGCGTTTCGCGGGCCGCGTCGGCACCGGGTTCACCGAACGCGACCTGGCCAACTTGAAAAAGACGCTGGCGCCGCTGCACACCGACGAATCGCCGTTCTACCCACCGCTGCCACGCAGCGAAGCCCGGGGCGTGACATATGTGGAGCCGGTCCTGGTCGGGGAGGTGCGCTACAGCGAGTGGACCCCCGATGACCGGCTACGTCAATCGAGTTGGCGGGGGCTGCGGCCGGACAAGCAAGCCAGTGAGGTGGTGCGGGAGTGAAGTGGGTTACCTACCAAACCGATGACGGCGAGCGTGCCGGGGTTCTTCTCGGCGACACCATTTATGCGATGCCGCCGGGGGTGACGCTGCTCGACCTGATCGCACGCGGGTCCGAGGGATTGCGGCACGCGGGGGAGGAGGCGCGGCGGTCCCCGGCGGCCACGGTTTCTGTCGCGAATGTGCGCCTGCTGGCGCCCATTCCGCGTCCGCCCTCGATCCGGGATTCCCTGTGCTTCCTCGACCACATGCGCAACTGCCAAGCCGCACTGGGCGCAGGACGGTTGCTCGCCGACACCTGGTATCGCATCCCGGCGTTTTACTTCGCCTGTCCGGCAACGGTATTAGGGCCCTACGACGACGCGCCGACGGCACCCGGAAGCGCTTGGCAGGACTTCGAATTGGAGATCGCGGCGGTGATCGGAACGGGCGGCAAGGATCTCAGCGTCGAGCAGGCCGAACAGGCGATCATCGGCTACACCATCTTCAATGACTGGTCCGCGCGCGACCTGCAGCAAATGGAAAGCCAGCTGGGCATCGGACAGGGCAAGGGCAAAGACAGCGGGGTGACGCTGGGCCCCTACCTGGTGACTCCCGACGAGCTCGAACCTTACCGCCGTGGCGCCAAGCTGGACCTGCAGGTCACGGCCCTGGTCAACGACAACATCATCGGCACGGGGTCGACGGCCCAGATGGACTGGACCTTCGGCGAAGTCATCTCCTACGCCTCGCGCGGCGTCACCCTCCATCCGGGCGACGTCATCGGCTCCGGGACGGTGCCCACCTGCACACTGATCGAGCACCTCAATCCCGCTGCGCTGGAATCGTTTCCCGGCTGGCTGCACGACGGTGACACCGTCACGCTGCGGGTCCAGGGGTTGGGCGAGACCCGGCAAACCGTCCGCGCGAGCAGCGGCGCGCCACACGCGCTGGCCGCCCGGCCCAATCCGGATGCCCCGCCCGCCGGGCAGCGGGTCAACCGGGCGCCGGCCCGGGTGCCCTACACCCGCGGGCTGCATCAGGTCGCCGACCGGGTGTGGGCGTGGACGCTGCCGGACGGGGGCTACGGGTGGAGCAACGCCGGGCTGATCGCCGGCGAAGGCTCGTCCCTATTGGTGGACACCCTGTTCGACCTGGCGCTGACGCGCGAGATGCTCACCGCGATGCGGCCCATCACCGACACGGCGCCGATCACCGACGCAGTGATCACCCACTCCAACGGCGACCACACCCACGGCAACCAACTGCTGGACGCGTCGGTGCGAATCATCGCGGCGCACGGCACGGCCGAGGAAATCGAGCACGGGATGGCGCCCGAGATGCTGGCCATGGCGCAAACCGCCAACCTGGGGCCGGTGGCCACCCCGTACACCCGAGAACGCTTCGGGCACTTCGACTTCAGCAACATCACGTTGCGTAACGCCGACCAGACCTTCGAGCGCCGCCTGCGCGTCGACGTCGGCGGGCGACGGGTCGAGGTGCTGAACCTGGGTCCCGCGCACACCGCCGCCGATTCGGTGGTGCACGTGCCGGATGCGGGCGTGCTGTTCGGCGGTGACCTGCTGTTCATCGGCTGCACGCCCATCGTGTGGGCGGGCCCCATCGCCAACTGGGTCGCCGCCTGCGACGCGATGATCGCACTGGACGCGCCGACGGTGGTCCCCGGCCATGGCCCGGTCACCGATCCGGATGGAATCCGTGCGGTGCGTGGCTATCTCGTGCACGTGGCCGAGCAGGCCGAGGCCGCGTACCGGCGGGGGCTGTCGTGGGCCGAGGCCGCCGACACCATCGACCTCGGCGAGTACGCGGCCTGGCTGGACGCCGAGCGCGTCGTCGTCAACATCTATCAACGATACCGCGAATTGGACCCGGCGACACCGCGATTGGAGGTCATGGCCCTGCTGGTGATGCAGGCCGAATGGCTGGCCAAACGGTCTGGGTGACTCATCGCGCCGGCTAGGGCCGCACCGCCGTGACGAAACTGATCGTTGCGGCGGGGACCTGGTGCTCGACCGGCCCCAATTGCGGTAGGCCCGCAGCGGAAAACAGGTCGGCGAGCCGAAATGTGTTGGTATCCCATCCGTTTGCCGCCAGGTGCGCGGCGACGTCAGTGTGCTCGCCCGGGTAGGCCAAACCGGCGATGTCCAGGTCGAGCCCCTGCCGTCGCCAACCCTCGGTCGCGAGCCGGGACTGTTCGCGCCCCTCGGGTGTCGCCGGGGCGACGGTCCCGAAGTCGGCGGCGAACCTGCTGCCCTCGCTGGACAACGGAATGATGGCGTCCAGCAACCGAACTTCGGCCTCGGGCGGAAGGAATCCGATCAGCACTCCTTCGGCGAGCCACGCGGTCGCCTGCGCCGGGTTGAAGCCCGCCGCTTGCAAAGCCGCCGGCCAGTCCTCACGCAGATCGATACCCACCGTGCGGAGTTCGGCGGTCGGGGCCGCGCCGATTTCGGCCAGCGTCGCCGTCTTGAACGCGATCACCTCCGGCTGGTCGACCTCGTACACCGTCGTACCGGGCAGCCAATGCAGCCGGTAGGCCCGCGAATCCAGACCCGATGCCACGATCACCACCTGGCGCAGGCCGGCCTGGCCGGCCGCGGCGAAATAGTCGTCGTAAAACCGGGCCCGGGCGGCGAATGTGTCCACCATCCGCGAAAATTGGACTCCGTTCTCGAGGTCGTCCGAATCGAGTTCGCCGGTCGCCAGTTTGGTGAACACGTCCAGCCCGACGGCCCGCACCAGCGGCTCGGCGAACTCGTCGGTGATCACCGGTTGCGGGCGTCTGGTGGCGGCCGCCCGGGCCGCGGCCACCATCGTGGCGGTGGCGCCCACGCTGTTGGCCAGGTCCCAGGTATCACCTTCGGTTCGTGCCATTGGCTTCTCCTTCGATGTCGTCGCAACCACGGTATGCCTCCTCGGTGAATTGCGTCGTCGCCTACGGTTCCCCTATGCCCGCAGTGACACTGGAAGCTCTCGAAGACGACATCGCCTGCATCACCCTGAACCGGCCGGAGCGCCTCAACGCCATCGATGGGTCGCTGATCGACGGCGTTCACGAGGCCCTGGACGTGCTCGACAAAGGTGAGTTTCGGGTGGCGGTCCTGACCGGGGCCGGACGCGGATTCTGCGCCGGCGCGGATTTGAGCGGCACCGGTCAGGCGTGGACGCAGAACAAGCCGACCACCCCGGCGTTCAAAGTCAACTACGACGCCCAGGTTCGGTTGGCCAACCTGTACACCCGGATCTACGAGATGGACATTCCGGTGATCGGCGCGGTCAACGGTGTCGCCGTTGGGGGCGGCCTGGCGTTCGCGTTGGTCTGCGACATCCGCGTCGCCTCCGAGCAAGCCCGATTCGGTTCGGTGTTCATCAAGGCGGGCTTCTCGTCGATGGACATGGGGACCAGCTATCTGCTGCCGAAGATCGTCGGCGCCGGGGTGGCCCGCGAACTCATGCTGACCGGTCGCATCATCGACGCCGCCGCGGCCTATCGGATCAAGCTAGTGCACGAGGTCCTCGCCCCCGACGATCTGATACCGGCCGCGCTCGACCTGGCCCGCTCGATCGCCGAGAACAACGCATACGGCGTGTGGCAGACCAAGATTGGCCTCAACGCCGCGCTGGACGCGCCCAGCCTGCGCCACGCCATTGAGATCGAAAACCGCACCCAGATCCTCAGCGGCTTCACCAACAACCCGGTCGAGGCCGCCATGGCTCACCGGGAAAAGCGCGCCCCGAAATGGGATTCGTTGTGAGAGTTAGAGTTTCGCGATCACGTTCTCGGCGAACATCTCGAGGTTGCGAATCTTGCTGTCCAGCGGCTCGGTGTCGTTGCCTTTGACATAGGGGATCCGGAAACCGACGATGACGTCGGTGACGCCTTTGTCCTCGAGCCGTTTAATGCCGTCCGCGGTGTAGGCGTCGGCCGAGATGACGTGGATCTCGAACGGCCCGGTCTTGCCGGCTTCTTCGCGGAACTTGGTGAGCTTGGCCAGGAGGTGGTCGAGTTCCTCGGGGTCGCCGCCGCCGTGCATCCAGCCGTCCAGGCGTGCCGCGCGCCGCAGTGCCGCGTCGGCGTGCCCGCCGATCAGGATCGGGACGGGCTTGGTGGGGGCGGGCGTCATCTTGGTCTTCGGGATGTCGTAGAACTCGCCGTGAAATTCGAAGTAGTCACCGGTGGTGAGCCCCTGAATGATTTCGATGCATTCATCCATCCGCTTGCCGCGCCTGGCGAACGGGACACCGAGCAGCTCGTAGTCCTCGGGCCACGGGCTGGTGCCGACCCCGAGGCCCACCCGGTTGTCGGTCATCGCGGCCAGCGAGCCGATTTGCTTGGCCACCAACGCCGGTGGCCGGATGGGCAACTTGAGAACGAAGAAGTTGAACCGCAGCTTGGTGGTCACCGCACCCAATGCCGAAGTCAGCACGAAGGTTTCGATGAATTCCTTGCCGTCCAGGAATTCGCGGTTGCCGTCCGGGGTGTACGGGTACTTCGAGTCGGATTCGAAGGGGTAGGCGATGCTGTCAGCGATCGTCATGGCGTCGTAACCGGCCGCCTCGGCTGCCTTGGCCAGTGGGATGTAATACCTAAAGTCAGTCATCGCCTCTGCGTAGGTAAACCGCACGTCATCTGCCTTCCTGAAGGGGTCGTCCTTCGACACTAGAACGTGTTCTAGTTTCAGCACAACTGGGAGTTGGGACGCGACGAGTATCGCGCCTCGGACCAGAACAGGTCTTGGACTACAGCTGGTTCTCGGGGCCGATGACGGCCCACACCGTCTTGCCGGACGGGGTAGGTGTGCTGCCCCATGCTCGGGACAACGCGTCGACGATGGCCAGCCCGGACACGTCGATGCCCTTCTTCGGCGACGGCAGTCGCACCGGGGGCGTGGCGCTCGCATCCGACACCGCGATGGTCGCGGCGTCGCGCTGCGCTTCGAGTCGCACCGCCGGGACGCTCGCGGTGTGTTCCAGCACGTTCTCCACGAACACGTTGACGACCACCAGAGCCACGGGAATGAGCTTGGACTGCGACCAGCTGGTAAGCCATTCACGGACAAGGCGTCGCGACTCGCGCAGGCTGGTCAAGTCGGCGGGCAGCTGAACATCGGCGCGCCGCACCGGACGACGGTTGTTCTGGCCGAGTGCTTTGAATGCGGCCTTCTCGCTCGAGTAGAGGGGCATGAAGTGGGTGACACCGCTGCGGGTGATCGCTTCACGGGCCGCCCGATCGGTGCAGACCAACACAATCGGAATGTGAGGGTCGCTGCCGAGCTGCCAATACGCGCCCATGAAGGCCGACCATGCCGATTCGGTGTGAACCGTGAGCCCAGAGACGTTGACGATCACGGCGGCGGGGTCGTCCAGCGCGGCTTTGAGGATGCGTTCGCGAAGTGGGGTCTCGTGGGCGGCGTCGAGATCGCCGTCAACGGTCAGAACGGCAACCGAGTTATCCGTCCGCATCTCCACGGCCACCGGCGTCATCCCAACTCGGCCCTGGCGTCCGGTTTCATTTCCCGCTCCTCGCATTCTGCCGGGACGATTGCTTGAGTATCCGCTCTCAGCGGCAAAAGTCTAATCGGGGGGCCGGCGGCCTCAATGCCTCCGGAAACCGCAGGCTGCGGTCGGGATGCGGCCGGCAAGTCCATCCCGCAAACCCGCAACGTAACCACCATGCGGCCCTCCACCGTGGGAAGTCGACCACGCCCTCCGACGCGCCATGGAGCCCAACGTCCAGCACGCGTTTTCTTCGGGGTTACCACCCGCTGAGCGCCGCCAAACTCTTAGGTATGCCCTGGTAACCAGGGCGTTAACCAGTGCAAAGGCACCCACGGTCGCGACGCGTCCGCCGGCATGCCGGTGCGCGGATCGGCTCAGTGATTGCTCAGTGCGTAGGGAGGAGCGCCCACTCCGGCCACCGAGTGCGTGCCCCACGGTGTTTGTTCGACGATGCGAGCCGGCGCGCTGCACTCTCCGACCGTCAGTGTGCCGGTCCGCGCTTGCCTGAGGACCTCGCCGGACAGCGGTTCTGACGGGGAGCCAAACACCGTTCCCCGCCAGTGGTAGTGGCCGTCGATCGGGTCCAGATGACCGGTGAGCCGGACCCGGACCAAGTGGCGGGTGCCGGCGATTTCCAGCGTGGCGGTGCCGTCGTAGGTGTCTTCGCCGGCGGGCGCGCTGGCCGAGAGATCGAAGGCCGATGCCACCGGGGGTGGCTTTGCGGCACGCAACTGAGCTCGCTCGTTGAACACCTGCTGGCTGCTGGCACGCACCTCGATGCGGCCACTTACCGTGCGCCCCATGGCTTTCAGGCACTCGGCGACGTAGCGCGCCTGCGCCTCCGGCTCGGGGCCGGTGATGAAGAAGTAGTTGGGAAACCCGCGAACGGCCACCCCGTAGAACGGCTCCATGCAGTCGTGCCAGGCACGGCGGATCGGCAGCCCGGCCGCGCCGACCAACGTCTCATCGGCGACGTCCTGCGGAATGAAGTATCCGGTGCCGTAGATGATGGCGTCGACGCGGTGGTCGACGCCATCGTTGGTGCGCACCCCCGACGCGGTCAGCGTCTCGATGCCCGAGGCGGCGATCGCGGGGCAGGGCCGGCCGGCCGGCGGAAGGTGGCGGCGCAGCGAGCGCTTGACTCGCGTGGGCCAGGCAGGCATTTCGCTCACGACGCGGCGCGGTGCATGGGGGAACACGGTGACCGACGCCGCTGCGCGGACCAGTCGGTCGATGTGGTGTCCGGCGGTGGCGTCGGTCCCGATGACCGCGATGTGCTTGCCGGACGGATCGAATCCGGGGTCCCACGCCGCGGCGTGAAACGACTCGCCGGCGAACCTGTCGCGCCCGGGTAGGCGCGGCAGCCACGGTCGTTGGACCGGACGGCCAGCGGCGATCACGATGTCGGCCCGCAAGACCTCACCACCGGCCGTGGTCAACAGCCAGCTGCCCGTGACGTCGTCGAAGCGTGACTTCTCGACGTGGCCGCCGAGAACGACGAGATCGGTGAAACCCGCTGCCAGCAACGCGGTTCGGGCGCTCTTGCCGCAGGCGCCCGTCCCAACGATGACGATATGACGGCGGTCTTTCGCGAGGTCCCGCGGTTGCGTCACAGAAACCTGCTGCGCTTCCAGCCGCGGCGTGCGATCGACCCCATCAGGCCGACTTCGGTCAAAAACGCCGCCAGTGGAGCGAAGCCGGCAACTTGCACGTCGCGCCGATGCGGACTGGTGCGCGCGACCTTTCGGGCGCGCTTGGGGTCGAGACCCGCCCGCGCGTAAGGGACTGGGTTGCTGAACAGGTAGTTGAAGAAGTAGCCGCCCAAGCCGTTGATGTTGGCCATGAACCAGCGGTTCAACCGGGGCATCTCGACGACGCGCTTGCGCGCGCCGTCGCGCGCGAACTGGATGTGGCGCGCCTCTTCGGTGACGTGAATACGCATGAGCCGCTGGATGATTGGCTGCAGCTCCGGATCGTCCATCATCTGCCGCTGCAGCGAGTCGAAGATCTCCTCACCGATCAGGGCGGCCACCCAGAGCATCGAGCCGCGCTGAAAAGCCAATGGCAGCAGGTTGATGATCAGCCGGTGGAACCGCCGCGGGCGTACCGGCCTGGCGCCGACGCGTTCGATGGCCTTGCCGAACATCACCATGTGCCGGGTCTCATCGCCCAGTTCGGTCAGCTTGTAATGGGTTGACTTGCTTGTCGGATCCTCGTGCAGGATCGTCCGCAGCAACGATTGGTTGAGCATGTTCTCGAACCAGATCCCGGCCGACAAGGTGTTGACCAGTTCCTGGCGGGACAGCTCGATCTGTTGCTCGCGGGTCATCTCGTCCCACATCGGTGTGCCGTAGAGCGAAACCAGCCGCGCCGGCAGATAGAACTTGTCCGGGTCGAGCGGGGCGTCCCAGTCGATGTCGACGACGGGCTCATAAGACTTCTTGACCGAACCCTTCAGCAGGCGTTCGGAGAATTCTTCACGACTAGGCCCGACCGGCTTCACCGCTGAGGTCATGCGCCGCTCCCTCCGTTGGGTGCTTCAGACGGTACCCATGGTACTGGGTACTTGCGGTCCCGGCTAGATGCTGAAGGTCGGGATTCGGCAATCTGACGGACAACGAGCATCGGGAGGCGATGTAGTGGGCCGGCACATTCACGTCATCGGCATCGGCGCCGGCGATCCCGCCTACCTGACCGTGCAGGCGATCGAGGCGCTCAACGACACGCAGGTGTTCTTCGCGATGGACAAGGGCGAGCAGAAGAGCGACCTGGTGGCGCTACGCCGCGAGATCTGCGGCCGCTTCATCCGTTCGCCGGGCTACCGCTTCGTCGAGTTACCCGACCCGAAGCGGTCAGCTGACGCCGACTACCGGGAGGCGGTCGCTGACTGGCACGCCGCGCGCGCGGCCATCTGGGCCGACGCCATCTCCGCCGAGCTGGGCCCGCACGGCGTCGGGGGGTTTCTGGCATGGGGCGATCCGTCGCTCTACGACAGCACCTTGCGCATCCTCGACGCGGTGGCGACCCGCGTCGACTTCACGTTCGACGTCATCCCGGGCATCACCGCGGTGCAGGCGCTGACCGCGCGGCACCGCATTCCGCTCAACGAGGTTGGCGAGCCCGTTCTGATCACCACGGGACGGCAACTGCGCAATCGCGGGCCGGCCCGCGGATCCGCCGTCGTAATGCTCGACGCCGACTGCTCGTTCCAGGTCTGTCCGCCCGACACGCGAATCTGGTGGGGCGCCTATCTGGGCACCGACGACGAATTGCTCATCGCGGGCACCGTCGGCGAGGTGGGGCCCCGCATCGTCTCGCTGCGAGCCGAAGCCCGCGCCCGGCACGGCTGGATCATGGACACCTATTTGCTTAGACCGGCAGACTGAAACCGTGCCCGAACTACCCGAGATCGAAGCGCTGGTCGACCATCTGCGACGCCATGCCGTCGGCCTGACGATCGGCCGGGTCGACATTGCCGCCCTTTCCGTGTTGAAGACTTTCGACCCGCCGATCAGTGCGTTGCACGGCCAGACCGTGATGGGGGCCGAGCGGTGGGGCAAGTACCTCGGGTTGCGGACGGACAACCTCTACCTGATCGCGCACCTGTCGCGGGCGGGCTGGCTGCGGTGGTCGGACAAGCTGGCCGCGGCGCCGCTGCGGCCCGGCAAGGGCCCGATCGCACTGCGAGTGCACCTGGGCACGCCCGGGGAGGCACCCGGCTTCGACCTCACCGAGGCCGGCACCCAGAAGCGCCTGGCGGTGTGGCTGGTCGGCGACCCGCAGCAGATCCCACAGATCGCCGCCCTCGGCCCGGACGCGCTGGACCTCGACGTGGACGCGCTGGGCAATGTGTTGGCCGGCAACACCGGCCGGATCAAGACGGTCATCACCGACCAGAAGGTGATCGCCGGGATCGGCAACGCCTACAGCGACGAGATCCTGCACGTCGCCCGCATTTCGCCGTTCGCCACCGCCGCCAAGCTGTCCGATGCGCAGCTCGCCACGCTGCACGGCGCGATGATCTCAGTGCTCACCGATGCGGTGAGCCGGTCCGTCGGGCAGGGGGCGGCCACGCTCAAGGGCGAGAAGCGCTCCGGATTGCGCGTGCACGCCCGCACCGGGTTGCCGTGCCCGGTATGCGGTGACACCGTGCGCGAAGTGTCGTTCGCGGACAAGTCTTTTCAGTACTGCCCTACGTGTCAGACCGGTGGCAAGGTCCTGGCCGACCGGCGCATGTCGCGTTTGCTGAAGTAGTCGCGCGACCGCAAGTTGACACCTGTCGATATGCTGCCCCGATGACCCGCCAGAAGATCCTCATCACCGGTGCCAGTTCCGGCCTGGGCGCCGGGATGGCGCGCGCGTTCGCCGCCAAGGGCCGCGACCTTGCGCTGTGCGCGCGGCGCACCGACCGGCTCGATGAGCTCAAAGCCGAGCTGTCGCAGAACTATCCGGGCATCAAGATCGCGGTCGCCGCGTTGGACGTCAACGATCACGAGGCCGTCCCCAAGGTGTTCGCGGAACTCAGCGACGAGCTGGGCGGCATCGACCGCGTCGTCGTCAACGCCGGCATCGGCAAGGGCGCGAAGCTGGGGTCCGGCAAGCTGTGGGCCAACAAGGCCACCATCGAGACCAACCTGGTGTCGGCTCTGGTGCAGATCGAGACCGCCCTGGAGATGTTCAACAAGACGGGTTCGGGCCACCTGGTGCTGATCTCCTCGGTGCTCGGCAATAGGGGCGTGCCCGGAGTGAAGGCGGCGTACGCGGCGAGCAAGGCGGGGGTGAGCTCACTGGGCGAATCGCTGCGCGCCGAATACGCCAAGGGGCCCGTCAAGGTTTCGGTCATCGAGCCCGGCTACATCGAGTCGGAGATGACGGCCAAGTCCAACAGCACAATGTTGATGGTGGACAACGAAACTGGCGTCAACGCCCTCGTCGCCGCCATGGAACGCGAGCCCGGCCGGGCCGCAGTGCCGTGGTGGCCGTGGGCGCCGCTGGTGCAGTTGATGCGGGTGCTGCCGCCTCAGCTGACCAAGATGTTCGCCTGATCAGCTGGTTCGCCCGCGTTCGCTGCGGTACCGACGCACCAGCGCGTCGGTGGAGCTGTCCGACTGCGACGCCGGCGAGCCGTCCGCGGTGATCACCGGAAGCAGAGCCTTGGCCTGCGTTTTGCCCAGCTCGACGCCCCACTGATCGAACGAGTCGATTCCCCAGATCACGCCCTCGGTGAAGACCTGATGTTCGTACAGCGCGATGAGCTGGCCCAACACCGACGGGGTGAGACGGTTGGCCAGAATCGAGGTCGACGGCCGGTTGCCGGGCATCACCTTGTGGGGCACGACGTCCGCGGGAGTGTCGTCGGCGGCGATCTCTTCGGCGGTCTTGCCGAAGGCCAGCACCTGGGTCTGGGCGAAGAAGTTGCTCATCAGCAAGTCGTGCATGCTCCCGGTGCCCTCGGCGGTGGGCAGATCGTCGAGGGGTTGGCTGAACCCGATGAAGTCGGCGGGCACCAGTCGGGTGCCCTGATGCAGCAGCTGGTAGAACGCGTGCTGCCCGTTGGTTCCCGGTTCGCCCCAGAAGATTTCACCGGTGTCCGTGGTGACCGGGCTGCCGTCCGCGCGGGTCGACTTGCCGTTGGATTCCATGGTCAGCTGTTGCAGATAGGCCGCGAAACGCGCCAGGTCATTGGAATAGGGCAGCACGGCGCGCGATTGCGCGCCCATGAAGTTGGAATACCAAAGGCCGATAAGGCCAAGCAGCACAGGCGCGTTGGACTCCAGTGGCGTGGTCTTGAAGTGCCGGTCGACGATGTGGAACCCGGATAGGAAGTCCGCGAAGGCTTGTCGGCCGATGACGGCCATCAACGACAGGCCGATCGCCGAGTCCACCGAGTAACGGCCGCCGACCCAATCCCAGAAACCGAACATGTTGTCGGTGTTGATGCCGAAATCGTCGACGAGGCGTTTGTTGGTGGAGACGGCGACGAAGTGCTGAGCCACCGCGGCGTCGCCGAGGGCTTCGGTGATCCACCGGCGCGCGGCCGTCGCGTTGGTCAGGGTTTCCAGCGTCGAGAACGTCTTGGACGCGACGATGAAAAGCGTTGTGGCGGGGTCTAAATCGGCCAGGGTGGCGATCAGGTCCGCCGGATCCACGTTGGACACGAAACGCGCCGAGATCCCCGCATCCGCATAGTGGCGCAGTGCCTGGTAGACCATCACCGGGCCGAGGTCGGATCCGCCGATCCCGATGTTGACCACGGTGCTGATTCGTTTTCCGCTGGCCCCGGTCCATTCACCGGTGCGCAACCGGTCGGTGAACTCGCCCATGGCGTCGAGCACCGAGTGCACGTCTTGGACGACGTTTTCGCCGTCGACAACCAGCTCGGCGTCCCGGGGCAGTCGCAGCGCGGTGTGCAGGACCGCGCGATCCTCCGAGGTGTTGATGTGCACCCCGGCGAACATCTGGTCGCGGCGCTCTTCGAGGTTGGCCGTGCGCGCGAGATCGACCAAGAGCCGCAGCGTTTCTCGTGTGATGCGGTGCTTGCTGTAATCGATGTACAGGTCGCCGACGGAGACGGTCAGCTCGCGGCCGCGATCGGGATCGTCGTCGAAGAACTGGCGCAGATGGGTGTCGCCGATCTGGTCATGATGCCTACGCAGGGCGTCCCACGCCGGGGTGGCGGTGATGTCGGGGAGGATGTGCACGGAGGTCATGCTTCGACACTATGGGCTGTGACGTGACGGAGCCAGGTGTATCGGCTGCGGGACGCCGCGCCGGCGTCAGTGACCGAGCCGGCCCCTGCCCAGTCGCAGCAGCAGTATCGCCAGGTCCTTGCCTTCGGGGCCGAGCGCGCTGTAGCGCTCGATGACCTTCATTTCGCGGCTGTGGACGAGCCGGGTGCCGCCGGATGCCATTCGGGCCTTGCCGATCGCCTGCGACACCTGGGTGCGCCGTTTCACGGCATCGAGAATCGCGGCGTCGAGCCGGTCGATCTCCTGGCGTAAGTCGTCTATGTCGGTGACCTCTTGGGTCGCCGCCATCTCGGTGTTCATCTCTGCTGACTCCGCGTCTTCGTCGTGATTTGGGGGTTCTGGTCTCATGCAGTATCGGGCCTCACAAAAGACGAGCCCCGAGTGCCGAAAGCGGACCACGGGGGTCTGCGGAAGCAGTTAACCCACAGACTCCGCGAACGGGCACCCGTGGGGAAGTCAACGGCGCCACTCCTGAGTCGAGGAGTGTCGCCGACACTGCGCGTTGAGCACGAATTGAGTTTGCCATCAAAAATGGTAGACGTACAAAGAAACGGATTTAAGCTGCGCTTTTGAACTTGGGTGCAATTGTGTCGGCGACCGAATCCAGTTCGAAAATTGCGGTCCGACACGCCGAATTCTCGGTAGTCTGCGTGACGTCGTCCTGGTCGCTCCAGCCACTAGCGTGTCTGATGCCAGGGCGCTGTGCGTCAGTGGGCGGCGGTAAGTTTGGACTGATATGAGTGTGCACGCAACAGATGCCAAGCCGGCCTCCGAGGCAGATCAACTGCTCGAGGGCCTCAATCCTCAACAGCGCCAGGCGGTGGTGCATGAGGGGTCCCCGCTGCTGATCGTCGCGGGCGCGGGTTCGGGAAAGACCGCGGTGCTGACTCGTCGGATCGCCTACCTGATCGCCGAGCGCGGTGTCGGCGTCGGTCAGGTGCTCGCCATCACCTTCACCAACAAGGCGGCCGCCGAGATGCGCGAACGGGTGGTGCGGCTGGTGGGCAACCGGGCTCGCGCCATGTGGGTGTCGACCTTCCACTCGACCTGCGTGCGCATCCTGCGCAACCAGGCGTCCCTGATCGAGGGCCTCAACTCCAACTTCTCCATCTATGACGCCGACGACTCACGGCGCCTGCTGCAGATGATCGGTCGCGACATGGGACTCGACATCAAGCGCTACTCGCCACGGCTGCTGGCCAACGCCATCTCCAACCTGAAGAACGAGCTGATCGACCCCGCCGCGGCGGTGAGCAACCTGACCGACGATTCCGATGAGTTGTCCCGCACGGTGGCCAGCGTTTACGGCGAATACCAGCGGCGGCTGCGGGCGGCCAACGCGCTGGACTTCGACGACCTGATCGGGGAAACCGTGGCGGTGCTGCGGGCCTTCCCGCAGATCGCCGCGCACTACCGGCGGCGGTTCCGGCATGTTCTCGTCGACGAGTACCAGGACACCAACCACGCGCAGTACGTCCTGGTGCGCGAACTTGTCGGCCACGGCGGAGGCGAGGGGACGCTGGGACCGCCGAACCAGCCAAGCAGCGACGACGTGCCGCCCGCGGAGCTGTGCGTGGTCGGCGACGCCGACCAGTCGATCTATGCGTTCCGCGGTGCCACCATCCGCAACATCGAGGACTTCGAGCGCGACTACCCGGACGCGACAACCATTCTGTTGGAACAGAACTACCGCTCGACGCAGAACATCCTGTCCGCGGCGAACTCGGTGATCGCCCGCAACTCCGGGCGCCGCGACAAGCGGCTGTGGACCGCCGAAGGCGCCGGTGAGCTGATCGTCGGTTACGTCGCCGACAACGAACACGATGAGGCCCGATTCGTCGCCGAGGAGATCGACGCGCTGGCCGCCAACGGCGAGATCACCTACAACGACGTCGCCATCTTTTACCGCACCAACAACTCGTCTCGGTCGTTCGAAGAGGTGTTCATCCGCGCCGGGATCCCCTACAAAGTCGTTGGCGGAGTGCGCTTCTACGAACGTAAGGAGATCCGCGACATCGTCGCCTATCTGCGGGTCCTGGACAATTCCGGGGACGCGGTCAGCATGCGGCGCATCCTCAACACCCCGCGCCGCGGCATCGGCGATCGCGCCGAGGCGTGCGTGGCGGTGTATGCGGAGAACACCGGCGCCAGTTTCGCCGACGCGCTCG
Organism: Mycobacterium sp. 852002-51971_SCH5477799-a; assembly: GCF_001667145.1. Lineage (GTDB taxonomy): Bacteria > Actinomycetota > Actinomycetes > Mycobacteriales > Mycobacteriaceae > Mycobacterium. The sequence goes on from NZ_LZIF01000082.1 coordinate 80,283, forward strand.
TGGCCGCCGCCGAAGGCAAAGTGCCGATGCTGAATTCGCGTGCCGAGAAGGCGATCGCCGGTTTCGTCGAGCTGCTCGACGAGTTGCGTGGACGCCTCGATGACGACCTCGGGGACCTGGTCGAGTCGGTGCTCGAACGCACCGGCTACCGCCGTGAACTCGAATCCTCGACGGACCCTCAAGAACTCGCGCGTTTGGACAACCTCAACGAACTCGTTAGCGTCGCACACGAATTCAGTACCGATCGGGCCAACGCCGCGGCACTGGGCGAGTCCTTGCAAACCCCCGAAGACGAAGACGTGCCGGATACCGGCGTGCTGGCCGAGTTCTTGGAGCGGGTGTCGCTGGTTTCCGACAGCGACGAGATCCCCGAGGACGGCGCGGGCATGGTCACTTTGATGACGCTGCACACCGCCAAGGGCCTCGAGTTTCCGGTGGTCTTCGTGACCGGCTGGGAGGACGGGATGTTCCCCCACATGCGGTCGTTGGACGATCCTGTCGAACTCTCCGAGGAGCGGCGGCTGGCTTACGTCGGGATCACCCGGGCCCGTCAGCGGCTGTATGTGAGCAGGGCGATCGTCCGGTCCTCCTGGGGACAGCCCATGCTCAACCCGGAATCGCGCTTCCTGCAAGAGATTCCGCAGGAACTCATCGATTGGCGACGCACGGCGCCGGCCCCGTCGTTCAGCGCGCCCGTGAGCGGTGCCGGCCGGTTCGGCACGCCGCGGGCGGCCCCGACCCGCTCGGGGATGACCAAACGCCCGCTACTGGTGCTCGCACCCGGCGACCGGGTGACGCACGACAAGTACGGGCTGGGCCGGGTCGAGGAGGTGTCCGGTGTCGGCGAATCGGCGATGTCCCTGATCGACTTCGGCAGCGCGGGCCGGGTGAAGCTGATGCACAACCACGCCCCGCTCAGCAAGCTCTAACCCGGCGGGTAACCGCGTCGAACGTGCACTCAGTGCGAAGAATTGGCGGCGAATTCCTCGCCGTGAGTGCACTTTCGGCGAACGGTCAGGCGTCGAGCCAGCGTTTGGTTTGCGGCAGCAGCACGATTATTACCGTGGCGATCGGCAATATCGGCATCAGGTGGACCACCCATGCGACCCGCGCGCCGGCGATGAACACCCCGATGTAGGTGAGGAAGGCGACCAGCGCGCCGGCCATCAGCAGGTAGCGGCTGATCGATCGGCGCTGCAGCAGCATGATCACCCCGGACACCGTGGTGCCCGCGAACACCAGGGCCAGGAACGCGACCGCGATGCAGAACAGGCGGTCGGTCCGCCACCAGCCGGCGATCAGATCGGTGGCCACGACCGACGTCGCCCAGCCGCTGATGATGCTCACCGCGCAGGCGGCAACGGCCGTCCGATCGGAGGGCTCAAGGGCCGGCAGCCCGGCATACCCGGCGCGACCCGGACGTGAACCGGCCCGGTAGGGCGCCGATTGCGGGGTGAAGTGAGTGGTCGGGGCGTCCGGCGTGGTGGGGATGGGACCGGTCGGCGCGCGCCGGATGATCCGTGTCCGTGAATCAGAGGGCGGATCGTGCTCGGGCGTGGGCTCAGGCGGACGCGGAGCGGAAGCTTCTTGGTTCGGCTCGGTCACCTCAGCCAGCGTAGTTGCCGACTGTAAGACCACGCTTAGCGAGCCACGGCACGGGGTCGATCCGTTCGCTGCCGCCCTGCAGCACCTCGAAATGCAGGTGCGGGCCGGTGGAGTTTCCCCGGTTGCCCATCGTGGCGATCTGGTCGCCGGCCATCACGCGCTCACCCACGCTGACGAGTGTGGTGTTGATGTGGCCGTAGAGCGTGACCGTCCCGTCGGCGTGGCGCAGCTTGACCAGCATCCCGTAGCCGCCGGCCGGACCGGAGTCGATGACCACGCCGTCGGACACCGCGTAGATCGGTGTCCCGATCGAGTTGGCCAGGTCGATGCCGGCGTGCAGCACGCCCCAGCGGTAGCCGAAGTTGGAGGTGAAGATGCCCTTGGTCGGCATCACGTAGAGCGGCTGGGACAACCGCGCCTCGCGTTCGGCGCGGTCGTTGGCAAAGGCGACGCCCTTGGCGAGCTCCTGGTTGTGCAGCGCGGCCGTGGCCGACGGCGCCGCGGCGATCACCTGCGGTCCGCGGACGGTGTTGCTGCCCGCCCCGCCGGTGAGCGCCGACGCGTTGGCGGTCAGCACGGCGTCGGTCTTGGGGGTGTCGGCGTGGCTGGTGGCCGTGTGGGCGGCCGCGGCGGCCGCTCCCGCCGCCATCGCCGAGATCAGCAGGCGGCCCCGGGCCGCGCTGGTCGGTTGCTTGCGGTGCTGTCCTGCGCGGCGGACGCCGGCGACGTCGGTGGTGTGCGACCGATCCACACGCCGCTCGATGCGCGGATCGACGATCACCCGCGGCAGCACCTCGGTGACGGGTGCGGCCAGCCAGACCGGGCGTACGTCGTCGGCCTCGTGCAGGTCGTCGAGTTCGGGCGCCAGCAGCACCTGTGCTTCGTTGTCGAACGGTGAGTCGCTGCTGAAGTCCAGGTCGCCGAGATCGCCGGCGTCCTCGCTGAAATCGAAGTCGTCAAAGTCGAAGCCGTCGAGCGGAAGGATTTCCGTGACTTCGGTGCGATGCGGTGCTTCGGCCCATCGGGCGCCTGCCGCGCGACCCACCCTCACGACGCCTTCAGTTACGGCAGAAGACCTGGCAAAACGGTGCTGGGACAACCTGAAATGTCCTCGTATCGTGACCATAACGTTATCTGGACCCTAGGAAGGTAGCCGCTAACGCGCGGGGCTGGCAACCTCGGCGGAAAATCAGGGCCGAATTGTGATTTGGATCACGCAGACGGTCAACCCGTGGCTCGTGAGCTGTGCCACATCGGCGGACGCGACGGTAATCGCCGTTTGAGGGGTGGATACAGTTCGTCCGTGCGAGTTGCCGGGTGCGGCACCGCCCACCAAGAGGCCTAGTAGTTGAGTCGAGCGAAGACAGAGAGTCCATGGACCTTTTCGAGTATCAAGCAAAAGAGTTGTTCGCCAAGCACAACGTACCGACTACGCCGGGACGCGTGACCGACACCGCCGAGGGCGCTCGCGAGATCGCGACCGAAATCGGCCGTCCGGTGATGGTCAAAGCGCAGGTGAAGGTCGGCGGACGTGGCAAGGCGGGTGGCGTCAAATACGCGGCGACTCCCGAGGACGCCTACGACCACGCCCAGAACATCCTCGGTCTCGACATCAAGGGACACGTCGTGAAGAAGCTGCTGGTCGCCGAGGCCAGCGATATCGCCGAGGAGTACTACATCTCCTTCCTGCTCGACCGCGCCAACCGCACCTACCTGGCCATGTGCTCGGTCGAGGGCGGCATGGAGATCGAGGAGGTCGCGGCGACCAAGCCCGAGCGGCTGGCCAAGGTTCCCGTGGACGCCGTCAAGGGCGTCGACCTGGCCACCGCGCGTTCCATCGCCGAGCAGGGCCACTTGCCCGCCGAGGTGCTCGACGCCGCCGCGGTCACCATCAACAAACTGTGGGAGGTCTTCGTCGCCGAGGACGCCACCCTTGTTGAGGTCAACCCGTTGGTGCGCGACCCGAAGGACCAGATTCTGGCGCTGGACGGCAAGGTCACTCTGGACGCCAACGCCGACTTCCGTCAGCCCGGCCACGCGGAGTTCGAGGACCGCGACGCCACCGACCCGCTCGAGCTCAAGGCCAAGGAGCACGACCTCAATTACGTCAAGCTGGACGGCTCGGTCGGCATCATCGGTAACGGCGCGGGCCTGGTGATGTCGACGCTCGATGTCGTCGCCTACGCGGGCGAGAAGCACGGCGGCGTGAAACCGGCCAACTTCCTCGACATCGGCGGTGGCGCTTCGGCCGAGGTGATGGCCGCGGGCTTGGACGTCATCTTGAACGACAAGCAGGTCAAGAGCGTGTTCGTGAACGTGTTCGGCGGTATCACCTCGTGCGACGCCGTCGCCAACGGGATCGTGACCGCGCTGAACATGCTCGGCGACGAGGCCAACAAGCCGCTCGTGGTCCGGCTCGACGGCAACAACGTCGACGAAGGCCGCCGCATCCTCGCCCAAGCCAACCACCCGCTGGTGATCCAGGCCGAGACCATGGACGCCGGTGCAGACAAAGCCGCCGAGCTGGCGAACAAGTAGGGGAGCCAAGCCATGTCGATCTTTTTGAACAAGGACTCCAAGGTCATCGTCCAGGGCATCACCGGCGGTGAGGGCACCAAGCACACCGCGCTCATGCTGAAGGCCGGTACGCAGGTGGTGGGCGGGGTGAACGCGCGCAAGGCCGGCACCACCGTGTCGCACGTGGACCCGAAAGGCAGGGACGTCGAGCTCCCGGTCTTCGGCACCGTCGCCGAAGCGATGAAGGAGACCGGCGCCAACGTCTCGGTCGTCTTCGTGCCGCCGAAATTCGCCAAGGATGCGATCATCGAGGCCATCGACGCCGAGATCCCGCTGCTGGTGGTCATCACCGAAGGAATTCCGGTGCAGGACAGCGCGTTTGCGTGGGCCTACAACGTGGACAAGGGGCAGAAGACGCGCATCATCGGGCCGAACTGCCCCGGCATCATCACCCCGGGTGAGGCCCTGGCCGGCATCACCCCGGCCAACATCAGCGGACCCGGTCCGGTCGGGCTGGTGTCCAAGTCGGGCACCCTGACCTACCAGATGATGTACGAGCTGCGCGATTTCGGCTTCTCCACCTCGATCGGCATCGGCGGTGACCCGGTGATCGGCACCACCCACATCGACGCCATCGAGGCCTTCGAGAAGGACCCCGACACCAAGGTCATCGTGATGATCGGTGAGATCGGCGGCGACGCCGAGGAGCGCGCGGCCGACTACATCAAGGCCAACGTCTCCAAGCCGGTCGTCGGCTATGTCGCGGGATTCACCGCGCCGGAAGGCAAGACGATGGGCCACGCGGGTGCCATCGTGTCCGGCTCGTCGGGCACCGCGGCCGCCAAGAAGGAGGCCCTGGAGGCCGCAGGCGTCAAGGTTGGCAAGACGCCGTCGGAGACCGCGGAGCTGGCCCGAAAGATCCTGCAGAGCCTGTAATTCTTTTCGGGGACTGTCCCCGCCCTGTCCCCCGGTCAGATCGCGATCTCGCTCCGCGAGCTGGCCGCGGTTTCGTTTTGCCCCCGGGCATCGGTTAGCCTGTCGAACTAACAGTTGCCAGGAGGTTGGTAATGACGGTCGATCCACGGACTCCGGTGCTCGTCGGGGTCGGCCAGTTCACCGAGCGCATCGACGACCCCGACTATCGGGGCATGTCGGCGGTCGACCTTGCGACGGCGGCCGCGCGGGCAGCACTCACCGATAGCGGCGCCAAAGGCGTTGCGCAGGCCGTCGACACGGTCTTCGGGCTTAGGCAGTTCGAGATCTCCGGACCGATGCCGGCGAGGCTCGGCAAGTCGAACAACTACTCACGTTCGGTGATGAACCGGCTCGGCGGGGATCCGGCCCGCGTCGTGCTCGAACCGGTCGGTGGGCAGGGGCCGCAGAAGCTTGTCACCGAGGCGGGCAACGCGATCGCGGCGGGTGAAGCGGACGTCGTGATGATCATGGGCTCGGAGCCGGGATCGACGGCTCGTTACTTCGCCGATCGCGATGACAAGCCCGATTTCACCGAGCACGTCGAGGGCCAACTGGAGGATCGTGGCCATCAGATCTCCAGCTACATCGACGCGTACACGATCCAGCACGGCTTGACCGGGGCGCCCGTGCAGTACGGACTTTTGGAGAATGCCCGCCGTGCCCGCCTCGGGTACAGCGTGGCCGACTATCGGCGCGAGATGGCCGAACTGTTCGCCCCGATGTCCAAAGTGGCTGCCAACAACCCGCTTTCGTCATCGCCGGTGGAGCGGTCGGTCGAAGAGATCATCACGATCACCGAGGACAACCGGATGATCTGTGACCCCTACCCCCGTCTGCTCGTCGCCCGCGATCAGGTCAACCAGGGCGCGGCGGCGGTGCTGACGTCGGTGGAGGCGGCGACCCGCCTGGGCGTGCCCGAGGAGAAGTGGGTGTTCGTGCACGGCCGCTCGGACATGGTCGAGCAGGCGATGCTCGATCGCGTCGACCTCGGTGCCAGCCCCGCGGCGGTCCATGCGGCTCGAGAAGCGTTGCGGGTGGCGGGAATCGGCGTGGACGAGATCGATACCTTCGATCTGTACAGCTGCTTCCCGTTCCCGGTTTTCGTCATCTGCGAAGCCTTGGGCATCGACGGCGACGATCCGCGCGGCCTGACCCTGACCGGCGGATTGCCGTACTTCGGCGGTCCAGGGAACAGCTACTCGCTGCACGGTATCGCCGAGACAATCGCGCAGATGCGGGACAGGCCAGGGCGATTCGGCCTCGTCGGCGCCAACGGCGGCATCATGAGCAAGTACTCCGTCGGTATCTACTCGACCACACCGGTGGACTGGCGCACCGACAACTGTGCGGAGCTGAAGAAGGAGATCGGCGCGCTGCCCAAGGTCGACGTCACCAAGACACCCGACGGCGCGGCAACCATCGAAACCTACTCCGTGCGCTACGACTGGCCGGTCCGCACCGGCATCATCGTCGGCAGGCTCGCGGCGGACAACACGCGCTTCATGGCCACCACCGACGACGACGATCTCGTCGCGTTGATGTGCGACGACGATCCGCTGGGTGCGGAGATCTCGGTGTGGTCGACGGACAACGGCAACCGGGCTTCGCTGGGCTAGACCCCGACGGCGGCGTCCTGCGCTGTCGCGTCGCGACACTTAAACCACGCACACGACACGCCGTCACGCGTCGCACTGCTTTAAGGCTCGGCGCTCGACGGGCTCGGTGACACGCCTGGCCTGAGCGTCAGACCAGGGCGGCGAGCTTGCCGGCCAAACGCTCAACGTAGGCGGCAACCTCGTCCTCGGACTTGTCCGGCAGCCCGAACAGCACCTCGGTGACCCCCAGCTCGGCCCACTTGGCCAGCTTCTCGGGCACCGGCTTGAAGTCGAGCGCCACGATCTGGGGAGCGCCGTCGCGGCCGGCCGCCGCCCAGGTGTCCTGCAGCAGCTTCACCGGCTCGTCGATGTCGAAGTCGCGCGGGGTGGTGATCCAGCCGTCGGCGCTGCGCGCGATCCACTTGAAGTTCTTCTCGGTGCCCGCGGCGCCCACCAGCACCGGGATGTGCGGCTGCACCGGCTTGGGCCAGGCCCAGCTCGGGCCGAACTTCACGAATTCACCGTCGTACTGGGCCTCTTCTTCGGTCCACAGCGCCCGCATCGCTTCGAGGTACTCGCGCAGCATGGTGCGGCGCCGGCCCGCCGGCACGTTGTGGTCGGCGAGTTCGTCGGTGTTCCAGCCGAACCCGACGCCCAGGCTGACCCGGCCGCCCGACAGGTGATCAAGAGTGGCAATACTTTTCGCCAACGTGATCGGGTCGTGCTCGACCGGAAGGGCCACCGCGGTGGACAGCCGCACCCGTGAGGTGACCGCGCACGCCGCGCCCAGACTTACCCATGGGTCTAGCGTCCGCATGTAGCGATCGTCGGGCAGCGATTCGTCTCCCGTCGTGGGATGAGCTGCCTCGCGCTTCACCGGAATGTGAGTGTGTTCTGGCACGTAGAAGGTCGCAAAGCCGTGGTCGTCGGCGAGCTTCGCGGCCTTCGCCGGGGAGATGCCACGATCGCTGGTGAAAAGCACAAGCCCGTAATCCATGCAGAGAATTAGAACGTGTTCTACCTCTGCTGAGCAAGCCGTGGTGATACGGACCGTCTCGCGAGCGGCGTCCGGCGTCGCCGGTGTAAGCCCCGCCGTCCAAGCCGGTGGCAACGGCACGGGTTACCGCACGTGCGCTAGCGTGGGTGATCGACCGCGTCGCTAACGCAGCGAGGCGCCTGCAAGCACAGCGTTGCACTGCAACCGTGGCGACCGCTAGGCAGTTCAAGGCACTGGAAGCAACAGGAGGAGTCATGACCTACTCTCCCGGAGGCCCGGGCTATCCACCGGCGCAAACCGGCGGCACCTACGCGGGCGGCACACCGTCCTTCGCCAAGGAAGACGACGGAACGAGCAAGCTGCCGTTTTACCTGAACATCGCGGTGGTGGTCCTCGGTCTTGCGGCGTACCTGCTGAACTTCGGTCCCACCTTCACCATCGGCGCCGACCTCGGCCCGGGCATCGGTGGGCGCGCCGGCGATGCGGGCACCGCGGTGGTGGTCGCGGTGCTGGCCGCGCTGCTCGCCGCGCTCGGCCTGCTGCCGAAGACCAAGAACTATCCGGGAATCGTTGCGGTGATCGCGGTTCTGGGCGCGTTGCTGGCCATCACCGAGACGATCAACCTGCCCGCCGGTTTCTCGATCGGCTGGGCGATGTGGCCGCTGGTGGCGGCCGTCGTGCTGCAGGCCATCGCCGCGGTCGTCGTAGTTCTGCTGGAATCCGGGGTGATCACCGCACCGGCGCCGCGGCCCAAGTACGACCCTTACGCGCAATACGGCCAGTACGGGCAATACGGCCAGTACGGTCAGCAGCCGTACTACGGTCAGCAGCCGGGCACTCAGCAGCACGGCGGCCAGCAGCAGTCGGCGCAGGGATACGGGTCGCAGTACGGCGGCTACTCGCCAAGTTCGGCGCCCACCCAGAGCGGCGTTCCGACCGGCGGTTTCGGTGCTCAGCCCTCGCCGCAGTCGGGTCCCCAGCCGTCCGCGCAGCAGCACGGCTCGTCCACGCCCCCCACCGGCTTCCCCAGCTTCAGTCCGCCGCCGAACGCCGGTGGCTCGGACGCCGGTTCGGCGACGACCAACTTCTCCGAGCAGGGCGGCGGCCAGCAGTACGGCCACGAGCAGCAATCGCCGTCGTCACCGTCTGGCCCAGCGCCCTCTTAATCGTGCGCTGTCGCGCCTAGTCGCGGACGTGCCCCAGAGTGACACGGGTGGAGGACAACCGGGCAGCAGGCGCTCGCCAGGCGCGTGACCTCGCCAGGGTCGCGTTTGCCCCGGCGGTGGTGGCGTTGGTCATCATCGCCGCGGTCACGCTGATCCAGTTGTTGATCGCCAACAGCGACATGACCGGCGCGCTGGGCGCCATCGCCAGCATGTGGCTGGGGGTGCACCAGGTGCCGGTGTCTATTGGTGGCCGCGAACTCGGTGTGATGCCGCTGTTGCCGGTCTTGGTGATGATCTGGGCGACCGCGCGCAACACGGCACGGGCCATCACGCCTTACTCGTCATGGCTGGTAGTCCGCTGGGTATTCGCGTCGGCGCTTGGTGGCCCGCTGTTTTTGACGGCGATCGCGCTGGCGGTCATTCACGACGCGTCGTCGGTGATCACCGAGCTGCAGACGCCCAGCGCACTGCGCGCATTCCTCAGCGTGCTCGCGGTTCATGCCGCCGGCGCCGGGATCGGAGTGTGGTCCCGCGTGGGGCCGCGCGCGTTGGCGGCGTCGCGGCTGCCGTTCTGGCTGGGCGATTCGCTGCGTGCCGCCTCCGCCGGCCTGCTCGCGTTGCTCGGGCTGTCCGGCCTGGTGACGGCCGGGTCGCTGGTCGTGCACTGGTCGACCATGCAGGAGCTCTACGGCATCACCGATTCGATTTTCGGGCAGTTCAGCCTCACCCTGTTGTCAATGCTCTACGCGCCCAACGTGATTGTGGGCACCGCGGCGATGGCCGTCGGGTCCAGCGCGCACATCGGATTCGCGACATTCAGTTCGTTCACCGTGTTCGGTGGCGATATCCCGGCCTTGCCGGTGCTGGCCGCCGTCCCCAGGCCTCCGTTGGGGCCGGTGTGGGTGGCGCTGCTCATCATCGGCGCGTCGTCCGGGGTGGCGGTCGGCCAGCAATGCGCCCGGCGCGCGCTGCCGCCGCTGGCGGCCGCCGCCAAGCTGCTGGTCGCCGCGGTCACCGGGGCACTGGCGATGTCGTTGCTCGCGTACGCGGGTAGCGGCCAGCTGGGCAACTTCGGCCACGTCGGCGTGGACCAGGGCGCGTTGCTCGTCGGTGTCTTCTTCTGGTTCGCGGTTGTCGGTGGGGTCACGGTGGTGATGAGCGGTGGGATCAGGCGTCGTCCCCGTCGGCTCAAGGCCACACCCGCGCCCGCCGCGGCGGCCGAGGAATCCGCCGGATTTACCGGCGTTTTCGATGACGATCGGTCGCCCGGGGACGCGACGGGGGAGGACGCAATTGTGGTGGACCCCGCCGGCACGGCACCGGCGGACGGGGTGGACTCGGTCGGTCCAGTCGGCGACTCCGCCGAAGCTGAGGCGCCGGTCGGCGACTCCGCCGAAGCTGACGCGCCGGTCGGCGACTCCGCCGAAGCTGTCGGTCCGGTCGGCGACGACGAGCCGCCCCTCGCCGAACCGGAGCCGGGAGCGACCGAGCGAGATTCGAAGGATTAGGCCTTTCGCCCGCCTCTAGCAATACCGCCGCGCGGGCGGGTGTGACATCGGGCGATTGTCGCTCAAAGGCGGGCAATCCCATGCGGCCAGCCTGATCGTCAGGGGGACGACGCCGACAGTAGGCTCGCCGATGTGGTCGAACCGCTCCATGTGCCCCCGAACGCACCGGCACGGGTAGTGGTACTGGCATCGGGCACCGGGTCGCTGCTGAATTCCCTGTTGACGTCGGCCGTCGCGGACTACCCCGCCCGGGTGGTCGCCGTCGGCGCCGACCGCGACTGCCTGGCCACCGACATCGCCGCGTCCGCCTCCGTTCCCGTGTTCACCGTCCGCCTCGGCGACCACCCAAACCGGGACGCCTGGGATGCGGCCATCACCGAGGCCGCCGCCGCGCACTCTCCCGACCTGGTGGTCTCCGCCGGATTCATGAAAATACTTGGCCCGCAGTTCCTTTCGCGGTTCCATGGCCGCGTCATCAACACGCACCCGACGCTGCTGCCGGCGTTCGCGGGTGCGCACGGGGTGGCCGACGCGCTGGCCTACGGCGTGAAGCTGACAGGCTGTACGGTGCACCTGGTGGACTCCGGGACGGACACCGGGCCGATCCTCGCGCAAGAATCCGTTCCGGTGCTCGAAGGCGACACCGAAGAGACCTTGCACGAACGCATCAAAGTCACCGAACGAAAGCTGCTGGTGGACGTGGTGGCCGCGATCGCGACAGGCGGCCTGACCCTGGTCGGCAGAAGAGCGACGATCGGACGAAAGGCGATGAACCGATGAGCACCGACGACAGGCGCGAAGACGCCAAACGGCCGATCCGGCGCGCCTTGATCAGCGTGTACGACAAGACCGGGTTGGTCGACCTCGCGCAGGGACTGGCGGGGGCGGGCGTCGAGATCGTCTCGACCGGATCGACGGCGAAGGTCATTGCCGACAAAGGCATTCCGGTGACCCGGGTCGAGGAGCTGACCGGTTTTCCCGAGGTGCTCGACGGCCGGGTGAAGACGCTCCACCCGCGCGTGCACGCGGGCCTGCTGGCCGACCTTCGCAAACCCGAGCACGCCGCCGCGCTCGAGGAGCTCGGCATTGTGGCGTTCGAACTCGTCGTCGTGAACTTGTACCCCTTCACCGAGACCGTCGACTCCGGGGCAAGCATCGACGAATGCGTCGAACAGATTGACATCGGCGGCCCGTCGATGGTGCGTGCCGCGGCGAAGAACCATCCCAGCGTGGCGGTGATCACCGACCCCCGGGGCTACGATGGCGTGCTCGCCGCGGTACGCGAGGGCGGCTTTAGCCTCGGCGAGCGTAAAAGGCTGGCGTCGCTGGCGTTTCAGCACACGGCCGAATACGACACCGCGGTTGCGAGCTGGATGGAGTCGACGCTGGCCCCCGAACACCCGTCGACGGCTTTCCCGAAGTGGCTGGGCCGCAGCTGGCGCCGCTCGGCGATGCTGCGCTATGGCGAGAACCCGCACCAGCAGGCGGCGCTCTACAGCGACCCCGGCGCGTGGCCGGGATTGGCGCAGGCCGAGCAACTGCACGGAAAAGAGATGTCCTACAACAACTTCACCGATGCGGACGCGGCCTGGCGCGCCGCCTTCGATCACGAGCAGACCTGCGTGGCGATCATCAAGCACGCCAACCCGTGTGGGATCGCCATCTCGTCGGCATCGGTCGCCGACGCGCACCGCAAGGCGCACGAATGCGATCCGTTGAGCGCGTTCGGCGGGGTCATCGCGGCCAACACCGAAGTGAGCCTGGAGATGGCCGAATACGTCAGCACCATCTTCACCGAGGTCATCGTCGCCCCCGCCTACGAGCCGGCCGCCCTGGAGGTGTTGACCCGCAAAAAGAACATCCGGGTGCTGGTGGGTTCGGAGCCGCTGAGCGGTGGGACCGAGCTGCGGCCGATCAGCGGTGGCCTGTTGGTCCAGCAGCGCGACGAGTTGGACGCCCACGGCGACAACCCGGTGAATTGGACCCTGGCCACCGGCTCACCCGCCGACCCGGCGACGCTGGCCGACCTGGTGTTCGCCTGGCGGGTGTGTCGGGCTGTGAAATCGAACGCGATCGTGATCGCGAGCGGCGGCGCCACCATCGGCGTGGGCATGGGTCAGGTGAACCGGGTCGACGCCGCGCGGCTGGCCGTCGAACGCGGCGGCGAGCGGGTGCGCGGCGCGGTCGCGGCCTCGGACGCGTTCTTCCCGTTCCCGGACGGACTCGAGACGCTGACCGGCGCCGGAGTGAAGGCGATCGTGCATCCCGGCGGATCGGTGCGCGACGACGAGGTGACCGCGGCGGCCACAGACGCCGGCATCACCCTGTATCTCACCGGGGCGCGCCACTTCGCGCATTAGCCACGCCGCGTGCGACGAAGTGTCAATAAGCGTTCGGTGAACGCCCTTGGCATGACTCGGGTGAGCCCGCGTCGTAGCGTGGAGTGGTGATGTCACCGAGCAACTTGCCCCGCACCCTCGGCGAACTGCGTGCCGCCGGTCATCGTGAACGGGGAGTCAAGCAGGAAATCCGCGAAAATCTACTCGCACGCCTCGCCGAAGGCGGAGATGGTGAAGCGATCTGGCCGGGAATTCTGGGATTCGACGACACCGTGTTGCCCCAGCTGGAACGGGCGCTGATCGCGGGGCACGACTTGGTTCTGCTGGGTGAACGCGGCCAGGGCAAAACGCGGCTCCTGCGGGCGCTGACCGGATTGCTCGATGAGTGGACACCGGTGATCGCCGGTGCCGAATTGGGTGAGCACCCCTTCTCACCGATTACGCCGGAGTCCATCCGCAAGGCCGCCACCCTGGGCGATGACCTGCCGGTCGAATGGAAGCACCGCAGCGAGCGCTACACAGAAAAGCTCGCCACCCCGGACACCAGCGTCGCCGACCTGGTCGGTGACATCGACCCGATCAAAGTCGCCGAGGGCCGCAGCCTGGGAGATCCGGAGACGATCGCTTACGGACTGATCCCCCGCGCCCACCGCGGCATTGTCGCGGTCAACGAACTCCCCGACCTCGCCGAGCGCATCCAGGTGTCGATGCTCAACGTGATGGAGGAACGCGACATCCAGGTCCGCGGTTACACACTGCGCCTGCCGCTGGACGTGTTGGTGGTCGCCAGTGCCAACCCCGAGGACTACACCAACCGCGGACGCATCATCACCCCGCTCAAAGACCGTTTCGGCGCGGAGATCCGGACCCACTACCCGCTCGAGCTCGAAGCGGAAGTCGGTGTGATCGCGCAGGAAGCGCACCTGTCCGCCCAGGTGCCCGATTACCTGATGCAGATAATCGCCCGATTCGCGCGGTGCCTGCGGGAGTCCAACTCCGTCGATCAACGCTCCGGGGTGTCGGCGCGGTTCGCGATCGCCGCCGCCGAGACCGTCGCTGCGGCCGCGCGACACCGCGGCGCGGTGCTGGGGGAGACGGACCCGGTGGCGCGGGTTGTCGATCTGGGCACGGTGATCGACGTCCTGCGCGGCAAGCTAGAATTCGAATCCGGCGAGGAAGGCCGCGAACAGGCCGTGCTCGAACACCTGCTGCGCCGCGCGACCGCGGACACCGCGTCGCGCGCCTTGGGTGGCATCGACGTCGGATCGCTGGTGGCCGCGGTGGAGGGCGGTTCGGCGGTGACGACGGGCGAGCGGGTCTCGGCCAAAGATGTGCTGGCCGCGGTCCCGAGCCTGGCGGTGGTGGACAAGATTGCGGCCAAGCTCGGTGCGCAGTCGGAGGGCGAGCGCGCCGCGGCGCTGGAGTTGGCGCTCGAGGCACTGTATCTGGCCAAGCGCATCGACAAGGTGTCCGGGGAGGGCCAAACCGTCTATGGCTAGGTTTGATGGTGACGACCCGCAGCGCCCGGCTACGCCGCGCTCGCGATCGTCACGAGGGCATTCCTCGCGCTACTCGGCGTACACCGGCGGGCCCGACCCGCTGGCCCCGCCGGTGGATCTGCGCGAGGCGCTCGAACAAATCGGCCAGGACGTCATGGCCGGCACGTCGCCGCGCCGTGCGCTGTCCGAGTTGCTGCGCCGCGGCACCAAGGATATGCCCGGCGCGGACCGGCTGGCCGCCGAGGCCAACAGGCGACGACGGGAATTGTTGCGGCGCAATAATTTAGATGGAACGCTGCAGGAGATCAAGAAACTCCTGGACGAGGCCGTGCTGGCCGAACGCAAGGAGTTGGCCCGCGCGCTCGACGACGACGCCCGCTTCGGCGAACTGCAGCTGGACGCGCTGCCGTCGTCGCCGGCCAAGGCCGTCCAGGAGCTCTCCGACTACAACTGGCGCAGCGGCGAGGCCCGTGAAAAGTACGACCAGATCAAGGATCTGCTCGGCCGAGAAATGCTGGACCAACGCTTCGCGGGCATGAAGGAGGCGCTGGAAGGCGCCACCGACGAGGATCGTCAGCGGGTCAACGACATGCTCAACGACCTCAACGACCTGCTGGACAAGCACGCCCGCGGCGAGGACACGCAACAAGACTTCGAAGACTTCATGGATAACCACGGCGAGTTCTTTCCCGAGAACCCGCGTAACGTCGATGAGTTGCTGGACTCCCTGGCCAAGCGCGCCGCCGCCGCGCAGCGTTTCCGCAACAGCCTGAGCGCAGAGCAGCGCGCGGAGCTGGATGCCTTGGCGCAGCAAGCTTTTGGGTCACCATCGTTGATGCAGGCGCTGAACCGGCTCGATGCGCACCTGCAGGCGGCGCGGCCTGGAGAAGACTGGAGCGGGTCCGAGCAGTTCTCCGGCGACAACCCGTTCGGGATGGGCGAGGGCACCCAGGCGCTGTCCGACATCGCCGAGCTGGAACAACTGGCCGAGCAGCTCTCGCAGAGCTATCCGGGCGCCACCATGGACGACGTCGACCTGGATGCGCTGGCGCGCCAGCTCGGAGACGAAGCGGCCGTCGACGCCCGCGCCCTTGCCGAATTGGAACGAGCGCTGGTCAAGCAGGGTTTTTTGGACCGCGGCTCCGACGGCCAGTGGCGGCTCTCGCCGAAGGCAATGCGCCAACTCGGCGAGACGGCGTTGCGCGATGTCGCACAACAACTTTCCGGGCGTCGCGGTGAGCGCGACCATCGGCGCGCGGGGGCAGCCGGCGAGCTCACCGGCGCCACCCGACCTTGGCAGTTCGGTGACACCGAACCGTGGAACATCTCCCGCACATTGACCAATGCCGTGCTGCGGCAAGCCGGAACTGCCACCCTGGACGGCCGGGACGGGCGGTTGAAGATCACCGTCGACGACGTCGAGGTCTCCGAGACAGAGACACGCACGCAGGCCGCGGTCGCGCTGCTGGTCGATACCTCGTTCTCCATGGTGATGGAAAATCGGTGGCTGCCCATGAAGCAGACAGCGCTGGCACTCAACCATCTGGTGTGCACGCGGTTCCGTTCGGATGCCTTGCAGATCATCGCCTTTGGCCGATACGCCCGGACGGTGACCGCCGCGGAGCTCACCGGGCTCGAGGGCGTCTACGAGCAGGGCACCAACCTGCATCACGCGCTGGCGCTGGCTGGCCGACATCTGCGCCGGCATCCCAACGCGCAGCCCGTGGTCCTGGTGGTGACCGACGGTGAGCCCACCGCGCACCTGGAGGACTTCGACGGCGACGGCACGAGCGTGTTCTTCGATTACCCACCGCATCCTCGGACCATCGCGCACACCGTGCGCGGCTTCGACGAGATGGCGCGGCTGGGCGCCCAGATCACCATCTTCCGGCTGGGCAGCGACCCCGGCCTTGCCCGGTTCATCGACCAGGTCGCGCGACGCGTCGAGGGGCGGGTCGTGGTACCCGATCTCGACGGATTGGGAGCGGCCGTGGTCGGCGACTATCTACGATCCCGCCGCCGTTGACCGTCGCGAGGCAACCCCGGGCAGGGGGTAGGTGTGCTCTGCACGGGGTACAGGGACTTGAAGAAGGAGGAGATGCATGAGCCAGGTTCCAACGATCGAACTCAATGACGGTGTCAGCATTCCGCAGCTGGGTTTCGGTGTGTTCCAGATCAAGCCCGACCAGACCGCCGCGGCGGTGAAGACGGCGCTCGAGATCGGATACCGCCACATCGACACGGCCGAGATGTACGGCAACGAAAAGCAAGTCGCACAAGGCATTCGCGATGCGGGCCTCGACCGCGGCGAGGTCTTCGTCACCAGCAAGCTCAACAACGGATTTCACAAGCCAGACGATGCGCGTCGCGCATTCGACGAGACGCTGAAGAAACTGGGTTCCGACTACGTTGATCTGTTCCTTATCCACTGGCCGCTGCCCACGCTCTACGACGGCGACTTCGTCTCGACCTGGAAGGTCTTCGAGGAGTTCGCGCGCGACGGACGCGCCCGCAGCATCGGTGTCTCGAATTTCCAAGTGGCACACCTGGATCGGCTTGCTGACGACACCGACACCGTCCCGTCGGTGAACCAGGTCGAGCTGCATCCGTACTTCGGCAACGACGAAGTCCGGGCCTATGGGCGCGAGCATGGCATCGCCACCGAGGCGTGGGCGCCGATCGCGCAGGGCAAGGTGCTCGACGATCCGGTGATCAACCGCGTCGCCGAGGGCCGCGGTAAAACCGCCGCGCAGGTGGTGTTGCGTTGGCACATTCAGCGGGGCGACATCGTCTTCCCGAAATCGGTGACGCCGGAACGGGTAAAGGCCAACTTCGAGCTGTTCGACTTCGAGCTGGACGACTCCGACATGGACGCGATCTCCGCGCTGAACAAGGGTGAGTCGGGACGCAACGGCCCCAATCCCGACACGTTCGATTACGTGCCCGACTAAAACGTTCCGCTAGCCGCGTGGCCGCCGAGCCTTGCGAACGATGCCGACGCCGCCCCACAGCGAGAACCCGCGAATGTGGACGGTTGGCGCGCCGGGCGTGCCGTGCCCGAGCACGGCGCGGTCAAAGTTGCCCATCACGCCGCGGCCGTGCACCTCGACGTTGACCTCGGGCGGTAGCAAAATGTTCTGCACACCCATGATCGACATCGCATGAATGTCGACCTCGGTCGAGGTGAAGTCGGCGTAGCGCAGATCGACCACCCCGCTTCCCCACAGGGTGAAGGTGGTGAGCTTCTTCGGGACGTTCCACCGGCCGCGGCGCTCGAAGCCGCTCAGCAGCGCCAGCAGCAGCGTCGACGGCGCCGGATTGAGCTTGCCGCCGCGGCGTGGGCTGATCGGCGTCCCCGGCAGATCGGCCCGCAGCTGATCCAGCTCCTCATACGTCGTTGCGGCGTACGCCCTGGTCAAACGGTCTTCGTAGTCGTTCAGCTGCAGGCGGCCCTGCTCGGCCGCGTAGGCGAGCAGCTGCGCAGTCTGGATGCGGTCGGTATCGCCCGCGCGCGACGGCTCGCCACGCGTGTCCTCCGCATCCCGTTGCGTTGAGTTGCTCATCACCCACGAGCCTACGACGTCCAGGTTTTGCCGCAAGAGGATTGGCTAAACTGCAACGTTGCGCGTGCCGGGGCCGCGTGGCCGGCCGTCCGGCCGGGCCCTCTGTTTGACATCTGGCTAACTTCTCGGTGGCTAACCGGCCCAGTTGGGCGAACGCTTCTCCAGAAACGCCAGCATGCCTTCGTGGGCTTCGTCGGAGACGAAGAGCCGGGCCGATTCCTCGGCGAGCCGCTCGGCGTCGCGGTCGAAACCTTCCAGCACCGCGGCCGTGGTCAATGCCTTGGAAGCCGCGAGGCCCTGAGGCGAACCACGACCGATATCGGAGACCAGTTTGTCGACCGCGGCCTCGACGTCCTCGGCGGCCTCGGTGATCAAACCGATCTCGGCCGCCCGGCCGGCGTCGAACTTCTCGCCGGTCAGGTAGTAGCGCGCCGCGCCCCGCGCCGACAGTTTCGGCAACAGTGTCAGCGAGATGATCGCCGGTGCGACGCCGATCCTGGCCTCGGTCAGCGCGAAGGTGCTGCGCGGGCCGGCGACGGCGATATCACAGGCGCCCACCAGACCGAATCCGCCCGCCCGGACGTGCCCGTTGATCGCGGCGATCACCGGCAGCGGCGAGGCGACGATGGCCCTCATCAAGGCGGCCATCTCGCGGGCCCGCGCGACGGCCATGTCGTATGCCGATGGTGGCGACGCGTCCCCCGCAAGCGGGAGGTGCCCCCCTCGCCCGGCTACGCCGCCCTCGGAATCGCCGCCGCCAGCTTGGCTCAGATCCGCACCGGCACAAAAGGTCCCGCCGGCATGGCCCAGCACCACGGTCCGTACCGCCGGGTCCGCCGAGGCGTCGCGCAACCCTCGGTGCAACTGGTTGACCAGTGTGGTGGACAGCGCGTTGCGGTTGTGGGGTGAGTTCAGGGTCAGCCGCGCGTACGGTCCGCCTGTGTCGGCGGGTCCGGCGTATTCGACGAGCGCGTCCATCAGTAGCTTCGGGGCAGACCCAGCGATGTCTGCGCGACGAAGTTCAGCACCATTTCACGGCTGACCGGGGCGATGCGGCCCAGCCGGGCCGAGGTCAGCATGGCGGCCAGGCCATACTCCTTGGTCAGTCCGTTGCCGCCGAGTGACTGCACCGCCTGATCCACCGAGCGCGTCGCCGCTTCGGCCGCAGCGTATTTGGCCATGTTCGCGGCCTCGGCCGCACCCATGTCATTGCCGGAGTCATAGAGGGTGGCGGCCTTCTGCAGCATCAGCTTAGCCAGTTCGACCTCGATGTGGCACTGCGCCAATGGATGTGACAGCCCCTGGTGCGCGCCGATCGGCGTGCCCCACACCTGCCGGGTTTTGACGTATTCGGCGGCCCGGCCCAGCGCGTACCGCCCCATCCCGACGGAGCTCGCCGCGCCCATGATTCGTTCGGGGTTGAGACCGGCGAAAAGCTGTGCGATGGCGGCGTCTTCGGCGCCGACGAGCGCGTCGCTCGGCAGCCGCACATCGTCGAGGAAGACCTGGAACTGGCGTTCGGGGCTGATCAGTTCCATTTCGATCGGGGTGTAGGTGAAGCCGGGCGCGTCGGTGGGCACCACGAACAGCGCGGGGCGCAGCTTGCCGGTCTTGGCCTCCTCGGTACGGGCCACCACCAGCACCGCCTGCGCCTGGTCGATGCCGGAGATATAAACCTTCTGTCCCTTCAAAATCCAGTCGCTGCCGTCCCGGCGGGCGGTCGTGGTGATCTTGTGCGAGTTGGAGCCGGCGTCCGGCTCGGTGATGGCAAAGGCCATCGTCAGCGTCCCGTCGGCGATGCCGGGGATCCAGCGCTTCTTCTGCTCCTCGGTGCCGAACTTGCTGATGATGGTGCCGTTGATGGCGGGCGAGACCACCATCAGCAGCAGCGCGCTGCCCGCGGCGGCCATCTCCTCCATGACCAGCGACAGCTCGTACATTCCGGCGCCGCCACCGCCGTACTCCTCGGGCAGGTTCACCCCTAGGAAGCCGAGCTTGCCTGCCTCCGACCATAATTCGTCGGTGTGCTCGTGTGCGCGGGCCTTGCGCAGGTAGTACTCACTGCCGTAGTTGGCAGCCCAGGCCGCCACCGACTTGCGTAGGGCCTGACGCTCCTCGCTCTCGATGAAGCTGGTGTCGGTCATGCTTGATCCCCTTCTGATTGTGGCGCTTCCACTCTTGCCAGCACAGCGCCAACTTCGACTTGCTGACCGGTCTTGACATTGAGTTCGGCGAGTACCCCGTCCACCGGGGCGGCGATGGTGTGTTCCATCTTCATGGCCTCCAGCCAGATCAGCGGCTGGCCGGCGGTGACGGTGTCGCCGATCGCGGCACCGAGCCGGATGACGCTGCCGGGCATGGGCGCGACCAGTGAGCCCTTTTCGACGGTCGAACCGGGCTCGGGGAAACGCGGCAGGGCGATCAGGTGCACCGGTCCGCGGGCGGAATCGATGTAGACATCGGGATCGCCCGCGTAGCGCCGCACCGAGAAGCTGTGGTCGACGCCGTCGGCCCGCAGGACCACGTCATCCGCCGTGGCCGACACCAGCTGCACCGACGGGTCGTCGGGCAACACCAAACCGATTCTGGTGAAACGGTATTGAACCCGGTGCTCGTCACCCTGGTCGTCGCGATAATCCTTGACCTGGTGGCCCGACGAAAGGTTGCGCCAGCCGCTGGGAACGGCACTCAGCACCGGCGCGGTAGCGCGGTTGTGCGCGGCGACGGCGAGTGCGGCCGCGATGGCGGACAGACGGACCACCGCGGCGTCGCCCAGCGGGGCCGCCAACCTCGCCAGGTCGTGGGTGTCGAAAAACGCTGTGTCGGTGGCGCCGTCGAGGAACGCCGGATGCCGCAGCACGTTCACCAGAAGATCGCGATTGGTGCGCACGCCGTGCACGCGGGTGCGGGCCAACGCGTCGGCGAGAACCAGCGACGCCTGACGGCGCGTCGGGGCATAGGAGATGACCTTGGCCAGCATCGGGTCGTAGTGGACGGAGACGGTGAATCCGCCGACGATGCCCGAGTCCAGGCGGATCCCGGTCCGGTGGCCCAGCGAGCCGAATTCGGCTCGAACGGATTGCACCTCGAACGCGCGGACCAGACCGGCCTGTGGCTGCCAGTTCTTGGCAGGGTCCTCGGCGTAGAGCCGGGCCTCGATCGAATGCCCCTGCGCGGCAGGAGGTTGCGCGTCGAGAGGAGCGCCGTCGGCGACGGCGAGCTGCAGCTCGACGAGGTCGAGCCCGGTGGTCTCTTCGGTGACCGGGTGTTCGACCTGCAGCCTGGTGTTCATCTCGAGGAAGTAGAACTCGCCGTCGTCGTCGGCCAAGAATTCCACCGTCCCGGCCCCGGTGTAGCCGATGGCCTCGGCGGCCAGCCGGGCCGCGTCGAAAAGCTTGGCGCGCATGCCCACCGTGCGCTCCACCAACGGCGACGGCGCCTCCTCGATGATCTTCTGGTGCCGGCGTTGAATCGAGCATTCGCGTTCGCCGACCGCCCACACGGTGCCGTGGGTGTCGGCCATGACCTGAACCTCGATGTGATGTCCGGTGGGCAGATACCGCTCGCAGAACACGGTGGGGTCACCGAAGGCCGATTGCGCTTCCCGGCTCGCTGCGGCGACTTCGCCGGCAAGCGCGGACAATTCGCGAACCACGCGCATGCCGCGACCACCGCCGCCCGCGGAGGCCTTGACCAAGACCGGCAGCTGCGCCTCGGTAACGGTCTCAGGGTCGAGCTCGTCGAGCACCGGCACTCCGGCCGCGGCCATCAGTTTCTTGGACTCGATCTTGGAGCCCATCGCCCGCACCGCTGCCACCGGGGGTCCGACCCACGTCAGCCCGGCGTCCTGGACGGCGGCCGCGAAGTCTGCGTTCTCCGAGAGGAATCCGTAGCCGGGGTGTATCGCGTCGGCGCCGGCGGCGCGGGCGGCGGCGATGAGGGCCTCGGCGTTGAGGTAGTCGTTGGTCTTGTTCAGCCGCACCCGGGCGTCGGCCTCGTCGACGTGGGGCGCGCCCGCGTCGGGGTCGGTGTAGACGGCGACCGTGCCCAAGCCGAGCCGGCGGCAGGAGGCAAACACCCGCCGGGCGATCTCACCGCGGTTGGCGACCAGAACTCGAGTAAGCATGGGGCTCACATCCGGAAGACGCCGAAATTCGACGTTCCCTTGATCGGGCCATTGGCGATGGCGGACAGACACATTCCCAATACGGTGCGGGTATCGCGCGGGTCGATCACCCCGTCGTCGTAGAGCATCCCGGACAACACCAACGGCAGCGACTCGGCTTCGATCTGGCCCTCGACCGCGGCCCGCATCGCCGCGTCGGCCTCCTCGTCGACCTGCTGGCCGCGCGCCTCGGCGGCCGCGCGGGCCACGATCGACAGCACGCCCGACAGCTGGGCGCCGCCCATCACCGCGGACTTCGACGTCGGCCAGGCGAAGAGGAACCGCGGATCGTAGGCGCGCCCGCACATGCCGTAGTGGCCCGCGCCGTAGGATGCGCCGAGCAGCAACGAGATGTGCGGGACGGTCGAGTTGGACACGGCGTTGATCATCATCGAGCCGTGCTTGATCATCCCGCCCTCTTCGTAGTCCTTGCCCACCATGTAGCCGGTGGTGTTGTGCAAGAACAGCAGTGGCGTGTCGGAGCGGTTGGCCAACTGAATGAACTGGGTGGCCTTCTGCGACTCCTCGCTGAACAGCACTCCCCGCGCATTGGCCAGGATGCCGATCGGATACCCGTGTAACTGGGCCCAGCCCGTCACCAGCGAGGATCCGTACAGCGGCTTGAATTCGTCGAATTCGGAGCCGTCGACGATGCGGGCGATGACCTCCCGGGGATCGAACGGGATGCGCAGGTCCGCGGGCACGATACCGATGAGTTCCTCGGTATCGAACAACGGTGCGGTGACGGGCTTGGGCTTCGGCCCCTGCTTGACCCAGTTCAATCGGGCGACGACGCGCCGACCGATCCGGATCGCGTCGAGTTCGTCGATGGCGAAGTAATCGGCCAAACCCGAGATTCGAGCGTGCATTTCGGCGCCGCCGAGCGATTCGTCGTCGGATTCCTCACCGGTGGCCATCTTCACCAGCGGGGGACCCGCGAGGAAGACCTTGGAACGCTCCTTGATCATCACCACGTGATCGGACATGCCCGGGACGTAGGCGCCGCCCGCGGTGGAATTGCCGAACACCAACGCGACGGTGGGGATGCCGGCCGCCGAGAGCCGGGTCAGGTCGCGGAACATCCGTCCGCCGGGGATGAAGATTTCCTTCTGGGTGGGCAGGTCCGCACCGCCGGACTCGACCAGCGAGATCACCGGAAGCCGGTTCTCGAAGGCGATCTGGTTGGCCCGCAGGATCTTCTTCAGGGTCCACGGGTTGCTGGTGCCGCCTTTGACCGTCGGATCGTTGGCGACGATCATGCATTCGACGCCTTCGACCACGCCGATGCCGGTGACCGTGCTGGCGCCGACCTTGAAGGCACTGCCCCAGGCGGCCAGCGGGCTGAGTTCCAAGAACGGCGAATCCTGGTCGACCAGCAATTCGATACGTTCGCGCGCGGTCAGCTTTCCGCGATTATGGTGGCGTTCAACGTATTTGGTACCGCCACCGGCCAGGGCGTTGGCCAGTTCGCCGTCGATCTCCTCGAGTTTCGTCATCGCCGCCGCCGCCGCGTCGGTGAAGGCGGCGGCCTCAGCGTCCAGGGTGGACTGCAGCACGGTCATGATTGATATCCCAGAAGTTTGGCCGACAGTGCGGTGAGGATTTCCGTCGTTCCTCCGCCGATGCCCAGGATCCTCATGTCCCGGTATTGGCGTTCGACCTCGGATTCGGCCATGTAACCCATGCCGCCGAACAGCTGAACGGCTTGGTGGGCAACCCATTCGCCGGCCTCGACGGCGGTGTTCTTGGCGAAACACACTTGCGGGATCAGGTTGGTTTCACCGGCGAGTTGCCGCTCCACCACGCTGCGCGAGTAGACCCGGGCGACGTCGATGCGACGGGCCATCTCGGCCAATGTGTTCTGCACCGACTGCCGCGAAATCAGTGGGCGGCCGAACGTTTCGCGGTCACGACACCATTGCACGGTCAGGTCCAGGCAGCGCTGCGCGCTCGAATAGGCCTGTGCCGCAAGGCCGATCCGTTCGGAGACGAAGGCTTGGGCGATCTGGGCGAACCCGCTGTTCTCGGCGCCGACCAGGTTGGCCACCGGGACTCGGACGTCGGTGTACGACAGCTCGGCGGTGTCCGAGGACCGCCAGCCCATCTTGTCCAGCTTGCGGCTCACCTCGAAGCCCGGCGTGCCCTTCTCGACCACCAGCAGCGAAACCCCGCTCGCGCCGGGGCCTCCGGTGCGCACGGCGGTGACCACATAGTCGGCGCGGACGCCGGAGGTGATGTAAGTCTTGGCGCCGTTGACGATGTAGTGGTCACCATCGCGAACCGCCGAGGTCCGAAGATGTCCGACGTCGGAACCGCCCCCGGGTTCGGTGATGGCGAGCGAACCGATCATCTCGCCGGCCAGCGTCGGGCGAACGAACGAGTCGATGAGCCGCTGATCGCCCGAGGCGATCATGTGCGGTACCGCGATGCCGCAGGTGAACAACGACGCGAAAACTCCGCCCGGCGCTCCCGCCTGATGCATCTCCTCGCAGATGATCACCGCGTCGGCGCCGTCGCCGCCACCACCGCCGACCGCCTCGGGGAAGTTCGCACCGAGCAATCCGGCGGCCCCGGCGCTGCGGTGCAATTCGCGCGGCAGGTCCCCGGTGCGCTCCCACTCGTCGACGTGGGGCAGGATCTCGCGTTCTGCGAACGAGCGCACCGTCTTTCGCAACTGTTCGCGCTCGGGCGTGGTCCAAAGATTCACAATAAGCTCTCCGGGATGTCGAGGTAGCGGCCGCGGAGCCATTCGCCGAGCCCCTTGGCCTGGGGGTCGAATCGAGCCTGGTATGCGACGCCCTGGCCGAGGATGCCATCGATGACGAAGTTGACCGCCCGCAGATTCGGCAGCAGGTGGCGGGTGACGTCGAAGTCGGCCGCTTCGGGCAGCAGCTCCTTGAGCAGCTCGACGGTCAAAGTGTTGGCCAGCCATCGCCATTGCTCGTCGGTGCGCACCCAGACGCCGACGTTGGCCGAGCCGCCCTTGTCGCCGCTGCGCGCACCGGCGATGCGGCCCAGTGGCGCCCGTCGCGTGGGGCCGGCCGGCAGCGGGTCGGGCAGCGGCGGTGGAGCGGCGGGCGCCAGCGCCAAAGTCTCGGTGGCGCAACCGATGTCGGTCCGGGTGCCGTCGGCATGCACCGCGACGTGTGGCACCTGGGTGGCGTCGACGAAACCGGGCGTGAACACGCCGTAGACCTGGCCGTCCCCCGGGGGCGCGGTCACGTGGAATCCCGGATAACTGGCCAACGCCAATTCGACAGCGGCCGAGGAGAATTGGCGGCCTACGTTGGCGGGGTCGGGGTCGCGCACGACGCAGTGCAGCAGTGCGCTGGCGGCTTCTTCGGTGTCGGCGTCGGGGTGGTCGGTGCGGGCCAGCGACCACTGCAGCTCGGCGGGCTTGACGGTGAGCGTGGCGTCGAGTTGGCGGCGCATCAGGTCGGCCTTGGCCTCGATGTCCAGCCCCGTTAACACGAAGGTCATCGAGTTGCGGAATCCGCCGATGCTGTTCATCGAGACCTTGTAGGTGGGCGGCGGGGCCTCGCCGCGCACCCCGCTGATGCGCACCCGGTCGGGCCCTTCGGACGACAATTGGACGCTGTCCATCCGGGCGGTGACGTCCGGGTTGGCGTAGCGCGCCCCGGTGATTTCGTAGAGCAGCTGCGCGGTGACGGTGTCGACGCTGACCACGCCGCCGGTGCCCGGGTGCTTGGTGATCACCGAGGATCCGTCGGCGCTGACCTCGGCCAGCGGGAAGCCGGCGTGGGTGAGGTCGGCGACTTCGGTGAAGAACGAGTAATTGCCCCCGGTGGCCTGGACCCCGCATTCGATGATGTGGCCGGCGACCACGGCGCCGGCGAGCCGGTCATAGTCGGCGCGGTCCCAGCCGAAGTGCGCCGCGGCCGCCCCGACGATCACCGAGGCGTCGGTGACCCGGCCGGTGACGACCACGTCGGCGCCGCGGTCGAGACAATCGACGATCCCCCAGGCGCCCAGGTACGCGTTCGCGGTCAGCGGGGTGCCCAGCCCGAGGTCGGCGGCGCTCGGCAACAGGTCGTCGCCCTCCACGTGGGCGACCCGGGTGTCGATGCCCAGGCGCTCGGCCAGCGCGCGTATCGCATCGGCGAGCCCGGCCGGGTTGAGGCCACCGGCGTTGGCGACGATGCGAACTCCGCGGTCGGTGGCCTCGCCCAGGCAGTCCTCGAGCTGGGTCAGAAAGGTCTTGGCGTAGCCGCGCTCGGGGTGCTTCATCTTGTCGCGGCCCAGGATCAGCATGGTGAGTTCGGCCAGGTAGTCGCCGGTGAGGTAGTCGACGTCACCGCCGGTGAGCATCTCGCGCATGGCCGCGAGCCGGTCGCCGTAGAACCCCGAGCAGTTCGCGATCCGGACGGCGCCGGACCTGCCTGAAGCGCCAGAGGCGCCGGAAGCAGAGGCCATGCCTGTCCTCCATTCGGGAATTCAACCGGTTTCGACCACCCAACCAACCGGTAGGTTAGCGGGTACCGTCGGTGTCACGTCAAGGATCCCACTTCGGACCGGCATGCCCCGGGCGCGCCCGACTGGCCGGGATCGCTGCGCGACGCCCATTTTGGCGACAAGCCGACCAGCGACTATCCTGATACGCGATCGTCGCCCGTTCGGCCCACCGGCCACGCCGCGCGACATGCCGAACCGCAAGTCCCACATCGAGGAGTTAGGCCCGACCATGGCCGTACCCAAGCGCAGAATGTCGCGCGCGAACACCCGTAGCCGGCGCGCGCAGTGGAAGGCCGAGAAGACCGAACTCGTCGGTGTGACGGTCGCAGGTCAGCGGCACAAGGTGCCCCGCAGGCTGCTCAAGGCAGCCCGCCTCGGCCTGATCGACCTCGACCGCCGCTAACCCGACGGCTTCGCCGCGCTTGCGACCGCCGCTAGGCCCATCCCGGCGCGCCTCTCAGGTCAGTCTCAGGCGGTGGGACGAAACTAGGGGCCGTGCGAATACTGGTCGTCGACGACGATCGCGCGGTGCGCGAGTCGCTGCGCAGGTCATTGTCCTTCAACGGCTACTCCGTTGAGTTGGCCCATGACGGGGTCGAGGCCCTCGAACTGATCGCGAGCGATCGCCCCGACGCGCTCGTCCTGGATGTGATGATGCCGCGCCTGGACGGCCTCGAGGTTTGCCGGCACCTCCGCAGCACCGGTGACGACCTACCGATCCTGGTGCTCACCGCGCGCGATTCGGTGTCGGAGCGGGTCGCCGGACTGGACGCCGGCGCCGACGACTACCTGCCGAAGCCGTTCGCCCTGGAAGAATTGCTGGCCCGGATGCGCGCGCTGTTGCGCCGCACCAAGCCGGAGGACGACGCCGAATCGGTGGCGATGACGTTCTCCGACCTGTCCCTGGACCCGGTGACCCGCGAGGTCACCCGCGGGCAGCGCCGAATCAGCCTGACCCGCACCGAATTCGCGTTGCTGGAAATGCTGATCGCCAATCCGCGCCGAGTGCTCACCCGCAGCCGCATCCTCGAGGAGGTCTGGGGATTCGACTTTCCCACCTCGGGCAACGCGCTGGAGGTGTACGTGGGCTATCTGCGGCGCAAAACCGAAGCCGACGGTGAATCGCGGCTGATCCACACGGTGCGCGGTGTGGGGTACGTCCTTCGGGAGACACCGCCGTGACGATCCGGGTCCACGGATGATCCGGTTCCCCCGGACGCCACGTCCGCCGCTGCGACCGCCGTTGCGCGCAACGCCCTCCTTGTCACTGCGATGGCGGGTGATGCTGCTGGCGATGTCGATGGTCGCCATGGTCGTGGTGTTGATGGCCTTCGCCGTCTACGCCGTGATTTCGGCGGCGCTGTACAGCGACATCGACAACCAGCTGCAAAGCCGTGCGCAACTGCTGATCGCCAGCGGCTCGCTGGCCGCCGACCCGGGCAAGGCCATCGAAGGCACCGCCTATTCCGACGTCAACGCGATGCTGGTGAACCCGGGCCACGCGATCTACACCGCTCAGCAGCCGGGCCAGACCCTGCCGGTCGGCGCACCGGAAAAAGCGGTCATCCACGGTGATTTGTTCATGTCGCGGCGCACCGCCGGTGATCAGCGAATCCTGGCCGTACACTTGCAGAACGGCACGTCGCTGCTGATCTCCAAGAGCCTCAAGCCGACGGAAGCGGTGATGAACAGGCTGCGCTGGGTGCTGCTGATCGTCGGGGGTGTGGGTGTGGCGGTCGCCGCGGTGGCGGGCGGCATGGTCACCAGGGCCGGGCTGCGCCCGGTGGCACGCTTGACCGAAGCGGCCGAGCGGGTGGCGCGCACCGACGATCTGAGACCCATCCCCGTTTTCGGTAGTGACGAATTGGCCAGGCTTACCGAGTCGTTCAACCTGATGCTGCGTGCGCTCGCCGAGTCCCGGGAGCGGCAGGCGCGGCTGGTCACCGACGCCGGGCATGAACTGCGCACCCCGCTGACGTCGCTGCGAACCAACGTCGAGCTGCTGATGGCGGCGATGGAACCGGGGGCGCCGCGCCTACCCGAGCAGGAGATGGTCGATCTGCGCGCAGATGTCGTCGCGCAGATCGAGGAATTGTCAACGCTGGTAGGCGATTTGGTGGACCTCACCCGTGACGACGCCGGCCAGGTGGTGCACGAGCCCGTCGACATGTCCGAGGTCCTCGATCGCAGCCTGGAGCGAGTCAGGCGGCGGCGCAACGACATTCACTTCGACGTCGACGTGACGTCGTGGCAGATGTACGGCGACACCGCCGGCCTGTCGCGGGCGGTCCTGAACCTGCTGGACAACGCGGCCAAGTGGAGTCCGCCCGGCGGCCACGTCGGTGTCACGATGCGCCAGCTCGACCCGTCGCATGCGGAGCTGGTGATCGCCGACCACGGACCCGGTATCCCGCCGCAGGAGCGCCGCCTGGTGTTCGAGCGGTTTTACCGCTCGACGACGGCACGCGCCATGCCGGGTTCGGGCCTCGGGCTGGCGATCGTGAAGAAGGTGGTGCTCAACCACGGGGGGCTGCTGCGCGTCGAGGACACCGTTCCCGGAGGTCAGCCCCCGGGCACGTCGTTCTATGTCCTGCTGCCCGGCCGGCCCTTGCGCGCCCCGACGCACGGCACGCCTGGCGCAGCTGGGCCGCGAACCGACCGGCTTGACGCCGCGACCGGCCACACTCGAGCGGTGGCCGACGATGACGTGAACTCTCGGGAATCAGCGAACGTTATCTCAGTGGACTCTCAGTCCGCGCGGGCAAGGTAGGTCTGCGGCTACTGTTGGACCCAGCCGTCGACTTGCCGAAACACTGAGATAGAGGAAGAGCGACTTAGCGACATGACGAATGACCCGAGGTATTCGCCACCGCCGCAGCAGCCGGGATACCCTCCCGCGCCCAATCAGACTGCGCCAGTCCCCAGTCATGCGGGGTCCCCAGGTTATGCCCCGGGACAACAGCGGCCGTACAACCAGCAATACGACTGGCGCTACCGGTCGCAGCCCTCGTCGTCGCCGACGACACAGTTCCGTCCGCCCTACGAGCCCTTCAGCAACACCGGGCCGGGTCGGCTTCCCGGGGGAACCGGTGTAGGCCCGATGCCGGGAGGCACCGGCGCGGGCCCGATTCCCGGCATCCCGCCCGGCATGCATGTCCCGCCTGAACCTCAAAAGCGTTCTCGCGCAGGCTTGTTCGTCGTCGGCGCGCTGGCCATCGCGGTGGTGTCGGCCGGCATCGGCGGAGCCGCGGCCACGGCCGTCGAGCTCGGCACGCACTCGACGGGGAACGGCGGCGGTCGGGTTATTGGGGCGGCGCCCAGTGTGCCGGCCGCGAACATGGCGCCCGGCAGCGTCGAACAGGTCGCCTCCAAAGTGGTGCCCAGCGTCGTGATGCTCGAGACCGACATAGGTCGGGCGTCCGAGGAGGGTTCTGGCATCGTCCTGTCCACCGACGGGCTCATACTGACCAATAACCACGTGATCGCCGCCGCCGCGGGACCGCCCAAGGGGCCCGGCGGCCCGCCCGGTGCTCCAATGCCCCCCGGCGGACCGAGTGGCCCCGGCGGCGCCGGTGCCGGTGCCGGCGCCCCGACGCCCAAGACGACGGTGACCTTCTCTGACGGTCGCACCGCATCGTTCACGGTCGTCGGCGCGGACCCCACTAGCGATATCGCCGTGATTCGTGTGCAGGGCATGTCCGGGCTCACGCCCATCTCGCTGGGTTCCTCGTCCGACCTTCGGGTCGGCCAGCCGGTCGTCGCGATCGGATCGCCGCTGGGTTTGTCGGGCACGGTGACCACCGGCATCGTCAGCGCGATGAACCGGCCGGTGTCCACCACCGGTGAGTCGGGCAACCAGAACACCGTGCTCGACGCGATCCAAACCGACGCCGCGATCAACCCCGGTAACTCAGGCGGCGCGCTGGTCAACATGAACGGCCAGCTGGTGGGCGTCAACTCGGCCATCGCCACCCTGGGCGGCGACTCGCCGGATGCCCAGAGCGGTTCGATCGGTCTGGGCTTCGCGATCCCGGTCGATCAGGCCAAGCGCATCGCCGACGAACTGATCGCCAGCGGCAAAGCCTCCCACGCCTCGCTCGGCGTGCAGGTGATGAGCGACAAGGGAACCCCCGGCGCCAAGGTCGTCGATGTCGTCCCGGGAGGTGCCGCGGCATCTGCGGGCGTCCCCAAGAACGTGGTCGTCACCAAGGTGGACGACCGGCCGATCAACAGCGCCGACGCGTTGGTCGCGGCCGTGCGGTCCAGAGCACCCGGCGACAAGATCTCGCTGACGTTCCAGGACCCCGCTGGTGGCGGCAGCCGAACGTTGCCGGTCACCCTCGGAAAGGCGGATCAGTAGTGAGACTGGACGAACCCTCGGCGCCCGGATTGTCTGAGCTCGGATATACGGTTGCACCCATGGAAACGGGTGCGGAATTGGTGGTTGGCCGGGCTTTGGTTGTGGTGGTCGACGATCGCACCGCTCATGGGGACGAGGACCACAACGGTCCGCTGGTAACCGAACTGTTGACCGAGGCGGGATTTGTCGTCGACGGGGTGGTCGCGGTCGCCGCTGACGAGATCGAGATCCGCAACGCACTGAACACCGCGGTGATCGGCGGGGTCGACCTGGTCGTCTCGGTCGGCGGGACGGGCGTCACTCCCCGCGACGTCACCCCTGAGGCCACCCGCGAGATCCTGGATCGCGAAATCCTCGGTATCGCAGAGGCAATCCGCGGCTCGGGCCTGTCGGCGGGGATCGTCGACGCCGGTCTGTCACGCGGTCTGGCCGGGGTGTCGGGCAGCACGCTGGTGGTCAACCTGGCCGGCTCCCGCTACGCGGTGCGCGACGGGATGGCGACGCTGAACCCGTTGGCGGCCCAGATCATCGGGCAGTTGTCGAGCCTGGAGATTTAAAGCTCGCCGCTTGGTGCACCCTGCCGGCGAGCCGACGCAGTTACTTCGATTCGGCTTCCGCGCGGGGCCCGTGCTCGGGTGGGGGCGTGGTGGTCACACTCCCGTGCTTGCCCGGCGCGTCGCCGTTGGTCTGCGCGAGCAGGTCGCGGATCTCCTTGAGCAGGACGACCTGCGCGTCGTCCGCCGGCTCGACCTCACCGCGTTTGCGCAACGTGGTGTAGGGCAGCACGACCAGGAAGTAGACGACCGCCGCAATGATCACGAAGTTGATGGCGGCCGACAAGACATCGTTCAAATCGATCGTCTGGCCGCCACCGATGCTGATCCGCAAGATGCCGAGATCGGACTTTTGGTTGACGCCGATCCGGTTGATCAACGGCTTGATGATGGCGTTGGTGAAAGTCGTGACGAGTGCAGTGAACGCGGTACCGATGACTACCGCGGTAGACAGGTCGATGATGTTGCCCCGGGAGAGAAACTCCTTGAACCCTTTGAGCATTGAGACGCCTTTCTGGGACTGGACAGAATCCGCTGTCGGCTGGCGGACCAACAACGGCCAGGCACTCAGTGCAGGGTGAGCGTCACGGTCTGGCCCAGCGCCGACCCCGCTACCGCGTTCGCCACACGAGCCGGCAGCGCAACTAACACTACGCGGTCGCTGTCGGCAGCTTGAATCTTTTCTTTGGCCGAGACGAGCACCACCACCGCGTCGGTGGCCACCACCTTGGGGGTGGCGTGCGAGTTGTCCGGCGCGCTGGTGGCCGGAGCGGCCAGCACGTCGACCACGTCACCGACCCGGACGAGGTCGATCAGGGCGCCATCGGCCAGATGCAGCGGCACGATCCGAGCGCCCGGGCCCGCCTTTGACCCGACTGCAGCCTCCGCCAACCGGCTTCCCAGCAACCGGACGTCGGTGATCACCTCGCCGCGTCGTGTCGGGCCGGCCAGCGTCGAACCCACCACCGTGCCCAGGTCGGCTCGCGCCCCGTCGGGAACCGTTGCAGTCAAACGCTTTTCGAGCCGAACGTCGGCGGGGGTCAGCCCGACACCGGGACGCAGGTCATGGTCGGCCACTACGACTTGTGCGTAGTCACCGGCGGGATTGGAGCGCAGCGTCGCGATTCCGGCCAGCACGACCAGCCCGCCCGCGGCGACTCGGCGTGCCAGCACGGTGCGAGTCCAGTCCGGGCGCAGCCACAGCGACAGCCGGCTCAATACGCTTGGGTTCAGCGATGATTCGCCCACGCCGTAACGGTAAGCGCAACCGGGCGCCCGGGCTCGCGGCCGATAAGGCCGGTGTGGATAACCGTCAGTTGGTCGCGGCGGCCGTCGACGTTGTCGAGCTGCTGCTCGACTTGTCGCTCGAGCTGGAACTGGACTTCTCGCTCGAGCTCGACCCGGACTTTTCGCTAGATGCCGAGCTGTTCGATGCCGAGTCAGTCGACGAGGAGCCGTTGCTCGAACTCGACGGTTTCTTGCCCGACTCGCGGCTGTCGGTGCGGTAGAAGCCGCTGCCCTTGAACACCACGCCGACGGAGTTGAAGCGCTTGCGCAGCCGCCCGGAGCAGCGTTTGCACGTGGTCAGCGCGTCGTCGGTGAAGGCCTGCACGATATCGAAGCGATCGTCGCACTCGGTGCACTGATAGCTGTAAGTCGGCACAAAAACCTCCGGATGATCGCAAACCTGGTTAGCACTCTAGCGTCTCAAGTGCTAGAACCGCCACGTGACATGTCTCATTCCCGATATGTCAGCGGCCGGCCAGATCGATCAATCCCCGGCGAGGCGTGAGCGCGTGGGTCATGGGGACGTCGTGCGGATCGGCCGGTAATTCGTCGAGCACTTCCGCGTCCCGAACGACCGCGATCAACGGCGCGTGCGGGTTCCGAGCTCCCAGAGAGCGGTCGTAGAAACCCCGGCCCCGGCCCAGCCGCACGCCGCGGCGGTCCACGGCCAGGGCCGGCACCAGCACCACACCGGCTTGCGCCAGGGCCGAGGCCGGCAGCCACGGCTGCGGCGGTTCGAGCAGCCCCCACCGCCCGGTGGTCAGGGTGCCGGGCCGGTATTCGCCCCAGGACAACGGCAGCGGCGTGTCGTCGGCGGCCGTGCGCGCGACCGGCAACAGGACCCGTCCGGTGCGGCGCAGCAACATGTCGAGCATCGCGATCGAGCCCGGCTCGGTGCCCACCGGCACGTAGGCGCAGACCGTGGCGCCGCTGGTCACAATGCTTTTCAGGGCTTCCAGCCGCTCGCACACCTGCTGCGCCTCGGCGACGCGAAGGTCGTCGGCAACCCGACGCCGGGCGGCGAGCAGCTGGTCGCGCAGCGCGGCCTTGCCGGTGGTCGCCATGCGTTAACCATGACAGCCAGGTCTTCGGACGCGCCACATCGACTCCGCAGTACCGATGCGGGTTATCGTGTGAACAATGTCAAGCCCAAACGTGGTGGTGCCACGCACTGCGGTGGTCCCCGCCGCGGGTCTCGGTACCCGCTTCTTGCCGGCGACCAAAACCGTGCCCAAGGAGCTGTTGCCGGTTGTCGATACCCCGGGCATAGAGCTGGTGGCTGCCGAGGCGGCCGAGGCCGGTGCCGAGCGGCTGGTGATCATCACCTCGGAGGGCAAGGACGGCGTCGTCGCGCACTTCGTTGAAGACCTGGTGCTGGAAAGCACCTTGGAGGAGCGCGGCAAGACGGCGATGCTCGACAAGGTCCGGCGCGCGCCGCAGCTGATCAAGGTCGAGTCCGTGGTGCAGAGCGAGCCGCTGGGCCTGGGGCACGCCATCGGCTGCGTGGAGCCGCGGCTGGCCGACGACGAGCACGCCATCGCCGTGCTGTTGCCCGACGACCTGGTGCTGCCCACCGGCGTGCTGGGGACCATGTCGAAAGTGCGGGCACACTACGGCGGCACGGTGTTGTGCGCTATCGAGGTAACGCCCGAAGAGGTAAGCGCCTACGGCGTTTTCGACGTCGAACCGATTGCCGACGACGGCAACCCGGACGTACTCAAGGTCAACGGCATGGTTGAAAAGCCGAAGGCCGAAAACGCGCCGTCGCTGTTCGCCGCGGCCGGCCGATATGTGCTCGACCGCGCCATCTTCGATGCCTTGCGCCGTATCGAGCGTGGGGCCGGCGGCGAAGTACAGCTCACCGACGGGATCGCGTTGCTGATCGAGGAGGGCCACCCGGTGCATGTGGTCGTGCATCGCGGATCTCGACACGACTTGGGAAATCCTGGCGGCTACCTCAAGGCTGCGGTTGACTTTGCATTGGATCGTGACGACTACGGCCCGGATTTACGGCAGTGGTTGGTGGCGCGATTAGGCCTGGCCGAGCAATAGCCGGGCGGTAACCCGGCTGGCGGATGGCGGCGGCCGGCGGAACGCGTAGCGATCCCGGGCGGGATGCCCCGCCTGCGCAGTGAGCGGGTCGCCCGATGCGGGGCTCGACGGCAGAGAGGCGCGCTGTGCGTTCGGTGGAAGAGCAGCAGGCCCGGATCACGGCGGCCGCGGTAGCCCCGCGGCCGATACGTGCGGCGATCGCCGAGGCGCAGGGACTGATGTGCGCCGAGGAAGTGGTGACCGAACGCCCGATGCCCGGGTTCGATCAGGCCGCGATCGATGGCTACGCGGTGCGCAGTGTCGACGTGCTCGGTGTGGGCGAGGTGGGCAGCGAAAGTCTGCCCGGTCCGTTCGACGACGCCGGCGAGGGCGACGGGCGCGAGGGCCTCGTGCTGCCCGTGATGGGCATCGTCGAGGCCGGTTCGCGCACCCCCAGCCGGTTACAGCCGCGTCAGGCCGTGCGCGTGCAGACCGGGGCCCCTTTGCCGACCCTGGCCGATGCGGTCCTGCCGTTGCGGTGGACGGATGGCGGAACGCAGCGGGTGCGGATTCTGCGGGGCGCCCCGTCGGGCGCCTACGTGCGCCGCGCCGGCGACGACGTGCAGCCCGGTGACGTGGCGGTGCGGTCCGGGACGGTGATCGGCGCGGCGCAAGTTGGGCTGCTCGCCGCGGTCGGTCGCGAACGGGTGCTGGTGCACCCGCGGCCCCGGGTGACGATCATGGCGCTGGGCGGTGAGCTGGTCGACATTTCGCGCACGCCCGGCAACGGGCAGGTCTACGACGTGAACTCCTACGCGCTGGCGGCCGCGGCGCGCGACGCGGGCGCAGAGGTCAACCGCGTGGGCATCGTTAGCGGCGGCCCTCGCGAGCTCCGCGAGATCGTCGAGGGCCAGATCAACCGCGCCGAGGTGATCGTCATCGCCGGTGCCGTCGGGGGTGCCGCGGCCGAGGCGGTGCGCCAGGTGCTCGCCGAGCTCGGCGAGTTAGAGGTCGTGCGGGTCGCCATGCATCCGGGATCCATCCAGGGTTTCGGGCAGCTGGGTCGCGAGGGCGTTCCGACGTTCCTGTTGCCGGCCAATCCGGTGAGCGCGCTCGTGGTTTTCGAGGTGATGGTCCGCCCGTTGATTCGGTTGTCGCTGGGCAAGCGTCAGCCGATGCGCCGGATCGTGCAGGCGCGCACGCTGTCGCCCATCACTTCGGTGGCCGGGCGCAAGGGCTTCTTGCGCGGTCAGCTGATGCGCGACCAGGAAAGCGGCGAGTATCTGGTGCAGGCGCTCGGCGGCGGCCCGGGCGCGTCGTCGCACCTGTTGGCCACCCTGGCCGAAGCGAACTGTCTGGTCGTGGTGCCCAGCGGCGCCGAGCAGATTCGCACCGGCGAAATCGTCGACGTCGCCTTCCTGGCTCAGCGCGGCTGAGCGAAAAGACTGCACACCCGGTGAACCTGTTGCGCTCCAATTCCCGTCATCCAGGTTGGCCCATGAGCGTTGGGCCGCTTCGGGTTCCGGCCGGCGTTGTCCGGTTGCGGGCGGTGCGGCTGCGCGATGGCGCGCAGTGGAGCCGGATCCGGCTGGCCGATCGTGCGCATCTGGAACCGTGGGAGCCCAGTTCCGAGGGCGATTGGACGACTCGCCATGCGGTGGCGGCGTGGCCGGCGTTGTGTTCTGGTCTGCGTGCCGAGGCGCGACAGGGGCGGATGCTGCCTTACGTCATCGAGCTCGACGGCCGGTTCTGCGGCCAGCTGACCATCGGCAACGTCACCCACGGCGCGTTGCGGTCGGCGTGGATCGGTTACTGGGTGTCGCGCTCGGCCACCGGAGGCGGCGTGGCCACCGCCGCCTTGGCGCTGGGTCTCGATCACTGTTTCGGCCCGGTGATGTTGCACAGGGTCGAGGCCACCGTGCGCCCGGAAAACGCCGCGAGCCGCGCCGTGCTGGCGAAAGTTGGCTTCCGTCAAGAGGGTCTGTTGCAGCGCTACCTGGAAGTGGACAGGGGGTGGCGGGATCATCTGCTGATGGCCATCACCGCCGAAGAGGTAAGCGGATCGGTGGCATCGACGCTGGTCCGCGCCGGTAACGCCAGCTGGGTATGACCCCGCGCAGATGCGAGGCCCGGGTTTCGTCGTCCGCTCCCGGGGGCTTCGGCGGAGGGCTAGGAGTCCAAATCGTTGACCTTCTGGGACTGGCGCGACACGAGTGACTCGTGGTGCTTGTGAGAGGCAAATTACAGGTGTGTAATTGTCCTGGTCAGTTGGACCCGGCCGCGTTGGCCACAGATGGGCTTCGCGGGGGACGGACACCGAAGAGAGCAGGTCATCATGCCAAGCATCCCGCAGTCATTGTTGTGGATTTCGCTCGTGGTGCTATGGCTGTTCGTCTTGGTGCCGATGCTCGTGAGCAAACGCGACGCGGTGCGACGCACCAGCGACGTGGCGTTGGCGACCCGGGTGCTCAACGGCGGGGGCAAGTCCCGGCTGATCAAGCGCAGCGGTCCGGCCGCCGGGCATCGCAGCGATCCCGACTGGACGCCGCCGCAAGACTCAATTGACACCGACCTCGACGAGCGCGACCTTTCCGAGGATGAGGACCGCGAGCACGAGTCCGACGACGACACCGACACCGACGAGCTGAGCCGCCGGCGCCCGGTCGCGATGCGAATGGCCGTCGCCGAGCACACCGAACCCGATTACCTCGATGTGGATGTCGTCGAGGACTCCCACGTACTTCCCGTGGGCGCCAGCGGTTTTGCGGCCGAGGCGGAGACGGCCGACGCCGAACCCATGGAAGACGACGAGGTCGACACCGAGGCCGTCGCCAAACGCGACGCCGAGGATGAGGACAGCTACGAGTACGTCGAGGACTCGTCCGGTTTGGAGCCAGCGGCCGAGGGTGATGACGCCGACGAGGAGGTGCCCCAACCGATGCCGCGCAACGCCTCACGGCGGCGCCGGTTCGACACCAAGACCGCGGCTGCGGTCAGCGCGCGCAAGTACGCCTTCCGCAAGAAGGTCCTCATCGCGATGGCGCTCGTCCTGATCGGCTCGGCCACCGCGGCCTTCAAGATCTCGCCGACGGCCTGGTGGGTGTGCGGCAGCGCTACCGCGATCACCCTGCTCTACCTGGGTTACCTACGGCGCCAGACGCGCATCGAGGAGAAGGTGCGGCACCGCCGGATGAAGCGGATGGCACGGGCGCGACTCGGCGTGGAGAACGCCTACGACCGCGACTACGACGTGGTCCCGTCGCGGCTGCGGCGTCCCGGCGCGGTGGTCCTGGAGATCGACGACGAGGATCCCGTCTTCGAGCACCTGGACTACGCGATGGCGATGCGGACCTTCGGCTGGCCCCGGGACTTGCCGCGCGCCGTCGGA
Source organism: Mycobacterium sp. 852002-51971_SCH5477799-a (assembly GCF_001667145.1). GTDB lineage: Bacteria > Actinomycetota > Actinomycetes > Mycobacteriales > Mycobacteriaceae > Mycobacterium. The sequence continues at coordinate 118,305 of NZ_LZIF01000082.1, forward strand.
GAATAGTGCTTGCAGTTCGGCGGTTGGCGCCGCGGCTGGTAGCCTGCTAGCGGTCAGGGGCTATGGCGCAGTTGGTAGCGCGACTCGTTCGCATCGAGTAGGTCAGGGGTTCGATTCCCCTTAGCTCCACCAGAGAAAAGCCTGGTAAACGGCGTAATGAACGTTAGCTGGCACCGGCTGGAAATGGCCCCCGGTACAGTCGCGGTACACCAGAGAAACGCGCCAGGCCACCGTGACGGCAGGAATCGGCCCGCTGGCGGGGGCCCATAGCAAACGAGCTTTCGACAGCGTGTCGACACCCGCTCTCAGCGGCCGCAGAGAAATCGGAATGACTGGCGTACAGCAGTGTTACGGTCGAAACATCGACTTCCGAGGGGTTCAAATGGACCGGCAACCGCCCGTGACCGTTCCGGAATCACTGCGCTACCGCGACGGCCTGTATAAATTCGAGCGCTTTCCACGCGCAGGCGCAGTCACGTCGATACGTGACGCACGAAGGGTCACCCGCCCACTACGGGCGATACACCAACTGTGGTTCGCGGTGTGGATGCCGATGAATGTTGCCGCCTTGACCACGACAGGTCGCAAGTCCAGAAAGCCGCGCACTACTTTCGTCCGCGCATACCGCGACGGCGACAAGGCCTATCTAGTTTCCATTGGCGGTGAGCACGCCTTGTGGCTGAACAACATTCGCGCGAACCCCGAAGTGACGTTGCGTTTCCGGCGAGACACGCTGAGTGGAACTGCTCGCGATCCGCACAACGACGCTGAACGCCAAGCAGTCCGTGACGCATTTTGCGGGAGCACGCACCCATTCGACTATGCAGAGAACATGTTTCACCGTAAAGGGTTACCAACCCGGGCTAAGGTCATCGAACTGCACACGGCTTGGCTGGAGGGCGGGTCACCGGTGATCGTGGACGTCGAAAGCTGACGTTCGTGGCGGCGGCGTCTTCGACGCTATCGATAAGGCCGAGGTTGTAAAAGTCCCGGAATGGCCACAAGCCAGCACGGCGTTTCCGTGCCCGGCGTGATCGGGCAGTCTTAGTAAACACGGACTCAAAGCGTTCGGCTGCAGGTCATTTCGCTCGGCCACGCGTATTCAGTGGGTCTAGCTCAATCACTGCGCCGCAGCCTCTTGCTCCGTGATCCATTGCAAGACTGTCGATTTGCGCCATACGCGCCGCTTGCCAATTTTGAAGTGTCGTGGCCACCGACTGTCGCGACTGGGACGATCGGTACCCCCGAGCGAATGGCCTGGCGGACGAAACCCTTGCGGCCGAACAGCATTGCCTTGTCCCGGTGGTGCCAGTGACGCATCGAGTCCTGCTCTCCACCTGGCCACACGACCACGTCGTGGCCCGCCGCCAGCGCGGCGGTCACCTCCCGGCGCGACGCCGGAATGACGCCCCCGGCCCTGAAATAATCGCCGAGCAATGGCGCGGCAATCAGCACGTCATGGGCTGTGCCGTGCAGGATCCGCTCGCCGTCGAAGCGGCGATACCAGGAATGCACCAGCGTCCACGCATCCATCGTCAGCGCACCACCGGAGTGGATGCCGATCAGCAGCGACGGCTCGTCGGGGATCCGATGCCAGCCGTCGATCTCGAGGCGGAAGTAGTGGTCGCATAGGAAGTCCCAGATGGGATTCTGCACATAGCGCATGAACTTCTCGTTGGGACCGCGCAGTGGTGGCGCAGTGGTCTTGTCGTGCGGCGCCGTCGATGTCATCTCGGTCTCCTTAGCCTTCGTAATCGACCGAGACGGTGGGGCTCGTCGGATGCGACTGACAGGTCAGGATGTAGCCGGCGTCGAGCTCGGCGCGGCCGAGAGCGAAGTTGTGGTCCATCTCGACGGTGCCCTCGAGCAACTTGGCCTTGCAGGTGCCGCACGCCCCGCCCATGCACGAGTAGGGCGCATTGCTGTTCACTTGCAGCGCTCCTTCGAGGATTGAGTCGCCGGGGACGAGCTCAAACGTCTCCTGCTGCCCGGACAGGGTGAAGGTGACGGTGGCTGCCTGATAGTCGCGCGAGGGCGCCTCGGCCTTCTCGTAGCCGGTGAATAGTTCGAGGTGAATCCGCTCGGTGTCCACATCGTGGCTGATCAGCGCGTCGCGCACGGTTGTGGTCAATGGCAAAGGACCGCATAGGAACCACTCGTCGACGGTCTCGGGCCGAATACTCGTCGCGAACCACCGCTCGAGCTTCTCCGCGTCGATCCGTCCGCGTAGCTCAGGGGTGTGGATCGGGTCGCGGGACAAGACGTGCATGATTTCCAGGCGATCGGAGTAGCGATGCTCGAGCCGATCCAGTTCGGCCAAGAACATCGTCGATGTCTTGGTGTGGTTGCCGTAGATCAGCGTGAACCGGCTCTCGGTTTCGATCTCTAACACCGTGGCCAGGATCGACAGCACCGGTGTGATCCCGCTGCCGGCCGCCAGGGCCACGTAGTGCTTCTGGTGCAGAGGATGTAGGGGCGTGCCGAAGTTGCCCGTCGGCGTCATCAACTCCAGAACGTCGCCGGCCTTGAGCTCGTTGGCCACGAACGACGAGAAGGCCCCGCCGGGGATGTGCTTGACGGCGATGCGCAACTGCGCGCGGGTGGCCGGCGCACAGATCGAGTAGTTGCGGCGCACACCCTCGCCGCCGAGGTTCGTGCGCACCGAGACGTGCTGGCCGGGCTCGAAGCGGAACTCGTCCTGTAGCTCCTCGGGCACTGCGAAGGTCACCAGTGTGCTGTCGTTGGTGATCGGATCGACCGAGGCTACCGGGATGCGATGGAACACCGCGTGTGGGGCGCTCGACCTCTCCGGCATCCGCACCGGCAGCACGCGTCCGAGGTTGCGATTGAGTTCCTTCCACTCTCGGAACTCGTCGGGGTTCAGCTCCTGACCGAAGACGGTGGAGATCGCCGGGTTCCTCTCGAGGTAGGCCTCCTCGTTGCGCCGCCACGTCTTCACGTACCGGTAGAACGGCACCGACGGGTGCAGGTGGTGCACCAGGTGGTAGTTCTGCGACAGCATCAGCGGGGTGTACAGCCACTCCATGCCGACGCGGGCGCGGGTCGCGCGGTAGCGGTCGCTGCGCTGGGTGTCCTCCAGGCCGTGGTGGGGCAGCCAATCGAACCACCACGCTAGGAGGATGCCGGCGATCCGCTGCGGGATCAGGAAGACGACCGCCAGCGTCCAGATGTTGCCGGTTACGATCGCGACGATTAGTCCCGTCACGCTGAGGGTGAGCATGGCCGCCGTCTCGGCCACTTCTTTCTTCGGTCTGCTGCGCACCCGGCTGAGGTAGTACTTGCCGTAGAAGTACTCAATCAAGGCCCACCGGAGCGGCGCCAGCCATATCGGAGTGTGCGACGCGAACGTGTCCGGGTCCTTCTCGTCGTCGTTGGAATGGCGGTGGTGCTCGATGTGGATGAAGCCGAACGCAGGGAATGCGAGTAGCGGCGCGACGAGAAGCCACGCCAGTCGCCCGACCAGCCCGTTGACCCAGCGGGTGGAACTGATGGCGTAGTGCACGGCGTCGTGCACGACGGTGAACATCGTGAACGTGACCGCAACGTTGATCGGGATCGTCACCCAGATCGGGGCCCATCCACGGATATACGCGATCGTCGACAGCACGAACGCAGTCAATCCGGCCAGGAAGAGCCCGATCGTGGGCCACGCCAACTTGGGCGCCGGCTCGCCGGGATCCGGTATTGCATGACGTGCGGGCGGCTCTGATGTGCCGCGATCGGTTGCGTCAATGGTTGGCATTGGCACCCCTAATTGGGTTGGACTTTGCAATGGTTATGGACGCAAATAATTGGCTGGCCGCCACAAACTCGAGACGGAATGAGGTAATTATTCGCCGGTGTCGAGCTCACTTCTAGGGACCGGTTTCCGAGGTTGCTTTGCGTTCGTCGTAAACGTTACGGAGCCCAACTCTGCTGCGACTACGTCGCAAATCGATCAACTCTTGGCGTGCGTATGTCTGTTGTAGACAAAGCGCGCCATGAACGAACTACGGTTTGTTCATGTCGGACGGCAACCGCGAGGACGATGCGGTGGTCGCTGAGAAGGCGGCGGTGGTCGTCGGGCAGCTGGACGCCAAGCTGGAGGAGGTGACCCGCTCGATCCAGCAGCTGCTGGTCGCCGAGATCGAGGAACTGCGTGGTGACGCGCAATTGGTCCAGCTGTTGCGCGACAACGTCTCCGCGAACGTCGACACAGTCTTCAAGGCGGTTCGCCACGGCATCCCAATCAAGCAGGTTGAGCCGCCGACGGCCGCGCTCGAGTACGCCCGCCGTCTGGCGCAGCGCGACGTGTCCGCAGATGCATTGGTGCGTGCTTACCGGCTTGGCCATCGTTCGGCGCTCGACGCCGTGCTCAACGAGATCCGCGCATCGAAGCTGGACCCTTGGCTGAGCCTCGACGTGTTCGAGCGACTGGCGGCGATTTCATTCGAATACATCGACTGGATCTCGCAGCGGGTCGTCGCCACCTACCAACACGAGCGAGAGCGCTGGCTCGAGAGCCGAAACAGCCTGCGCGCGCTGCAGATCCGAGAAATCCTGTCAGGCGGCGACGTGGATGCCGACGCGATGACAACCGCGATCCGATACCCGCTCAGACGTATCCACCTCGCAGTGGTCGTCTGGTATCCCGAATCCGAGGGCAGCGCGGAAGTCCCGTCGCTGGAACGGTTCGTCCGCATGCTTGCCGAATCGGTGGGCTCACCGGATGCTTCGCTCTTTGCCTCGGTAGACCGCGTCACCGGATGGGGTTGGATTCCGTTGTCGACGGCGGCGGCGGCGAACTCAGTGGAACAGATTCGCCAGGCGGCCAAGGAATTGAGCGGACCTTGCGTCGCCGTCGGTGATCCGTTGCCGGGTGTCGAGGGCTTCCGACGCTCGCATCGCCAGGCCGAGGACGCGCGCATGGTCGCGATCGCATCCGGTTCGAGTGAGCGTCGAGTCATCTCGGCCAGTGATCCGGGGCTGTCAGTGGCGGCGCTGGTGGGCCGCGACATCGAGGCGGCTTCGGTCTGGGTCGACGAGGTGCTCGGCCCGCTGGCGTCTCGCTCGGAGGGTGACGAGCGGCTTCGGGAAACCCTGCTGGTGTACCTGCGCACCGGCTCGAACTACAGGGCCGCTGCCGACGAGCTCCATCTGCACGTCAACTCCGTGAAGTACCGAGTACGCCGCGCCGTCGAGCGTCGTGGCCGACCAATCGGCGACGACAAGACCGACATCGAGGTCGCGTTGCTGCTGTGTCACTGGTTCGGCTCAGCGGTGCTGAGCTGATTCCACATCGACGCCGCGATACCGCGCACGTTCCCTGTTCCATCGACGCGCAGCCCGGCGGCTTCAGCGAGCGGCCTTTCCTCGATCCAAAGCACGCCACCGGACAGCCCCGGGAAGTGCATCGGCTCCTCGACCTCGCGGGGCCGTGCCCGACCGACGAATGGCCGGTTCTGCTACGACGAAGGTGTCGCAGTTGGCCGGCACACTGACCGCGAGGCTGGCTGCCGTGTGCCTGACGACCTCGGGATCGCGCTCGACTTGCGACGCCAGGGCGGCGACCTGTTCGTGACTGAGATAACCACGATCGACACGTCGAACGCCTCCGGGCCGCATGGGGGCCGGTGTGCTTGCCAGCCTCGCTGAGCTTCAGTTGGAACTGGGTAAGGAACGCCGCACGGCAGCGCGGGACGCAAGGCAGGCACGCGGGCAGTCCATCGGCCGCCCCAAAGCGCTGAACGGCGAAAAGATTGCTCTGGCGCGTCGTATGCACGGCAGCGGCGAGTCGGCCACGACCATCGCCACGACCCTCGGGGTTAGTCGAGCCACCGTGTACCGCGTGATTAGCGAAGGCGCTAAGTAGGCAGCCTCAGCAGCGCCATATCTCATGGAAATGCGATCCGTCCGATGTAGACAGCGGTGGAGCGCGCTGACAGTGTTGCGTCGGTAGGGGCTCTTGCGGGAGGGAACCAGCGACATGCGCAGTGAGAACGCATTGGTCTGCGGCGCGAGTATCGCTGGTCTGTTTGCGGCTAGGGTGCTTTCGGATTTCTATGACGCCGTCACTGTGGTCGAACGTGACAAGTTGCCGGGTGGCACATCCCAGCGGCGGGGGGTTCCGCAAGGGCGCCATTTGCATCAGATGCTCGGCAGAGGTGTGCCGTACATCGTCGACTTGTTTCCGCGTCTGTTGGAGGAACTCGAAGCGGCGGGTGCCATCGTCCTTGACAGCCCCGACGACCCTGCCCTGTTCCATCTGGGCGTCGGTGACATCGTCTTTTGCCGGTCGGGGCGGTTCACACGATCCGAGGGCATGGTCGTGTTCTTGGCCAGCCGGCCATTGCTGGAAGGGATCATTCGACGGCGGGTGCGGTCGATTAGCAATGTCACGTTCATGGATGGCCACGACGTAGCGGAGATGGTGATCGACCCCGCTGGCCAGGTCACGGGTGCGCGCGTGGTCGAGCGCGAAACCGGCCGGGAACTCATGCTGACGACTGACCTAGTCATCGACACGACCGGTCGCTCCGCCCGCACCCCCGCGTTCTTGGAAGCTAATGGTTATCAACGGCCTCCTGAACGCAAGTACACGATTGACCTGAGCTACTCAAGCCAATTCTTCCGCTTGCCACCTGGGTCGCTTGCCGAGCGAGCCGTGTTAAAAATTCCCACACTCGACAGGCCAGAGGGTTATGGGTTGTTGCCCTACGAAAACGGGACCGTCATCGCCACAGTGATCGGTTTCGCTGGCAGGAAGACACCAAACGACCTGCCTGGGTTGCTTGGCTCAATCTCCGAGTCCATGCCGAACCATATTGCTGCGGCGTTGCGCGCTGGGGAACCGATCGGCGAGGTGTCCACTCGGCGCTATCCCGCTAGCGTTTGGCGGCGTTATCACAAGCTCACCCGGTTTCCACGGGGCTTACTCGTCATGGGCGACGCCGTATGCAGCTTCAATCCCGTGTACGGGCAAGGGATGACCTCAGCGGTGTTACAAGCATCGGCGCTTCAAACATGCTTAGCCGATGGCAGTGACCAGTTAAGCGTTCGATTCTTTCGCGCCTCCGCCAAGAAGCTGTCACCTATGTGGTGGGCGAATCGGTTCTTCGACTTCACGATTGTTCCGTCGGATGGTTGGCAGTCGAAGCCAAAGAAATTCATCAGTCACGCCATGGGCAAGCTTTATGTGGCGGCGGCGACGGACGTAGTAATCACTGAAACGCTATTCAGGCAGATGCAACTTCTCGGGCACCCCACGGAATTTCTTCGGCCGTCCCTGTTGCGGCGGATAGTGGCTGGCAACCGACTGAAGGCAAGGAACGACTGACCGGGTGGGGGTGGCACCTTAGGCGAGTGACGACCGCCTTGCACAGCCCAGCGTCCTTCTCTCTCCGGCGATGAGATTGAAAGCAGCGTCCGCAATCCGTCCGCAGTAGCTCCGTCAGCGGTCTATCAGAGCCAACGCCGTCAGCCTGATGACGAGCAGATTCTTAACAGCGTCAACGGCATAAGCACCAACAGACGCCCAGAAAGTCTTGTTCGCATCGAATAGGTGAGGGGTTCGAATCCCCTTAGCTCCACAACGTTTGAGCAGTCAGAGGGCTGGCACTCAATCAAAGTCGGGAAGCCATCGCAGATCTTCGCCACGCGGTGGGCCTCAGCCGCGCGACCGTCCATCGGGTGTTGTGTGAACGTCAACACGCAAGAACAGCTCATCGGTGTCCCGAATGGGGATGCGAGGGAACCATGCCCGCTTCGACCCGGCCGTTGTCGAACTCTTCGGATAACGCAGTTGCACAAGGTGATTGCGTTGCATCCACTTGGGATGACGCAGAAGCCGCGGCGCACGCTGACGCTGATCCGGCGAATGACGGCAAGGGACTCGACCGGGTTTTCCTTTGGCGGCGGTTGGCGCTTATTCGGGCGGCCCTGTGGCGGGCCAGAGGTTTGGGCGTCGCCGGGGTAGGGTGGGCCGGAGTTGCCCGCGGCGCGGGCGG
>NZ_LZIF01000083.1 GCF_001667145.1 Mycobacterium sp. 852002-51971_SCH5477799-a
GATAGGGCCGGGGCTGGGCACCCGGGTGCGCGGGCGCGGGTTGAGCGGGGGCCGGCTGACCGGGCGCGGGCTGAGCGGGAGCGGGTTGCCCCGGAGCCGGTTGACCGGGCGCGGGCTGGCCGCCCGCGGGCCGGCGCGCCGGCGGCTTGGGCTCTGCGCTCTGGGCCGGCATCGAGTTGAGCACGGGCCGGATGTAGAGGCGGGCGGTCTGACCCAGGTTGCGGGCCTCGTTGCCGTCGTTCCCGGGGACGGTGATGATCAAGTTGTCGCCGTCGACGACGACCTCCGAGCCGGAGACACCGAGCCCATTGACTCGGGCACCGATGATCTGCTGGGCCTGCGCCAACGCCTCACGGCTGGGCTTCGAGCCGTCCGGAGTGCGCGCGGTCAAGGTGACGCGGGTGCCGCCCTGGAGGTCGATGCCGAGCTTGGGAGCGGCCCGCTTGTCCCCGGTCAGAAACACCAGCAGGTAGACCCCGACGAGCAGTAACAAGAAGATCGACAGGTAGCGGGCAGGGTGCACCGGCGCCGAAGACGATGCCACGTTCCTTCTATCTCCTTGAAATCGGTTACTTACCCCGGACAGAGCCTACGTGGCCCTCACTTGCCCGTTGTGCAAGCGGTCCGCCGGGTGGGGAATCCGCGTCAGGAATCCTTGGTGATCGAGCCCTCCTCGGCGGAGCCGTCGCCGTCGGCCAGGTCTTCGTCGTCGTCGGGCAGGATCCGGTCGCGGATCGCCAGCTTCATCCAGGTGGTCACCACGCCGGGTGAGATCTCGAGGTCGACGGTGTCGTCGGTGATCTCGACGACGGTGGCCTGCAGGCCCGACGTGGTGTGCACCCGGTCGCCCGGACGCAACGACTCGTGCAGGTCGATGGTGGCCTGCATCGCACGCTTCTGGCGGCGCGATGCCAAGTACATGAACCCGCCCATGATGAGCAGGAACGGCAGGAACAGGATCAAGCTCTGCATGGACGCGCCTGTCTTTCGTCGTGAATATCGGGACCAACGGTGCCGCGAGCATCGCGCACCTCGTAACGGTCCAGTGTGCCCGTTCAGTCTGGCAGGCCACCTGCGGCGACCGTCCGCCACGGTGCACCGAGTGCCCGCCGGCGTCAAGCTCGATAGGCTTTTGACGCGACGTGACCCGCGCGCCGCGGGGAGGAGTTATGTGTGGCCAGCCTCGAGCAGACTCGCCAGCTCGTCACCGAGATCCCCGGTCCGGCATCGCTGGAACTGACCAAGCGCCGCGCGGCGGCGGTGTCGCACGCGGTGAACGTCTCGACGCCGGTATTCGTGGCGCGTGCCGGCGGCGGCATCATCGAGGACGTCGACGGCAACCGGCTGATCGACCTCGGATCCGGGATCGCCGTAACGACCATCGGCAACTCGTCGCCCCGAGTGGTCGAAGCGGTCCGCGCGCAGGTGGCCGAGTTCACCCACACGTGCTTCATGGTGACGCCGTATGAGTCCTACGTCGCCGTCGCGGAGACGCTGAACCGAATCACGCCGGGCTCCGGTGAGAAGCGCTCCGTGCTGTTCAACTCCGGCGCGGAGGCGGTCGAGAACGCCGTCAAGGTCGCACGCGCCTACACCCGCAAGCCCGCCGTCGTGGCGTTCAACCACGCCTACCACGGCCGCACCAACCTGACCATGGCGCTGACCGCCAAGTCGATGCCATACAAGGGCGGCTTCGGCCCGTTCGCGCCGGAGGTATACCGCGCGCCCCTGTCCTACCCCTATCGCGACGGCCTGGTCGACAAGGAACTGGCCACCGACGGGGAGAAGGCCGCCGCGCGCACCATCAGGGTCATCGACGGCCAGATCGGTGCCGACAACCTGGCCGCCCTCGTCATCGAGCCCATCCAGGGCGAGGGCGGGTTCATCGTTCCGGCCGAGGGATTTCTGCCCGCCCTGCTGGACTGGTGCCACGACAACGACGTGGTGTTCATCGCCGACGAGGTGCAAACGGGATTCGCGCGCTCCGGCGCCATGTTCGCGTGTGAGCACGAGGGCATCGAGCCCGACCTGATCTGCACCGCGAAGGCCATCGCCGACGGACTGCCGCTGTCGGCGGTCACCGGCCGGGCACAGATCATGGACGCGCCGCATGTCGGCGGTTTGGGCGGCACCTTCGGCGGAAATCCTCTGGCGTGTGCGGCCGCGCTGGCCACCATCGAGACGATCGAGAATGACGGATTGATCGATCGGGCCCGGCAGTTGGAACGTCTGATCACCGAACCACTGCTGCGCCTGCAGACCGGCGACGACCGGATCGGCGACGTGCGTGGTCGGGGCGCCATGATCGCCATCGAATTGGTGAAATCGGGAACCGCTGAGCCAGACAAGGACTTGGCCCAGAGGCTGTCCGTCGCGGCGGCCGCCGCCGGAGTGATCGTCCTGACCTGCGGCATGTACGGCAACATCATCCGGCTGCTGCCCCCGCTGACCATCAGCGACGAACTGCTGGCCGAGGGCATCGACGTCCTCGGGGCGCTGCTGGGCGACCTGTAAGACCTGAAAAAGCCCCGGCTCCACGTGGGCAATCTCACAAACACCACGAATGTTGGATCATGGTGGAATACCGTTACTTTAGCTAACGTTCTATGGGTCAGCGCGGACAGCGCGAATTGACTCGCTAACTTTCATTTGCAAGGGATCTGTTTATGTCGACCGCTATTCATGACGAACAACTCGACCGTCGCGTCGAAGAACTCATTGCCAACGACCCCCAGTTCGCCGCCACCCGACCGGACCCCGCGGTCACCGCGGCCACCGAACAACCCGGGCTGCGGCTGCACCAGATCATTCGGACCGTGCTGGACGGCTACGCCGACCGGCCGGCGCTGGCGCAGCGCGGCGTCGAGTTCGTCAAGGACGCCAAGACCGGACGCACGTCGGCCGAGCTGCTCCCCCGCTTCGAGACCATCACGTATGGCGAACTGGGCGAACGGGTTTCGGCGCTCGGCCGGGCCTGGCTCAGTGACTCGGTGAGCCCCGGCGACCGCGTCTGCGTGTTGGGCTTCAACAGCGTCGACTACGCCACCGTCGACATGGCGCTGGCCACCATCGGAGCCGTGTCGGTGCCGCTGCAGACCAGCGCGGCGATCACGTCGCTGCAGCCGATCGTGGCCGAGACCGAGCCCAGCTTGATCGCGTCGAGCGTCAACCAGCTGACCGACGCCGTGGAGCTGATCCTGGCCGGCGACCACGTGCCCGGCAAGCTCGTCGTGTTCGACTACCACCCCGAGGTTGACGACCAGCGCGAGGCCGTGGACGGCGCCGTGGCGCGGCTGGCCGGCACCGACGTGGTCGTCGAGGCGCTCGCCGACGTGCTGCGCCGCGGCAAGGACCTACCGGCCGCCGTCGAGCCGGAGACCGACGAGGACTCGCTGGCGCTGCTCATCTACACCTCCGGTAGCACCGGCGCGCCCAAGGGCGCGATGTACCCGCAGAGCAACGTCGGCAAGATGTGGCGCCGCGGCAGCAAGAACTGGTTCGGCGAGAGCGCCGCATCGATCACCCTCAACTTCATGCCCATGAGCCACGTCATGGGACGCGGAATCCTTTACGGCACCTTGGGCAATGGCGGCACCGCCTACTTCGCGGCCCGCAGCGACCTGTCCACCCTGCTCGAGGACCTCGAGCTGGTGCGCCCCACCGAGCTGAATTTCGTCCCGCGCATCTGGGAGACGCTGTACGGCGAATTCCAACGCCAGGTCGAGCGTCGTCTGGCCGACGGCGCGGACCGCGACGTGGTCGAGGCCGCGGTTCTGGACGAACAGCGCCAGTACCTGCTGGGCGGGCGGTTCATCTTCGCGATGACGGGCTCCGCACCCACCTCACCGGAATTGAAGAAGTGGGCCGAGTCGCTGCTGCAGATGCACCTGATGGACGGCTACGGCTCGACCGAGGCCGGAATGGTGTTGTTCGACGGGGAGATTCAGCGTCCGCCGGTGATCGACTACAAGCTGGTCGACGTTCCGGATCTGGGTTATTTCAGCACCGACCGCCCGCATCCGCGCGGTGAGCTGTTGCTGCGGACCGAGAACATGTTCCCCGGCTACTACAAGCGGGCCGAAACGACTGCCAACGTCTTCGACGACGACGGCTACTACCGGACCGGTGACGTGTTCGCCGAGATCGGTCCGGACCGGCTGGTGTACGTCGACCGCCGCAACAACGTGCTGAAGCTCGCGCAGGGCGAGTTCGTGACGCTGGCCAAACTGGAAGCGGTGTTCGGCAACAGCCCGCTGATCCGCCAGATCTACGTCTACGGCAACAGCTCTCAGCCCTACCTGCTGGCCGTCGTGGTGCCGACTCAAGAGGCGTTGGCGGACAACGACATCGAGTCGCTCAAGCCGAAGATCGCCGACTCGCTGCAGAAGGTCGCCAAGGAGACCGGCCTGCAATCCTACGAGGTGCCGCGCGACTTCATCATCGAGACGGCCCCGTTCACGCTGGAAAACGGTCTGCTGACCGGGATCCGCAAGCTGGCGTGGCCGAAGTTGAAGCAGCACTACGGCGAACGGCTCGAGCAGATCTACGCCGACCTGGCCGCAGGGCAGGCCAACGAGCTGGCCGAGCTGCGCCGCAGCGGCGCCGACGCGCCGGTGCTGCAGACCGTGAGCCGGGCCGCGGCCGCCATGCTGGGGGCCGCGACCAGCGACCTGTCCCCCGACGCCCACTTCACCGATCTGGGTGGAGACTCGTTGTCGGCGTTGACCTTCGGCAACCTGCTGCGCGAGATCTTCGATGTCGACGTCCCGGTGGGTGTCATCGTCAGCCCGGCCAACGACCTGGCGGCCATCGCCGCCTACATCGAGGCCGAGCTGCAGGGCTCCAAGCGGCCGACGTTCGCCGCCGTGCACGGGCGTGGCGCCACCACGGTGCACGCCAGTGATCTCACGCTGGACAAGTTCATCGACGAGGCGACCCTGGCCGCCGCGCCGAGCCTGCCGAAGCCGGCGACCGAGGTGCGCACTGTGCTGCTGACCGGTGCGACCGGATTCCTGGGCCGCTACCTGGCACTGGATTGGCTCGAGCGGATGGACATGGTCGGCGGCAAGGTCATCGCCCTGGTGCGCGGCAAGTCTGATGAGGAGGCGCGGGCCCGGCTGGACAAGACCTTCGACAGCGGCGACCCGAAACTGCTGGCGCACTACCAGAAGCTGGCCGCCGACCACCTCGAGGTGATCGCGGGCGACAAGGGTGAGGCCAACCTCGGCCTGGACCCGCAGACCTGGCAGCGGCTGGCCGATGAGGTCGACGCGATCGTCGACCCGGCGGCGCTGGTGAACCACGTGTTGCCCTACAGCGAGCTGTTCGGGCCCAACGCTTTGGGCACCGCGGAGCTGATCCGGATTGCGTTGACGTCGAAGCAAAAGCCCTACACGTACGTGTCGACGATCGGTGTGGGCGACCAGATCAAGCCGGGCACGTTCGTCGAGAACGCCGACATCCGGCAGATCAGCGCCACCCGCGAGATCAACGACAACTACGCCAACGGCTACGGCAACAGCAAGTGGGCCGGCGAGGTGCTACTGCGTGAGGCACACGACCTGTGCGGGCTGCCCGCCACGGTGTTCCGCTGCGACATGATCCTGGCCGACACCACCTATGCCGGACAGCTCAACCTGCCGGACATGTTCACCCGCCTGATGCTGAGCCTGGTCGCCACCGGTATCGCGCCCGGTTCGTTCTACGAGCTCGACGCCGACGGCAACCGGCAGCGGGCACACTACGACGGTCTGCCGGTCGAGTTCATCGCCGCGGCGATCTCGACGCTGGGAACGCAGATCACCGACAGCGACACCGGCTTCCAGACCTACCACGTGATGAACCCGTACGACGACGGCATCGGCCTGGACGAGTACATCGACTGGCTGGTCGAGGCCGGCTATTCGATCGAGCGCATCGCCGACTACTCCGAATGGCTGCGGCGGTTCGAGACCTCGCTGCGGGCCCTGCCGGATCGGCAGCGTCAGTACTCGCTGCTGCCGCTGTTGCACAACTACCAGAAGCCGGAAAAGCCGATCAACGGCTCGATGGCACCCACCGATGTATTCCGTGCGGCGGTGCAGGAAGCGAAGATCGGTCCCGACAAAGACATTCCGCACGTGTCGACACCGGTCATCGTCAAGTACATCACCAACCTGCAATTGCTCGGACTGCTCTGAGGTAGGCCAAACAGCAAGCCGCCCAGCCCTTTTAGGGCTGGGCGGCTTGTCTGTGCGCAAGTCTATTGTTGCGGGTGCGGCCAGCGCAGGTACGCGGCGTTGCCACCGGCCCCCGCACCGGCGCGGTTACGACGCCATCCCCGCTTGGGCTGGGCGTCGGCCGCGTATCGCGGCTTGGTCAGCGCACCCGAAGAGACCTCGGCCGGCTCGTCGTAAGTCGACTCCCGGTACGGATCAACGGTCGGCGCCGCGGCGCGTTCACCGGCCACCGGATGCACGTCGCGCGCCAGGCGCGCGGCGGTGCGGGCCAGCGCAACACCGCCCAGGAAGACGATCAGCGTGCCCAGCCCCGAGAAATACGTAACCTCGAGCACCGCGCGCTTGCGATCGCTCGCGGCGATCGGGTCACCGGCCGAGCCGATTCCCAGCAGAGGGGCGACCTGACCGCCCACGACGAACCAGACACCGGCCAGCACGGCCAGCCAACCGCCCAATGCGGCGGCGACACGGTTTCCGGCGACGATCAGCAACAGGCCGCCCACTACGGCCGCCGCGCCCGGGGCGACCTCGAGCCAGCCGCGGGCCGTGCTCCATGCCCAGTCCCGGTCCGGTGTGTAGGCGAAATTGAAGTGCGGGCCAACAAACGGTATTAACGCCCCCCACGCTCCCAAGATGACCAGGAGCAATCCGCTGACCGCGCCGCGCGAGCGCGGCATACTCAGCCCGCGGGTGTGGCCGTCTTCTGCGTATTTCATGACATCCCCTCGTTGAATACCGGGTCGGTTTCCGGCCTGGGGTGGTTACCCAGCGCCTTTCACTACTAACCCATAAGGGAAGCGAAAGCGACCGCCAGCCGTGGCTGTTGAGGCTGATGGGACTGGTGTTACTACTGAAGGCCGAGCACCAGGAGCACGATGGCGATCGCCGGAAGCGAGCCCTGCGTCGCGGCGGCGCGCGCCTTGTCGCGGTCGGACGCGACCAGAACCAACGCGGCCGCAGCCATCGATCCGACGCCGGCGAAGACGAGCGACGCTCCGATACCTTTGTGCCCCAAGGCAACCGCGATGATGCCCACACCGGTGACGACGACCAAAAAGAGGTTGTAGAACCCTTGGTTGAAGGCGAGCAGCTTGGTGGTTTCGGCTTCGGCCTCGGTGGTGGCGAACGTGGCGCGGGTGCGCGGCGAGGTCCAGGTCAACGATTCCATCACAAATATGTAGACGTGCAGCAACGCCGCCAGTGCGGCGAACACCAAGGCGGTGGCGATCATCGTCCCTCCTCGCTGGTTGGGGACCGCGACGCGGCCAGATACCGCATGTCTGGGCGCCGGTGAACTTTACCGAGCGGCGCTCACCCCGGCCAGCCTGACGCGAACAGGCACCGGTAGCCGCGGCTACCGGTGCCTTCGCCTGGATTTAATGCGTCAGGCGCCCGCGTGATGGTGCCGGTGGAACAGGCCCCCACCATCGGTGCGCCGATGGAACAGGCCACCCTCGCCGGAGCGCCGACGGAACAGGCCACCACCGGTGCGCCCGCGGTCCGCTGGCTCGTCGGCCAAGGCGTTGGTTTGTGCTCCCGCCGGGACGCGACCCTCGTCGTACATAACCGGTTCGGCCGCGGGCACGGTTTCGCCCGCCACCGGCGCCGGCTCGGTCGCGACGACGTCTCGCGCGTGGCGAACGGCCAGCCGCGCAACAGCGGCCCCGCCCAGGAACACGATCAGGGCGCCCAGGCCGGTGAAGTAGGTGACCTCGAGCAGGGCTCGCTTCAGGTCCGTCGAAGCCATCGGTTGACCGAGGTCTCCGATGCCGAGTGTCGACGCGAACGCGCGGCCCACCACGAACCAGGCGCCACCGGCGACCGCCAGCCAGCCGCCGAGCACCGCGCTGGCCCGGTTACCGGACATCAGCACCAGCAAGCCGCCCACCGCGGCCGCCACCCCGGGGAGCACCTCCAGCCAGCCTTTGGCCGTGGTCCACGTCCAGGCCGGATCGGCCATATACGCCCAGTTGACATTGGGCCCGAAGAAGGGCACCAACGCACCCCACGCACCCAGAAGTATCAGGAGTAACCCGGTTAGCGCGCCGCGGGTACGTGGCATGTACAGCGCGCGGGGGCGACCGTAGTCTCGGCTCGTGGTCCTCATCGGAACCTCCTTCAGACAGGTATGACTGCTGTGGGGCTGGTTACCCTACGGTGTTGGGGTGTAACCGCTCACGCGGTGCCCAGGCGTTTGCTGAGGCCGCTGGGGTGAGGCGCGGCCGGCGCGCCCGAGGCCGTGCGATGGACGGCGCGGGCGGGTCTGAGCTGGCCAAACCCCGGGGCGGACGCGCCTCGGGCCCGGGCTCGGCGCAAAGGTCACGATTTGGCCGCGAATTGTTCGGGCGTCGCTAGTCGAACAGGCCGGCCTGGCCGAAGCCGGTCACCCCGGCCGGCGGGGTCATGCCGAGATGTGTCCAGGCCTGGGCGGTGGCCACCCGGCCTCGCGGCGTGCGCGCGACCATGCCGGCGCGCACCAGGAACGGCTCGCAGACCTCCTCGACGGTGGCGGCCTCCTCGCCCACTGCCACCGCCAGCGTCGACACCCCGACCGGTCCGCCCCCGAAGCTGCGGGTCAGGGCCGAAAGCACCGCCCGGTCCAGCCGGTCCAGGCCCAGCTCGTCGACGTCGTAGACGGCCAGCGCGGCCTTGGCGACATCGCGGGTGATCACACCGTCTGCGCGCACCTCGGC
The DNA here is from genome assembly GCF_001667145.1 of Mycobacterium sp. 852002-51971_SCH5477799-a. Classification (GTDB taxonomy): domain Bacteria; phylum Actinomycetota; class Actinomycetes; order Mycobacteriales; family Mycobacteriaceae; genus Mycobacterium. The sequence continues at coordinate 8,912 of NZ_LZIF01000083.1, forward strand.
GAAGTCGCGAACCCGGCGCAACAACCGGTTGGCGATCCGCGGTGTTCCGCGCGAGCGCCGGGCGATCTCCTCGGCCGCGTCGCCGCCGAGTTCGATGCCCAGGATCCCGGCGGAGCGCGCCAGCACCCGCTCCAGCTCGGAGGGCTCGTAGAAGTCCATATGCGCGGTGAAACCGAACCGATCGCGCAGCGGGCCGGTCAGCGCGCCGGACCGGGTGGTCGCGCCGACCAGGGTGAACGGCGCCAACTCCAGCGGAATCGACGTAGCCCCGGGACCCTTGCCGACCACCACGTCGACCCGGAAGTCCTCCATGGCCAGGTACAGCATCTCCTCGGCGGGCCGGGCGATGCGGTGGATCTCGTCGATGAACAGCACGTCGTGTTCGACCAGGTTGGACAGCATCGCCGCCAGGTCACCGGCGCGTTCCAACGCGGGCCCCGACGTCATCCGCAGCGAGGACCCGAGCTCGGCCGCGATGATCATCGCCAGTGACGTCTTGCCCAGCCCCGGCGGACCGGACAACAGGATGTGATCCGGTGTGCTGCCGCGGTTTTTGGCGCCTTCGAGGACGAGCTGCAGTTGCTCGCGCACCCGCGGCTGGCCGATGAACTCGCGCAGCGAGCGCGGACGCAGGCTGACGTCGACGTCGCCCTCACCCACGGTCAGTGCCGGGGAAACCTCTCGTTCCTCGTAGTCGTCCGTCATCGGGACTTACCCAGCATCGACAGGGCGGCGCGCAGGGCGGCCGTCGTGCTGGCGTCGTGGTCGGTGGCCAGCACCTTGTCGGTGGCCTCCTCGGCCTGCTTGACGGCGAAACCGAGTCCGACCAGCGCCTCCACCACCGGCCCGCGTATCGCGTGGCCGTTGAGGCCCGCGGCGGGCGACGCTCCTCCGGCCGCGAAGCCGGCGCCGACCTTGTCGCGCAATTCCAGGACCATCCGTTCGGCGCTGCGCTTGCCGATTCCGGGCACCCGGGTCAGCGCGGTGACGTCGCCGTCGTGCAGCGCTTGGCGCAGCGCCCCGGCGTCGTGTACGGCCAGGGTCGCCATCGCGAGCCGCGGCCCGACCCCCGACACCGACAGCAGCGTCAAGAACAGATCGCGGGTGTCGGTGTCGGTGAAGCCGTACAGCGTCATCGAGTCCTCGCGGACGATCATCGCGATGATCAGCCGCGCCTCGGTCCCGGTCCGCAACGTGGACAGCGTCGACGGGGTCGCGTTCACCCGGTAGCCGACGCCGGCGGCCTCGATCACCACGTGATCGAGCGCCACCTCGAGAACCTCGCCGCGCACCGAGGCGATCATCGCGCGGCCTTCAGCTTGGCATCCAAGGTGGCCTTGTATTTTCGCCGCTGCTCGGCGGCCATCGCCTCCGCCGCGGCCATCCGGGCGATCATCGGCGCGCGCCAGCAATGGCAAATCGCCAACGCCAGCGCGTCGGCGGCGTCGGCCGGTGTCGGTTTGGCTTGCAGCGCAAGGATTCTGGTGACCATGGCGGTGACTTGGAGCTTATCGGCCGCGCCGTTGCCGGTGACCGCGGCCTTGACCTCGCTGGGGGTGTGGAAGTGCACGTCGATGCCGCGTCTGGCCGCGGCCAGCGCGACGACGCCGCCGGCCTGGGCGGTGCCCATCACCGTCGACACGTTGAGTTGGGAGAACACCCGCTCGATCGCCACGACGTCCGGTTGGTGGGTGGCCAGCCAGTGCTCGACGGCATCGCTGATCGTCAGCAGCCGCTCGGCGAGCGGCGCGTCCGAGGGCGTGCGCACCACGTCGACATCGAGCGCGACGACCGTGCGCCCCCGCCCGGTTTCGACGACCGACAGACCACATCGGGTCAGGCCGGGATCGACGCCCATCACCCGCATTCCCGCTCCCACCTAGTAGAACAGCTGTTCGATACCCTAGCGGCCGGCGCCGACGCGCGCGGGCGCGACACGCGGCGGCGCGGCCGATTCCAGCGGCGACGTTACGTCGCCGATTCCGCCGAAAAGCTGTTAGCTTTAGCCCCACGTTCGCTCGAGCAACGTGGCAACGGAGGGGTTGGCGTGGGATCTCTGCTGGTCATGATCGCCGTGGTGCTCTTCATCGCATCCATCGTGGTGCTGGTGGTGGCTTTGCGACGACCCAAGCAGCCGGCCCAGCGAGGCGGGCGCCAGGACCCGCTCTCCTCCGACGCGATGCCGCAGTTCGGTCCGCGTCAACTGGGCCCCGGCGCCATCGTCAGCTACAGCGGCATCGACTACATCGTGCGCGGTTCGGTCACCTACCGCGAAGGACCTTTCGTGTGGTGGGAGCACCTGCTGGAGGGCGGCGACCAGCCGCTCTGGTTCAGCGTCGAGGAGGACGACGGACGCCTGGAGCTGGCGATGTGGGTCAAGCGCAAGGACATATCACTGCGGCCCGGCGACCAATACGTCGTCGACGGCGTCACGTTCCATGAGTCCGAGCGCGGGCGCGCCTCCTACACGACCGAAGGCACCACCGGCCTGCCGGCCGGCGGCGAGATGGAGTTCGTCGACTGCACCAACGCCGACGAGTCGGCGCTGCTCTCGTTCGAGCGCTGGGCCCCGGACATGCCCTGGGAGGTATCGACGGGCAAGTCCGTCTCGCCGGGCGAGATCACCGTGTATTCGGCACCCCCACCCAGCTCGGCGTAGGGCACGAGGTCAGGTCGGTGCCCCTTCATCAACTCGCCGTGACTCCGGCCGACGTATCCGGGGAAAGGCTGGGACTCGCGCTCAACGAGCCGGTGCCCGCGCCGCTGGCCAGCTGCCGCCTGGACCACCCCGCCGGTGGCGCCACGCTGTTGCTGGGCGTGCTCGGCGCGTCACATGTCGTCGCGGTCGAGCACGCCGGCGGCCGGTTTTCCGAGGAAATCTCTTGCACGGCACGCAATCTCGGGGCCGACCTGCCCGAGCGCACCGACGCGCCCGGCTACAGTCTGCAGTCGCGTACCGACGCCCACGACGAGGCGAGCTTTCGCCGGCTCGCGCAGGACCTGCGCGGCCGTTGCGCGCGCCGGGCGGGCTGGCTCGGCGGCACCTTTCCCGGTGATGACGCCGCACTGACCGTGCTGGCCGCCGAACCCGACGGCGCCGGCTGGCGCTGGCAGACCTGGCACCTCTATCCCGGACGTCTGACGGGTGGCGGCACGGTGGTTCGCACGGCCAGCCGGTGGCACCCGTGAGCCGCAACCGCCTGTTCGTGATCGCCGGAGTGCTGGGCGCAGCCGCCGTGGCGTGCCTGATCTTCGGAATCATCCTGCTACAGAAGAACATTGCGTCGTACGTGGCCGGCCACTATCACGAGTACGCCCGCGACGCGAACGGGACCCGCTACCAGTGCACCGGTTCGCTCGAACAGGTCGCCGACACGTTGGCCGACTACGCCCAACCCGACGCGCGAGCCGACAACGGCAAGACCGAGTACCTGCGCTACAGCAACAACATCGTGATCGTCGGCCCCGACGGCGGTTATGAGTGCAGCATCCGCGTCGAACCGCTGAGCGCCGGATACAGCCACGGCGCCTTCATCTTCCTGGGCCCCGGATTTTCCCCCGGATCCCCGTCGGGCGGCGCCGGAGGCACTCCCGGCGGCCCCGGCGGAATCAAGTGAACGCAAAGGAGAGCACCATGTACCTTGCCGTCGAGATCGGCACCGTCGACCTCAATCCCGTGCTGAAAGGCGCGGTCGCCACGATTCTGTACTTCGTCGTCGGCATGGCCGTGCTTCTCATCGGGTTCTACGCGGTCGACGTGCTGACCCCGGGGAAGTTGCGCCAGCTGGTGTTCATCGACCGCCGCCCCAACGCCGTGGTGGTCGCGGGCGCGATGTACGTCGCCCTGACCGTCGTCATCATCACCGCCATCGCCAACAGCTACAGCCAGCTGGGCCAGGGACTCCTGGGCGTGGCGGTGTACGGGCTGATGGGCGTGATCCTGCTGGGGATAGCGCTGCTGACGATGCACCTGCTGATTCCGGGCAGCTTCCACGAACACATCGACGAGCCGGAGCTGCATCCGGGATCGTTCGCCGTGGCGCTGATACTGCTCGCGGTGGGAGGGGTGACCGCCGCGGCGGTGTCATGAGCGCTGTCGATGTGCGGCCGCCCGAGGCGGCGCCGTCCGCGGGGCCCTCGGGTCGATGGCGGGCGCTGCTGCTGGCCGCGGTGGCCGCGTGCGCGGCCTGCGGCATCATCTACGAACTCGCGCTGCTGACGCTCTCAGCCAGTCTGGATGGCGGCGGGATCGTCGCCACCTCCCTGATCGTCGCGGGCTACATCGCCGCGCTGGGCGTGGGCGCCCTGCTGGTCAAACCCTTGCTGGCGCACGCCGCGATCACCTTCATCGCCGTCGAGGCGCTGCTGGGCATCATCGGTGGCCTGTCGGCGGCCGCGCTGTACGTGGTGTTCGCGTTCGTGGACGGGTCGACGTGGGTGCTCGCGCTGAGCACGGCGCTCATCGGTGGTCTGGTGGGTGCCGAGGTGCCGCTGCTGATGACGCTGCTGCAAGGTGGCCGGACAGCCGGTGCGGCCGATGCCGGGCGGACGCTGGCCAACCTCAACGCCGCCGACTACCTGGGCGCGCTGCTGGGCGGCCTGGTCTGGCCGTTCCTGTTGCTGCCGCAGTTGGGGATGATCCGCGGTGCGGCCGCCACCGGCATGATCAACCTGGCGGCCGCCGCGGTCGTAGCGATTTTCCTGTTGCGCCAAGTGGTTTCGACGCGGCAGCTGGTGCTGGCGATCTGCGCGCTGGCCGCCGCCGTCGCGCTACTCGCCACCCTCCTGCTGCGTTCGGGCGACATCGAAACAACAAGCAGGCAAAGGCTTTACGCCGACCCGATCATCGTCTACCGGCACACGGCCTATCAAGAGATCGTGGTGACCCGCCGCGGCAACGACACCCGGCTGTATCTCAACGGCGGGCTGCAGTTCTCCACCCGAGACGAATACCGCTACACCGAGAGCCTCGTCTATCCCGCCCTCGGCAACGGCGCCCATTCGGTGCTGGTGCTCGGCGGCGGAGACGGCCTGGCGGCGCGCGAATTGCTGCGCCAGCCAGGCATTTCCAGGATCGTGCAGGTCGAGCTCGACCCCGCGGTGATCGACGTCGCGCGCACCACGCTGCGAGTGGCCAATGGCGGCTCGCTGGACAACCCCCGGGTGTCCGTGCTGACCGAGGACGCGATGAACTGGTTGCGCGGGCCGAACGTGGACCGCTTCGACGCGGTGATCGTCGACCTTCCCGACCCCGACACACCCGTGCTGGGCCGGCTGTACTCCGCGGAGTTCTACGCGCTGGTCGCCCGCGCGCTCGCGCCCGGTGGCCTGATGGTGGTGCAGGCGGGCAGTCCCTTCTCCACGCCGACGGCGTATTGGCGCACGGTATCGACGATCCTTGCGGCCGGCTATGCGGTCACGCCGTATCACGTGCACGTGCCCACGTTCGGCGACTGGGGATTCGCCCTGGCGCAGCGCGCCGGCGTCGCACCCGCACCGAAGGTGCCCACCAATGCGCCGCCGCTGCGTTACCTCAACCAGCAGGTGCTCGACGCCGCGGGCGTCTTCTCCGGCGACATCGGGCCGCGGCCGGTGGAGCCGTCGACCCTGGACAATCCGCGCATCGTCGAGGACATGCGGCACGGGTACGAGTAGTTTCTGGCAGTTGCCTTGGTCACGCCGAGCGTGCACTGATGGCGAAAAATCGGCCTGAATCTCGCCCTGAGTGCACGCTCGGCGAAAGCGAACTATTCCTCGTCGAGGGCGGCCAGCACCTCGTCGGACAGGTCAACGTTGGTCCAGACGTTCTGCACGTCGTCGCTGTCCTCCAGCGCATCGACCAGCTTGAACACCTTCCGCGCTCCCTCGACGTCGACTGGCACGCTGACCGAGGGCTGGAAGCTCGCCTCGGCCGATTCGTAGTCGATGCCGGCGTCCTGCAACGCCGTGCGCACCGCGACGAGGTCCGTCGGTTCGGAGATGACCTCGAAGCTCTCACCGAGGTCGTTGACGTCCTCGGCGCCGGCTTCGAGCACGGCGGTCAGCACGTCGTCCTCGGTCAGGCCGTTCTTCTCCAGGGTGACGACGCCCTTGCGGGTGAACAGGTAGGACACCGAGCCGGGGTCGGCCATGTTGCCACCGTTGCGGGTCACCGCCACCCGGACCTCGCCGGCCGCCCGGTTGCGGTTGTCGGTGAGGCACTCGATCAAGACCGCCACGCCGTTCGGTCCGTAGCCCTCGTACATGATGGTCTGGTAGTCGGCGCCGCCGGCTTCCTCGCCCGCGCCGCGCTTGCGGGCACGCTCGATGTTGTCATTGGGCACCGAGGTCTTCTTCGCCTTCTGGATGGCGTCGTACAGCGTCGGGTTGCCCGCCTGGTCCCCCCCGCCGGTACGGGCGGCGACCTCAATGTTCTTGATCAGCCGGGCGAACTCCTTGCCGCGGCGTGCGTCCTTGACGGCCTTCTGGTGTTTGGTGGTGGCCCACTTGGAATGGCCGCTCATCGGTGTGTTCTACCTCTTCTGTTACGTAAAGTTCGCCGACGAGTCTACGTGGACGCCGGCGGGACACCGCCAGGCGGGAAGAATCCCGGCACCCATCGCTCGATCAGTTCGGCGTACGCCGTCGTGGCGTCGAGTTGCACGGCCACGCCCAGCAAGCCGCCGAGGGTGCGCAGCAACATCACGTAGCCGGGCGGGATGGTCATCTGCCGGGCCATCTTGAACCGGTCGCCGAATCCGTCGGCCAGCGGATCGGTGGTGACCAACGCCGACTTGCGAAACCATTTGCGGGTGAAGTGAAACTCGCCGGACCGCAGCGGGTCGATGTAGGGCCACAACGGCTGCAGGTACTCCACCAGCTGTTCGGCGGTCAGTTCGTAGCCGGCCGGCATGAACCCGAGCTCCTTCAGCAGCCGGATCACTTCGTCCCATTGTTCATCGCGCGCCCGGCACAGCAGCTCGCCGAAGCCGGCCGGGATCCCACCGGGATGCTCGGCGACGGCACCGAAGTCGATGACACCCAGCCGACCATCGGCCAGCAGCATGAAGTTGCCCGGGTGTGGATCGGCGTGCACGAGGCCGACCCGCGCGGGCGCGCTGAGGGTGAACTCGATCAACAACCCGGCCACGGAATCGCGCTCGGCCTTGGTCCCCTCGGCGATGACCGTGGACAGACGCCGACCGTCCACCCACTCCGAAACCATGACCTTCGGCGCGCTGGCAACCACGGCCGGCACCGCGAACTTCGGATCGCCGGCGAAGGCCAGGGCGAAGGCGCGCTGATTCTCGGCCTCCCGGCGATAGTCCAATTCGGCTTCCAAGGTGTCGTTGATCTCGGCCACCAGCCGGTCCACGTCGGCGCCCGGTACGACCTGCTTGGCGATCCAGCTGAACCGTTGGATCAGTTTGAGATCCGCGCGCAACGCCTCGTCGGCGCCCGGATATTGGATCTTGACGGCGACCTCGCGCCCGTCCCTCCACACGCCCTTGTGCACCTGCCCGATGCTCGCCGCAGCGACGGCGATGTCGTCGAAGGATTGGAAACGGTCCCGCCACTTGATGCCCAGCTGGGCGTCCAGCACCCGGTGCACCTTGGCCGCGGGCAGCGGCGGGGCCTCGCTCTGCAACTTGACCAGGGTCTCGCGGAATGGTTCGGCGAATTGCGGCGGTATCGCGGCCTCCATCACCGACAGCGCCTGTCCGACCTTCATGGCGCCGCCCTTGAGCTCGCCGAGCACCTTGAACATTTCGTCGGCGGCCTTCTCCAAAAGCGCGGCGTTGACCTCGTCCTTGGATTGGCCCGTCATCCGCTTACCGACGCCCAGGGCCGCGCGGCCGGCCACCCCGGCCGGCAAGCTCGCCAACTTCGCGGCGCGGCGCAGGCCTCCCCGTCTGATGTCTGCCATGGGCACATCATGCCCGGTCGGCCCCGGATTTGGGTCGATCGTCAGCCAGTGACGAGGTCGACGAACAGGTGGTGGATGCGCCGGTCGCCGGTCATCTCGGGGTGAAACGCCGTGGCCAGCTTTCGGCCCTGCTTCACCGCGACGACGTGGCCGGCCGCGCTGGCCAGCGCCTCGACGTCGTCACCGGCGCGCTCGACCCAGGGGGCGCGGATGAATACCGCGCGCACCGGATCGCTCAGCCCCGCGAACGGGATGTCACCCTCGAACGAATCGACCTGTCGCCCAAAAGCGTTGCGCCGCACCGTCATATCGATCGCACGCAGCGGCAGTGCCGCACGCCCGCCCGCGCCGGCGTCGAGGATCTCGCTGGCCAGCAGGATCATCCCGGCGCAGGCGCCGTAGGCGGGCAGCCCGTCGGCGAGCAGGCCGCGCAAGGGCTCCAGCAGGTCGAGGTCGAGCAGCAGGTGGCTCATGGTGGTCGATTCCCCGCCGGGGATGACCAGACCGTCGACCGATTCGAGCTCGCTGCGCCGGCGCACCGGCATCGACTCGGCTCCCGCCTCGCGCAGGGCCGCCAGGTGCTCGCGGGTGTCGCCCTGCAGCGCCAGGACCCCGATCCGCGGCGCGCTCACTGGTTGGTCGGCTGGTACCCGCGCTTGAAGCGGGTCAGCCCCTCCTGCATGACCGCCGCGACCATCTCACCGGATTGGGTGAAGATCTTGCCCTGGCACAGCGAGCGGCCGCCGCTGGCCGACGGCGAGCTCTGGTCGTAGAGCAGCCACTCGTCGGCCCGGAACGCCCGCATGAACCACATGGCGTGGTCCAGCGACGCCACCTGTAGGTGCTCGCGCACGTCGAGGTGGTTGACCTGCGCCGATCCCAGCAGCGTCAGGTCGCTCATGTAGGCCAGCGCGCAGATGTGCAGCACCGGGTCGTCGGGCAGCGGGTCACGGTGGCGGAACCACACCTGCTGTTGGGAGGCCTTGCCCGGCGAGAGCCGCAGCTTTTCTCGGGGCACGATGCAGACGTCCCACTCCTCGAACTGCTTGAATCCGGCGTCGTCGAACACCTTGATCGAGTCCAGGCCGGGCAGGCCGTCCGGCGGCGCGGCGGCGGGCATGACGTCCTGGTGGTGGATGCCCTCCTGGTCGGTCTGGAAGGACGCCCCCATGCTGAAGATGATTTCGCCGTGCTGGATGGCGTTGACGCGCCGGGTGGCGAACGACCCGCCGTCGCGGGTGCGTTCGACGATGAACACCGTGGGCTCGTTGGCGTCGCCTGGCCGCAGGAAGTAACCGTGCAGCGAGTGGACCTGGTAGTGGGGGTCCACGGTGCGAACCGCCGAGACGAGCGACTGCCCGGCCACGTGACCGCCGAACGTGCGCTGGAAATAGCCCGACTCCGGGCTGAAAACCCGACCACGGTAGATGTTGACCTCGAGTTGCTCGAGATCAAGGATCTCTTCGATCGCCACGGACTGTTTTTACCAGCCGCGTTCGGCCAGCCGGTGGGGCTCCGCGATCTGCTCGACGTTGATGCCGACCATCGCCTCGCCCAGCCCGCGCGACACCTTGGCGAGCACGTCGGGGTCGTCGTAGAAGGTGGTGGCCTTGACTATCGCGGCCGCGCGCGCGGCGGGATCGCCGGACTTGAAGATCCCGGAACCCACGAACACGCCCTCGGCGCCGAGCTGCATCATCATCGCCGCATCGGCCGGGGTGGCGATGCCGCCCGCGGTGAACAGCGTGACCGGCAGCTTGCCCGCCCGGGCCACCTCCACGACCAGGTCGTGGGGTGCTTGCAATTCCTTTGCGGCGACGTATAACTCGTCTTCCGACAACGACGTCAGGCGGCGGATCTCGCCACCGATCGCCCGCATGTGCGTGGTGGCGTTGGAGACGTCACCGGTGCCGGCTTCGCCCTTGGAGCGGATCATGGCCGCGCCCTCGCTGATGCGGCGCAGCGCCTCACCGAGGTTGGTCGCCCCACACACGAACGGCACGGTGAACTTCCACTTGTCGATGTGATGGGTGTAGTCCGCGGGGGTGAGCACCTCGGACTCGTCGACGTAGTCCACGCCCAGGCTCTGCAGGATCTGCGCCTCGACGAAGTGGCCGATGCGCGCCTTGGCCATCACCGGGATGGTCACCGCGGCGATGATGCCCTCGATCATGTCGGGGTCGCTCATCCGCGACACGCCGCCCTGCGCGCGGATGTCGGCGGGCACCCGTTCCAGCGCCATGACGGCGACGGCGCCGGCGGCCTCGGCGATCTTGGCCTGCTCGGGGGTGACGACGTCCATGATGACGCCGCCCTTGAGCATCTCGGCCATGCCGCGTTTGACGCGCGCCGTTCCGGTTCGCCCGTTGCTCGGGTGGGCGGTACTCACTGCATGATCTCCTTCAACCGTTGTCGACCCAGTCTAATGAGGCGCTTTGGCCCCCGTTGACCCCGCGGAGTCAACGGATGGGCAGCAACGGCCCGGGGGCGCGGCCGCTGGCGAGCGCGGCCGCGTCGGTGAGCAGTCCGGATAGTTGCTTGGGGTACACCGTCTCCCCCGCCGCGACCAGCGCGGCGATGTCGGCAGCGTCACACCAGCGGTGGCCGTGGATGTAGCTGCGTTCCAGTTCGGTTCGGCCCGTGCGCGACGGCTCGAATCGGTGGGTTCGGTAGACGAAGTAGAACTCCTCGCTGTCGATCAGCGAGCCGTTGAACTCGAAGACCTCGTCGCGGCGCCACACCGGCCCGACCATTTCCGCCGGCGCGACACGCAGACCGGTTTCCTCGGCCAGCTCGCGCGCGGCGGCCTCGGCCAGCCGCTCCCCTTGCTGCACTTCGCCGCCCACCGTGAACCACCACTTCGGCGCGTGCTGGGCAGCCAGTGCGGGATCGGACCCGCACAGCAGCAGCACCGCACCGGTGTCGTCGAGCAGCACGACGCGCGCCGAGGTGCGGTGGTTGAGGACGCCGTCAAAGCCCAAGGCGCCGTGGGCCAGCGCGTGGGGCCGCTCAACGATCTCGAAATAGCTGGGCAGCGCGGCGGTCCCGCCGAGGTGGAACAGCCGCACCAGGGGCCGTTCGGCCAGGGCCAGGGTGTCACGGACCGCGTCGTTGTGAAAGCGGCGGGCCAGCACCACCCGGGCCTCGGCATCGGCCAGCTCGGCGATCAGACCGGCCGGCAGCGATGCCGGATCGACGCCGGCCAGCGCGGCCGACAGCTCGTTCTCGGCGTGTTCCCGAGCGGGCCGCGGCGCCCCCTCGGCGACGTCGGCCAGCGCCGCCAGCCGCCGCCCTTCGGGCGCCCCGCCGTAGGCGTCGATGGCGACGGCGCGCGACACCACCGCGCGCCTGCCCAGCGCACCGTCGAGCGCCTGCCAGGACAGGTCGTAGCGGACGTGGAGCCGGTCCAGCCGGTTGGCGGTGCGGTAGGCCCAGGCGCCGACGATTGCCAGCACCGCGATGAAGACCGCGACGGCGACGATCAGCCATGTCATCAACTGGCCACCTCAACCTTGGCGCCTGTCGCGGCGACCGTTTCGTACACCCGCATGATCTGGCTGGCCACCACCGACCAGTCGTAGCGCTGGACGGCCGCCGCACCGGCCGTCACGTAGCGTTCCCGCAGCACATCATCCTCCAGCACCGCGATCAGCGCATCGGCAAGCGCGTCGCCGTCGCCGACGGGCACCAGGCATCCGACGTCGCCGCTGGCCAGCACGCGACGGAAGGCGTCCAGGTCACTCGCCACCACCGGGGTGCCGGCGGCCAGCGCCTCGACCAGGACGATGCCGAAACTCTCCCCGCCGAGGTTGGGCGCGCAATACACGTCGGCGCTGCGCATGGCCGAAGCCTTCCCGGCGTCGTCGACCTGGCCGAGGAAACGGACATGCTCCACCAATTCGCCTGCCTGGGCGCGCAATTGGTCTTCGTCACCGCGCCCGACGACCAGCAGCTGCACGTCGGGGAATCGCTCTACCACCGTCGGCAGCGCATCGAGCAGCACCGACATGCCCTTGCGCGGCTCGCCGTAGCGGCCCAGGAACAGCACCGTCTTGCCGGGGCGCGGGTAGCCGCCCAGATGCGGGGCCGAGGCGAACGAGGCGACGTCGACGCCGTTGGGAATCTCCACCGCGTCGGTGCCCAGCGCCTCCATCTGCCAGCGCCGGGCCAGATCGGAGACCGCGATCCGGCCGACGATCTTCTCGTGCATCGGGCGCAGGATGCCCTGAAACACCGTCAGCGTCAGCGATTTGGTGGTCGACGTGTGAAACGTGGCGACGATCGGGCCCTCGGCGATGTTGAGGGCCAACATGGACAGGCTCGGCGCGTTGGGCTCGTGCAGGTGCAGCACGTCGAAATCGCCTTCGGCGAGCCACTTTTTCACCTTGCGGTGGGTGGCCGGCCCGAACCGCAGCCGGGCCACCGACCCGTTGTAGGGAATCGGGACGGCCTTGCCCGCCGAGACGACGTAGTCGGGCAGTTCGGCGTGCGGCGAGGCCGGTGCGAGCACGCTGACGTCGTGCCCCCGGGCGCGCATCACCTCGGCCAGCTGCAGGACGTGCGACTGCACCCCGCCCGGAACGTCGAACGAGTAGGGACAGATCATCCCGATCCGCATCAGGTTTCCTTCAGCCGCGCCTGTTTGGCCTCGGGGAGGTCGGCCAGCCACTGCGGCTGCATCATGTGCCAGTCCTGGGGGCAGGCGGCGATGTTCTTCTCGAACTGATCGGCCATCGCCTGGGTGATGACGCTGACGTCGCCGCTGGTGCAATCCAGCGGCGGGCCGATAAAGACGCCCCAGCCTCGGTCCTCGAACCAGCAGTGGGCCGGCAGCAGGGCCGCCCCGGTCGCGATGGCCAGTTTCGCCGGGCCGGCCGGCAGCCGGGTGGGCTCACCGAAGAAGTCGACCTGCACGCCGGTGCGGGTGAGGTCGCGTTCGGCCATCAGGCACACCACGCGGTTGGCCCGCAGCCGATCGCACAACACGTCGAACGGCGGCCGTTCTCCCCCGGACAGGGGCAGCACCTCGAAGCCGAGGCCTTCACGGTAGGCAATGAAGCGCCGGTACAGCGATTCGGGTTTGAGGCGCTCGGCGACGGTGGTGAAGGTGCCGTGTGTCTGCGCCAGCCATACCCCGGCCATGTCCCAATTGCCGCTGTGCGGCAAGGCGATCACCGCGCCGCGGCCGCTGTTCAGCGCCGCTTCGATGTTGCCTGACCCGAGGACCGAGTCGTGGAGTTCGCGGCCCAGCTTGACCAGGTCCATGCCCGGCAGGCGGAACGCCTCGCGCCAGTAGCGGGCATAGGAGGCCAGTGAGGCCCGCATCAGCGAGTCGGGCACGTCCTCGGGCGGCACCCCGATGACGCGAGCCAGGTTCTTGCGCAGCTGGTCGGGGCCGCCGCCGCGGGCGGCATAACGCGCCCCGGCCTCAAAGGCGTTGCGCGCGGCGAACTCCGGCATCGCACGTACCGCCATCCAGCCCGACGCGTACGCCCAGTCGGCGCTCACCCCGCCCGTGACACGGCCCACCACGCCGCTTGCCAACCGGCGCAGGGGTTGTGCCCCAATCATTTTCATGCCCGGCGGAGTGGGGATCATGGCTCGCTCACCAGCCGGTCGGTCGCGCCCGGCGAGGTGCGCACCGCATGCAGCCGCTGCGCGCAGGTAAGGAGGCTGGCCACCGCCAGCACCCACATCGCCACGGGCAGCGCGGGCGGCCACGCGACGAACGGAAAGTCGGACACGCCCGCGCCGGCGAGCACGATGATGAGCCGTTCCGGCCGTTCGATCAACCCGCCGTCGCCGCGCAGTCCGCTGGCTTCGGCACGGGCCTTGATGTAGGAGATCACCTGCGATGTGACCAGGCAGATCAGCGTGGCGACCGCCAACAGCTTGTCGTGCAGCCCGAAGGCGATCCACCACAGCAGCCCGCAGAACACCGCGCCGTCGCTGAGCCGGTCACAGGTGGCGTCCAGCACGGCGCCGAACCGAGTGCCGCCGCCGCGTTCCCGGGCCATCGCCCCGTCGAGCATGTCGAAGAGGACGAAGAACCAGACCACGCACGCCCCGGCGAACAGCTTGCCCATCGGGAACAGCGTCAGCGCCCCCGCCACCGCAACGATGGTCCCCAGGATGGTGACGACGTCGGGGGTCAATCCCACCCGCAAGGCCGCCCGTGCGGTCGGAGTGGTCAGCCGCGCGAACGCCGCCCGCGACAGGAACGGCACCTTGCTCATCTGCGCCGCTCTCCCCCGCAAGCGCGTGGCGGTACCTCCCACTCGTGGGGGCGCACCCCCACCTCATCGCTTCGCTCTGCATTGTCGCCGACGCGGCTCATGGTTGTTTCGTCCACTCCGTGGCCAGGAGCTGGCGCGTCTCGCGCAGCAACTGCGGGATCACCTTCGACCCGCCGACGATGGTGATGAAGTTCGCGTCACCGCCCCAGCGCGGCACCACGTGCACGTGCAGGTGCTCGGCGAGTGAACCACCGGCTGATGTGCCCAGGTTCAGGCCGACGTTGAAACCGTGCGGTCGCGAGACGTTTTTGATGACGCGAATTGCCTTTTGAATGAAGGACATCAGCTCCGCGCTTTCGGGGTCGGTCAGGTCCTCGAGCTCGGACACCCTCCGGTAGGGCACCACCATCAGATGTCCGGGGTTGTAGGGGTAGAGGTTGAGCACGGCGTAGACCAGCTCCCCGCGGGCGACCACCAATCCGTCTTCGTCGGCGAGGTGCGGAATGTCGGTGAACGGCTGCTCGGTTTTGCCGTTGTCGCGCTTCATCGGCGCTTCGGCCAGGTAGGTCATCCGATAGGGCGTCCACAACCGCTGCAGGTGATCTCGCTCGCCGACACCCCTGTCCAGGATGGTGTCGTCGGCACCCTGCTCGGCCGGTTCGCGATCAGTCACGGTCACTCACCACTTGACACTTTCACGAGTTCGGCTGTGGGCACGGAGTTCTCACGGTCGGCGATCCACTTCACGATCGCATCGACCGCACTGTCGCGCGGCACGCCGTTGATCTGCGTGCGGTCACCGAAGCGGAAGCTGACCGCGCCGGCCTGCACGTCGCGGTCACCGGCCAGCAGCATGAACGGCACTCGCTGGGCGGTGTGGTGGACGATCTTCTTGGCCATCCGGTCATCACTGGCGTCGACCTCGACCCGCACTCCGTGCGACTTCAGCTGTGCGGCAACGTTTTCCAGGTAGTCGACGTGCTCATCGGCGACCGGGATGCCCACCGCCTGCACCGGCGCCAGCCACGCCGGGAACGCCCCCGCGTAGTGCTCGGTGAGGATGCCGAAGAACCGCTCGATCGACCCGAAGAGCGCCCGGTGAATCAGCACCGGCCGCTGCCGCGAGCCGTCCGACGCGGTGTATTCGAGCTCGAATCGGTCCGGCATGTTGAAGTCGAGCTGGATGGTCGACATCTGCCAGCTGCGGCCCAACGCGTCCTTGACCTGCACCGAAATCTTCGGCCCGTAGAACGCCGCGCCGCCCGGGTCGGGAACGAAATGCAACCCCGACGCCTCGGCGACCTCCCGCAGGACCTCGGTGGCCTCGTCCCACATCTCGTCGGAGCCCGAGTACTTCTCCGGGTCTTTGGTGGACAGTTCCAGGTAGAAGTCGTTGAGTCCATAGTCGGCCAGCAGATCGAGCACGAAGCGCAGCAGCGAGGTCAGCTCATCGCGCATCTGCTCTCGCGTGCAGTAGATGTGGGCGTCGTCCTGGGTCATGCCGCGCACCCGGGTCAGCCCGTGCACCACGCCCGACTTCTCGTAGCGGTACACGCTGCCGAACTCGAAGAGCCGCAACGGAAGCTCGCGATACGAGCGACCGCGTGACCGATAGATCAGGTGGTGCATCGGGCAGTTCATCGGCTTGAGGTAGTAGTCCTGGCCGGGCTTGCGCACCGTCCCGTCCGCGTTGAACTCCGCGTCGAGGTGCATGGGCGGGTACATGCCGTCGGCGTACCACTCCAGGTGACCCGACGTGATGTAGAGCTGCTCCTTGGTGATGTGCGGGGTGTTGACGAACTCGTACCCGGCCTCGATGTGCTTGCGCCGCGAGTACTCCTCCAGCTCGCGACGGATGATGCCGCCCTTGGGGTGGAAAACCGCCAGGCCGGAACCGATTTCGTCGGGGAAGCTGAACAAGTCCAGCTCGCTTCCCAGCTTGCGGTGGTCGCGGCGTTGCGCCTCCTCGATCAGCTCGAGGTAGGCATCCAGCGCCTCCTGCGATTCCCAGGCGGTGCCGTAGATGCGTTGCAGGCTGGCGTTGCTCTGGTCGCCGCGCCAGTAGGCTGCCGAGCTACGAGTGAGCTTGAACGCCGGGATGTGCTTGGTGGTCGGGATGTGCGGCCCGCGGCACAGGTCACCCCAAACCCGTTGCCGGGTGCGAGGATTGAGGTTGTCGTAGGCCGTGAGCTCGTCGCCGCCGACCTCCATGATGTCGGGATCGCCGGACTTGTCGTCGACGAGTTCGAGCTTGTACGGCTCGTTGGCCAGTTCAGTGCGCGCCTGGTCTTTGGACTCATACACGCGCCGCTCGAACAGCTGGCCCTCTTTGACGATCTGACGCATCCGCTTTTCCAGCGCCGTGAGGTCTTCCGGTGTGAACGGCTCGACGACGTCGAAGTCGTAGTAGAAGCCGTCGGCGATGGGCGGCCCGATGCCCAGCTTGGCGTCCGGGAACAGCTCCTGTACGGCCTGGGCCAACACGTGTGCGGCCGAATGCCGGATCACGCTGCGGCCCTCGTCGGTGTTGGCGGCCACGGGGACGACGTCGGCATCGGCGTCGGGTGTCCAGCTCAGATCGCGCAGCCTGCCCTCAACGTCGCGCACCACCACGACGGCATCGGGCGCGCCCCGGCGCGGCAGCCCCGCCTCGCCGACCGCGGCGGCCGCCGTGGTCCCGGCGGGCACCCGGATCGGGGCGTGCGGGGCGTCGTTGGCGGCGGCGCTCATGAGGCTGGTTCTCCAAGGGTCGAGTTCTCGATGATCGTTGCCATGCTATCGGGGCAGGCCTCTAGAGAACCCCAGGCATTAGGAGCCGCGGGGCGCCGCCGCTATCGCGACACATAAACCACGCACCCGACACGCCGATGCAGGTGTGCATGGTTTATGTCTCGGCACGTCGGTGCCGTCCGAGCTCAGGGCTGACCGGGTTTGAGCCGTACGAACAGCGCGTCGGCCTCGGTCAGCAACCGATCGCCGTCGGTCAACCGGCCCGACACGAAGATCTTGCGCCCGTCCACCCGGTCGATGCCCGCGTCGAACTGCAGTTCCTTTTCCACCGGAACGATGTGCCGGTAGTCAATCTTGAGGTAGGCGGTGCGCTGCCGCGGGTTGCCGGTGAGCACCGAGGCCGACAACCCGAGGATGGAGTCGAACAGCATGCCCAGCGCGCCGCCGTGCACGGCGCCGTTGCGGCCCAGATGGAACCGGGCGAAACGGGCCTGGCCATGGATCCGACCGTCCTCGCCTTTGTGTGCCGACATCGGGATCGTCAGGATGTTGCCGCGCATCGGCAGGTCCATCCGCCGACCCGACGGCGACGCCCACTCGTCGGCGTCGAACGGCGCCAGCAACGCCGACACCTTCTCCACCAGGTCAGCGGCCTCGCTGATCACCTCGTCGGGCGCGTCGGCGGCCCGGGCGTGGTCCTGCAACGAGCGCACGGCGTCGATGAACCTGCCGTAGTCGGGCCCGCCCTTGGTCGTCGGCTCCGGGGGGTTGAAGCCACCCCCGGGGTGTCGCTGGTGTTCGGCCACCACCACACCGTATTGCCCGGCGGGCGGGCTTTCGCGCGGTGGTCAGGCCGGCTGTTGCGCCCCGGCGGCCGACAGGGTTTCGAACTCGTCGTCGGAGAGCTCGATCTGCGCGGCGGCGACGTTCTCCTCCAGGTGCGCAACCTTGGACGTACCCGGGATCGGCACCATCACCGGCGAGCGTTTCAGCAACCACGCCAGCGCCAGCTGTGAGGGCGACGCGTCGTGGTCGGCGGCGATGCGCTGCAGCGGGCCGTCGGGGGCGGCCAACGGCCCGGCGGCCAGCGGGAACCACGGGATGAACCCGATGCCCTGCTTGGTCGCGGCGTCCAGCAGCGGCTCGGCGGCGCGGGCGGTCAGGTTGTACATGTTCTGCACCGACACGATCTCGGTGATACGCCGGGCCGCGTTCAGCTGGGCGACGTCGATCTCGGACAGGCCGATGTGGCGGATCTTGCCCTCGTTCTTCAGGGTGAGCAGCTCGCCCACCTGATCTTCCAGCGGGAAGTTCTTGTCGATGCGGTGCAGCTGGAACAAATCGATGGTGTCCACGCCCAGCCGGCGCAGGCTCATCTCGCATTCCTGGCGCAGGTAGCTCGGATTGCCCAACGGAATCCAGATGTCCGGGCCGGTGCGCAGCAGGCCCGCCTTGGTCGCGATCACCAGACCGTCGTAGGGATGCAGCGCCTCGCGGATGATGTCCTCGGACACGTAGGGGCCGTAGGAATCGGCGGTGTCGATGAAGTTCACCCCGAGTTCGACCGCCCGGCGCAGCACCCGGACGCACTCGTCGCGGTCGTCGGGCGGGCCCCACACGCCCTTGGCCGTCAGGCGCATGGCGCCGAAGCCGAGTCGGTTGACGGTCAGGTCGCCGCCGAAGGTGAATGTCCTGGATGCCCCTGCAACAGTTTTCGAGTTTTCTGCGGTCACTTGTACGACCGTACGCGCCGAATGCGGCGACGCGTCTCGGCGTGGCAAGCTGAGCACGTGGACCTGCGAGCGCTTGAGGAACTCCCCCTGACCTACGCCGAAGTGGGTGCGACGGCGTCCGGCGAATTGCCCGCGGGATACGACCATCAGCACGCCGAGCGCCAAATCGGCACGGGCGAACAGCGTTTCGAGCAAGCGGCGGCCGCCGTCATGCGCTGGGGCATGCAGCGCGGATCCGGGCTGCGGGTGCATGCCAGCTCCGAGGTCGCCGTCGTCGACGCGGTAGTGGTGGTGAAGATGGGCTTTCTACCGGCGCCCTGCCGCGTCGTCTACGTCGTCGATGAACCCGACATCCGCGGCTTCGGCTATGGCACCCTGCCAGGCCATCCGGAGTCGGGCGAGGAACGGTTCGTGGTTCGTCGCGACCCGGTCACCTCGGCGGTCTATGCGGAAGTGTCGGCCTTCTCCCGGCCCGCGACCTGGTGGAGCAAGGCCGGCGGGCCGGTGGTGAAGGTGGGTCAGCGCCTCATCGCCAGGCGCTACCTGCGCGCGGTCTGACGCGCCGCGACACCGACGGCCATCACGCGTTCGGCCGATACCGGCGAGCCGGTTGTCGAGATCCTGCACCGGGTCGCCCGCGAGTACGGCCACGAGATCGGCACCACCTCCGTGGGGTCGGTGCCCCCGAAAGATGCCGCCGCCGCGCTGCAGCGCGCCGTCGCGGTGCTGCGCCGATTCGGCTACGAGCCACGCTTTTGCGACAGTGAGGTCGAGCTCGCCAACTGCCCATTCCACGCGCTGGCGCAGGAGCAGACGGAGCTGGCCTGCAGCATGAACCACGCGCTGATCACCGGTGTGGCCGATGCGCTGGCGCCGCACGGTCCGGACGCCCGACTCTGCCCCGGCCGGGACCGGTGTTGCGTCGTGCTCAGGGCCGGCGACCAGTAGGGTCGTCGGGCGTCACACCGGCCTGACGGCCAGGAGGCTACCTTCCCCAGCGGGACAGCAATTCCTCGGCGCCCGTACACATCTCGTCGATGACGTCGGCCACCGATGCGTCGTTGTGGATCATCCCGACGCCCTGGCCGGCATCCACGGGCGCGATCCGGCAGTCGCCGGCGGCGATCGCGGCGGCCAGCTCGTCACAAGCCCCCGCGTCCAGCGCCTCCTCGTGACCCGTCCAGTGCTCGACGAAGTCGTTGGCCAACACCCGCGACGGGAACCGCGCCGGCCAGGGCAGCCCCTTGGCGACGTCGAAGACCCGGGTGACGGCGGTGTCGGTTTCGCTGGCCGTGACCAAAGCCCGACGGCCGGTGTCGCCGGTCAGCGCTTCCGGACATGCCGACAATCGGGTGCCCACCCACGCCCCGCTGGCCCCGGCGGCCAGCACCGCGGCCAGGCTGCGCGCCGAGGCGACCCCGCCGCCGGCCAGCACCGGCACCGAGACGGCGTCCAAAACGGCGTCCAGCAGCGGTAGCAGCCCCAGCTTGTCCTCGCCGTGCCCGCCGCCCTCGGATCCGCGCGCGACCAGGATGTCGACGCCGGCATCGACGGCCCGCCGGGCCCCGGCGCTGTCGTAAACCTGCGTGACCGTAGGGATTCCGGCGTCATGCGCCTTGGCGACCCACGACCACTCCGTGCCGAAGCTGACCGACAACAGGGCGGGCCGTGCGGCCAGCGCGTCCTCGAGCAGTCCGGACTCGTTGCGCATCACCCAGTCGACCATGCCGATACCGAACCGCCCGTCGACGTGCTGTAGCTGCTCGGCGAGCAACTCCCTGGTCGCGACGCTGCCCATGCCGACCATGCCGAGCCCGCCGGCGGCCGTGACCGCCGCGGCCAGCCGGCCACCGGCGACCCCGCCCATCGGGGCGTTGACGATGGGGACCCGCAGACCGAAATTCGTGGACCAGGCCGTCGAGAGCATCGGCGGCTAGTGTGCCGAGGGGATGGTCTTCAGCACGGTCAGCAGGACCACTGAATCCTCGACCGCGTGCAGGGCGTGCCGTTCGGCGGGAATCGCGACGTATTCGCCGGCCTTGCCGTCCCAGGCGTCGCCGCTGGCGGTCAGGCGGACGTGGCCCTGCAGCACCTGCAGCGTCGCCTCGCCGGGGCTGTCGTGTTCGGACAGGTCGTGACCGGCGAGCAGCGCCAGCACGGTCTGGCGAAGCTCGTGGGTGTGACCGCCGTGGATGGTGTGGGCGGCACGTCCGCTGTGCGATTGCTTGGCCTCGGCGAGCTTTTCGGACGAGAGGTCGGTCAGCGAGATGGAATCCATAGTGGGTCCTTCGAAGTTGCAAGGCCTCACGGCCTCGAGGGTGGCTGTTAACCGCTCAGTAGCAGTATCCCCGCCACGATGAGGCTGATGACTTTGACCGTCTCCAGCGCGACGTAGGCGTAGTGGGCGCGGGAGCGCGGTCCATCCGATCCCGCGAGCACCTTGTCGGCACGACGGGTCAGCGCGGGACGCACCGCGGCCAGCTGGACGGCGAGCGCGGCCACGGCGACGGCGATCGCCACCGCGACGCCGACCCGGGTCGGACCGGAAATCACGATGGCCCCGATGACGAGGGCGAAAGCCACCTCGACGGTGTTGAGCGCGCGAAAGACCAGCCGCCCGATGCCGAGCCCGATCTGCAACGTCACATTGGGGGCCCGGAATTTCAGTGGGGCTTCCAGGAAGGAGATGGCCAGCACCATGCCGAGCCAGATGAAGGTCAGCGCAACGGCAATCGCCGGGCCGGTGCTCATTTGGTCGCCAGTGTCAGGTGAGCCAGGCACAGGTCCGGCTCGACGAACGGGTCGAGCCGGTCCACCGAGACCGGCGCTCCCCACGTCTCCATGGCTCCCTGCATGAGGCCCAGATGCACCGGACATACGACACTCGAGGAGTTTTCGGCCAGTTCCAGAAATGGGCAGTGCCGCAAGCCGATCTGCTGCTCTCCGTTGCTGACGCGGTGTTCGGGGGCGAAGCCGAGTTCGTCGAGCACGTCGATTAGGCGGCCGATGGCCTCTTCGGCGCTGTCGGGGGTCTCAGGCAGCGGGCGCGGTTCGGAATCGATCCGCCGCCCCCAGGCGCGGCCCGCGGCCAGGGCTTTGGGGCCGGGGTCGTGTTCCGCGGCGAAGCCCATGGCCAGGACCTCTGCCAGCAACCGGTAGTGCCGCGTTCCGCCGCGATCCATCTGCCGGACCGCGCGGAACATCAGCGGTGGACGCCCCGGGCCCTTCCGGTCCAGCTCGACATGCTCCACCTGGCCGTCGGCGACCAGGCTGTCGAGGTGGAAGCGGACGGTGTTGGGGTGCACACCCAACACGTCGGCGATTCCGGCGATGCTCATCGGGTCCGGCGCGGCCCGCAGCAACCGCATCACGGCGCGCCGCCGGCCGGCCGATTCCCCGGTCGACGAGTCGTGGGACTTCTGGGAATTCTCGGATTTCAAAGGGGCCCTCCCGCTCCTTGCCCTTCACGCCCCGTCTGAATGGGTGACACTGGGCTGCCCTGCCACCAGAGGTGTGTCCACACCGAGCGGACCGAGCTTCCCCGCGCCACCCGGGGAACCCAACGGGGCGTCGCGACCCGGGAGCGTTTCAGCGAAGAATGCCTCATTGTCCGCCAAGTGGGGTTTGAGATCCTCAGGCAGGTCATCTTCGTAGTAAATCGCTTCCACGGGACAAACCGGTTCACAAGCGCCGCAATCGACGCATTCGTCGGGATGAATGTAGAGCGCCCGGCCGCCTTCGTAAATGCAATCCACCGGGCATTCGTCGACGCAAGCGCGGTCCATCACATCGATGCATGGCTTCCCGATCACGTAGGTCATGCGCTAGAGTTTACACAACATCACTTGTAAAAACTAGAATCGACGCCCGAGAGCCCATGCCCGCCAACGAACTTGACGTCCGACAACTGCGCAAGCCGGATAAGCACCCGACCAACCGTCTGGCGGATCCGGATCGCCAAATTAACCGACGCCCCTCCCCCGGTGCGTCACGGTCATCTCGAGCTGGCCCTAGATCCGCTGGAAAGCTCTGTGCGGCAGGAGATCTGATGCCAAGACCACGAGCGGGTTCCGAACTTGCGCTACCGTCGTCGAACCGCGGCGACGACGCGGGTCGTCGGCCATTGGCTGCTGGCACGGCTCGTCGCGCGCGTGCTGCGGCCGGGCGGACGCTACGCCATCCACGAACTGGCCCTCACGCCGGACAACGTGGCGGAGGAGATCAGCACCGACATCCGGCAGGCGCTCGCCCGCGCGATCAAGGTGAACGCGCGTCCACTGACGGTCGCGGAGTGGTCGCGACTGCTCGCCGAGCACGGATTGCGGGTCGATCACGTCGCGACCGCGCCCAGGGCCCTGCTGCAGCCCCGCCGGCTCGTTTCCGACGAAGGGCTCTTCGGTCCGCTGCGATTCGCCGGGAACGTGATCGCGCACCGCGACGCCCGCAACGGGTCCTGACCATGCGCCGCACGTTCCACAAACATCGCAAGCGGCTGGCCGCCGTCGCGATCGTCGCCCACAAACCCGCGGCGTCCGACACCGGCTGACGACCGCGGCAACCGTTTGACCATCGCCTTTGCCCCGCCCCCCGACTTTGGGCCCGTTCTGCAATCTATGCGTGACGGTTTAGTTACGCCCCCTGGCAAAACTTGGCTGCGGCAGTCGCGGGAGAACGAAGGAGCTTGCCGGTTATGGGTGCAACCCCACCGTTGTTGACGGAGTCCGACCTCGATGCGTTGGCGTCGGATTTTCTGCAGTCGCACTACCTCGGATCCATCTACGCCGATTGGTCACCGGATCGACGGCTCGACACATTCCTGCGGCGGCGCGGTCTCGCTCGGGTGGCCAACGACGGCGACCTGTCCCACAACGTCTTGGAACGCATCATGGCCCGCGGCCGCGCCGGCGCGGCGTTGGTCGGGCCGTTTGTCCCGTAGCACCAGGTAGGCGATCGGATGACCAAAGATTTCAAAATGCCGGCATTTCGCAGCCCGAAAATGCCGGCCATGGCATTGGTACGGACGTACGATTGTGCCTTAAAGCTGAACGATCAACCGGGGCCGGATGAGTCGTTGAGGCTAGCGGGGAGGGGACGATGAATTCACCGAAATGGACGGTTCATTGGCCGCAGCGCAGGCCGACGGCCACGATCTACCAATTGACCGACCGGCTCCACAAAGGGCACATGGCTCGCGTACCCGCTCACCAGATCACTGCGACGGTCGCGGCCTGGCTCGCCGACCTGGGCGCTGCCGACAGCCCACTGGTGGACGAACTCGAGCGCGCCGTCTGCGGCGGCGACTGGGCCGCCGCACACGCGCTGGGCGAGTGCTTGTCCATCGAAATCGCGGTGGCCGACTGACACAGTCGTCCCCCGGCAGAGCGTTGGTCTTAATCGACATTCTTACTGATTTTTATCCGCGCTGAGCGAGCGCCCGCGCCGCGCGTCGCAGGCTCTCATCGATCAACTCCTCGGCGGCGCCGAGATAGGTGGATGACGGCTCTTCGCCCACCAGCTCGGCGATCGCGCGCTGCTCTCCGGAAACGTCTGCGGCAGAGAGGTTTTCGGCCATCCGGTGCGCGTGCACCGTCAATCCGGCCAGCAGCTCGCCAGATTGCAATCCCGCGACGACGGTGCGGCGGGCCAGCGTGCGCAGCGTATCCCACTCGGCGTGCCATGCCCCGTCGGGCCGCTCGTCGTTGGCCAGCCCCGCCGCGGTGTGCAGCGTCGCCGCCAACGGCGGTGCCGCGACGGCCGCCCGCCGGATCAGGATGGACAGCACCGGGTTTCGTTTGTGCGGCATCGACGACGAGCCGCCGCGGCCGGCCGCGGCCGGCTCGTCGAGTTCGGCGATCTCCGGGCGGGCCAGTATGACGATGTTTGAGGCGATGCGGCCCCATGCGTCCGTGCAGCCGACGAAGGCGTCGGCGGCCGCGGTGATGGGCGCGCGGGCGGTATGCCACGCGGGCCGGTCGTGTAGGCCGAGCGTGGTCGCGGCGCTTTGCACGAGCCCGAGTGCGACGCGGGCCGCGTCGGTCGTGCCGGTGAGCAACGTCGCGAGCTCCGTGGTGGCGGCCAATGTGCCGGCGGCGCCGCCGATTTGGATCGGCATGGTCAGCACGGCGACCCGCTCGAACGCGTCGACGATGCCGTTGAGCCAGTCGGCCGCCTTGACGCCGAAGGTGGTGGGTGCGGCGTGCTGGGTGAGGGTGCGGGCCACCATCGGCGTGGCCCGGTGTTCGGTCGCGAGTGCGGACAATGTGGAAATCTGCTGCCTCAGCTCGGTGGCCAGGTCGTCGGCGACCGCACGCACGCCAAGAATCAGGCTGGTGTCCAAGACGTCCTGGCTGGTGAGTCCGCGGTGAATCCAGGGCGCGATGCGCGACTCGGCCCGCTGCCGCAGCAGCTTCACCAAGGGAATCACCGGGTTGCCACCGTCCTCGGCGGCGACGGCGATCGACTCACAGTCGTTGTGCGTGACCAGATTCCACAGCTTCGCTTCGGCGCAATCGGCGGGCGCCAGACCGGCGGCCGCCAGTGCGTCCAGCCACGCGCACTCCACGGCGATCATCGATCTCAGCAGCGCCTCATCGGTCAGGTGCTCGCCGGCGCGATGGTCTCCGGGCCATAACAGGTTGCTCATCGGGGGTCTTTCGAGTACGCCAGGAACACCGTCTCGGTGGGCCCCTGCAGGTGGATGTCGAAACGGTAAGCGGCGGCGTTGATTTCGGCGACGCAGAGCAACGTGGACCGGCGCTCGGCGGCGACCGCCGCCAGCAGCGGATCGGAGTGGGCCTCGGCGCCGGGCAGGTAGGCCCGGGTGAACAGGCGGTCCAGCAGTCCCCGGGCGAACACGCTGAGGGCGAAGAACGGTGGGCGCCCCGCGATCGCCGATCCGGGAGTCAGGGTGGTGAAGGAGTAGCTTCCGGCGGCGTCGGTCGCGCAGCGTCCCCAGCCACTGAACGTCGTGGGGCCGCGGCGCAGCGAACCGGCTTGGCGCGCAACATCTCCCGCGCTGTCGGGTTGCCACAGTTCCACCAGCGCGTCCTCGACGGCGGCGTCGGCGCCGTCGTAGACCGTGCCGTGCAGCCGGATCGCCTCCGGATGGCCGGGGTCGAGGATCAGGCTGTCACCGGGAAACGACAGTCCCAGGCCGAAGAATGGCCCGACGGTTTGACCTGGCGTGCAAGCTGATTCAGTCATGATCACACTCGGTCGGGGTTCGCGCGCCGCCGGCCAGCACGATGTCCCACCGGTACCCGGTCGCGTATTCCGGCTCGGTGAGGTCGTGGTCGTAGCGGGCGATCAGTCGTTGGCGTGCGGCGGGATCCAGGATGGACTGAAAGATGGGGTCCAGCTCGAACATCGGATCGCCCGGAAAGTACATCTGGGTGACCAGTCGCTGCGTGAAAGCGGTTCCGAAGAAGGAGAAATGGATGTGGGCCGGGCGCCACGCATTGTGGTGGTTGCGCCACGGGTAGGGGCCGGGCTTGATGGTCAGGAAGCGATAGCTGCCGTCCGGCCCGGTCAGGCAGCGGCCTGCGCCGGTGAAGTTCGGGTCGAGCGGCGCGGGATGCTGGTCGCGCTGGTGACGGTAGCGCCCGCCGGCGTTGGCTTGCCAGATCTCCACCAGTTGGCCCGCGACCGGGCGGCCGGATTGGTCGAGGACGCGCCCCGTCACGACGACGCGCTCCCCGATCGGCTCGCCGGGATTACCGGCCGTCAGGTCGGCGTCGAGTGGGTCGACGTCCCGGTGCCCGAAGCACGGGGCCCATAGTTCGACGCCCTCGGGGTCGACGACGACCAGCGGCTGCTTGGGATGGCGCAGCGTCGTGCTGCGGTACGGCGGGTAGTCGAGGCGCGGCCGCTCACGTTGCCCGGCTCCCCCGGCTACCTGGTATTGCGCTGCGATGCGGGCGATCTCCGCCGTGATGTCACCCTGAGTAGCGACACGCTCGGGGTTCATGTGCCGTGAGGCTACTCTCGGTGGCCCACCGAATCCCGCAAGCGGGCGGTGTCGTCGGGCTAGAGGGAGCGCACCAGCGCCGCGCGCCCTTTGGTGCGCATCTTGTAGGTCGCCGAGCCGCGGTATTGCTCCATCCTCGCGGCCATCTTGTTGCCCAGCTCTTCGAGCTCCTCGTCGGTGATCGTCACCTCCGGCGGGGCGGGAATCATGTCGCGTTCCTCCTCGTCGGCGTGCGCTTCCAGCACCGTCTTGAAGGAGTTCCACTCGTCCTCATAGCCGGGCGAGCTCTGCGGAGTCCTCAACAGCACGGAAAGCTGGTCGACCACCTGGCGATGCTCGGCGTGGGCGATCGCGATCAGCTTGCTGGCATCTTTGAGCGCCGGGTAGTACAGGTCGTCCTCGATGCGGAAGTGGATGTCGAGCTCGATCAGCAGGTCGTCGAAAAGCTCGTGCCGCTCTTCGGAATTCACCGGTGCATCGCTGATCTTGCGGCCCAGGCCCTTGATCACGATGTGGTGTTCCTTGAGCACGTCGTAGGCGTTCAATTGGCTCCTCCTTTTGCGATTCCTGCCCCGCCGCCGGGAGCGTGGTCCCGCTCGCCACGGACTTCGACCACCCCGTCGACCAACCGGGCCTCATAGCACGGCAGCGGCGCTGCTGCCGGGCCGCGCACGACTTCTCCGGACTCGGCCGCGAACCATGAACCGTGCCACGGGCACACCAGCCGGCCCCGGTCCATCCAGCCGTCGGCCATCGGTGCGGCCAGGTGCGGGCAGAATTCCCCGTACGCCCCGACCTCACCGGGCTTGGTCTGG
Source organism: Mycobacterium sp. 852002-51971_SCH5477799-a (assembly GCF_001667145.1). Classification (GTDB taxonomy): domain Bacteria; phylum Actinomycetota; class Actinomycetes; order Mycobacteriales; family Mycobacteriaceae; genus Mycobacterium. The sequence goes on from NZ_LZIF01000083.1 coordinate 36,298, forward strand.
CAGACCACCAGGCCCACTCCGTCGACCTCGACGCGTACCGGCTTGCCGTTCAACGAACTTGCGGGCAGCACCGGCGTCCAGGTGGAGGTGCGCAGGCGCGGACCCGATTGGTCGATGCCGATCCCGGACTCGAAGACCAGCGCACCACCGAGGTAGCTGCCGGCGACCGTGATCCCGTAGCCGAGAGCGGTCAGCAGGATGCCGCGCCCGTGGCGCCCCTTGCGCCGGTCCCACCAGGACTGCATGTACAGCGCGGTGGCGGCCACGTTCGCCAGGCCGTGCACCGCGCCGATCCGGCGGTCCTCCTCGTGGGTGTGCTGCCAGTCGGTGACACCGGTGACCGCCGAGCCGAGGCTCACCAGGATGCCCACCCCGAGGGAGCGGGAAGCGAATCGCGAGGCGTCGACGACCTCGGAGGCCGGCTGACCCGGCAGCAGACTGAGCGCGTCGAGCGCCACCGTCGTCCCGAGCGCGCCACTGGTCAAGGACGCCAGCGGCGGGTGCACCGGGTGTCCCAGCCAGACCCCGTTGAGCGCGTTCGCGACGGTGTTCCGCGCGCCGCCGAGCCCGTTGTAGGCGAAGCTGAGCAGGTGTTCGAACCGATAGCTCGGCCGATCAAGCCATACCTGGCGCCCGATGACGGCCAGAACCTTCGATCCGACCTGCTGCAATCGACCCCCTCGTGGCCGACCCACCATGGCACCAGTTCCTTCCTCAGATCAGTGGAAAACGACGGTTAAATACCGTAAAACCGAGAGTTTACCCGTTGTTCACACCGCGATCGCGGACACGATGCGGCCGCCGTGACCCAACGGTAGCCGCGGGCTTGCGCCCTGTAGTTGTGTGCAACCTGTGAATTAGCACCAAGCATTCTTGTAAAAGCCTTGCGGCGCGGCTGCCAGGTGATTGACCGGCGTCGCGGAGTGCGAGATTCTACTGAGCGGAGATTATTTCTGTAAGACAGAGAGAATCGCAAAGGGCCATGACAGACCATCGCGGCGAATTCGACGAGCTTTTTCACAACGTGCGCAGAGGGATGATTCCCGCGCACATCTACAACGACCACGAACTGTTCGCACTGGAGAAGCAACGACTGTTCAGCCGGACGTGGATCTTCGTTGGGCACGAGTCCGAGATCGGCCAGGACGGCGACTACGTGGTGCGTCGCGTGCTCGACGACTCGTTCATCATCACCCGCGACTCGCAGGGCACCGTGCGGGCCCTGTTCAATATGTGCCTGCATCGCGGCATGCAGGTGTGTCGCGCGGAGATGGGAAACGCCTCCAATTTCCGCTGCCCCTACCACGGCTGGACCTACCGCAACGACGGCCGGCTCACCGGGTTGCCGTTTCACCGCGAGGCCTACGGCGGCGACGACGGGTTCGCCAAGGACCAAACCCTGTTGCCGGCACCGAATTTCGCGAGCTACAACGGCCTGCTGTTCATCAGCTTGGATCGAGATGCCGAACCGCTGGAAGACTTCCTCGGTGACTTCAAGTTCTACCTGGACTACTACACCAAGCAGAGCGCAGGCGGTCTCGAGGTGCGTGGGCCGCAGCGCTGGCGGATCAAGGCGAACTGGAAGATCGGCGCGGAGAATTTCGCCGGGGACATGTACCACACCCCGCACACGCATGCGTCAATCGTCGACATCGGGCTCTTCCGCGAGCCGAAAGCGCAGAAGCGCAAGGACGGCGCCACCTATTGGGCGCACTGCGGCGGTGGAACCACCTACAAACTCCCGCCGGGCGACTTCGAGCAGCGGATGCGCTACGTCGGCTACCCCGACGAGATGATCGGCCGGATCAAAGACTCCTGGACACCGCGACAGCAGCGAGTAGTCGGCGAGGACGGATTCATGATCTCCGCCGCGACGTGTTTTCCGAACCTCAGTTTCGTGCACAACTGGCCCAGGGTGCGCGACGGTGACGAAGACGAAGTGCTGCCGTTCATCTCTATTCGGCTGTGGCAGCCAATCAGCGCGAACGAAACCGAAGTGTGCTCGTGGTTCGCGGTGGACTCCGCCGCTCCCGCGCAGTACAAACAAGACTCGTACAAGGCGTATTTGATGTGCTTCGGGTCGACCGGCATGTTCGAACAAGACGATGTGGAGAACTGGGTGTCGCTGACCACCACCGCGGGCGGTTCGATGGCGCGACGGCTGCTGCTGAACAGCCGGATGGGCCTGCTCGCCGACGACCGTCCGGTCATCGAGGCGTTGCCGCCCAGCGCTTTCCACGGGCCGGGCCGGGCGCAAGTCGGCTATAACGAGCACAACCAGCGGGCCCTGCTGACGATGTGGGCCGACTATCTGCAGCGGGTGCCCACATGAGAAAGTCACTGCCGTTCAATGACACTCGGCACCTCGAGGCACACCAGTTCCTGGTGGACGAGGCGTACCTGCTGGACGCCCAGCAGTATGAGGCGTGGCTGGACACGCTGACCGACGATGTCCGCTACGCCATGCCGGTGCGCGTCACGACCGCGCGCGGCGCCGGATTCGACACTGCACCGGGCATGGACCATTTCGACGAGGACAAATATTCGCTGTCCCAGCGGGTCGCGCGGATGGGCACCGAGCACGTGTGGGCCGAGGACCCGCCGTCGCGGCTGCGTCATTTCATCACCAACGTGCGCACCTTCACCCGCGACGACCCAGAGGACACAGCCCACCTACTGGTCGAATCGGCCGAACTGCTGTTCCGTAGCCGGGGCGACGTCAACGACAGCGTCCTGATGTCGTGCGGCCGCGCGGACGTGCTGCGCTGGTGCGACGATCGCTGGAAGCTGGCCCGCCGCAACATCATTGTCGACGAGTCGGTGCTGCGGATGCAGAACCTGGCGGTGTTCCTATGAACGACGAACTGCAGCAGCTGCTCGACGGCGCGGTCGGCGAACCGATCAGCGTCGCAAACGAATTCACCGAGGTCCTGGTGCGCCGGGTCGACACCCGCAACGGATCGCGCCTGATGATCAGCGCCCCACGCTCCGGGCAGTGGATCACCCTGGACGCGCTGGAGGTCGAGGCATTGACCTGGCAGAACCCCCGTACGCTGGCCGCCATGGTCGGCAACTCCCATGCGCCTCTGCTGCCCGACGAGGACGAACCCCAACCATGACCGGCTGGCTGGAGGGCAGACGCGCGCTGGTGGTGGGCGCCGGTTCCGGGATCGGCCGTGCTGTGGCGGCGGCCTTCAGTGCAGAGAGCGCGAATATTGCTGTGCTCGAACGTAATCCAGACAAGTGTGATGCGTTGCGCCAACAGCTCCCTCAGGTGCCGGTGGTCGAGGGCGACGCCACCACGCGCGAGGCCAACGACCGCGCCGTCGCCGCGGCGGTAGATGCCTTCGGGGGATTGGACACCCTGGTCAACTGCGTCGGGGTCTTCGACTTCTACCGGGGGGTGGGCGACATCGACGCCGACGCACTCCCCGACGCGTTCGACGAGATGTTTCGCACCAACGTGCTCAGCCATCTGCAGTCGGTCAAGGCGGCGATCCCGGTGCTGCGGCGCGGGAACGATTCCTCAATCGTGCTGACCGAGTCCGCGTCGTCGTTCTATCCCGGACGCGGTGGCGTGCTCTACGTGTCCTCGAAATTCGCGGTGCGCGGGCTGGTGTCGGCGTTGGCGCACGAACTGGCGCCGGACATCCGGGTCAACGGCGTGGCGCCCGGCGGCACGCTCAACACCGACCTGCGCGGCCTGTCCAGCCTGGGCCTCGGCGAGACCCGACTGGATGACAGCCCGGACCGGGCGCGCGACGTTGCCGCGCGCACTCCCCTGCACGTCGCGCTCACCGGCGAGGACCACGCGTGGAGTTATGTGTTCCTGGCGTCCCAGCGGTCGCGCGGGATCACCGGCGAAACCGTGCGGCCCGACGGCGGATTCGGGTTGGGCGCGCCGCGATGACGGACCTGGATCAGCAGCGCGCTCTGGTGGCACAGGGTTGTCGTGTCGCGGCGGCCCGCGGCCTGGTCGACGGCATCCTCGGCCACCTGGGCCTGCGGGTCGGCGAGGAGCGCCTACTGGTGCGCTGCCGAAGCGATGCCGACACCGGGGTGGCATTCACCCGACCCAGTGATATCCGGTTGATCACCTTCGACGGCACCGCCGGTGCCCCAGGAGAACTCGACGGCTATCGCGTGCCCAACGAACTGCCGATCCACGTCGAGACGATGCTGGCCGCCCCTGGGCATGTCGCCGTTGCGCACCTGCATCCACCGGACGTGGTCGCCGCCGACCTGGCCGGGATCACTATTCGGCCGATCTTCGGCGCCTATGACATTCCCGGCGCCTGGCTGGCGCGCGGCGGTGTTCCCGTCTACGAACGCGCTGTGCTGATCCGGAATTCGCGCCTGGGCAGGGAAATGGTGGCGGCGATGCGCGACCGTCCGGTGGTGATTTGCCGCGGCCACGGCATCACCAGCGCCGCCGCCACCGTGCCGCAGGCGGTTCTGCAGGCGATCAGCCTCGACGCGCTGGCGCGAATGTCGCTGCGGGTCGTCGCGGCGGGTGGCACGCTGCGCGACATCGACGACGCGGACTGGGATGACCTGCCGGACTTGGGGTCTGCGTTCACCGCCGAGGCGGCCTGGCGCCACGAGGTGGCGCGGCTTGCCGATCGCTAGCCCAGCTGATCGCCAATCTCCTTGGCGGCCGCGATAAGTGCGGCCGCCACCGCGGGATAGCGGGAGGCTTCCAGTCGGTTTTGCGGCGCGGCCGCGTTGAGCGCGAGCCGCAGCCCCGGCGCGCGCGTCGGGATCGGCACGGCGACCGACGCGACGCCTTCCTCGCTCTCTTCGCGGTTGGTGGCATAGCCGCGCTCGCGGATGCCGGCGAGTTCGGCTTCCAACTCGGTGCGGCTGCCGATCGAGTGCGGGGTGGTGCGCTTTAGTTGCTCGCGCGGCAGCAGCGCACGCAATTCCGGTCGCGGCAACTGGGCGAGCATGACCTTGCCCGTCGAGGTGCAATGGGCCGGCATGGCGCGGCCCAGCCGCGACGCCACCCGCACGGCGGCCGGCCCCTCGACGGCGGCGACGAAGCGGACGCTGGCCCCGTCCAGCACGCCGACGTGCACCGTTTCGCGCAGTTGCTCGCTGAGACCGCGCAGGACGGGCGCCGCGGATCGCGCAATGTCGATGCGGCCGAAGATCGCGAACGCCACACCGGTCAACGACGGGCCGGGCAGGTACGCCTTGGACACCGGGTCCTGCCGAACGAACCCGCGATAGGCCAGCATCGCCAGCAACCGATGCGCGGTTGACGACGCCACACCCAGATAGCGGGTCGCCTCGCTCAACCGGATCTGGGGCTGTTCGCCCAACAGCAGCAACAGCTTCAGCGCGTTGTCGACCGACTCGATCGGATACTGCGGCGCAAGCGAATCGGCACCGGACCCCGCCGCGGCGTCCTCGGCGTCCGGCTCACGCTTGTGTGGCATGGCTCCACGGTAACCAGTAATGGGCGCGGCTTCGGTTATTCTCGGCCTCGTGAGCGGGGCTATTCACGCTGGATACCACCGTTACGTCGCCATCGGCGACAGTCAGACCGAAGGCCTGTGGGACGGCGACGACACCATCGGCCTGCTCGGATTCGCCGACCGGCTCGCGGTGATGGTCGATTCGCTCTATCCCGGCCTGCAATACGCCAACCTCGCGATCCGCGGAAAGCGGATCAGCCACGTGCTCACCGAGCAGCTTCCGCAGGCACTGGCTATGCAGCCCGATCTGATCACCGTCTGCGCAGGGATGAACGACGTCATCCAGCCCGGACGATCCTTTGGCCCGGCCCTAACCGACCTGGAGCGCATCTACGCCGCGCTGGCCGAATCCGGCGCGACGGTCGTGACGACGACCTTTCCGAACGTCGCCCAGTTCCTCCCCCTCGGACGGTTGGTGGCGGGGCGGCTCACCCGCATCAACGGGGCCATCAGCGCGGCCGCCCACCGTTACGGCTTCCGGCTCGTCGACCTGTACAACGCGCCCTCGATGCGCGAATTGGACACCTGGGCCATAGACCGGGTGCACGCGTCAAGCAAGGGACACATGCTGTTCGCCGCCGCGGCCGCCGAAGCGCTCAATTTGCCTGATACGAACCATGATTGGGCACTTGCCGGCCTCAATCCCAGCCAGCGCTCCTTCGCGGCCGGCACCTACGAGCAGTTGCGCTGGACGCGCGAAAGCTTCTTCCCGTGGATCTGGCGACGCCTGCGCGGCCTGTCGTCGTACGACGGGCGCGAACCCAAACGTCCGCGGCTGGAGGGGCTGGACACCCCGAGCGAACTCAGGCGCACACCTTGAGTCACGGATTCGCGGCCGGTCAGGCATCCTTGACGCATGAATCTCGAGCCCCTGCTGCACTCGATTCCGCCGATCACGGTCTACCTGGTGGTCGGCGCTGTGGTCGGGATCGAGAGCCTGGGCATCCCCCTGCCGGGGGAGATCGTGCTGGTCACCGCCGCGCTGATGTCGTCGCACCATGACCTGGCCGTCAACCCGCTCGGGGTCGGCGTCGCGGCGGTGATCGGCGCGGTGATCGGTGATTCGATCGGCTACGCGATCGGACGCCGCTTCGGCATGCCGCTTTTCGACCGGCTCGGCCGGCGTTTCCCGAAACATTTCGGTCCCGGACACGTCGCGCTCGCCGAAAAGTTGTTCAACCGCTGGGGTGTTCGCGCCGTCTTCCTCGGCCGGTTCATCGCGCTCCTGCGGATTTTGGCCGGCCCGCTGGCGGGCGCGCTGAAGATGCACTATCCCAGGTTCCTGGCGGCCAACGTGTCGGGCGCCATCTGCTGGGCGGGCGGCACGACCGCGCTCGTGTACTACGCCGGAATCGCGGCCGAACGCTGGCTGGAACGGTTCTCCTGGATCGGCCTGGTGATCGCCGTCATGGCCGGGCTGACAGCCGCGATCCTGTTGCGGGAACGCACATCCCGGATGATCGCGGAGTTGGAGGCCGAGCACCACCGCAAGACCGGCACGACCGCATCCGATCCCGTCTGACTACACGGCCTCACCGGCGTCCGCCGCCAAGGGCGGACGGTGTTGGTCGATCAACGCGCGGGCCATCTTGCGCGCGCGCAGCGCGGCGTCCAAATCCCCGACGGCGGCCAAGATCATCGCGCCCTTCATCAGGATGTGCCAGGACGAGGCGAATTCCTCGACGTCGGTCAGATCGGCCGCAACGGCGCGGCGCCGCACGATATCGCGTACGTGGTCGATGTGGACGATGCAGGCCTGACCGGCCGGGTGAGTGGGTCCGACCTCGAGCAGCACGTTGATGAACGAGCAGCCCTCGTAGCCATCGCGGAGCTGGAACCAGTCGTGCATGACGTCGAAGATCGCCAGCAATTGCTCCTCGGGGGTGTTGCCGCGCCGGCGCGACTGTTCCTCGATCAAACCGCGGGTCCAAACCTCCTCGCGGCGCTCCAGCACGGCCAGCACCAGGTCGCTCTTGGTCGCGAAATGGCGGTACAGCGTCGCCCTGGCGACACCGGCCCGCACGATCACCTCATCGGTGCCCACCGCGCGGATGCCGCGCCGGCTGAACAGCTCATATGCGGCAGCAAGAATGCGTTCGCGAGGCGAGGCGGTGGGTGCTTCGACATCGGGCGTTGTCATACCGGACTTAACGTACTCTTAGGCCCCCGCCGGTAGACAGACCACCCTGTCTCGTTATAGAAATGAGATTCACGTAGGCAACAGTCTGTCTTCAGACATTAGGACGGGCATCCATCGAGGCGTCTCGGCGCCTGTCGATCAGGGGGTCCACCACCATGAATTCTGTCATTGAGGCGATGCCCACCAGCCATTTGACGCTGAGCACAAAACTCGTTTACGAACTCGGCGACCCCAATTCCACGCTGCGGGCGACCGCGGATCGCAGCGGACCGTCGGTGGTGATCTATGCCGGGGGCGAGATCGACGCCTGCAACGAGGACACCTGGCGCCACCTGGTGTCCGAGGCGGCCAGCGGCGTCACCGCGCCCGGCCCCTTTGTCGTCGACGTCACCGGAATCGACTTCATGGGCTGCTGCGCGTTCGAGGTGTTGGCCGAAGAGGCCAGGAGCTGCCGGAAACGCGGCATCGAGGTACGCGTGGTGAGCTGCGCGCCGATCGTCACGCGCATTGTCGACGCATGCGGTCTCGGTAGCGTGCTCCCGATCTACCCGACCGTCGACTCCGCCCTCTCGGCCGCCGCCCGCTGGTAGTACCTCGGGCCGTAATCGGCTCATGGGCGACCATCCCACTTTTGGTGCCGAGGAAGAATTCCTCCTCGTCGACCCACGAACCGGCGAGCCCGCGCCGCACAACGCCGCGGTCGCCGCGGAGGCCGAGCGGCGAGGCGTCAAGCTGCAGCTCGAACTGAGCAGTTGCCAGGTGGAGACCACCTCGCAGGTGGCGTCGACCAGTGCCGAACTCGGTGCGGAGCTCAGCCGGCTGCGGCGCACCGCGGCGCAGGCCGCCGAGGCCGCCGGCGTCCGGCTGCTGGCCTGCGGGCTTCCGCCGACCACTCCGCACGAGTTTCCCGTCACCGACACCCCGCGCTACCGCAAGATCGGCGAGGAATTCGGAATGATCGCGCACGAGCAAGGCATCTGCGGATGCCACGTGCATGTGCAGGTGCCCGACCGTGCCGCGGCCATCCACGTCAGCAATTGGTTGCGGCCGTGGCTGCCGTCATTGCTTGCGCTGTCGGCGAATTCGCGGGTGTACCGCAATGCGGACAGCGGCCACGCGAGCTGGCGCAGCGTGCTGTGGCGGCGCTGGCCCGCGGCCGGAGCACCGCCATTTTTCTCCTCGCCCGACGAGTACGACGACACGGTGCGCATGCTGGTCGACACCGGGGTGATCCTCGATAACGACATGGTCTATTGGGACGTACGCCCGTCGGCCGATTTCCCGACGGTGGAGGTCCGGGTGGCCGACGTGCCGGCCACCGTCGCAGAGACCGTGTTGCTCGCCACCATAATCAGGGCAGCGGTGATGACCGCGCTGGACTCACCCGATGACGCCCGGCGACTCCCGCCCGGTGCGCTACGCGCGGCGTATTGGAAGGCCGCACACGACGGATTGTCCGGTCACGCATTGGATTTGATCGACGGCCGCGGTGCGGTGCCGGCGGGTGAGCAATTGCGGGCGCTGGTGCGGCGAGCGCGACCCGCGCTGGAGTCGCTGGGTGAATATGACCGTGTCATCGGAGAACTCGACCGCGTGATCTCCGGCGGTAACGGGGCGATGCGCCAATTGCGGGCGTGGCGCAGACGCGGCGAGGTGCACGACGTCATCGCCGAGGCCGCCACGGCGACGCTGAGCTGAGACGCACCCGAATCGCGCTGTCGTACTTGATTTCTCGTCAGGTCACCGCGAGCAGGCGATACAGCCCGATCAGTCCCACGGCCACGATGATCGCCCGCAGGGCATTGCCCGACAACCGCCGCCCGTAACGCGCACCGAGCAATCCGCCGACCAGTGAGCCCGCCGCGATCAGCCCGGCGGCCGGCCAGCTGATCCGATCGAACGCCACCGCCGTATAGGCAATGGCGGCAACCACATTCACCATTAAAGCCAACAGGTTCTTGGCCGCGTTGGTGCGCTGCACCGACTCGGGCAACAGGGCGCCCATCAGACCGACCAGCAGAATCCCTTGCGCGGCGGTGAAATAGCCGCCGTAGACGCCGACGGCGAACGTGCCGAACACCAGCGTCGCCATCCGGCGCGGGCTGACTTGGTCGGGCGAGCGACCCGCCTGTCCCCCGCAAGCGGGAGGTGCCCCCACGGCGCGCCGGGCCGTCCACGCCTGGATTCGCGGCCCGATGACCACCAGCACCAGCGCCAGGACCAGCAGCACCGGCACGATGTCGGCGAACACCTTCTCGGGCAGATGCAGCAGCAGGTACGCACCCAGCGCCGCGCCGGCCAGCGATGCCGGGAGCTGCCACCGCAGCCGATCCCCCTGGCCGCGCAGCTCGGCGCGATAGCCCCAGGTGCCCGAGACGCTGCCGGCGACCAGACCCGTCGCGTTCGACATGGTGGCCGTCACCGGCGGATAGCCGAGCGCGACCAGCGTCGGGAAGGTGATCAGGGTGCCGGACCCGACCAGCGCGTTGATCGCACCGGCGCCCAGCCCGGCCAGGCATATGAGGAACATCTGAAACGGCGACACCGGAGAAAAACCTTAGCGTGCCGCCGATTTCGGCGCGAGGCGAGCGTCGGCCCCGGCACCGTCCGGTCAGGCGGGCGGGGCTTCTGCGCCGCGTTCCACACCGGTGCGCAGCTTGACCGAGGCCGAATACGCCAGGGTCCGAAAATGCAGGACCGGATCGTCGGAGGGTTCGATGCCGTCGGTCACGCGCATCGGGTCGAAGACGACGATGTCGCCGCCGTGCTCGCGCTCGGTGTCCAGACCGGTGATCGTCAGCGTGCCGACGGTGACGATCTGCGTACTCTGCCAGGCCGCAGAGGGGTCCACCGTCGAGTCGGTGGGCCCGGCGATCTGCACCCGGAAGTCGAACCGCACTGGCCCGCCGTCCAAACGCTCCTTGAGCTCCTCGGTGAGGAAGTCTGGGTCCCTGTCATGGGCATCGGACCCCGACAGGTATTCCTCGGATGCATTCGGAACCAGGTGGTAGCGAACGAATCTGGCGCTTCCGTCGGCGGCGATCCAGCGGAAGGCATGCAAGCCGTGGTATTCGGTGGTGGCGTAACTGGCCGGGACCCGGCTCGCCTCGCGCAGGATGGGCAGCGCACCGAGGAGCTTCGGATGGTAAAGCAGGTGTTTGGCCATGCGCAGCGGCGTCGTGAGGCCTGGCCGCATCGCCTTGAGCAGATCGATGAAGCCGTCCGGCGTGCTGGAGACGAACAGCCGGGCGGTCTGCGTCGAAACATCGGTGGTGGAGCCGTCGGGCAGGGTGAACTTCACCGCCATCCCGCGCACACCGGACGCACCGTCGCGCTGCTCGGGATTGCCCGACCCGTTGGAGAAGCGAATCAGCACCGAGACGGTCGAACCATCGAGATGTTGTGCGCGCGAAAGCATGAGCGCGTCGCGGGTGGCGGTGAACGTGCCGCGATACAGGGTCCCTTTGGCGTGCAACGCGCGACAACCGGGCTGGGCTCCCCCGGCCCCCCGGATCGCCTCGATCGCCTGGTCAGGAGTAAGTCCACCGCTCATGGACGAATCTTAGTTGGATCAGTCGGGAAAGCCGAAGAGTTCGACGACACCGTGATCGCGACCGGCTGTATAGCCGCCGTCGACGGCAAGGGCCTGGCCGCTGACAAAGGACGCGTCGGGAGACAGCAGGAAGGCGGCCATGGCGGCGATCTCTTCCGGCTGCCCCAGCCGCTGCAGGGCGTGCTCCTTGGTGATGGAGGCCAGCGGGCCCTCCATTCCGGGGATGCTGAACACGCTGTGCGCCATCGGCGTTTCGATGAAGCCGGGACAGATGACGTTGGCCCGGATGCCACTGGGTCCGTAGTCGAGCGCGATATTTTTGGTGAGCAGCACGACACCGCCCTTGGCGGCGTTATACGAGCTGCCGCCGGCGGTGCCCTCCAGACCCTCGACGCTGGCGACCGTCACCACCGAGCCGCGTTCGCCGCCGACTCGCGGTTGTTCGATCATCCTGGCCAGCGCCGCCTTGGCCACCAGGAAGGTGCCGGTGAGATTGATCCCGATCACCCGCTCCCATTCGGCGCGGTCGAGCAGGTGCACCGGGCCTCCGCCGGCGACACCCGCGGCGTGAAAGAGCCCGTCGAGGCGGCCCGGCACGGCGGCCAGCACCGCGGCGATGGCGGCTTCGTCGGTCACGTCGGCGGACACGAAGGTGAACCGCGGGCCCAGGCCGTCGGGCGGGGCGGCCAGATCGGCGCCGATCACGGTGCCGCCCTCGGCCAAGAGCCGCCGCGCGGTGGCCAGCCCTATTCCCGACGCGGCGCCGGTCACGACAAAGGTGCGGGAACGGGCGCGGTCGGGGTTCACCATTTGTCGGATCCTTGTCTGGGTCGGTCGGGCCGGTCGGCCCCGTCATGGTGACACACCGGCTCGCAATCGCTTCGCAGATATCGAACGTTATGTCAAATCTTTTCGCGCCCTTGGCTTTACACACGCATGAGCCGACTGAATAGCTGGGTGGCATCAAGCCGTGGCGAAACGTCATGGACATTGCCGAGGCCGCTGGAGGACGATGAGCCGGCGGGCGAATTTCGCAGCGCCCCGGCGGCGTTAGGAATAACGATGTCAACGACTCAGCCTCGGGCGCTCACCCGCCGGGCCCGATGGCGGGTCGGGGCGGCGAGCGCGGCGGTCGTGACTGGGGTGGTGGTCCTGGCCTCCACCCCAAACCGGGCCGAACCCCCGGCCGCGATAGCACTGAGATCCGAGGACGCGATCACCATCGCGCAGGGCGTCTCGGTCACGCCCGCGCCCGGTTGGACGCTGGGACATCGCGGCTCGAACTGGGTGGCGCTGAACAACGCCGACACCAGCGCCCAACTGCGGATCACCATCAAGCCCGCGGGTGGCGCGGATGCCGCGGGGCTCCTGCAGGCCGACATCGATCAATTCACCGGTAGCGCCTCGGCCATCTTGGCCGACGTGAACCGCCTGACCCCGCCCGAGACCAAGGCACTGCCCGGCCCCACCTTCCAGCAGGAAGCCTCCGTCGACTACACCGCGACGGTGCTCAACTCGCGGGGCGCAATTCCGGTGATCGGCACGTTCACGGAGCTGTTGAACACCTCGAACGGCCGGTCGGCGTTCGTCGACTTCCGGCAGGACAGCAGCGCGACCACCGAAGCCGCCCGCGACGGTGGAATGATGATCGGCTCCATGGAGTGAGCCGCTAGCGACCTGTGCAGGCGAGGGTCGGCGTCGCGTGCGCAGGACCGACCGCGTATTACAGACTGGAACAAAATCGAACGCGGAGGGGTTCATGGCACCAGCCGACACGAGAACCGGCACGGCGGAGACGCTCGCCGGCATCGTCGACAGCCACGCCCACAGCAGGCCCGACGCAATCGCCATTCGCTTCGGCGAACGCCAGTGGTCCTGGGCCGAGTGGAGCTCGCGGATCCGTCGCACCGCCGGCGTGCTGCGCGCCGCCGGTCTCGAACGGGGCCACTGCGTGGCCGTCCTGGACAAGAACCACCCCGCCTGTCTCGAAGTTCTCATCGCCGGCGCCTCCATCGGCGTTGCCACCACGGTCGTCAACTGGCGGGTGATCGGCGACGAACTCGTCCACGTCCTTGCCGACAGCGGCGCCCGCGTGCTGCTGGTCGGCGCTGAGTTGCGCGACGCGGCCGAGGCGGCCGCCGGGCGGGTGCCCGGCGTGAACCGCATCATCGAGATCGGCGACGAGTACGAATCGCTGCTCGCCGCGGCGGCACCGACGCGGCCAGACCCGAGCGTCGACGAGAACGAGACGGCGTTGGTGATCTACAGCTCCGGCACCACCGGACGCCCCAAGGGCGTGCTGCTCAGTCAACGTGCGCTGGTCAACCACGCATCCAACCTGGCCCCGGCATTTCCGTTCGCCGAGGGCGACGCGAACCTCGTGGCCATGCCGTTGTTCCACGTCGGCGGAATCGGCTACGCGCTGTTTGGAATCCGCTCCGGTGCACCGACATTCATGACCCGCGAACCTGACGCCGCTACGCTGATCGGCGCGGTGCGCGCGGGAGCCACCCACGCGTTCTTCGTCCCGCCGGTGATCGCCCGGTTCCTGGATGCGGGTCAGGCGGCGACCATGGCCATCGCCGGCTTGCGTTACATCGTGTACGGCGCCGCACCGATGCCGCTGCCATTGCTTCATCGAGCGCTGTCCACCTGGCCCGGCACAAAATTCGTGCAGGTGTACGGGCAGACGGAACTGTGCGGCGCGGTCACCGCGCTGTCCGACGACGATCACCGCGACGCCGCAAGGCCCGAGCTGCAACTGGCGGCCGGAAAGGCGGTGCAGGGCTGCGAGATTCGCATCGTCGATCCCGAGACCGGGAAACAGTTACCTCCCGGGGAATCCGGCGAGGTGTGTGTGCGCAGCAACCAGAATATGACCGGCTACCTCAACCGGCCGGAGGCGACCGCCGAAACCATCACCGATGACGACTGGGTTCGCACCGGCGACGTCGGGCGCCTGGACAGCGACGGCTATGTCTACATCGAAGACCGCATCAAGGACATGATCATCACCGGCGGCGAGAACGTGTACGGACCCGAGGTGGAAAGCGTGCTCATCGAACATCCCGCCGTCGAGGACGCCGCGGTGATCGGGGTGCCCGATGACTTCTGGGGCGAATCCGTCAAAGCGATCGTGGTAAGCGATGGCACAACCGATGCGAAAGACATCATCGAATTCTGCCGACAGCATCTGGCCGGCTTCAAATGCCCGCGCACGGTGGACTTCGTGCCGGAGCTGCCCCGCAACGCGAGTGGAAAGATCCTGAAAACGCAGCTGCGGGAACCTTTTTGGCGCAACCGGGCGCGTAGCGTATGAGCACTCGCGTGGATGCGGCGCGGCGCGACTGTGCGATCAGCGTGCTCGGCGGACCGACCACAGCGGCCTACGCCTTCGCCCAGATCGACAACGCCCGCGCGCGCCTCCTGAGTGATTGAGTGCGCTACAGGCGCCCCTCGACGCGCAGCTCCGGGTGCACCCAGTCGGGTGAGCGCCGTTCCTTGAACGAACGGAACCCCTCGATGGCCTCGGCGTCGGACAGGCTGGCGGTCATGCCGATCCGGTCATAGAGGCCCAGATAGCTGTCGATGCTGGACTTGATGACGCCGCGGGCGCGCGGAGCGGTTCGACAGCATTGTGCGAGTAGGTCTTTCGCCGCATCCAGCAGACCCTCATGTGGAACCACCCTGGTGACCAGGCCCCAGTCGAGGGCTTCGACCGCAGTGAGCACCCGACCGGTGAACATGAGGTCGCGGGCGCGCACCGGCCCGATGACGCGGGTGAGCATCTGGCTGTAATAGGTGTCGGCATAGCCGCGGAACAACTCGGGCACCCGGAAGGTCGCCCGATCGCTCACCACCGACAGGTCGCTGCACAGCGCGATCTGGAATCCGCCGCCTTGGCATAACCCGTTGACCGCCGAGACGATGGGCTTGCCCGAGGTGCGGACCGCGTCGAACGGGGTCACGTCCATGCCCAACGCGGAACCGAAGGTGATCCAGTTGTCCTCGCCTCCCCCGCCGCCCATGTCACCGCCGGGGGCGAAGACGTCGCCGGTTCCGGTGAGCACCAGCCCCGCCAATTCCGGGTCCTCGTTGAGACGCCCTACCGCATAACGGATTCCGAAGTACATCGCTGGGCTCAAGGCGTTGCGTGCGTCGGGCCGGTCGATGGTGCAGACCGCGATCGGGCCCTGACGTTCGAAGCGCAGGTACGGCGTACCGAGCCAATCGCCTTCGGGTGGACGGGGGCTGCTCTGCGATGTCTGCGCCACGGGACTCCTCTCAGGTCGGTGTCGCCGCGGATGCGCCACGCCGCAACGCGGCTACTGTAGCTCTTACGGTATCCGCAGTGCCGGGCGACTACACGTATAGCAGCGTGACCATCTCCGCGGTCGCAGAGGAGTCGGCTATTACCGAGGTTGCGTCGGTTACCGGATGCTCGTGGTGTCCCCACCGGATGCGGCCGGCGGGATGAGTCTGTGGGCATTCGAGTTTCAGATGCCGGCGTCACGTAATTTCCGGCCATGTTCACCGTCTCTCTGACGCGCGTCAGTGGAGGATCTGCGCGAGCTTGCGCCATCGCCGGTGTCGGTGGCGAAACATGACTCGGACGAAGGCGCGGGTCAGCAGTCCGTGGACGCCGTCGTCGGTCTCGATCTCGTCGGTGTAGCGGCAGCTGCGCTCGTCGATGGGTTCGAACGTCAGGCGGTGGTTCCACGTCCGGACCGGTCCACCGTGCTCGTTGGTGTAAATCTCGGTCGGCTCGAGCCGCTTGATGGTGAGGTGGTGGGTCCAGCCCGGGATCACACCGAACCACCAAAATCGCGCCGACCCCTGGGTGCCGACCTCGATGCGCTCGGGGACGTCGAGGCGGTATGCCCGCAACACCGGGCTGAGGACATGCCGCATCAGCTCAGGCTTGCGCGCCAGAGCGGAGGCCGTCTCGACCGGGATCGGCAGCTCCGTAGTTAGGGTTACCTTACTCATGCAGCTCATGGTGGCTTAGTGAGCATGGTTAGGCAAGGGCGCCGTGGTCCTTTTGACACGGTGCTGCTAGCGCGTTACTTCCGGTAAGCCCGCGACGTTTCATCCAGCAGCACCTGCGCTCAACGAACCCGCACGGTCGTAGGTTCCCGGTAGCAAGTACCCGTCAGGACGGGGCTCCTGTCGATCCGGTCAAAGCAGTTGAGGACAACTCAGCTCGCCGACTCGGTGCGCATCACGCGCCGCGCGGAAGCCCACAACGCGCTAGCAATCGGGCCGCCCCTTCGAGCGTTGGGCGACCCGATCAACTATTCAGAAGCGGACTGGGTCGATTTTGTGCCCGAATGATTTCTCGTCCCGCAGCGACCGGTTCGTCTTCCTGCACTTGCCTTTTGAGGT
Organism: Mycobacterium sp. 852002-51971_SCH5477799-a; assembly: GCF_001667145.1. Classification (GTDB taxonomy): domain Bacteria; phylum Actinomycetota; class Actinomycetes; order Mycobacteriales; family Mycobacteriaceae; genus Mycobacterium. The sequence continues at coordinate 52,856 of NZ_LZIF01000083.1, forward strand.
GAAGCGGAAACGACGACCAAGCCAGGGGGATATGACGAATGACATCGGGATAACACCGGTTTTGTTCTTGCAAGCTTACTCACCGCAATTTACCTGCAAGAACACCCGTGGTCCCGGCTGGGATCGAACCAGCCGATCATGACGTGTAGCGATTATCGCTTACGTGCGGCGCCCAGGTAACCGTCCGGGGTCGGCTGTGTCCACTGAAAAGACATGCAGGACAACCGATCCCGTACTCAACAAATTTTGCGATTCTGAAGTCCGATGCCTACTGAATCGGCATTGTCAGCAAACTGAAGCCTTAATCGTCGACGTGGAACTGTGGCTGTCCGACCGGCGTCGGCGCCCACGGCTGCGTCGGATCGACACGGTAACAAGAGTTGGTCGGCGGCATCCGCTTCCACACCCAGCCGCCCTGGTACACGATTAGGGACCTTTGGTGGCATCGGTGCCAGGTCCCGTCTGGTGCTACCGGGTCATCGCAATAGGTGTTCTCCGGATCGACCGCCAAGCACCCCGCCGAAGCCGGCGGTGCCGAAGCGATGCAGGCGGCCCCAATCGCAGCTGCGGCGAGGGCCGTGGTCAGCAGTCCCCTGCTGAATTTCATGACCAACGATAAGACAATGCCGTCTGTTCAGCGACTTGAAGCCTGGCTAAGAGCGCAGCAGCTGCGCTTGCACGGTCGTTTGCCAGGGTGTCGCCATGACCGACTCCAGCGTTCTCACCGACCCAGCGGCGCGCACACCGAGCCAATGGTCAGCCCGTCTATTCGCGGATCCGCCGCGTAATTGAACCGACATGCTGCGCCACGCGCATCAGGCGGTGTCGGCATGACGGCCTTCATCCGGCGCCGCACGCAAGCCCCGGAAATACCCGAGCCGGAGGCGACTTTTGTCCCCCGTTGTTGCACGGAAGTTGCACGTCGCGGACGAATAACGCCGTGGACTTGTGGTCCCGGCTGGGATCGAACCAGCGACCTTCCGCGTGTGAAGCGGACGCTCTCCCACTGAGCCACGGGACCGGCGCCGAGACGGCGGACGACGTCGAAGACTAGCACGCGCCGGCCTCGACAATACCGGCCGCATCGTGTCGCAGGCCGTCGCGATAGCCTGGACACGGCTTGTACCAAGAAATTTGTATGTGCCCGCTCACGTGGACTATCGTCGTGCTTCGCACCGGGCGACGATCTCGTCCGAGGCGCGCGGATGTAGCGCAGTTGGTAGCGCATCACCTTGCCAAGGTGAGGGTCGCGGGTTCGAATCCCGTCATCCGCTCGAAGGTGCAAGTGGCGTGGACCCCAACGGTGGAGTGGCCGAGTGGTGAGGCAACGGCCTGCAAAGCCGTGCACACGGGTTCGATTCCCGTCTCCACCTCCAAGCTTTTGGTTTCCCGGCGCGATTAGCTCAGCGGGAGAGCGCTTCCCTGACACGGAAGAGGTCACTGGTTCAATCCCAGTATCGCGCACCAGAGTTCTTGCATGTCACATCATGTTTCCAAGCCCCAAATTTTCCACGAGTGAACTGACCGCCCGAAAACGCACCGACGACAATCGTCGGGATCAGTGGAACCAATCGGCCCTTATGCCGCGCTGACTAGTTTGGTCGGATCGCCCCTTCTCCCCATCTAGCAGTCCCGGTTGCTCTCATAGCCCTCGCGTTGTAAGCCAATCGTCGATTCTTTCGGCGACGGTCTGCCATCCTGGCTCCAGCATCATGTTGTGGCCCATGTTGGGAAAAAACTCTGCTTCGGTGCCGTACGCGCGTGCTGTTTCTCGTATTTCGCCTGGGCTGAAACAGCCATCACATTCGGCCCCCAGGACGAGCAGCGGCGTGGTCACTCGCCCCGGCTTGGGGAGGTTGAACATCGTCAATTCGAACGTTTGCCTTCCGGCATGCTCCTCCTCCAGTAGCGCGGCGTAGCGTGCAACATCTGCTTCGGGAGTGGCTGTTGAATAGAAATTTTCGCGCGCCGCCTGTGGTGTATTCAATGCGCGCAATGACTTACCCCTGAGCGAGGCTCTTGCGGCACGCAAAGGATGACGCCGCATGATTCGAACCAAGGCGCGGCCGGCGCCACTCACAGGCATTGAGGCGAGCAGTACTCCAGCCGGGGCGGTATGCACCTCCAAGTACTTTTGCACCAAGAAGCCCCCCATCGAGTGCCCAACGACAATTGGCTCGGTGGGGAGGCTGTTGACAACAGATTCGATGTCGCTCACCCAGTCGGCGACGGAACACCTCCTGGGATTTTCCGTATTGCTGTTGCCATGGTTGCGAAGGCTCAGAGCCACTGCGCGATAGCCTCTGTCTGCGAAGAAGCTCAGGAAATTTTCGTCCCAACACCAAGCCGCATGCCATGCGCCGTGGATAAAGAGCAGCGGAACGGGATGCGCTTCGCTGGGAGCCCCTTTGTCAATCACTTCCAACATAACCGCTCCTCAATCCGCTGCGGGTATTCCACGCATCTTGCAGCCCCCGATGCCAGCCCGATAGACATCCAGGCGCGATGCTGAATTAATGTGTTGTCCTCGACCATGCCGAATACGCCGGTGGGCTGGGTCGAGCGGTAAGAACGTCGACAGCGCCATCGCGAAGGCAGCGACGATTACCAGTCCCAATCCGAGTGGATTCCCAGTCCCCCTGGTCACGGCGAATTACGTTATCGCCGAGACGGATTGCCCACTACTCGATTTGTAAATATCATGCGGCGCCGACATCGATGCTGCTCGGAACTCGGCCGTCGACCAACCGCATCCATGAGTTGTTGCATGACCGAGTGGGATTTCAAGACTACAACGTCCGAATACACAACCCTCCCCGATAAGCGAGGTTCGCGCTGCGCCAGGCGACCCACAGATGTACCAGAGCTCCCCCACTTCCCGGGATGCCTCGCCTAACAACTCTCGGGAGGTTGAACATCCAGGACTCAAAGAAGCTGCCGAGAACCCTCCGGCGTCGGCGCGCAGGTGCGTACTGTGCGGCTTATGACCGGCCCGCTCATCTACTACAAGCCGTGTTCTATCGGGGGCATGTACTTCCGTGAATGCCTGACGTGCGGCGCCATTGTCAAGAACGAAGGCCTCCACACCCTCTACCACGAGCAGCAGACCAGCCCCGAGCGATGCCCAAAATGCGGGCTACTCGACATCGGTCGCCATATTTGCCCCGAACAGGACTGACCGTCATGTCGCCGGAACAAAACTGCCCGCGGCCGCGGGTGTCGCAGCCGAATCAACTTGCGCCGGCACCAGTTATCTGGTTCGCGATTGCGAGGTACTTCAAACGCGGAGATGGCGAAGCTCCAGCGCATCTTCCTCGGGCGTGTGCGGGGCGTAGACACGTACCACCGCCCGGGCGGCCGGCCAGCGGAAGCGTAACTCCGAACCGGTTGCACGACACGGCCGTCAACGGTGACCATTGAGTGCAGAGACGAAGGGAACCGCCCATGAGGAAGTACGCATTCGCCCCCATCGCCTGCTGTGCGGTCGCCGTCGGCATACCTGGCCACGCAAGCGCGTCACCGAACGATGACAGCTTCCTCGTCGCCCTGCGTGACAATAACGTCGTGGTGCCTCTCTCTGTAGACCCGATTCAGACTGCGCAGGGCGTCTGCGCGGGGCGAAAGAATGGACAGCCAACCGAAGCGATTGCCCGGACACACCGCGTCGCGCAATTCTCCAATCCCGCCGCATTCGTGGACCTGGCAATCGAGTACTACTGCCCGCAATACCCGTCATGACTGACGGTGCGTGTCGAAGGTGCTTACCCAACTACACCGAGGCAATGCGGTCACCGGCGATTGACGCCGCGTCGCAACTTCGTGATCGATGGTGACCAGTCCGTGCGCACGTCAAAACCGTTGAGATTGACCATGTCTCGGCGCCACGAAGATTCCGAAGTAGGGAGATTCCGCTAGGGATGTTTCTCCAAAGCTGCGGGATGGGTAGGCAATGTTCAGGCAACGCGGCGGGGCTAGCACCGCTGGCGATGCTAGCTCTCGGTGGTCAATAAAGCGGCCGCCGAGAGCGCTTCTGCTTCAGGCCGGTCAGGCGGTTGTCCTGCAGTGCAACCCGATGGCACTCGTAAGTCAGTATTCGAGCCCGTATCCACCGCGCAAGTCACTGTGCGCGGCCTTTAGGGTGCGGTCGCACAAGTCCACGAGTGCGTCGATGTCCAGATCCGATTCTCTGCCCAGCCTGTCGAGCCACACCGTCTCCACCTTCCTCAGCTCGGACCACTTCAGTTCGCCCTCGTAGTACACGGTGACGTCCTCCTGAGGGGCAGGGCACGAAGTGGTCTGTGCCAATTGTCGCTTGCACGAATCCAATTGGGTCAGCGAGTAGCCGTGCTCACGGAACTGCCGATCCCACTCGTCGAGCAGGAGACTTACCATGTCGCGCACCGGTGGCGCGGCGTAGACCATCAGCTCGGCTACGCCATCGTCAAGGCCCAGCCGCATGCGGAAGTCATAGAGTTCTCGGATGGCCTCGGCGCGCCGCTGGGTAGCGATCTCCTCAGCGGTGCCCGTGCCCTCGTATTGGGCCGCGCGTTTGATATAGATGGTCGCCGAGATCAGCGATTTCAACGCGGCCTTCTTGTCATCGGCCGCCCGCTTCTCGAAATCGAGGACTCGTTCGTGGCGGCGGTCTTCCGCCTTGTTCCTGGCATCGATGCGCTTCGTCCAGATCGCGACGGCGGCGCTCGAAATCACGGACGCGAGCGGTACGAGCGCGTTGGCCACCAACGTCGTCCAGTTCACTTGACGACCCTTACCCGCAGTACCCAGGAGGCGGAGCCGGGGCGCCACGCGGTGCGCTGTCTTGATTACAGAGGCCTGATTCTGAGTGCGAATTTTGCGGTGCGGTCGGGTTTGGCCGCGGTGGGTTTGGCGTGGCGGGATCTGCGTTGGCCACGGCCGCGGTCAGCCCCATGACAGCCATCCCCAACCCGGTGGCGAGAACGGTTCTGGCGGCCAGTTGCGTCAATTTGGCCTCGGTGGTGCGGTCGAGGTGCTCGGTCGGACTCATGATGTTCCTCTTTGTGTTCGCAGTCCTGGTGGGCCGCCTGAAAGGCGGAGCCGGAGTTCCGTGCAGGCAGTGGGGCGGGCCCAAACCTAGGTCGAGGCTATGCGGGGGGCCAGAGGGTGTCTCGCGTTTTGTGGAATTGAGCGATCGACGGATTCGAATCATCGGCGCGCGCTGCAGTCATAGCGGATGCGACGTCCGATGATGGCTCCCGCGTCGTGTGTCGACGCAATCAGATTGTGGTGACGTATCCGCCGTCGATCCGGTAGTCGGATCCGGTGATATTGCCGGCGCGCGCGCTGGCCAGGAACACCACGAGGTCAGCTACTTCTTCGGCAGTGGTGAACCGCCCCGTCAGCGCGGAGGTTGCGAGTTCCGCCCTGACCTCGTCGGCCGTCTGACCTTTGATCGCGGCGAACCCGTCGGCCATCCCGCCCCGCTGCATCCACTTGTCGGTCGACACCGCGCCCGGACTGACCGAATTGACGCGAATGTTCTTCGGCGCCAGGTCTTTTGACAATGCCTTAGCAAAGTTGGCGACGGCAGCCTTGGCGGCGCAGTAGTCGTAGGTATTCGGGCCGGGAGCATAGGCGCTGATCGAGCTGACGATGACGATGGAACCCCCGCCGCGCCGCTCGATCTCTGGCAGTGCCGCGCGGGTCGGTCGTACGACGCCCATCAGGTTCAGCTCCCACGACTTCCGCCACTCGTCGTCGGAAATGCTGGCGAGTCCACCCGGGCGGACCGTGGCGCCGCCGACGTTATTGATCAAAACGTCGATCCCGCCGCGGTAGGCCGCCGCAGCGATCAGTTCTTCGGCAGCGCCGGGATGGGTAAGGTCCACGGACACATACGACACCAGCCCGCTCTCCTCGAGCAGGGGCAGCTGCTTTCCAGGGGTCCTTGAGCCTGCCACCACATGCGCGCCAGCGTCGACGAGGGCCTTGGTGACCGCGAAACCGATTCCCTTGCTCGCCCCAGTGACGACGGCAATTTTGCCCGACAGATGCAGCTCCATCTGCGCTCCTTCATCGCCGTGCGCGCAAGACGCTACTCCGCAGCTATGGCTGGTCGCAGCGGTTTGCAGTACGGCGTGTGATCATTGCGGCGCGCCGGGCCGATACACATCGCGAATGCGCCGCCGGATTAACGGGGGCCAGGCGCCCGGAAAAGTGACCAACGTCACGTTTAAATTGCTGAAACCGGTCGGGAAAACAGTCGTTCACTACGTAGCGTGGAAGCGGCAGTAGAGGAGGGGGGACCGATGGAACAGCTCTGTGATGAAATACGCCGATTCGCTGTTCAGGTACGGCAGATCGGATTCTCCGTCAACGGCGGCGTGGGCGAGAGGGAATGCCTGGACCTCAGTGACCGCATGCTCGCCGCGGTTCAACGAGCTGAATCCAGAAAAGACTGAGTCAAAACTGGCCAGCTCAATTCGACGGCACCGCGACGCCGCGAACCACTGGATTGCTTACCCAAATACCCCGCCACTTTTGAGATTGCATCTCGCGAGTGAGACTCTGCGCGCCATATGGCTCGTCCGGAATGGTCGACGACTGAATTCGCCCTTCCCGGCCGAGCGAGCACTTCGAGGGCGGGCACCTCATCGGCCAGTGCGAATGGCGGGGCAGTCTCCGCGCCAACAGGCTGGGTTGCGTCGGATTTGCTCATTGCGGACCAGCACCACCAGAGCCACGCCGAAGAGAACCAGCAGAGGCACGAACACCAGTGGATACGCCGAGACCGCAGCCAAGCCGACGAGGGTGGCCGGCACCACCAACAACATCACGGCCGTCGAACCCTGTTCGCGTCGGTCGACGCTCCTAGCGATCCGAACGAGGGCCGCGAACGTCGCAGCGGCCCATGCATGCTGATCCGACCACCTACCGTACGAGCGATGAGTCTTCAGGCCGCAACCCGTGCAGATTTGCCCGTTCACCCGCTTATGGTGCCACCGGGTCGGCAGAACTGCACCCCGAGGCCCAGACTCCTTGCTCAGCGCTTTCGGTGACGCTTCGACGCAACCGCGTCGCTCCCCTGGTCGGAGCTCCTCGATGACGATCAGGCCAGGTTGACGACACCTGGCTTCGCGCAGGCGAGTCAAAGCCTTTGTCTCACTGGAGAATAGGAGACGTTGGCCGTGCCGTAGCTGCGGCCTGCTGGTTCTGCTACGCGAACGTTTTGTCGGTCTCGCCCACGCCCTGAATCAGCTCGGGTGCGCCTCAACCCATCGTGAGGCCACAAATGTTTGGCGGCGTGCGAGGTCACGTCTGTCGAGTCGCCAAGAAAGGCCTTTCCGCGGTATTGCCCAATATTGCACATGTGTCAAAAGAACGCGATAACATCAGCTGGCCGGCGTTAGTTTTGCAACGGTTGTTCCTACCCGCAGAAAGGCATAACGATGAGCGCAAGCAAGAAAAGAATGCTTAAAGCTGCCGCAGTGGTCGCGATGCTGACCGGTGTAATGCTGGGGTCGACGGGCTGCATAACGATCGACCTCGGGGCACCAGCCTCAATCTCGACCAAGTAATCCGCCCACTGCCGGCCGGCAGATCCGGGCTATATCCGTCGACGCCGTCGAGGCATTTGTCGGCGCGGTCGCGGGCGGAATGCGTCCTTGACCTTTTCACCCGCGTCTCTCAGGTGAGCGGCCCGCTGATCGGCTCTCCCCTCAGCCTCCAGCGTTGGGTCGTTGATCGCGCGGCCGAACGCCGCCTTGAGCTTTCCCGTGACCTGGTTCACCTTGTTACGAGCCTTATTCGCACCGCTCACCAGCGTTTCCTTATCTTCCGGTTAGGGATAATGCGCTAAGAAGCGGCTACCCGCTTTCGTCCTGAACCACTCCGCTAGTCAACGTGGGCGAGGCCGAAAGCCCTGAGCAAGCCGGCCGCTACCTCCAGACACAGCAGATGCGCTGCCGAATGAGACGGCGGCTGGATCACTCAACGGGGGCTATGCCCCAGGCGTCTGACGTAAATTGCCCCGTTGGTCCATGACGGCAAATCTCAGCCACATGTGCTTTTTGATCGCGTCTATGTGAGCTAGCGCCACAACGATCGCACTACTGAATGCGCCACCCAAGACCCCCATCAGCAGTGCCGCCAACACTTTATGATGAGGAGCTAGTTCCCATCGTTGCAGAATCGGCGCTGCCAATCCTTCATAAATCCCGACTAATACCGCAAACGAAACAACTGGCATGTTGCACAACAGTAACCGCTGCCGCGCGGTAATCAGTTGGACCCCTAAGCTCGCCCGAGCTTTTATCGAAAAACAGTAGGCAGAACCCGTCAGCATAATGCTGCCTGCTGCCGAGACGAATCCAAAAAGCATCAGATTCACTACCATTGGAAAGGTCAGAAAGCCAGCGATACACAGCTGTATCCAGAAGATTACTGCCAGTAGTACGCCGCCCCACATTCCCACAATGAAGGGGTGAAGCACGCGCACTATGGCCGCGTCATTGAGCCTAACCGTTACTCTAGGAAAGACGATCCAGTTCAACAACAAACAGACTACCGAGGCCCCGACGAAACCTATAACCAGTCCATAGATACCAATGATGAACATTTTGTTTGCGAAGGCTACGAGCTGCTCGGCACCGGTTGCGGTCCGAGCAGCTCGGCCTACCCTAGGTCCATCCTGTGAGAACAAAGACAAGAGAGGAACCGTGATTCCCTCTAAAATTGCGAACAGCCACACTAAATGCCAAGACAGATTAACGTCGGCATTCAAGTAATTCCCCGCGCCTAAAGCCCGCCGCCGGGCGCCAGTCGCATCCATCGGCCATGCCCTTCATTTGCAGGTGTCGGCACTACAGCTACGGAACGGGAGGTTTACCAGTCGACTCTTGAATAAAGGTCGTCGTCCGACGGCGAATGAGCCGGAACGCGGCCTCAATCGGTGGTGTGAACAATCAACACGTCGGTCTTGACCTTGCGGGAGACTTCGGAAGGGACTGATCCCAGCAGGCGCCCGGCGACGCTGCTGAGTCCGACATTGCCGATAACCAGCAAGTCCGCATCGACCTCTTTGACCAGCTCGACCAGCGCGTGGACAGGGGCACCGACGACCGACTTCTCCTCCACGTCCTTGGCGCCGGCTTGATGCGCCCGCTCCCTGGCGTTCTGCAGGATCGCGTAGAAGGGCGCCTCGCCCACCGTCCGGTAGTCCTGACCGTGGTCGCTTCCCGGCGGGATGGCGTAGCGGCCCTTTTCCTCGGAAACGGGGAGATGCGCCGTCACAACGATCAATTTTGCGCCGTGATCCGCAGCGATGGCGCCTGCACGGTCCACCGCGCGCAGCGACGAGTCCGAACCATCGGTGCCGACCACCACGGTCTGATAGGCGCTCATTTCCCGCCCAGTGTAAAGCCGACGGCGGCGCATTTGAGGGAAAACCGAATTGTTCGCGGCCGGTCTGTTCAACCCAAACTATTCGCGCCCAACCGCCAAGCTTCCTCGATGCGCTATCTTCGCGCAGTGACCAGACCTGCGCACATGAGCGCTCTTGCGGCAACGCTCGGGCTGACAGCTTGTTTAGTTGCGCCCCACGCAACCGCCGACCCGACGACTCAACCGTCGCCTTTCCCGACCGGAAAAGCCGGCACCACCATCCATGTCACGGAGTACAGCGCCGCGACCGCCGACGTCACACTCAACAACGCAACGTGGGTCTCGTCCGGTTGTTACGGCGACGGGGGCTGCAACGTCATCGAACTCACCATCGCCGGCAAGTCCGACACACCGTTCAACTACGGCCAGACCTCCGTGACCGCTGCCTCCTCTCCATGGAGGCAGGACCCGAACCGGGATACCGTGGTCGGCTCGTCCCTGACCGATTACCAGAAGATCAATAAGGTGCCGCCGCTGCGCGCGGGCAGCGTCACCAACGGCCAAACCGCCCACGGGTTCATCGCCTACGCCGGCAACATCAATCAGGGCGACGTTTACGTCGAATTCAACGATCCCGATGCACCGGCGGCACCCACGCCTTTAGCGGGCTGGAAAGTCCACACCTGAGTGCAACCACGTTCGTGAAAATCCGTTGCGCTGCAAGCTAATACGACTCTCGCGCACTACATGTTCAACGAGCAACGCCCCGGTGAGTGGCCTACTTCTGAACTGCTGGCTGATTCACACGCGCTCGGCCCTCATATCCATGTCGATCGTCCCTTGGCACGCGCCGCTCAGGATGTCGGTGTGCATAGTGCCGGCTAGCGACCCGTCAGGCTGGGGTGTGTAGCGCACCTCGGCCCGGGCCGGATTCCATTGGATCGTCGTGTCCGGCATCATGCAGTCCCACTGAAAATCGTTGACCTGCGACCAAGACTTTCCATCCCAGGTGAACTGAACCGGCTGGGGAACCGTCGGGTTAGTGGGCGGAGGGCCACTGACGATGGTGGCGACGCACTTCCCATTGCTGCAGCTCGAGCGGAAACCGTACGTTTCGGTGTGCTGCGTTTCCGGGTCGCCGACCGCCATGCTGGTCCCGGCCTTTGGTCCGACCATGAACGTGATTGCGTACTGGCCGTTCCAGGACGGATTGTCTGCGCAGGCAGCCGGGGAAAGCGTCAGGGCAATCGCAAGCGACGCGGCGGATACACCGGCGAAGCTCTTCAGTTGGTGTGAAGCCATGATTCCTCCTCCGAGGCCGAACCGATTCAATCGTCGTATGCCGGAGGGCCGCCGGACAAGGTTCTTGCAGCAGCCGGGGCGGTTCGCGTTCATTCGCACGGTCGAAATACCCGGAAGCGCCTTACCAGCCCCACTCGTCGTCGTCGAGGACATCCACGGTCAGAGCGTTGTCGGCAGGACCCTTCGTCCCGTACGTGAAGGTAAGCAGGGTGCGATCGTCGTCAAGGGGTTCAGTCGCTATGACGGTAGCGTGCCCGACCTTCATGCGGATCCTGTCTCCGGGCTTCAACTCGTCGATACGTTTGAGGGTCACGCCCAACCCATCAGCGTCCCGCGGCGATGAGGTCGCCCGGAAATCCGTTGGAGAGCAGTGACTCTCACGGCACCTTGCGCGGTGTCGTTGCTGGTATGCGACGGTTTGTTGAACAAGGTCGGGTTGCTCGAGGTAAGTGGTCAGCGGCGCAGGTGCACTGGGCTGAGGTGGACGCGATTGCCGGGATGTTCGCAGATGATTCTCTTCATCGCCACGTCAGTATCTTTCACCGCGACCCTCTCCGGGGTAAGAACGCCGAGAACGCAATCAGCTGTAGCCGCGCCCGAGGAAGGTTATCAATGGATCCCGAACAGCGCGAAGGGCCGCCGCGCGCAGGTGCGTGGACCGGCCGTGTCTCGTGGCACGGCAGCCGGAGCAAGATGTGAGAGGTGAGTTGGACGAGGTATACAGGCAGAGCACTCGCAGATATCACCCTGGACGGCGACGCGCTGCACGCCGAGCTCGAAGACGGCATCCGCGTGGGCAATCCGCATCTGACGGATGTCCGGCTCGAGCAGGCAACCGCGACGGAAGCTTTCGATGCCGAACGAAGCCGGCGCTGGTATGAAGTCACCTACCTGGCCGAGGACCCCGAAAATAATTCCTAGGCCGTAGGGCCCTTGTGTCTGACAAAGGGACCACGCGATTGCGACTATCGTTGATGCACGTCGTCCTTGACTGCACGCCGATGGTCCGCGCACAGGAGGAGGCCCTGAGTCCGATGAAGGTTGGTTCTGGGAAGTGGCCGACCGTGTGCGCAATCGTCCTGTCCGTTGCCGCGCTGGCCTCGGCGGCCCCGGCCTTCGCGGATGACATCGACGATGCCTTCATTGCGAACCTCGCCAAGGGCGGGATCACCGTGCCCAACAACGACGACGCGATTGCGACGGCACATTCGGTGTGCAGCGGCCTTGACACCAACCCAGCCGCCCCGATGATGGCATTTGTGTTGGCGAGGGACACCGACCTGTCGCCGAGACAAGCCGGCTACTTCGTCGGACTTTCGGTAGCCACCTACTGCCCGCAATACAAAGACACGGTCAGCGCTTCGGTAAGCTGAACCGTCGCTCATGCGCCAGGATCTGCTGCAGCACAGTGGGTTTCGCAGTGTTCAGCGCTGCGCTACGCCCGCCGAGCCCTTTTCATACGCGTGGGTCAACCAGAACACCGCTCGTTCGATACCCGGCACGATTTCGGTGACGTCGATCTCTCCCTGCGCAAATCGGGTAAGGAACCCGTAGACCACTCCGGTGAGGATGAGCTCGAGGTCCTTGGCGAAGCCTGGCTCCGCTTGGGCCAGAATCGCTTTGGCGAGGGGAACGACCGCGTCGACACCGCGCTGAATGAGGCGCTTTCCGCCGGGGCCCGATCGCGCCTGGAAATAGGAGCGCAGCATCAACGGATGTTGCTCCCACGGCCCAAAGATGGTCCGCATCACGTGCATCAGGTCCACATAGATGGACTCGCCGGGCAAATCCTGGATCAGCGCGGGCAGGGGCGCATAGCGATTGGCATCCATCCACCCGTCAAGGGCGGCGACAATGAGCTCGTCGCGGGTGGGATATCGCTTATAGATGGTCGCCAGCGATACTCGGGCCCGTCGGGCAACCTCGCGCAGCTGCACTGCCTCATAGCCTTCGCTGTCGAGCATCTCGACCACGATGTCCAGGATCGGGTCGCCCCGCCTTGAAGCGCTGTTCACCGCATCCATGTCGGCCCCTGTTGCCATCACGGTAACCATGTTACTGTGATGGCCTGAGTAACGGCGTTACTCGCCCGCGATCTGGGCCGATGAACGAGAGGACGGGCGCGGTGGGTTCATTAGACGGCAAAGTCGCCTTCATTACCGGGGTGGCGCGCGGCCAGGGCCGTAGCCATGCGGTACGACTCGCGCGCGACGGCGCCAGCATCATCGGCATCGACATCTGCGCGGACATACCCGCCAACGGCTATCCCATGGCCTCCCCCGAGGAGCTGGACGAGACCGTCGCGCTGGTCGAAGAGGCCGGCGGCAAGATGCTGGGAACGGTCGCCGACGTCCGAGACTTCGAGCAAGTCAAGGCCGCAATGGATGCCGGCGTGGGGCACTTCGGGCGCCTGGACATCGTGTTGGCCAACGCGGGAATCGCCCCTCTGGCATTTCGGCAGTTGAGCATCGAGGAAGAGCTGGCGCAGTGGCGGGCCGTCACCAGCGTCAACCTCGACGGGGCGTATCACACGGCTTGGGCGGCGGTTCCGCATCTGCTGTCCGGTAACCGCGGCGGGGTCATCATCTTCACCAGCTCCACCGCCGGCATCAAGGGTTTCGGCGGCCTGCAGGGCGGCGGCCTGGGTTACGCGGCGTCGAAACACGGCATCGTCGGGCTGATGCGTACCCTAGCCAATGCCCTTGCACCGCTGAGCATTCGGGTGAACACGGTGCACCCTACCGCCGTCAACACGATGATGGCGACCAACCCTGACATGACCGAGTTCCTGGAAAAGAATCCCGGCGCGGGTCCCCACCTGCAAAACCCGATGCCCGTCGGAATGATGGAGCCCGAAGACGTCAGCGCCGCCATTGCCTACCTGGTCTCCGGCGAGGCGAAGTACGTCACCGGCGTGACGTTCCCCGTCGACGCGGGCTTCTGCAACAAGGTTTGATACCGAATGACAACGAACAACGCAACGGGCCGGGTCGCGGGCAAACGTGTCTTGATCACCGGCGCCGCGCGCGGCATGGGACGCTCGCACGCGGTGCGCCTCGCCGAGGAGGGCGCCGACTGCGTCCTGGTCGATATCTGCTCCACGCCGAAGGGTTTGGAATATCCACTGGCCACCGAAGACGACCTGAACGAGACCGCGCAACTGGTCGAGAAACACGGCCGTCGTGCCATCGCCCAGATCGTCGACGTGCGTGACGAGGGCGCCATGAAAACGGCTGTCGACGCGGCTGCCGCCGAGCTCGGCGGACTCGACGGAGCGGTCGCCAACGCCGGCGTACTCACCGTCGGCACATGGGACACCACCACCGCCGAGCAGTGGCGGCTGGTCGTCGACATCAACCTCATCGGCGCTTGGAACACCTGCGCGGCCGCACTTCCCCACCTCATCGCGCAGGGCGGCGGGAGCCTGGTCAACATCAGCTCATCGGCCGGCATCAAGGGAACCCCGCTGCATGTGCCCTATACGGCGTCCAAGCACGGTATCGTCGGGATGACCCTGGCCCTGGCCAACGAGCTTGCCGCACAGAGCATTCGAGTCAACACCGTGCACCCCACCGGGGTGGCGACCGGAATGGCACCGCCGAGCATGCACACGCTGATCGCCGAACAGCGGCCCGACCTGGTGCCCATCTTCCTCAACGCCCTGCCCGCACCGTTGATCGAAGCGTCCGACGTCAGCAATGCGGTGCTGTACCTGATATCCGATGAATCCCGTTACGTCACAGGTCTCGAACTGAAGGTCGACGCCGGTGTCACAATCCGCTAAGGCTCCGACGCACGACAGCGCGCGACGTGAACGCGGGCTGCGCACCTTCGCCGAGGTGATGACGATCGAGCCGCCGGATGGCGACACCCCGTTTGCGGGCGGGCTGATCGACTTCGTCTTCGGCGAGGTGTGGTCGCGGCCGGGGCTGTCCCGCCGCGATCGACGGTTCGTGACCCTGGCCTGCGTCGCGGCCGCCGACACGCAGGCCCCCCTTGAGCAGCACGTCTACGCGGCACTCAACAGCGGTGACCTCACCATCACCGAAATGCGGGAAACCGTCCTGCATTTCGCCGTCTACGCGGGATGGCCGAAGGCGTCCCGGTTCAATATTGCCGTGGATCTGCAATGGGCCAAGATCGCCGAGGCGCGCGGCGAGCCACCCCCTCCCCCGGAACCCTTACTGCCGCTGGTCAGCGCAAGCGATCCCGAGCAGCGGCTGCAAGGCGGTGAGGAGTCATTCAAGGAGATCAACTGCCTGCCGTTCGCGCCGATGCGCGACAACCCGTACTCGGGGGCGGGCATTCTGAACTTCGTCTTCGGCGAGATGTGGCTGCGACCCGGCTTGGGCATGAAGGAACGCCGCCTCATCACCGTCGCCTGCGTCGCCTTCCAGGATGCCGAAATCCCGATCATGTCCCACGTCTACGCGGCACTCAAAAGTGGCGACGTCTCGTTCGAGGAGATGGACGAGCTCGCGCTGCAATTCGCGGCGTACTACGGTTGCGCCAAGGCCGACTACCTCAACCAGGTGATCGCAGAACAGAAACAACGGGTGGCGGCCGAGAACCAGGCCGATCACACGCCGGTCGGCTGAGCATCCCCGCAGGGGAACAACATTCGCAACGGAACTCGACGAATGACCATCGACAACCCCTATTGGGACGCGGTCAAGGACTGCGTGGAAACCGACGACGTCGGCGGCAACCCGGTGATCGGGTATTTCAGCCTGGACCGCACGGTCGAAGAGAACATGGCCCGCTCGCCGAACCGGCAATGGCTCGTACGCCGGTACTGCTGGACCGTTCCCGACCCCGAGACCGTGGCGTTCGTGGCAGGCCACGTCAAGGGCGGGCTGGTCGATCCCATAGCGGGCACGGGTTATTGGGCCTACCTGCTGACGCAGCTGGGCGTCGATGTCGTCTGTTACGACCTGAACCCGGGCACCGACCTGCTCACCAACGGCTGGCACGGCGACGACCTGTACGCACAGATCGTCGCGAAGGATTGCGCCGACGCGGCGGCGCTACACCCCGAACGAACGCTGTTCCTTTCCTGGCCTCCCCATGACCAGGACGTCGGCACGCGAGTACTGCTGGCCTACAAGGGGAATCGTCTCATCTACATCGGCGACGCGCGCGGGGGCGGCACGGGTGATGACCAGATGCACCAGATCCTGGAGACACAATGGACGGAAGTCGATTCCCGCCAGCCGGTTTTGTGGTGGGGCCAACGCGATCGGGTGAGGGTGTACGAACGCGCGAGACTTGGGAGCCGCCGGTGAGTCGGGCATGCTGACGGTATGCATGTGATCAATGGAGTCCGCGACCCGGCGGCAAGCTTTCCCCTGGACACCGCGGCCGACGACGCCGGCGAACGCCGGCAGGCCAACCGCGCCGTCGCCGTCAGCGCCGTCGGGCTGGCGCTGACCGGGCTGGTTGAGTTGGTCATCGCGCTGTTGTCCGGCTCGGTGGCGCTGCTGGGCGATGCGCTGCACAACCTGTCGGACGTCTCCACCAGCGCCCTGGTGTTCATCGGCTTCCGCGCGTCGCGCAAGCTGCCCACCGAGCGGTACCCCTACGGCTACGAACGCGCCGAAGACCTCGCCGGCATCGGTGTGGCGCTGGTGATCTGGGGCAGCGCCGTTGTCGCCGGCTTCGAGAGCATCACCAAGCTGCTTCGACACGGCGGCACCGGCTACGTGGGCTGGGGCATCGGTGCGGCGGCCGTGGGCGTGGTCGGCAACCAGCTGGTGGCGCGCTACAAACTGGTGGTGGGCAGGCGGATTCGGTCGGCGACCATGGTGGCCGACGCCAAGCATTCCTGGCTGGACGCGTTGTCGTCGGGCGGTGCGGTGCTCGGGCTGGTCGGCGTCGCCCTGGGGTGGGGCTGGGCCGACGCGGTCGCGGGGATCGTCGTCACCGGCTTCATCTGCCACGTCGGCTGGGAGGTGACCGCCGATATCGCGCATCGCCTGCTCGACGGCGTCGATCCCGACATCATCACCACCGCCGAGGCCGTCGCCGCCTCGGTGCCCGGTGTGACGCACGCGCACGCCCGGGCCAGGTGGACCGGGCGGACCCTGCGCGTTGAGGTGGAAGGCTTTTTGAACGCCGATACCCCGCTGGCGGCCGCCGACCAGATCGGCCGCAGCGTCGCCGCGGCGCTGACGCCTCGGATCCCGGAGATGCAGAGCTTCACGTGGACGGCCCGCGCCGCCTAGCGACCAGACGTCAGCCGCGACGGAACCGCTCCCGCAGCTGCGGGTCGTTTTCCCACCACAGCGCCGAGGGCGCGCCGCCGTCACTATCGGCGCCTAGCGCCCTCGTCTCGGCCGCGTCCAACTCGGCGTCGACGGCGACCGCGTGCGCCTTCTCGTCGCGCGACATTGCGCGCATCAGCAGCAGCACGAACGGCCACCCCACCAAATCCCCGAGGATCCACAAGACGCCGGCGCCGATCGTTTGATCGAGCCGCGGGCCTGGACCCCAAGACCGTTGCAGCCCAGCATAATACGATGCGCCGATCAACGAGCCCTGCCAGATGACCAATCCCAGGACACCGTCACCGAGCGCCTCGGCGACGGTGATCAGCAGCGAGACCGACTGCGGGTACCTGCGGGGCACGGGATCTTCCTGCAGCCGGGCATAGAAGTAGCCGAAGCCCAAGACCACCAACAGGATTCGCGTGGGCGCACCGATCCATTCGTCCCGCAGGGCCGCGGTGTACCACGGCGTCAGGTACAGCAACCATGGCGTGGCGAGCATCGCCACCGACGTGGTCGCCGGATGGACGAGTACCCGGGCGAACCGGCTCGCCAACAGCCGATCGATGCGGTCGCGGCCCGCCGGCCCAAAGGCGTCGCGAAATACGGTGACCGGCTTGGCCTGTGCGATGAAGAACGGAACGACGTAGAGCAGCAACAACACCTGCAGCGCACGCACCCAGAACAGGACGTAGGCATAGGCACCGAGGGCGCTGATCGTGGCCAGCGCCCACACCAGCATGCCGACGCCGAAGCACGCGGCGTTCGCGGCGCGGACCGGACTTTCGGCGTCGCGACCGCGTCGATAGCACCAGGCGTATCCCGTGGCGAGCACCGCGACGACGGCCGCGGAGACGAGGTCGAATTGCCAAGTCTGAGCGGCCGCGTCCCATGTCAGCGGTCCGGGAGCGACGCGCACGGCCACCAGCCTATTGCGGCCCGGATCGGCTCAGTTACCGGCGGGACCGTCCGGCTTCGGACCGCGGTCCTCGCCGGTGATGTACTTCGGGCAGTAATGCGCGGCCGAAAGGTAGGTGAACTTGGCCGCGCTGGCCCCTTGGAAGGCCGGATTCTGGTTGCGCAGGTCCGTCACGATCTTCGCGTCGGACTGGCCGTCGTCGAGCAAATCGCAGACCGACTTGCCGATGGTGATCGCGTTGCCGCCGTCCTGATAGGTGATGCCGGCGTCGCGGAGGTCTTTGAGGAAGTCCTGATCGTTGTCGACGTCGGCGTGCACAGGCGCGGCGAGGACGATCATGGCTGCGAGGCTGGTCAGCCCCAGGAGAATTCGCATAACGCAGTGATTGTCGCAAACCTGCCGGTGGTTGGCATCGCGAGCCCTACGAGGGGTTCGGCGTGCTCGTTGTGATGGCGCCCGGACAGTACGTGGTGGCGGCGATGGCCGCGAACTGGTTGGCCTTGTCCTGGCTCAGCGCGGAGTTCTTGGACAGCAGGGTCTTGACCACGTCGGGCATCTGCGTGCCTTGACTGACCGTGTCGCACACCCATTTGCCCGCGCCCACGGCCTTGCCCGGATCGGAGAACGTGATGCCAGCGGCCTGCAGCGACGCGATGAACGAGTCGTCGGTGCTGTCGGCGCGCACGGGTCCGGCCAGGCCGATCGCAACGGCCAGGCCGCACAGCGCGAGCAGTGACTTCATGACTGACAAATTCTCCCAGAGCGGTCAATACCCCGCGCCCTTTTGGCAGCGAGGCGGAGTCAACCTGCGGTTGACTTTATGCCGTGCGTCAACTTATGGTTGACGACATGTCCGATCCTGTCCGCGTCGCCTACCCGATCCGTCTGGACGAGTTGATCAACGCCATCAAGGCGACCCGCCCGGATGTGCTGGATCAGCTCGCCGACGCCGTCCTGGCCGCCGAGCATCTGGGCGAGATCGCCGACCATTTGATCGGCCACTTCGTGGACCAGGCCCGCCGCTCCGGAGCGTCCTGGACCGACATCGGCAAGAGCATGGGCGTCACCAAGCAGGCCGCCCAAAAACGATTTGTGCCGCGCGCCGAGGCCGCCGCCCTCGACCTCGAACACGGGTTCGCGCGCTTCACCCCGCGGGCACGCGGGGCGGTCCTGGCGGCCCAGAATGCCGCGCACGAAGCGGGCAACAGCGAGATCACCCCCGTCCATCTGCTGGTCGGCGTGCTCAGCGATGAGGCCGCCCTGGCGACGGTGCTGCTGGGCCTGCAGGACGTCGACACCGAGGCGCTGCGTGCCGCCGCGACCGATGCGATCGCCGCGGTGCGCGTGAATGCCGAATCGCCACAGCTCATTCCATTCAGCGGGCCGGCGCGTAAGGCGCTGGAACTCGCCGTGCGCGAGGCGCTTCGGCTGGGCCACAACTACGTCGGCACCGAGCACCAGTTGCTGGCGCTGCTGGAGCTCGAGGGCGGGGACGGACCGCTGCACCGAGGCGGCGTCGACAAAGACCGGCTCGAGGCGGATCTGCTCACGGCGCTGCAATCCCTCGCGGGGGGCAAAGGCGCAGCCGGAGACGGCTGACCAGTGTGGCCGACCACTCCCTTGGGCGTCCGTGCGTGTGCAATCATGCGAGGGTCCCCGCGACGGCGCCAAGGAGGCACGACATGGCGAAGATGCACCGCTGGCTGCTGGTGGCGTCCGCCTTTCTGGTCGCCGTTGCCGGCCTCACCGTTGCCGGCGTCGCCACGACTCCCATGCCGCGCGCATGGGCCGGTGACGCGCCGATCGGCCACATCGGTGACACGCTGCGGGTGGACAACGGCACGTTCATCGCCGACGTCACCGTCAGCGGCGTGGCGCCCTGCGACCCGCCGCCGGGATTCGGCTACACGCGCGAAGGCACCTTCAGAGGATTCCCCGGCAGCACCGTAGACCGCGCCGACGTGACCATCCGGGCGATCCGCGTGCCCAATCCGTACGTCATGGCGACCGTCCTGAGTTTCAACGGGGTGACCCCGACCGCCGACGCCTACAAGCCGCGGGCCTCCGATGCACCCGACGCATTGGACAACGTGCTCGTCAACGCCCCGAACGGGGCGGTCGTGCGCGGCGGCGTGTACTGGGACGCCTACCGCGATCCCGTCTCCGCCGTCGTCCTGCTGGACAAGAAGACGGGCTACCACCTCGCGCAGTGGAACCTCTGACAGGAACCTTTCAGATCGCGCCGGCGGGCCCCGGTGATGTCCTGGAGCTGACTGCCGTTGCGGCACAAACCTTTCCGTTGGCATGTCCGCCCGCGGCGAGCGCGGACAACATCGCGTCGTTCATCGACGCCAACCTGTCGGCCAACCGATTCGACGAGTACCTGAAGGATCCGGATCGCGCCATCGTCACCGCGCGCCAAGGCAACCGAATTGTCGGTTACGCCATGCTGGTTCGCGGCGTCTCCGATCACGCCGGCGTACAGCGAGCGGTGCGGATCCGCCCGGCGGCCGAGCTGTCGAAGATGTACGTCCTGCCCGACCGCCACTCCAGCGGGGCCGCCGCGGCGCTGATGGAACGCATGCTGGCCGTCGCGACCGGCTGGGGCGTTCGCTGTGTGTGGCTGGGCGTGAACCGGGCAAATCAACGGGCACAACGCTTTTACCTCAAGAGCGGATTCACCATCGCCGGCGCCAGGACGTTTCGGCTGGGCACCGGCGTCGAGAGCGACCATGTCATGATCCGCGAGGTGGGTCAGCCGCGGCGGTGAGCGCCAGGAGCCGGGAAGTGGCCCGCAGGTACTTCTTTCGGTATCCCCCGGCCAGCATCTCCTCGCTGAAGATGGTGTCCAGCTTGGTGCCCGAGGCCACGACCGGGATGCCCGCGTCATAAAGCCGATCGGTCAGCGACACCAGTCGCAGCGCGACGTTCTGATCGTCGATGCCGTGCACTCCGGTCAGGAACACAGCGCTGACCCCCTCGATCAGCGTCAGATACCGCGACGGGTGCATGGTGGCCAGGTGCGCACACAGCGCATCGAAATCGTCGAGCGTCGCGCCGTCGACACGCGCGGCGCGCGCAACCACCTCGTCGACGGACAGCGGCTGCGGCGCCGGCGGCAGCCCGCGGTGCCGATAGTCGGGCCCCTCGATCCGCACGGTCGTGAAAATGCTTGCCAGCGTGCTGATTTCGCGCAGAAAATCCTGTGCCGCGAAGCGGCCCTCGCCGAGCTGCTCGGGCAGCGTGTTGGAGGTGGCGGCCACCGACACGCCGCGCTCGACCAGCGACGAGAGCAGCCGCGAGATCAGCGTGGTGTTGCCCGGGTCGTCGAGTTCGAATTCATCGATGCAGACCGCCGTGTAGTTGGCCAGCAGGTCGATGCACTCGACAAAGCCGAAGACCCCGGCCAGCTGGGTCAGCTCACCGAAGGTCGCAAACGCCTTGGGAGCCGGGCCATCCGGTGACCCACCCGGCCCTTGGCCCGGCAGCTGGTAGTAGGCCGACGCCAGCAGGTGCGTCTTGCCCACGCCGAACCCGCCGTCCAGGTACAAGCCCACGCCCGGCAGAATCTCGCGCCGGCCCAACAGCTTTCGCCGGCCGGCGCGCCGCTCGACGGCCTGGCGGCAGAAGTCCTGGCACGCCACCACCGCGGCGGCCTGCGTGGGTTCGGCCGGATCGGGCCGGTATGTCGCGAAACTCACCTCGGCGAAGATCGGCGGCGGTCGCAATTGTGCGATCAGCCGTTCCGGCGACACCGTCGGATGCCGATCCACCAGGTGAACCGGGCCGACCAAAGCGCCCGCGGAGGTGGACCCGTGCATGCAGGAACTGTAACGGCGTGCTGCAATCAGACTCATGTCCGACTCTGGCGGCCCCGAGGGTTTCGCGACCTCCGGGACGTCGGAGACACCGCTGTCGCTGCTCGGGTCCGTACGCGGCCTCTGCGATGACGACCTCGCCGGGCTCTACGGCTATCCCGAACGCGACGGGACGTGGGTGCGGGCGAACTTCATCACCAGCGTCGACGGCGGGGCGACCTCGGGCGGCAGCAGCGGCGCGATGGGTGGCCCGGGCGACCGGTTCGTCTTCAACCTGCTGCGTGAACTCGCAGACGTCATCTTGGTCGGCGCGGGCACCGTGCGGATCGAGGGTTACTCCGGTGCGCAGCTCGGCGTCGCCCGGCGCCAGCGGCGGCAGGCCCGCGGTCAAAGCGAGGTGCCGCAGCTGGCAATCGTGACCGGATCGGGCCACCTCAACCGGGACATGACGGTGTTCACCCGCACCGAGGTGCAGCCCCTGGTGCTCACCTGCACGGCCGCAGTCGAACAGACGCGCCGCGCGCTCAGCGGGCTGTGCGAGGTGCTCGACTGCTCCGGCCGAGATCCCGAAAAGGTCGATCAGGCCGCCCTGCTGGCGGCACTCGGCGCGCGGGGCATGCGCCGCATCCTCACCGAGGGCGGGCCGACGCTGCTGGACTCGCTGATGCAGCGCGACAAGCTCGACGAGCTATGCCTGACGATCGCGCCCTGCCTCGTCGGCGGCCAGGCACGACGCATCGCGACCGGCCCGGGCCAGCTGCTCACCCGGATGCGGTGTGCCCACGTCCTGACCGACGACGCCGGCTACCTTTACACCCGCTACGTCAAGGCCTAGCTACTGTGGTCGGCATGAGTCGGCCGTACACGTGCGCCACGATCCTGGTTGCGGTGACCGCGTTGCTGGCCGGCTGCGTCCCGGGCCTGGCCGCGGATCCACGGTTCGCCACCAATTCCGGTGCGCGACCGCAAGGGGCAGCGACCTCGAAGCCGGCGCCCAGCGGGCCGCCGGCGATCGCCGCGCCCAAGAACGACTTGGCGTGGCACGACTGCACCTCACGGGTGTTCGCCGACGCAGCGGTTCCCGCGGCCGCCGGCGTGCGGTTGGATTGCGCGAACTACGACGCCGACCTGGATCCGGTCAACGGCGGGGGCGGCAGCCTCAGCATCGGCGTGGTGCGCGCCCGCTCGAACCAGACACCCCAGGACGCCGGGCCGCTGGTCTTCACCACCGGCTCCGATCTGCCGTCCTCGGCGCAACTGCCGGTCTGGCTGTCGCGGGCGGGCGCCGACGTGCTCGCCACCCACCCCATCGTGTCCATCGACCGCCGGGGCATCGGCATGTCGAGTGCCATCGACTGCCGCGACAAATTCGACCGGCAGCAGATGCGCGACCAGTCGCAGTTTCAGACCGGCGACGACCCGGTGGCCAACCTTTCCGAGGTCTCCAACACAGCCACCACCAACTGTGGCGATGCCGTCGGGATCGGGCCGAACGCGTCCTCCTACGACGACGCCCACGCCGCCTCCGACATCGAGCGGTTGCGCAGCCTGTGGGACGTGCCCGCTCTCGCGCTGATCGGCATCGGCAACGGCGCGCAGGTGGCGCTGGCCTACGCCGGATCGCGGCCGGACAAGGTGGCCCGCTTGATCCTCGACTCACCGGTTGCGTTGGGCACCAACGCCGAGGCCGCCGCCGAGCAACGGGTCAAGGGCCAGCAGGCCGCCCTCGACGCCTTCGCCGCGCAGTGCATCGCCGTGAGCTGCGCGCTGGGTGCGGACCCGAAGGGCGCCGTAAGCGCCCTGCTGGCCGACGCCCGCGCGGGCAAGGGTCCCGGTGGCGCGTCGGTTGCGCAGGTGGCCAACGCCATCACCATTGCGCTCGGTTATCCCACCGGCGGCCGGGTCAACGCCACCACCAACCTGGCCAACGCCCTCGCGGGCGCCCGTTCCGGCGACACCAACGCGCTGAACAACCTGATCAACCACGCCAATGCCATCCAGGACTCGGATGGCCAGTTCGTCAACGTGTGCAGCGATGCGGTCAATCGTCCGACGCCGGACCGTGTGCGCGAACTCGTCGTCGCCTGGGGCAAGCTCTATCCCGACTTCGGCACCGTCGCGGCGCTCAACATGGTCAAGTGCGTGCACTGGCCCACCGGCTCGCCGCCGCCCACACCGAAGACACTCAAGGTCGACGTGCTGCTGCTCGGTGTGCAGAGCGACCCGATCGTCGGTACCGACGGCGTCGCCGCGACCGCGGCCAGCATCATCAACGCCAGCGCAGCCAGCAAGCGGGTCATGTGGCAGGGCATCGGCCACGGCGCCAGCATCTTCTCCGGCTGCGCCGTTCCGCCGGTAATCGGCTATCTCAACAGCGGCAAATTGCCCAACACCGACACGTACTGCCCGGCCTGACGCTGCTTTCCGGCGCCCGTGGGCGCCGGTGTACGGTGCGCTGGTGACGGCAGCTGAATCGACCCGAACCGGCTTGCGTGGTTGGACCTTGACCGCCTTCAGTCCCGGCACCGGCCCGCTGGGCACATCGAACGTGCTGCGGATGGCGCTGTGGCCGGTGGCCATCATGTCGGTGTTGCACCGCAGCATCATCCTCACCCTCAACGGCAACATCACCGACGATTTCAAACCGGTGTACCGCGCGGTGCTCAACTTCCGGCACGGCTGGGACATCTACAACGAGCACTTCGACTACGTCGACCCCCACTACCTGTATCCGCCGGGCGGCACGCTGCTGATGGCGCCGTTCGGATACCTGCCTTTCACGCCGTCGCGCTACCTGTTCATCCTGATCAACGCCGTGGCCATCTTGATCGCCTGGTACCTGCTGTTGCGGCTGTTCAAATTCACGCTGGCTTCGGTGGCCGCACCCGCGCTGCTGCTGGCCATGTTCTGCACGGAGAGCGTGACCAGCACGCTGGTGTTCACCAACATCAACGGGTGTGTGCTGCTGGCGGAGGTGCTGTTCTTCCGGTGGCTGCTGGACGGGAGGCTCGGGCGTCAGTGGTGGGCCGGCTTGGTGATCGGCCTGACGCTCACGCTCAAACCCGTGCTGGGCCCGCTGCTGTTGCTGCCGCTGCTCAATCGCCAGTGGCGGACGCTGGTGCCGGCCATCGCGGTCCCCGTCGTCGTCAACGTGGCCGCATGGCCTTTGGTGAGCGATCCCATGGACTTCGTCACGAAAACGGTGCCCTACTTCCTGGGCACCCGGGACTACTTCAACAGCTCCATCGAGGGCAACGGCGTGTACTTCGGCCTGCCCACCTGGCTGATCGTGTTCATGCGAATCCTGTTCACCCTGCTGATGATCGGTGCGATGTGGCTGTTGTACCGCTACTACCGCACCCGAGACCCGTTGTTCTGGTTCACCAGCTCGTCGGGTGTGCTGCTGCTGTGGTCGTTCCTGGTGTCGTCACTGGCGCAGGGCTATTACTCGATGATGCTGTTCCCGTTCTTGATGACGGTGGTGCTGCGTAACTCGCTGATCCGCAACTGGCCGGCGTGGCTAGGGATCTATGGCTTCATGGCGCTGGACGACTGGCTGATTTACAAGTACATGCGATACGGCCGCGCGTTGCATTACCTCAAGATCACCTACGGCTGGTCACTGCTGCTGATCGTCGCGTTCACCGTGCTGCTGTTCCGCTATTTGGATGCCAAGGCCGAGAACCGGCTGGACGACGGCATCGATCCCACGTGGCTGACGGCCGAGCGCAATCGAGCTAGCGTGGATGCATGACCTCCCCCGATGTGTCGCAACCCAAGGTGCAACTGAGCGACGACGAGTGGCGCAAGAAACTCAGCCCGGAAGAGTTCCACGTGCTGCGCCAGGCCGGCACCGAGCGGCCCTTCACCGGTGAATACACCGACAGCAAAACCGAAGGCGTGTACCAGTGCCGGGCCTGTGGTGCCGAATTGTTCCGCAGCACAGAGAAGTTCGAGTCGCACTGCGGCTGGCCGTCGTTCTTCGACCCGGCGAAGTCCGACGCGGTGATCCTGCGGCCCGACCATTCGATGGGCACGACGCGCACGGAGGTGCTGTGCGCGAACTGCCACAGTCACCTGGGCCACGTGTTCGCCGGCGAGGGCTACCCGACGCCGACGGATCAGCGCTACTGCATCAATTCGGTCTCGCTGCGGCTGGTGCCGGCGGGCGGCTAGCGGGGCTTTGTTCCGCGACACATAACCAGTTGCGACGACACGCCGAGCTGGGTCGCAACGCTTTATATCTCGCGGCAACCTCGACGGATAAGCGCGTCGCGGCAACCTCGACGGATAAGCGCGTCGCGCACGCGGCGCACGACCCCTTCGGGTTTGTCCTCGGCGATCACCCGGACCACGATCCAGCCGAGTTCTTCAAGCTTGCGCACCCGCCACTGGTCGCGGGCGTACTGGCGACGGTCGGCGCGGTGATGATCACCGTCATACTCGGCGGCCACTTTGTATTTCTCCCAAGCCATATCGAGCACGCCAACCGTTCGCCAGTTCTCATTCACGGGTACCTGCGTCTCCGGTGCGGGCAGCCCGGCGTCGACCAGTAGCAGACGCAGCCAGGTCTCCTTGGGTGACGCGGCACCGGGATCGACGAGCGGGAGTGCCGTGCGTAGGCGTCGCAGCCCCCGCACCCGCGGATACCGCTCCGCCAGCAGCGACACCTGCTCGACGTCAAACGGTGTCGCGCGCATCAACGCGTCGAGCCGCGCGACCGCCTCTCCCCTGGGGAGCTGCCTGGCCAGGTCGTAGGCCGTTCTCGCCAACGTGGTCACCGGCAGTCCCGCGATACGGGTGATTTCGTCCGGCTCAATTCGTTGATTGCGGGTGATTACGCCCGCCGGAGCATGCGGGTTACGCCAGATCACCTCGATGGGTTCGTCGTCGTCGATCCAATTCGAGCCGTGCAGCTTCGCGGCTGCCAGTCCAGCGATCACGGCGCGCCGGCCCGACCACAGCCATGCCGCACCACATCGCGTTCGCAACGGCGGTGCGGCGTCGCCCGACAGATAGATGTCGGGATAGATCGCACGGAACTGCGTTCGCAATTGATATGGGCTCAGGCTTCCCCGGCGCACAGCCTCGCTGCCTCTGAACACGTCTTCCACGCACTAAAGACGCCCCTGCCCGCCGCGAGGATCCGCCAGACATAAGCCACCGCGACGGGTGTCGGCGTGTCGTCGCGGACGTTTACGTGTCGTGACGTGCAAAGCGGCGGACAACTGGGTCGTCGGCCGCGGTCAGCCCACGAGTCAGTCCACCCGGGTGGCGTGCACTTCCCAGAACGGGGCGTGTGCCCGGGCCCCCTCGAGCCACGGCTCGATCACCCGGAAGCGCTCCAGCAATTTCTCCGCCTGATCGGCCATGTCCGGGTTGCGCTTGGCCATCGCCTCGATGGACTCGACGCTGACGTTGACCCGGTAGGTGGTCGTGCCCAGATAGGTGATCTCCCAGCCGCCGTCGGGAAGCACGTCGCGAAAGTCGTTCTCCGACAACGACCTCAACATCTTGAAGCCGTTGACGTTGTGTTCGCCGAACTCGAACATGTACAGCCGCGCGCCCGGCTTGGTGGCGCGGTGCAACGCCTGCACATAGGACCGGCGCAGCTCGGCCTCGGTGCTGAAGGTGTGGTAGAAGGCGCAGTCGACCACCGTGTCGAACCGGCCGTCGAATCCGTCCAGCTTCGTCGCGTCGGCCAGCTCGAAATTGACTGACACCCCGGCCTTTTGGGCGTTCTGCCGGGCCCGCTCGATGGCTCCCGCCGAGCCGTCGATGCCGGTCGCCGAATATCCCTTGGACGCGTAATAGATCGCGTGATGGCCCGGACCGGTGCCCGGGTCGAGCACCTCACCCTTGATCGCGCCCACCGCGACGAGCTGCTGGACCACCGGCTGCGGCCCGCCGATGTCCCACGGAGTGGCGGCCGGCAGACCGTGCGACGTCCGCGGGTCGCGGTACATCTCCTCGAATCGGGTGGAATCGGTCGGATCGAAAGGCGTTGTCATGGCAGGGCATTCACCAGCTGCTCGACGGCAACCCGGGGGCCGGTGAAGAACGGCGTCTCCTCGCGGGTGTGCCGGCGGGCATCGGTGGCACGCAGTTCGCGCATCAGGTCGACGATGCGGTGCAGTTCGGGGGCCTCAAAGGCCAGCAACCATTCGTAGTCGCCGAGCGCGAACGCCGGGACCGTGTTGGCGCGGACGTCCTTGTACTCGCGGGCGGCCATGCCGTGTTCGGCGAGCATGCGGCGGCGTTCCTCGTCGGGCAATAGGTACCACTCGTAGGACCGCACAAAGGGATACACGCAGATGTAGGCGCCGGGCTCCTCGCCGGCCAGGAATGCCGGGATGTGGCTCTTGTTGAACTCGGCCGGCCGATGCAACGCCACACTGCTCCACACCGGCGAACTGACCCGCCCCAGCGCCGTGGTGCGCCGGAAATCGGCGTACGTGGCCTGCAGCGCCTCGACGCGTTCGGCGTGGGTCCAGATCATGAAGTCGGCGTCGGCGCGCAGGCCCGCGACGTCGTACAGCCCGCGCACCACGACGCCGCGCTCCTCCTGCTGCTTGAAGAACGTCGACGCTTCATCGATGACGTCGTCCCGCTGGTCACCGAGCTCACCCGGCTCAACGGAGAACACCGAGAACATCAGGTAGCGGATCTGCGAGTTGAGCGAGTCGTAGTCGAGCTTGGCCATGGAACCTATCGTGCCACCCGCGCGTCCAAGTCTCCGATGGCCCTGATCACACGCTCGACCGCGCGCCCGGCCGCACCCACGCAGGCCGGCACGCCGATGCCGTCGAGGTAGCTGCCGGCCACCGCGAGCGTCGGGGGCAGGCCCGCGCGCACCTCGGCGACCAGGTCGGCATGGCCCGGGCCATACTGCGGCATCGCGTCGATCCAGCGCTGGATGCGGACGTCGACGGGGTCGATGGTCAACCCGAACACTGTGGTCAGGTCGCCCAACGCCCAGGTCAGCAGCTCGTCGTCGGACGTGTCGGCCGCCACGCGATCGCCGAACCGACCGAACGACAGCCGCAGCAGCTGCGCGTCGCCGGCGGCACCCCACTTGCGCGACGACAGCGTGATGGCCTTGGCCCGTAACCGCTCACCGGTGGCCACCAGCACACCCGAACACTCCGGGAACGCGGTATCGCCCGGCACGGCCAGCGCCATCACGACCGACGATGCGCTGCTGATGCGCTCGGCGGCGGCGGCGCTGGGCAGGGCGACCTCGGCCAGCAGCCGGCGACACTCCCCCGCAGGCACCGCCAGGATCACCGCATCGACGGGCCACCGAGCGCCGGTGTCGTCGATCACCGACCAGCCGGCGTCGGCGCGCTCGAGCCGCGACACCGCGGCGCGCACCCAGCGCGGGCGCCCGCGTGCGACCAGCTCATCGATCAGCACCCGGTAGCCGCCCTCGAGCGACCCGAACACCGGCGCGCCGATGGCCGGCGGCAGCGCCTGACCCACGGCGTCCGTCAGGCTGGTGGCGCCGCGATCCAGCGCCGCCGCCACGGTCGGGGCGGCCGCGCGCAGCCCGATAGTGGCCGCCGAACCCGCATAGACCCCGCTGAGCAGCGGATCCACCGACCGCGACACCACCTGGTCGCCGAACCGCTCGCCCACCAGGTCGGCCACCAAGGGGTCGCTGCCCGCCCGCCACGCCAGCGGGCGGCGGGGTTCGGCCTCGATGCGGGCCACCGTGGCCTCGTCGACCAGTCCCGCCACCGACGCCGCCGACGACGGGATCCCGACGACGGTGCCCGTCGGCAGCGGACGTAACTCCTGGCGGCTGTAGATCAGTGGGCGTGCGCCGGTCGAAACCCGCTGGCGCTCAGTCAGATTCAGCTCCGCCAGCAGCGCCGGCATTTCGGGGCGGCGCAGCACGAAAGCCTCGGCACCCAGATCCATCGGCTGTCCGCCGACCGGCTCAGTGCGCAGCACGCCGCCGAGCCGGTCACCCGGGTCGAACAGCGTGATCGCCACGCCGTCGCCGGCGGCCGCGCGCAGTCGATAGGCCGCCGTCAGGCCCGAAACACCGCCCCCCACAACACAATACGAGGGAGAAGTCATAGGGAGTGGACCAGCGACACCAGGTCGGTCAGCACACCGGGATCGGTTTCGGGCAACACGCCGTGGCCCAGGTTGAAAACGTGACCCGCGGCGCCGGCGTCGATGGCGCGCCGGCCGTCGTCCACGACCGCGCGCGCCGCGCGTTCCACCACCGGCCAGCCCGCCAACACCACCACCGGATCGAGGTTGCCTTGCAACGCCGTGCCAGGTTGCACGCGGGTGGCCGCGTCGGCCAGCGACGTTCGCCAATCCACGCCCACCACGTTCGCACCGACCGACGACATGGCGCCCAGCAGCTCGGCCGTGCCGACCCCGAAGTGGGTCATCGGCACGCCGTAGTCGGCCAGCGCGGCGAACACCCGGGCGCTGTGCGGCTGCACGTAGGTGCGGTAATTCGCCAGGGACAACGCCCCGGCCCACGAGTCGAACACCTGGATGGCGTCCACCCCGGCATCCAGCTGCACCCGCAAGAAACCGACGGTGACGTCGGTGAGCTTCTCCATCAACGAATGCCAGCTGTCGGGCTCGGCCAGCATCATCGCCTTCGTGCGCGCGTGGTGGCGGCTGGGTCCGCCCTCGATGAGGTAAGACGCCAGGGTGAACGGCGCGCCCGCGAAACCGATCAGCGAAACGCCGCGGAGCGCTGACACCAGCAGCGACACCGCATCGGAAATCGGCTGAACACGTTGCGGCTCAAGGGGTTTGATCGCGGCCACATCGGCGGCGGTCCGCACCGGCGACTCGATCACCGGCCCCACCCCGGCGACGATGTCCAGGTCGATGCCCGCACCGAGCAGCGGCACCACGATGTCGGAGAACAAGATCGCCGCGTCCACGTCGTGGCGGCGCACCGGCTGCAGGGTGATCTCGCAGACCAACTCGGCATCGAAGCAGGCCGACAGCATGTCGGTCTGAGCCCGCAGCGCCCGGTATTCCGGCAGCGAACGGCCGGCCTGCCGCATGAACCACACCGGCACCCGGTTGGGTTTGCGGCCGGTCACGGCCGCGAGGTACGGCGACTCGGGAAGGTCGCGGCGAGTACTCATCAGCCTCAATGCTGCCATGACCGCAGAACACCGGAAGTCGCTGCGTACTATCAACGACCGCAACCGTTTGAACGTCAGGAGCTCGGTGATGCCAGTGAGTCAGCCCCCAGCGAGTTACGACGGATTTCCCAGCCTGCGCTGCGAGCTCGGCGAGAACGGCGTGCTGACGCTGGTCCTCGACTCCCCCGGGCTGAATTCGGTGGGGCCGCAGCTGCACCGCGACCTCGCCGACATCTGGCCGGTGATCGACCGCGATCCCGCCGTGCGCGCCGTCCTGGTGCGCGGTGAAGGCAAGGCCTTTTCCTCCGGCGGCAGCTTCGACCTGATCGACGAGACCATCAACGACTACGAGGGCCGGCTCCGCATCATGCGCGAAGCCCGCGACCTGGTGCACAACATGATCAACAGCGACACGCCCGTCGTGTCGGCGATCCGCGGGCCGGCGGTGGGCGCCGGCCTGGTGGTGGCCCTGCTCGCGGACATCTCGGTGGCGGGCCGGACCGCGAAGCTCATCGATGGGCACACCAAGCTCGGCGTGGCGGCCGGCGACCACGCGGCGATCTGCTGGCCGCTGCTGGTCGGCATGGCCAAGGCCAAGTACTACCTGCTGACCTGCGAGACGCTGCTGGGCGAGGAAGCCGAGCGGATCGGGCTGGTGTCGGTCTGCGTCGACGATGACGATGTGCTGTCCACCGCCACCCGCATCGCCGAGAACCTGGCGCAGGGCGCGCAGAACGCGATCCAGTGGACCAAGCGCAGCCTCAACCACTGGTATCGCATGATGGGCCCCACCTTCGAGACCTCGGTGGGACTGGAATTCCTCAGCTTCAGCGGCCCCGACGTGCAGGAAGGCCTGGCCGCGCACCGCGAGAAACGTCCAGCCCGTTTCACCCGCTGACCGCCGCCTGAGCTGCACATATAGCTTTGGTGGAGGGCTGGTAACGGGTTGGTCGCGGCGGGTTTGAAACCCGGCGCGCCTGTCGCGGCGTGTCGGGCAGTAGGTCTACCGTCGATCCCTGTGACCCGTGCCGTGACGACGCAGAACGGTCGGGATGAACAGGAGCGGCGCCAAGTGACCTCATCCGAACCGGCCCCATTCCGCGAGGCGGTGGAGGCGATGAACGCCGTCGTCGTGCGGTCGGAGATCGAGTTGGGTCCCATCCGGCCGCCGCAACGCTTGGCTCCCCACAGCTACGCCCTGGGCGCCGAGGTCAAACATCCCGATCGCGACATCATTCCCGAACGGTCCGACGGCGATGCCTTCGGACGGTTGATCCTGCTGTACGACCCCGAAGGGGCCGACGCGTGGGACGGCACCATCCGCATGGTCGCCTACATCCAGGCCGACCTTGACCCCAGTGAGGCGGTCGACCCGCTGCTGCCCGAAGTAGCGTGGAGCTGGCTAGTCGAGGCACTGGAGTCACGTATGGAACAAGTCGTCGCCCTGGGCGGCACCGTCACCGCCACTACATCGGTGCGCTACGGAGACATCTCCGGGCCGCCGCGCGCCCACCAGCTCGAGCTGCGCGCGTCATGGACCGCGACGTCGCCCGTGGTCGGTGGGCATGTCGAGGCGTTCTGCGAGGTATTGGAACACGCGGCGGGCCTGCCACCCGCAGGAGTAACCGACCTGAGCTCGCGGTCACGCGCCTAGCATGGCCGAACCGTCGGCCGACGGGCCGGGCAGCAGCGCGCCCGGCGACGTGGACGCCGACGCCGTCCCCACCCCCCTGTCACATCCGGCCGAAGGCGTCCCGCCCATCTCGGTGAGCGTCCGCGAGATCGAGGCCGCCGCGCAACGACTGGACCGCGGGCACGGCCCCTTCGCGGTGGACGCCGAGCGGGCCTCGGGTTTTCGCTACTCCAACCGTGCCTACCTGATCCAGATCCGGCGGGCCGGTTCCGGGACGGTGCTGATCGATCCGGTGAGCCACGGCGCCGACCCGTTGCAGGCCCTGCGGCCGGTTGCCGAGGTGCTGAGCAGCGACGAATGGATCCTGCACTCCGCCGATCAGGACCTGCCGTGTTTGGCGGAGGTGGGAATGCGGCCGCCGGCGCTGTATGACACCGAATTGGCCGGTCGGCTGGCCGGGTTCGAACGGGTGAACCTGGCCACCATGGTCGAGCGGCTGCTGGGCTTTGGGCTGGCCAAGGGCCACGGCGCAGCCGACTGGTCCAAGCGTCCCCTGCCCGCCGAATGGCTCAACTACGCCGCCCTGGATGTCGAGCTGCTGATCGAACTGCGCGCGGCGATGGCGGAGGTCTTGGCCGAGCAGGGCAAAACCGGTTGGGCCGCACAAGAATTCGACTATCTGCGCGACGCGGGTCTCAATGATCCCGGCGCCGCGGTGCGACGGGACCGGTGGCGGCGAACGTCGGGCATCCATCGCGTGCGCGATCAGCGTGGCCTGGCCGCGGTCCGCGAACTGTGGTTGACGCGCGACCGGATCGCGCAGCGCCGCGACATCGCGCCGCGCCGCATCCTGCCCGACTCGGCCATCATCGATGCCGCGCTGACCAACCCGACAACCGTCGAGGAGCTGGTCGCTTTGCCCGTGTTCGGTGGGCGCAACCAGCGGCGCAGCGCCGCAGTTTGGTTGGCGGCGCTGGACGAGGCCCGGCGAACCAAGAACCCACCCGCCGAAAGCGAGCCGCCGAACGGCCCACCGCCACCGGCGCGGTGGAGCAGGCGCAAACCGGAGGCCGCCGCCCGGCTGGAGGCCGCCCGCTCGGCGCTGTCTGAGGTCTCCGAGCGGGTCAATGTTCCCACCGAGAATTTGGTCTCGCCGGACCTGGTGCGACGGCTGTGCTGGGACTGGTCGGCCGCCCCCGACCCGTTCGACGCCGTCGAGACGTTCCTGCGCGCCGGGCAGGCCCGACCGTGGCAGCGGGAGTTGGTGGACCCCGCATTGGCCCGGGCGCTTCAGGCGCCGGACGCCGACCCCGCTGGCTAGTCGAGGTGCTCGCGGATCTCCGCTTCGGTGACGCCGCTGCCCAGCGCTGCTACCCAGCCGGTGATGCGACGGGCCACGTCCTGGTCGGTCAGCGCCAGCTCCGACAGCAGCTCCCCGCGGGAGGCGTGCTCGTAGAACCGCTGCGGCAGTCCGACGTCGCGGCATGGGACGTCGATGTCGGCCCGGCGCAGAGCGGCCGACACCGCCGAGCCCACCCCGCCGTTGACCCCGTTGTCCTCGCACGTGACGACGAGCTTGTGCTGGGCCGCCAATTCCAGGACGCTCTCCGAGACCGGCAGCACCCAACGCGGGTCGATGACCGTGACGCCGATCCCCTGGTCCTGTAGCCGTTTGGCCACCGCCAGCGCCATCGGCGTGAAGGCGCCGACACCGATCAGCAGCACGTCGTGGTTGCACCCGCCGGCCGGGACCGCGAGCACGTCGACACCCGCGATGCCCGATCCGCGGCGCTCGATCGCCGGGATGTCCTCGCCCACATCGCCTTTGGGGAAGCGCAGCGCCGTGGGGCCGTCGTCGACGTCGAGCGCCTCACCGAGTTCCTCGCGCAATCGGGTGGCGTCCCGGGGCGCGGCCACCCGCATGCCGGGCACGATGCCCAGGATCGACATGTCCCACATGCCGTTGTGGCTGGCGCCGTCCGAACCGGTGATGCCGGCCCGGTCGAGCACCATGGTGACCGGCAGCTTGTGCAGCGCCACGTCCATCATGATCTGGTCGAAGGCCCGGTTGAGGAATGTCGAATAGATGGCCACCACCGGATGCATGCCGCCCATGGCAAGTCCGGCGGCCGACGTCATCGCGTGTTGCTCGGCGATGCCGACGTCGAACAAGCGGTCCGGGAACTGCTGCCCGAACGGTGTCAGCCCGGTCGGGCCGGGCATGGCGGCGGTGATGGCCACGATGTCGCGGCGCCTCCTGGCGTAGCCGATGAGGGCGTCGGAGAACGTCGCCGTCCAGCCGGGCCCGGCGACCTTGGTCGCCTGCCC
This sequence comes from Mycobacterium sp. 852002-51971_SCH5477799-a, assembly GCF_001667145.1. Classification (GTDB taxonomy): domain Bacteria; phylum Actinomycetota; class Actinomycetes; order Mycobacteriales; family Mycobacteriaceae; genus Mycobacterium. Next base: position 87,613 of record NZ_LZIF01000083.1, read on the forward strand.
GGTCACCGGGTCGATGACGCCGCAGGAATGCATCTGTTCGGCTTCGTCGTCCTCGGCCGGGGCGAAGCCCATCCCCTTGCGGGTCACCACGTGCACGATCACCGGGCGGCCGAAGCCCCGGGCGTGCCGCAGCGCGGCCTCCACCGCGCGTTCGTCGTGCCCGTCGACCGGCCCCACGTACTTCAGACCCAGATCAGTGAACATCAGCTGCGGCGACAACGAATCCTTGATGCCGGCCTTGACGCTGTGCATGAAGCGGTAGGCGATCTTGCCGACGAGCGGAAGCGCGCGCAGCGCGTCGCGGCCCTTCTCCATGGCCTGCTCGTAGGCCGGCTGCAGCCGCAGCGAGGCGAGATGGTCGGCGACACCGCCGATCGTCGGGGCATAACTGCGGCCGTTGTCGTTGACCACGATGATGACCGGGCGGACCGAGGCGGCGATGTTGTTCAGCGCCTCCCAGCACATGCCGCCGGTGAGCGCGCCGTCGCCGACCACCGCGACCACGTGGCGATTGCGGTGCCCACTCAGTTCGAAAGCCTTGGCCAGCCCGTCGGCATAGGACAGCGACGCGCTGGCGTGGCTGGACTCGACCCAGTCGTGCTCGCTCTCGGCGCGCGACGGATATCCGGACAGCCCACCCTTCTTGCGCAGGCTCTCGAACTCAAGCGAACGGCCCGTCAGCATCTTGTGGACGTAGGCCTGATGGCCGGTGTCGAAGATGATCGGATCGTGGGGTGAATCGAACACCCGGTGCAGGGCGAGCGTCAGCTCCACCACGCCCAGATTGGGGCCCAGGTGCCCCCCAGTCGCAGCAACCTTGTGAATCAAAAACTCGCGAATCTCGGCGGCCAGTTCGCGAAGTTCATGGTGGGAAAGGTGCTGCAGATCAGCGGGCCCGCGGATCTGTTCCAGCATCCAGTCAGTCTACGCAGCGCCTGCGAGAACACTACTGACGAAGTCGCGGGCGTTCACCGCCGCTGCGCGGGGCCGAACAGTTCGGCCAGGGTGTCGTGCAGTTCGGGATCTGCCAGGATGACGACCTCGTCGCCGGCCTCGAGTTCGGTGCCGCCCCGCACCGGCACGAGGCCCGTGGTGCGGACCACGATGCTCACCCAGATGTCACCGACGCGGTCGCTGAGACCCTCGACCGTGCAACCCTCGGCGACAGAACCGGCCGCGACGCTGAAGCGATGGACACCTTGCGGTTCGTCGGCGAGTCGCACACCTATCTGCCATGGCCGAGTCTCCACAGTGCGCATGGGCAGGTGCAACAGCCTGGCCACACCGGGCACCGAGCTGCCCTGCACCAGCACTGAGAAGACGACGACGATGATCACGATGCCGTACAGGCGTTCGGCGTCGGCGAGGTGAGCGGCGCGCAGGAACTCGCCCAGCAGAATCGGCACTGCACCCTTGAGCCCGGCGAAAAGAACGAAGCTGCGTTCGTTTCGCCGCAATCGGACTCCAACCAGGCAGGAGCCCACCGCCAACGGCCGAATCAGCACCGTCAGGGCCACGGCGAGGACGAGCCCGGTGACCCATACATCGGGATGGCCAAGGACATTGAGGTCGACGGTCAAACCCAGAACCGCAAACGCGACGATTTCCGCCAGACCGGCCACGGCGGCGTGGAATCGCTTGATCTCCGGCTTGTACGGCGCGCGAGCGTCACCGATCACGATGCCGGCTACGAACACGGCCAGGAATCCGGAGCCGTGCGCGAGCGTGGCGATGCCGTACAACATCAGACAGGACGCCAGCGTTCGTAGCGAGTAGAGACCTTCGCTGGGCAACGCGACACGGCGCATGAAGACGAGCAGGACACGTCCGCCGAGCACCCCGACGGCCAAGCCGACCGCCATCTGAAGAACGAATTGTGTTCCCACGCTGGCGAATCCGGCCGCACTGAGACCACCGGCGGCAATCAGGCTGGACATCAAGGCGATGCCGACCGGATCATTGGCACCGGACTCGCCCTCCAGGATGGTGCCGCTTCGCCCCCTGATTTCGCGTTTGCCCAGAACAGAGAAGACTACGGCCGGGTCGGTCGGAGCCACGGCCGTGGCCACCAGCACCGCGGGAAACCAGCCGATTCCGCACACGTAGTGCAGCACCAGTGCCGCCCCCGCCGCGGTGAGGGCGGTGCCCACGACACCCACCGACAGGATCGGGACGGCTGCGGCGCGAAAGCGCGACGGCCCGATGTGCATGCCGCCGTCGAACAGCACCAGGACCAACGCGATGGTGATCACCCGTTCGACGATCCGCTCGGAAGGCGGCTGCACCGCGGGCACGGCGTGCACCGCGACGGCGGCTCCGACCAGCACCAGCAGCGGCACGGGGACCTTGACCCGCTCGGTTAGCCGATTCGCCAGCACCGCAGCCAAACCGACTGCGCTAGAGAACAATACGAGCAGCGCGTAACGAAACGTCTCGTTCACGATGGCAGCAATCCGGTACCGGTGAGCACATACCGCGCACACAATCGACGCGACTCGACCATCACGGCCCGTTCTCGGAGGGTAAGCACGCGCGCCTTTCGATCGGTCGACAACGACACCGCCGACCAGACTTCCCGGCACACCGCGACGCAGTCTAGCCGGTCGTAGGACACACCCGGGCGGCATTGCGGCGGAGCAACCGGGAGGACCGTCGCCACAACGTAACTAACGCGTCAGCAGCGCGACGCATTCGGTGTGATGGGTCAGCGGGAACGCGTCGAACACCCTGATCTTCTTGACGGCGTAGCCATGGCCGCGGTAGATCCCGATGTCACGCGCGAAAGATGCGGCCTCACAACCGATGTGCACCACCCGCGGGACCTCGGCGGCGGCCAGCAGATCGATGACCTCGCGCCCGGCGCCCGCCCGCGGCGGATCCAGCACCGCCACGTCGGCGCGCCCCCGCTGCGCCATCAGCGCGCGGCGCACCGAGTCGGTGACGATGTGCACCTGAGTCAGATTGGTCAGGGTGGCCCGGGCGGCCCGGGTCGACGCGCGCGAGGTGTCGACACTGAGCACGCGTCCGGAGTGCCCGACGGCATCGCCGAGTACCGCCGCGAAAACGCCTGCGCCGCCGTACAGATCCCACGCGCGCATCCCGGTGCCGAGCTGCGCCCAGTCGGCGACCAGCTGGCTGTACACGTCTGCCGCGTCGCGGTGCGCCTGCCAAAAGGCGGTCACCGGCACCTGCCAGCTTCGCCCGGCCACACGCTGCACCGCCTCGTAGCGACCCTCCACCACCTTGGTCGCGGTCTGCCTGCCCTGCCGCAGGGTGCGCACCACGTGGCGTACGCCGTCGTCGTCGACGGCCACGTGCAGCTGGGCACCCGGCGGCCACCCGATGTCGGCGATGCCGCCGAGCATGCCCGCCGGCAGCTGGGCACAGCGCAAGTCGGTCACCAATTCCTCGCTGTGGTACCGGTGGAAGCCCGCGCGGCGGTCGGGGCCCACGCCGAGCCGGACGCGGGTGCGCCACCCCGTCGGCGCGGAATCCGCGAGCGGCTCGGCCTCTCCGCTCCACGCATGCCCGCCGAGGCGCTCGAGCTGATTGGCCACGACTTCGGCTTTGAGCCGGCGGGCCACCTCGGGGGCGGCGAACGCCAGGTCGCAACAGCCGGCGCCGTCGACGCCGGCGATGGGGCACAGCGAGGTGACGCGGCCGGCCGCCGGGTCGATCACCTCGACAACCTCTGCGTGCCAATAAGATCCGCGATCCGCGGTCACCCGGACGCGAACCCGCTCACCGGGCAGGGCATAGCGGACAAACACCACCCGGCCTTCGTGGTGCGCGACGCAACTGCCGCCGTTGGCCGGGGCATCGGTGGTCAAAGTGAGGTCCCCCATCGGGGGCGGCGCCGCGCGCGGCGCGCGTGTGGATTCGCGGGTCAATCGAAGATTCCCCGACGAGCGTCACCGGGCGCCACGTGCGGCTGCAGGGTTCTACGCCGCTCCGACGAACTCAACTGCCACGGAACCGAAGTCACCATGACGCCCGGCATGAACAGCAGGCGGCCCTTGAGCCGAAGGGCGCTCTGGTTGTGCAAGACCTGCTCCCACCAGTGGCCCACCACATACTCCGGAATGAACACCGTCACCACGGTGCGCGACGACTCTTCCCTGGCCCGCTTGACGTATTCCAATACGGGACGGGTGACTTCTCGATACGGCGAGGCGATGACCTTGAGCGGGACGCTGATATCGCTTTCTTCCCACTTGTGCACCAGCTCGCGGGTTTCCGCGTCGTCGACGCTGACCGTCACGGCCTCGAGCACATCGGGCCGGGTGGCCCTCGCGTAGGCCAGCGCACGCAGCGTCGGCAGGTGCAGCTTCGATACCAGCACCACCGCGTGATTACGGCTGGGCAGCACCACGTCGTCCTGGGCGGCGGCCTGCTCCGCCAATTCCCGGTTCACCGTGTTGTAGTGCCGGTGAATCATCTTCATGATCCCGAACAGCAGGCTCATCGCGAACAGGGCGATCCACGCTCCGGCCGCGAACTTGGTCACCAGGACCACCAGCAACACCGTGCCGGTGGACAGCAAGCCGACCGTGTTGACCACCCGCGAGCGCATCATCTTGCGCCGCGCCCGCGGCTCGGTTTCGGTGCGCAACAACCGGGTCCAGTGCCGCACCATGCCGATCTGGCTCAGCGTGAACGAGATGAAAACACCGACGATGTACAACTGAATCAACGCGGTGACCTCACCGCGAAACGCGATGATCGCCAGCAGCGCCGCCCCGGACAGGAACAGGATTCCGTTGGAGAACGCCAATCGGTCTCCGCGGGTGTGCAATTGGCGCGGCAGGTAGCTGTGCTGCGCCAGGATCGAGCCGAGCACCGGGAACCCGTTGAACGCGGTGTTGGCCGCTAGCACCAGGATGAGAGCGGTCACCGTGGCGATCAACAGGAACCCGATGTGGAAGCTGCCGAACACCGCTTGCGCCAGCTGGGTTACCAGCGTCTTCTGGTAGTAATCCTTGGGCGCGCCACCCAATTGCGTAGCGGGATCCTCGACGAGCTGGACGCCGATCTGCTGGGCCAGCACGATGATGCCCATCAGCAGCGTCACCGCGATACCGCCCAGCATCAGCAGGGTGGTGGCGGCGTTGCGCGACTTGGGTTTCTGAAATGCCGGCACCCCGTTGCTGATCGCCTCGACACCGGTCAGTGCCGCACATCCCGAGGAGAACGACCGCGCCACCAGGAACGCCAGTGCGAAACCGACGATCTGGCCGTGGGCGGAGTGCATCTGGAACCCGGCGGACTCGGCGCGTAGCGGATTGCCCAGCACGAAGATCCGGAAAAGCCCCCAGCCGATCATCACCAGTACACCGATGATGAACGCGTACGTCGGGATGGCGAACGCCAACCCGGACTCGCGCACGCCACGCAGGTTCAGCGCCATCACCAGCAGGATGGACACCACGCAGAAGAACACCTTGTGCTGAGCCACGATCGGAATCGCCGAGCCGATGTTCGCCATCGCGGACGCCGTCGAGACCGCAACGGTCAGAACGTAATCCACCATCAGCGCGCTGGCGACCACCAGCCCGGCGGTGTCGCCGAGGTTGGTGGTGACCACCTCGTAGTCGCCGCCGCCGGACGGGTAGGCATGAACGTTCTGCCGGTAGCTGGCCACCACCACCAGCATCACTGCGGCCACCGCCAGCCCGATCCACGGCGTCAGCGCGTAGGCCGTCACCCCGGCCACCGAGAGCATCAAGAAGACCTCCTCGGGCGCATACGCAACCGAGGACAGCGCGTCGGAGGCGAACACCGGCAAGGCGATCCGCTTGGGCAGCAGCGTGTGACTCAGCCGGTCGCTGCGAAACGGCCGACCGATAAGCAACCGACGGGTGGCGGTTGAAAGTTTGGACACGAGAGCCAAGAGTAAGCCCAGACGGGTTTGGCGGTAGCGTTCGTAGGAGAATGTTTGCCGACCGAAACGGCTGGCCGGCATGGGTCGCCGGTGAAGGGCGCAGGACGCGGTCGAGAGGACCTCAAGTTGCGAGTAGTGGTGATGGGCTGCGGGCGGGTCGGTTCCTCGGTCGCCGACGGACTGTCGCGCATCGGTCACGACGTCGCCGTCATCGACCGTGACAGCACCGCCTTCAACCGGCTCAGCCCGGAATACGCCGGCGAGCGGGTACTGGGGCAGGGATTCGACCGCGATGTACTGCTGAGGGCACGCATCGAGGAAGCGGACGCGTTCGCCGCGGTGTCATCCGGCGACAACTCCAACATCATCTCGGCGCGGCTGGCCCGGGAGACGTTCGGCGTCAAGCGGGTCGTGGCGCGCATCTATGACGCCAAGCGCGCCGAGGTCTACGAACGTCTGGGCATTCCCACCATCGCGACCGTGCCGTGGACCACCGACCGCCTGCTCAACGCGTTGCTGCGCGAGTCAGAGACGGCCAAGTGGCGCGATCCGACCGGCACCGTCGCCGTGTCCGAGGTCGTCTTGCACGAGGACTGGATCGGGCATCGCGTCACCGATCTCGAGCAGGCCACCGGCGCCCGGGTCGCATTCCTGATCCGTTTCGGGGCCGGCGTGTTGCCGGAACCCAAATCGGTTATTCAGTCCGGCGACCAGGTGTATGTCGCCGCGATCTCAGGCCGCGCCGCCGAGGCGGTGGCCATCGCCGCGCTGCCACCCAGCGAAGACTTGTGATGATTCCGAACAAGCGGCTTGAGGAGCGGCGCACATGAAGGTAGCTGTTGCCGGCGCCGGCGCGGTCGGTCGCTCGGTCACCCGCGAACTCATCGGCAACGGCCACGATGTGACGCTGATCGAACGTAATCCCGATCACGTCGACGTCGACGCCATCCCTGCCGCGCACTGGCGGCTGGGCGACGCGTGCGAACTGAGCCTGCTGGAGTCGGTGCACCTGCAGGAGTTCGACGTGGTGGTCGCCGCGACCGGAGATGACAAGGCCAACGTGGTGCTGAGCCTGCTGGCCAAAACCGAGTTCGCCGTACCGCGGGTGGTGGCCCGCGTCAACGATCCCCGCAACGAATGGTTGTTCACCGACGCCTGGGGGGTCGACGTGGCGGTGTCGACGCCGCGCATGCTGGCCTCGCTCATCGAAGAGGCCGTCGCCGTCGGTGATCTGGTGCGGCTGATGGAATTCCGCAGGGGTCAGGCCAACCTCGTCGAGATCACACTGCCCGACGACACCCCGTGGGGCGGCAAGCCCGTGCGCAAACTGCAGCTGCCGCGCGACACCTCGCTGGTGACGATCCTGCGCGGCCCCCGGGTGATCGTTCCCGAGGAGGACGAGCCGCTGGAGGGCGGTGACGAGCTGCTGTTCGTGGCCGTCGCCGAGGCGGAGGAAGACCTGCAGAAGCTGCTGCTGGGCAGCCACAGCCCGGCCGGCGAGTAGTCAGGCGCCGGGTTTGATTTCGACCGCGGGAACATCGGCAGCGGCGAGGGCCCGCTGCGCCGACTTGATCGCGGCGTAGGTCGCCAACGCCGCCAGCACGGTCAGCGGCCAGCCCATCGCGATCCGCGCCACCGCCAGCCAGCCGGTCCGATCGGCGTCGTAGAGCAGACCCTGAACGATGAACCGGGCGGCGAACACCAGCGCCCAGCCCACCGATGCGATGTCGAACGCATAGACGGCCCGTGGCACGGCGCGCCAGCGATCGCCCCGCCCCGTCGCCCAGCTCCACGCGTAGCCGACCATTGGGCGGCGGATCAGCACCGACGCCGCGGTGACCACCGCCCACACCAACGACATCCAGATGCCCAGCAGGAAGTAGCCCTTGGACTCCCCCAGCACGTAGGCGATCAGCGCGCACAGCGCCACGCCGAAGAAGCCGGACAAGGCCGGCTGTGCGGATTCACGGCGAATGAGCCGCCACATCAAGATCAACGCGGCCGCCCCCAGCGCGGCCACAACCGCGGGAACCAAGCCCGACACGCTCGAGGCGATGACGAACACCACCACCGGCAGCGACGAATAGATGACACCGCTGATCCCGCCGGCCTGAGCCAGCAGACGTTCCGGGTTGATGCGGTTAGCGGTCATTTGGTCCAGCGCGGGCGACTCGCGCGGGGTTGCCCCCAGATCGTCGGGGTCGGTCACCGCTGAATTTCGTAGTGGGGGTTGTAGATCGCCTTCGTTCCATTCTCCAGCTTGCCGAGGCGCCCACGCACTCGCAGGGTGCGGCCCGAGTCGATGCCCGGTATGCGGCGCTGCCCCAGCCATACCAGCGTGACGGTGTCGCTGCCGTCGAACAATTCGGCGCGTATTCCGCCGGCGCAGGCCCTGCCGTTGCACTCGACGCTACGCAGCGTCCCCACCATCGTGACCTCCTGGCCACGCTCACAGTCGATCGCGCGTTGCGCGCCCGTGCTGGTGACCTCGTCGGAGAGTTCCTCCGAGTCGAGTCGTTCCGGATCCTCCGTCAACCGACGGGTGAGCCGGCGCAGATACCCCTGGGCCCCCATGGCCACTCCTGACAAATGCTGCTAAGCCTCGATGCTTCCATCTATGCCAACGGACACCGTAGACCTCTTGGTTCCCCAGCGCCAACTGACTCAAACGTCGTGTTGGAGGGCGGGTCAACGGCGGGGCACTATCAAAAGGTGGTGGTCGATCTGCGCGGTGTCACGACGGTGTTGCTGCCCGGCACCGGTTCCGACGACGACTACGTTCACCGGGCCTTTTCCGGTCCCTTATCCGGGATCGGCGCGCTGTTGGTAACCCCTCCGCCGCGGCCCGACCGGTTGATCGAGGGCTACCTGGCGGCGCTGGATGACGCCGCGCGCGCGGAGCCGATCGCTGTGGGCGGGGTCTCGATCGGCGCCGCGGTGGCGGCTGCCTGGGCGCTGGCCCATCCCGACCGGTCGGTCGCGGTGCTGGCCGCGCTGCCGGCCTGGGCCGGCGCGCCCGGAACGGCGCCCGCGGCCCTTGCGGCGCGGTATTCGGCGTCGCAGTTGCGGGCCGACGGGTTGGCGGCGACCACGACCCAGATGCGGGCGTCCAGCCCACCGTGGCTGGCCGACGAGCTGAGCCGGTCGTGGGGCGCGCAGTGGCCCCATCTGCCCGACGTCATGGAAGAGGCGGCCGCCTATGTCGCGCCGAGCTGCGACGAGCTGGCGGGGCTGGCCGTGCCGCTGGGGGTGGCCGCCGCGGTCGACGATCCGATCCACCCGTTGCAGGCCGGCCTCGACTGGGCCGCCGCGGCGCCGCGCGCGGCGCTGCGGACGGTGACGCTGGACCAGATCGGGCTGGATCCCACCGCCCTGGGCGCGGCCTGTCTGGGCGCGCTGGCCGACCTGTAGCCGGTCAGCCGCCGGTGGTGGTGCGCAGCTGCTGCATAGCCGACCCGTCGACGCTGCGGCGCGCGGCCGGCTCGTTGGATGGTGCCTGCTGCCCTTGCACCGGTTGGGCGTCGTCCTGCCGTGCGGCCTGTTGCGCAGCGGCAGCTTCGCGCAGCTGCTGCGCCATCGGCTCGGGCAGCTGCACCGCCAAAGGTGTCCGCACCGGCAGCGGCGTATCACCGCGCCGAACCACGGTGTCCGCCAAGGCCGCTCGCGCCTCCTGCTCCAGGGCTTCCATCGTCTCCTGGGAGCCGTTGATGACGCAGCGGATCATCCAGCGGTAGCCGTCCACGCCGATAAAGCGCACCACGCCGGCGGCGGTGCCCACCACTTCGCGGCCCCACGGCCCGTCCTTGATGCTGACTTGGGCCGAGTCGTTGCGCAGCGATTCGGCCAGCTCGCCGGCCACTTCACGCCACAGGCCACCAGTCTTGGGCGCGGCGTAGGCGGCGATCGTGAAACGACCGTTCTGCGTGACGACCCAGACCGCACTCGGCACACCGGTTTCGGTCAGCTCGACCTGCAGCTGGCCGGCCTCCGGCATCGGGATCAGCACCGAGCCCAGGTCGAGCCGGGCCAGCTCGGCGACCGCCGGATCGTCGAAGTCCTCGATGTCGAACGGGCCCTCGAGGTCTTCGGGGGACGGTTCGTCGGCCTCGCCGGCCACGACCTTCTCCGCCGCCGATGTGTCGGCGCCGGAGGCGTCGTCGTCTTTGGGTGTGCGCTTACCGAATGCAGCCATCAGCGCCGCTCCTTCTCATCGCCTTGTCCCCCGCAAGCAGGAGGGGCCCCACTGCATCGACGCCGGCGCATCACAAACTCGCATGTCCGCCGGAGGAACCGTGACCACCATCGCCACGGGATGTTTCGGCCAGCCCGGCCTCGTTGAACGACGACACCTCGACCAGCTCCACCAACTCGACCCGCTGCACCAACAACTGGGCGATGCGGTCGCCGCGGTGCACCACGATCGGCTCGGTCGGGTCCAAGTTGATCAGCGCGACCTTGATCTCGCCTCGATAGCCCGCGTCGATGGTGCCCGGGCTGTTGACGATCGAAAGCCCAACTCGCGCAGCCAATCCCGACCGCGGGTGCACCAAGCCGACCATCCCGAACGGGATGGCCACCGCGACCCCCGTGCGCACCAGGGCGCGTCGCCCGGGTTCCAGCTTGACGTCTTCGGCGCTGTAGAGATCGATGCCCGCGTCGCCCTCGTGGGCGCGGACGGGCAGCGGGAGCTCGCGGTCAAGACGGACGATGGCCAGACTGGTCGACACGGGGCCAAAGACTACCCTTGACTGCGTGTCAGAGACGCGCGTCGCGCCGCACAACGTGCGGTATCGCGAACGATTGTGGGTTCCGTGGTGGTGGTGGCCACCGGCCTTCGCGCTGGCGGGCATCGTCGCTTTCGAATTCAACATGGGCGTCACCCGCCAATCGGTCTGGTGGCCGTACGCGACGCTATTCGCTGTGGCGGCCGCGGCGTTGCTGTGGCTGGGCCGCGTCGAGATCCGGGTAACCGAAGACCCCGCGGCGCCGGGCGAAGTGCAGCTGTGGGCCGGCGCGGCGCATCTGCCCGTCACCGTGATCTCCCGATCCGCCGAGATAGCGCCCTCGGCCAAGTCCGCCGCGTTGGGCCGCCAGCTGGACCCGGCGGCGTACGTCCTACACAGGGCATGGGTGGGGCCGATGATCCTGGCGGTACTCGACGATCCGGACGATCCGACGCCGTACTGGTTGGTGAGCTGCCGTCGCCCCGAGCGGGTGCTGTCGGCCCTGACACGGTGAGTGCAGCGATCAGGCCGCGCAGTCGGTACAGATCATCACGCCGTTCTTCTCGCTGGCCAGCCGGCTGCGGTGTTGCACCAGGAAGCAGCTCGAGCAGGTGAACTCGTCGGCCTGCTTCGGGATCACGCGCACCGACAGCTCTTCCCCCGACAGATCGGCGCCCGGAAGTTCGAAGTTCTCAGCGGATTCAGATTCGTCGACATCGACGACGGCCGACGCCGCCTCGTTCCGTCGCGCTTTGAGCTCCTCCAGCGAGTCCTCCGAAACGTCGTCGGTCTCGGTGCGCCGTGGAGCGTCATAGTCGGTAGGCATTGCCCTATCCCCTCACATGCCCTCGTTATCCAAGCATCGCTTTGTACCAGCGTCGAACGCATCCACCAAATGATTCGTGCCCGTATCGCGATCCATTAAGGTGTGATTTACGTCACACCCCTATTTTTACCCTTGCGCTCGTCCCTGAACAGCGGGTTTAGCGTGCGGCTAGAGTGCAGCTGTGGTCACGCAAATCACCGAGGGTACAGCGTTTGACAAGCACGGCCGGCCCTTCCGGCGCCGCAACCCCCGGCCCGCCGTAGTCGCGGCGATCGTCCTCGCGGTGGCCACCGCCGTGATCTGGACGATCGCGCTGACGCGACCCGCCAAGGTGCACGAGGCCGCGGTGTGCAACCCGCCACCGCAGTCGGCCGGCTCGGCACCGGCGCAACTCGGTGAACAGGTTTCGCGCAGCGCGATGATGGACGTCACGCCTGCCAAACTCGCGGACACCAAAGTTCGCGTCCTCAACGCCAGCGGCCGCGGCGGCCAGGCCGGCGACGTCGCGGGCGCCATGAAAGACCTCGGCTTCGCCCAACCGACCGCCGCCAACGACCCGCTCTATGCGGGCACCAGACTGACCTGCCAGGGCCAAATTCGTTTCGGCACCGCCGGACAGGCCACCGCGGCCGCCGTGTGGCTGGTGGCGCCGTGCACCGAACTGTTCAACGACAACCGCGCCGACGACTCGGTCGACCTCTCCCTGGGCACCGACTTCTCCGCATTGGCCCACAACGACGACATCGACGCCGTGCTCGCCACCCTGCGCCCCGGCGCCACCGAGCCCTCAGATCCCACGCTGCTGGCCAAGATTCACGCCAGCAGCTGCTGACGCGCGGACGGTCAATCGAGAATCGGATCCATGCCGTCCAAGCGCTCCAGGACGGCCAGCAGTTCGTCGGCGATTCCGGGCGCGGCGGCCAGCGCCAGGCCGGCCCCGGCTACGCCGGGCGCGGGCAGAACCACCCGAGCCCCCGCCTCCGCGGCGATCAGCGCACCCGCGGCGCGATCCCACACCTGCAGGCCGTGCTCGTAGTAGGCGTCGAGCCGGCCCGAGGCGACCATGCACAGATCCAGCGCCGCCGAACCGATGCGACGAACATCGCGGACCACCGGGAGCATGCGCGCCAGCAGCGCGGCCTGCGCCGCGCGGCGCTGCCGCGAATAGCCGAACCCGGTGCCCAGCAACGCCATTGACAGATCGTCGACGGCCGCGCACTGCAGCGGCTGCGTCCCCTCATCGTCGGTGACGTGCGCACCCAGGCCCACCGCCGCCGAGTACACCCGGTTCCCCACGACGTCGGCGACCGCCCCGGCCACCGACTCGCCGTCGACCTGTGCGCCGACCGACACGGCGTAGGCGGGGATGCCGTAGACGAAATTCACTGTGCCGTCGATGGGATCGAGCACCCAGGTGACCGATCCGGCCGGCGTGCCCGCCGGATCGGCAGGCCCGCCGCCCTCCTCGCCGAGAATGGGCTCCCCAGGCCGTATTTCGGCCAGCCGATCGCGCAACAGCCGTTCCGTTTCCGTGTCGACGACGGTCACCGGATCGGTCGGGGTGCTCTTCGATCGCACGGCGCCGCTGTCATCGCTGACAGCGTCGGTGCCGAAAACCTCTGCCCGCCGACACCTCACGAACGCGGCGGCCTCCGCGGCCAATGTTTCGGCGACGGAGCGCAGCTGCACGAGCTCGTCATCGGAAGGGGTCACCGGTCTATCGGATCACAGTCGCCCTGCTCGCGCGGACGCCGCGGGCCGCGCCGTTGCGGCGTTAAGGTGAGCGGACAGCCCAGTCACGCCGAGGAGATTCGATGACCAGCACCGACTCGATCACGGATACGCCCGGCACAGCTGCCGGCGACGGCGGGCCACAGCGTCGCGGATTCGGCATCGACGTCGGCGGCAGCGGCATCAAAGGCGGCATCGTCGACATGGACACCGGGCAGTTGATCGGCGAGCGGGTCAAGCTGCTGACCCCGCAGCCCGCGACGCCCCCGGCGGTGGCCAAGACGATCGCCGAGGTGGTCAACGCGTTCGGGTGGACCGGCCCGCTGGGGGTGACCTATCCCGGCGTCGTCACGCACGGCATCGTGCAGACGGCGGCCAACGTGGACAAGGCGTGGATCGGCAGCAACGCGCGCGACATCATCAGCGCCGAGCTGAACGGTCAGGACGTCATCGTCCTCAACGACGCCGACGCGGCCGGGCTGGCCGAGGAGCATTACGGTGCGGGCAAAGGCCAGTCCGGCCTCGTGGTGTTGTTGACGTTCGGCACCGGGATCGGCTCCGCGGTGATTCATAACGGGTCGCTGATCCCCAACACCGAGTTCGGCCATCTCGAAGTCGGCGGCAAGGAGGCCGAACAGCGGGCAGCGTCCTCGGTGAAGGAAAAGAACGGCTGGTCTTACGAGAAGTGGGCCAAGCAGGTCACCAAAGTGCTGGTGAGCATCGAGAATGCGGTGTGGCCGGACCTGTTCATCGCGGGCGGTGGCATCAGCCGCAAGGCTGAAAAATGGGTGCCGCTGCTGACCAACCGCACCCCGGTGGTTGCCGCGGCGCTGCTCAACACCGCCGGGATCGTCGGCGCGGCCATGGCCGCCACCTCGGACGTGACTCACTGATTTTGGCCGGCAGGGCCGTAGTGCCGCGCACTGTCGTTACAATGGTGCTCGGCGAACGCCCAACCCATAGCGTGCGACTACTCACGCTGATACCAACGCCGACATCGACATAGCAGACACTTTCGGTTAACCATGCCCAATACCCACCGAAAGTGAGCCCAAACGAAGGGGTGTAAGTGGCAGCGACGAAAGCAAGCCCGGCGACAGACGGGCCGGTGAAACGCACCGCCACGAAGTCTCCGTCGTCCCCCGCCAAGCGACCGGCTGCCAAGGCTGCCAACGGATCGGCGCCGGCCAAGCGGGCCGCCAAAGCAGCATCGCCGTCCACCACGTCCAAAACCGATGCGGCCGACGACCCCAAGAAGACCCGTGCCGCCGCTAAGGCGCCGTCGCCGCGCGGAAGCAAGGCGGCCAAGGCCGCGCCGGCGGATCCCGACGCCCTCGATTCCGACGGCGCCGTCGAGGATCTCGACAACGAACCCGACCTGGAGGTCGAGCCCGGCGAAGACCTCGATATCGACACCGACCTGAACCTCGAGGACCTCGAGGACGACGTAGCGCCCGACGGCCAAGACGCCGAGGTGAGCGAGACCGACGCCGCCGAGGGCGAGGGCGAGGCGGCCACGAAGCCCGCCAAGGCCGGCGAGCCCGCCGCGGAGGATGACGAGGAGATCGCCGAGCCCAGCGAAAAGGACAAGGCCTCCGGCGATTTCGTCTGGGACGAGGACGAGTCCGAGGCGTTGCGGCAGGCCCGCAAGGACGCCGAGCTGACGGCCTCGGCCGACTCGGTTCGCGCCTATCTCAAGCAGATCGGCAAGGTCGCGCTGCTCAACGCCGAGGAAGAGGTTGAGCTGGCCAAGCGGATCGAGGCCGGGCTGTACGCGACGCAGCTGATGACCGAGATGACCGAGCGCGGCGACAAACTGCCCGCCGCGCAGCGTCGCGACATGGTGTGGATCTGCCGCGACGGCGACCGCGCGAAGAACCATCTGCTGGAAGCCAACCTGCGGCTGGTGGTGTCGCTGGCCAAGCGCTACACCGGCCGAGGCATGGCGTTTTTGGACCTCATCCAGGAGGGCAACCTGGGTCTGATCCGCGCCGTCGAGAAGTTCGACTACACCAAGGGTTACAAGTTCTCCACCTACGCGACCTGGTGGATCCGTCAGGCCATCACCCGCGCCATGGCCGACCAGGCCCGCACCATCCGCATCCCGGTGCACATGGTCGAGGTGATCAACAAGCTGGGCCGTATCCAGCGCGAGCTGCTGCAGGACCTGGGCCGCGAGCCCACGCCCGAAGAGCTCGCCAAAGAAATGGACATCACGCCAGAAAAAGTGCTGGAGATCCAGCAATACGCCCGCGAGCCGATCTCGTTGGACCAGACCATCGGCGACGAGGGCGACAGTCAGCTGGGCGATTTCATCGAGGACAGCGAGGCCGTGGTGGCCGTCGACGCGGTCTCGTTCACGCTGCTCCAAGACCAGTTGCAGTCGGTGCTGGAGACGCTGTCGGAGCGCGAGGCGGGCGTAGTACGGCTGCGCTTCGGTCTCACCGACGGCCAGCCCCGCACCCTGGATGAAATCGGCCAGGTTTACGGCGTGACCCGCGAGCGCATTCGCCAGATCGAGTCCAAGACTATGTCGAAGCTGCGCCACCCCAGCCGCTCGCAGGTGCTGCGCGACTACCTGGACTGAGCGACGGTCTTTTCGCAGAGCATCCAGCAGGGGATTCCAAAAACGGCTAGCGGTGGCAGCGGCCCAACCCGCTCCCCCGCGCGACAAACGTCGGTACCGTACTGATCCATGCGTGGATGGATCCTCGACGAATCGCCGGGCGAGTACCGCTGGGGCGAGGTCCCGACTCCGGAGCCAGGTCCCGGCGAGGTCCGCATTGAGGTCCGGGCATCCGCCCTCAACCACATTGACCTCTGGCTGACGCGGGGAATGCCCAAGCCGCGATCGTTCCCGCATGTATCGGGCTCCGACGTCGCCGGAGTGATCGACATGGTCGGTCCCGGCGTGAGCGACTGGCAGCCGGGCGACGAAGTCGTGATGGAGGCGGGCATCACCTCTCACCAGGCGATCCTCACCCGCGGCATCGACAGCATCGTCGACCCTGGGACGCACCTGCTCGGCGAGCACCGGTGGGGGGGTCATGCCGACTGTGTCGTTGTGCCCGCGTGGCATCCGGTTCGCAAGCCGAAGCACCTGTCCTGGGTCGAGTGCGCGGCGTATCCGGTGTGTCACGTGACAGCGTGGCGGATGTTGCGCAAGGGCCGCGTGCAGGCCGGCACGAAGGTGCTCGTCGTCGGTGGCGGCGGGGGCGTGGCTGTCGCATCGCTGTTGATCGCTAACTACCTGGGCGCCGAGGTGTACGCGACGTCGCGGGACGAGGCGAAGCGGAATCGCGCTAAGGAGCTCGGCGCGGTTGAGGCGTTCGATTCCGCCGGGCCATATCCAGTCAAGGTGGAGGTCGTCATCGACAGCGTCGGCGCCGCGACCTGGGAACCGGCACTCCGGGCACTCGACAGTGGCGGTCGCTTCGTCACCTGCGGCGCGACCGGCGGGGTCGAGGTGCCGCTGTTGCTGCCTCGGCTGTTCTTCAAGCATCAGGAGCTGATCGGCGTGACGACGGGATCCCACCTCGAGTTCGTCCAGGTGACCGATCACATCGCCAGGGGTCTGCCGGTGATCGTGGACGAAGTGTTCCCCTTCGACGCCTACCCCGATGCGCTGACCAAGCTCGCCAAGTGCGAGCAAGTAGGCAAGCTGGTCCTCGAGCACTGACATGCCGGTGCGCCGCGCGCGCCCACCGCGGCCAAACCATCCAGCAGTTCGCTCTAGAATCGTTGGCGTGCAAGCTGTTTCGGCACCCAACGAGCGCCGGTAGCCAAACAACCGCCGCCACCGTTGAATTCGGCTGCGCCGACGGCTCCGCCGTCGTACGGTGAGGCGCATGTCAACCAACCGCAAAGTGATCTCGTCCGACTCCGCCTTCGAGTCGGCGGTGGGTTATTCGCGCGCGGTGCGCGTGGGCCCGCACGTGGCGGTGGCCGGAACAACCGGCATCGGGCCCGCCGGTGACATTGCCGCCCAGGCACGAAATGCCTTGCGCCGCATCGAGATTGCATTGCATCAAGCGGGCGCCGCGCTCACCGACGTGGTGCGCACCCGCATCTACGTCACGGACATCTCGCGCTGGCGCGAGGTGGGAGCCGTGCACGAACAGGTCTTCGGTGCGATACGCCCCGCGGCCACCATGGTCGAAGTCTCGGCGCTGATCGCGCCCGAGCTGTTGGTGGAGATCGAGGCCGACGCCTACGTCGACCGCCCGGCGGAGTCGCCGGCGAGCGGCGCGAAGGTGCCGTCGTCGGTCGGCGGATAGGCGGTGACCCGGACCACAGCGGCCACCGGCAACGGGCCGTACAGATGCGGGAACAACATCGACTCCGGGTCTGTTGGCACTCCTGGCTCCCACCGCACCGGCGCGTCGAGCCGGGCGGGGTCGATGTGCAACAGAACCAGGTCGTCGCGGCCCCGGTAGAGGCGGTTGGCCGGCAGGTGCACCTGTTCGGGCGTCGACAGATGGATGAAGTCGCCGCCGCTCGCGGTGTCCGGGTGGAGGCCGCCTTCCTGGCGGCCCCGCGCCCATTGCTCGGTTCCGCACAGGTGCACCAGGACATCAGGGACGAAGGTCACAACCCGACACCCTAGATAGCGCCCAAACAAACCTGACCAGGTCGTGAGAAACGACACACCCCATAACGATCGGGGAACAAGGCGAAAACGCCATACGTCTGAGAAAGTGAATGTACGAGAACGGAGAAGCCATGAATGCAACTCTGACGAGTCCCGAACTGACCAGAGCCGACCGCTGCGACCGCTGCGGTGCTGCGGCTCGGGTGCGCGCCAAGCTGCCTTCAGGACTGGAGCTTCTCTTCTGCCAGCACCACGCCAACGAGCACGAGGCGAAGCTGACCGAGCTGGACGCCGTGCTGGAGATCAGCAAAAGCTAGCCCGCACCGAACTCGCCCATCGCCAATGTGGGCGGTGCGAGCGATCTTCGGTAATGCTGGACGGGTATGAGCGAGCAGGTCGCAAAACCGTCGCGCCACCACATTCGGCGAATCACCCTGAGGACGCTTTCTAAGAGTTGGGACGACTCGATTTTCTCCGAGTCGGCTCAGGCTGGTTTCTGGTCGGCGTTATCACTGCCGCCGTTGCTGCTTGGAATGCTGGGCACCCTGGCCTATGTGGCTCCGCTGTTCGGCCCGGACATGCTGCCCAGCATCCTGCGCCAGCTGATCTCGACGGCACATAGCGTGTTCTCCCGCAGCGTGGTCAACGAGATCATCGAGCCGACCGTGCGTGACATCGCCAACCACGCGCGCGGCGAGGTGGTGTCGCTGGGGTTCATCATCTCGTTGTGGGCGGGGTCGTCGGCCATCTCGTCGTTCGTCGATTCCGTGGTCGAGGCGCACGACCAGACGCCGCTGCGGCATCCGGTGCGCCAGCGCCTGTTCGCGCTGTTCCTCTACGTGGTGGGGCTGGTGTGCGTGGTGGCGACGGCGCCGCTGGTGGTCCTGGGACCGCGCAAAGTGGGTGAGCACATTCCGGTCAGCCTGGCCAACGTGCTGCGCTACGGCTACTACCCGGCCTTGATCCTCGTCTTATTGTTCGGGGTCGTGATCTTGTACCGCGTGTCATTGCCGGAGCCGCTGCCGACGCATCGGCTGATCTTCGGCGCGGCGCTGGCCACCGCGGTCTTCGTGATCGCCACCCTGGGCCTGCGGCTCTACCTGCAGTGGATCACCAGTACGGGCTACACCTACGGCGCGCTGTCCACGCCGATCGCATTCCTGCTGTTCTCGTTCTTCGGGGGTTTTGCGATCATGATCGGCGCCGAACTCAATGCTGCCATCCAGGAGGAATTTCCCGCGCCCCGCACGCATGCGCACCGGCTACGCCGATGGCTGCTGTCGCGCTCGCCCACGCTGGCGAAGGCTGCGGACACGCTGTCGAACCCCGTGACCAGGAATCCCATCACCGCGCAACGCGACGTCGCGGCGGCGGAGCCGCCGCCGGGCTGATCAGTCCTTCTTCATCCGGTCGTAGATCTGCTTGCAGTCCGGGCAGACCGGTGAGCCCGGCTTGGCCGCCTTGGTGACGGGAAACACCTCGCCGCACAGCGCCACAACGTGGTTGCCCATCACCGCGCTCTCGGCGATCTTGTTCTTCTTGACGTAGTGGAAATACTTCGGGGTGTCGCTGCCGGTCCCGTCGTCGACGCGTTCGTCGGTCTCGGTGCGTTCGATCGTTTGGGTCTGCATACCTGACATTGTGCACCGCCGGCAGGCCCCGAAACCGGCCGAGCCGGAAATCGGTGAGTTGTGGGACAGTGGAGAAATGAAGCACGGCTCCGACTCGGGGTTCGATGACTTTGACGGCAACAACGGCCGCCCTGTGCTCATCACCGCCGCCGCAACCTCCTATGAGGAGCAGCACCGTGCGCGGGTCCGTAAATACCTGACCTTGATGGCTTTCCGGATTCCGGCGCTCATCCTGGCCGCGCTGGCCTACGGCGCGTGGCACAACGGGCTGATCTCGCTGGCGATCGTGGCGCTGTCAATTCCCTTGCCGTGGATGGCCGTGCTGATCGCCAATGACCGCCCCCCGCGCAGCGCCGAGGAGCCGCGCCGGTTCGACGACGCCCGGCAGCACATTCCCCTGTTCCCGCGGGCCGAACATCGCGCGCTCGAGCCGCCGCGACACCCGCAGCAGGAGTGGCCGACGGGGTTTGGCGACGGAATGGATCACGGCTGACCGTCGTTTCTCCCGTAGGTGCCGTCGACGGACTTCTCAGGACATTCTCAGGTCTGCGGCACATTTCTGCACGTCAAGACGTGTGAGATACGGAATCGCTGGGAACTCTCAGAGCTGATCTGTCGTTGACTGCATGACAGAACAAAGCCGAAGGGGAGGTCGCTATGGCGAACGCCAGCACGAGCAGGTTTGACGGCGATCTGGATGCTCAAAGCCCCGCAGCGGACCTAGTGCGCGTTTATCTGAACGGAATCGGTAAGACGGCACTTCTCAATGCGGCCGGCGAAGTCGAACTCGCCAAGCGCATCGAAGCCGGGCTTTATGCCGAACACCTGCTCGCAACGCGTAAGCGCCTCGGGGAGAACCGCAAACGCGATCTGCAGGCCGTGGTTCGCGATGGTCAGGCGGCGCGCCGTCATCTGCTGGAAGCGAACCTGCGCCTGGTGGTGTCACTGGCCAAGCGATACACGGGTCGCGGTATGCCGCTGCTGGACCTCATCCAGGAGGGCAACCTGGGACTGATCCGCGCGATGGAAAAGTTCGACTACACAAAGGGATTCAAGTTCTCGACCTACGCGACGTGGTGGATCCGTCAGGCCATCACCCGCGGCATGGCCGACCAGAGCCGCACCATCCGGCTGCCCGTTCACCTGGTCGAGCAGGTCAACAAGCTGGCGCGGATCAAGCGCGAGATGCACCAGAACCTGGGACGCGAGGCCACCGACGAAGAACTGGCCGCCGAGTCCGGCATCCCGGTCGAAAAGATCAACGACCTGCTCGAGCACAGCCGCGACCCGGTAAGCCTCGACATGCCGGTGGGCTCCGAGGAAGAAGCCCCGCTGGGCGATTTCATCGAGGATGCCGAAGCGATGTCGGCCGAGAATGCGGTGATCGCCGAGCTGCTGCACACCGACATCCGCAGCGTGCTGGCCACCCTGGACGAGCGTGAGCACCAGGTGATCCGGTTGCGCTTCGGCCTGGACGACGGCCAGCCGCGCACGCTGGACCAGATCGGCAAGCTGTTCGGCCTGTCCCGCGAGCGGGTCCGCCAAATCGAGCGGGACGTAATGTCGAAACTCCGCAACGGGGAGCGCGCCGACAGGCTACGGTCGTACGCGAGTTAAGGCCCCACCCCCAAGCTAGGTAGCAGACAGTATGCCCGCCGCGTCAGCGGCGGGCATACTGCTTGCCTGGGAGGCGTTACAACCATTCGCGCAGCTGGCCAAGTAGACTCAGCGTCGACGGAGGGTGCTGAATGAACGACCTGGTTGACACCACCGAGATGTACCTGCGGACCATCTACGACCTCGAAGAAGAGGGCGTGACGCCGCTGCGTGCCCGAATCGCCGAGCGCCTCGATCAGAGCGGGCCGACTGTCAGCCAAACCGTGTCGCGCATGGAGCGGGACGGTTTACTCCACGTGGCCGGTGACCGCCACCTCGAGCTCACCGACAAGGGCCGGGCGCTCGCCATTTCCGTGATGCGTAAGCACCGCCTCGCCGAACGCTTGCTGGTCGACGTGATCGGCCTGCCCTGGGAAGAGGTCCACGCCGAAGCGTGCCGCTGGGAGCACGTGATGAGCGAGGACGTCGAGCGGCGCCTGGTGAAGGTGCTCAACAACCCGACCACCTCGCCCTTCGGCAACCCGATCCCCGGGCTGCTCGACCTGGGCGTGGGCCCCGAGTCCTGGTCCGAGGACGGCCCCCTGGTCCGCCTGACCGAGTTGCCACCCGGCGCGCCGGCGGCCGTGGTGGTGCGCCAACTGACCGAACATGTCCAGGGCGACATCGATTTGATCTCACGCCTGAAGGACGCCGGCGTCGTCCCCAACGCCCGCGTCACCGTCGAGACCGGCTCCGCCGGGGTGACCATCGTCATTCCTGGCCACGAGAACGTCACCCTGCCGCACGAGATGGCGCACGCGGTCAAGGTCGAGAAGGTCTGATCCGGGCTGTTTTTGCCCACTATCCCGCCCTGCGGCCGAACGGCCGGCGCGGCGGGAGCTGGACGCCGAACTGCTTGGCCAGGCGGTAGCCGGTCAGCGCAAGGTCCCTGATGTCCTCGGGCCGCAGGCCCGACTGCAAAGCGGTGTCCAGCATGCCGGCCATCCGATGATCGGGATCGCAGCGCAGCGCCTCCTGCAGCGACACCCCGGCGAGGGGGCCGTCGCCGCGGGTATAAGCGCTGAACGCGATCAGGACCAGCGCCTCGACCCGCCACGGCGAGGGCAACGTGCGCGCCAGCAGCGCCCACAACGACTCGACTTCGCCGGCGCTCTCGCCGACCGCCAGGGCATACAGAATGTCGCGCACCTGCGCGTCGCTCAGTGCGCAGCCCAGCGTCGCCAACTCCGTGTCGCACAGCGATTCCCCGGCCGCGACCCGGCTGGCGGCGGACATCGCCGTCTCCACATCGGCGCGGGTGCAGCGCACCGGATGCGCACGATGCGCCGACCGGCGCCGGGCGGCCTGGCGTCTGACCAGACCGGCCAGCTCATCGCTGCGCCCCTGGTCGTCTGGCGCCACGACCGCCTGCAGGTCAGCGCGCCGCGAATAAAGCCGTCTGCCTTCGAGCACCGCTGCGGCCGCGAGCGGGGAGGATGCGGGATCGTCGACCAGGCCGCTCGATCCGCAGCCCTCGGCGCAATGCCAGCGGCCGCCGAGGGCCACCTGGTCGACCAGATGCGTCGCCCACAGCTCGATGTTGTGCTGCGACAAGGCTTCAGCGAGCGCCACCGCCAGCTGCCGGTATTCCTCGTTGCAGCTTGGACAGTAGGCCCCGTCCGCGTCGACGATCACCGCGATCACGGCCTCGGGGGCCCCCGCGGCGGCGACCTCGGCCAGGTGCTCCAACCGATCGACAAGCTCATCGGAGAGGTCCACGCGCATCACCGAGCCGAGTATCCCGTCGCCCAAAGACACTAATATCAATGACTTTTCGGGCACGAAGCCGAGAACGGCCGGCAGCGCGGCGATAAGTGCACCGGGGCGGGAAAGTTCGAAGTCTTCGCGATGCGTCGTCATGAGCACCCACGCTGACGGCCGCCACCGTCAACCGGTGCGCACGTGCACGGGCCCGGCGGCGGACCTGTGGATGAACCCAGCACTGTGCGTTGTGCTGGCTTACTGTTTAAGCCATGAGTTCGGCGCAAGAGTACGACATGGTGGTCATCGGGTCCGGGCCCGGCGGGCAGAAGGCCGCCATCGCGTCGGCCAAGCTCGGTAAGACGGTCGCCATCGTCGAACGCGGCCAGATGCTCGGCGGTGTGTGCGTCCAGACCGGCACCATCCCGTCAAAGACGTTGCGCGAGGCGGTCCTGTACCTCACCGGAATGAGCCAGCGCGAACTCTACGGTGCGAGCTATCGCGTCAAGGAGAAGATCACCCCGGCCGACCTGCTGGCCCGAACCCAGCACGTGATCGGCAAGGAGGTCGACGTGGTGCGCAACCAGCTGATGCGCAACCGCATCGACCTGCTGATCGGCCACGGGCGTTTCGTCGACCCGCACACCATCGAGGTCGAGGACCCGTCGCGGCGCGAAAAGATAACCATCACTGGCAAATACGTCGTCATCGCCACCGGCACCCGGCCGGCGCGGCCCTCCGGCGTCGAGTTCGACGAACACCGGGTGCTCGACTCCGACGGGATCCTCGATCTGAAGTCGCTGCCCGCGTCGATGGTGGTGGTCGGCGCCGGCGTCATCGGCATCGAGTACGCCTCAATGTTCGCCGCGCTGGGCACCAAGGTCACCGTCGTGGAGAAGCGCGACGACATGCTCGACTTCTGTGACCCCGAGGTCGTCGAGGCGCTGAAGTTCCACCTCCGCGACCTGGCGGTGACGTTCCGCTTCGGTGAGGAGGTGACCGCGGTCGACGTCGGATCGGCGGGCACCGTGACCACCCTGGCCAGCGGCAAACAGATTCCCGCCGAGACCGTGATGTATTCGGCCGGGCGGCAAGGCCAGACCGACCATCTCGATCTGCACAACGCCGAGCTGGAGTCCGACAACCGCGGGCGGATCTTCGTCGACGACAACTTTCAGACCAAGGTGCCCCACATCTATGCCGTCGGCGACGTGATCGGCTTTCCCGCGTTGGCCGCAACGTCGATGGAACAGGGACGCCTCGCCGCCTACCACGCGTTCGGGGAAGCGTCCGACGGCATCACCGATCTGCAACCCATCGGCATCTACTCCATCCCCGAGGTTTCCTACGTCGGCGCCACCGAGGTGGAGCTGACGAAGAACTCGGTCCCCTACGAGGTCGGCGTGGCCAGGTACCGGGAGCTGGCCCGCGGGCAGATCGCCGGGGACTCCTACGGGGTGCTCAAACTGCTGGTGTCGACCGAGGACCTCAAACTGCTCGGCGTGCACATCTTCGGCACCAGCGCGACCGAGATGGTGCACATCGGGCAGGCAGTGATGGGCTGCGGCGGCACCGTGGAGTACCTGGTGGACGCGGTGTTCAACTACCCCACGTTCTCGGAGGCCTACAAAGTGGCGGCGCTCGACGTCATGAACAAAGTTCGGGCGCTCAACCAGTTTCGGCGCTAACAGGCGTCCTGAAGGTCGTTGGGCACCGGATCCCCGGGCCCGCCGGCCTCGGCGCGGGCCAGAAGCTCCGCGGTTTGCGCGTCGAACGGCGCAGAGTACGACATGTTCGCGGCGCACCCGCCCCGCTCGAGACCGCCGATCACCCCGATGAGCGTGGTGCCGCTGACCCAGGGCGCACCGCTGGTGCCGTCCACCAGTCCCTCACAGGCCAAGGCGGGAAACCCGGTGTCCGTGACCGACGTGCTCGCCTGACATCCGATGGGCGAGCCACCCACGCCGACCGGGTACCCCAGCACGGTGACGCGGCTGCCCGGCGGAGGCGTTACGCCCAGCGTCAGCGCCAGGCCGGCCCGGGACTCGACGGGAGCGCCGGCCTCGTTGCTGACCCGCGCGATCGCGTAGTCGGCGTGCGGGTCCTTGCTCGCCGTCCAGCGTGGGTCGAGGTAGACCGTGTCGGCCTTCCACACATCGGCGGGACCGGGTGCGGCGTCCCCGGTGAAACCGGGAACGAAGGTGATCAGCGAGGCTCCGGCCAGGCAGTGCGCGGCGGTCATGATCAGGTTGCCGCCCGTCGAATGCACCACCGAACCGGTGCACACGTGCAGCGGGCCACCGTCGATGAAAATCGCCCCGATGCGCCGATCCGGCTCGACCGGGCCCGCGATGGCCTTCTGCTCGGGCTGGCTGAGCCGCTGCACCGGGCCGCCGACGCGCGGAGCGGACACCGGGGCGCCCGAAACATGCTCGACCGGACGGTGACACGACGTCAACAACGTCGCCACCCCCACCGCCGAGCAGAGCATCAGGATCCGAATGCGCATCGCCTTCATCATGCCTGACCGGTGGGCGGCAAGCCGACTCCACACATCGCGCTGCGCCACGGGGTTTCTCGGCGCGCCCGCCGGCGGCCCCGGGATGTCGTTTTGCGGATTACCAGTGCGAATTATCGCGTTTCAGCTAACAACGTGAACGCGAAGTTCGCTGATAGATGATGGTGCCGCCCGATTCGAAAGACACTCGGTAGGGCACCCTTAAGAGATCCGCGAGAGGAGGCGATCGGAGATGGCTCACCATCAGGACCCAGATGATCAGTACCAGCCAGGGCAGGCCGGCATGTACGAGCTCGAGTTGCCGCCGCCGCAGCTGTCCACGTCCGACGGCCGCGGGCCCGTGCTGGTGCACGCCCTGGAGGGCTTTTCCGACGCCGGTCACGCCATCAAGCTGGCGGCCGCGCACCTGAAGGCGGTGCTGGACACCGAGCTGGTCGCATCCTTCGCGATCGACGAATTGCTGGATTACCGCTCGCGGCGGCCAGTGATGACGTTCAAGACCGATCACTTCACCCATTACGAGGATCCCGAGCTGAGCCTGTACGCGATGCGCGACACGATCGGCACGCCGTTCCTGTTGCTGGCCGGCATGGAACCGGATCTCAAGTGGGAGCGGTTCATCACCGCGGTGCGGCTGCTGGCCGAGCGTCTCGGCGTGCGCCAAACCATCGGCCTGGGGACGGTCCCGATGGCGGTGCCGCACACCCGGCCCACCACCATGACCGCCCACTCGAACAACCCGGAGTTGATCGCCAACTTCCAGCCGTGGATCTCCGAGATCCAGGTTCCGGGCAGCGCCTCCAACCTGCTGGAATACCGGATGGGCCAGCACGGTCATGAGGTCGTCGGCTATACCGTGCACGTCCCCCACTACCTCACGCAGACCGACTACCCGGCCGCCGCGCAGGCTTTGCTCGAGCAGGTCGCCAAGACCGCGTCGCTGGAGTTGCCGCTGACCGCGTTGACCGAAGCGGCCGAGGTGATTCGGGCCAAGATCGACGAGCAGGTGGAAGCGAGCACCGAGGTCGCCCAAGTGGTGGCCGCGCTGGAGCGCCAGTACGATGCCTTCATCGACGCTCAGGAAAACAGATCGTTACTAGCTCGCGACGAGGATCTGCCTAGCGGCGACGAGCTGGGCGCGGAGTTCGAGCGATTTCTGGCCCAGCAGGCGGAGAAGAAGTACGACGACGACGACAAGTCCTGACCCACTCAGCCTGACGCCCTAGCCGGACCGCCCCTAGCCCGGCCCGACACCAAGGTTGGCGATATGACCGAGCGGAAGCGCAAGATCACGCTCCGCCCGGTGCGTGATGTAACCGCACCCAGACTCGAGTTCCGCACTATCCACGGTTACAAGCGGGCCTACCGCATCGCCGGTTCCGGGCCGGCGATACTGCTGATCCACGGCATCGGCGACAACTCCACCACCTGGAATACCGTGCAGGCCCAGCTCGCCCAGCGTTTCACGGTGATCGCCCCGGATCTGCTCGGCCACGGGCAATCCGACAAGCCGCGCGCCGACTACTCGATCGCGGCTTATGCGAACGGGATGCGCGACCTGCTCAGCGTGCTCGACATCGAGCGGGTCACCATCGTCGGTCACTCGCTCGGCGGCGGTGTGGCCATGCAATTCGCCTACCAATTCCCGCATTTGGTGGAACGGCTGATCCTGGTCGGGGCCGGCGGCGTGACCAAGGACGTGAACTTCGTGCTGCGCTGGGCCTCGCTGCCGATGGGCAGTGAGGCGATCGCCCTGCTGCGGTTGCCGCTGGTGTTGCCGGCGGTCCAAATCATGGGACGTGTCCTGGGCGCGGCGCTGGGCAGCAGCGGGCTGGGCCGCGATCTGCCCAACGTGCTGCGCATACTCGACGACCTTCCCGAGCCGACGGCGTCCGCGGCTTTCAGCCGGACGCTGCGCGCCGTGGTGGATTGGCGCGGGCAGATCGTCACCATGCTGGACCGATGTTATTTGACCGAAGCCATCCCAGTCCAAATCATCTGGGGCACAAAGGATGTGGTGGTTCCTGTTCGGCACGCTTGGATGGCGCATGCGGCGATGCCGGGCTCCCGCCTCGAAATCTTCGAAGGCTCCGGGCACTTTCCCTTTCACGACGACCCGGCCCGCTTCATCGACGTCGTAGAGCGCTTCGTCGATTCCACCGACCCCGCGGAATACAACCAGGCCAGCCTTCGCGAACTACTGCGCGCCGGCGGCGGGGAGCAGGCCGTCTCGGGTCCCGCTCCCACTCGCGTCGCCGTGCTGAACGCCATGGGTTCCGACGAACGCAGCGCCACCTGATCGCCTCGATCTACGCGGCCCGACACTGCGCCGTACAGTCGGCTCATGGGGATCGGCGTGACGGTGCTGCGGGTGTTCACCGATTCGCACGGCAACTTCGGTAATCCGTTGGGCGTAGTGGATGCCGCCCAGGTCGAGCTCGCGCACCGACAGCGGCTGGCAACCCAATTGGGTTACAGCGAGACGGTTTTCGTCGACCTTCCGGCCCGCGGCTCCGCCAGCGCGCACGCCACCATCTACACACCGCGAACCGAACTGCCGTTCGCCGGTCACCCGACCGTCGGGGCGACGTGGTGGCTGCGCGAGAACGGTTCGCCGATCAACACCCTGCAGGTGCGGGCCGGCATCGTGCAAGTGGATTGCGACGGCGACCGCGCCAGCATCAACGCACGCGCGCAGTGGGCGCCCGACTTCGCCCTGCACGAATTCCCTTCGGCCGACGAAGTTCTCGCCGCCGACCCGGCGGAGTACCCCGACGACACCGCGCACTACCTGTGGGCCTGGACCGACCGGGCGGCCGGGTCGCTGCGAGCGCGCATGTTCGCCGCCAATCTTGGTGTGGCCGAGGACGAGGCGACCGGGTCGGCCGGGATGCGGATCACCGACTATCTGAGCCAGAGCCTGCGGATCACCCAGGGCAAGGGCTCCGTCATCGAAACGAAATGGAGCGCCGAGGGCTGGGTCGCGGTGGCCGGGCGGGTGGTCAATGACGGTGTGCGACGGATCGACTGACGACGGCCGACGAATGAGTGTTCAGTGCTGCCGGTGTAACACCGCGGCGAGGTGGTCCTGCAGCGGTTGGCCGACCGCGCCCATCTGCACGGTGTAGGAGAGTTCGTCGCCGTCGATGCGGAACGAACGGCCGAGCGCGGTCACCTCTTTGGCGCTGGGTGTCAACCCCACCGAAGTGGTCGACATCTGCATTTCGATGAGGTCACCGCTGGCCGAGTAGGTGCCGACCTCGATTTCGGTGATACCGCTGGGATGCGCCAGAACCATTTCGATGTGCCCCGGTTGTGGCACCCGAAGATAACCGGTTTCGGCGTGCAACGGCTTTCCGTCGGCTACCGCCTTGGTTTTTTGCCCGTAGGCCAGAAACGGCTTGCCGACGTGGGCGAACACGACTTCTTCGAGATAGTCGAAGGGCGGGATCGTCGGGTACTTACCCGCGCCCTGGCCGGACCAGGTCCCAAGGAGCGGGGCCAGCGCCGCAAGGTCGGGATGCAAGTCAATGGGCATGAGAGCGAGCCTAGCCCGGCGACGATGCGGACCGGGACGGCCCGCTGAGGTCCTCACCCTGGAGCTGCCACTCCGCGGTGATCGCGTAGCGCCTGGATCTCGCGTTCGAAATCGTCCGCGGACTCAAACGACCGATATACGGAGGCGAACCGTAAGTAGGCCACCTCGTCCAAGTCGCGCAGCGGCCCCAGAATTGCCAGGCCGACCTCGTGACTGGGAATCTCCGGCGAGCCCGCCGCGCGCACGGTGTCTTCGACCTGCTGGGCCAACAGGTTCAGCGCATCGTCATCGACGTGGCGCCCCTGGCAGGCGCGGCGGACGCCGCTGATGACCTTCTCCCTGCTGAACGGTTCGGTGACGCCGCTGCGCTTGACGACCGCCAGGACCGCGGTCTCCGCGGTGGTGAAACGTCGCCCGCATTCGGGACAGGATCGACGGCGGCGGATGGCCTGACCCTCATCGGTTTCGCGAGAGTCGATCACCCGCGAATCGGGATGGCGGCAGAACGGACAGTGCATGACCGCTCCTTCATCGCGCCGACAAGGTACCGCAGGACCTTGAGCCTACCCGCGCGCTGACCTGCACTGCTAATGGAGCCGCCGGGCGTGCGGGGTCAGCACCGCTGTCCCGTCATGTCAGTCCAACGCCGTTTTTGCACAAGGATGCTCAGCCGACCGGAGCGATGAGGGCCTGGCCCGCCATCAAGTTGGGCGAGTGGAGATCGTTGAGTTCGCGGATACGGTCGGCGACCTGGGTGGTAGGTGCGTCAGGAGCCACCCGGTGCGCGAAATCCTGGAGCGACTCCCCCGGGTCGACGCGGACGACCGCGAGCCGGTCGGGAACGTGGGCCGCCGAGTTCGTGGAATCGCCATTGAGCACCTGGCCGACATTCGCGACCAGGCCCAGCCACAGCGTGATCGCGCCGGCGGCCAGCGCCAGCCCGATGGTCGACGCCCAGGTGGCGGCGCTCCTGCGGTGCGGCGCGACGGACATGGCCACCCCGGTGCCGTGGTAGCGCATGGCGGCGCTCGTCGGCCGCGAAGGCGCGGGGCCGCGAGACCGGGCCAACCCGTCGCGTCCGTAGCGAGCCCCCTGAACGGGTCCATTGATCGGGCGCCGCAGACTGCTGATACGCGGCGCGGGCGTATGGATGACTGTCATCTTCGTTCCTCCGGTCAACTAGCTCTCGCTCGTGTGTTCGACACTAATCGCCTGTATGTTCGAAACCGAACATTTGAGCGAAGCGTGTCGCACGAGCAAACGCTAGATCACACCACCGACAAGTTCGTCGGCCTCTACCATCGTCACGACCTCCCAAATACCCGGTATCGTGAAGAGTTACACATTTGTGATTCGCCTGACTTTGGGCCTTCTCCGGTGCGGGGCCTAGCGGCACGACACGCCACTCGAACACATGTTTGATTCTTGTTCGGGGAACCGCTACATTCAGTGCCATGGGCGACAGCAACGACAATTCATCGGCCGGTCCCCAGCGTCGGCTGCAATCCGTGGATTCCTCGCTGACCGAACGACAGCGCACCATTTTGAATGTCATCCGAGCCTCGGTCACCAGCCGCGGCTACCCGCCGAGCATTCGGGAGATCGGCGATGCCGTCGGTCTGACGTCGACATCGTCGGTGGCGCATCAGCTGCGCACCCTGGAGCGCAAGGGGTACCTGCGCCGCGACCCCAACCGCCCGCGGGCCGTCGATGTTCGGGGTGCTGACGACGACGTGGCGACGCCGACCACCGAGGTGGCCGGTTCGGACGCCCTACCGGAACCCACGTTCGTCCCGGTGCTCGGGCGCATCGCGGCGGGCGGGCCCATCCTGGCCGAAGAGGCCGTCGAGGACGTCTTTCCCCTGCCGCGCGAATTGGTCGGTGAGGGCACGCTTTTCCTGCTCAAGGTCGTCGGTGACTCGATGGTCGATGCCGCGATCTGCGACGGCGACTGGGTGGTGGTGCGTCAGCAGAACGTCGCCGACAATGGCGACATCGTCGCGGCGATGCTCGACGGCGAGGCCACGGTCAAGACGTTCAAACGCGCCGGCGGTCAGGTGTGGCTGATGCCGCACAACCCCGCGTTCGATCCCATCCCGGGCAACGACGCGAGCGTGCTGGGCAAGGTCGTCACGGTCATTCGCAAGGTCTGACGCGCGAGCGGGCTGAGTCAGTCAGCCCTGATGAAGCCGTTGGCCTGGGCGACTTCTTCGCTCGCCAACCAGATTTCGGCGAGTGTGTCCTGATACAGGTCGCTGCCCGGCATGTAGTACAAGCCGTAGCGAGCACTGGCTTTGACGGGGTATCCGTCGGGTGCCTGGTACGGGTCATCGAGGGGCAGGTGGATCGTGGGCCGCCCGTGGGGGCCCGCCATGCCGTTCTCCGAGGCGTCATCGGCGGCGTGCCGACCGCTTCGTGCCGGAGTCCCGGCCGCGACCGCATCGCCGACCACGGCGGCTCCCACCGCGGTGTCCGCCACGTCGGCTTCCGTCGCGGTGTCCTCTTCGGGTTCGACATCCGCTTCCGGTGCAGCCAGGTCAAGGTATTCGTCTTCCGGCTCAGCGGTTTCCAGGGCGCCGTCCACGGCATCGCCTTCCGGCGCGGTGCTGGGAATGACGACGTCGGGATACTCGTCTTCTGGATACGACTCCTGCACATAACCCGCATCGGGATCGTCCACATCGACGTAAGCGGCGTGGTCGGGCGTCTCGGGCTCGGCAACCTCGGGCACGGCGTCGGTGTAATCGGTGTAGTCGGCTCCCGCCTCCGAATACTCGGCCTCCGACAGCATCTCGTCGGCGACAACCGGGATCGAGTCGGTGTCGACGGCGTCGGGGTCCTCCTCCTCGAACCGATAGTCGCTTTCGGCAGGAGCCTGACGTTGCCAGCTGACCCGCCCGGCGTCCGGTTCCGGTTCAGGCTGGTGCGTTGCGCCGAGCCCGAACGGGTCGGCGCCGACGTCGGCATCGTCGTGTCCCCAGCGCTCGTCGGCGTCGTAGCCGAAGTTGCCCCCGTGGCCGGGCGCGTAGGCCGGTTCCTCGTGCCCGACGCGCCGCCGACCACCGAACAACGCCCACGCCAGCAGTACGAGCAGTGCCAGCAGCGGAATGGCGATCATCAGCCACCACCAGTGCCAGGTGGACTTCTTCCCGTGCGTCGGCGTGGCCGAATTGCTCGGCTGGTCCTGACCCGACACCTGCAGGCCGGAGAGCAGCGGCGCCAGGTTGGACGGATCCGTGCTGAACGTGTTCTTCGCCCGGTTCCACGAAATCTTGCCGCCGGTGAACTGCTGGGAAATCACGTCGCCGGTCACGGCCTGGTCGCCGACCGGGGCGCCGAGTTTGCCGGCCGGAGCACGCAGCTTGTCCCAGGCCACCTTCATCGCCCCACGCACGACGAAGGCGCCGTGGTCGGGCGTCCAGAAGATGACCGGCTTGTCGGCCGCGGAGAACGTGGCGATCCGGCTGGAGCGCCCGATGTTGCCGTCGGTTTCGTTGGTGGTGGGGAATCCCAGGTCGCTACCGACCGGCCCGCCCAGTGACTCGTATTTGGCCAGGATGTCGCTCTCGACCGCGTTCGCGCCGGTGGCCGGGGTGAAGAACACCTTGCCGCCGGCGAAGTTCTGAGCGATTCCGTCGCCGCCGACCGGATACTGCCCGCCCTGCTTGGCGCCCAGCGGTCCCGTCGGGCCGCCGGCCGCGCGCCAGGCGGTGTTGATCGCCGCGGTGGGATCGATCGCCACCTGCAGGCCCTTGAGCTGGTCGGCCAGCGCCGGCGGTTCGGTGGCGAACTGCTTCGTCTGCCGGTTCCAGGAGACCTGGCCACCGCTGAATTTTTGTGCGGACACCTCGCCGTTGTAGGTCTCGTCGCCGACCGGCACACCGAGAACCCCGCCCGAGCTGCCGAGCTTGTCCCAGGCGGTGTTGAGGGCGCCGCGCACCACGTGCGGGCCGTGCTCGGGCGTCCAGAAGATCACCGGCTTGTCGCTGGCCGAAAACGTGATCACCCGGCTGTCCGGACCGGCGAGACCCGGAACTTCGTCGATCGTCGGGAAGCCCAGATCGCTACCGGCCGGCCCGCCCAGCGACTCGTACTTGTCCAGGACGGGCCCGTAGGCGAATTTGGCTCCGGTGGCCGGGGTGAAAAACATCTTGCCGCCGTCGAAGTCCAGGGCGAACCCATCCCCGACGGGGTAAACGTCGCCCTTGCGGGCGCCCAATGGTGAGGTGTCGCCGCCGGCCTTGTCCCACGCGGCCATGATCGCCGCCTCGGCGTCGCCTATGGGACTCGCTACCGCGGCGGGGGCCAGCAATACCGCGGCCAGCGCCGTGGTCGTCAAGCTGACCAGCGCGCTTCCGATCAGCTTGCGCATGTGGCCTCTCTGCACCTTCACGAGCCTCCCAGCCGGCGGACATGGCTCTTATCTGCATAACCGGCGAACGGGCGGTACTTGCGCCGGAAATGGACCCGCGCACGATCAGCCTTGTCGTCGGGCTCGCATAACTTTGCTCCAGCCAACAAGAAATGCGAAGTCAAATCACAGATTTTACAAAAACGGATACCACACCGATGTCGAAATGATGCGGGGCCATGGCCCAATCGCGATCCGCCGCGGCACCGTTCGCGCGGTGTTGCGCATATCGCACGGAAAGGCGGCGGGAATGCAGGGTCGAGTGACGACGCCGGACTGCCGACTCGCACAGCAGATTTGCACCGGCCGCGATTGCGCGGCGCGCATGGGCCGGCGCCGTGACCGCGGGGCTGACTATGCGTGATGACGCGGTCGGCACACACCGGAAACATATGCGCTGACGGTACGTGAGCCGGCGGGCGCATTCGCGGTTTACCCCCGGACACCCGGACCGACAACGCGCATCGGTCAGTTTGTGGCTCACGGCAATAGCGCCGCGCGGGACAACGGACGAATGTTCCGTCGCGTCCGGCGATTGCCGGACATTGCTGCGCCGATATCGCGCGCGAATGTTCGCGATCCCGCGTCCGCTATCCAGCAAACGAAACGCTAGACGCCGAGGCTGCGTCCGATGATTTCCTTCATGATCTCGGTCGTGCCGCCGTAGATCGTTTGCACCCGGGCGTCCAAAAAGGCTCGGGCAACGGGATATTCGCGCATGTAGCCGTAACCGCCGTGCAGTTGCAGGCAGCGGTCGATCAGCTGCACCTGCTTTTCGGTGCAATACCACTTGGCCATCGCGGCCTGCTCCGCCGTGAGCTTGTGGTCCAGGTGCAGGCGGACGAACTCGTCGACCATCATGCGAACCACGGTCGCCTCCGTCGCCAGTTCGGCGAGCACGAAGCGGCTGTTCTGGAAGCTGCCGATCGGCTTGCCAAATGCCTTGCGCTCCTTGGTGTACTGCAGGGTCTGCTCGAGCACCTGCTCCATGGCCGCCGCGGCCATGATGGCGATCGAGATGCGTTCCTGCGGCAGGTTCTGCATGAGGTAGATGAATCCCATGCCCTCCTTGCCCAGCAGGTTCTCGGCCGGCACCTTGACGTCGGTGAACGACAGCTCGGCGGTGTCCTGGGCGTCGAGGCCGATCTTGTCCAAGTGGCGCCCGCGCTCAAAGCCCTCCATGCCGCGCTCGACGGCGAGCAGCGAGAAACCCTGAGAGCCCTTTTCCGGGTCGGTCTGCGCGACCACGAGCACCAGGTCGGAGTTGATTCCGTTGGTGATGAACGTCTTTGACCCGTTGAGCACGTAGTGGTCGCCCTGCTTGACGGCGCGGGTCTTGATGCCCTGCAGGTCGCTACCCGTTCCCGGCTCGGTCATCGCGATGGCCGTAATCAGCTCTCCGGTGCAGAATTTCGGCAGCCAGCGCTGCTTCTGCTCCTCGGTGGCCAGGGCCAACAAGTACGGCGCCACGATGTCGTTGTGTAGGCCGAAACCGATGCCGCTGTAGCGGCCGGCGGTGGTCTCCTCGGTGATGATCGCGTTGTACCGGAAGTCGGGATTGCCGCCACCGCCGTACTCTTCGGGCACCGCCATGCCGAGGAAGCCTTGCTTGCCGGCCTCGAGCCACACACCGCGGTCGACGATCTTCTCTTTCTCCCACTCGTCGTGGTACGGCGCGACGTGCCGCTCGAGGAAGCCCCGGTAGGACTCACGGAACAGGTCGTGCTCTGACTCGAAAAGCGTGCGCTGGTATTTGATGGCGCTGCTCATAAAAGACCTCCGGCGACTGGGATTACTGCAGCCCAAGATATACCAACCGGACGGTTGGTAGGCCCCCGGCGGGGTCGCCCCACCTCGGCTCGGGGAGGCCGGGCGGCCCTGCGCCGCGCAGATCCCTGGGCAAATACGCGTTCAGTGCGCGGCAAACTCGCGCAGCCGGCCGGCCAGGGCCAGCGGGACCCGGGCCCGGATGCGGGTGCCCTCGGCATTGTGCTCCTCCTGCTGGACGCGCCCATCGGCGTGCAGGCGGGCCACCAGGTCGCCGCGGTGGTACGGGATGACTACGTCGACGGCGGTGTCGGCGGGAACGGCGAGCTCGGCAATCCGGCGCCGCAGGGCGTCGATGCCGTCGCCGGTGCGTGCGGACACGAACATGGCACCCGGCAGGGCGTGGCGAAGCTTGGCCAGCGTCAGATCGCTTGCGGCGTCGATTTTGTTCACCACCACCAGCTCCTGCGGCGCGGCACCATCGCGGTCGTTCCCGTAGTCGGCGACGACGTCGGAGACTACCTGGCGGACCGCGTTGATCTGCGCCAGCGGGTTGACGTCCGAGCCGTCGACGACGTGTACCAACAGATCGGCGTCGACGACCTCTTCCAGCGTGGAGCGGAACGCCTCGACCAGTTGGGTGGGCAGGTGCCGGACGAATCCGACGGTGTCGGTGAGCACGAACGGCCGGCCGTCATCGAACTCGGCGCGTCGGGTGGTGGGTTCCAGGGTGGCGAACAACGCGTCCTGCACCAGCACCCCGGCCCCGGTCAGCGCGTTGAGCAGGCTCGACTTGCCGGCGTTGGTGTAGCCGACGATGGCGATCGCGGGCAATTCGCTGCGCACCCGCCGGCTGCGCTGGGTGTCGCGGACCTGCTTCATGTCTTTGATCTCGCGGCGCAGCCTGGCCATGCGCTCGCGGATGCGCCGCCGGTCGGTCTCGATCTTGGTTTCACCGGGACCGCGCAGGCCCACGCCTCCCCCACTGCCGCCGGCGCGGCCACCGGCCTGCCGCGACATCGACTCACCCCAGCCGCGCAGCCGCGGCAGCATGTATTCCATCTGGGCCAGCGAGACCTGCGCCTTGCCCTCCCGGCTGGTGGCGTGCTGGGCGAAGATGTCGAGGATCAACGCGGTGCGGTCGATGACCTTGACCTTGACCGCCTTTTCCAGTGCGGTCAGCTGCGCTGGGGACAGTTCACCGTCGCAGATGACGGTGTCGGCACCGGTCGCCAGCACCACCTCGCGCAGTTCGGCGGCCTTGCCCGAACCGATGTAAGTCGACGGGTCGGGTTTGTCCCGGCGCTGGATCAACCCCTCGAGCACCTCGGAGCCGGCGGTTTCGGCCAGGGCGGCGAGCTCGGCCATGCTGGCCTCGCTGTCCGCGGCGGTGCCGTCGGTCCACACGCCCACCAGAACCACCCGCTCGAGCCGGAGCTGGCGGTATTCGACTTCGGAGACGTCGGTGAGTTCGGTCGACAGGCCGGCGACGCGGCGCAACGCCGACCGATCTTCGAGGGCGAGTTCGCCCGTGCTGGGCTCCGGGAGGGCCGAAGCGTGGTCGCGAAATTCAGGTTCTGTCATAGGCAATACAAGATGATGCACGCAAAAACGGTGTCGTGCACCTGATTTACTGCTGTGCGCGCCACCATTCCCCGCTCAGTTCTCCTTGGGCTACCAGTACGGACGGTCCTCGCAGGAAGCTGGTGGCGTCGGTGACGGTGACGACGACGTCGCCGCCGGGCACGCGAACGGTCAGGGTGCCGGTGGCCGCACCGGCACCGGCCAGCGCGGCGACCGCGGCCGCGACCGTTCCGGTGCCGCAGGAGCGCGTTTCGCCCACGCCCCGCTCGTGCACGCGCATGTGCACCGCCCCGTCGGCCGGTGCGGTGAGGATCTCGACATTGACCCCCTGCGGGAATTGTCCGGGATCGAAGCTGACCGGGCCGGCCACGTCCAGCGCCGCCAGCGCCTCGGCCGTCAGTTGCGGGTCCACGCACGCCAGATGCGGATTGCCGACATCGACCGCCAGGCCCGAGAACCGCCGGCCACCCACCACCGCTTCGCCCGGGCCGAGCGTGTTGGCCTTGCCCATGTCGACGCTGACGTCGGCGGTGGTCGCATCGACGCGATGCACCGCGACCGGCCGCGGACCCGCCAGCGATCCGACCACGAATTCGTCGCGGGTCTCCATGCCGCTGGCGCGCAGGTAATGCGCGAAGACCCGCACGCCGTTGCCGCACATCTGGGCGACCGACCCGTCGGCGTTGCGGTAGTCCATGTACCAGTCACTGGCGCCCACCCCGTCGGGCACCCGGTCGAGCACGCCGGCAGACAGCGCCGCACCCGCGGTGGTGACGCGCAGCACCCCGTCGGCGCCCAGCCCGCGGCGCCGGTCGCAGAGCGCGGCCACCCGCGACTCGGTCAGGCTCAGCTCGGACCGCGGGTCCGGCAGCACCACGAAGTCGTTCTGGGTGCCGTGGCCCTTCGCGAAATTCACCTGCTCAGGATACGTGGCGCCACGCCCGCACGGCGGCCTCGACGACCGCGGCACCGTCGGCCGGGGTCGCCGTGCCGACATCGAGCCACTGCACGCGATGATCGCGGCGAAACCAGGACCGCTGGCGCCGGACGTAGCGGCGGGTGCCGAAGAAGGTCTGCTCGCGCGCCTGCCGGAGTTGATCGGCGCTGGGGCCCGCCGGACCGCTCTCATCCAGCGCCGCCAGCACCTGGGCGTAGCCCAAGGCGCGCGAGGCGGTGACCCCGTCGCGCAAGCCCTTGTCGAGCAGCGCGACCACCTCGCCGACCAGGCCCTGGTCGAACATGTCATCGGTGCGCCGGGCCAGTCGCTCATCGAGAAGCGCTGTCTCGCAGTCCAGCCCGACGATGGCGGTGTCCCATCTGGGGGCGCCGATCCGCGGCGCGGAGGCGGCGAAAGGCTGACCGGTCAGCTCGACCACTTCCAGGGCCCGCACCGTGCGGCGGGCGTCGGTGGGCAGGATGGCCGCGGCCGCGGCGGGATCGCGGCGGGCCAGCTCGGCGTGCAGCTCGCCCACCCCGATCTCGGCGAGCCGCTGCTCCCAGCGGGCCCGCACCGCGGGATCGGTGGCGGGAAACGACCAGTCGTCGAGCAGCGACTGGATGTAGAGCATGGAGCCGCCCACGATGATCGGCAGCGCACCCCGGGCCGCGATCGCTTCCACGTCGGCGGCGGCGGCGCCCTGATAGCGGGCGACCGTCGCGGTCTCGGAGACGTCGAGGACGTCGAGCTGGTGATGCGGGATGCCGCGGCGGGCGTCGACGGGCAGCTTGGCGGTGCCGATGTCCATGCCGCGGTAGAGCTGCATCGCGTCGGCGTTGACGATCTCGGCGCGGAGTCCAAGCCGCTCGACCCGTTCCGCGAGGTCGAGGGCCAACTGCGACTTGCCGGTGCCGGTGGGGCCGACGATCGCCAGGGGGCGCACTGCGGCCGTCACAGCTGCCAGGCGCCGGCGAAGTAGCCCACCCCGTAGGGCGCTCCGCGGTACAGCTCCTTGGCCGATCGGGGTCCCGGCTCGGCCAGCCCGGCCAGCACCTGAAACGCGACCCGCCCCAGGATCTGGCGCGGCAGGCGGCGCAGCGCGGCCACGTCGCCGACGGCCAGCGCGTCGGCCAGCGCCTCTTGCGCGTCGGCGTTGTTTGGGTCGTATCCGCCGGGGGCTGCCGATGTCAGCGTGTTGGCGCCGTCGGCGACGACCAGCACCCCGACCGGCTCGGGCAGATGGTCGATCTCGGCCCGCAGGCGTTGGCCGAGGTCCAGCGCGACGTCGGCTTCGTGATCGGTGCGATAGATCCGGACCTGTGCGCTGGCGTGCGGCTGGGCCTGGCCGCGCACCCAGCCGGCCAGCAGTGCGCAGACCGGAAACGCGACCGGCGGGGCGCCGTCGTCGGCCTGCGGGGAAAGCCGGACGCGCACGTCCGCGCCGAAACCCGCGAAGGTGCCGACCGCGTCGGGACCCAGCACACCGTCGTCGGGCCCCGTCCCGATCGCCACCCAACGATCGGGCAGCAGCGCGGCCGCGGCAAGCGTCGCCGCAACCAGGTCGGCCACCTCGGCGGCGGCCGCTCCGGCGAGCTCGGGAACGAGGACCGGCGCCGACGGGACGATCGCGATCGCGCTCAGCACGCCACCAAACTAACGTGACCGCGCCCGCGGCCCGGCATCAGTTCGCCGTACCTGTCGCCGGCCGCGCGGTGGGACGTCAGAGAAGGAAGCTGTCCGCCACAACCAGACGATCGCTGAAGGGCCCGAGGTCATCGTCTTCGGTTACCTCCGGGGCCCGTACTTCTCGCGGGGCACCACCTGACCCCTGCTCCGCGCGGTCGATGGTGGCGGCTTCACCGCGGGCCAATGCGATCGTGGCGATGAGGACCACCGCGACCGCCCCGATCAGGACGAAAGCCTTAGGACCGCTGGCGCTCAGCGTCTCGTCCAGCACCAGCACCCCGAGCAGGCCGGCGACCACCGGCTTGGCCACCGTCATCGTCGGCAACGACGCGGTCAGCGTGCCGGCGCGGAAAGCCGACTGCTGGAAGATCATCCCGGCCAGGGCCACCAACAACCACGGCACGAACTCCGGCGACG
Source organism: Mycobacterium sp. 852002-51971_SCH5477799-a (assembly GCF_001667145.1). Lineage (GTDB taxonomy): Bacteria > Actinomycetota > Actinomycetes > Mycobacteriales > Mycobacteriaceae > Mycobacterium. Next base: position 127,212 of record NZ_LZIF01000083.1, read on the forward strand.
TGAGCACGCGCAGCAGCCCGTGCTCGGACATCTCGACGATGCCCTTGGTCAGCACCGCGAACAGCGCCAGCGAGGAGCCCGCCACCACCGCAAGCAGCACGGCCGCAAACGGGCTGCCGACCCGCAGTCGAGCGGTCACCACGCAGGCCACCAGCACCGGCACCATGACCAGGGCGACGATGATCCAGGTTTGCAGCGGCGCGCGCTGCTTCCCGGCGGCGGGATCGCCGACGATGATGACGACCGCCAGCGCGGCGGCCAGGATAAGCGCCCACGCCCATTCCCGGGGCTTCACCCGGTGATGAGCCAGCCGCGCGTAGATGGGCAGGGCGAACAGCAGGGCCGTCACCTGCAGGGAGGTCACCAAGACGACCGAACCCCAGGCCAGTGCGCCGGCCTGCAGGCTGTAGTTGGTGATCGCGGCCAGGCCGCCCAGCCACCACCGGGAATCCCGCAGCGACATGCGGAACAGTTCCAGGTGGCCGACCGGCTTATCGGTGATCTCGTGCGCCGAGCGCTGGCGGATCACGTCGCCGACCGCCGATGCCAGCGCCGCGCACAAGGCTAGTAACGCCGCGACATCAACCTTTGACATGACCGACCCCTCCGCCTCACGACCGTCCGACCCAGCTTTCCCCGTGGCACAAGCAAATACACGCACAATTTGCGTTCAGTTCAACTACAAACCTATGACGTTGCACACGTTGCTAATAGCGCCGCAGGTAACCGTTCAACTATTACTTCAGCAATCTATGTAACCCGTGGGATAACTCTAAGAGAACTCCACAGCTAGCCGTGAGCGCTGCTTGAGCCCGTTCGCTGCCAGCCGCTTCCACGCTTCGCGCGATGGGACGCGATGGGATCAGTGTCATGGCACCGGCCGGATCGTCCGGCGAGCCGCCGGCCGCGCTCGAGGGGTGCGGCTCTTCGCGCGCCGGCGTGGCTCCCCACCCGGGTGCGATTCAAAGGTCAACGCTCGTGTCACACCGCCGCGCGGCCGTCGGGCCGGTTGGAATGAGAAGGTGGCGGCGCGTGCCGGAGCAAGCTGCTTGAATACTGTTAAGCACCTGTTGGGAGAACCCCGCCACGGGCATCCGGCAGACGCAGGAAACGGTGCCGCTACGCGCGGCAGGCGCGCGGGGCACGGACCGCGCGGAAGGGTTGCGAAAGGGTAGTGACGAGCGCATGACGGCTGACGAGCCTCGCGACGATTCAGCTCGACCCGCGCCGCGTCCGGGACCACGTCCCGGCCCCCGGCCGACACCGCGTCCCAGCACCGCTCACCCGCTGGTTCTGCCGCCGCCCAGCAATCCGCATCAGTTCGGGCGCGTGGACGACGACGGCACGGTGTGGCTGATCAGCTCCGCCGGCGAGCGCATCGTCGGCTCCTGGCAGGCCGGCGATCGGGAGGCGGCGTTCGCCCACTTCGGTCGTCGCTTCGATGACCTGGCCACCGAGGTCACCCTGATGGAGGAGCGTCTGACCTCCGGGACCGGGGACGCGCGCAAGATCAAGGCTCACGCGGCCGAGCTGACCGAGACGTTGCCGACGGCGGCCGTGCTGGGCGATGTCGACGCGCTGGCGGCCCGGTTGAGCACCATCGTCGAACACGCCGAGGCGGCCGTCGCCGCGGACCGCTCCCGGCGCGAGGAGTATCGGGCCACCCAGACCGCCCGCAAGGAGGCGCTGGCCGCGGAGGCCGAGGAGTTGGCCGCCAACGCGACGCAGTGGAAGGCCGCGGGCGACCGGTTCCGCGCGATCCTCGACGAATGGAAGACGATCAGTGGGGTGGACCGCAAGGTCGACGACGGGTTGTGGAAGCGCTACTCCGCGGCCCGGGAGACCTTCAACCGGCGCCGGGGATCGCACTTCGCCGAGCTGGACCGGGAGCGCTCGGGGATCCGCCAGGCCAAGGAACGCCTGTGCGAGCGGGCCGAGTCGCTGTCCGACTCGACCGACTGGACCGCGACCAGCGCCGAATTCCGCAAGCTGCTCACCGAGTGGAAGGCGGCCGGGCGGGCGACCCGGGAGGTCGACGACGCCCTGTGGCGGCGTTTCAAGGCCGCCCAGGACGTGTTCTTCACCGCACGCAACGCGGTGACGGCGGAAAAGGACGCCGAATTCCGCGCCAACGCGACCGCCAAGGAGGCGTTGCTGGCCGAGGCGGAGAAGCTGGACACCAGCAATCACGAGGCCGCCCGCGCGGCGCTGCGCACGATCACCGAGAAGTGGGACGCGATCGGCAAAGTGCCGCGCGAGCGGTCCGCCGAGCTCGAGCGGCGGCTGCGCGCGGTCGAGAAGAAGGTGCGCGACGCCGGCGAAGTGGGCTGGTCCGACCCGCAGGCGCAGGCTCGGGCCGAGCAGTTCCAGGCCCGCGCCGAGCAATACGAACAGCGGGCTCAGAAGGCCGCAGCGGCGGGCCGGACCAGGGAGGCCGACGAGGCTCGAGCCAACGCCGAGCAGTGGCGGCAGTGGGCGCAGGCGGCCGTCGAGGCGCTGACCCGCAAGCCCTAGCGGCGCTCAGGCGCCGTTGGTCGTTCCCGGGTCGTCGGTGGTCCCAGCGCCCGTGTTGTCCAGACCGCCCAGCAGCGAGGTCGACTGCTGCGCGCTAGCAATGCGGCGCCGCTGTTCCTCGGCGGCCAGTTGCACGATGGTGCGCGACCAGACCACCCGGGCCCAGTGGTAGATGAGCACGAGCACGGTGAGCCAGGCGACGATGAGGCCCCACCCCGGCCCCGGGTGCCCTGCGGAAACGGTCTGACGCGACCAGATCGCCAGCATGCCCGCGGCGCCCGCAATCGCGGTGCCTGCCAACGCAACCCAGGCCAGCGCCCAGCGCCGCGTCACCAGCGCCAGCATCGAGAAGCCCACGCCGAACACCAGTGCCAGCCAGGCGAACACCCGCGACGGCAGAGCGACGGCGGCCGCGCCGGCGTGATGGCTACCGAACAGCACATCCCAGCCGCGCACGTCGCCGGTGTGCGGCAGGATGAAGGACGCCAGCAGCACGAACACCAGGATCGACACGAAGAAGGCCCGCGGGCCGGGGTCGATTCCCCGCGCCACCCGGCGTTCGGCGGCCTCGATCTCGGTCCGCAGGGCACCGAACTGTAAGTCGTCGTTGTTCATCTCTTTTTTCACAGTGCACATCCAAGGGGTTCGGCCGGGCCGACGGGCGGCCCGACGGCGGGCATGCCGAGGCCGATGCCGCCTGGGCGCTGCCCGGCGGCCTGCGCATCACCCGCCCGGGTGCGGCGATGCGTGACGACGCCCGCGTCGGCGATGAGGTGGTGGGGTGCGGCCCCGGTGACCACCGTGGTGACGATGTCCCCGGGCCGCGCCGGTGTGTCGGCGGGCGGGCCGGCGGCGAAGTGCACCAGCCGGCCGTCGCGGGCCCGCCCGCTCATCCGCGCGGTGCGGCTGTCCTTGCGCCCCTCGCCGGTGGCGACCAACAATTCGACGGTCTGGCCGATCAACGCCCGGTTGCCCTCCAGCGAGATCGCTTCCTGCAGCTCGATCAGCCGGTCATAGCGTTCCTGCACAACGGCTTTCGGGATCTGCCCGTCGAGGTCGGCGGCCGGGGTGCCGGGCCGCTTGGAGTACTGGAAGGTGAACGCGGCCGAGAACCGGGCGGCTCGCACCACGTCGAGCGTGGCGGCGAAGTCCTCTTCGGTCTCTCCGGGAAACCCGACGATCAGGTCGGTGGTGATGGCGGCGTGCGGCATGGCGGCCCGGACCCGGTCGATGATGCCGAGGTAGCGCTCGGCGCGGTACGAGCGCCGCATCGCGCGCAGCACCCGGTCGGACCCGGACTGCAGCGGCATGTGCAGGGCGGGGCAGACATTGGGTGTCTGCGCCATGGCCTCGATGACGTCGTCGGTGAATTCGGCCGGATGCGGCGAGGTGAACCGCACCCGCTCCAGCCCGTCGATGTCGCCGCAGGCCCGCAGCAGGCGGGCGAAGGCGCCGCGGTCGCGCGACAACGCCGGGTCGGCGAAGGACACCCCGTAGGCGTTGACGTTCTGGCCCAGCAGCGTGACCTCGAGCACGCCGTCGGCCACCAGTGACCTCACCTCAGCCAGGATGTCGTCCGGGCTGCGGTCGACCTCCTTGCCCCGCAACGACGGCACGATGCAGAACGTGCAGCTGTTGTTGCACCCGACCGAGATGGAAACCCAAGCGGCATAAGCGGATTCGCGTGCGCTGGGCAGCGACGACGGGAACTCCTGCAGCGCCTCGGCGATTTCGACCTGGGCGACCTTGTTGTGCCGGGCGCGTTCCAGCAGCGTGGGCAGCGACCCGATGTTGTGGGTGCCGAAGATGACGTCGACCCAGGGCGCCTTGCGCAGCAGCGCGTCGCGGTCCTTCTGGGCCAGGCACCCACCGACGGCGATCTGCATCTCGGGATTGCCGCGCTTGCGCGGCGCCAGGTGGCTGAGGTTGCCGTACAGCTTGTTGTCGGCGTTCTCCCGCACGGCGCAGGTGTTGAACACCACGACGTCGGCGTCGGCACCCTCGGCGGCCCGCTGATAGCCGGCCGCTTCCAGCAGACCCGCCAACCGCTCCGAGTCGTGGACGTTCATCTGGCAGCCATAGGTGCGGACTTCGTAGGTACGCGCCGGTGCGGCGTCCACCGCCACGGTCTCACGCACCATCGAAGTCACCCGGCCATGGTACGGCGGCCGGTCGGCGCGGGAGAAACCGCACGTCAAGGGCCTAGACCCGGCGGCGCTCCCGCTCAGCGGCCAGCTCGGCGAAAACGACCTCGCACGCCATGTTCTGGCTGTAGCCACGGCGCGCCAGCATCCCCACCAGCCTGCGAGTCACCCGCACGTCGTCGCCGTCCAGCGTCTCGCGGCGCAGCTTGGACCGGACCAGCTGCTCGGCCCGGTCCCGTTCTGCACCGGCGTCGATCCCGGCCAGCACCGAGGTGATCACGTCGTCGTCGACGCCCTTGGTGTGAAGTTCGGCGGCCAAGGCGCGCTTGCTCTTCCCGGCATGCGCCCGGCGGGAATGCACCCACTGCTGGGCAAAGTCGGCGTCGTCGATCAAGCCGACGGCCGCCAACCGGTCCAGCACCCGCTCGCTGACGTCGTCGGGATAGCCGCGTTTGGCCAGCTGGCCGGATAGTTCGGCCCGGGTGCGCGCTCGCGCGGTGAGCAGGCGCAGGCAAAGCGCCCGCGCCTGCTCCTCGCGGGAGGGCTCAGAAATCGACGGGGGCGGGCAGGACGTCGTCATCGGTCACGACCGCGCCAATGCCGAGCTTTTCCTTGATCTTCTTCTCGATCTCGTTGGCGACTTCGTCGTTTTCCTTCAGGAAAGTGCGGGCGTTCTCCTTGCCCTGGCCGAGCTGCTCGCCCTCATAGGTGAACCAGGAGCCGGACTTGCGGATGAAGCCCTGCTCCACGCCCATGTCGATCAGCGAGCCTTCCCGGCTGACCCCCTGGCCGTAGAGGATGTCGAACTCGGCCTGCTTGAAGGGCGGCGCCATTTTGTTCTTGACGATCTTGACCCGGGTGCGGTTACCGACCGCGTTGGTACCGTCCTTGAGCGTCTCGATCCGGCGTACGTCCATGCGCACCGACGCGTAGAACTTCAAAGCCTTTCCGCCCGTGGTGGTTTCGGGGCTGCCGAACATCACCCCGATCTTCTCGCGCAGCTGATTGATGAAGATCGCGGTGGTGCCCGAATTGCTTAGCGCGCCAGTCATTTTCCGCAGGGCCTGGCTCATCAGCCGGGCCTGCAGTCCGACGTGGCTGTCGCCCATCTCGCCTTCGAGCTCGGCGCGCGGCACCAGCGCGGCCACCGAGTCGATGACCAGGATGTCCAGCGCGCCGGAGCGGATCAGCATGTCGGCGATCTCGAGGGCCTGCTCCCCCGTGTCAGGCTGGCTGACCAGCAGGGAATCGGTGTCCACACCGAGCTTCTTGGCGTACTCCGGATCCAGGGCATGCTCGGCGTCGATGAAGGCGGCGACGCCGCCGGCGGCCTGGGCGTTGGCCACCGCATGCAGGGCGACGGTGGTCTTACCCGAGGATTCCGGGCCGTAGATCTCCACGACCCGGCCGCGGGGCAGCCCGCCGATGCCCAAGGCCACGTCCAGTGCGATGGATCCGGTCGGGATGATCGAGATCGGCTGACGCGTCTCGTCGCCGAGACGCATCACTGAGCCTTTGCCGTAGCTCTTTTCGATCTGGGCCATCGCCAGTTCGAGAGCCTTCTCGCGGTCGGGGGCTTGCGCCATGGTGTCTCTCCTATAGTCGGTGTTCGTCTGACCGGTATCGGTCGGTTGGCGGTGACACTAGAGAAAGCCACCGACAAGTTGACTGGCCGAACGTTCACCACAGTAGCCGAACAGGTGTTCGATTCAAGCTCGACACGCCGCGCGCGCCGCCGCTGTGGCAGCATCGGCTCCGAAAAGGCGTTGATGGGCTTCCCACACCGGGCCGGCCCGAAGAGCCGGTGCGAATCCGACGCGGTCCCGCCACGGTGATCTCCTTGCACCCGAGAAAGCCGGATACTCGCCGTCGGCGCTTCTCCGGGACAGCGGGGCCCACGACAACCGGGGCGCGCACTTCCCCAAGAGGCGGTCGCAAAACGATGGACATCTCCACCGAGCTGGCCGAGATAGCTTCCTACGGAGGATTTTTCGCGCTAACCGTGGGTGGTGACGCGGCGGGATGGCACCCGGTCGGGCGGTCCTACGCCGACGGCTGCGCCGACCTGATCGACGCCACCGTCCGGCGCTACCGCACGAAGGAGGTGCGGATCGGCGCCTCGCTGGTTCACCTCGGTCACGCCACCCGGTTGTGGTCACCGGTGCTCGCGTGCGCGGTAGGTCACGGCGTGCTGCCCGACCTCGATGACCTGCAACGCGCCGATAGCGGCCCGCAGCTACGGCTGCCCCATCCCGCCGGGGAATCCGTCACCTCACCCACGCCCGAGGCGCTGTATCGCATCGTGGTGACCGAACACATGCGGCCGCTGGCCGCTGGCCTTCCGGTCAAGCTGGCACCCGCCCTGCTCGCCGGCAACGTCGCCTCCGCGCTGGTCGGTGCCGCGCAGGCCCTGCTTGCGGCGCGGCCCGACCTGCGGCCGGTGATCGTGCAGACGACCCGGTCGCTGCTGGGCACCGGCATGATGGCCGGATCCGGTGCCCTCACCGGCCCGCAGCTGGCCTTCAGGCGCCACAGCTGCTGCCTTTTTTACCGTCTGCCCGAGAGTTCGTTGTGCGGCGACTGCGGGCTGCACCGGACGCGGCGGTAGGCGATCGGACGACGCGGGCGTCGTTTGGCGTCGTCGTGTCCGGGTACGTGACCGGCATGTCCTCAGCCGCAACGCAATCCTTGCGCGCCATCGCCCTGGTCTGCTCGTTGAAGAAAAGCCCGGCGCCGTCCAGCAGCGAGCTGCTGGCCGACCAGTTGCTCGATGAGCTGCGAAGGGCGGGCGTCGAGGGTGAGAAGGTGCGGTGCGTCGACCTGGCCCTGTTGCCGGGCGTCGAAGCCGACATGGGGCCGGGCGATGAGTGGCCGGGGCTGTTGGACAAGATCAAGGCGGCCGACATCGTCATCGTGTCGACGCCTACCTGGGTCGGTCACATGTCCAGCGTGGCGCAGCGCGTGCTGGAGCGCCTCGACGCCGAGCTGTCCGACACGGACGACAACGGAAGGCCGCGGATGGTGGGCAAGGTGGCCCTGGCCGCGGTCGTGGGCAACGAGGACGGCGCCCACAAGATCGTCGCCGACCTGTTTCAGGCGCTCAACGACATCGGATTCTCGATCGCTGCGCAGGGATGCACCTATTGGAACGGCGAGGCCATGCAGGGCACGGACTACACCGACCTGGACGACGTGCCGGACGCCGTCGCATCCGCTACCGGCAATGCGGTCCGCAACGCCGTGCACCTCGCCGCGGTGTTGCGGCAGAACACTTACCCGGCATACGAATAGCGCGCGGCGCTCACCACTGCTCCCGGGGCACATCGAAGTCCACACACAACGCACGCCAGACGTCGCGGGGCTCGATGCCCGCCTCGATGGCTTGAGCGGCCGTGCGTCCGTCGAAGCCGGTCAGCACGTGATCCACCAGCACCGAGGACCCATAGGTGGTGCCGAAGCGCAGAACTACCCGCTCGTGAAACTCCGTTAGCCGCACGCCAGTCAACATACCCAGCCCGCGCAGGACAGACACCCGAGCCCGCAGCCCGCTACCTCCAGCTGGCCGGCAGGTCGATGATGTGGTTGGGGCAGTCCTCCTGCGCCGCAATGGACATCACGTCGCGCGCGCGTTGGGCCGACATGGTGGCGCGCAACTGCATGAAGGCGTATTCGGCCGGCGCGAGCCCCTGTTGGGCGCCGGCCGGATCGTCCATCAACTGGCACGCCTGCTGTTCGTCGGGACTGTCGGCGTGCGCGACGGCCGCGCCGGCCAACGCCCCCGCCAGCAGGGTGCCGGCGGCGATTGTCGTGATGATCCTCATCGGCTGCCTCCCGCCGAAGCATAAGGCGCCGGGACGGGAGCACTGCGGATCATCCGGTCACCGCGAGCGCGTCGCGGCACACCCGGACCGGATCGGCGACGTCGGCGATGCCGCCCGCTGCCGTCTGCGCCGCCGCCCGGTAGCGGGGCGACGACAGCACCTCGTTGACGGCGGCCACCAGCGCGTCGGCGGTCAGCGGCCGGATCAGGCGCGCGCTGCCCTGGCGCAGCACCCGGTTCGCGATCTCCCACTGGTCGCCGCCGCCGGGCACCACCACGAGCGGCACGCCGGCCAGCAGCGTCTTGGCCACCATGCCGTGGCCGCCGCCGCAGATCACCAGGTCGGCATGCGCCAACAACGCGTCCTGACGTCCCAGCCCGACCGTCGCCCACGGCGGCACGGTCAGTTCCGGTCCATCCAGCCGCGAGACCAGCAGGCGCGAGCCCGCCGGCAGGGTCTCCCCCGGCGTCAAACACTCCAAGGCGACCTCGGCGAGGCCCTCGGTCCCGATCACGGCGGTCGAGGGCGCGATGACCACCACCGGCCCGGAGCCCGCCGGGACCTCGAGGATCCGGTCGGTCGGCTCGAAATGCAGCGGCCCGACGACGACGGCCTCGGCGGGCCAGTCGGGGCGGGGTACTTCCAGTGCGGGCAGCGTCGCGATCAGCCGCCGCAGCGGCCCGGGGTCGCGCGCCGGCAGCCCGATTTCGACGCGCGCGTCCGCGCGCTGCTGCAGGCCGGTGCGCACGGATCGCGCCGTGAGCGCGCGCATCGTGGCGTCGCGCAGCCGGCCCCGGATGCCGGCACCCGGTGCCAGCCCGCTGCCTATCGGCGGCAACCCTTTCGACGGCAGGTACAGCGGGTGCGGGTTGAGTTCGATCCACGGGATACCCAGCAGTTCGGCGGCCATGCCACCGCCGGCGGTGATGACGTCCGACACCACCAAGTCGGGCGCCAGTTCGCGCAGCGCGGGCACGTTGAGCACGGCCATCCGCGCGGCGCGCCGGTGGATTCTGGCCCCGGCGTCGACGTCGTCGTCGGTGGCTACCAGCCCGTCCAACGCGGCGGCGTCGATGCCGGCGCCGCGGGCGGTGTCGAGCCATTCGGCGCCGGTGAACAGCGTGGGCTCATCGCCGGCCTCGGCGAAGCGCCGGCACAGCGCGATCGCCGGGAATGAATGCCCGGGATCCGGCCCGGCGACGACGGCGACACGCATCGTGCTTACCCTGCCACAGCGCCCGATTGCCACGCGCCTACGCTGGCAAGATGACCGAGCTAACTGGCACAACCGTTGCGAACACCCGTACGGTCGAAGGTTTTCTGTACGCCCTGCAGGACGCGGACTACGACGCCGCCGACGCCGCGCTGGCCGACGACCTCGTCTATGAAAACGTCGGCCTGCCCACCATCCGCGGCCGGGCCCGGGCCATGAAGCTGTTCCGCCAGATGGAGGGCCGCGCCGCCTTCGAGGTGAAGATCCATCGCATCGCGGCCGACGGCGGCGCGGTGCTCACCGAACGCACCGACGCGCTGATCTTCGGCCCGCTGCGGCTGCAGTTCTGGGTGTGCGGCGTGTTCGAAGTGCAGAACGGGCGAATCACGTTGTGGCGGGACTACTTCGACTTCTTCGACATGCTCAAGGCCACCGCGCGCGGTCTGGCGGCGCTGCTGCTGCCGTCGCTCAAAGCGTCGTTCTAGCAAGGCGATTCGCGGGACACGCCGGTGAGTCCGGAAAGGCTAGCCTGTCCCGCGTAATCCGCCGAGTTCGTCGAACGCCTGCGCCCAACCGACCAGGCGATCCGTCGCGTCGGCCAGCTCGGCGCGATACTGCTGCGACGCGGCCATTCCGTCGCCTTGCGCCGAGGACACCAATTGCGCTGCCGCGGTGACCATTTCGTTGTATTGGCGGACACCGGCGGACAGCTGCGCGGTGAACGCGTTGATGGTGGGCACCAGATACGACCGCGATTGCTCACTGGCCTGCGCCGCCCGTTCCATCGACACGACCTGCGCGGCGGTGGACGCCATCGCCGCCGAGGTCCTGGCGGCGGCCGCGGTCAGGTCGCGGATCTCCGCGGCCGGCAACATCGCGCCCCGCTCGATCACGGCCACCAACGACGTGAAGCCACGCTCCGAGGCGCCCAGCGCGTACATCGCCGGGCGCGCCGCCGAACCCGGCGGCGGCAGCCGGCGTGCGCCGGCGGTCCGGGGTGTCGGCAACGGCTCGGACCGCAGCCAGCGATAGCGCAGCAGCAACAGCGTCGCCGGGATGGCCAGGAAAACCGCCACGCCCCCGGTGATTTCCAGCAGCAATGCGAACCAGCCCCAGGCCGCGAGCAGCATGGTCACCGCCGCCCAGAACACGCATCCGGCGCTGAAGATCAGGCCCCACCGCAGCGCTCGGCGACGGCGGCGCAGCTGGCGTGCGCGCGGATCCGCGACCGCGCTGATCCGGCGGGCCACCAGGTCGGAAAGGTCGGCGGCGGTGGCCAGCCCGCGGTGCAGCAGCGCGCGCCACGGACCGGGCCGCGACGCTTTCACCGCAACGACACTTCGACTACTGGCCAAGCGGCTTCTCGGTGACCGGGCCGCCCGCGCTTTCCGCGGGCGCAGGAGTGGGCGGGGTGGTCCCCGCGGCCGGCGTCCCACCGGTCGGCAAGGCCTCCCCGCGCATCGAGGCGCGGATCTGCTCGAGCCGGGAATGGCCGGCCATCTGGACGCCGGCCTGCTGGACCTCGAGCATCCGGCCCTGCACCGAACCCTGCGCGAGCTCGGCGGCCCCGATCGCGTTGGCATACCGCCGCTCGATCTTGTCGCGCACCTCTTCGAGGCTGGGGACGTTGCCGGGGGCGGCGAGATCGCTCATCGACTGCAGCGAAGCGCTCACCTGCTCCTGCATCTTGGCCTGCTCGAGCTGGCTGAGCAGCTTGGTGCGCTCGGCGATCTTCTGCTGCAGCACCATGGCGTTCTGCTCAACCGCCTTCTTGGCCTGCGCGGCCGCGCCCAGTGCCTGGTCGTGCAGCGTTTTGAGGTCTTCGACGCTCTGCTCGGCGGTCACCAGCTGGGCGGCGAACGCCTCCGCGGCGTTGTTGTATTCGGTGGCCTTCGCGGCGTCACCGGACGCGGTCGCCTGATCGGCCAGCGTCAACGCCTGACGGACGTTGACCTGCAGCTTCTCCACGTCCGCCAGCTGACGGTTCAGCCGCATCTCCAGTTGCCGCTGGTTGCCGATGACCTGCGCGGCCTGCTGCGTCAGCGCCTGATGCGTGCGTTGCGCTTCCTCGATGGCCTGCTGGATCTGGACTTTGGGGTCGGCGTGCTCGTCGATCTTGGCGTTGAACAGCGCCGCAAGGTACTTCCACGCCTTGACGAACGGATTGGCCATGAGTTAGCTCCACCTTCGCTTCTGAGGATCCGGATGGTCCCCGGATGGGCCGCAACGGGCTCTGCGTCTGTCGCTCAATTTAACGGGTCGGCGCCGATCGCCCCACCCCTTACACGGGATCGGTGTCCGCCGCTCAGGCCAGCGCCAACGACCCAACCGGCGGAATGACGACCTTGATGCTGGTGCTGGCCGCCCCGTCCGCGGGCGCACGCTCCCCGCTGGCCATCCGCTCGCCGGCGTGGATGAGGACCGACGACAACGGGACGTCCAGCGCGTCGCAGATCGCGTTCAGCAGCTCGCTGGACGGCTCCTTGCGGCCGCGCTCCACCTCGGACAGGTATCCGAGGCTCACCCGCGCCGAATCGGACACCTCGCGCAGCGTCCTGCCCTGTGTCGTGCGGGCCTCGCGCAGCACGTCGCCGATGACCTCGCGCACCAATGGCGGCATCCCGCCCTCCTTCGTCCACTCGGCCCTGCGCGGCACGTACTCAGCTTGCCTCCGGCAGGGGCTCATTAGGTGAACGCGGCCGGCGGTGGTCTGGTTCCCGATCGCTGCCGCCGGAATCAGCCGGGCGTGCGGCGCACTTCCCGGACGGTCGAGACGACGTAGTCGATCCCCGTGATGACGGTGAGCACGATCGCCGCGGCCATCACCACCGCCGCGGCCACCCGGAACGGTCCCGCCAGGGGCAGCACGAACAATCCGATGGCCAGCACCTGCACCACGGTCTTGAGTTTGCCGCCCCAACTGGCCGGAATGACACCGCGACGAATGACGGCCAGCCGCAGCACGGTGACCCCGAATTCGCGGGCCAGGATCAGCACCGTGACCCACCACGGCAGTTCACCGAGCATCGACAGCCCGATCAGCGCCGACCCCACCAGCGTCTTGTCCGCGATCGGATCGACGAACGCGCCGAATTCGGTCGCCATGCCGTAGTTGCGGGCCAGCAGGCCGTCCAGCCGATCGGTGATGCAGGCGGCCGCGAAAATCACGAAAGCCACCACCCGGAAACCGTTTTGGTGGCCGTCCCCGGCGAACAGGGCGAGCAGGAAAATCGGCACCAGGACGAGCCGCAACAGGGTCAGCGTGTTGGCCAGGTTGGCGATGTTTGCGCGGCCTGCCGCCGGACCCGTCTGCGGCTGCCCCGACACGGCAACAGAATAACCGTTGACCAGCGCACCCGTTCGCGATGTCGATACTGTTAGCCGTGAGCAGAAGTCCGAAGCGCCCTCGGCCGCTCATTCGGCGCGCGCGAACCTCCGACGTGCCGGCCATCAAACACTTGGTCGACACCTATGCGGGAAAGATCCTGCTGGAGAAGAACCTCGTGACGTTGTATGAGGCCGTTCAGGAATTCTGGGTGGCCGAGCACGAGGGCCAGGTGGTCGGCTGCGGCGCGCTGCACGTGTTGTGGTCGGACCTCGGCGAGGTGCGCACCGTCGCGGTCAGCCCGGCGCTGACCGGCCACGGTATCGGCCACGCGATCGTCGACCGGCTGCTGGAAGTCGCCCGCGAGCTGCAGTTGAAGCGGCTGTTCGTGCTGACGTTCGAAACCGAGTTCTTCGCCAGGCATGGATTCACCGAGATCGAAGGCACGCCGGTCACCGCCGAGGTGTTCGAGGAGATGTGCCGCTCCTACGACATCGGTGTCGCCGAATTTCTGGACCTCAGCTACGTCAAACCGAACATCCTCGGCAACTCGCGGATGCTGCTGAGGCTGTGAGGCTTTGACGCGCCGAGCGTGAACTGGCGGCGGGATTCGGGCCAGTTTTTCGCCTTGTGTTCACGCTCGGCGCTGGTCCCGATGGCGACCACGTTCACAGCTAGTCTTCGGCGTCGCCGCCGTCGGCGTTCGCGCCGCCCCGGATCAACGCCAGCGTGCCGGCCAGCTCGTCGGGCTTGATCAACACCTCGCGTGCCTTGGAGCCCTCCGAGGGCCCGACGATGCCGCGGGTCTCCATCAGGTCCATCAGCCGGCCGGCCTTGGCGAAGCCGACGCGCAGCTTGCGCTGCAGCATCGACGTGGAGCCGAACTGGCTGGACACCACCAACTCGACGGCCTGCAGGAACACGTCCATGTCGTCGCCGATGTCGGGGTCGACGTCCGTGCGCTCGCCGGTCGGCTTGGCGTTGGTGACGCCCTCGGTGTACTCGGGTTCGGCCTGGTCCTTGCAGGCGGTGACGACGGCCTGGATCTCCTCGTCGGTGATGTACGCGCCCTGCAGCCGGATCGGCTTGCCCGCGCCCATCGGCAGAAACAGGCCGTCACCCATGCCGATCAGCTTTTCGGCGCCGGCCTGGTCCAGGATGACGCGGCTGTCGGTCAGCGACGACGTGGCGAACGCCAGCCGGGACGGGACGTTGGTCTTGATCAGACCGGTGACCACGTCCACCGACGGGCGCTGAGTGGCCAGCACCAGGTGAATGCCGGCGGCCCGGGCCTTTTGGGTGATGCGCACGATGGCGTCCTCGACGTCGCGCGGTGCCGTCATCATCAGGTCGGCCAGCTCGTCGACGATCGCCACCACATAGGGGTAGGGCCGGTATTCGCGCTGACTGCCCAGCGGCGCGGTGATGATGCCGGCGCGGACCTTCTCGTTGAAGTCGTCGATGTGCCGCACCCGGGACGCCTGCATGTCCTGGTAGCGCTGCTCCATCTCCTCGACCAGCCACGCCAGCGCGGCGGCCGCCTTCTTGGGCTGGGTGATGATCGGGGTGATCAGGTGCGGAATGCCTTCGTAGGGCGTGAGTTCCACCATCTTCGGGTCGATCAGGATCATCCTGACCTCTTCCGGGGTGGCGCGCGCCAGCAGCGACACCAGCATCGAGTTGACGAAGCTGGACTTACCGGATCCGGTGGAACCGGCCACCAGCAGGTGCGGCATCTTGGCCAGGTTTGCCGAGATGAAATCGCCCTCGATGTCCTTGCCGAGCCCGATCACCAGCGGGTGGTGGTCGCGCCGGGTCGATGGGGCGGTGAGCACGTCGGCCAGCCGCACCATTTCCCGGTCGGTGTTGGGCACCTCGATGCCCACGGCCGACTTGCCGGGGATCGGGGCCAGCATCCGCACGCTCTCGGTGGCCACCGCGTACGCGATGTTCTTCTGCAGCGCGGTGATCTTCTCGACCTTCACGCCGGGCCCCAGCTCGACCTCGTACCGGGTGACGGTCGGCCCGCGGGTGCAGCCGGTCACGGCGGCGTCGACCTTGAACTGGGTCAGCACCTCGGTGATGGCGTCGGCCATGACGTTGTTGGCCGCGCTGCGCTTCTTGGGCGGATCGCCCGCCACCAGCAGGTTCAGCGACGGCAGCGTGTAGGGGCCCTCGACGATCCGGTCGAGTTCCACGGTGTCGTGCTTGCCCGCCGACCGGCCGCGCTTGCGGCCCCGCGAGGCCTGCGGGGCGGGCTGCACGGCGGGTTCGGGCACGGTCGGAATGTCGTCCTGCAGCGCGGCCTGGGCATCGTCGTCCGGCGACCACGCCGGCGGCTCTGGGACGGGAGACGCGTCGTCGTAGTTGTCGTCGCGGTCCGCTTCGGTGTCATCGTCGAACTCGTCGGCGTAGTCGTACGGTTCGTCGTCGCCGACCAGCCGGGTACCGAACATGGCGCGAACCACGTCGGGCACCTCCCGGATGGTGGTTCCGGTCAGCAGCAACAGGCCGAACATGAACCCGATGAACAACAGCGGCGCGGCGATCCAGGGCGTGAGCCCGTCCGAGAGCGGCCCGCCGATGGCGAAGCCGATGAAACCGGCCGCGCGGCGGCGCGCTTCCGGGTCCCCCGGCGAGCCCGACCACAGATGGCGCAGGCCGAGAACCGACAGCGTGATCAGGCTGGTGCCCAGGATCAGCCGGGGGCGCACATTCGGGTTGGGCTCGGTGCGCATCAGGGTCACCGCCACCGCGGCGGTGGCCACCGGCAGCGCCAGCACACCCGCGCCGATGAAGGTTCGCAGCAGCGTGTCGACCCACGTGCCGACCGGCCCGGCGGCGTGAAACCACGAGCTCGCGGCGACCACCACGGAAAAGCCCAGCAACAGCAGCGCGATGCCATCGCGGCGATGCCCGGGATCGATGTCGTGGGCTCGCCCGATCGACCGGGCCGCGCCGCCGGTCCCCCGGGCGGCCATCAACCAGATGGCGCGCACAGCGCGACCGCAGGTCAGCCCGGCGCCGACCAGCGGCGCGTGCTCACGCCGCCTGGCGGGCTTGCTGATTTTCTTGCGGGGCGCCGCCGGGCGCGCGCCCCGGGACCCGCTCGCGCGCGAAGTGGTCTTTGACCTGCTCGTTCGGCTTCTGGAGCGGGCGGCGGTCTTACTGGGCATGACGGCAAGGGTAGTCGCAACGGCATCATCTACACCACCCGCCACACTGGTTACCGTCCGGCCGCGTCAGGCATGGTGCGACCCGGGCGCCATATCGCGTGAGTAGGGTGACATTCGGTTGCGAGAAGTCGTGCTCGTCACCCACCGCCAGCGCCCAGGAGGCCATCAATGCCCGTCGTCGTCGTCGCCACCATGACTGTCAAACCCGAGTCGGTCGACACGGTTCGCGACATCCTCACGCGGGCGGTCGAAGAAGTGCACGACGAGCCGGGCTGCCAGTTGTACTCGCTGCACCAGTCGGACGAGACCTTTGTCTTCGTCGAGCAGTGGGCCGACGCCGAGGCGCTCAAGGCGCACAGCACCGCGCCGGCGGTCACCAAGATGTTCACCGCGGCCGGCGAGCACCTGGTCGGCGCCCCCGACATCAAGATGCTGCAGCCCGTCTCGGCGGGCGATCCGGCCAAAGGACAGTTGCGGCCCTGATGGCTCGCTCGCCAGAAGGCCCCCTGAAGGGCAAAGTCGCGTTCATCACCGGCGCCGCGCGCGGGCAGGGCCGCGCGCACGCGGTGCGGTTGGCCGCCGACGGCGCCGACATCATCGCCGTCGATCTGTGCGATCAGATCGCCAGCGTGCCCTACTCGCTGGCCACGCCCGACGATCTGGCCGCCACCGTGAAGCTGGTCGAAGACACCGGCGCGCGCATCGTGGCCGCTCGTGGCGACGTCCGTGACCGCGAATCCCTGGCGGCCGCATTGCAGGCGGGCCTCGACGAGTTCGGCCGGCTGGACATCGTGGTGGCCAACGCCGGGATCGCGCCCATGCAATCCGGTGACGACGGCTGGCACGACGTCATCGACGTCAACCTCACCGGCGTCTACCACACCATCAAGGTCGCGATACCCACGATGGTCAAACAGGGCACCGGCGGGTCGATCGTGCTGATCAGTTCGAGCGCCGGGCTGGCCGGGGTCGGCAGCCCGGACGCCGGTTCCGTCGGCTACGCCGCCGCCAAGCACGGGGTGGTCGGGCTGATGCGCGTCTACGCGAATCTACTTGCCGGGCAGATGATTCGGGTGAATTCGATTCACCCGTCCGGCGTCGAGACTCCAATGATCAACAACGAGTTCACCCGGGAGTGGCTGGCCAAGATGGCCGCCGCGACGGACACGCCGGGCGCCATGGGCAACGCCATGCCGGTGGAGGTGCTCGACGTCGAGGACATCGCGAACGCGGTGGCGTGGCTGGTGTCCGATCAGGCGCGCTACATCACCGGGGTTACCCTGCCCGTCGACGCGGGATTCCTGAACAAGTAACCGTCATGGCACGAAACCTGGTCGCGCAGACAGCATTTGGCCCGATGGTGCTGGCCGCCGTCGAGCAGAACGAGCCGCCCGGCCGCCGCCTGGTCGACGACGACTTCGCCGAACTCTTCCTGCCCGCGCCGCTGCGCTGGCTCGTCGGGACGACCCGGTTCGCGCCCATTCGCCGCCTGATGATCCGCGGCTCGGAGTTCACCGGCCCGGGATTGTGGGCGAACCTGGCCTGCCGCAAGCGTTTCATCGCCGACAAGCTCCAGGAATCACTCGACGGCATCAACGCCGTCGTCATCCTCGGAGCCGGCCTGGACACCCGCCCCTACCAGTTGACGAGGCGGGTCCGCATCCCGGTGTTCGAGGTCGATCTGCCCGTTAACGTCGCGCGGAAACTCAAGACGGTGCGCCGGGTGCTCGGCGAACCGCCGCTGTCGGTTCGGTTGGTGGCGTTGAACCTCGAGCATGACGACCTGCTCACCTCGCTCGCCGAGCACGGTTACCGCACCGACTACCGGGCGTTCTTCATCTGCGAAGGCGTCACCCAATACCTCACCGAAGCGACCGTGCGGCGCACGCTGGACGGGCTGCGCGCCACCGCGCCCGGCAGCCGATTGGTGTTCACCTACGTCCGTCGCGATTTCATCGACGGCACCAACCGGTATGGCACCCGCACGCTGTACCGCAACGTGCGCCAGCGGCGGCAACTGTGGCATTTCGGCCTGCAGCCCGACGGCGTCGCGGCGTTCCTCGGCGAATACGGCTGGCGGCTGCTGGAGCAGGCCGGTCCCGATGAGCTCGTCCAGCGCTATGTCGACCCCACCGGCCGAAAACTCAAAGCGTCGCAACTGGAGTGGTCGGCCTACGCCGAGAAGATCTGAGTGCAGGGTCCTGCCTGACACTTAAACGTCTGCGACGACACGCCGGCCATCACCGCAATGGTTTAAGTTTCGCGCGTCGGCCTACGCTGAGAGATCGTCGCTAGACCTCGATGACGGTCGGCACGATCATCGGCTGCCTACGGTAGGCTTCGCCCACCCACTTGCCGACGGTGCGCCGCACGCCCTGGGCAATGCGGCTCGGATCGGTGATGTTCTCGGCTGCAAGCGCTTCCAGCTCGGCCTCCACCCTGCGCACGGCGGGCTCCAGCGCCTTGGGATCCTCGGAGAATCCGCGCGAGTGCAGCTGCGGCGGGGCGACCGGACGCCCGGTACCGCGCGCGACCACCACGGTCACCGCCACGAAACCCGAGGACAGAATGAGCCGCTCGCCCAGGGTGATGTCGCCGACGTCGCCGTTGATTAGTCCGTCGACGAACATCTTGCCGACCGGCACCGCGCCCGCGATCGAGGCCTTGCCCGCGACCAGGTCCACGCTCACCCCGTTCTCGGCCAACAGGATTGATTCCTCCGGCACACCGGTGCGGGCCGCCAGCTTGGCGTTGGCCCGCAGCATGCGCCACGTTCCGTGCACGGGCATGACGTGACGCGGCCGAATCCCGTTGTACAGGAACAACAGTTCTCCCGCGTACGCGTGGCCCGAAACATGCACGCGGGCTTGGGCATTGGTGACAACGCGGGCCCCGATCTTGGCGAGCTCGTCGATGACGCCGTAAACCGCTTCCTCGTTGCCCGGGATCAGCGACGACGCCAACACGACGAGGTCACCCGCGGTCAGCGTGATGCTGCGGTGCTCGCCACGCGACATCCGCGACAACGCCGACATCGGTTCGCCCTGGGTGCCGGTGGTGATCAGCACCACCTTCTCGGCCGGCATCATCTCGGCGGCGCCGATGTCGATCACGTCCGAGTCGGCCACCCGCAGGAATCCGAGTTCCCGGGCGATCCCCATGTTGCGCACCATCGATCGGCCGACGAACGATACCCGCCGGCCCAAAGCGACTGCGGCATCGATGATTTGCTGCACCCGATCCACGTTGGAGGCGAAACACGCCACGATGACCCGGCCGTCGGCGCCGCGGATCAAACGGTGCAGCGTCGGGCCCACTTCGCTTTCCGACGGCCCGACGCCTGGATGCTCGGAATTGGTTGAGTCGCACAGAAACAGGTCCACCCCGGCGTCGCCGAGCCGCGACATGCCGGGCAGGTCGGTCGGGCGGCCGTCCAGGGCAAGCTGGTCGAGCTTGATGTCGCCGGTGTGCAGGATCGTCCCCGCCCCGGTGCGCACGGCGATCGCCAGCGCGTCGGGGATGGAGTGGTTGACGGCGAAGTACTGGCATTCGAACACGCCGTGACTGCTCTTCTGGCCCTCGGCCACCTCGACGAACACCGGCTTGAGGCGGTGCTCGCGGCACTTCGCGGCGACCAGTGCCAGCGTGAACTTCGAACCGACCACCGGGATGTCGGGGCGCAGCTTGAGCAGGAACGGAATGCCGCCGATGTGGTCCTCGTGGGCGTGGGTTAGCACCAGCGCCTCGATGTCGTCGAGCCGGTCGGAGATGTGCCGCAGATCCGGCAGGATCAGATCGACCCCAGGCTCGTCGTGGGTGGGGAACATCACGCCGCAGTCGATGATCAACAGCTTGCCCAGGTGCTCGAAAACGGTCATGTTACGGCCGATTTCGCTGATGCCACCCAAAGCAGTGACCCGCAACCCTCCTGTGGCCAAGGGGCCTGGCGGGGCGAGATCTACATCCACTTCTCGGAAACTCCTCGGGTCACCGCAGCACCGAGGCCGCTCGCATGTCGGCGGCCAACGCGTCGAGTTGCTCTGGCGTCGCGGGCATTTGCGGCAACCGCGGATCGCCGACATCGATGCCCTGCAGGCGCAGGCCAGCCTTGGACATCGTCACACCGCCCAGGCGGGCCATCGCGTCGCACAGCGGCGCGACGGCGGCGTTGATCTTGCGGGCGGTGGCGACGTCTCCGGAGCCGAAGGCGGACAACATCTCCCGCAGCTGCCCGGTCGCGACGTGAGAAATCACGCTGATGAATCCGGTGGCGCCCATGGCCAGCCACGGCAGGTTCAGCGCATCGTCGCCGGAGTAGTAGGCCAGGCCCGTCTCGGCGATGATCTGGCCACCGCTGTGCAGGTCGGCCTTAGCGTCCTTGATTCCGACGATGTTCGGGTGGGCCGCCAGCGCACGGATGGTCTCGGGCTGGATCGGTATCACCGAACGCGGCGGGATGTCGTAGAGCAGCACCGGCAGCTCGGTCGCGTCCGCGACCGTGGTGAAGTGGGCGATCAGGCCGCTCTGGGGCGGCTTGGAGTAGTACGGCGTGACCACCAACAGCCCGTGGGCGCCCTCGGCCGCGCAGGCCTGGGCCAGCCGGACGCTGTGGGCGGTGTCATAGGTGCCCGCGCCGGCGATGACGCGGGCCCGGTCGCCCACCGCCTCCAGCACGACGCGCAGCAGCTCGCGCTTCTCGTCGTCGGTGGTGGTCGGGGACTCGCCGGTGGTGCCGGAGATCACCAGCCCGTCGCAGCCGGCGTCGATCAGGTGGTTGGCCAGCTGGGCGGCCGCGGTGGTGTCGACGGAGCCGTCGCCGCGAAACGGCGTGACCATTGCGGTCAGCAGGGTCCCCAACCGCGCTGGGGCGTCGAATCCGACCGTGCTCACGCTGCTAGGTTACCTGGACCCGGCAAGGTGTTTAGCATCCGCGTTGCGCGCCGGCGCGCATCAGGCTTCGGTCGCCAGTGGGCTGGTCGCGACCTCCGTGCCGTCGGCCAGGGTGGCGATCTCGAAGTCGGCGAACACCGCCGGCGCCACGGCCGTCAGCTGGCGCAGGCACTCAACGGCGAGCCGCCGGATTTCCACGTCGGCGTGCTCGCTGGCGCGCATCGCGATGAAGTGGCGCCACGCCCGGTAGTTGCCGGTCACGACGATGCGGGTTTCGGTCGCGTTGGGCAGCACGGAGCGGGCGGCCTGGCGGGCCTGCTTGCGACGCAACACCGCATTCGGTTGGTCGGCGAACTTCGCCTCCAGCTTCGCCAGCAACTCGGTGTAGGTGGCGCGGCCGGCGTCCGCGGCGGCGGCCAGGATCCGCTGCAGTTCCGGATCGTCTTCCATGCCCGGGGGCACGACGACGTGTGATTCCTTTTCGGGGACGTAGCGCTGTGACAGCTGCGAATAGGAGAAGTGCCGATGCCGAATCAGCTCGTGGGTGCACGATCGCGAGATGCCGGTGATGTAGAACGACACACTCGCGTGTTCGAGCACCGAGAAGTGGCCGACGTCGATGATGTGCTTGATGTAGCCGGCGTTGGTCGCGGTCTTGGGGTTGGGTTTCGACCAGCTCTGGTAGCAGGCCCGGCCGGCGAACTCAACCAGCGCGGGGCCGCCGTCGGCGTCGGTGCCCCACGGCACGTCGGCGGGCGCCAAGAAGTCGGTCTTGGCGATCAGTTGCACGCGCAGCGGCGCGATCTCGGCCACGGCGCTCACCTTAAGGCGTGCCGGACGGGTCGGCCCCCCTGACCCGCACCTTGCCGCATACCGGCAACGGCAGCAACGCAGATGGACATCGACGCGACATCAGCTGATCAACTTGACCGCCGTGCGCAGCTCGCCCGACAGATCACCGCGGTCGGTGACGCTGACTCCGCCCAGGCCCAGCCACGACGCCATGGACTCCAGTTCACCGGCCAGCGCCGCGGCGATGCGGGGCTTGGGCGCACCGGGCTCGCCGAATGCACCGAGGACCCGCAACGAGTCAGCGGCGCGGTCGGCCTTGAGGTCCACCCGCGCCACCAATCGCCCGTCCATGAGCAGCGGCCACACGTAGTAGCCGTACTGCCGCTTGGCGGCGGGGGTGTAAATCTCAATGCGGTAATGGAATTCGAAGAGCCGCTCGACGCGTGGGCGGAAGAAGATGAGCGGGTCGAACGGGCACAGCAGCGCGGTGCCGCGGTCGGTGCGGGGCACCGTGCGCCCGGCACGCAGGTAGGCCGGTGCGGACCAGCCGTCGACGTCGACCGGCTCGATGTCGCCGACGGCCACCAATGCGGCGATCGCCGGCTTGATCTGCTGGGCCGACAGCCGAAAGTAGTCGCGGATGTCGGCCTCGGTGCCCACGCCCAGCGCGGTGGCGGCCCGCAGCGCGAGTTCGCGGATCGCCTCGTCGTCGTCGACCTCGCGGGCCAGGACGCCGGCCGGCAGCACCCGTTCCACCAGGTCGTAGTGGCGAGCGAAGCCCACCCGGGTGGCGGTGGTGAGGATCCCGGCGGAGAACAGCGCCTCGGCCACCCATTTGGTGTCGCTGCGGCTGCCCCACCAGCTGCCTCTGGGCCCGCGCGGTTCGGCTTCCAGATGCGCTTCGATCTGCCCGGCGGTGCTGGGCCCGAGCTCGGCGATGGCGGCGACGATCTTGTCGGCAAGTTCCGGGTTGGCCTTGACGATGTGGGTGCGCCACCGGCCATGGGAGTACTGGCGCATCCGCCAGCGCAGCAGCGGCCAGTCCTCGACAGCCATCAGTGCTGCCTCATGCGCCCAGTACTCCGCCAGCAGCCGCGACGATCGGGGCCCCCAGGCGGCCCGGTCGAGCACGCCACGGTCGTAGGGGCCGAGCCGGCTGAACACCGGAGCGTAGTGTGCGCGCACCGCCACCGAGACCGAATCCAGTTGCAGCACTTGGATCCTGGAAATCAGCCGCTTCAGGTGTGCCCGGCTGATCTCACCATTGGGCCGAGGTTCGCTAAATCCTTGGGCCGCAACGGCTATCCGCCGGGCTTGGGCGGCCGATAGCCTGCGGGTCGACACGGTGCCGAGAATACCGGTCGTGTCCGACGTGTTGCGTTACGACGGTGAGCCCGCGCCGACTTTCTCGTCCAACCGCACCACGGAGTCGGCGTCGGGCGAATTCTTTTGCTCTTCGTAGGCCGCATCGAGGGCGTCCGGAACCGTTTTCAGGTCGCGGTAGACGCCCATCAGTTGCTCGAGGATCCGGATCCGCTGCCGACTCGCGTCGTCCACGGCCCGGCGGGCCTCGTCTCGATCCCGGTCGGCCCTCTCCTTCGCCTCGGCGAGGAGCCGCTCACGCGCCTGCTCGGCGTCTTCGCGCAGGCTGGCCAGTTCGGCCTCGAGCTTTTCCTTGGTCTTTTGGTATTCGGCTTCCATGGCTTCCCGCTGCGCGGCCATGTCCGCCAACATCTGCTCACGCTTCCGCTGTGTTTCTTCGGCCTCGGCCTCGGCCGCGGCGATCAGCGCGTCCGCTTCTGCTCGCGCCTCGGCCTGCATCTCGGCCACCTCGTCGACGGCGCGGCTCAGCATTTTCGCTAACCGTTGCTGCACCGCGCGCGGCGACGGCGACGTGTCCGTCAGTGCGGCCACTTCCTTGCGCAGCGCGGCCGTTTGATCGCCGGATTCCTGCAGCCGGGCCCGTAGGCTCTCGACGTCGTCAAGCAGCAGCTGCTGCTTGGTGGTCAGCATCTCGATGTGGGCATCGACCGCGGTCGCGTCGTAGCCCATGAATTTGCGAGAGAACGTCCTGGGTTCGGGTGTCACTGCCAATTCCCCCTCCTAATGCAAACGCTTGGTTGACCCTGTACGACCGACCCCGGGTCCGAGTATGTCAGGTCACGCCGTGGGCGCGATCGGGTGCGCGGCGCTGCGACGGTAGCTGTGGAAGCGATACCGCAGGCCCGAGCGGCTGGCCTGCCACTCCCCCGTTTCGCCCACCCAAGTGTCGTCCAGCGTCGGTGCCAGCGCATCGTCGTCGTCGCGTCGCAAATCGATTTCGATCTCGGTGACCTCGCAGCGGGTGGCGTAGGGCAGCGCCAGCAAATAGATCTGTTCGCCGCCGATGACCCACGTCTCGGAGTCGCCCTTGGCAAGGGCGTTCTCCAGGGTGCCGACCACCTGCGCCCCGTCGGCGACGAAGCCGGTGTCGCGGGACAGGACGACATTGCGCCGGCCCGGCAGGGGGCGCACCTTCGCAGGTAACGAATCCCAGGTCCGCCGGCCCATGATCACCGGGTGTCCGATGGTCACCTCTTTGAACCGGAGGAGATCCTCCGGCACGTTCCAGGGGATGTCGCCACCGCGCCCGATGACGCCGGAGGTCGACTGAGCCCACACCAGGCCCACCTCGGTCATACGCGCTACTCCTTGATCCCGGCTTGCAGGCCGCCCGAGCGGGCATCGTCGCCGGCGCGCTTCATACAGCGACTGGGGCTTTGATCGCCGGATGGGGGTCGTAGTTCTTCACGACGACGTCGTCGTAGGTGTAATCGAAAATCGAATCCCGGGCGCCCAGAACGAGTTCGGGGTATGGCCGGGGGTCGCGGCTCAGCTGCAGCCGCACCTGCTCGACATGGTTGTCGTAGATGTGGCAGTCCCCGCCCGTCCACACGAACTCACCGACAGCGAGGCCGGACTGGGCCGCCATCATGTGCGTCAGCAGCGCGTAGCTGGCGATGTTGAAGGGCACACCCAAAAACAGGTCGGCGCTGCGCTGATAGAGCTGGCAGCTCAGCCGCCCGTCGGCCACGTAGAACTGGAAGAACGCGTGACACGGCGGCAGCGCCATCCGCGGTATTTCGCCGACATTCCAGGCCGACACGATGATGCGCCGCGAGTCGGGGTCGGTGCGCAACAGGTTCAGGGCCGCGCTGATCTGATCGACGTGCTCGCCCGACGGCGTCGGCCAAGACCGCCATTGCACACCGTAGATCGGCCCGAGATCGCCTGTGCTGCTTGCCCATTCGTCCCAGATCGTAACTCCGTGCTCGTGCAGCCAGGCGACGTTGGAATCGCCGCGCAGGAACCACAGCAATTCGTAGATCACCGACTTCAGGTGCACCTTCTTGGTGGTGAGCAGCGGGAACCCGGCCGACAGGTCATAGCGCAGCTGCTGGCCGAACAGGCTGCGGGTCCCGGTGCCGGTGCGGTCGGATTTGGCCGTTCCCTGGTCGAGCACCAAGCGGAGCAAGTCCTCGTAGGGGGTCGGGATCGGCACGCCGCAAGCTTAGCGGCGATCGCAACCGCGGCGTGGCCGGGCGCGGCGGGTCGGCGCCGAATAATTCGGGTCTAGCCGCGCGGAGTAGAACGGGTGCCATGCCGAACATCATCGACACCATCACCACACCCGATGGCACCTGCACGGTGCACCTGTTCACCCCCGATGGCCCGGAATCGCAAGTCCCGTGGCCCGCGGTGGTCATGTATCCCGACGCCGGCGGCGTGCGCGACACGTTCGAGCAGATGGCCGCCAAGCTGGCCGCGTTCGGTTACGCGGTGCTGCTTCCGGATGTGTACTACCGCACCGCGGACTGGGCGCCGTTCGACATGGCGACGGTCTTCAGCGACCCGAAAGAACGCGGACGCCTGTTCTCGATGATCGGCAGCGTCACCCCGGACCGGATGGCGGCCGACGCCCGCGCGTTCTTCGACTATCTGGCCGCCCGCCCCGAGGTGGCCGGCGAGCGATTCGGGGTGTGCGGCTACTGCATGGGCGGCCGGACGTCCCTCATGGTGGCCGGGCGGGTGCCCGACCGGGTGGCCGCGGCGGCGTCCTTCCATGGCGGCGGCCTGGTGACCGACACCGACGACAGCCCGCACCTACTCGCGGACCGGATGACCGCCACGGTGTACGTGGGCGGCGCCAAGGACGACGCGTCGTTCACCGCCGATCACGCCGAACAGCTCGACAAAGCGCTGACGGCGGCCGGTGTCGAGCACACCACCGAGTGGTATCCGGCCGGCCACGGATTCGCGGTTCCGGACAACGCGCCCTACGACGCTGCGGCGGCCGAGCGGCACTGGGAAGCGATGACGGAGGTGTTCGCTTCGGCGCTACCGCGCTAGCCGTCAGAACGCCGGCAGGTCCACCAGCTCGGCCAGCCGAGCGCGGTGGCGGTAGGCGGTGCCGAATGCCAGCTGGTCGCTCTTGGCCCGCTTGAGATACAGGTGCGCCGGATATTCCCAGGTCATTCCTATGCCGCCGTGCAGCTGCACGCACTCTTCGGCGGCATGCACGGCGACCTCCCCGCAGTAGGCCTGGGCGATCGCCGCCGCCGCGTCCGCATCTTCCGCGCCCCGGGCGCACGTGTCGGCCGCATAGCGCGCCGCGGCGGCCGCAGCGCCCACCTCGAACCACAGATCCGCCAAGCGGTGCTTGACGGCCTGGTAGGAGCCGATCGTGCGGCCGAACTGCCTGCGTTGCCTGACGTACTCCAGTGTGGTGTCAAAGCACCATTGGGCGACCCCGAGTTGCTCGGACGCCAGCAGGGCCGCCGAAGTGCGGATCGCTTCGGTGACCGGCTCGTCACCCGCTCCGACAACCGATGACGGAGATCCCGAAAACGACACGGCGGCAAGGGGTCTGGTCATATCCAGCGCGAGTAGTGGTGATATCTGCACGCCCGCGGCGTCGCGGGCGACGGTGTGTAACTCGAGCCCGTCGCGCCCGGTGACCGGAACCACCAGCACATCGGCGGCGTCGGCACCGGCCACGCTGGTGACCGACCCCCTCAGCCCGTCGGCGTCGGCGCGCACCCCGCTGATCGGGTCGCCCGGTGCGTTCGACAGCGGGACCACCAGCGCCGCCGTCAGCTCGCCCTGGGCCAGGCCCGGCAGGGTTGCGGTGTCACCGGCTCGCAGCAGCACGATCGTGGCGAGGACCGCGCTGGACAGAAACGGAACCGGGGCGACCGCCCGGCCGATTTCCTCCATGACCACGGCGGCCTCGCGGACGGTCGCGTCGGCTCCGCCCAGGGACTCCGGAACCAGCAGGCCGGCCGCGCCCAGTTCGGTGGCCAGCGTGTGCCACACGCCCGAAAAGTCCTGTGGTTGCGGGTCGTAGAGGCGCGTCACCGATTCGGGCGGGCACCGCTCGGCGAAGAGCTGACGGACGCCGGCCCGCAAAGCCTCTTCGGTGTCGGAATACAGCAGGTCGGCGGTGTGCGGGCTCATCGGGGGAGGTCCTTCCAGGCGGCCTCTTTGTCGACGCGGTGTTCGCCCGGCAGGCCGAGGATCCGTTCGGAAATGGTGTTGCGCAGGATTTCCGACGTACCGCCCTCGATCGAATTGCCGCGCGCGCGCAGGTAGCGGTAGCCGGGCCCGCGACCGACCAGGTCGACCGTCTCGGGCCTGCGCATGGTCCAGTCATCGTAGAGCAGCGCCGCTTCGCCGTGCAGCTCGATCTCGAAGCCCGAAATCGCTTGTGCCAGTTTGGCGAACGCTACCTTCATGCCGGCTCCTTCCGGGCCGGGCTGACCGGTGGCCGCCTGTTGCCGCAACCGTTCACCGGCCAGCCGGAGGATCTCCGCCTCAACCCACAGCCGCATCAGCTGATCGTGCATTGCGGGGTTGCGCAGCGCCGGCTCGTCGCGCCAGGCCGCGGTGACTTTGCCGATATGGCCACCCTCTCGGGGCGCGCCGGCGCGCGACCCGATGGCGACGCGTTCGTTGTTGAGGGTCGTAGTGGCGACGCGCCAGCCACCGCCCTCCGGGCCGAGCCGATTCGCATCGGGCACCCGGACATCGGTGAGGAACACTTCGTTGAATTCCGCCTCGCCGGTGATCTGGCGCAACGGCCGGATTTCGACGCCCGGTTGCGTCATGTCGCAGAGAAAATAAGTCAGGCCATGGTGTTTGGGCACGGACGGATCGGTCCGGGCGACCAGGATGGCCATCTGCGCGTGCTGCGCCTGCGACGTCCACACCTTCTGCCCGTTGACAATCCAGTCGTCACCGTCGCGCACCGCACGGGTGGCCACCCCGGCCAGGTCCGATCCGGCGCCCGGCTCGCTGAACAGCTGGCAGTAGATCTGCTCACCGGTGAACAACGGGCGCAGGAACTTTCGCTTCTGCTCGTCGGTGCCGAACGCCGCGATCGTCGGCGCCGCCATGCCCATGCCGATGTAATTCTTGGGGGTGCCGCCCACCGGCGCACCGGCGGCGGCCAGCCGCGCATCGACGCGCTCCTGAGCGGTGCGCGGCAGGTCCAGCCCGCCGAAACCGTGCGGTAGGTGCACCCAGGCCAGGCCCGCATCGTATTGCGCGCCAAGGAAATCCCGCGCCTCGCTGGTGGCCGGATCGTGCTCGTCGAGCAGTGCCTGAACCCGCGTGTCCAGGTCGGCAGCATCGACGGCGGTCATTGCCCGCCGCCCGGCGCGGATTGGAATCCCTGTGCGGCGCCGAGCAGCAGGCCACCGTCGATCACCATGGTCTCGCCGGTGATCCAGCTCGCCGCGTCGGAAACCAGGAAGGCGACGGCCGCGGCCACGTCGACCGGCTCCCCGATGCGCCCGAGCGCGATCGACGACGCCAGCGGGTCCTCGTGGTCCTTCCACAGCGCCTCGGCGAGGCGGGTGCGCACCACACCCGGGCAAATCGCGTTGACCCTGACGCGCGGCGAGAGTTCCAGCGCCAGTTGCTTGGTGACGTGGATCAGCGCCGCCTTGGTGGCGTTGTACATGCCCATCGCCGGCGATTGATGCATGCCGCCGATGGAGGCCGTGTTGACGATCGCCCCGCCGTGCTCGCCCATCCACGACTTGACGACGAGCGAAGTCCACAGCAGCGGCGCCCACAGGTTGACGTCGAAGATCTTGGTGAAACGGGCGTGATCCTGGTCGATCAGCGGACCGTAGGCCGGGTTGGTTCCGGCGTTGTTGATCAGGATGTCGACGCCGCCGAAGCGCTCCAGCGTGAGCTCGACGCAGCGCCGCGCCGCGTCCTCGTCGACCGCGTGGGCGCCCACCCCGAGGGCCTGCTGCCCCACCTGGGCGGCGGCCTCGTCGGCGGCCTCCTGCTTGCGCGCGGTGAGCACCACATTGGCGCCCGCGGCCGCCAGCTGCTGGGCTATCGAGAGGCCGATTCCGCGCGACGCGCCGGTGATGATCGCGGTGCGGCCGGTCAGATCTTGTGAGGTCATGGTGTCAGGCCTTCCGTCGCGGTCAGAGCCGCCGTGCGGCAGCGCAGACGTGGTTTGCTGCCGAATTTTATTCACGATGTTTTGGACATGTGTTGAGGTGGTATGCCACCCGCATGTTATCGAAATTGACACTCATGAAACCGCTGGTTGTTGCCGGTGCCGTCGCTGCGGCCATCGCCGCCGCGCCCGCGGCCGCTGCTGACGTCTACGTCGGCGGACCGGCCGCTGCGCCCACGCATGTGACCTTCAAGGACGACCCGGGCGGCGGCGGCTGCGACGCGAACGGAAACTGCGGCTCGGGCGGCCAGTTCAACGGCCCCGGCGGCGGTCCGGGTGGCCAGGGCTGCGTCCCGGGCGTCGGCTGCGGCTCCGGTGGGCAGAACGCGGGTCCGGGCGGCATTCCGGGCGGACAAGGCTGTCTGCCGGGCGTCGGCTGCGGCAGCGGCCACGCCTAGTCGCTAAACCCTTCAGCCTCCCGAGAGCCTGGTGATCCAGGCCCGGGAGGTTGCTGGGTCTATGACGTCGTCCAGCTCGAATGTGGTGGCCGACCGCAGCGCCTTCCCGTGCTCGTAGGCCGCGGCCACCAGGCGATCGAACAGGCTTTGCCGTTCCGCGGGATCGTCGACGGCGGCCAGCTCCTTGCTGAAGCCGAGGCGCACGGCGCCTTCCAGGCCCATGCCGCCGATCTCTCCGGTCGGCCACGCGACCGTGAAGTGCGGCGCGCGGAATGAGCCGCCGGCCATCGCCATCGCGCCGAGCCCATATCCCTTGCGCAAGATGATCATTCCCAGCGGCACCGTCAGCCGCGCGCCCAGGACGAACATCCGGCCGAAACGGCGAACGGCCGCTTCCTTTTCCGCGTCGGGCCCGACCATGAAGCCCGGGGTGTCGCACAGCGAGATCACCGGCAACCCGAACGATTCGCACAACGCCAGGAAATCGCCGGTCTTGTCGGCGGCCTCGGCATCGATTGCGCCACCCAGGTGATGGGTGCTGTTGGCGATCAATCCGTACGGCACTCCTTCGACGCGCACCAGCGCGGTGACGATTCCCACCCCGTAATCCGGACGCAGCTCCAACACCGATCCGACGTCGACGATCGCCTCGATCGCCCGGTGCACGTCGTAGGCGCGTAACCGGTCCTGCGGCACCACATGCCGGGCCAGCCGCGGATCGGGCGCCGCCCAGTCGCCCGCGCAGCCCTGAAAGTACGACAGGTATTGCTTGGCCAGGGCGACCGCATGCGCCTCATCGCGGGCGACCAGGCTGACCACGCCGTTGCGGCGCTGTACGCCGATCGGTCCGATCGCCTCGGGCGGGTACACGCCCAGGCCGCCACCCTCGATCATCGCCGGCCCGCCCATCCCGATGTTGGCGTCCGGCGTTGCGATGATCACGTCGCAAACCCCGGCCAGCGCGGCATTGCCGGCGAAGCATCGGCCCGAGACGACCGACACGAGCGGCACTTCCCCGCTCAGTCCCGCCAGCATCCGGAAGGTCGGGACGTCCAGCCCGGCGGCGCCACCGACGTCGGTATCTCCCGGCCGGCCCCCGCCACCCTCGGCAAAAAGCACCACCGGCAACCGCTTTCGCGCGGCGAGGTCGAACACGCGGTCGGTCTTGGCGTGGTTGCGCATGCCCTGCGTGCCGGCCAGCACGGTGTAGTCGTAGGACACCACGACGGCCTGCGCCGCCGCCGGGCCGAACCGGTCCGCGCCGATGGTGGCCAGGCCGGCGACCAGGCCGTCGGCCGGGGTGTTGACGATCAGGTCCGCCTCCGAGCGACGGCTGCGCTGCGCGGCAACGGCCAGCGCGCCGTATTCGACGAAGCTGTCGGGATCGACGAGGTCGGCGATGTTCTCCCGTGCGGTGCGCCGGCCTTGGTTGTGCCGCTTGGTGACCGCGGCCTGGCGACCCTGGTCTAGGGTGAGGGAATGGCGGTGCACGACCTCGTCGAGGTCGGCGCGCGGCCGGTCGAGATCCGTTGCTGCCAAGCTTGATTCGCCGTCTTCGGTACTTGCGGTGCGGGTGAAGACCAGCAGCGGATCTCCGGTGCCGACCACCTGGCCGGGCGTCACCAGGATCCGGACGGTCCGCAGCGCGGCCGGCGCGACGAGCACGTGCTGCATCTTCATCGCTTCCAGGACAACCAGCTGGCCACCCGCGGCGTATTCGGTACCCTCGGGCACCACTTCGACCACGGTGCCGGCGAGCTGGGCGCGCAGCGCGTCCTCGCCGGGATAAAGCTCGACCGCGGCCACCGGCGGTTCTTGCCGGTGGGACAGCGCGGCCCGGGCCAGTTCGGGGAGCTTTCCGTCGAGGAAACCGGTGCTCACCCAACCGGACTTGATCCGGTCGTCGCTCAGCAGCTCGCGCAGGAATCCGATGTTGGTGTGGACGCCCTCGATGCTGAACTCGGTCAGGGCGGTGCGGGCCTTGCGCACCGCCGCCCGCCAGGACGACCCGTGCACATTGACAATCAGCTTGGCCAGCAGCGAATCGTACTGGGGGTTTATCAGCAATCCGGCCCGGCCGTAGGTGTCGACACGCACGCCGGGACCGCTGGGCGGGGAGAACACCGTGAGGGTGCCCGCGGATCCGGCGACGGAGCAGTCGGGTCCGACGGTCTCCGCGTTGACCCTGAGTTGGATGGCGATGCCGCGGCGCGCGGCGGGCTCGCCGATGACTTCCGTGCCGTCGGAGGCGATTCCGGATGCCAGCCCCAGCTGGTAGAAGGATGCGCCGCCGGCGATGGCCACCTGGACGGCCACCAGGTCGAGCCCGGTGGTTTCCTCGGTGACGGTGTGCTCGACCTGGATTCGTGGGTTGACTTCGAGGAAGACGAACTGCTCGCCGGTGACCAGGAATTCGACCGTTGCCAGACCGCGCAGGCCCACGCGGGCGCACAACCGCGCCGCCGCCTCGTGCAGGGCTCGGCGCAGGTCATCCGAAAGCCCTTGCGCGGGCGCGATTTCGATAAGCTTCTGGTAGCGCCGCTGGATGCTGCAGTCGCGGTCGCCGACCGCGCGTGCGTGCGTCTGGTGGCCGGCCGGGGCGGCGACGACCTGCACCTCGATGTGGCGCGCGTCGGTGAGTAGCGCCTCGGCGAACAGCGCGGGATCGCCGAAGCCCAGCTGCGCCTCGGCGGCGCAGCGCTGATAGGCATCGTCGATCTGATCGGCGTTGTGCACCTGGCGCATACCACGTCCGCCGCCACCGGCGAGGGCCTTGATCATGATGCCGTCGCCGTGCTCGGCGAAGAATGCCCTGATGTCCTCGACGCTGCTGGCCCCCTCGGTCGCCGGCAGCACCGGCACCCCGGCGGCGATCGCGGCCCCGCGGGCCGACGTCTTGTTGCCGAGCAGCTCGAGCACCCGGGCGTCGGGACCCACGAACGTGTAGCCGCCCGTCGCGCAGGCGTCGGCGAATGCGGCGTTCTCGCTGAGGAATCCGTAACCGGGGTGAATCAAATCCGCAGCGGAGTTTTTCGCCGCGGCCAGCACGGCGGACTGGTCCAGGTAGGCACGCGGGCCTGCGCCCGGCAGGCCGATCGCCTCGTCCGCCGCGTGTACATGCGGGCTCTCCGCATCGTCCTCGGCATAGACGGCGATCGTGGGCATACCCAACTCGGTTGCGGTGCGGATGATTCGAAGGGCGATCTCGCCGCGGTTGGCGACCAGCAGGCTCGGGCTCATCGCAGCGGCTCTCCCCACTGGACCTGCTCGCGGAGTCCGGCCTTGAGCAGTTTGCCGCCGGCGTTGCGCGGCAGCACACTGTCTACCACCGTGACGTATTGCGGCACTTTGAAATCGGCCAGCTGGCTGCGGCAGTGGTCGAGCACCGCCGGCACGTCGATCTCGTCGTCGCCGCCGAACAGCACCGCCCCGACCTTCTCACCCATGACCTCGTCGGAGACCCCGAGCACACAGGCGTCGGCCACGTGCGGCGCCGCCAGCAGCACGGCCTCCACCTCGACGCTGGAGACGTTTTCACCACCGCGGTTGATGATGTCTTTGAGCCGGTCCACGATGTGTACCCGGCCCGCGTCGTCGACGCGCACCACGTCGCCGGTGTGCAGCCAGCCGTCCGCAAACGTCGTGGCGGTGGCCTCCGGCCGGTTCCAATAGCCGGTGGTCACATTGGCGCCCCGGGCCACCAACTCCCCCACGCCCGGATCGTCCCCGAACGGGATCACCCCCAGGTCCACCGACGGGACCGCGTAACCGACGGAGTCGGCGTGCTCGACGGCTTCGCTATCGGGCAGCACGGTCATCAGCGATGCCGTCTCCGTCATGCCATAGCCGTTGAACACCGTGGCCTGTGGGAACGCGTTCTTCACCGAGCGCACCAGCGACGGGGCGATCGGTGCACCTCCGTAGCCGACCCAACGCACATTCGACACATCGAGCGCGGCAAAGCCACTGTGTCGCAACAACAACGAGTAGACCGCCGGGACTGTGACCATGACCGAAACGCGCTCGGCGGTCAGCGTGTCGAGCAACGCATCCAGGTTGAGCGCGGGCATGATCACCGAGGCTCCCCCGAGCCGGGCGGCGGCCAGCAGCTGGGTGTTGCAACCCGTCACGTGGAACAGCGGCACCGAGATCAGCGTGCGCATCGCTTCGCCGAGATCCCGCGGCTGCTGCAGGCAGCGGATCGCGTTCTCGGTGTTGGTCAGGAACGCATCATGCGTGGTCGGCACGCCCTTGGGGTGGCCGGTGGTGCCCGACGTGTAGAACAGGGCTGCCGTGTCGGTGCGGCCGAGTTGCTCGGTGACGTATGGGCGCCCGTCGGGCAGCGCGGCGTCCGGCGCCAGGTCCACCTGCGCACCGGAGTCGGACAGGACGAACTCGACCTCGGGTCGCGCGGATCGCGTATTGACCGCCACCACAACGCCACCGGCCATCACGGTGCCCCAGAACGCCATCGCCCAGTCGATTCCGGCGGGGTAACGCACCGCGACGCGGTCGCCCGGCTGCAGGCCGTCCGCGCGCAGCCCACCGGCGACCTTCGCCGCGCGATCCCAGAGCTGCCGGTACGTCAGCCGCCCGGCGCCCAGCTCGACCAGGGCTTCGGCGTCGGGACGGGCGCCGACCTGTTCGGCGAGCATGTCCAGCAGGGTGGCGGGCAGCTCGTCGAAGCGCGGAATGCCGTCGCGGTCGCGTGAGACGCCGGTCAGCGGGAACGGGTTGCGGTCGCGTGGAATTTCGATCACAGCATGCCCGGTCCTTACTAAAATCCGGTGTCCTATCGTGATAGCGGTGACGATCGACGATTCCGCCATCATGCCCGAGGCGTTCTTCACTGTAGACGGCGACTCCTATGTTCCGGGCCAGATTACGCAAGGCCCGTGGGGCTCGGCGATGGGCGGCCAGATCGTCGGGGGCCTGTTGGGTTGGGGCATAGAGCAATCCGGCGTCGATCCGGACCTGCAGCCCGCCCGCTTCACGGTTGACTTGTTGCGCCCGGCCCTGATGGAGCCGGTGCAGATCCAGACCGCGGTGCTGCGCGAGGGCCGGCGCATCAAGCTGGTCGACGGCAGCCTGGTTCAGAACGGCACCGTCGTCGCCCGGGCCAGCGCGCTGTTCCTGCGCCGCGGTGAGCATCCCGGCGGGCAAGTGTGGTCGGCGCCGGTGCAGATGCCGCCGCCCCCGACATCCTCGGACGGCTGGGTAGAGCAGATGCCGTTTCTCATCTGGGGGTATGGCGCGACGCTGCAGGGCAGTCCGGGAATCGCGGCCGGCGAATGGGAGCAGACCCACTCCCAGAAGTTCGCCTGGGCGCGGCTGTTTCGCCCGATGGTGCACGGGCACCCGCTGACGCCGTTCACCCGCCTGGCCTTCGTCGGTGACATCACGAGTTCGCTCACCCATTGGGGCACCGGTGGATTGCGCTACATCAACGCCGACTACACCGTGACCGCGAGCCGCCTGCCCGACGGCGAATTCCTCGGGCTGGCCGCGCAGAGCCACTACGGCACGCCCGGGGTCGCCACCGGTGCCGCGACCCTGTTCGACCGGCATGGACCGATCGGTACCAGTTCGGCGCTGGCCCTGGCTCAACCGGCCGACGCCTTCAAACCGACCTACGCCTAGGCGAAGACTCTGGACTCACGAGCCGTTTCACGGGAGCCTTGAGTGGTGAGCCAGCGCCAAGGAGTCAATCGCCTCGCGGCGGCCGCCGTCTCCTTCCTCGGCTATACGGCGGTGATGCTCGTGCTGGAACGTCGCATGCGCCGCAGCGGCGGTCCGGGGATCGTCGCATTCGAGTTGGCCGGCAGTGCATCTCGGGCCGAAGACATCATGGCCCGGTGGGGCGGCGACGGTCAGCGGGCCGCGCGCCTATCGCTGTGGCTGGATTTCGGTTACATGGCAACCTACGGCATGTTGACGGCGCTACTCGTCGACCGCGCGCGCCGGCGCCGCGGCCACCCGGCCGGACTGCCCGCCGCAGTGCTCGTCGCCGTCGCCGGGGATGCGGCGGAGGGAGTTTCACTGCTGCGGGTGCTGCGCGGCACACGTATCGGCGTGCATGCGCGGCGCGCACAGGTCGCGGCGCTGATCAAGTTCGCCGTCCTCGTGGGGGCATTGGGATACGCCGTTACGGCATCAGGCCGTCCGGTCGCCGGCTAGACCATCAGCTGGGCAGCGACCGTCGCCCCGAGCTCCCAGCACGCTTGCAGCTCGTCCTTGCCGGGTTTTCCCGAAACCACCACCGTCGCTGCGGCTTTGGACCATCCCAGGCCCGTTGTGATGGTGTCCACGGCACGCTCGGCGCCTTCGGTGCCCTCGTTGCCGTGTAGGTACAGCCCGAACGGTCGCCCGCGAGTCGAGTCGAGCAGTTGGTAGTAGGCGCAGTCGAACGCGTGCTTGAGGGCACCCGAGATGTAGCCGAGGTTGGCCGGGGTGCCCAGCAGGTAGCCGTCGGCCTCCAGCATCTCGGCCGGCGAGACCGTCAGCGCCGGGCGCCGCAGCACCTCGACGCCTTCGATGTCGGGGTCCGTGGCGCCGGCGATCACGGCCTCGAACATCTCGTGGGTGTGCGGCGACGGGGTGTGGTGCACGATCAGTAGCGTCTTGCTCACGGGCTGCCCTGCAGGTTGACGGCCGTCCTCATAGCCTCGCGGGCGCGGCGGCGGTCGCCGGCAGAGTCATAGGCGCGGGCGAGCCGGTACCACCGCCGCCAATCGTCCGGGTGGTCCTCCACCTCGGCGCGGACCGTGACGAACAGTTCGTCGGCCGCATCGCGCCGGATGCGGCCCGACTGGCGGCGCGGCAGCGCGCTGGTGTCCAGTTCCATTCCGTCGGCCGCGATCAGCCGGGCCAGTTTCTGGTGGGCGAACCCGGCGCGCAGGGTGGCGATCATCGCCCACAGCCCGATCACGGGCAGGATCAGCACCGCCAGCCCGAGGCCCACGGCGGCCGCGCGGCCAGAGCCGATCATCGCGACGGCCACGCGCCCTAGCAGCACGAAGTACACCAGCAGCGCGACGCACATGAAGGCGACGAGCAATTGGGTGCGTAGCGCTTTGGTCATTGCAGATCGAGCAGGGCCTCGAGACCCACCGTGAGGCCGGGGTGTTCTTTGATCCGCCGCACGGCCAGCAGCACCCCCGGGACGAACGAGGTCCGGTCGATGCTGTCGTGGCGGATGGTCAGCGTCTCGCCCTCGGTGCCGAACAGGATCTCCTGATGGGCGACCAGCCCGGCCAGCCGCACCGAGTGCACCGGGATACCGTCGACGTCGGCGCCGCGCGCGCCCGCCAGGCCGGTACTGGTGGCATCGGGGTTGGGCGGCAAGCCCTTTCGCGATTCGCCGATCAACTTCGCGGTGCGGGTCGCGGTTCCCGACGGGGCGTCGGCCTTGTGCGGATGGTGCAGCTCGATCACCTCGGCCGAGTCGAAGAAGGGCGCGGCCTGCCTGGCGAAGTGCATCGACAGCACCGCCCCGATCGCGAAGTTCGGCGCGATCAACACCGATGTGCCGGGGCCACCCGCGAGCCAATCCTGCACCTGCTGCAGCCGCTCGGCGGTGAAACCTGTGGTTCCCACGACAGCGTGAATTCCGTTGTCTATGACGAACTTCAGATTGTCCATCACCACGTCGGGATGAGTGAAGTCGATGGCGACCTCGGTGTCGCCCTCGGTCAGCAGGCTCATGGGATCGCCGGCGTCCACTTCGGCCGAGAGGGTCAGATCTTCGGCGGCCTGCACGCCCTTGACCATCGCCGATCCGACCTTGCCCTTGGCTCCCAGCACTCCTACCCGCATGGCCTTCACCCTAGACCGGGTCGGTTCTGCCCCGTGGCGTGTGTCTTTTCACCACGACTCGGACGTGGACTTCTCGCGCCGATCAGGTGTGGACGAGTAAGCCCGCTTCGGTGTACGGAGCGCGTTGCGCGGGATCGTTGATCGTAATGTACAGGTCGCCTGCCCTCGGCATAACGAAGCCGACGAACCCATGCGCGGTCTGCCCGTCGTGAAGGCCGCCCGTTATTAGCGGCGGCATCTTGTCGAGCCTCTGGTGGTCGACCGCTAACGATGACGGCTGCGGCGCATCGTCGGGATGGGTCCATGGCTGAGTGCCGCCGCCGTATCCGGCGAATATGTAACGGTGGTCGAACTGGAAGAACTGGTGGGAAGTCGCGGTGATGGTCATTTCCACCACGTTGCACGCGGAGCCGTCCGTCGGAGCCGCAAAGTGAGAAGCGCACCCCGGCGGGAACCACGTGGCACTGTTGACAGTGATGTCGGCGGTCGCGCCCCCGGCCGCCCGCGCATGCACGGGCACGCCCATCTGACCAATGGGAAATGGTGCACCTTCGGGCGTGGGGTCGGCCGCAGCGGAGGGACACGGGCATGCGGCAATAGCCACGGCGACCGCGGCTGCCGCTGGTACAAATCCCGCGCGCACCCCGGGAGGTTACCCGCAGCGCTGCCACGAAAAACGCGGATGTCTCTGGTGTCCGCGAGCGTGGACCGTTGAGTGGCAGGTGCGCGTTCTGCGAGGCGGCCTGGCGCCGCCCGTGGTGCCGGGTTGGACGTCGAACTGCGAATCCCGTTGCGGCTGAACGATTCGGCCCGCGCGTTCCCAACGGTGCCGCCGGCGTTTTCAGCTAGACCGGGTGGCGTTGTCCACAGTTCGCGGTTTATCCACAGCTGCCGCTCGGTCCGTCTCACCGCGTGGTGCGGCCGGGCATAAGATTCGAACATGCATTCGATTGAAGTCCCGGCCGAGGTGTCCGCGGCCCTGGCCGCGCAGGATGCCGCCGACGCGGCGATCCGCGGCCTGAACTTCGATGCACTGAGCCCCGCCGTCCGGCTGCGCGTCCTCGAACGGATGGAGGCCTCGCGTCGGCGCCAGGTCGCGGTGAGCCATGACGTCATTGCCGGCTTGGCGGCGGAGGACCCCGCCGACATAGGCGGCCCGGTGCACAAAGTAGTCGCCGACTGGCTGCGGATCAGCTATGCGGAGGCGTGCCGCCGGCTTCGCGACGCCGCCGAGTTGTCGCCGCGCTTGACCCTCACCGGCCAGGAGCTGCCCCCGCAGTTGCCGGCCACGGCCGTGGCGTGGCGTGCAGGCGCTCTCGACGGTCACCACCTACGTGTCATTCAAACGTTTGTCCGGGATCTCCCGGAGTCCATACCCGCGGCCACGGTGGACGACGCCGAGCGATTCCTGGCCGGGCAGGCGCGGATGTTGCGTCCTGATCAGTTGCAGAGGCTCGCACACCAATGCGCGCTGCGGATCAACCCTGACGGCAAGTTTTCCGACGCCGACCGCGCGCGCCAGCGTGGGTTCACCTGGTGCGCCCAGCGGGCCGACGGGATGAGTATCGGAAAGCTGATCGCCTCTGCAGAGTTGCGCGCCAACCTCGACGCCTGGCTATCACGGTTTGCGGCCCCCGGCATGTGCAATCCGGACGACCAAACACCTTGCATCGCAGGCGAACCCGGCGACGAGCTGGTGCGCGCCGATATGCGTAGCCCCGCGCAGCGCCAGCATGACGCGCTCAACGCCCTGGTGCGCGACCAGCTGGGCGACCCGAAACTCGGCCGGCACAACGGACTGCCGGTCACGGTAATCGTGTCGACCACACTGCAGGAGCTGACATCGGGAACCGGGCGAGCCGTGACCGGTGGCGGGACGCTGCTACCGATGCGCGATGTGATCCGGATGGCCCGCCACGCCTACCACTATCTGGCCGTGTTCGACGAGCACTCAAGCCGCCCACTGTATCTCGGCCGGTCTCGGCGCATTGCGACGCCGGATCAGCGCATCGTGTTATACGCGCACGACCGCGGCTGCACCCACCCCGGCTGCGACGCACCCGGCTACTGGTGCGAGGTCCACCATCTCGACGAGTGGGCGGCCGGCGGCCTGACCGACGTGGACAATCTCACGTTTGCCTGCGTTCCGCACCATAAGCTGGCCGAAAAGGGCTGGCGGACAGGGAAAACACGGCAGGGCGACACCGAGTGGATACCGCCGCCTGGGCTAGACCGCGGGGTGCGCACCAACGACTTTCACCATCCCGAACGCCTCTTGGACGGGGATGAGCCGAAGTGACCTGTCTACTTCTTGAATCGCCCGGCGAACCCGCGCAGCGGCAGGTCGGAGCTGGTGATCAGCCCCGGTGGCGCCGCGACCACCGACTTGATGGAGGCCAGTGCGGGCATGCCGGTGACGGTCATGCCGATCGAGGCGAAGTTGTCCGGGTTGGACAGGTCGACGCCGGGCTTGGGGAAGATCATGTGCTTGTTGTAGATGCAGGGGTCGCCTTGAATCTGAGTGATGTAGCAGCCCTTGATGTTCCAGCTGGGGTCGGTGTGCTGAGTCATCTGCCATTCCAGGTGCGTTTCGACCCGCGGCACGCCTTCGACCATGCCCTGGTACTTGATGTAGTTACCGCCCAGCGAGCCCTTGGGCAAGGTGTACCAGCCCAGGTCGACGTCCTTGGTGCACGCGCCCAGCTCGTAGCTGAACTTGACCTCGTCGAGCCGCAGGTCGAAGCAGTCGGCCATCATGTACACGCTGTCGGCGAACACTCGGGTGTACTTCTCCAGCTTCGACGGGATTTCGGGGTCGTCGACCGGCTGGCCGTAACCCACCTCGATCCAGGTGTCCTTGGAGTGATGGCACGACACGTCGACCGATTCGATGGTGGTGACGTTTTCGATGTCGGCGACGTCCGCCGAGCACACCACGCCCAGGATCTGGTTCAAGCCCGGGTTCATCCCGGTGCCGTAGAACGTGGCGCCGCCCTTGTCGGCGGCTTCGGCCAACAGTTGGCTGACAGGCTTGCCCGACGGGTGCGGGTGGTTCTTGTCGCGGTGCCAGCCGGTGATCCAGTCGGCGGTGGTGACGATATTGATGCCCGCCTCAAGCACTTTGACGTAGAGGTCCTCGTCGGGAAACACACCGTGAAACGTCAGCACGTCCGGCCTGGCGGCGATGATCTCCTCGATCGTCCCGGTGAACGCCACCCCGTTGGGCGCCAGCCCGGCGAACTCTCCGGTGTCCTTACCGACCTTCTCCGGCGAATAGCAGTGCACGCCAATGAGTTCGATGTCGGTTCGGCTGGCGATCCGCTTGATCATCTCCGATCCGACGTTGCCGCTCCCGACCTGAAAGACGCGAACCGGTGCTGTACTCATTGCCTTGAGCCTTCCTGCGCTACGTGCGCCTCGGGATAGAACTGCTTGGCCCACTTGCGGATTGCGGTGAAACCTTCATACTCGTCGGTGGCCAAAGCCGGCGGATCCGAATAGCGCTGGTGCTGCCAGATCTCGATGTCCTGCTCGAACTGGCGGATGACCTCACGCCCGAATTCGTCCGCCTTGGCTCGAGCTTTTTCCAGTCCCGCCACGGTTTCTTTGTGCGGCGTCCGCCCGATGTAGACCATGAAGCGAACATCGGAGGTGAACTCATCGATCGGCGTGATCGCCGAGATGGTGCGGTTGTCGATCATGCCCCAGCTCTTGGTCACCGCGATGCCCAGTCCGCCGTTGATGGCCTGCACGCCGCTGTTGACGTCCTCGATCTTCTGACCGTCGTCGCCCTCGAAGGTGATGGTGAAGTCGACGTAGGACACCGGCTCGTCGAAGTCGTGGCGGGTGAACACCGGCACGATCGGGGTGTTGTGCACGTACTTGAAGTGCGCGAAGTCCACCCCGTTCTCCAGCACGTATTGGGGGTGCATCTCCAGGCCCTCGCGGTACAGGCGCTGTTGCGGGTAATAGTCGTCCGCGCTGCTGCCGTCCTCGAACGCGGCGAAAACGTCCGGCGCGTCGAAGTAGGGCTCACGGCGGTCCAGGTCGTGCCAGATATACACCGACGCGTTGCGCTCGGCCACCGGATAGGTGCGGATGCGCCGGCCGCGGTTGGGCCGATCCTGGTAGGGGATGCAGACGTTGCGGCCCT
This sequence comes from Mycobacterium sp. 852002-51971_SCH5477799-a, assembly GCF_001667145.1. Taxonomy (GTDB): domain Bacteria; phylum Actinomycetota; class Actinomycetes; order Mycobacteriales; family Mycobacteriaceae; genus Mycobacterium. Next base: position 168,972 of record NZ_LZIF01000083.1, read on the forward strand.
CGGCGTTCCACTGCCACCCGTGGAATGGGCACTGCAGCACCTCGCCGACGACCTTGCCGCCGTAGCCCAGATGCGCGCCCAGGTGCTCGCAGTAGGCGTTCATCACCGTGAGCTCGCCGGATTCGGCGCGCCAGGCGACCATCTCCTGGCCGAAGTACTTCATCTTGTGCACGTCGCCGACGCCGATCTCGTCGGACCAGGCGACCTGGAACCAGCCGGTCGGTGTCATCGACAACGGTGGCTTAGCCATCGAGCCCTGCCATGTGAGCTGCCCTCCCTCGCGTACGCATAATAGGCCGCGTCGCCACAAAATCAAAGTACCCTCTATGAAACTCAAGGATCCGGCCCGCTCCGACTAGATAGGATCGGCGAATGACCCGTCAGAGCAGCGCGGCCGGCGTCGCGGGCCGGCGCCCGAATCGGCGGGGCCATGCGACCCGCGAAAGCATGCTCGAGGCGGCGTTGCGCTCGCTGGCCTCCGGCGAGCCGGGTTCGGTCTCGGCCAACCGCATCGCCAAGGACATCGGCGCCACCTGGGGTGCGGTGCAGTACCAATTCGGCGACACCGACGGGTTCTGGGCCGCCGTGCTGCACCGCACCGCCGAACGTCGCGCGGCGACGTTCTCCACGCTGTCGGCGCCCATCTCGCCGGACGCCCCGCTGCGCGAGCGTGTCGGGGCCATCATCGATACCCTCTACGGCGGCCTGGCGTCCGCGGATTCACGCGCGATCGAAAACCTGCGGGCCGCGCTGCCGCGTGATCCCGACGAACTCGAGCGGCTCTACCCGCGCACCGCAGCCGAGCTGTTTTCCTGGGGCAAAAGCTGGCTGGAGACCTGCCAGGACGCCTTCGCCGGCCTGGCTGTCGACCCGGATCGGGTCCGCGAGGTCGCCGCCCTGATTCCCGGCGCGATGCGCGGCCTGGTCTCCGAGCGTCAGCTGGGTTCCTATGCCGACCTCGACATGGCGCGCCGGGGTCTGACCAACGCTCTGACCGCCTACCTCGAGCAATCCCGGCCATAAGGGCGGACACACGATCCGCGAAGCCACGCCAATCGATTTCGCCTCAGGCGTCGATGACGACGCGTTCGCCGTCGGCCCGCGAGACGCACACCAGCATGCCATCGTCGCCGGGGTCGGTGCGGCCACGGTGATCCACTTGTCCGGCAAGCACTTTGACCCGGCACGTGCCGCAGAATCCTTGCCGGCACGAGTACGGGGTGGTTGGGTTCTTGTCGAGCATGACCTCGAGCGCGGTCCGATTCGCCGGTACCGCGAGCACCTGGCGTGATCGCGCGAGCTCCAATTCGAACGGCACCCCATCGACGACGGGCGCGGGGCTGAACCGCTCGTAATGCAGTGGCGCACCGGCATGCTCGTTGCGGGCGATGCGCACGGCCTCCAGCATGGCGCTGGGCCCGCAGACGTAAACGGCGGTCGCCGGTCCCGCCCCGTCCAGCAGCTCCGCCACGGTGGCGAAACGGCCGCGCTCGTCGTCGGCCCACACTGTCACCCGGTCGGGCCCCAGCGACACGACCTCGTCGAGCAGCGGCATGTACTCGCGGCTGCGGCCGGCATAGATTGCGCGCCAATCGATCCCGCGCTGCGCGGCCACGCGAAGCATCGGCAGGATGGGTGTCACCCCGATGCCGCCGATGACGAACAACACCTCTTGCTCGGCGGTGCCGAGGTAGAACGCATTGCGCGGACCTTCGAACGCCAGCGTGTCGCCCACGTCGAAAGTCTCATGCATCTCGATGGATCCGCCTCCGCCGTCGGCGATCCGGCGAATGGCGATGCGGTAGTCGGTGCGCCGCCCGGGCGCACCGCACAACGAGTACTGCCGGCGCCGGCCCGACGGCAACAGGACGTCGATGTGGCCACCCGGTGTCCAGGACGGAAGCAACCCGCCGTCGGGATCGGCCAGGGTCAACGCGACGACGTCCGGCGCGACGACCTCGCGCTTGGTCACCACCGCGGTCAGCTTGCGCTGCACCGGCTTCACCCGCGACGGCGACCACCGTGACACCGTGGCGAAGCCCTCGAATATTGCCCGCACGCCCCACAGCAACGACCCGAAACGGTCGTGGGCGCGCCGTCCGTACAGGTCGGCGGGTCTGCTGGACCAAATACTCTCCGGCACCGAAACCGTCCCCTATTTCTGCCGGATGTCCAAGCGCGCGAACAGCCGAATCGCCCCCGGGCTAATGCGCCGCATCGCGTAGCCGATCCGCGACTCCGCGGCGATCGGCAACACGGCCGGAGCGGTCTTGACGGACTTGACGATTGCCTTGGCCGTCGCCTCGGGGGTGAAGTTGCGGCGCCGATAGGCGGCGTCGGCCTTGCCCCGCGCCCGCTCCTGCTGGTCCGCGCTCATTCCCGCGTAGATCGTGTTCTTCGCGATGTTGGTGTTGACGAATCCCGGGCACACCGCCGTGACGCTGATCCCCTCGTCGGCGAAGTCGGCCCGCACCGACTCGCTCAGCGCCAGCACCGCCGCCTTGGTCGTGCTGTAGGCGACCATGGACTTCGACGGCAAGTATGCCGCCGCCGACGCCACGTTGATGATCGTGCCGCCCTCGCCACGTTCGACCATCTGCGCCCCGAACGCCCTGCTGCCCGAGATGACGCCGTGGACGTTGACGCCCATGATGCTTTCCCAGTTCGCCGAGCTTGTCTCCAGGAACCGGCCCGCCATCCCGATGCCGGCGTTGTTCACCAGGATGTCGACCACGCCGTGTTCGTCGCGCACTTGGGCCGCAAGCTCGTTCATGGCGGCCTCGTCGCTGACGTCGACCTGGTAGACCGCGGCCTCGGCGCACGCGGCGCGCACCGCGTCGGCGGTCTCCTTGGCGGCGGCCACATCGCGATCGGCGAGGACGATCTTTCGGGCGCCGTGCCGCGCCAGCTCCACCGCCGTGGCCCGGCCGATTCCGGCGCCGGCGCCGGTGACCAGTGCGAGTTTGCCGCGCACGTCACGTCGCTCGCCGCGCACCTCGGCCGCACCGGCGGCGGGCGCGCCACCGACGTTGCGGTCGACCCACTCGGCGGTCAACCGGGCGATGACGTCCGGACGCGACGTCACCACCCAGTGCCCGCCCTCGATCTCGATCACCCTGCCGCCGCCCGGAATTGCTCCGGTGAACCGCTGCAGCGCGGGCGTGACGAACATGTCGCGGCGCGGCACCAAAGTCTGGACCGCGACCTTGGTCTCGGGAAGCCGGCGTCCCGGCGCTAGCATCGGCGCCGGCATGTTCACCCGGTACAGGTTGAGCCCGTGGACATAGTCGGTGACCGAGCGCAGGGTGTCGTGGTTCTGGCTGCGCGTGCTCGACCGGCCGATGCGCTCAAGTGCCGCAATGACTTTCACGCCGACGCGCAAGCGAAACGACAGTTCCGGCACGCCCGGGCACAAGAAGAAGCCGATATAGCCCGATGCGATCAGTTGCCTGATGACCCGGGCGGCGGCACGCGGCGAGCGAGCCGAGCGCAGGAATGCGCCGGCATAGTTCAGGTGCGGGCCCGAGATCGAGGTGAAGGAAGCGATTTTGCCCATCACCGAGTCGTCGGTGACCGCGGCCCATGCCTGGATCGACCCCCAGTCGTGGGCCAGCAGGTGCACCCGCCCTACACCCAGGCTGTCGATCACCGCACCGATGTCGGAGACCAGTTGCGCGAAGCCGTATCCGGATCTCTGTGCGGGACGGGTTGATTCACCCGCCCCGCGTACGTCGTAGGCCACCATGTTGTAGGGCTTGCCGGCCAGTTCGTGGGCTACGCCGTCCCAGACATGGTGGTTATCCGGAAATCCGTGAATTGCCAAGATGGTTGGCCGCGTCGGGTCGATGTCGGTGTACCGGTGCACGGCCAGCGTGACGCCGTCGCTGGCGGTGATGGTCGAGGTGGTGGTCATCAGTGCGAGGCGCGCGCGGCCGGTGAGACGGCCAGGTAGTCGACGGCCAGCCCGAGTCCACCGAGCTGAGAGGGGTGAAAGCCCGGCCGGTAGTAGTTGCCGACCGCCCGGACGAAGCGCATCGGACCGGGCACCAGGCCGCGGCGCGCGGCGGAGAAGTAGTCGCGCCAGCGCGGTTTGGTGTGCGGCGGCAGCTGGGGATCCAGCGAATACATGAACCGCACACCGCGGATCCATAACAGCAGCATGGCGGGCGTCACGACGAGCTGGGCCCGTACCTGCCGCCAGTAGCCGGCCCGCAGATGCTTCATGGTGTCGAAGGCCACCGCCTTGTGCTCGACCTCCTCGGCGCCGTGCCAGCGCAGCATGTCCAGCATCATCGGATCCGTGCCGATATTGTCGTGGGCCGGCGAATCGAGGATCCACTCGCCCAGAATGGCGGTGTAGTGCTCGATGGCGGAGACGAGCGAAACCTGCTCGAGCAGCCAGCTCTGCTGGCGGCGCTGGCTCCAGTTGGGCCGGGGGCCGAGCAGCCTCTCGAACAGCCACTTGATCTGGCCGGTGTAGGGGGTCAGGTCGATGTCGCGCGCGGCGAAGTGGGCGAGCACGTTGGCGTGCGCCTGCGAATGCACGGCCTCCTGGCCGATGAAGCCCTGCACGTCGAGCCGCAGCTGGTCGTCCTTGATCAGCGGCAGCGTCTGCTTGAACACCTCGACGAAGAACTCTTCCCCGGCGGGCAGCAGCAGGTGCAACACATTGAGGACGTGGGTGGCAAACGGCTCACCGGGCACGTAGTGGAACGGCAGCTGCGCCCACTCGAAGTCCACGTCGCGGGCCTCGAGCACCAGTCGCTCGTGGTCCAGCGAGGCGTCGTGTGGGCCCGCTGCTTGGTTATCGACGGTCAGCATCGTGCCCCCTACCTCGGCGTTTAGCCCTCGATCACGGTCTTGCGGTGGACGTCGCGCGTCCCAAGTATAAATACGCGGCGCAAATATGCGAAACCGTCGGTACTGGGTTCTTTGTGATGGTCCTCAGCCCGCAGCGACGTGCCCACGCAGCTCGTACTGGCCGGGGTCGGGGTTGGCCAGCATCCGGCGATGTTCGGCCGGCGTGAGGGGCCACACCTCGGGCACTCCGTCCTTGTTGAGGTACCAGCTGTTACAGCCGGTGGTCCATACGGTGTCCGGCATCGCGGCGCGCAGCTTCGCGTTGAAACGCTCGGTCGCGGCGGCCGTCGGCTCGATCGTGTCGAATTCGCGGCGGCGCCAGCGCTCGATCCAGCCCAGGATGTGGTCGGCCTGCGATTCGGCCACGGTCGTCAGCGCGAGATTTCCCACCGGGCTGTGCGGTCCCAGCATCATGAAGAAGTTGGGAAAGCCGGACAGCGCCACGGTTTGGTAGGCCCGAGGCCCGTCGCGCCAGACGTCGTTGGCGCGGATGCCGTCGCGGCCGATCAGCTCCATCGGCCGGAAGAAGGCGTGGGTGTCGAATCCGGTGGCGAGCACGATGATGTCCACGTCGTGCAGGACGCCGTCGCCGGTGACGATGCCGCGGGGTTCCACGTGGTCGATGCTCGCCGTCACCAGTTCGACATCGTCGCGCTGCATGGCCCGGTAGAAACCGTTCGACATCACCAGGCGCTTGCAGGCCGGCGTGTAGTCGGGCGTCAGCGATCGCCGCAACTCGGGATCGCGAATTTCCCAAAGGCTGGCGCGGCACAACGCCGCCATGATCTTTCGGCGCAGGCCCGGCTTGGTCAGCCCCACCGCGAAGAAGTCGAACCCGAGGCTGTAGATGCGGTACGCCAACATATCCAGCCACGGCAGCTTGCGCCGCGTGATCCCGGTGAAGCCGCTGTAGCGCGGATTCGCCAGCCGCAGCACCCATTGCGCGGTGCGCTGGAACAGCGCGACGTGGCCGGCCACCCCGGCCAGACCGCACACCAACTGCACGCCCGTCGACCCGTTGCCGACGATCGCGACGCGCCGGCCCCGCACGTCCACGCCGTGATCCCAGCGCGCGGAGTGAAACACGTTGCCGCCGAAGTCATCCAGGCCCGGGATCGACGGCAGTCGCGGGTGATGCAGCACGCCGGTGGCCGAGATCAAGAAGTCGGCCTTGAATTCCTGGCCGGCTTCCTCGCCGCCGTCGGTGCGCAGCACCCAGCGGCCGTCGTCGAAACGCGCGTGGACGATCTCGGTGCCGAACCGGATGCGTTCCCGCAGCCCGTAGCGGTCGGCGACGTCGCGGAAATAGGCCTGGATTTCGCCGCCGGGCGAGAAAAGATGCGACCAATCGGGATTTTTGGCGAAGCTGTACTGATAGATGCGCGACGGGATGTCGCAGACCAGGCCGGGGTAGGTGTTGTCCCGCCAAGTGCCGCCGACCTCGTCGGCCTTCTCGTAGACCGTTACATCGATACCGCTGCGCAGCAAGGCAATTGCGACGCACAACCCCGACATACCGGCTCCGACGACGGCTACGGCGGGATCGCGTCGCGTCATCGGTACTCCCGGAGTTGTCTTCGGCTACTCGGTCTCGGCGCGCTGCTTGAGGCGCTGCAACGTGAGCCGGATGTGCTCGGTGTTGGCGGCCGCGCGATCTTTCACGCCGGTGGCCCTGCCGGCGACCTTACGAAACCACCCGGGCCTGCGGTCCCAGGTGCTTTCGGTCACCTCACACCCGCCGTCGGCCGCGACGATGTCGTATTGCCAGCGGGCGACCGGAAACACGGTGTGGCTCACGTCGAACGCGAAGCGGCGGCCCGGTTCCGCGTCGGTGACCGTGCACTTGGTGCTCCAGCTGCGGCTGCCGCTCTTGTTGTGGCCGGTGAACACCGCGCCGGGGCTCACCGCGTCGCCTTTGCGCCATTCCATCGCGACCGCCTCCTCGGCCAGCTCGGCCAACGTGGGCAGGTCGGTGATGAGCCGATACACCACCTCTGGGCGGGCGTCGATCTGCACGGTGGCCTGCACGCACGGGTCGGTCATTCGCCGATCATAGCCAGCAAACAGCCAGCCTTTGCGGCTCCCGCGAAGTTTCTTCACACTTGAACGTGTACCGGCAACCAAGGGGCGATCATGCGAGTCGGCGTACCGACCGAGACCAAGACCAATGAGTTTCGGGTCGCCATCACCCCCGCCGGCGTCGCCGAGCTGACACGCCGCGGCCATGACGTGTTTGTCCAGGCCGGCGCCGGAGAAGGATCGGCGATCAGCGATTCGGAGTTCAAGGCGGCGGGCGCCCAGCTGACCGAGACAGCCGAGCAGGTCTGGGCCGACGCGGAGCTGCTGCTCAAGGTCAAAGAACCGGTACCGACCGAGTATGTTCTGTTGCGGCGCAACCAGATTCTGTTCACCTTTCTGCACCTTGCGGCGTCGCGGGCGTGCACCGAGGCGCTGTTGGCGTCCGGAACGACGTCGATCGCCTACGAGACCGTCCAGACCGCCGACGGCACCTTGCCGCTGCTGGCCCCGATGAGCGAGGTGGCCGGCCGGCTGTCCGCACAGGTTGGCGCCTATCACCTGATGCGCACCCACGGCGGGCGCGGCGTGCTGATGGGTGGTGTGCCGGGCGTCAAGCCCGCCGACGTCGTGGTGGTGGGTGCGGGGACGGCCGGATACAACGCGGCCCGGGTCGCGGGCGGCATGGGGGCGTCGGTCACGGTGCTCGACGTCAACATCAACAAGCTCCGGCAGCTCGACGCGGAGTTCGGCGGCCAGGTCCGCACCCGCTACTCGTCGGCCTACGACCTCGAGGGCACCGTCAAGCGCGCCGACCTGGTCATCGGCGCCGTGCTGCTGCCCGGCGCGAAGGCTCCCAATTTGATCCCGAATTCCCTTGTCTCGCAGATGAAACCGGGTGCCGTGCTGGTCGACATCTCGATCGATCAGGGCGGTTGCTTCGAGGACTCGCGGCCCACCACGCATGACGACCCGACCTTCGCGGTGCACGACACCGTGTTCTACTGCGTGGCGAACATGCCCAGCGCGGTGCCCAAGACGTCGACGGTGGCGCTGACCAACGCGACCATGCCGTACGTGCTCGCGATCGCCGATCGAGGCTGGCGGGCGGGGTGCCGCTCGGATCATGCTCTGGCCAAAGGCCTTTCGACGCACGACGGCGCGCTGCTGTCCGAGCAGGTGGCCATCGATCTCGCCCTGCCGTTTACCGACCCGGCGGCCGTTCTGGGCTGAGCCGCGCTAACTGGTGGCCGCGAGACTGGCGATGATGTCGGCCGCGGGGCCCGCGCACGCGTTCTTGAACGACGTCCCGGCCCACAGCGGCATCCCGTTGGGGTCCTCGATGGCGGCGGCCGCTTCCCGGATCGGTGAGGTCATCTGGTTGACCTCGGGGTAGCCCAGCGGCGCGACGTGATCGAGCATGCGGGTGAAGTCGTTTTCCAGACCGCGCGCGTAACGGCCCGAAAACGCCCGTGTGACAACGGTTGTGGCGAACAGCGGGTTCTTCAGCGCGACGCGGTGTGCGGAGTTGGTGCCGGCCTCGTCGGCGAGCAGTAGCGCGGTGCCCACCTGGGCCGCCACCGCTCCCCTGCGCAGCGCGGCCCCCACTTCGTCGGCGGTGCCCAGTCCGCCCCCCGCGATGATCGGCACGTCGTGCGCGTTGCGGATACGGTCGATGAGCTGATGCAGCGATTCGTTGGCGGGTTCCATGTCCGGCGCGAAAGTGCCGCGGTGCCCGCCGGCGGCGGGGCCCTGAACCACGAGGCTGTCCGCGCCGGCCGCCACGGCGACTCCCGCCTCATAAGCCGACGTCACAGTGACCATCACGAGCAGGCCCAGCGCGCCCAGGCGCCGGATCACGTCGGGCGGCGGCACGCCGAAGGTGAAGGACACCAGCTCGGGCCGAAGGTCGGCGACCACCTCGAGCTTCTGCTCCCACTCGTCGTTGTCGCCGTGCTGCGGGTGACCGACCTCCACCTGGTAGTGCTCGGCGATTTCTTCGAGTTCGGCCGCGTAGTAGTGCAGGGCCACCCAGTCGGCGACGCTGGGTTGGGGCACAAACAGGTTCACCCCGAGCGGACCGGTGGTGGCCTCCCGCGCGGCGCCGATGTCGTCGGCGAGCTGCTCGGCGCTGCGATGCCCGCCGGGGACGAATCCGAGCCCACCGGCGTTGGACACCGCCGCCGCCAACGCGGGGGTCCCGGGCCCGCCGGCCATGGGGGCGCCCACGATGGGCACCACGATGTCCCAAAAGCCCAGTACCATTCGGCTAATCCGCTGACGGCGAGCGGCGGCACGGCGCGAGTGTGGAGGCGGACATTGAGCTACCCTACCATCGCCCGAAGTTGTTGGGGCAGTGACCGTTTGGCGGCGTAAGGGCCCAGAACCGCGGCGCCGTAGCGCTGCCCGAGCAGCTTGTGCGCCACCGCGTTGACCTCGTCGACGGTCACCTGGTCGATCTGGCGCAGGGTGTGCTCGATGCTGCGGTGTTTGCCGTAGTTGAGTTCGCTGCGGCCCAGCCGGCTCATCCGCGAACTGGAATCTTCGAGGCCGAGCACCAGGCTGCCGCGCAACGATCCCTTGGCGATGCGGCATTCCGATTCGGTGATGCCGTCGCGCGCCACCGATTCGAGCACGCCGCGGGTCACCGTCATCACCTCGGCGAAGCGCTCGGGCTGGCAGGCGGCGTAGACGGACAGCGCACCGCTGTCGGCGAAGATGTCCACCGTCGAGTACACCGAGTAGGCCAGCCCGCGCAGCTCTCGAACCTGCTGGAACAACCGCGAGCTCAAGCCGCCGCCGAGCGCGGTGTTGAGCACCGACAGCGCCCAGCGATGCTCCCAGCCACGCCCGGGGGTGCGGACACCCAACGACACGTGCGCCTGCTCGGCGTCCCGGTTGCCCAGCAGCAGAGCGGGGTGGCCGGTGACCCGTCCGGCACCCTTGCGCGGCGCGATGGGTTCGCGGCCGCGAACCAGATGCGGCCCGAAGTGCCTGCGCACCAACGCGACCACCTCGTCGTGGTCGACGTTGCCGGCCACCGCCACGACCATCCGCTCGGGCGTGTAGCGCCGGACATGGAACGAGTGCAGCTGGTTTCGCGTCATCGACGCCACCGACCGCGCGGTGCCGATGACGGGGCGGCCCACCGGATGGTCACCGAAGAGCGCGCTCAGGAACATGTCGCCGAGCGCGTCCTCGGGGTCGTCGTCGCGCATCGCGATCTCTTCGAGGACCACGTCGCGTTCCAGCTCGACATCGCCGGCAGCACAGCACCCGTTGAGCACCACGTCGGCGACCAGGTCGACGGCCAGCGCCAAATCGCTGTCGAGCACGTGCGCGTAGTAGCAGGTGTGTTCCTTGGCCGTGAACGCATTCAGCTCTCCCCCGACGGCGTCCATCGCCTGCGCGATGTCCACCGCGGTGCGGCTGGGCGTCGACTTGAACAGCAGATGCTCGAGGAAGTGCGCGGCCCCGGCCACGGTGGCACCCTCGTCGCGCGAGCCGACACCGACCCAGACCCCGACCGATGCGGAACGCACCGAGGGCAGGTACTCGGTGACCACCCGCAAGCCGCCCGGCAGCGTGGTGCGCCGCAGCGCGGCCTGGGGTGCCGATTCCGCCTCAGCGGCCTTGCCCCGGCGCAGGGCGCCGGCCCGACCGGGACGAGCCCCGGTCGGCGCGTCAGCTGCTCGCCGTTGCGGCATCGGCAGGGGCGGCCGCCGGAGCGTCGGCGGGAGCCGCGTTGTCTTCCTCCACCAGGACCAGCGAGATCTTGCCGCGCTTGTCGATGTCGGCGATTTCGACGCGCAGCTTGTCGCCGACGTTCACCACGTCCTCGACCTTGGCGATCCGCTTGCCTTTACCGAGCTTGGAGATGTGCACCAGGCCGTCACGCCCGGGCAGCAGCGACACGAACGCACCGAAATCCGTTGTCTTGACCACGGTTCCGAGGAACCGTTCGCCGACCGTCGGTAGCTGCGGGTTCGCGATGGCATTGATCCGGTCGATCGCTGCCTGCGCCGAGGGTCCGTCGGTGGCGCCGACGAACACGGTGCCGTCGTCCTCGATGGAGATCTGCGCGCCGGTCTCCTCGGTAATGCCGTTGATGACCTTGCCCTTGGGCCCGATGACCTCGCCGATCTTGTCCACCGGAACCTTGATGGTGGTGACCCGCGGTGCGTATGGGCTCATCTCGTCGGGCTGGTCGATCGCCTCGGCCATGACCTCCAGGATCGTCAGCCGCGCATCCTTGGCCTGCCCCAGCGCGCCCGCCAAGACCTGCGACGGAATGCCGTCGAGCTTGGTGTCCAGCTGCAGCGCGGTGACGAAGTCCTTGGTGCCGGCGCACTTGAAGTCCATGTCGCCGAACGCGTCCTCGGCGCCCAGGATGTCGGTCAAGGTGACGAAGCGACGCTCGGTCTTGCCGTCGACCTCGACATCATCGGAGACCAGACCCATCGCGATGCCGGCCACCGGAGCCTTCAGTGGCACACCGGCATTCAGCAACGACAGGGTGGACGCACAGACCGACCCCATCGACGTCGAGCCGTTGGAGCCCAACGCCTCCGACACCTGGCGGATGGCGTACGGGAACTCCTCGACGCCGGGCAGCACCGGGATCAGGGCACGCTCGGCCAGCGCGCCGTGCCCGATCTCGCGTCGCTTGGGCGAGCCCACGCGGCCGGTCTCGCCGGTGGAATACGGCGGGAAGTTGTAGTGATGCATGTAGCGCTTCGCGGTTTCCGGTCCCAGCGAGTCGATCTGCTGAGCCATCTTGACCATGTCGAGCGTGGTCACACCCAGGATCTGGGTCTCCCCGCGCTGGAACAGGGCGCTGCCGTGCGCCCGCGGCACAACGGCGACCTCGGCCGACAACGCGCGGATGTCGGTGATGCCGCGGCCGTCGATGCGGAAATGGTCGGTCAGGATGCGCTGGCGCACCAGCTTCTTGGTCAGTGACCGGTAAGCGGCGCTGACCTCCTTCTCGCGACCCTCGTAGGTGTCGGCGAGCCGCTCCAGCACCTCGGCCTTGAGCTCGTCGGTGCGGGCGTCGCGCTCGGCCTTGCCGCCGATGGTCAGCGCCTTGGCCAGCTCGTCGGTGGCCACCGAGGCCACCGAGTAGTAGACGTCTTCCTGGTAGTCCGGGAACGTCGGGTACTCACCCACGGGCTTGGCGGCTGCCCCGGCCAGCTCCTCCTGCGCGGTGCACAACACCGCGATGAACGGCTTGGCGGCCTCGAGTCCCTCGGCCACAACGCTTTCCGTCGGCGCCTGGGCGCCGCCCTCGACGAGCTCGATGACCTTGTCGGTGGCCTCGGCCTCGACCATCATGATCGCGACGTCGGGACCATCGGAGCCGTCGACCTTGCGGCCGGCCACCACCATGTCGAACACGGCCTGCTCGAGCTGCTCGACAGTCGGGAACGCCACCCAGGTGCCGTCGATGAGCGCGACCCGCACGCCCCCGATCGGACCCGAGAACGGCAGGCCGCTGAGCTGGGTGGAGGCCGACGCGGCGTTGATCGCCAGCACGTCGTACAGGTCATTGGGGTCCAGGCTCATGACCGTCACCACGACCTGAATTTCGTTGCGCAGCCCGGCGACGAACGACGGGCGCAGCGGCCGGTCGATGAGCCGGCAGGTCAGGATCGCGTCGGTGGAGGGACGGCCCTCGCGACGGAAGAAGGAACCGGGGATGCGACCGGCGGCATACATCCGCTCCTCGACATCGACGGTCAGCGGGAAGAAGTCGAAGTGCTCCTTGGGGCTCTTGCTGGCGGTGGTCGCCGACAACAGCATGTTCTCCTCGTCGAGATACGCGACCACGGCGCCAGCTGCCTGCTGGGCCAACCGGCCGGCCTCGAAACGGATAGTGCGGGTGCCGAAGCTCCCGTTGTCGATGGTGGCGGTCGCCTCGAACACGCCCTCTTCAATTTCAGCGACAGACATGGACGTCCGTACGGCCTCTCTTGTTATTCAGCTTTTTCGCGTGGCCACGCGCGAACCGCAGGCCGGACGGCCACGGGTCACCCGCGGGAGGCGCTGAGTCTGAATACGGCTACGGCCATCGATCGAAGCGGCCGACCTGCCCCAGATCCGGAGAGCCCGGCAGCCACTACCGAAGACCGCCCGATGCAGACTGGGCTGCTCCCTCGGGGGTGCGTAGTGACACGCTGGAACGGCACACGCGGATCTGCGTGACCGCACCGTTTGCTCGGGCCGAACCGGCCCAGAACGTCCTCACTCTACACGGGCGACCTCTGCCCGCGATATCGCTCGGAATTTGCGGTGCGCTGCACCGGCTTGCGTCAGCGACGCAGGCCCAGCCGCTCGACCAGCGAGCGGTACCGCGCGACGTCGATTTGTGCGACGTACTTCAGCAACCGACGCCGGCGTCCGACCAGCAGCAGCAGTCCGCGCCGCGAGTGGTGGTCGTGCTTGTGCACCTTCAGGTGCTCGGTCAGGTCGGCGATCCGCTTGGTCAACAGCGCGACCTGCGCCTCGGGCGAACCGGTGTCGGTGCCATGCAGGCCGTAGTTGCCCAGGATTTCTTTTTTCTGCTCGGCAGTCAGCGCCACGAAACTATCTCCATCAATCGGTGCCGCGAAAAATCTCATGCGCGGCCGCCGCGGACTGCAGCACACGCCGTATCGGCTGGCGAGTCTATCAGCGGCGCCGACGTCTACCGAAATCGCAGGCCAGCGCCGGGCCCTTGACAACATACAACCATTTGGTTGTATGTTGATCGGGTGACTGTAGACCAGGAAGACCGGGTGGACGCCCTGTTCCACGCGCTCGCCGACCGAACCCGGCGCGACATCATGCGCCGGACACTGGCCGGGGAACACTCGGTTTCCGCGTTGGCACTCAAGTACGACATGAGCTTCGCGGCGGTGCAGAAGCACGTCGTCGTGCTGGAAAAGGCCGGCCTTCTCACCAAACGACGAAGCGGTCGCGAGCAGCTGGCCAGCGGTGAGGTGGCGGCCGTGCGGTCGGTGGCCGCGATGCTCACCGAACTCGAATCCCTCTGGCGCGAGCGCATCGCCCGCGTCGACGAACTCATCGCATCCGACTCAAATCAGGAGGACTGAACCATGCCCGTGACCGACGTCCAGCACGACCCGGACAACCTGACGCTGACCATCACGGCGGACTTCGCCGCGCCGGTGGCCCGAATCTGGCAGGTGTACGCCGACCCTCGTCAGTTGGAGAAGGTGTGGGGGCCGCCGTCCCACCCGGCGACCGTCGTCGACCACAGCCTCACACCCGGCAGTCGCACGACGTATTTCATGACCGGACCGGACGGCGAGAAGTACGCCGGGTACTGGGAGATCACGGCCGTGGACGAGCCGACGAGCTTCTCCTTCCTGGACGGCTTCGCCGACCTGGACTTCAACCCGAACCCCGACCTCCCGGTCTCGAGGAATGTGTACGCATTCGCCGAGCACAACGGCGGCACTCGCGCGACCTACGTGAGCACCTACTCCTCCGCCGAGGCGCTCCAGCAGGTGCTGGACATGGGCGTCGTCGAGGGCGCCTCCTCGGCCATCAACCAGATCGACGACCTGGTCGCCGCCTGACGCCTCCTGGGGACTCCTGCGAATCAGTCCTGGGCTGAGAGGGTGATGCGGGCCCGTTCGGTGTCGTTGCCCATCGCGGCCACGAGTTCCTTGACGGAGTCGAACTTGTGCTGACCACGGATGCGGGCGACGAAATCCAGGGCTACATGCTGGCCATAGAGATCGGCGGCGGTATCCAGGACGAACGCCTCGACCGTGCGGGTGCGCCCGGAGAAGGTCGGGTTGGTGCCGACGGACACCGCCGCCTGGTAGCGCTCACCGGGGACGACGGTGCCGGTGGCCGGGCCGTGGCCGAGCACGGTGAACCACGCGGCGTACACGCCGTCGGCCGGGATGGCCGAATACATCGGCGGCGCCACGTTGGCCGTCGGGTAACCCAGCTCGACGCCGCGTCCATAGCCGCGGACCACGACACCCTCGACGCGGTGCGGCCGACCCAGCGCCTCGGTGGCCGCCCCCATGTCACCGGCGTCCACGCAGGACCGGATGTAGGTGGACGAGAACGTCACGGTCTCGTTGCTGTGATGCTCGGACAGCAGCGACATCGACTCGACGGCGAACCCGAAGCGGTCACCGGCGCGCCGCAGGGTCTCGACGTTGCCGGCCGCCTTCTTGCCGAAGGTGAAGTTCTCCCCCACCACGACCTCCACGACGTGCAGGTGCTCCACCAGCAGCTCGTGCACATAGCGCTCCGGGGTGAGCTTCATGAAATCGGTCGTGAACGGCATCACCAGGAAGACGTCGATGCCCAGTTCTTCGACCAGTTCGGCGCGGCGGGTCAGCGTCGTCAATTGCGCGGGATGACTACCGGGATAGACCACTTCCATCGGATGCGGATCGAACGTCATCAACACGGTCGGGACGTTGCGGGCCCGCGCCGCCTTCACCGCATGCGCGATCAACTCGGCGTGGCCGCGATGCACGCCATCGAACACACCGATGGTGAGCACACACCTGCCCCAGTCCGTGGGTATCTCGTCTTGGCCGCGCCACCGCTGCACGCCCGCAAGCCTACGGCGCCGAGTGGTCCGCCGGGAGATCCAGATGGGCTGAGCCTCGCCATGGTGCCGGGAACACGCCGGATCAGGCTTGGGTTGCCTAAACTTTCTGGTTGTGAGGGCTGACGAAGAGCGTGGCGGTATCACCGCGGTCGGCCAGGACTACCTCAAGGTCATCTGGAATGCCCAGGAGTGGTCGCTGGAGAAGGTCAGCACCAAGATGCTGGCCGAGAAGATCGGGGTATCTGCCAGCACGGCCTCGGAGTCCATCCGCAAACTCGCCGAGCAGGGCCTCGTCGACCACGAGAAGTACGGCGCGGTCACGCTGACCGAGGCGGGGCGACGGGCGGCGCTGGAAATGGTGCGCCGGCACCGGCTGCTGGAGACCTTCCTGGTCAACGAGCTCGGCTACGCCTGGGACGAGGTGCACGACGAGGCCGAGGTGCTCGAGCACGCGGTGTCCGATCGCCTGGTGGCCCGCATCGACGCGAAGCTGGGGTTCCCGCGGCGCGACCCGCACGGTGACCCGATCCCGGCCTCCGACGGGCAGGTGCCCACCCCACCGGCCCGGCAGTTGTGGGCGTGCGACGACGGTGATTCCGGCACCGTGGCGCGCATCTCCGACGCCGACCCCGAGATGCTGCGCTATTTCACCGACGTCGGCATCAATCTCGACTCCCGGCTGCGGGTCCTGACCCGCCGCGAATTCGCCGGCATGATCTCGGTCGCGATCGACTCCGGCGACGGCGCCGAGACGACGGTCGACCTGGGCAGCCCCGCCGCCCGTGCTATTTGGGTGACGGCCTAGCTAGTTCGATTCGCCGAGCATGCATTCACGGCGAGGTTTCGGCCGTCTTCTCGCCCTCAGTGCACGTTCGACGACCCGGTTGGCCCAGCGAACTCAGTTGGCCAGCAGACCCTTGGCGATGTGGGTGACCTGAACCTCGTTGCTACCCGCGTAGATCATCAGTGACTTGGCGTCGCGGGCCAGCTGCTCCACCCGGTACTCGGCCATGTAGCCGTTGCCGCCGAACAGCTGCACGGCCTCCATCGCCACCTCGGTGGCGGCCTCCGACGAATACAGCTTGATCGCCGAGGCCTCGGCAAGTGTCAGCGGCTTGCCGGCCTGTTGTCGCTCGATGGTGTGAAAGACCATGTTCTGCACGTTCATTCGGGCAATCTCCATCTTGGCCAGCTTGAGCTGGATCAGCTGGAATTGCCCGATGTTCTTGCCCCACAACGTTCGGCCCTTGGCGTAATCCACGCACAGCCGGTGGCATTCGTCGATGATGCCCAGCGCCATCATCGCGATCCCGATCCGCTCGGCGGCGAAGTTGGCGCGGGCGCTGTCGCGGCCGTCGCCCTCGGCGTGCTGTTCGCTCTCGCCGAGCAGCCGGTCCGGACTCAGCCGCACGTTGTCGAAGAACAGCTCGCCGGTCGGCGAGGACATCATGCCCATCTTCTTGAACGGCTTGCCCTGCGTGAGACCCGGCATGCCGGCATCGAGCACGAAGACCAGCACCGGCCGGTTGCGCTTGTCGGCGCCGGCGTCGCCCTCGTCGAGTTTGGCGTACACAACCAGGACGTCGGCGCAGGGTCCGTTGGTGATGAAGGTCTTCTGCCCGTTGAGGAGGTAGTCCTCGCCGTCGCGCTTGACGTAGGTTTTCATGCCGCCGAATGCGTCCGAGCCCGAGTCCGGCTCCGTGATGGCCCACGCCGCAATCTTTTCCAGCGTCATCAGCTCGGGCAGCCAGCGTTCCTTCTGCGCCAGCGTCCCGCGGCTCATGATCGTCGCCGCGCCCAGGCCGAGGCTCACCGACGCGGTGCTGAGCAACCCGATGCTGACCCGGGCGATTTCGGACACCAACACCGCGACCATCGACCCCTGCGCACCGCCCCCGAAACCGCCTGATTCGTCCGGCTTCTCGTCGGGTTCTTCGTCGGACTGCTCGCCGTTCTGCTTGGCGCGCTCGCGGTCCAGCATCTTCTTAACCGACTCGGCGGCCATGGCGTCGAGGCCGAACTGGCTGAACAGCTTGCGCACGATCGGATACGGCGACATCTCGCCGGTTTCCAATTCGTCCAGATGCGGGCGAATCTCTTTGTCCACGAACTGCCGAACGGCGTTCTGGACCATCAGGTCGGTGTCGGACCACTCGATCATGGCGCCCTTAACGCTCGGCGCGCTGGTAAGCGGTGACGACGGCGGCGCCGCCCAGCCCGATGTTGTGTTGCAGTGCGGCGCTGACGTTGTCGACCTGACGCTGGTCGGCCGCCCCGCGCAGCTGCCAGGTCAGCTCCGCGCATTGCGCCAGCCCGGTCGCGCCCAGCGGGTGTCCCTTGGAGATCAGGCCGCCGGACGGGTTGACTACCCAACGACCGCCGTAGGTGGTGTCGTTGTTGTCGATCAGCTTGGGCGCCTCACCGGGACCGCACAGGCCGAGGGCCTCATAGAGCAGCAGTTCGTTCGCCGAGAAGCAGTCGTGCAGCTCGATCACCTGGAAGTCCTGCGGTCCGAGGCCGGACTGCTCGTAAACCTGTTGTGCAGCTTGAACATTCATGTCATAACCGATTAGGTTTTTCGCGCTGCCGTCGAACGTCGACGCGAAGTCGGTGGTCATGGCCTGGCCGACGATTTCCACCGCCTGGCCGGCCAACCCGTGGCTTTCGACGAAGCCTTCCGAGGCCAGGATCGCCGCGCCCGAACCGTCCGAGGTCGGCGAGCACTGCAGCTTGGTCAGCGGGTCGGAGATCATCCGCGCCGCCAGGATGTCGTCGAGCGTGTAGGACTCCTGAAACTGGGCGAACGGGTTGTTGACCGAGTGCTTGTGGTTCTTGTAACCGATCTTGGCGAAATGCTCTGCGGTGCTGCCGTATTGCCTCATGTGCTCGCGGCCGGCGGCGCCGAACATCCACGGGGCGACGGGCATCGCGAACTCGTCGATGGCGGCCATCGCCTTGACGTGCTTACCCATCGGCGATTCGCGGTCCTGGGCGCCGCCACCCAGCGAACCCGGCTGCATCTTCTCGAACCCGAGCGCGATCGCGCAGTCCACGATGCCGCCGCGGATGGCCTGCGCCGCCAGGAACAGCGCGGTCGAGCCGGTGGAGCAGTTGTTGTTGACGTTGACGACCGGGATCCCGGTCATGCCCAGCTCGTAGAGCGCCCGCTGCCCCGACGTCGAATCACCGGCGACGTAGCCGACGTAGCCCTGCTGGACCTCGCGGTAGTCGATGCCGGCGTCCGCCAGCGCATTGGTTCCCGATTCCCTGGCCATGTCGGGGTAGTCCCAGCCCTCGCGGCGGCCCGGCTTCTCGAACTTCGTCATGCCGACGCCGACGACGTAAACCTTGTTGGACGTTGTGGTGGACATTCCAGCCCCTTTCGTAGGCCGCTAGACACCTCAGTGTGCAACCTAGCCCAACCAACCGTTGGGCCGGGGCCGTTAGAGCGTCGCCGGGCGGATGACCACCACCGACTTCGTGCGCGCGCCCTCGTCACGCAGCAGCGCGATCACCCGGCCGTCGGGGTCGCAGGCCGCGTACACGCCGTCGATCCCCGCAGCCTCCAGGGGCCGCCCGTGGCCGGTCGCCTCGGCTTGCTCGGTCGACAGGTCGCGGCGCGGGAAGATCAACAGGCAGGCCTCGTCCAGGGTGAAGCTGAGCCGCGGGCGCTCTGCCAGTTCGTCGAGCGGGTAGGCCTGATCGAGCCCGAAGCGCCCGACGCGGGTGCGCCGCAACGCCGTCAGGTGCCCGCCCACCCCGAGGGCGGCGCCGACATCGCGGGCCAGGGCCCGAACGTAGGTCCCCGACGAGCAGTCGACCTCGACATCCAGGTCGACGAAGTCGTGACCGCCGGACCGGATCTCGCAGACCTCGAACCGGTCGATGCGCACCGGCCGGGCCTGCAGCTCGACTGCTTGGCCCTCGCGGGCCAGTCGGTAGGCGCGCTTGCCGTCGATCTTGATAGCGCTGACCGTCGACGGCACCTGTTCGATGTCGCCACGCAGGCCGCTCACGGCGGATTCGATCGCCTCGCTCGTCAGGTGCCGCGCCGAGACGCTGTGCACCGGTTCGCCCTCGGCGTCGTCGGTGGACGTGCTCTGGCCCAACCGGATGGTGGCGGTGTACGACTTGGCGGCCGCGGTCAACAGGCCGAGGATCTTGGTGGCGCGTTCGACGCCGATCACCAGCACACCGGTGGCCATCGGGTCCAGCGTCCCCGCGTGCCCCACCCTGCGGGTGGAGAAGATCCGGCGGCAGCGGCCGACCACGTCATGACTGGTCATCCCGGGCGGCTTGTCGACGACGACTATGCCGGGCCCGCTGGGACTTTCGCTCATAGCACGATGGCGGTGAGCACCAGGCCGCGCTCGACCGACCAGCGGCCCCTCAGCGCGGTCAGCGGCGGGCCCGACAGCGCCTCCGGATCGATCAGGATCTTGGAGACGAACACCCCGGTGGTTCCCCCATCGGGCGGGTCGAGGTCGAACACGACATGCGCGTCCTCGAAACCCAGCCACCGCTTGGTCAGCGGGAACCACGCTTTATATGTCGCCTCCTTGGCGCAGAACAGGATTCGGTCCCAATGCAGCCCCGCTGGCAAGGTGGAGATTTCGTGTCGCTCCTCTTCGAGCGCGATCGCGTTCAGCACGCCGTCGGGTAGCACGTCGTGCGGTTCGGCGTCGATGCCCACCGAGCGCACCGCGTCCGTGCGGCCCACCACCGCACCCCGATAACCCGTGCAGTGGGTGAGGCTGCCCACCACGCCGTCGGGCCAGCAGGGTTCGCCCTTCTCCCCCTTGAGGATCGGCACCGGCGGCAGGCCAAGCTCACCCAGCGCCTCCCGGGCGCAGTGCCGGACGGTGATGAACTCGTTGCGTCGCTTGGTCACCGACCTGGCGATCAGCGGCTCCTCTTCGGGCATCGGCGCGAGATCGGGTGGATCGGAGTACACCTCGGAGTAGGCCAGGCCGTCCGCCTCCGGCAGCACCGCGGAAACCAGCGAGTCCCCGGTCATCGTGATTGCCGCTGCCGCAACCGTTCCCGGAACTGCGCGGCCTGCCGTCGCATCTCGGGGGTGATCTCGAAGTGGCCGCCGAAGTCGTTGAGGTCGCCCGGCGCGTACTGCGGATCCGGCAGCACCTGACGCAGCCAGCTGGGCGGGCGGCGGCGGCGCCACTCCCGCGGGTAGCCCACCGACACTTCCTCGAATCGCACGTCGTCATACCAGGTGGTCCGCGGGATGTGCAGGTGGCCGTAGACCGAACAGACGGCGTTGTAGCGGGTGTGCCAGTCGGCGGTCTTGGTGGTTCCGCACCACAGCGAGAACTCCGGATAGAACAGCGCGTCACAGGGTTCGCGGACCAGCGGGAAGTGGTTCACCAGGACGGTCGGTGTCATCCAGTCCAGCTCTTCGAGGCGGGCACGGGTGGTCTCGATACGCTCTCGGCACCACGCCTCCCGGGTTGCGTACGGCTCCGGGGAGAGCAGGAACTCGTCGGTGGCCACCACGTTGCGCTCGCGCGCGATGGTGAGGCCTTCGGCTTTGCTCGTGGCCCCCTCGGGCAAGAAGCTGTAGTCGTAGAGCAGGAACATCGGCACGATCGTGGCCGGGCCACCTCGCTCGGTCCAGACGGGGAACGGGTGCTCGGGCGTGACCACACCCATCTCGTCGCACATGTTCACCAGGTACTCGTAGCGCGCCTTGCCGAAGACCTGCACGGGGTCGCGCGTGGTGGTCCACAGCTCGTGGTTGCCCGGCACCCAGATCACCTTCGCGAAGCGCCGTCGCAGCAGGTCAAGAGCCCAACGAATCTCGTCGGTGCGTTCGGCGACGTCGCCGGCGACGATCAGCCAGTCGTCCGGATGGGACGGATGCAGCGATTCGGTGACCGGCTTGTTGCCGAGGTGACCGGTGTGCAGGTCGGACACCGCCCACAGCGTCGGTTGCCCACCGTTGGTCGATTCCTGCACTGATGTATGCCCAGCCACGATTAACCACCCTAACGAGCCGAGCGGGATAAGCCCGTTTCGCGGGCGTCATTGCGGCGGCTGGCGGGCAAGTTAGAACAAGTTCAGGTTTGCCTGTGACGTCTCCCGCGGGACTTGTACACTCCCCCCAAAGGACCGCTGGGGCGTCAGGGGGTGTCGTGTTCGCCAATGTTCGTCTGGTGGGGGCGCTGGGTGCGCTGCTCACAGCGGCCATCGGGGGCACGGTGGGGTTGGTGACCGCCCCAAGCGGGTCGGGCGCCGCCGATCGGTCCGTCGAGCTGAAGTCGACCGCCCAGCCGATGGAAACGACCATGAAGAGCCCGATCGTGGCGACCACCGATCCACGCCCGTTCGATGCGTGCGAGGACATTCCGTTCGACGTCGTCCAGCGGCTCGGGCTGGGCTTCACGCCGCCCGAACACGAAGACGGGCTGCGCTGCCACTTCGACGCCGGCAACTATCAGATGGCCATCGAGCCCATCATCTGGCGCACCTACGAGGCCTCGCTGCCCGCCGACGCGGTCGAGACGACGATCGCGGGTCACCGCGCCGCGCAGTACTGGGTGCTCAAGCCGACCTACCACAACAGCTACTGGTTCTATTCCTGCATGGTCGTGTTCAAGACCAGCTACGGGGTGCTGCAGCAGGCGCTTTACTACTCGACCGTCTACTCCAACCCCGAGGTCGACTGCATGCAGACCAACGTGCAACGCGCCAACGACCTCGCGCCGTATTACAAGTTCTGATTCAGCCGCGCGGACCCGGGCGCGTTCTCAGCCCACTGCCGCGCGGACCCGGGCGGCGACCGCGGCCAGCGCCGCTTGATCATGAACGGGGTCATGCACCGGCGCCCCCAACGGCGGCTGCACCGGCAGCTCCACCCAGCTCTTGCAGCCGCCGTATTCCGCGGTCCGGGTGATGCGCACGGGCTCGACCAGGGGGCTCACCGACACCACCAAGACGGCCAGCTTGTGCTTGGGACGGAAGTCGAGCCGGTCGGCGCGCACCGAGTCGGCGGTCCAGATGTGCAGGTCCTCGATGGCCGCAAGACCGTCCGGGCGCTCAACGGGCACCGCCGCAACAACTTTCGCGGCGGCCCGGATCACCAACTGTTCGTCGGTGCTGTCGGCGGCGGCGGGTGTCAGCAGGTCTTGATGCTCGGCGCGCACCCGCTCGGCGTGGCTGTGCGCGACCGTGGGGAACAACAGGAATTCGCGCGCGGCCAATTCGAACCGCTTCTCCCCGATACCACCCTTGCGCAGCAACACCCGCTGGCGGCCGTCCAACAGGGCATGCACCGCGGCGCTCCACTCCTTGAGCGCGGGAACTGTTGTGGCGACGGTCATTTCGCGCCCGCCATCCGCGCCACCACCTCTGGCCGACGCAACGGCGGCACCGTCTTGGGGGGCTGGCGCCGCGGCGGCAGCTGCCCCAGCAACCGCGTCGTCGTCTCGGTGACCTCGGCAACCGCCGCCTCGAACGCATCGACATTGGCGGCCGAGGGGCGGGTGATGCCGCTGACCTTGCGCACGTATTGCCGCGCCGCCGCCGCGATTTCCTCGGCGGTCGCCGCTGGCTGCAGGCCACGCAGTTCGGTGATATTCCGGCACATCTTTTCCACGATAAGCGCTGCTCGGTGCCGCCGCTCCCCGGCGGATGCGCCGGCGGCGAGGCGGTCGCCCGACCGCGCCGGGCGACTGGCTACCGTGATGTGATGACCGACGAGATCCTGCTGATCGACACCGACGAACGAGTGCGCACCCTGACGCTGCACCGGCCACAGTCGCGCAACGCCCTGTCTTCGGCATTACGCGACCGCTTCTTCGGCGCACTGGCCGACGCCGAAACCGATGACGACGTCGACGTCGTCATCGTCACCGGCACCGACCCGGTGTTCTGCGCGGGACTCGATCTCAAGGAACTGGGTGGCTCCACGGCGCTTCCAGACATCTCGCCGCGGTGGCCCGCGCTGACCAAGCCGGTGATCGGCGCGATCAACGGCGCCGCGGTGACCGGCGGGCTGGAGCTGGCGTTGTACTGCGACATCCTGATCGCCTCGGAGAACGCCCGGTTCGCCGACACGCACGCACGGGTGGGCCTGTTGCCCACCTGGGGCCTGAGCGTGCGGTTGCCGCAGAAGGTGGGAATCGGGCTGGCCCGGCGGATGAGCATGACCGGGGACTACCTGTCCGCCGGCGACGCGCTGCGCGCCGGCCTGGTGACCGAGGTGGTGGCGCACGACCAGCTGCTTCCCGCCGCCCGGGCGGTGGCGGCGTCGATCGTCGGAAACAACCAGGACGCCGTGCGGGCGCTGCTGGCGTCCTATCACCGGATCGACGACGCGCAGACCAGCGCGGGGCTGTGGCAAGAGGCGACGGCGGCCCGGCAGTTCCGGACCAGCGGCGACGACATCGCCGCCAACCGGGAGGCCGTGCTGCAACGCGGGCGCTCGCAGGTGCGCTGACGTCACGATCTACGCAGTCCGGCCCCACCGACTGCGCCCACCCCCTACCATCAGCTGATGCATGCGGTCGTCGGAATCGCCGTGAGGATGCTGGTCGGCCTGACGCTGGCGGCCACGTCGGCGATCGCGGTGTTCGCGCCGCACGCGGGCGCGCTGCCGCCACCGGGATTTCCCAACCTCGACGCCTTCACCGCCGTCCCGGCCGACGGCTACCTGGGCGCCGGCGCGCCGGGAAGCCCACCGCGGGTCAGTTTCTCCGCCGGCCCGGCCCTGGTCTGTGACTTCTACGGCGGGCCGCCGCCCGTGCCACAACCGTCGCAGGACATCAAGTGCAAGGGCGACATGCTCGGGATGGACGACGTCCCGTTCCCCGGTGGCCGCCCACGGCCCGGCGACTGCGTCGTGGGTTCGGTGGACTTCAAGGGCCCGGGCTATCAGTTGACCCGCATGTCCTATGGCGGATGCGACGGCAACCCGGCACCGCTGCCGGCCGGCGGCAAGGCGCTGGCGTCCGGCCAGAAGTTGACCTACCTCAACGTCACCTGCGCGGTGGGGACCGACGACCTCGTCGCCTGCCTGGACACCACCAGCGGCGACCACGGGTTCGTCGTGCAGCGCTCGGGAAGCTGGGCGTTCTAGTCAAGCGCCGTGCGCAGCGACGCCACCGCGTTGTCGATCGAGCCGCTGGTGGAGTAGCCGGCCGCCAGCCGGTGCCCGCCGCCGCCGAACCCGGACGCCACCGACGCCAGGTCCACCGCGGCCTTGGCCCGCATCGAGACCGACCACTGCTGCGGCGCGATCTCCTTGAACACCGCGGCCACCTCCGCCTGTTGCGTCGTCCGCACGATGTCGACGATGCTCTCCACTTCCTCTGGGCGTGAGCCGACCCAATCCTGGTGGGCGACAACGGCATACACCAGTCCCAAGCCACCCGCGGCGTCGGGCAGCAGCCGCGCCGAGGCCAGCACCCGCGACAGCAGCGGCAGCCATCCGAACGGGTGGCTGTCCATCAGGGTCCGGCTGATCGCGGCGTTGTCGACGCCGCCGTCGACCAGCCGGGCGGCCAGCCGCAAGGCGCGCCCGCTGGCCCAGCGGAACGAGCCGGTGTCGGTCGTCAGCCCGGCGTAGATGCAGTGCGCGACGTCGGGATCGATGGGCTTGCCCCAGGCATCGAGAATGTCGGCGACCATCATCGTGGTCGAATCGGCCGACACATCAATGAAATTGGCGGTGCCGAACACATCGTTGGAGGCGTGGTGATCGATGACCAACAACTCGTCGGCCGCTACGGCCAGGCCGCTCAACGCGCCCAGCCGTTTGACGCTCGGAACGTCAACGGTGACAACCAGATCGGCGTCGCGACGCATCGCGTCCGGACTCACCAGCAGTCGACAGCCGGGCAGCGACGCCAACGACTCGGGCAGCCCCGCCGGCTCGGCGAAACTGACCTCGACGCGCTTGCCACACTTGTCCAGCACCAGCCCCAGCGCCAGCCCGGCGCCGATGGTGTCGGCGTCGGGATGCACGTGTGCGATCACCGCGACGGTGTCAGCGCCCGAGAGCAATTCGACCGCGCCGGCGGCGTCGACACGTGACGCCGCCCTGGAGCCGCCCAGCTCAGTATTCGTGTTGGTCGTCGTCACGGATACTCCCGTCGAAGCCGGGCTCCACGCCCGATCCGCTATCCCGGTATGGATCGGCCTCCCCAGCCGGCTTGGCTCCCGAACGAACCCGCGCCAGATCAGCGTCCGCGGCACGCGCACGCGCCAACAACTCGTCCATCCGCGCCACGTTGTCCGACGTGGTGTCGCGGGCGAACGTCAGCGTGGGCGTGAAGCGCACACCGGTGCCGGCCCCGACCATGGTGCGCAGCGCGCCCTTGGCCCGTTCCAGGGCGGCCGCGGCCGCTTCGTAATCCGGCTCGTCGTCCAGCGTGCGTCCCATCACCGTGTAGAACACCGTCGCATCGTGCAGATCGGCGGTCACCTTCGCGTCGACGATGGTGACCCCGTCGAGCCCGGGATCCTTGATCTCGAACTCGATCGCGGAGGCGACGATCGTGTTGATCCGCTTGGCCAAACGGCGCGCCCGGGCCGGGTCAGGCATTCGGCTTCACCGCCTTTCCCCCGCAAGCGGGTGGGGTCCCCGCGGAGCTGGGGAGTACCCCCACCTCATCACACAATCCCTTCTGCATCGCCGGCGGTGGTCAGGTGCGCTCTTTCTGGACCAACTCGTAGGACTCGATGATGTCGCCTTCTTTGAGGTCGGAGTACCCCAGCGTCATACCGCACTCGAAGCCCTCGCGGACCTCGGTCACGTCCTCCTTCTCCCGTCGCAGCGAGGTGATCGAAAGGTTGTCGGTGACCACGATGTTGTCCCGCAGCAACCGCGCCTTGGCGTTGCGGCGCACGATGCCGCTGCTGATCATGCAGCCGGCGATGATGCCGACCTTGGAGGACCGGAAGATCGCCCGAATCTCGGCGCGACCCAGCTGGCTCTCCTCGTAGATCGGCTTGAGCATGCCGCGCAGGGCCTTCTCGATCTCGTCGATCGCCTGGTAGATCACCGAGTAGTAGCGGATCTCCACACCCTCGCGGTTGGCCAGCTCGGTGGCCTTGCCCTCGGCCCGCACGTTGAAGCCGATGATCACCGCGTCCGAGGCCGACGCCAGGTTGACGTTGGTCTCGGTGATGCCACCGACACCGCGGTCGATGACGCGTAGCTCCACCTCGTCGTCGATCTGGATTCCCATCAGCGCCTCTTCCAGCGCCTCGACCGTACCGGCGTTGTCGCCCTTGAGGATCAGGTTCAGCTGGCTGGTTTCCTTCAACGCGGCATCCAGATCGTCCAGGCTGATCCGCTTGCGCGAACGTGCCGCCAGCGCGTTGCGCTTGCGCGCGCTGCGCTTGTCGGCGATCTGGCGGGCGATGCGATCCTCGTCGACCACCAGCAGGTTGTCCCCGGCGCCGGGCACCGACGTGAAGCCGATGACCTGCACCGGCCGCGACGGCAGCGCCTCATGGACGTCCTCGCCGTGCTCGTCGACCATGCGGCGAACCCGGCCGTAGGCGTCGCCGGCGACGATCGAGTCACCGACCCGCAGCGTGCCGCGCTGGATCAGCACGGTGGCCACCGGTCCGCGACCGCGGTCCAGGTGCGCCTCGATCGCCACACCCTGGGCTTCCATATCGGGGTTGGCCCGCAGGTCCAAAGCGGCGTCGGCGGTCAGCAGCACCGCCTCTTCCAGCGCCTCGATGTTGGTGCCCTGTTTGGCCGAGATGTCGACGAACATCGTGTCGCCACCGAAATCCTCTGCCACCAAACCATATTCGGTGAGCTGGCCGCGGATCTTGGCCGGGTCGGCGCCTTCCTTGTCGATCTTGTTGACCGCCACCACGATCGGCACGTCGGCAGCCTGCGCGTGGTTGATCGCCTCCACCGTCTGCGGCATGACGCCGTCGTCGGCGGCGACCACCAGGATCGCGATGTCGGTGGCCTTGGCACCGCGGGCACGCATGGCGGTGAACGCCTCGTGACCCGGGGTGTCGATGAACGTGATCGGCCGCTCGGTGCCGTCGAAGTCGACGGACACCTGGTAGGCACCGATGTGCTGGGTGATGCCGCCAGCCTCCGCCTCGCGAACGCTGGCATTCCGGATGGTGTCCAGCAGTCGGGTTTTACCGTGGTCGACGTGACCCATCACGGTCACCACCGGCGGCCGGGTCTGCAGGTCTTCCTCGCCGCCCTCGTCCTCGCCGTAGGTCAGGTCGAAGGACTCCAGCAGCTCGCGGTCCTCGTCCTCCGGGCTCACGACCTGCACGACGTAGTTCATCTCGCTGCCCAGCAGCTCGAGCGTCTCGTCGCCGACCGACTGGGTGGCCGTGACCATCTCGCCGAGGTTGAACAGCGCCTGCACCAGCGAGGCCGGGTTGGCGTTGATCTTGTCGGCGAAGTCGGAGAGCGATGCGCCGCGGGCGAGCCGGATGGTCTCGCCGTTGCCGTGCGGCAACCGCACGCCGCCGACGACGGGCGCCTGCATGTTCTCGTATTCGGCGCGTTTCGCCCGCTTCGACTTGCGGCCCCGTCGCGGCGCACCGCCGGGACGGCCGAAAGCGCCGGCGGCACCGCCGCGCTGGCCGGGACGGCCACCGCCGCCGCCACCACCGGGACGGCCACGGAAACCGCCGCCACCCCCGGGCGGGGCGCCGACTCCGCCGCCGCCGCCTCCGCGGTAGTTGCCGCCGCCTCCGTCACGACCGCCGGGACCACCGGGACGGCCACCGCCGGGCCGCGGGGGGGGGGGGGGGGCGGGGCGG
>NZ_LZIF01000084.1 GCF_001667145.1 Mycobacterium sp. 852002-51971_SCH5477799-a
TTGTCCATGCAGGTGGTGGCCCGGGCCCGCGCCGCCGGCCTGGTGTGTCGGCCGCGCGATATCTTCGTCGAGCAGACGGTGGCCCGGTTGGCCCGGGTGGCTGGGGTGGCCGAAGGTGGCGGCGGTCCAGTCGATGAGGGCATCGGTGCGGTGCTGGGCACGCCGATCATGCGGTGGCTGGCCGAGGTCGAGGGGCCGGTCGATCAGTTCAACCAGACGGTGGTGGTGCAGGCTCCCCACGGGGTGACCGAGGCCGACGTGGTGGTGCTGGTGCAGGCCCTGCTGGATCGGCATGCCATGCTGCGACTGCGCCTCGAGGACGACGGCGCCGGCGCGTGGTCGATGCAGGTCCTCGAGGCCGGCTCAGTGGACGCCCGCTCCTGCCTGCAGCGGGTGGAGGCGCTGTCCGAGGATGCGGTGATACGGGCGCGGTCGCGGTTGAATCCGGCCGCCGGCAAGGTGCTCAGCGCATTGTGGGCCGCCTCGACGGGCCAGCTGGTGTTGATGATCCACCACCTGGCAGTCGACGGCGTGTCGTGGCGAATTGTGTTGGAGGACCTCAACATCGGCTGGGCACAGCATCGTGCCGAACAACCGATAGTGCTTCCGGTGACCGGGACGTCGTTTGCCCGCTGGGCGGAGTTTCTCGACAAGCACGCCCGCAGCTCGAAAGTCGTTGAAAAGGCGCAGATGTGGCGGCAGGTCGCGGCGACGCCGGCGGCGTTGCCGGCAGTGCAGCCCGTCGATACGTATGAGACTGCCGGGCGCCTGTCGATGTCGCTGGACGACGCCGAGACGACTCGGATGCTCCTCGGTGAGGTGCCCGCCGCGTTCCATGCCGGCATACACGAGATTTTGTTGATCTCGTTCGCCTTGGCGATGACGGAGTTCTTGGGTACCGGTGCCGACCCGATCGCGATCGACGTCGAAGGCCACGGGCGCCACGAGGAGCTGGCGCCCGGTGTCGACCTGTCGCGCGCGGTGGGTTGGTTCACCACCAAGTACCCCGTGGCGTTGACCGCCGGCGGGCTGACCTGGGCGCAGGTGGTCGCCGGCGACGCAGAGCTCGGGGCGGTGATCAAGGACGCTAAAGAGCAGCTTCGTGCCCTCCCTGACGGCATCACCTATGGGATGCTGCGCTACCTGAACGCCGAGGTTGACCTGGAAGGCTCCGACCCACCGATCGGGTTCAACTACTTCGGGCGCATGGGCGGGCCGGCCGACGTATCGGGTGACGGCTGGGGGATCAGCCCGGACGGCTTATGGATTACCCAGGCGGCCACGGCAATACCGATGCCGCTGATGCACACCGTGGACCTCAATGCCGGCACCGTCGACACCGAGACCGGCCCGCGCCTGCAAGCCAACTGGACCTGGGCGCGGTCGGCACTGGACGAAGGTCAGATCGCCCGGTTGAGCCGGTTGTGGTTTGACGCCCTGGCCGGTATCTGCGCGCATGTGCGACGCGGCGGGGGTGGGTTGACGCCTTCTGATATCGCTCCGGCCCGGTTGAGCCAGCACCAGATCGACGAGCTGCAACAGCACCACGCGGTGGCCGACATCTTGCCGTTGTCCCCGCTGCAGCAGGGGCTGCTCTTTCACGCCCGCACCGCGCAGGTCAGCGCCGACGACCTCTACGCCGTGCAGCTGAACATCGCGGTGACCGGTGCCCTTGACCCCTACCGGCTGCGCGATGCGGTGCACACGGTGGTCAAGCGGCATCCACATCTGGTAGCCCGGTTCTGTCCGCAATTCGACGAGCCGGTGCAGATCATTCCGGCTGATCCCGGGCCGCCTTGGCGCTATATCTACCTCACCGGGACCAGCGATGCCGAGGTTGATCGCCAGATCGAGCAAGTGTGCGCCGCCGAGCGCGCCGCGGTCTGCGAGCTGAACGGCGAGCCGGCCTTCCGGGTGGCATTGGTGCGCATCAGCGCGGATCGGCACCGGTTCGTGCTGACCAATCACCACATCGTGGTCGACGGCTGGTCGTTGCCGATCTTGATGGGGGAGATCTTCAGCAGTTATCACGGTCAGCCGCTGGGCCCGGCCGGATCGTACCGACGGTTTGTGACGTGGCTGGCCGATCGTGATCTGGATGCCGCCCACTCGGCCTGGGCCGAGGTGTTGAACGGCTTTGACGCCCCCGCTCTGGTCAGCCCGGGGCACCCATTGTCGGGTAATCGAGGCGTGGCATCTTTTGGGCTGCCCGCCGAGATCACGGACGCCGTCGGTGCCTTGGCGCGTTCTTGTCAGACCACAGTCAATACGGTGCTGCAGGGTGCCTATGCCCAGTTGCTGTGCTGGCTGACTGGCCAGCACGATGTGGCATTCGGTACCACCGTTTCGGGCAGGCCGGCCGACCTCGTCGGCGCCGAGTCGATGGTCGGACTGTTGATCAACACGGTGCCGGTCCGGGCGCGTATCACGCCCACCACCACCGCGATCGACCTGCTCGAGCAACTGCGAAGCACGAACAACCGCACGCTCGAGCACCAGCACCTCGCGCTCAGCGAGATCCACCGCATCACCGGTCACGACCAGCTGTTCGACACGCTGCTCGCCTATGAGAACTACCCGGTGGACGCCGCCGCACTGGCCGCCAATGGGGAGATGGCAATCGGCGATATCGTTCGGCACGAATCCACCCACTACCCGCTGACCGTACAAGTCCTGCCCGGTAGCGAACTGGGCCTGCGTGTCGAATTCGACACCGGCGTGTTCGATCGCTCCGATATCGAAACGCTGATCGACCGGTTGCATTGGGTACTGGCGGCGATGGCCTCCGCACCCAACCGGCGGCTCTCGGCGATCGATTTGCTGGGTAGCGATGGCGATGCCCGCCTAAAGGAACTCGGTAACCAGGCGGCGTCACTCCAGTCCGCACCCCAGCGGGTCTCCGTTCCGGCGTTGTTCGCCGCGCAGGTCGCCCGCTCACCGGAGGCGGTGGCGCTGGTGTGCGGTGAGCGCACCTGGACTTACCTCGAGCTGGATGAGTCCGCCAATCGATTGGCCCAGCTGCTGGCCGCTCGGGGCGCGGGCCCGGGCAATTGCGTTGCGGTGTTGTTCAAACGGTCGGCCGAGGCGATCGTGGCGATCTTGGGCGTCCTCAAGACCGGGGCGGCGTATCTGCCGATCGACCCGGCGGTGCCCGCGGCGCGGATCGGGTTCATGGTGGCCGATGCCGCGCCGATCGCCGCGGTCACCGCAGCGGGGCTGGCCGACCGATTCGACGGGCATGACCTGCCGGTCATCGATGTCAACGACCCGGTTATCGACGGCCAACCGGGCACCGCACCGCCGGTCCCGGCCCCCGATGACATCGCGCACATCATCTACACCTCGGGCACGACGGGTGCGCCGAAGGGAGTGGCGATCACGCACCAGAACGTGGCCCAGCTGCTCGACTCCTTCGGCGCGGGCCTGCCCTCCGGACAAGTGTGGACGCAGTGTCACTCCTACGCCTTCGACTTCTCGGTGTGGGAGATGTGGGGTGCACTGCTGCACGGAGAGCGGTTGGTGGTGGTGCCCGAAGAGGTGGTGGCCTCGCCGGTCGACTTCCACGACCTGCTGGTGGCGCAGCGGGTGAACGTGTTGACCCAGACGCCGTCGGCGGTGGGGGCGCTCTCGCCGGAGGGCTTGGAGTCGACGGCGTTGCTGATCGGTGGCGAGCCATGCCCGGCCGACGTGGTGGATCGGTGGGCGCCGGGCCGGCTGATGGTCAACGCCTACGGTCCAACCGAGACCACGGTGTACGCGGCGATGAGTGCGCCACTAGCGGCCGGATCAGGGACACCGCCCATCGGGTCGCCGGTCTCGGGTGCGGCGTTGTTCGTGCTGGACGGCTGGTTGCGCTCGGTGCCGGCCGGGGTGGTCGGTGAGTTGTATGTGGCCGGTTGGGGGGTGGCGTGCGGCTATGTGAGCAGGGCCGGCTTGACCGCGTCGCGCTTTGTGGCCTGCCCATTCGGAGCGCCCGGCACACGGATGTACCGCACCGGCGATCTGGTGCGGTGGCGTGCCGACGGGCAGTTGGACTACGTGGGCCGCGCCGATCAGCAGGTCAAGATCCGCGGCTATCGCGTCGAACTGACCGAGATCCAGGCGGCGTTGTCTGCGCTTGACGGGGTGGCGCAGGCGGTGGTGGTCGCTCGTGAGGACCGACCGGGTGAGAAGCGTCTGGTGGGGTATGTCACCGGCACAATCGATCTGGCCGAGGCGCGCGCCGCGCTGAGCGAACGGCTCCCGGGCTACATGGTTCCAACGCTGGTAAGTCTCGAGGCGCTGCCGTTGACGCCCAACGGCAAAGTCGACGTCCGCAGCCTGCCGGCGCCCGGACACACCGCGGGCCAGTACCGTGCCCCGAGCACCCCCGCCGAGGAGACCCTGGCCAGAATCTACGCCGACGTCCTCGGAATCGACCGCGTCGGTGTCGACGACTCGTTCTTCGATCTCGGTGGCGACAGCATTTCGGCGATGCGCGTGATCGCCGCGGTCAACGCCACCATGGACGCCGATTTTGCGGTACCGGCGCTGTTTGAAGCGCCCACGGTGCGCACGTTGAGTCACCGGCTGCAGACGCACACGGCTTCCACTCAAGAAGTGCTTCCCCTCCAGCATCTGAAAGGGGGCAGCGGTACCCCGCTGTTCTGCGTTCATCCCGCAGGTGGGGTGAGTTGGCCGTACCAGGTGCTCGGCAATCACCTGGACTGCCCGATTATCGGAATTCAGCAGATTACGCGGCCCGAAGAGCTTGAGCCCCAGTCGATTCGAGATATGGCTAAGTCCTACGCCGACCGGATCCAGAGCGTTGATCCCGACGGGCCGTATAACCTCCTCGGCTGGTCTTACGGGGGTGTGATCGCTCATGAACTCGCCGTCGAGCTTCGGCAACGGGAAAGGGTCACCAACCTGTTCCTTCTCGACGCTCAGCCGATCATCGACAGCAGCATGGCCCTGCGCGACTATGCTCTGGACGAAGCTCAGATCGTGAAAGAAATTCTGCAGTTCTACGGTGTCACCACGCCCGAACCGAATGAGTCGCTGTCGTACGAGCAAATCGAAGATTTAATCCGCCATCACGAAGCCATTGAGCTTTCCCGACACAAAGATCTGCTGAATCTGCTCGTTCAGAACCTGAACACCAATCTCGCTTTCTATCGGGCTCACCAACCCGGCGTCCTGGACGGCGATGTGACGGTCTTTGCCGCCGCGCGAGAAGACAGCGATCGCGGTACCCATCTTCGGCAAAGTTGGCGACCCTACGCTGCGGGCGACATCACCGTGTACGAGGTCGACTGCACGCACAATGAGATGCTGACGACCGAATCGACCGGTATGTACGGCAAGGAACTCAAGCGCCTGCTCGACGTCGATCTCGCGCGGCGAGACGGCAGTCTCGGGCACTGACCGCTCGATCACGTACGACCGGATGGTCAGCAGCCGGTTCAACAGGGTCTCGTGCAGCTGTCGACGCGTTGCTCGGCGGTCTCGGTGTTGCATGAGTGCGCCCAAACGCCTACGGTCAGTGCACACGGCGTCGAGCCGCTAAGGCAGGTATATCAATCAGATGGCTCAACGCCCTCCGGATCCCTAGGTCCGGACAGGCTGCCGTACGGTCCGGCTCCGGTGACGAGGGCAACGACGGTAACTGCAGCAAGTAGTACAGCCGTATTCGCGGCCGACGAGAAGTAACTCGTCGCCCGATGCCGCAGTCCTGCTGATCCAGATTTATCCGGCTCATTTTGACCGTGTGCCTGACGGCGTCTCGCGGGCGACTGACTACTCATTGATCGGACATAATTTCTGATGCTGCGGTTCGCGAACTGTCCTTGGCTGCGTGTCGTCGCGCAGACGCCTCTGAGCGCGCCCGAATCTAGTTGATTTCAATGGCTATTACCGAAGTACCTGAATACGCTCATCTGAGCGACGAAGACCTTGAGGCGTTCGCGGCCGATCTGGAAGCGATCCGTCGTGGTATCGAGGTTTCGCGCGGCGCCAAGGACCGGGCATACATCCTGCGCGCCATCGCTATTCAGCGTTACCTGGAGATCGCGGCGCGGCTGGTCATCGCCACCAGCAGAGGCAAACGCGGATGGGCCGTTGGGACCGCGGCCCTGGCCGCGGCCAAATGCATCGAAAATATGGAACTAGGCCATAACATCAGCCACGGTCAATGGGATTGGATGAACGACCCCGAAATCCATTCGAGTACGTGGGAATGGGACATGGCCGGTCTCTCGGCGCAGTGGCAGCACTCCCACAACTACCGGCACCACGTCTTCGCGAACGTCGTCGGCGTCGATGACGACCTCGGGTTCGGCATCATGCGCGTCACCCGTGACGACGCATGGCAGCCGAGCGCGCTGATGCAGCCGTTGCGCGCGGTGCTGCTGGCCCTCTTGTTCGAATGGGGCGTGGCATTGCACTGTCTGTATGCAGTGCAGGAACGCGAGGAGACGGCTGCTGGTAAATCGGCCCTAGCAAAAGCCCTCCGCCGCAAGATCGTTCGGCAGGCCGGCAAGGATTATGTTCTGTTCCCCGCGCTGAGCCGCGGCCGGTGGCGCCGGACGCTGGGGGCCAACGTGGTGGCCAACGGGCTTCGCAATGTCTGGGCCTATCTCGTCATTGTCTGCGGTCACTTCACGGATGGTGCGGAAAAGTTCACCGAGTCGGTCCTGGACGGTGAGACGAAGGCCGAATGGTACCTGCGCCAGATGCTGGGTACGGCGAACTTCAATGCGGGGCCGGGCATGGCATTCATGAGTGGAAACCTCTGCTACCAAATCGAACACCACCTCTTCCCCGATTTGCCGAGTAACCGGTACCCTCAGATCGCCGCGCAGGTTCGCGCGTTGTGTGTCACCTACGACCTGCCTTATACGACCGGTCCGTTGGCTCGCCAGTACCTGCTCACCGTGCGCACCATCTGCAAACTTGCGTTGCCCGACCGGTTTCTGTTCGCCTCCACTGACGATGCGCCAGAAACGGCCTCGGAGAACAAGTTTCGGATCGCGGGGGAAGCAGCGACGCGATCCGGAACAGGCAATGATGCAAAGCGGCGCGGATTATCGACAGCGATACTCGCCCGAAAGCACTCAGTCGGGCGCCGAGGCCGCCGGCCGCTTTTCCGCTGATGTTCCCTAATCCGACTGCGACGTAACGGATCCCGCCTTCTCTGCGGATGGCTGGTAAGTCACACGGCGATAGTGCATGACCGGCAGAGTGGCCGTCATTACTGAGGCTATCGCTACTCCCGTACCTGGCGATTGACGAGACCAACAACGTAACGCGAATCGATCTCTTCGCCGCCGTCGCCGTAGTAGACGCGATGGTGACCGCTGGCGGTGTCGTCGGCCGTGTGCGTGACTTTGATCCACCTGCCAGACGTCGGATCTTGGAGCATGTCGCCCTCCCGGATCTCCGACAGCGGCACTTTCTCTATTGCATGTTCCGAACTCATGGCCCTCCGTAAATGTCGTGGTGACGGGCAGTGACCACCATCCGGGGATCATCCCGACGATCACCTTGAGGTTTAATCCAGTCAACCGCAGCGGTCAACGAAGGGTTCAGCTGGTCGCCAAAACCCGTCGACCAACCCGGCGGCGTTCGCGTTCGTAAATGCGCCTAACTCGTGAAAGGCTGGGGGAATGACGTCCCCGGCGAGCCACGTGGGAACCTGTGCAGCCGCCCGGCCCCTGTGCGGCTAAATGTGGCAATCCACGAGCAACTCCGCGCTGCTGTCGAAGGCCGGCGAGGGACAGAGGCTGCGGACCGGTTGTGCGAGGCCTGTGTGATCCTGCTCGATGTTGACGCGGCCGCGATCTCGATCGTCTTCGACGGGGCAAGCAGCGGAACACTGGGAGCCAGCGGCGAGCCCGCCCGCAGGTACGACGAACTTCAGTTCATCCTTGGGGAGGGCCCCTGCCTGGATTCCGTCGCCCAGCGGATTCCGGTCCTGGTCGTCGACCTCGCCGATCCCAAGGAGGCGCGCTGGCCCATATACGGCCCCGCCATGCTCGGCAACCAGATCAGGGGTGTTTATGCCATACCCCTCGTGGTTGCCGGTGAGTTTGTCGGTGCGCTCGATCTCTTTCGCGCTCAGCCGGGTCCGTTACCGGGCAACGAGCTGACCAGCGCTGTCGCCGCCGCAGAGCTGGCAGGGGTTCCGCTGCTCGATCTACTGGACGCCGACCTGCAGGCTGCGGTCGCGGACCCCAACAGCAATGCCTGGGCCGAACTCAACGCGTTGGGTCGCGCAGAGGTCAGCCAGGCCACCGGCATGCTCGTCGCCCAGCTCGAAGTGGAGCCAGCCGAGGCGCTGATCCGGCTGCGGGCCCATGCCTACGCCACGGGCCGCAGCGCCACCGAGGTCGCCCGGGACATCCTTGATCGCCGTCTGCGGCTCGAGGTGGACTGATGCGCCTTGACCGTCGCCAGTCAGGAAGGAGGACAGCGTGATTGGGGCCCCTCGTGAAACCCGTGTGCTGGATGCCGTCGTATCGATCGTCGATAGTTTGCTTGACGACTTCGACGTCGTCGACCTGCTGACTGGGTTGACAGAGCGATGTAGTGAGTTGCTCGACATCGAAGCCGCGGGATTTTTGCTCGCCGACCCACTGAACCGGCTACGCCTGCTGGCCGCCACCTCGGAGGAGGCCCGGCAGCTGGAGCTGTTCCAGCTGCAAGCCGACGAAGGTCCATGCGTGGACTGCTACAGCAGCGGCCTACCAGTCTCCGTTGCCGACGTCCAAGGCGCGTTGGAGCGGTGGCCACGGTTCGTTCCGGCCGCGGTCGATGCCGGCTTCGCATCGGTACACGCGGTTCCGATGCGGGCTGCCGGCATGGTGCTGGGCGCACTCGGCTTGTTCGGCACGCGTCGTGGCGAACTCAATGACGCCGATCTGCTCGTCGGCAAAACGCTGACACACATCGCATGCGTGGCGATCCTCCAAGAACATCCGCCCGCACCGTCGTCCGTGATGCCGCGACTACGTTCGGCGCTGACCGGCCGCGTCGTTGTCGAGCAGGCCAAGGGTTTGATTCGCCAACTGCTGGATGTGCCCGTGGAGGATGCCTTCAAGCTGTTGCGAATCTATGCACGGGCCAAGGGCGAACATCTGACGGACGTCGCCCGCAGATTGATGACCGACAAGGACTCGCGGGCTCTTGTCGTGGCGGACTTAGCCGAGCTGCGTGCCGGGCCACGGTAATAACGCTTTCAGCCGCGTCGCGCTCGGGCTCGCCGCGCGGCCTCATCGACCAGCCGCTCGGCGACGGTGTGCAGCTTCACATTTTCGGTCTGGCTGATCTGGGCGAGCCGTTCAAAGGCCTCCTCCGGACCCGTCCCCGATCGGCTACGGATGATACCGATCGCCTGATCGATCACCGATCGGCTGTCTAATGCGCGCTGCAATCGCAGCGTCCGTTCATGCGCAATGGCCAGCAACTGGGCGTTGTACACCGAGACTGCGGCGGTTTTGGCGAATTGCGACCCTAACTGCACGGCATGAGCGGCGAACGCGTCGCGAGTCGCGGCGTAGGCATTGATCGAACCGATTACCTGACCGCCGACGATCAGGGGCAGCGCTAACGCGGAGTGCATGCGCATCCGGGCCACCCGGCCGCCGAAGTGCGGCCAACGGATGTCACTGCCCAGCGATCCGCTCACGATGGGGCGTTGGGACTCCATGCACGTGATGCAAGGGCCCTCCTGCAGTTCGGTGTATTGCACGGTGTCGATGTCGTGGACGAGCACCGCTGTCGCCGCCCAGGTGCGGACGCTGGAGATGCCGCGCTGTGGATCGATTAATGAGACCCCGACACCGTCGGCGCCCGGAATCGCTTGCATGGCGAACTCCGCCACGTCTCGGAGAAGGTCGATCACCCCGCGGCCACCGGCCACAATCCCGGCGACTCCACGTAACCCCGCATAAAGTTCGGCCTCGTCTGCTTCCCTCTGACCGGGGGGAAGTTCTGGCCCCGCGCGCACCCCGCGGTTGGGTTGGGCGTCGAACTCCGCCAA
Organism: Mycobacterium sp. 852002-51971_SCH5477799-a; assembly: GCF_001667145.1. GTDB lineage: Bacteria > Actinomycetota > Actinomycetes > Mycobacteriales > Mycobacteriaceae > Mycobacterium. Next base: position 10,022 of record NZ_LZIF01000084.1, read on the forward strand.
CATCGCTCCTCGCGTACACCGTCGACCAAACGTACTGTCCCTCGGGTACCCGAAATCAGCCGACAAGTGCCAACGTATGGGCACGCCGCAGCTTGCCGGACGGCGTCTTGGGGATCGATCCGGGCTCGAGCACCACCACATTGCGCGGCCGGACGTCGACCTCGGTAACCACCTCGTGTGCCACCTGTTGTTCGATGCGGCGCACCTCGGCCGTGTTCTGCCAATCGTTGGACTCCACGGCGACCGCAAACGTCTCTCGCACATGCTCCGCTACCAGGCGCACCGCCACGGCACCCCCTGGCCGCACCCCGGAAACACGCGCGGCGGCGCGTTCGATGTCGGTCGGGTAGATGTTTCGTCCGGCCATGATGATCACGTCCTTGACCCGGCCGCAGACGACGACGTGACCGGTCTCGGTGAGGTAACCCAGATCGCCCGTGTCATACCAGCCCTGGTCGTCCTGTGCTGTGACGAAACCCGCCATCGTCTCGTAACCCAGGGTCACCGGCTCACCGCGCACCTCGATGACGCCGACCGCGCGGGCGGGCAGGATGTTGCCGTCTTCGTCGACGATGCGCACCTCCAGTCCCTGGAGCACGCGCCCGAGCGTGGCTAGTCGCCGTGTTTTGCCTTTGCTCGCGGGGACAGCCCGATGTAGTAGGGCGAGCAGGTCGGCGTCGACCTCATCGATCAACAGGCCTGTGCCACAATCCGAGAACGACACCGCCACCGTCGTCTCGGCCATGCCGTAGGCCGGCAGAATCGCCTCCGGACGTAACCCGAACGGCTTGCCCGCATCACAGAGGTCTTCGACGTCGGCTGGTTCGACCTGTTCGGCGCCCGACAGCGCCCATCGCAGGGTGGACAGGTCGAATTGGCCGGGCTTGGCCAGCTTGCGTAGGCGTTTGGCGAGCAGCGTGTAGGCGAAGTTGGGCGCCGCGGTCATGGTGCCCTTGTACTTGTCGATGAGCTTGGCCCACAGCAGCGTGTCGCGTAAAAAATCCATCGGCGTGACCTTGACGAGTTCTGCGCCGAAATACATTGGCACGGTTAAGAACCCGGTCATACCCATGTCATGGAAGAGGGGCAGCCAGCTCACGATGACGTCGGTTTCGATGTCGACCTGCGCGCCGGCGAACATCGCCTCCGCGTTTGAAACGACGTTGCCGTGGGTGATCCGAACCGCCTTGGGTGACCCGGTAGAACCGGAAGTCAGCTGAAGAAGCGCGACATCGTCGTCGTCCGTCTCGACCGGATCGATCGGGCGACTGTCCAGCAGCCGCTCGATGATGAGCACCTGCATGCCCAGCTCGGACAGCGCCGCGGCCGCGGCCATGAATGGGTCCGAGATGACAATCGTCTTGGCGCCGATCATCTTGACGACGGCGGTGGTCTCCTCGGCCCAGCGAGCGAGATCGGTGCGCGGCGTGGGCTGGTGGAGCATGGAGAGGATGGCGCCGCGCATCCAGATGCCCTGGCTGGTGGGCGCGATCTCGGCCGGGGCACCGGCCAGCACCGGTACGGCATCGCCGGGGCAGACGCCGCCGTTAGCCAAGCCACCCGCGATACGACGGGCCCGTTCGTGCACCTCGCCCCAGGTGTGCCGGACCGGGCAGTTCGGCTCCCCGGTGACCAGACCCTTCGAACTGGACTGGGCGGTCCGATACATGGTTTCGGTGAACTTACTCAAGATCTTTCCCTTTGGCTCGGGCCCGCGGGCGCCCGCGTAGGCGACTGAGACGTTTGATGGCGGGCACGCATGACGCCGTAAAGCGGTGTCTAGGAATGACCGCCGACGGTTTACTGAGGCTGAGTGCCGCGGAAGCGCCTGCCCCTTTCAAGCACGCACCTTCGCGCCGGTCTGAGCGGGGGATCGAGCAGTTCGGACGCGTTGATGCTACGTGCCGACTGGCAACCGGGCGCGAAGGCGCGCTGAAACCGTCGCTAGCTTCAGCGGTAGCCCTTAAACCCCTGGGCGCACGACTCCGTCGTGTCGATCCAGCAGCACGATCTTGTGACTGTCGGTCATTGAGGCTGTGCGGAATCGTCGCCGGCGGGGACCTCAACGGATCGCCACCGGACGTTTCCGGCAGGCTGGGGAGTCAACCGCAATCAACGATATCGCAGAGGCGCACGAGAGTAGTCGAAATCGCCCTCGGCGTGCAGGTACGGCGTTTCCGGTCAGGGCCGGTAAACCGTGCACCAGTCTGCCGGATCAGGTGGCCTGAAGTTCTGCTTTCCCGGCGCAGGGCAAGCGGCGCCTGGCGGTAATACACGCCCGTGTCGGGTTGCTCGTCGCTGAGTCGACAAACCGCTGCCGGCCAGAAACACGTTGCCCGTCCAGGTTATTCAAGCCACGGCCGGTTGGTTCTCGCCCCGCAGATTGTCATCGGAAGAGCGAAAAGGCGGGACCCTATCGACGAGTTCGTCTGGGTTACGTCCGGATGCCTCGATCTTCCAGATGCGTTGAGCTCAGCGGTTCTTGGAGTGCAGCAACGCCTCGCCCGGTAGGGCTTCGGCGGCTTTTGTACGCTTCGCCGCGCGTTTCTGCTTCAGGGATTTAGCCGATTTCTTGGTCATGCTTTGCCTCGGAGACTTATCAGACATCGCGGCCCTTTGCTTTTGGGGGCCTATGTCGGTCCCTGTTCCGTCAGCATACGCGCCTTGGTGCTACGCATTTGTACGCCTCAGCCGCGATTGGATCCGGATCGCTGCAAAATTACTCGAAATCTGCTGTCGCGCAGTGCCATATCAAGGGCACGGCCCTGTTTCGGAGGGCTAATGGCATTCAACTGGGCGATGGCATGGGCCTCGGCGCCGCGCTCGGCGCCGGCTTCGCAACGTGTACGACCGCGCGAGAGTAAATTGTGGCGTAACATCCCTAACGAGCTGTTTCGTTGTGAGCGGTAGCCTCGGTGCCCAACGGCATTCCCATCGAGATCACGCGCAATGTGATTTCTCCGTCGGCCCGTTTCGCGGGCTGATCGATCGAACTGCGAATGGTGTCTCATGACGCAAGTAGGGCCTCCGATCGGTACCATTGTCGCCCAACAGGATTCGGCAACAGAAGTGAGCGCCACATCTCTGCAGCACCGGGACGGGTGGGTGACTGCCCCAGCGACGGATCCCTCGACATACACAATCGGTATGGCGGGGCCCAGCCGGCCCGCCAGCCCGGTGCGCCTCACTCTCGCATCCCGGCTCGGGAACAAGATCGATGGCGCGTGGTGGCCCCGTACCGGGATGATCTCGCGAGAGCTCACTGAATTGGTCACTGTCTTGGACGCGCGGCTGGGTCAGATCAGCGAAATAGACGTCAACTGGTCATCGTTGCAACGCCAGCACGACCTCAATTGGGACTGGTGGCAGGGGATACGCCCGCACGTTATGACGTTTGGCGGCCGCGATGCGCAGGCTACCCTCCTGCTCGTTCCGCACCGAACTGGTACGGCACTTGCGGTGATGGTGTTGCGCCAGGCGGCTGGCCTACCCGTATTCGACGCGCATCGTGATTCTCGTGCCTTCCAGGTCGCCGAATCCATTGTCCGCCTGGCCCGGGGCGAGCGAATGTTCGAAGCGCGCGGCGGGCGGCGGGCACCGCGGTGATGCGTTTCAAGACCGTCCGGGTTGAGACGAACCGGCTGCGCCCAGCATTTGACGACGTACGCGAGACCACTGAACAGCGGGATTCGTTGATACTCAGGGCGTTACGTTTGGGCTGATGTCTGAGGATCCACGTCCGCGACACTGGCCCTGAGGAGGTCCTCGACTGTCGAGGCATTGCTTGGGCCGGCCGCGGCCATCATGATCGCGTGTGCCTGGGCTGCATCGACGTGTGGGGAAATTACCAGTAAGACGATCTTTCCGGAATCAAGACCGAGCAATTCGATGGTACTGACCGGCTGGCGAAGATATCCGTCGAGCCGCACCGTTCGCCCGCCGGCCACGAATTTCGCCGCTTGCGTCTTGTCCCATTCGTTCACGTTTTAGATCACGCGGCCAATCGGGCCGAGTCGAACCGACAACACCGACAGCAGATCAGGGAGCTCTGCCGCGAGATCCAGGCTGTGGGGCCACCAAGCACCATCGACATAACCGCTTTGGGGCGCCCTGCGCTTGAGCCGCAAGCGCGGCGTGTGCACCGGTGGGGAGTGCCGGCGGCCCGCGTCCACATAATCTGTTTTCAGCGTCACTGCGACGCTCCCGTCTTGACCGCAAAGGGCCAGTGCGTTCGAACCGGCGACGACATGGCTGTGAATAGTCAGGTACGAGATATCGCCGATGGTTCGCACACTACTCGGGTGGCCGGCCACTAACCACCGGAACCGGCTGCCCGCGTGCGGTTCGTCAGCGGATCGAAACCAGCTGATCTATTGAATCCGCGGGCAGGTCCCCGTCGACGACCGCCGTGACGACCAGCGTGTTGAGCTCGATCTGGCCCCGATGATTATCGAGGAACGCTGTGTCGGAGGCGTCACGACCTGTGGCTATGCGCACCAGGGTTTGCCGCGGCGCTAGCAGAGTCGCGTCGACCACCCGCCAATGCCCCGCCACAAAAGCCTCGGCCACCGCATGAAAGTCCATCGGATACACACCCGGCGCGTACACCGAGACCAGGCGGGCCGGGACGTTCACCGCGCGCAGCAGGGCCACCACCAGGTGCGCGTAGTCGCGGCACACGCCTTTGCCGGATAGCAACGTGTCCACAGCCCCGTCGATTGGATCGCTTGAGCCGGGCACATAGTTCAGCCGTGTGCCTACCCACGAGCTCACATTCTCCAACAGCGACGCCGAATCACCGTACGTGCCGAATTCGGTTGCAGCGAAACCGTAGAACTTATCGGCCTCGGCATAGCGGCTGGGCCGCAGATACATCGACAGGTCGTGTTCGGTCACCGGTGCCGGATCAGTCTGGCCCACGATCGTGGCCGCGTAGTGGACTTTCAATGTGCCCACCCCCGCGTCGAAATGGTGGATGCGGTTGCCGTGTAGACCCCTGATCTCCGACGGCTGGACGGGACGCCCGTTCAAGACGAAGCGCAGCGATTCGAAGACCTCGGTGCGCGGATGCGGCGCCACGGCTACCTGAAACTCGAGCGTCGTGGGCGCGGTGATTTCGGCTTCGATCTGGACGCCCACTTCACGTTTCATAGCCTGATCGTGCGCCAATCCTCGCGCGTTCGCCAGGCGAGCCACGGGGTCACCGGAACGAACTGTGTGGTGCGGACTCGTATTCGAACCTTATGTCTTGACCGCATTTCGCCTACCCTGGACGACAGCGGCGGATTGAAGAGGTTGCATTCGGGGGTCTGCTGCTAGATGGTCGCTGGTGCGCAACTGTGGTGTTAAGCAGTCAGCATCAGGCTGGCCGCCGTCGCTTTTTGACTGTGTGAACCAACGCAGCGGGGCCGTCGGACTGACGGTCCCTTATCGGAAAATCACCTACTCAGGGTCTACCGCGGTCATGGCGCGCCTCATGCTCTGCGAGAGCCCGAGCTATGTTGGCCGCAAATCTAAACGAGCATGCTCGTTGGCTTCGTCGTGTTCAGAGCGCATTGGCGTAGGGTGAAGAATGCATCAGCGCTTCCACCGTTTGGTGATCGTTCCCGGGTGTGTCGTTCGCCGATCCACCTGCTTTAGCCTGTTATGCGGTCAGAACGGGAGCGTTGCAATGACGCGAGGCAAGTCCGCGACAGCTCGACCTGCGACGTCGTACGGGGCTTCGTACGCCCGCATTACGGTGGGCAACCACTGCGCACGGCAGCGGGTGGCGGATCGCACTCAGCTTCGTCGCAAACGGGGCGACCAGAATCGGAGTCAACTCATCGAAGTGAAAGCCACCGCCACAACCGAATAGACGACTCGCCACGGTCACTGATGGGGTCATGGCACCAGGTTTTGTGAAAGGGGTGTGCGGACCGGTATGCGATTGTCAGCGGTGGATGCGCTGTCGTTGCGCACGCAGGGCTCGAAGACGCCCGCACATACGGTCACGCTGGTCATCATCGAGGCGTCCGATCAACTCAGCCACCATCGGCTACACGGACTGGTGGCCGCGTCGCTGCCTCAACTGGCGCGCTTCCGCAGTCGGCTTGTGTTCAAGCCGTTCGGGATAGGCCAGCCCCTGTGGGCCGAGATTGACGACTATGACCCAAGTCCGCAAATTCATTGCGCAACGGTCCGTGCCCCCGGCGGTCGGCGCGAGTTGGCCGATCTCATTGCGGACGTGACGACCGAGCGACAGGATCGCCTCGATCGGCTGTGGGAAGCGTGGAGTATCGACGGACTGGCCGGCGGACGGTGGGCGTTGGCGGTGAAGATGTCGCCTGCACTGAACGACGGAGCCGCAGGGGCAGCGTCCATATGGCCGCGGCTGTTGACTACCCTGCCATACGCCGGCCCCGCCAAAAATCTGCCGAGCGAGCCGAGCCTGGGGCCGGTGCCCTCCGCCGGCGACCTCGTTACCGACGTGCTGACGGAGATCGTCGAAAACCAGGTGGCTGCACTGTGGTTCGTCGCCGAGACGGCGTCTGATGTGCTGCAGGCCGTCAGCGGTCGGCTGCACCGCGCGCGGTCCGGGGCCCCGGCGGCATCATCGATGAGCGGTCCGGTGCCGCATACGGTGTTCAATGCCCCGTTGACCAAGCGGCGTGCGGTGGCCTTTGCCTCGATCCCCTGGGCAGACGTGAAGGCGGTCAGCACCGCGTTCGGCGGCAGCATCACCAACGTTGTTCTGGCTGCCTGCACACTGTCGTTACGCGGGTGGCTGCAGCGGCACGCGAAGGTACCTGACGATCCACTGCTGATGCGCATCCCGTTCGAGTTACCAGCGACGAATCCCGCCAGAGTGGGCAGGTCGGTGACCTTCGGAAGGCTTCGTATCCCCGTACACCTCGACGACCCCGTGCAGATCCTCGCCAATCTGCATACCGCCACCGAAAGGCTGAACGCAATCCGCGGTCGTAGCAACGAAAGTTCTTATTCTACAGTCGATCTAGCGACCATGGTCTCGCTCACTCCGCCAGCCGTGGCTCGCTTGGGTATGCGGATCTATACCCGGTCAGGCTTGCGGCGCCAGCTCAACCCGGTCTGTCACGGAAATGTTTCCTATGTTCCGAGCGCGTCGTCGCCGGTTTACTGCGCCGACGCCGAGGTCGTCGGCATGCATACCGTGACGCCGCTAGCCGACGGCAGTGGGTTAGGCATCATGCTGACATCGCGCGGTGACGATCTTGATGTGAGCGTGTGTGCATGCCCAGACAATGTGCCTGCGGTTGACGAGATCGCGGCCGGCATCGTGCACTCGGTCGATGTCCTCGCAGCGGCCGCACTAAAAACTCCTCGTGGACAAGGCTGTTCGGTCGTCACCGAGATGACGTCACACCCGGCGAATCGTTCGCGCGGCCACTGGCGGGTTCGATGATTTCGGGAGCCGCGCCAACGCCTCATAATTCGACCACGGGCCGCTGGAGGATCGGCCCCCGGTTTGGCCGGGTGAGTCATCGCACTGCTGTTCGGCTGGTCGGCTGACGCGCTTCGATGCGGTCAAAGGTAGGGTCGAAGTCGTGTGCGGAGTCACCGGGGAGGTACGGCTCGACGGGCAGGCGCCCGATGTAGCGGCGGTGTCGGCGATGGCCGCCGTGTTGACGCCACGGGGCCCGGATACCGGCGGCGCCTGGTCGCAGGGCCGGGTCGCGCTTGGCCACCGTCGCCTCAAAATCATCGACCTGACCGAAGCCGGCGCCCAGCCGATGGTCGACTCGGAGCTGGGTCTGTCCCTGGCGTGGAACGGCTGCATCTACAACTACAAGGAGTTGCGGCAAGAACTCAGCGGCTACGGCTACCGCTTCTTCTCGCACAGCGACACCGAAGTTTTGATCAAGGCCTATCACCGGTGGGGCGACGACTTCGTCAGCCACCTGTTCGGCATGTTCGCTTTTGCCATCGTCGAACGCGATAGCGGGCGGGTGCTGCTCGGTCGCGATCGGCTTGGCATCAAGCCGCTGTACCTGACCGAGGACAACCACCGGGTCCGGTTCGCTTCCACGCTGCCCGCCCTGTTGGCCGGCGGCGGGGTGGACACCCGGATCGACCCCGTCGCGCTGCACCACTACATGAGCTTCCACTCGGTGGTTCCCGCGCCGAACACCATCCTGCGCGGGGTCCGCAAAGTGCCGCCGGCCTCGCTGGTCGCCATCGAACCCGACGGCAAGCGCTCCGTCACCACCTACTGGGCGCCCGATTTCACCCGTCACTCCGACCGCGCCAACTGGTCGGAGCGCGACTGGGAAGACGCCGTGCTGTCCACGCTGCGGCTGGCGGTGAAGCGCCGCCTGGTCGCCGACGTGCCGGTCGGTTGCCTGCTGTCCGGCGGCGTGGACTCCAGCCTGATCGTGGGTCTGCTCGCCGAAGCCGGTCAGCACGGGTTGTCGACCTTCTCCATCGGCTTCGAGTCGGCGGGCGGCGTCAAGGGCGACGAATTCCAGTACTCCGACATCGTGGCCAAGCGCTTCGAAACCGACCATCACCAGATCCGCATCGGTTCCGACCGGATGCTGCCCGCGCTGGACGGGGCCATCGGTGCGATGAGCGAGCCGATGGTCAGCCACGACTGCGTCGCCTTCTACCTGCTCAGCCAGGAAGTGGCGCGACACGTGAAGGTCGTGCAGTCCGGCCAGGGCGCCGACGAGGTGTTCGCCGGCTATCACTGGTACCCGCCGATGGGCGAGCCTGCCGCGGCGACCCTGGACGGTGCCGTCGCCCAATACCGCGGGGCGTTTTTCGACCGGGATGCGGCCGCGGTGCGAGGGTTGGTCGGATCCGGCATCATCGCGCCCGACGACCCGAGCATGCGATTCGTCACCGAGCACTTCGCGCAGGCCGGCGCCGAAACCGGCATCGACCGGGCGCTGCGGCTCGACACGACGGTGATGCTGATCGACGACCCGGTGAAGCGGGTGGACAACATGACGATGGCGTGGGGGCTGGAAGGCCGGGTGCCGTTCCTCGACCACGAGTTGGTCGAGCTGGCGGCTACCTGTCCGCCGGAACTCAAGATCGCCCACGAAGGCAAGGGCGTCCTGAAGCAGGCTGCGCGACGGGTGATCCCGTCGGAGGTCATCGACCGCCCCAAGGGCTACTTTCCGGTTCCGGCGCTGACCCACCTGGAAGGCCCGTACCTCGACATGGTCCGCGACGCTCTGTACGCGCCCACGGCCAAGGAGCGCGGCCTGTTCAACACCGACGCGGTCGATGCGCTGCTGGCCAACCCCAACGGCAAGCTGACCCCGTTGCGCGGCAACGAGCTCTGGCAGATCGCCCTGCTCGAGCTCTGGCTGCAGCGCCACGGTGTTACCGGCCCGGTCGCATGACCATGGTCGACCCTCCAGGCGACCACACCGAGGCGATCACGCTCGGTCTGCACGACGCCTCGCCGCCCGAGTTGGTCGACGCGATGGCCAAGGATGTCGAGCTCGAATTGGGTTGGGGCCGGCTGATTTTCGGGCAGACCTTCGCCAATTCCCAGGAGCTGGTCGAGGCGCTGCGCCGCGAGGGGCCCGGGCGCCGCGACATCTGCATCTACGCCCGCGAATCCCACGTTGTGGTCGCCGAGGCGCCCACCGAGTTGTTCATCGACCCCAGCCACACTTACCGGCTGCGGTTCACCCCCAAGACGAAGAACCTTGCGCCGCCGCCGCTGGGCGTGACGGTGCGCACGCTCAACGACCCGATCGACGCCGACGCCATGAACCGCGTCTACGTGCGCTGCGGCATGGTCCCGGCCGGCGTCGACGTGATCTGGGACAACCATCAGCACGTGCCGGCGGTGAAGTATCTGCTGGCGGTGCGCGACGAGGACGGCGCGGTGGTCGGCACGGTCACCGGCGTCGACCACGAGTTGCTGTTCAACGACCCGGAAGAGGGGTCGAGCCTGTGGACCCTGGCGGTCGATCCGGCCGCCGGGCTGCCCGGCGTCGGCGGCGCCCTCACCAAGGCGCTGGCCGAGCACTTCCGCAGCGCGGGCCGCGCCTACATGGATCTGTCGGTGGCGCACGACAACGCCGCGGCCATCGGCCTCTACGAGAAGCTAGGTTTCCGCCGCGTCCCGGTGCTGGCGATCAAGCGCAAGAACGCGATCAACGAGCCGCTGTTCAGCCCGCCGCCCGAGACGGTCGATGACCTCAATCCCTATGCCCGGATCATCGCCGAAGAGGCGCTGCGCCGCGGGATTTGGGTCGAGGTGCTCGACGCCGAGACCGGCGAGATGCGCCTGACCCACGGCGGTCGCAGTGTCATCACCCGGGAATCGCTGTCCGAGTACACCTCGGCGGTGGCCTTGTGCCGCTGCGACGACAAGCGGCGGACCCGGCGCCTGGTCTCCGAGGCCGGCATCACCGTGCCCAGGGCGCGGCTGGCCACCTTCGACGAGAGCGACTTCGCGTTCCTCAAGGAGGTCGGCGAGGTCGTCGTCAAACCGACCCGCGGCGAGCAGGGCAAGGGCATCACCGTCGGGGTCGTCCCGGACAATGGTCCCGACGACCTCAGCTCGGCCCTGGCGCGGGCCCGCCAGCAATACCCGGACGTGCTGATCGAGCAGCGGGTGACCGGCGACGACCTTCGCCTGGTGGTGATCGACGGCCGTGTCGTCGCCGCCGCGCTGCGGATGCCCCCGGAGATCATCGGCACGGGGGAGCACAGCGTGCGCGACCTGATCGCGGCCGAGAGCCGGCGCCGTTCGGCGGCCACCGGCGGTGAGTCCCGCATCCCGCTCGACGACCTGACGGAGTCGACCGTGGCCGAAGCCGGTTGGAAGCTGGACGATGTGCTGCCGCAGGGGACTCGGCTGCGGGTTCGCCGCACCGCCAACCTGCATCAGGGCGGCACCATCCACGACGTCACCGCGCACGTGAACCGCGAATTGTGCCGCGTCGCGGTGACCGCCGCCGAGGCGATCGGGATCCCGGTGACCGGCATCGACCTGTTGGTGCCCGATGTCTCGGGCGCCGAGTACGCATTCATCGAAGCCAATGAGCGCCCGGGGCTGGCCAACCACGAGCCTCAGCCGACGGCCGCGGCCTTCATCGACTTCCTGTTCCCCGGCCACCCCGGCCAGCCGCAGGCCTGGACTCCCGAGGAGTCCCGCTCCGAGCGCGGCTGACGACGGCGAGCGCGGCGTAGGTGCGATATCCCGCTGAGGGCTAACGACGGGCTTGGGTGGGTAAGTCCTCTGTCAACCCAGAACGGAGAGTGCATGAGTGCGAGCGCGCAAACCAAAACCATCTCGACCCATGTCCCGGCGCGGCTGGACCGGCTGCCGTGGTCCCGGTTCCACTGGCGCGTCGTCGTCGGTCTGGGTGGGGTGTGGGTGCTCGACGGGCTCGAGGTCACGATGGTCGGCAACGTGTCGGCCCGGCTCATGGAGCACAACAGCGGCATCGCGCTGAACGCCGCGCAGATCGGCATGGCGGCCGCGATCTACATCGCCGGGGCGTGCTCGGGTGCGCTGTTCTTCGGCCACCTGACCGATCGCTTCGGCCGGCGAAACCTGTTCATCATCACCCTCGCCATTTATTTGGTGGCCACGGTCGCCACCGCGTTCGCCTTCGCCCCGTGGTATTTCTTCCTGACCCGTTTCTTCACCGGCTCCGGCATCGGTGGCGAATACGCCGCCATAAATTCGGCCATCGACGAGCTGATTCCCGCGCGAGTGCGCGGTCGCGTGGACCTGATCATCAACGGAACCTATTGGCTGGGTTCGGCCGCGGGCGCGGGTGGCGCGCTGATCCTGCTGAACACATCGAACTTCCCGCCCAACATCGGCTGGCGGCTCGCCTTCGGCATCGGTGCCATCCTCGGCATCTTCGTGCTGCTGGTGCGGCGCAATGTGCCGGAGAGCCCGCGCTGGCTGTTCATTCACGGCCGCGAGGACGAGGCGGAGCAGATCGTCGGCGACATCGAAGCCGCGGTCGCGCATGAGACGGGCGAACCGCTGCCCGAACCGGAGGGCAAGGCGCTGCGGATCCGGCAGCGCACGGCGATTTCGTTCCGGGAGATCGCAGCCGTGGCGTTCAAGCTGTACCCGCGCCGCGCGATCCTCGGACTGGCGCTGTTCATCGGGCAGGCGTTCCTCTATAACGGCGTCACGTTCAACCTCGGCACGCTGCTCCACAGGTTCTACAATGTGCCGTCCGGCATGGTTCCGGTGTTCTTCGTGCTGTGGGCCCTGAGCAATTTCGCCGGCCCGCTGGTGCTTGGGCATCTGTTCGACACCGTGGGCCGCAAGCCGATGATCACCCTGACGTACATCGGCTCCGGCGTGGCGGTGGTGGCGCTGGCACTGGTCTTTCTCACCGAGGCCGGCGGTGTCTGGGCCTTCATCGGCCTGCTGATCGTCGCGTTCTTCCTGGCGTCGGCGGGTGCCAGCGCGGCGTACCTGACGGTCAGCGAGATCTTCCCGATGGAGACCAGGGCGCTGGCGATCGCGTTCTTCTACGCGATGGGCACGGCGATCGGCGGTATCACCGGCCCGTTGCTGTTCGGTCAGCTGATCAACTCGGGGGTGCGCAGCGAGGTTGTCTGGTCCTTCCTCATCGTGGCGGTCGTGATGGCCGCGGCCGGCCTGGTCGAACTGTGGCTCGGCATCGCCGCCGAGCAGCGCCCGCTGGAGGAGCTTGCTTTGCCGTTAACCGTGGAAGACGCTGAGCGCCAGGACGATTCGGAGCCAGCTACCGACTAGGTCCCTTGCTTTCCGTGAGCTTTCTCAACATCAGCGGTTGTCGTCATCGCCGGTGGCGCGTTCGGTGAGACCCTCGCGGGACAGCGCCCGGACGAATCCGTAGGCCTGCATCCCGGCCGGGCCGGGATTGTCGAAGATCCATTCGTTGATCTTTTCCAGCGCATTGGCCAGATCGTCGCGCTTGACCCGCACCAGGTAGGTCTTCCGGTCGTCGTCGGGATCCTCGAGGGAGTCCGCGACGGCGACGGGATTCTTGAACGCGTACGCGATCCCGTGCACCGAGTCGTGGTTCAGTGCCCAGTGAATTTCACTGGGGCGCAGTCGGTTCACCGCCAGATTACGGTAATCATGGTCGTCGGCTGAACTGCTCACCTGGCCGGTGATCCTATTCTGTGCGCATTGGGGAAGGGGACGTCGATCAATCGCCGGGACGGTCGCGCGAAGCAATCGGGTTTCAAAGCGGGCACTTTCATCATAGGAAGAGGCGTCGTCTGCTGCATGTTGAGCGCTTTTGCGCACGTGCGTTCCAGGTGAGCCCGGCGCGGGGGCCTCAGCGGCAGTACTTGAGATACAGATAGCCTTCGCAGAACAGCGCGTGCTCGAGGCTCATGGTGACCGGGGCGGGCAGTCGTGCGGGGTGCAGTCGGTGGCCCACCGGTTGGCTCGCGGCCAGTTTGGGGGCGAGCGTCACGCAGATCTCGGTGACGGCGTCGGCTTCGACCAGCTCGTCGAGCAGCGTCGGCCCGCCCTCGCAGAGGATGCGATGCATGCCCTGCTCACGCAGTGTCGCGACCACTCGCGAGACGTCCACCGACTCCTCTCCGGCAACCATGATGTGTTGCCGGCCTTCGTCGAGGTCTTGTCGTGCGGCGGTGCTCGCGCAGGTCACCAGGATCGGCGGCTGGTCCGGGTTGCTGAACAGCCGGGCCGGTAGCTCACCGCTGCGGCTCACGACGGCGATCGGCGGTGGTTCGGGCCGCCCTTCGTGGTGCCGTCGGGCGCGCGCCGCATCGCTGAGGGTCACCGGGCCATAGTTTTCGGCACGGGCGGTGCCGGCGCCGACGAGCACGACGTCGGCGAGGCCGCGCAGGATGTTCAACAGCCGCTGATCGGTGGGGCATGACAGCGGGCCGGCGCGACCGCCGAACGCGGCGGCGCCGTCGGCGCTGAAGATCATGTTGGCGCGCACGCCATCCGGGGGATCGGCGTAGAACGGCGCGAGTTCGATGATGCTGGGGACGGCACTGATCCGGGGCGACTCGCTCACACGCTAGGCCTCATGGCCGGGTTCCAGCTCGCGCACGTCGCCGAACGACACCCAGGTTTCCAGTTCCTTTGGCGGACTGCCGCCCACCGGTGCCAGCAGGTGCCCGACGTGGTCGCCCAGCGAGAAACGTTCCAGGATTTCGCCGACGAACCAGGCGGCGGCGTCGTCGAGGATGGGCAGCCGTTCGGGGCCGGGGTGCCAGGAACATCGGTCGAACTTGTCGACCTTGTCGCCGGTCTGGCTGCCGAAGAGCTCCACCACGTCCAGGTGGTCATGGTCGAACACGTGCACGGCCAGGTGGGAGGCGTCGTGGGCGATGCGGAAGGTGTGGTTGCGCCGAGACAGGCCGACCAGGAACCGGGGCGGATGGATGCTGGTCTGGCTGGCGAAACCCACCAGGCAGCCGGCCGGGGTGTCGTCGGCCTGCGTGGTGACGACGTACATCGGATAGTTCAGCAGTGCCACTAGCTTGTCGAATGCTTCGGTTGCGGGGTCGGACATCAGCTCAGTCTTCCCCGTGCGGCCCGCGCGGAATCGCGTGGTTGATGAAGCGGCGAATTAGATAGGCGGCGACGCCGATGCCCAGAACCGCCACACCGGTAACCACGGACGACAGTGGCATCGCGAAAGCCAGCACCATGCAGCCGAGCAGCCCGATCACCGGAATGACGCGGTGCGGGCGGCCCTCATCGGGTCCGAGGGTGAATGCGGAGGCGTTGGCGACGGCGTAGTAGATCAACACCGCGAACGACGAGAAACCGATGACGTCGCGAAGGTCGGTGGTGGCGGCCAAGATCGCAACGATGACGCCGATCAGCAGCTCCGCGCGGTGGGGCACCCGAAACCGTGGGTGCACAGCGGCCAGCGCGTGGGGCAGATGGCGGTCCCGGGCCATGGCTAGCGTGGTGCGCGAGACGCCGAGAATCAGCGCGAGCAGGGAGCCCATCGCCGCGACCACCGCCCCTAGCTGCACGACGGGCACCAGCCAGACCGTGCCTGCGGCGCGGGCCGTTTCGACCAGCGGAGCGGCGCTCTGGGCGAGACGGTTCGGCCCCAGCGCCGCGAGCGTGGCCACGGCGACGACTGCGTAGACGGCCAGGGTGATGCTCAGCGCCAGCGGAATCGCCCGTGGAATGGTGCGGGCCGGGTCGCGCACCTCCTCGCCGAGCGTCGCGATGCGCGCATAACCGGCGAACGCGAAGAACAGCAGGCCCGCCGCCTGGATAACGCCGGCAGTGGTGGTGCCGGTCAGGCGGAGTCGATCGGCGTCGACGGCCGGGGAGGCGAACGCGGCGACGCACACCGCTGTCAGCACGGCGAGCACCGCGGCGACGATGATGCGGGTCAGCCAGGCCGATTTGTGCACCCCGGCGTAGTTCACCGCGGTCAGCGCGATTACCGCCGCGACGGCCACCGCATGCGCCTGCGCCGGCCAGACATAGAGGCCGACCGTCAAGGCCATCGCCGCGCATGAGGCGGTCTTGCCGACGATGAAGCCCCACCCGGCCAGGTATCCCCAGAAGTCTCCCAACCGTTTTCGGCCGTAGACATAGGTGCCGCCCGACGCGGGGTAGCGTGCCGCCAGCCGCGCGGAGGAGGTGGCGTTGCAGTAAGCGACCGCCGCGGCCAACGCGAGGCCCAGCAGCAGTCCCGAGCCGGCGGCACCCGCCGCGGGTCCCAGCGCCGCGAAAATTCCGGCGCCGATCATCGAGCCAAGCCCGATCGCCACCGCGTCGAAAACCCCGAGGCTGCGACGCAATTCGCCGTGGTTTGCCGGGGCCTTCATCGGGCTGCTTCCGAAACAGCGATCGATTGCGGAATCATCGGGTGCATCGGCTCATTCCTCAACCCAGCGGGTCGTTCTGGCGCACCCCTCGGTACATGCCCCAGCGCACGATCCACGGCATCACCACACGCTCGACCGACCAGGACGGGAAGCGGAAACCATGACCGGTGGGCAGGAACACCTCCAAGCCGTTGGGTTGTATGCCGACAAGCGAACCCCACCGCCGCGTCGGCGCCCGGTAGGCCCGTAGCGGCCGGCCGGCGAAGTCGGCGAGGATGTTGCGCGCCACCAAGACGTCGCCGCGGTTACGGGCGGAGCTGCGTAACGGGTCGGTTGCCGCGACGTCGCCGACGGCGAACACACCCCGGCGGCCGGGCACCCGCAGCTCCTGGGTGACGCGCACGAATCCACGCTCATCGAGCAGGTCCGCCGGTAGCCAGGCGGTGTTGGGCCGCACCCGCCCGATCGCCCACAGCACCGCGTCGGCGTCGGCCGCGGGTTGGCCCGTGCTCCAGTGCACGGGTGCGCCGGTGAGTTCGTCGCCCGTGAACCCGTCGGCCACCACCGCGCGGTGTCCGGGATGCACGCCGACGCCCAGCCGAGTCAGTCGGCCCCGGATACGCTGCCATATCCGGGGATGGTGCCCCTCGAGAGCGGTCTCGCCGGGGAAGTACAGGTCGATCCGCTTGTCCGGCCAGGTGGTCGCCATGTTGAGGGCGCTGCTGACCGCCGCCGCCCCGCCACCCACCACGACCACCGACGCGGCGGCGGCCAGCCGGTCGTGCGCGGAGCGCAGTCCCGCGCCGATGTCGGCGGCGGACTGCAACGTCGGCTGGCGCCAAAATCCGTTGCTGACCCCGGTCGAGATGATCAGCGCGTCGTAAGCCTCGGTGAGGGCCGCGCCGTCTTCGGTTCGGCCGAAGACCGTTTGTGCGTCCAGATCCACTCCGGTCAGCGTGGCCTGCACGGTGCGAACCCCGTCGAGGCGGCGGAACCGGTCGAACGGGATCCAGTAGTCGCGGGCCCAGTCGTGTGGGCGCGACAGCCGGACGCCGAGCTCCTGGCCGCTCACCAGCGCGGGTTTGGCCGAGATCCCGACGACGTCGGCATGCCGGGACAGCCGGATCGCCGCAAGGACGCCCGCGTCCCCGAGCCCGGCGACGATGACACGCTTACGGTTCATCCCGTTATCCTGCCCTGCATAGGTTTTGGACGAGCTGTCGACCGACCCGCGAGCGAGAGGGGCACATCAGTTGATCGTCTCCCGCAGGATCGATAACCCGGAGCGCCTGGGGGAGTCGGAGCCTCCGGCGCGTCCACGGTTGAGTGCCGCGCTGCGCGCCGCGGTGCGGGCGTCGGCGCCTCGACCCGCCGCTGCCCGGCGCGCAGCCAAGGACTTCAAGAAGGGCCTGTGTCCGGCGGTCATCGCCGAAATCCGGTGGTCGTTCACCCCGCCGCGCACCTGGCTGATGGGTGTTGTGGCCAACGTCATCTTCGCCGCCGGCTGGTTGCTGGTACAGCCGCTGACCCTTGGCCGTCACCACCACGACTGGGTGATCCTGGTGGGCACCTACTTCTCCTCGTGGGTCCTGGCCGATGTCACCACCACCAATTTTCTGGGCGCCGACCATTACCGCATCCTCCAGGGCTTGTCGGACGGAACGCCTTTCTGGCGGATCCTGTTGGTCAAGAACCTCGCCCTGCTCGGGATCGTCGGGCTGCCCACGCTGGCCGCCGCGGTCGCGTTGACGCTGTGGCTGGAAACGCCGGGGCGGCTGGGCATTACGATCCCCACCGTCGCCGTGCCCGTCGTGTCGTGGCTGGGTGTCGGCAATCTCATCTCGGTGCTGCACCCGGTCAGCGCCGAGCCGCTGATTCGGCGCTGGCGCCAGCGCGGCGATCTGCGCCGCACCCGCAGTTGGGTGCTGGCCCTGACACTGCCCTATGCGCTGTACTACGTGGCCGATCCGATGAACGGCGTGGAGCACCGCGTGTTGTGGAAGCAGGCGCCCACCCTGATCTGGCCGGTGTTCGGGCGTGAAGCGAAAAGCTTCGTTCACCTCGCCATCGCCGCGAGCGTGTGGATCGCCGGCAGCGCCGCCGCGCTGTATTGGGTGCGCAGGCGCGGGTTGCAGATCCGCTAGGACACCTGGGGTTTGATCTCTTCGATCACCCACTGCGCGTAATCGAGGTATTCGTCCACGCCGCCCACGGCGGGGACGGGAACCGCGGTCACGGTCGCGCCCTGCTCGGAGAACCAGTTCAACCGGTCAACGATGTGTGCGGCGCTCATACCCGGCCGGTCTGTCGCGCGGCGGGCGACGTGTCCTTCGCCGACCCGGTTGGTGCCCAGCCCGTGCATCACCTCGAAATTGCGGCCGTCGTAACCGGGTTGGGACTTGATGAAGTCGAGCTTTTGAGCAATCTGTTCGGGCGGCGTGAGAAACGGCCACCAGCCTGACCCGAAGGTGGCCGCCCGGCGCAGCGCGGCGTCCGCGTCACCGCCGATCCAGATCGGAAGATGGGGCTTTTGAACGGGTTTCGGCTCGAAGGCGATGTCGGCGAATGACACATACCGGCCTTCGAACCGCGGTGTGTCACTGGTCCACAATTCGACGATGGCCGCCAGGTATTCGTCGGCGATGCGGCCCCTGTCCTTGAACGGCACCGAAAGCAGCTCGAATTCGCGGGCCAGCCAACCGACCCCGAAGGTCACCATCATCCGGCCCCCGCTCATCCAGTCGGCGGTGGCCAGGGCTTTGGCCAGCACGATGGGGTGCTGCAACGGCAAGATGGTGACGCACGAGTTGATGGCCACCCGCTCGGTGGCGCCGGCGATGAATGCTTGCGCCGTCGTCGAGTGCAGATAGTGCGGCCCGGACAACTCGACGTGGTCGGTGGGGATGACGAGATGCTCGGGCACCGCGATCATGTCGTAGCCCCACCGGTCGGCGCATTGCATCATGCGTCGCTGGTCTTCTCCGGTGACGGCGGCCTCCCAGGGCTGCGTAATCGCTTTGAGTCGCAGCAGGTGCGGAAGGGGGAAGGCGAATTTCACGGTCGTCCCAGCCAGCGGTCCATGTCCTCCAATCTAGGGGGCGGTGTTGTTAACCTGGCGACATGGACTCCGAAACGGACCCTGCCAGCCGAAAGGCGACCAACGCGGCCCTTGCCGCCACCAGCTGGGCGCTGCTGGGCATGATGTCCTACGAAGAGGAAGTCTCGGGTTACGACCTCAAGAAGTGGATCGACTGGAGCGTCGACCTCTACTACTGGAGTCCCTCGTACAGTCAGATCTACACCGAGTTGAAGAAGCTGGAGTCGCTGGGACTGGTGACGTCGCGGGTCGAACGCGACGAGGGTACCCGCACCCGCCGGCTCTACAAGATCACCCCGCAAGGCATGGAGGCGGTCACCGACTGGACCAACCATGCACGCGTGGATCCACCGGTGCTCAAACACTCTGTGCTGCTGCGCGTTACGTTCGGGCACCTTAGTAATCCGAGTCGGCTCAAGGAATTGCTGCAGGAGCATGTGACGTATGCCGAAACCAGGCACCGCAAGGCCGTCGAGGACGCCGAGGGGGCCGAGGCGGAGCCCGCGTGGGCGTATTCGGTGCTAGCGCTGCGCTGGGCGGCCAAGTATTACGCCGCCGAGCGCGAATTCGCGCTGGAGATGATCAAGGAGATCGACGAGGCCGACGCCATCCTGCAGAAGGCCGCCACCGGTGGTTTCGGACAACCGCGCCCCAAGCCTGGGTACTGGCGCGAGGTCGAAAGGCAAGTTCAGGCCAAGCGCGAAGCGGATTAGTTCCGACGGTGGCGACCGGTTTCGCGTGTCCGGCGGCGTCCGGCCCCTCTACCCGAGAAATTATGAATATCCAAAACGCATAACGAAATCACTTGTGCCACTGTGGTTTCTATGACCGCCAGGCCTGGGTTTCTGTCGGTGGGTGCGGCTAGTTTGGCGGTGTGGGTGCAACTGATCAACAGGATGTCGATGCGGTGTTCGACGCGCTCGATGCCGCCTGGGATCGAGCCTGCGCGCTGAGCTTCGACACGCTTGACCCGCAGCAACAGCTGACGGTGTTGCTGCGCTGCGAAAAGCAGCGCCGGCGCATCCCGGCCGTCGAGCACCCGGTGATCAATTCCCTCGTCCGCCAAGCACCTTCGCTTGAACTCGGCGGCACAGTGGTCAATGCCATCGCTGAGGCGACGCTGATCAGCCGCAGCGAAGCCTCCCGCCGCCTCAAGGAGGCGCGCGATCTGGGCCCACGCCACGGCCTAACCGGCGAACCCATCCCACCCACCCTGGCCGCCACCGCGGCCGCCCAACGCGGCGGCACCCTGGGCGCCGGCCAAGTCGCGGTGATTCGCAAGTTCTACCATCAGCTGCCCGGTTGGGTGGACCTCGCGACCCGCGAGCAGGCTGAGGCGCGGTTGGCCCAGGAGGGCAGCCGGTTTCGTCCCGAACAACTGGCTGGTCTGGCCAATGCGCTTGCCGATTGCCTCAATCCCGATGGCACCCTCACCGACGAAGACCGCGCCCGCCAACGCGGCCTGACGCTGGGTAGCCAGCAGCGCGACGGCATGTCGCAGTTGCGCGGCTGGCTGACACCCGAAGCCCGCGCCACCCTGGAGGCAGTGCTGGCCAAACTAGCCGCTCCCGGCATGTGCAATCCCGACGAGGAAAGACCTTGTGTGGACGGCAATCCCAGTGAACAGGCCATCGAACGGGATTCCCGCAGCACCGGCCAGCGCAACCATGACGGACTCAACGCGGCATTGCGTGCACTGCTGGCCTCCGGAGAACTGGGTCAGCACAACGGGTTACCGGCCTCCATCGTGGTCACCACCACGCTCAACGAACTCGAGGCCGCCGCCGGTCGCGGCCTGACCGGTGGCGGCACCCTCCTGCCGATGAGCGACGTGATTCGCCTGGCCCGCCACGCCCACCACTACCTAGCGGTCTTCGACAAAGGCAAGGCGCTGGCTCTGTATCACACGAAGCGGCTCGCCTCTGCGGGGCAGCGAATTGTGTTGTACGCCAAGGACCATGGCTGCTCAAACCCAGGCTGCACCGTGCCCGGCTATTACTGCGAGGTCCACCACGTAACCGACTACGCCGCCTCCCACACCACCGACATCGACGACCTCACCTTCGCCTGCGGCCCCCACCACCGCCTGCTGCGACCCGGCGGCTGGATGACCCGCAAAAACGCCCGCGGCGACACCGAATGGATCCCGCCTCCGCACCTGGACACCGGGAAGCCCCGCACCAACACCTTCCACCACCCCGAGAAACTTCTCAGCGATGGAGACGACGACGAGGACGCCAGCCCAGGGTCGCAATGACCGCCGCACACGACGCGGCCGGATCTGGTGGTCGCGACCCGCTGCCCTCGGCTCCGCCGGACTAGCCGGCCGCCTCCCTGGCTGCCTCCCTGGCTGCGATATAGCCGTATACCAGCCCCTGCGCGATCGTTGCTCCCGCGCCCGGGTACGTCGTGCCGAACGCGTTGGCGGCGGTGTTGCCGATCGCGTACAGCCCGGCGATCGCCCCGCCGTCCTCGCGCAGCACCCGCGCCCGCTCGTCGGTCGTCAGCCCACCGCAGGTGC
This sequence comes from Mycobacterium sp. 852002-51971_SCH5477799-a, assembly GCF_001667145.1. GTDB lineage: Bacteria > Actinomycetota > Actinomycetes > Mycobacteriales > Mycobacteriaceae > Mycobacterium. Next base: position 31,429 of record NZ_LZIF01000084.1, read on the forward strand.
CCAGATCGGACAACACCATTTTCACCCCGTAGAACGGGCCGTTGACCAACGGCCGCAGGTTGGGGTTCGGCTTGACGGTCGGGTCGCCGTAGTAGCGGTCGTAGGCGCTGCGACCGCGGCCGAAGTCGGGATCCTCACCGGCAGAAGAATTTTGGTTGAAGCGGGTCATCGTCGCAAAGAACTCCGACACTTCAACACCCATCCGGGCGCCCAGATCGGTGAGGTTGTCCGCGCGCACCGCGATGCCGGCGTCATACCACGACTGCGGGATGCTCATTCGCGGAAAGAGTTCGGCACCAAAGACGTAACTGTTGCGGTATTGCTGGTCGAAGACGATCCACATCGCCTCCACCGGGCTGCCCGAGCGCTCCAACTCCAGCAATCGCTGCCCGAACGACATGTAATCCGTCGCCTCGTTGGCGAACCGGCGCCCATGCTGATCCACGATCAGACAGCCCGGCAGCGACCGCTCGGCGAGCATCACCGCCGGAGCTTTGCCGGGCAGCGGTGCGATGGCGGGGAACCACCACGCCTGATCCATCAAATCGATGCCCGCGCCGATATCCTGGCCCGCGCGGATTCCGTCGCCGGTATTGCCGGCGGCGCCCAGACTCAGGTTGCGGCCCAACGATTCCGACTGAAATTTCCACCGCATGTCCATGCGATGGTCGAAACCCCCCGTGGCCAGCACCACCCCGCGCCGCGCGGTGATCGTCACCTCGCGCCCGCCCTGGTCCAGGACCGCGCCGGTCACGCGGTCGCCCTCGCGGGAAAGGCGCGCCAGCGCGGTGCCGGTCCAGACCGGGATGCCGGCGCGCAGCACTCCGGTGAACAGCCCGGCCATCAGGCCCTGGCCGCCCGCGGCGTAGCGACGGCCCACCACTCGGCCGGCCACACCCTGCGCCAGGCGCTTGCCGTAGACGGGAATTCCCTTGCGCGGCATCCGTGCCACTAGATTCATCCACCGGTAGTCGGCGCCCGTCGTCGGCATCGGGACGGTGACCTCCATCAGGCCGGGCTCCAACCTAGTGCGGTACTTGCCGAGTAGGGAGGTGTCGAACGGGTGGCACTCACAGGTGCGCCCAGCCGCGCTGCCGCCCGGTTCCTCGGGGTGGTAGTCGGAATAATCGCGGGCCCAAAACAGCCGCAGCGGCGTCGTCCGGCGCAGCATGTCCACCGTCGCCGCCACGTGCGCCACGAACGCCGCCGACCGTTGCGCCGGCGCCGAGCCCGCGACCACCGCGTCCAGGTAGGTGCCGGCGCGCTCCGCGGTGTCGCCGGCGTTCGCCTGCGCAAGCACCGGACTGGCCGGCAGCCATAGCGCGCCGCCCGACCGGGCGGTCGAGCCGCCCACGTACGACGATTTCTCCACGATCAGCACCGACAGCCCCGACTCGTGGGCGGCCAGCGCCGCGGCCGTGCCCGTGCCGGAGCCGACGACGAGCAGGTCAACGCATGCGTCGGCCACGGGAAGTCCGGCGGGGATCGTCGCGCTGTGCGTCGTCACGTCCGCAACGGTAGGCCGCGGCGGCGCGGCGCAGGAAGCTTCGTCCTGATCAGTGGAACAAGGGGGTCCCGCGGCCGGGTCCGGAGGAGTTAGATCAGCCTCATGACGTCGCAGATCGAGGCTGACGAAATTCGGTTCATTGAAGCGCAGGCCGCGCCGACGCGGTTTGCCCGCGGCTGGCACTGCCTCGGGCTGACCAAGGATTTCGGCGACGGAAAGCCCCATGCGATCAACGCCTTCGGGCAAAGACTCGTCGTCTTCCGCAGCGGGGACGGGAACATCAGCGTGCTCGACGGATATTGCCGGCACATGGGCGGCGACCTGTCCCAGGGCCAGGTCAAGGGCAACGAGATCGCCTGCCCGTTCCACGACTGGCGCTGGGGCGGCGACGGACGCTGCAAGCAGGTGCCCTACAGCCGGCGGGCCCCCAAACTGGCCCGCACCCAAGCGTGGACGACGCTGGAGCAAGACGGCATGTTGTTCGTGTGGAATGACCCGGAGCGTAAACCGCCTCCGCCCGAGGTGACGATCCCGCGCATCGAGGGCGCCACCAGCGACCAGTGGACTGACTGGCATTGGTACACCACGGTCGTACAGAGCAATTGCCGCGAAATCATCGACAACGTGGTGGATATGGCCCACTTCTACTACATCCACGGCGCGTTGCCCACCTACTTCAAGAACATCTTCGAGGGGCACGTCGCGACGCAATACATGAACGGCGAGGGCCGTCCCGACATGGGCGGCACCGAAGGCGCACAGATGCTGGGCAACACCTCGGTGGCGTCCTACTACGGCCCGTCCTTCATGATCGACGACCTGACCTACCACTACCAGCACGGCGATGCCAAGACGATCCTCATCAATTGCCACTATCCGATCGATGCGAATTCCTTTGTGCTGCAATACGGCATCATCGTGAAGAAGTCGGAGACGATGCCCGGAGACGAGGCGATGCAGACCGCGATCAAACTCGGCGACTACGTCAAGCTCGGTTTCGAGCAGGACGTCGAGATCTGGCGGCACAAGGCACGCATCGACAATCCGCTGCTGGTCGAGGAGGACGGCCCGGTCTACCAATTACGGCGCTGGTATCAGCAGTTCTACGTCGACGCCGCCGACGTGCAACCGGACATGGTGGACCGCTTCGAATTCGAGCTCGACACCACCCGGCCCAACGAGGCGTGGATGAAAGAGGTCGAGGCCAACATGGCGGCCCGCGCGTGATGACGCCGGAATCGTCGGTGCGAGAGGACAATCGGCTCGACGAGATGCCGATGGTGCCGGTGGCGTGCGGTCATTGTGGGGCGCGGGTGCTGGCCCGCAAGAGCAGCTGGAATCAGACCAGCGTGCAGTGGAACGCCGACGCGACGGCCCGCTGCGCCGAGCGGGCCGACGCGCAGAAGATAGCCACGCCGGGCAGCCGGGGTATCTTCATCGTGTGTTCGGCGCTGAGTGCGTCGATCATGGACGCGGTGCGGCGCGGCGATCTGGCTGTCGTTGACGAGAAAGCCTTCGTTGACGAGAAAGCTGTCGTTGACGAGAAAGCTGTCGTTGACGAGAAAGCTGTCGTTGACGAGAAAGATTGTGCACCGAAATAATTCAGAGTTTCCGGTGCGCCTATCCTCGCGGGATCTCATCCTTGTGCCGGGGGCAGTACGAGTAGATGCTCTGGGCCACGAAGAAACCGGTGTGAAACTCCGGCAAGCTGCTGCTGGCCAGCACGTCCTGCATCACCGCCATGGGCGTTTCGCCGGTGTCGAGTCGCGCGCACACGTAATGGGCGGCTTCGATCGCGTGTCCGGCCGAGCCTTGGTCGACGATGCCCTGCTCCTCGAGGGCCGCCAGAAATTTCTCGTCGGTGGTGTCGGCATAAGCGGCCGGCGCCGCCGCCAGCAGGGCGACCGATGCGGCCCCCAAACTGGCGAGCAGGCGGGCAACCATGTCTGACGGGCTCCCTGAGTTGGTCGCGCCGAAACCGAATCCTATAACCGGACCGACGCTTCGGTTGTACGACTCGATTCTGCCGCACATTGTGGCGGCATTCGCCGATTACCCGCGGGGCGTGATGAATACGCCCTCGGCTTCCACCGTGACACCGTCGACGTTACTGAGCTGGCCGGTCGCATACGTCTTGCTGCCATCAATCCGCTCCAGCCGGGCCTCGGCTCGCAGGGCGCCCAAGGGCGTGGGACGCAGATACCGCACGGTGATGGTGCCGGTGTACGCCGGTCTACCCGGCTGATGTGCCGTCGCGCCCAGAACATGGTCCAGGATCAGGGCGCACATGCCGCCGTGTACATGACCGGGGGGCCCCTCGTAGCCGGCGCCGAGGTGCACATCGGCATGAACGCCGCCCCCCGCGTCTTGCCGGACGACCAGTGGCGGGGCAATCGGGTTGTGCAGCCCGATGGCCACATTGCCCGCGACGACGGTTTTGCCGTCAGGGTTCGTGCGCACACCGAACGACCCTGGCATGAGCCGTGTGCTCAACACGTCGACGGTTTGGTCGACAAGGGCCAGGGCATGCGCCACGGCGGCTTCGTCGGCCTCGCTGCGAATGGTGACGTCGATCAGACGTCGCACCGACTGCGCAAGCCGTTCGCGCAGCGTGTCAGTCACGTGCGCCGCCGAGCACCAACGCATGCGTGAACGACAGCATCCCAGCCTTGCTGGCGGCGTTGACCCCGTGCAGGGGTGCGAAACGCTCTAGCGGGCATCCTTTTTCGATCATGCGAGCTGGAAAGCGCTGATCGGCGCCTCTTCGGGATAAACGGCCGGACCGCCCAGGTCGTAAGCGGCGTTGAGCGCGCCGATGAACGCCGCGTCTTGCAGCGGTTCACTGGGAATGTCGAGCCTGATCCCTCTGGCCTTGAGGTCGTCGACCATCATGTCGATGGCCCGCTCGGCGGTCAGGTCGTCCGAACCCTCCATGTTCTTCTTCAGGTCGTCGAAATCGGAGAACACCTCGGCCGACCAGTGCACCAGGAACCGCAACTCGTCCGTGTGGTGGCGCGCGATCACGTCTTCGCCGTTCTTCAGCAGCCAGCGGTCGCGGTCGTCAGGATCGCCGGTGAACACGGTGTCGAAGGCCAAGCCGGCCGGAATCTGTTGGTCTAGGGGCCCGTTCGCCTCGCCGCGGTGCACCATCATTTCGTTCTGCACCACAACGCCGCGGTTGTTGATCGGCGGCATGACTCGCTTAGGCGCCTTGAGTGGCCCGTTGGGCCAGTAGGTGAATCCACTGCCGCCATCCAGCGAGAACCAGGTGATTACCTGAGCCATCTTGATCAGGTAATCCTTGAAGAGCCCGGACTTGCCCATGACACTGGTGAGCCAGGTCGGCGCGTTTTCGTGCCGCACGCCGCGGAAGCTGGGCGAATCCAGGTGTCCCGGGTCGCGATTGGCGCACGGACCGTTGATGTTGAACAGCATCAGCTGTGGTTTGGCGTACTCGGCGTTCCAGTAGCTTTTAGCCATCTCCAGGAACCGCGCGTTGTAGAAGCAATCATGCAGTTGCGGGTAGAGCGCCGCGCCGTAGTTGGCCAGGTAGCCGCGGAACGTCGGGGTGAGGAAGAGGTCCAGCGACGGCGTGAATCCCTCGGGGAAGGCACCACTCATGGTGGCGATCAGTTCGTCGGCCGATGCGAAGTGTTGCGCGATGATCAGCTTCCATGGACCCTCGGTGCGCACGACGTCGAGGAGTTGTTCCCGCTGATCGTCGGTGTAGACGTCCGTGATTTCCCGGGGCGGTGCGGCGGGACGCAGGATGTCGGACAACTCTGTCCGCCGCTCGTCGGTCAGCATCGAGGTCTCCTTCGGCATGGCACTCGATCATGTTGCTGTCGATCTTGGTCCGATTGGCACGGCGACGGGTCACCTATGTCCGGTGATCGGGACGAAGGTTCCTACGGATGCCGGGCGTCAGAACGGGAGCGGATGCTCAAACTTCGCCCTGAGCAACGCGCCGGTCTCGGCGAGCGCGAGGCCGGCGCGAGCGACGGATTCTGAACGCATCAGAAAGCCGTGATACACACCGGGATAACGAGTGACGGTCGTCTGCACCCCGGCATCCCGCAACCGCTCCGCGTACCGTTCTCCCCAGTCGCGGATCGGATCGACCGCGGCGGTCGCCACGATGGCCTGCGGTAGATGGGACAGGTTGGTGGCGTACGCCGGCACGAGGTATGGATCTTCGGGTGGCCCGGCTCCCGCGTCGGCCAGTTCGTGCATGTAATGGATGTCGTCGAGGCTCAGCATGGGTGCAGATCGCAGCGTCGCGAGCGATGGCACGGTCATGTCGCGATCCAAGGCCGGGTACAACAACACCTGGCAGAACAACGCCGGGCCGCCTCGGTCACGGGCAGCCAGTGCGACGCCCGCGGCCAGCGTGCCACCCGCGCTGTCGCCGATCACCCCCAATCGGTTTGCATCCAAACGTAACTCGGTTGCGTTCGAGGCGACCCATGCGGTCGCGCTGAACGCATCGTCGAACTGCGCCGGGGGTGCGGCTTCCGGGGCGAGGCGGTAGCCAACCGCGACGACGGTTGCACCGGACGCCTGTGCGAGGTTGCGGGCCAGCGGCTCGAAGGAATGGTTGGAGCCCAGCACCATGCCGCCGCCATGGAAATAGACCAACGCCGGCGCATCGACGTCTCGGGTCGGTCGGTAGATGCGCAGCGGAAGCTCGCCGCTGGATCCGGTTATGACGTGGTCGGTCACTTCGGCCGTGTCGGGCATCGGTGGCAATGGCATTGACTCGAGGGAATCGCGCACCACCGCAAGGCCTCTTTCCCGCATCGGCGCGACGCGGCCCAAGGCCGCCACCCTGGCAGCGGCATCGGGGTCAAGTGCTGGCGCGCTCATTGTTCGGCGGGATCGAAGCGGCGTTTGGGGCTAGCGTCGGCGGTCGTTGTGCTGCAAGCACATCCGCTCGTTCCCGCATCGCGTTCCCCACGAATTCGGGTTGTGTAAGGAGATAGAACCGGCCTTCGGCGGCCTGCTCGAACACCACGTCGGCGGCGGTGAGCGCATCCATGGCATCGGCCTTGATGTCGAGCATCGCGGATCGCTGAGACTCCGCCGCGTCAGGGTCGCTCGCATCGTCGGCGTCGACGCCACCCGCCGACTCGAAGATGTTCGACACCACTGCACCAGGCAGCACGGCCTGCACGTGAATGTGGTCGTGGTGTCCAGCCGCCTGAACGTCGAGGTGTAGACATTCCGTCAATGCGAGCACCGCGTGTTTGCTCACGATGTAAGGCGCCTGCAACGGAATCGACACCACGCCACCGACCGACGACAGATTCCACACCCACGCCTGCTCGTCGGTGGCCATCATCCTGGGCAGAAAGGCCCGCACACCGTGGAAGACGCCGCTGATGTTTACGTCGATGACGCGCCGCCAGTTGACGACGGGTGTGTCCCACAGGTAGCCGAACTGTTCGACACCCGCGTTGTTCACCAGCAGCCGCACGGCACCGACATCGCGGTAGGTCTTCTCGGCGAGCGCATCGACGGCGTCGGGTTCGCGAACGTCGCACACCACATCCAGCGCTGCCCCTCCCGCCGCACAGAGCTCGTCGCGCAGCGTGGCGATGGCGTGGGCGTCGATGTCGGCCAGCACCACCGTCATCCCCAACCGGCTGGCGTGTCGAGCCAGTCCGGCACCGATGCCTGCGCCGGCGCCGGTAATGACGGCGATGCCGCCAGAGAATGTTTCGCGAGCGGTCACGAACCAGTGGCGCTGTCGGCGGTGAGCTCGGACATCAACACCGAATTCGTGGTGTCGAGAACGATGTCCATCTCGGTGAACTCCAGCCCGCCCGCGCCGCGCCGCACACCAACGTTGGCCACGCCGGTGGAGACCCCGAACGGCACGAAGTTGGCCGTCTGGTTGACGAAGATGTAGAACCGCGCATGCGTGACATCACCATCGGTGCCCGTGCGGTGCACGTTCGTGGCGTGGTGGCGCAACGGGTACGGACTCTGTTTGCGATGTTCGGACAACCACTGCATAACAGCGGCCCGGCCGCACAATTCGGGCGACATCAGTTCCTCGAACGGGCTGGTGCCCGTATCGCTGCGGGTTACATAGCGCACGTCCTCGGCGTAGCCTGCCGCCAGCTCCTCGTAATGCGCCTCGTCGTAGTGATACCAAAACCCGGCGATGAACTCCTGCAGGTCTGACAGTGTGACGTCGTCGCTCATGGCATCAGTGAACTCCCAGTACGGTCATGCAAACACGAGGATGCCCGGTCAGTGGAACACCGCCTGCCTCCGCTAGCGAGGAATTTGGTCGGCAACCACGACGACACGAACACCAGGACCGCACACAGCTAACAGTGGTGCGCTAGCAGCGGACGCAAAGCCGTTGTCGCGCAACGCCGCTGTGGTCCTACCCAGCGCCGGATTCAGAGGGATGCCCGTTGCATACGTCGGAGGGCGGCCCGCCATGGCAGAGCCCTCGGTTCTCACCTCCCGCTGAGTAGACAGAGCAGTGCCCAACCCGCTTGCCCGCTCCGATACTCGGTGTCATGACCTCCGCCACAGAATCGACGTCGCGTCCCAACTCGGACACGTTCGATATCGACGAACTGCGGGCGCACCTTGGCCAGGCCGACCCCGGCGTGCTGGTCGCGGTCCTGGCGCAGCTGACGGGCGACTCGTCCGTCATCGAGAGGTTCGCGCCGAAGATCTCCCACGTCCCGGATCCCCCCGAACGGGCCGGCGTCACCGATGACGACACCGCGGCGGAACTGGTGAGCACCCTGGTTGACGCCCTGGTCCACAGCACGAGTGCTCCGCCCGGCGTCGACGCCGAGCTGTTCAGGCGCTTGCTCCCGCTGGCGCTGGGGTCGGAGGTGGACGACGAGTTCGTCCCACTGCTGCTCGAGCAGGGCGGGTTTGCACTCTCGCGGCCGACGCCGCACCGCACGGTGCCGATCCCTGAAACGACGAATGTGGTCATCATCGGGGCTGGCATCGCCGGCATCATCGCTGCGCTCGCGGCCGCCGAGGCCGAGATAGGCTACGAAATCTTCGACCGCAATCACGAAGTCGGGGGTACGTGGTTGACCACGACCTACCCCGGCATCGGAGTCGACACACCCTCGGCGTACTACTCATTGTCGCGCGAGGTGAACCCCGAATGGACGAGCTACTACCCGCAGGGCGCTGAGTACCAGGCCTACCTCGTTGCGTTGGCCGACAAATACGGACTGCGTGAACACATACGATTCGGCACCGAGGTCACGGCGCTGTGGTGGGACGAGGACCGTGCTCATTGGCAAATCCGCTCGGTTGATCGCGACGGCAACCACGACGTCACCCAGGCGCGGGTGGTGATCACCGCCGCAGGCTACCTGAACCGGCCGCGTTGGCCCGAGCTATCGGGCCGAGAGGCATTCGCGGGCACCAGCATTCACTCCGCACGATGGGATAGATCGCTGGACCTCGCGGGCAAGCGAGTGGCGATCATCGGTGCCGGTTGCACGGCGGTGCAAATCGTCGACGCTTGCGTGAACGAAGTCGAGCACCTCACGCTGTTTCAGCGCCAGCCACACTGGGTGGCGCCGCGTAAGCGCCTGACCGACGACGTTCCCGAGTACCGCCGTTACCTCGGCCGGCACGTCCCCAATTACGCCAAATGGAACAGGCTGAAGTCGTACTGGGGCACGGCGGACAACAACTATCCCGTCATCCTGCGTGACCGGCAGTGGGCGAAAACGCACCTATCGATCTCGCCCGCGAACGACGTGCTCCTACGAGTGTGTACGGACTACATCAACACGACCTTTGGCTCGGGGACTGAACTGGCGAAGAAGGTGACGCCGGATTTTGCGCCCTACGGCAAGCGGATCATCCGTGATCCAGGTGGTTACTACGAGGCTCTGACCCGTGAGCACGTCGATGTGGAAGCCAGCGAGCCGGCCGCGGTCAACGCCAAAGGTATCGTCACGCAGGACGGTAGGCAGATCGATCTCGATGTGATCATCTATGCCACCGGATATCACCTCGATTTCTTGTCTACCATCGATATTCGCGGGCGCGGCGGGCGCAAGCTCACCGACGAGTGGGGTGACAGCCCCCGCGCCTACCGCGGCGGCACCGTGCCGGGCTTCCCCAACCTGTTCATCACCTCAGCACCGAACTACAGTCCGGGTCACGGCGCCGGCGCCAATTTCTCGATGGAAGTGCTGTCGCACTACATCATCGAATGCCTGCATCTGATGGCCCTGCGCGGCGCGACGACGATGGAGGTCACACGACAGGCTTACGACGATTATGTGGCCGCCGTCGACGAGGCCATGGCCAACACGGTGTGGTGCCACACCCCGAACGCGCACACCTATTACCGCTCCGGTTCGGGACGCGTCGTGGTGGCCACTCCGTACCGGCTGGTCGACCTCTGGCATGAACACCGAGCGCCGATCGAAGAGCACTTTGAGTTGCGATGACACAAATGCTCTCCGGTAGAACGGCTTTGGTCACCGGCAGCAGCCGGGGGATTGGCCGGGCGATCGCGCGGCGATTGGCCGCCGAGGGTGCCACGGTGGCGGTGACGGCGCGAAACCACACGCCCTCGCGATCCACCCGGGCGGGGCTGGCTACAGTGCTGCCGGGGACGATCGATGAGACGATCGCCCTGATCGAGAACGCAGGTGGATCGGCGTTCGGGCTGGCCGTCGACCTCGAAGACGACGGCGCCCGTGCCGGTCTGATCGACGAGGTGCTCGACCGCACGGGCCGTATCGACATTCTGGTCAACAATGCGGGCTTCGCCGACTACTCGGTGATCGAGGAGATGAGTCTGGAGACGTTCGACCGCACGGTGGAGCACTACCTGCGCACGCCGTTCGTCCTGACGAAAGCCGCTGTGCCCCACATGCGCAAGCAAGGCGGGGGCTGGATAGTGAACATCGGGTCGGTGACCGGGGTGGCGCCGGTGCGGCCGTACCGCGACTACAACAAGACATCGGGCGACGTGATCTACGGGGCCGTCAAGGCCGCGCTGCACCGCTTCACCCAGGGTGTAGCGGCGGAACTGCTGGACGCCAACATTGCGGTCAACTGCGTGGGCCCGTCGACAGCGGTCCGGACACCCGGTGCGGCACAGTTGATTCCCGACTCGTTTCCGACCGAACCGGTGGAATACCTGGCCGAGACAGTGCTGGCGATGTGTCACCTTCGCGCGGCCGAGCGCACCGGCCTGGTCGCATTCAGCCTGCACTATCCGTGGTCACAGCAGCTGCGAGTGCACACACTGGACGGCAAAGGCGAGCTGCCCGCGCTGGAGCCACCGACGACGGCCAACCCCAACATCCTGCCGGCGGGGTACTAGGCGGGATAGCTCAGCACGGGGTCGGTGATCGCGCAGAAGCTGTGGCACACCGGATTCCGGATGATCACTTCGGGACACTCGGGATCGAACCAGCGGTCCACAACGGCCCAGTGGATCGGGTGCATCAGGTAGGCGCCCATCAGCCCTTCGACGTCGGTGAATTCCTGCTCGAACACGTGGGTCCACTCCCGCGTCCCGATCGCTCGCTCGACACGGCTCAGCTGCCAGGCGGTGATCGTCTTGATATAGCGCAGCATCAAGCGCAGCTCGTCTTCGAAGCGGGCGATGGTGTCGCCGTCGGTGCCGGGCAGCACGCACATCAGCAGCGCGCGATAGACGGTGCCGGTTGCGCCGGTACAGGAAGCCGCGCCTGAATAGCAGGCGCCGTTGATGGCGGTGATCGCGGGATCTTTAAGCAATGCCGCGAAATCGGGTTCGGCGCAATGCCATTGGCTTTCGGCGCCGAAGCGCAGGTGCACCATGACATCGCCGCCGTTGCGCGCGCCCGGTAGGGTCGGCTCGACGAGTTGGCGTTGCGCCCCGGTGCTTGCGGCGGCGGCACGCACAGCGGTCAGCACGCGGTCGCGATTATGCTCAGCGACGTCGAGCAGCCGTGTCACGCTATACATCGCAGAGCCGATCGACGTCGTTGGCCGCGGCGGCCACACTGCGTCCGCGCGTCTCGACGAGATCGCCGATGCCTTCCCACCATGGCCCGAGGGTGGGGTCCGGCCGGCCCTGCCACGTCATCTCCCACCACGCCTGCAGGCTGGGTAGTGACCAGGTGATGGTCACGGTGTTGGCTTGGTCGTCGAACCAGATCGGCGGGCTGACCAGAATGTCCCGCAGCGTCATGCCTCGGTCGCGTGCGGCCGGTGCGTACTCGTTGAGGTAGGTGTCCACGAATTCCCTAGCGCAACCGGGGCGCGTGATGACACGGTCGACGACAAAGATCTCACCGTTGGCCATGTGCAAAGGGTATGGCGCCGTCTCGGATTGGGACGGACAAAGTCCCGGCCACCGGGAGGCGCCGTTCACCGGCTTGGCAGGTATCGAGGCTCACGCGTACTGCAACGCGGGCCGCGGCGCGGGGCGCAGCGGACGCAAGGGCTGCAGGGTCGGGGCGACGCGGTGCGGGCCGTCCTCGGCGTGCCGCAAGATGCCCATCGCCGTCATCCTGACCGGGGCGATCAAACGCTGGTCGAACTTCATCCGGTTCATCGGACCGCACACCGACACCGCGGCGATGACGTCCTGGTCCTCGCCGGCCCCGCCGATGGGCGCTGCCACACAACCGAATCCGAGCAGCGACTCCTCACGCTCGAAGGCGACGCCGTGCGCGCGCACCCGGGACAACTCGACGGCCAGCTGTGAGCCGGTGGCGATCGAGTACTTCGTTTTGCGGATTCGTAGGTCCACCGGCGCGTCCTCGTCGCGGTAGGCCAGTATCGCCTTGCCGACGGCGGTGCAATGCGCGGGCTGACGGCTGCCCACCCGCGTGGGTATCGGCGCCAGCGGCGAGTCGCCCACCTTGTCGAGGTAGACCACGTCCGGCCCGTCGAGAACCGCGAGATGTACGACGAGCCCTGTGGCGCGGTGTAATTCGCCCAGCAGGGGGTGGGCCGCGCGCACCAGGCGGTCCTGATGCACGGCCAGTGAGCCCAACTCGACCAGGCGCATGCCCAGCTCGTAGTCGCGGCCGCTGCGGCGCAGCCAGCGCAGCTGCACCAGACGCTCGAGCATCCGGTGCGCCGATGAGCGCGGCAGGCCGGTGCGCCGGACGATCTGGGCCAGCGTGAGGCGTCCGGGGCCGTCGAACGCGTCCAGGACGAGCGAGATGCGGTCGATGACCGCCGTGGGCGTTGCTGATTCCGCGGTGCCTGGCATCCGGCCCTCCTGACTGAAACTATCTGGCTGGCATATTCCTATTAGGAATATCTGTTTCTACCACACCCCTGTGGCCGCTGTCACACCACACGCGAGAAAACCGCCGGACGACGACGAGTGTCCGGCGGCGATCGGGGCGCGAGTCAGCCCTTGGCTGCGGAGCGGCCGGCGCGGCGGCCGTAGAAGCTGCCGTCACCCAGCGAGACGCCGCTGGCGTACCCCCAGGCGGCCAGGCCGGCGGTGCACCGGCCGGCGGCGAAGAGTCCCGGGATGGGTTCGCCGCTGACGTGCAGCACCTCGGCGTCCAGCGTGGTGGCCAGTCCGCCCAGGGTGAAGCCGCCGGTGTTCTCCCGCAGGTCGACGGCGCCGACGGGGGAGCCGATCGGTTTGATCCACTCGGGCTTCTTGTGCAGCAGCGGATCCTCGCTGCGGGCGGCGCCCTCGTTGTACGCGGCCACCGTCGCCTGCAGCGAGCCGGGTGGCAGCCCCATGTCGCGTTCCAGGTCGGCGACGGTGTCCGCCACCCAGGTCGCTGGGCGCAGCATGAATTTCGGCGACCACGAGGCCATCGCCTCCTCCTGCGCGTCGCCGTCGATGATCAGATAGGCGACGTTGTCCTGCTGGTAGAGGGTGAGCTGCCCGATCCGGCCCGGGTAGGTGTCCTCGGCGACGTAGCGCTGACCGCGGCCGTTGACCAGGATGCCGCGCACCAATTGCTGCGGGTCGATGAAGATCGCGACCTCGGTGGCGTCCATGTGGGCGAGATCGGCGCCCAAGGCTTGCGCCATCCGGATCGCCTGCCCGTCGTGCTGCTCGATCGAGGCGGCGGGCCGGCCGGCGATGCGCGGCGCGTAGCGCTCGACCATCGCGTCGTTGTAGGCGAAGCTGCCGGTCGCGAGGACCACCCCGGTGCGCGCCCGGATGCTCATCTCGGTGCCGTACTGGCGGGCGCGGATGCCGACCACCTGGCCGTCGGATTCGGTGATCAGTCGCTGCACCCGCACGTCGTAGCGCGCCCGCACGCCGGCCGCGGTCGCGGTTTCGACCAGTGGCTTCATCAGCATGTAGCCGGCGCTGGCTTCGCCCTGCTTCTTGTTCTGCATCTGCGGGACGTGCCCGCGCGGCGCGGGGGAGGCAATGGTGTTGAAAGGGAAGGAGTTTTCGCCGCCGCTGTACATCAGCCCCTGGTCGCCCATCGGCTCCCAGCCGGGTTCGGAGAAGAACTCCGCCTTGAACGGGACACCGCAGCCGACCAGCCATTCGAAGTGGGCGACGCTGCCGGCGCAGTAGTCGGCGATCCTGTTCTCGTCGGCGCCGGGGCCCATCGCGACGTTGAGGAAGGCCGCCATGTTGTCGACGGAATCGATGAACCCACAGGCCTTTTGGATCGGGGTGCCGCCACCGAGGTAGATGAAGCCGCCGGCCATCGACGCGGCGCCGCCCCAGGAGCCGGTGCGCTCCAGCACCAATACGTCGGCGCCGGACCGGGCCGCCTCCACGGCAGCGGCCGCCCCGGCGATGCCGTAGCCGGCGATGACGACGTCGGCCTCGTCATCCCATGAGGTGATGGACGACGCGGGGACCGGCGTCACGTCCGATTCGGGCGTCACAGTCGCATGGCCGCGGGCATTTCGCCGACCCACTGGTGACCCCAGTAGCTGTCGGCGGTGATCTCCTCTGCCGTGTAGTAGGTTTCGTCGACCCGCATGCCGTCGGTGCCGAATTCGATGTCCCAGTCCCCGGGTGCGCGGACGTAGAACGACACCATTTTGTCGTTGGTGTGGCGCCCGAGGGTAGACGACAGCTGGAACCCCTCGGCGTTGACCCGGTCCAGTGCCTGCCCCACGGCGTCGAGGGTGTCGACCTCGACCATAATGTGGACCAGGCGCGGGTCGCGCTGGTGTGCGGCCGGGACGATCGCCAGGCTGTGGTGGCGCTCGTTGATGCCCAGGAAGCGAACCCGCACCGGGCCAAACTCTTTCGGCAGTGGCACCCGGAATGCGCCGCGGGCGCGGAAGCCCAGCACCTCGGTGTAGAAGTCGAAGAGCCCGTTGGGGTCGGTGGCCGGCACCACCACGTGGCCCATGCCCTGGTCGCCGGTGACGAACTTCGCGCCAAACGGCGTGACGACCGGGCTGTGGTCGAGCACCGCGCCGTGGAACACCTCGAGCGTGGTGCCGGCGGGATCCTCGAAGGTGATCACCTCTTCGACCCGGCGCGCCTCGGCCTCGTCGGGGGATAGTTGCTTGTACGCCACGCCGGCGCCGTCGAGGGCGGCCTGCACGCGCAACAACGCCGGGTGGTCGCGCACCTCCCAGCCGACGGTCAGCACCCGGTCGGTCTCACCGGGCACCACGATGAGCCGGGCCGCCCGCTCGTCCATCCGCAGGTACAGCGCGGACGGATCGGGGCCCTTGCCTTGCGCAAAACCCAGCACGCCGAAGGCGAACTGTCTCCAGCGGTCGATGTCGTTGGTCGAAATGGTGATGTAACCAAGGCTTTTCAGGTCGCTCACGGATTGGTCTCCTGCTCAGATCAGGGCTCGCAGCGGGCCCTCGGGCGGATCGATGCCGATCGAACTCAGCGCCGAGGCGTGATACGTGGTGCCGGGCACGTGGATGGCATGCATCTGTCCGACGTGCACGTCACGCCAATACCGTTGCAGTGGTTTGTCCATTCGCGCGGCGTTGCCGCCCGAGCGGGCGAAGATCTCGTCGACCGCGGACACCGCGCGCCACACCGCGCGCACCTGCGTCCGGCGCCCGGCCGCCCGGTCGGCGAAGGAGACCTCCTTGCCGGCCGCGACCATGTCGTAGATGCGGTCGGCGTTGGCCAGCAGCTCTTGGCGGGCGGCGTTGATGTCGGCGGCCGCCTCGCCGATCGCGTGCATGACGTAGGGGTCGTCCTTGATCGCGGTGCCGGTGGCGCCGACGCGCTCGCGCTGATAGTCCAGGTGCGAGGCCAGCGCCCCTTCGGCGATGCCGATGGTCGCCGCGGAGATGCCCAGCGGGAACATCGTCGACCACGGCATCAGGTACAGCGGCTCGGTCATGCCGGCCTCGCGCTGGGCGGTGCCGTCCATCACCTTGGTCGCGTCCATGGTCCGGTAGCTGGGCACGAACGCGTCCTTGACGATGACATCTTTAGAGCCGGTTCCACGCAGCCCCACCACATTCCACGAGTCGTCGACGATCTCGTAGTCCTTGCGCGGCAGGATCATGTGCAGCATCTGCGGCGGCATCAACGGGATGCCCTTCTCGTCGCCGAGCATGGCGCCCAGGATGATCCAGTCGCAATGGTCGGTGCCCGAGCTGAACTGCCAGCGACCGTTGAAGAGGTAGCCGCCGTCGACGGGTTTGGCCACCCCCTGCGGCGCATACGGCGACGCCATCCAGGTGTCGACGTCGTCGGCCCAGATTTCGGCGGCGACCTTCGGGTCGGCGTAAGCCAGCTGGTAGGGGTGCACGCCGACGACGCCGACGATCCAGCCGGCCGCCGGATCCAGCGCCGCGGTAGCCATCGTCGTCTCGGCGAATTCCCGCGGGTGGACCTCGAAGCCTTGGTACTGCTTGGTCTGCAGCAGCCGGATCAGGCCGGCGCCCTTCATCAGCTTGACGGTGTCGTCGGTGAGCCGGCCGATGCGCTCGGCTTCCGCGGCCTGGTCGCGCAGCTGATCGGCCATGGCCACTACCTGGTCGAGTACCCGGTCGCTCATATTTGTTGTCCTTACGTGTGTGGGCCTAGTAATGGTCTACCGCAGTTCGTGTTCTCGCCGAAGGCATTCCCGGTGAGCGGACGCAATCGCGGTCAAAATATGCGCTTGCCCGATGGCCGGGAGGACTCCATCACAGCGTCCGGTGACCGGGAGGTGGACCCGCCGCCGGCGATCGCGGCGCCTACTGTCTGTCGTTGTGACAACCGCACAGCCCCTCGATGCCGTCGTCGTCGGCGCGGGGTTCGCCGGCCTTTACGCGCTGTATACCCTGCGCAACCAGGGACTTTCGGTGCGGGTGCTGGAAGCGGCGCCCCAACTGGGCGGCACCTGGTACCACAACCGGTATCCGGGTGCCCGTTGCGACGTGGAGAGCGTCGACTACTGCTATTCGTTCTCCGACGAACTGCAGCAGGAGTGGAACTGGACGGAGAAGTATGCGACCCAGGCCGAGATCCTCGCGTACCTGAATTGGGTCGCCGACAAACTCGACCTGCGCGGCGACATCGCGTTCGATACCCGCGTGCTGTCCGCGGTACTCGATGAGGCGACGCTGCGCTGGATCGTCACCACCCAAACGGGGCGGGTGCTGTCCGCGCGCTTCTGTGTGATGGCGACGGGCCCGCTGTCGGCCGCGCTCACCCCGAATTTCAGCGGCCTGGATTCATTCGCGGGGGAGGTCTACCACACCGCAGCGTGGCCGCACGAGCCCGTCGACTTCATTGGCAAGGGGGTGGCGGTGATCGGTACCGGATCGTCTGGAATTCAATCGATTCCGATCATCGCCGAGCGGGCCGCACACCTCTACGTCTTCCAGCGCACGCCTAACTACAGTGTGCCGGCGGGAAATAAACCCTTATCCAGTGCGGAACTCGACGACATCAAGTCCCGCTACGCGCAGCGGCGCCGGCTGTCCTGGCGCAGCGGTGGCGGATCACCGCACATCACCGCCCCCAAGCCGACCCTGGAATTCACGCCCGAGGAGCGCCGCGCGGCGTTCGAAACGCGATGGCAGCTGGGTGGCGTGCTGTTCTCCAAGACGTTCCCGGACCAGATGACGGATCCGGCGGCCAACGAAGAGGCACGCAGGTTCTACGAGGAGAAGGTCCGGGCCGTCATCGACGACCCGGCCGTGGCTGACCTGCTGATCCCCACCGACCATCCGATCGGAACCAAGCGAATCTGCACCGACAGCAACTACTTTCAGACGTTCAATCGGCCCAACGTGTCGCTCGTCAGCGTTCGCGACACGCCGATTGAATCGATCGACGCCGCTGGCATCAACACCGACCAAGCGCACTACGACCTCGACATGATCGTGCTGGCAACGGGTTTCGACGCAATGACCGGCGCGTTGGGCAAAATCGATATCGTCGGCCGCCGCGGCGTGAACCTGCGCGACGACTGGGCGCACGGGCCGCGCACCTACCTCGGGTTGGGCGTCGACGCATTCCCGAATCTGTTCCTGATCTCGGGTCCCGGCGCGCCGGCGGTGCTGGCCAACATGGTGCTGCACGCCGAGACGCAGGTGAACTGGGTCGCCGCGGCCATCGGCTACCTCGACCACCACGGTTACGCCGGCATCGAACCGACCAGCGACGCCGTCGACGCCTGGGGAGCCGAGTGCGCCCGGCGTGCCGAGGCCACCCTCTTCACCAAGGCGAACTCTTGGTACATGGGCGCCAATGTGCCCGGAAAACCAAGGGGATTCATGTTATTCGTCGGAGGCTTCGCGACGTACAACGACATCTGCACCGAGGTCGCCGAGGCCGGCTACAAGGGCTTCGAACTGGTCAAGGCGCCGCAATGACGGGATTGCGCGGCAAGGTTGTGGTGGTCACCGGCGCCGCCAAAGGCACCGGGCGGGTGCACTGTGCGCGCTTCGCCGATGAGGGCGCCGACGTGATCGCGCTCGACGCCGAAACCGCGGCCGACGAGTTGCAAGACACCGCAAGGGGAGTCGAGGACCGTGGTCGACGCTGCGCGACCGGCCTCGCCGATGTCAGCGATCTCGCGGCGGTGACCGCCGCCGTGGATGCCGGCGTCGCCGTGCTGGGCCGGCTGGATGTCGTCGTCGCCAACGCCGGAATCCATCTTCCGGGCGCTCCCGCCTGGGAACTCGACCCGAGGGACTGGCAACGCACGCTCGACATCAACCTCACCGGGGTCTGGCACACGGTCAAGGCGACCGTGCCACACCTGGGCGCCGACGGCGGCTCCGTCGTTATCATCAGTTCCACCAACGGTATTCGTGGTACGGCGAATACCGCCCACTACACGGCCAGCAAGCACGCGGTGGTGGGACTGGCGCGCACCCTGGCCAACGAGCTCGGTCCGCGCGGTATCCGGGTCAACACCGTGCATCCCGGCGCGGTGGCCACGCCAATGGTGCTGAACGAGGCTACCTTTCGGCGGCTGCGGCCGGACCTGGACAACCCGACCGCGGCCGATGCGGCCGAGGTGCTGCAGGCGCGCAATCTGCTCCCGGTGCCCTGGGTCGAGCCCGTCGACATCGCCAACGCCGTGCTGTTCTTGGCTTCCGACGCGGCCCGCTACATCACCGGCACCCAGCTCGTCGTGGATGCCGGCCTGACGCAGAAGACGACATGACTGGGCGCGTGAAAGGAAAGGTCGCCCTGGTCACCGGCGCCGCGCGCGGAATTGGCCGCGCGCAGGCGGTGCGGTTCGCGCAGGAGGGTGCCGACGTCGTCGCGCTCGACGTGTGCGGTCCGGTCGACACGGTGAGCATTCCGCACAGCACGGCGGCCGACTTGGCAGAGACGGCCGCATTGGTGGCCGCGGCGGGCGCGCGGGTGCACACCGAGGCCATCGACGTACGTGACTTTGAAGCGATGCAGTCCGCCACCGACCGCGGCGCCGAATGGTTCGGCGGCTTGGATGCGGTGTGCGCGACGGCCGGCATCACGTCACGCGGTATGGCGATCGAGCTTGACGAGAACACCTGGCGCACCATGCTCGACGTCAACCTCACCGGGGTCTGGCACACCTGCCGCGCCACCGCACCGCACCTGATCGCGCGCGGGGCGGGGTCGATGGTCCTGACAAGTTCCATCGCGGGCCTGCGCGGGCTGGTCGGCGTCGCACATTACACCGCCGCCAAACACGGCGTTATCGGCTTGATGCGCTCGCTGGCCAATGAGCTTGCGCCGCACAATGTCCGGGTTAACTGCATCAGCCCGACCAACGTCGACACACCGATGATCCACAATGACCTCGTCAGTAGCGCGTTTCGCCCCGACCTGGACCGCCCGCCCACGCGCGCGGAATTCGCCGAGGCCGCGCGCTCGATGAACATGCTCGCGGTGCCGTGGGTGGACGCGGTGGACGTGGCCAACGCGGCGCTGTTCCTGGCGTCCGACGAGGCGCGTTACATTACGGCGGCGACCCTGCCCGTCGACGCCGGGGCGACCCAGCGATGAGCGCATGGAAAGCCGCGCCGACGTACACGCGATGATCAGCTCGCAGGCCCATCAGGAGTTGGTGGCCAAGGGCTGCTCGCACTTCCTCGGGCCGTGTGTCGTCACCCTGTTGACGAAAGGCCTTGCGGGACAGAGTTGATTGCGGTGTCCCGCTCCGCCGCGCTCGCAATCGCCGCTGCCTCAACCGCGCGACAGGAACGCCAGAACGGTGCTTTCGAACGCTTCCTTGGCCTCGATCATCGCCCAGTGTCCCGAGTTTGGGAAGATGTGCAGCTCCGCATTGGGGATGGTGCGCATCGGGATCAGCGCCATGTCCGGCGGGCTCACCCTGTCGTCGCGGCCCCACGTCAGCAGTGTGGGAGCGGTGAGCTTGTGCATGGTGGCCCAGGGCGGCGGCCGGTCGGAGGCGTTCATCGCGGCGTTCATGCCGGCGAATGCCGCCTTGCCGTACATACGTCGCGCCGCGGCAAGCGTTTCCGGGTCGGTGGCCAGCTGCCAGCGTTCCTCGATCAGCTGTTCGGTGACCAGCGCCTGGTCGTAGACCATCGATTTGAGCCAGTCGACTAGGCGCTGCCGCGTGGGGTCCTCGACGAACTCCTGAAGCAGCCGAATGCCTTCGCTGGGACTGGGACTGAAGATGTTGGTACCGATGCCGCCGATGGTCACCAACCGATCGACACGCCCCGGATTGTGGGTTGCGAAGTTGATCCCGACGCCGCCGCCCATCGAGTTGCCGACGATGTGGACCTTGTCGACGCCCAGCGCGTCCAGGAAAGGCGTCACCGTGCCGAACGCGGTGACCATCGGATGGCCGCCGAAGTCGTCGCTGACCCCGAAACCGGGGAATTCGAGGATCAGGCACCGATAGTGGGCGGCGAAGGCGGGCAACACGCCGCGGAAGTTGCGCCAGCCCGTGACACCGGGACCGGACCCGTGCAGGAAAAGCAGCACCGGCGTGGACTCCGGGCCGCCGCTGTCGTAATAACGCAAAGCGCCCTTTTCAGTGCCGATTTCATGCAGATCTTGCGCTGTGATAGTCGTCGGTTCGGAAGTGTCAGCCACGGATGTCACCCTGCCATGCCGTCGCGGCGAAGGTGGACCGGGTTCCGCTGACCGGGCCGCTCAGAGCGGGCCGTGGGCGGCCTCGGCACAATTCAACAGTTCTTTGAGTGCGGCGGGGAACGCATCGGCAAGGTCCCACAAGTCCGCAACGAGGTCGGGGCAGGAGACGATGCCCACTCCCAGTCGGCCGTTGAGCGACATCACGGTGATGTTGAGCGCGGCGCCGGCAATGATGGGCCCGAGCGGATACATGGTGTCGAGTCGGCACCCCAGGAAGTACAGCTGTTCTTGTGGGCCGGCCACGTTGGACATCACCAGATTGTGTGGCGGCTTGTCGGGCAGGGGCATGCGCGGCAGCAGTTTCCTGGCCGCCCCGAACATCGTCTGTCCGGCCACCTGTGTCCAATCGTGTAGCAGGGTGGGGCCCAGCGCCGCCGAGTGCTCCTTGGCCGCGGCGTTTCCGGCGGCGATGCTCGCCAGCCGTTCCACGGGATCTTCGATGTGAGTTTCGAGCCGGCACAGCATCCAGGTCATCTGGTTGCGGCCCGCCCGGGCCGATTGGTCGCGGACGGATACGGGCACGCTGGCGACCAGTGGGAGGTCTGGGAGCGCGTCGCGGTCATGGAAGTACCGCCGCAGCGCCCCCGCGCACATCGCCGTCACGACGTCGTTGACCGTTACCCCGAACCTGCGCTTGACGGTTTTCACGTCCTCGAGTTCCACGCTGGTCAGCGCGACGTTACGGCGCCGGGTGAACTGACCGTTGAACGCCGTCTGGGGTGCGGCGAACGGAGCCGCCATCGTCTGCCCACCGCCGCGCGCACGCACCACCGTTTGCGCCAGGGTCAGCGCCGTTGACTGCACGACTTTGGTCAGGCGCCACGGCCGCAGCGCGGCGCCGATCAGCCCACTGGCGGCGATCTGCAGCGGATTCGCCGCGCCGGTGCGCTCGGCCGGTTCCGGCGGCTTGGCGTCAGGCACAGCGCTGCACAACTGCGCGAGCAGGTTGGCTCCGCCCACGCCGTCGACCACGGCGTGGTGGACCTTGAGGACGACGGACAGCGCGTCTGGGCCGTGCCGGCCTTCGACCACCCACATTTCCCACAGCGGACGATCCCGATCGAGCGCAAGCCCGGCGATATGGCCGCAGACGTCCGCTAATTCTTTCGGCCCGCCGGGCGAGGGCAGGGCGACGCGGTGAAGGTGACGAGAAAGATCGAACCGATCGTCGTCCACCCAGACCGGATGGTCGAAGTTCAATTCGCTGTCGGCCAGCTTGAGGCGGAATTCGGGCACGGCGTCCACGCGCACCGACAGCGCCTCTTGGAAGCGATCGAACGTGTAACCCCCGGGCATGGTGGTGGGGTCCATTTCCAGGACGCAGCAAATATTCAAAGGCTGCGTCGGCGATTCCAGGTATAGAAAGAACGCGTCCAACCCGCTGAGTCGTTGCATGCTTGCTCGTCTCTTCTGTGCGGCCATGACCGCTGGTCACAGTGACCGGCGGTCACCCCGGCGCTCCTGAGGGGACATACCAGCAGGGCAGCCGCAATCTTTTCGTGTGACTCTTGTCTGTAGCCGTTGAGGCTGTTTCGGCAAACATTGCGCAGGTACCTTTAACGAGATCGTCACTCGCAGTCGCCCGGGTGCCGGGGTCGGCATTGCCGATGACGCACAGGCTGACCCGTGGCGGTCGAGCAGGCGGCAGAACGTTGAATGTCAACGCGGACAATAGATTCGGTGCGTCGCAACAGCCGTGATCACTCGGAGGGCTGGCGAGCCATCGACGAGTCTGGCGCCGCCCAGTCGGTCGAGACCTTGCGGTGCTTGATCAGCCAGGTGTCAGCCTCGGGTACCAGGATGTCGCGGTAGCGGCCGCAGTGGTCGAGCCCGATATGGGTGACCACGGTGAAGTAGGAGTCGACCCGGGCCTGGTCGGGCGCCACCTCGGCGAACAACACGTTCGCGATGTTATGGCGCACAATCGGTTTCACGCCCGCTTTTACGGGGATCTTTCCGGTGACGCCGCTCAGGAAAGCCGCGATCTCGGGACGTCCGCAGAGCCGCCGCGAACCGCGTATCTCGAGGATGCCGTCTGCACAGAAAGTCTCCGCGAGGCCGTCGAGTCGCCCCGCGTCACCCGACCAGTTATAGCGCGCCAGGGTGTCCCGGATTCGCTCGCGCGCGATCAGTTCCCAGATCTCCACCGTCACGACTCCTCGCGCCGCCGCCGATTAGCCCAGCGTAGGCGCATTGGGTGACAGCGCCGGCAGTAGGGCAGCGGAAGGACAGTGGCGAGGGCAACTCGTCGGCCACGTTTCGGGAATTCACAGGTTGGGCAGCAAGGGGAGCGAGCGTGCTGCACGGGCGTGAATCGATACACGCAGTCCCACAGCGCCTTTCCCGGTCGATCAGGGGGAGAGGGGCCGATTCGTCCACTGGCGGTCGGCGCGGCGCGTGGACCGGAACCATCCGCCGGCAGCACCGGTGCCGCCGTCGGTGGGGATGATGTGGCCGGTGACGAACCCCGAGAGATCCGAGGCCAAGAACAGGATGACCCTGGCCTGATCCTCCGGTAGGCCCATCCGACCGACCGGGACCCATTGCGGCCATTGCATCTGTTCGTCGGCCGAAAGCCATTGCGAATAGGGCACTTGCAGGGATTCGGTGACATCGGGCGCGACGGCGTTGACCCGGACCCCGTCGTTGCCCACTTGGACCGCGAGGCTGCGAGTGAACGCGTTGACCGCGGATTTGAAGGCGGCGTACACCGGGTCCTCCGGATAGCCCCGTATCCCCTCGATCGACGAGACGTTCACGATCGCACCCGTGTGCCGCTCGGCCATGGCCGGCAGAAACGCCTGCGTCACAAGGAAGACGTGGTGCAGGTTGATCCGGTACAGCTCGTCCCACAGCTGCGGACAGGTGTCGACGAAATTTCCGGGGTGGCGCAACCAATGGCCCGCGTTGTTGACCAGCACGTCGACCCGGCCACATTCATCGAGCACCGTTCGCGCCAAGCGGGCGACCTGGCCGGGGTCTCTGACGTCAGCAATGACGGCCGAGGCCGACCCACCGGATTCGGTGATCGCGGTGGCCGTCGCGCGGGCGAGGTCGGCGTCGATATCGGCGATGACCACGTCGGCACCGTGTTCGGCGAACAACCGCGCGGTCGCCGCGCCGATACCCCCAGCACCGCCCGTAACGACGGCCACCCGGTCGGTGAGCAGCGAAACGGGAGGCTTAGCGTGTGCCATCGCTCATATATAGGGCCAACCGGGGGCCTCGGCAACACCGAAGCCGGTCTGTTCCCACCCGCGCGGCAGCCTCGAGAGAGATGAGCGAGTGATACCCAACCCTGCACCGGGAAAACGTGATGTACGCAACATTTCCCGCGCGTTAATTTGCAGTTAGCCGCCAGCGGGGCGGGTATCCGCCCTCCACTCAAGGAGGTGACAGCAATGGTGAACACGGCCGAACCGACGCATATCTTGCCGAGTGTGGCGATCACGCGGCGCGTCCATCATCGCCATAGTCCGCAGTCGGTTGCCGTTGGGCTCGCCAGTCGGCTGATCGTGAAGAACACCGTCCGCGCGTGGGCCGTGGCGCCGAACCTGCACTGGCCTTTCGAATACGTCGATGGTGTCGTGGGGCTGGTCCCGCAATTCGGGTCGAAAGCGAACATCGATCGGGTGCGGCTGGACCATTGCGCCGCCGAATGGGTTCGCGCTCCCGGCGTATCGGGGGACCGGGTGATCCTGTATTTGCACGGCGGCGCGTTCCTGACCTGTGGCCTCAACACCCACCGCTCCATGGTGACTCGCTTGTCGAAGGCTGCCGATGCGGCCGTGCTCACCGTCGCGTACCGGAAGCTGCCGGCACATCAGATCACCGACGCCATCGACGACGGCATCAGCGGCCTGCGCTGGTTGCTGGATCGTGGCTACGACGGCGACCAGATCGTCGTGGCCGGCGACTCCGCCGGCGGATACCTGGCGTTCATGACCACGCTCTTGGCGATCCAGGAAGGCATCACGGAGCCGGCCGGAGTCGCGACCGTCTCGCCGTTCACCGACACGGATCCGGTGCGAAAACTCAAGCACCGCAACGCGCG
Organism: Mycobacterium sp. 852002-51971_SCH5477799-a; assembly: GCF_001667145.1. Taxonomy (GTDB): domain Bacteria; phylum Actinomycetota; class Actinomycetes; order Mycobacteriales; family Mycobacteriaceae; genus Mycobacterium. The sequence goes on from NZ_LZIF01000084.1 coordinate 56,494, forward strand.
AAAGTGTTCGATGTTCACCCGCCGGGCGTTCTCGCGGTTCGCGCAATTCCTCGATAACGCACAGGTGGTGGAAGGCCAGGGCGACTCCACGGTTGCCTCCCCGGTGGACGCCGATCTGTCCTCGTTACCGCCGGTCATGATTCAGGCCAGCTCGGACGAGTTGCTGCTGGCGGACGCCGAGCTGATGGCGAAGCGCTTGGAGGCCAGTGGGATCCACTGCGACCTCCACCTGTGGGAGGGTCAGATTCACGACTTCCCGCTGGCCGCAGACGTATTGCCCGAGGGCAGACGGGCCATCAAATACTTGGGTAATTTTGTCAAGGACGTCACCGGCGCTCGCGCCAAGGCCCCGAGCATGCGCAGGCTGCGCAATGCCGCCGTGGCCGGTTGAAGCAACTAAAGTAGCTGGGCGACAAGCGGGTTCGATATTCGGCCGGTTCTTTCACTCCGGCGGTCGGGTTGGTCGTCCGCCGCTGGCGCCCGTCGGCGGTGCTGTGGGGCAAAGCCTGACAAACAACGCCGCGCACAAGCCGCGCCGCTGCCGTTACAGTTGGTCCTGATGACTTCACCAGCCCCGCCTGCGCTGACCGTGCGGTACGAGGGATCAGAACGCACCTTCGCGCCGGGCAACGATGTAGTGATCGGGCGTGACCTTCGCGCCGACCTGCGGGTCGCCCACCCCCTGATCTCTCGTACCCACCTCATCGTGCGCTATGACCAGGGCCGATGGGTCGCCGTCGACAATGGCAGCCTCAACGGTCTCTATGTTCACAATCGGCGCGTCCCGGTCGTCGACATCCAGGACGGGCTGCGGGTCAACGTCGGCAATCCGGACGGCCCGGCGCTCACCTTCGAGGTCGGCCGCCATCAGGGCTCGGCCGGGCGGCCCCCGCTGACGACGTCGATACCGATAGTCAGCGACCCCGACGCACCGCTGGCACGGGCGCCACAGAGCCAGGCATTCGGCACGCAGCACCCGGGCCAGCCCCAGCAGCCGGCGTCCGCCTCGTTCCGGCACCCCGTCCATCCGCCCACCACCGCGCAGCCGAGCCAGCCGGCCGGCGCAGCCACGCCGAGCTATCCATCCGAGCCGCAGCCCCGATACCCGACCAGCGGTCTACCCAGCCCCCCGCCGAGCGGATCTCAGCCGGCGCCGCAGATTTACCGGTCGCCGTCGGCGCACGCGGTGCCGCCGACGAGCGCGGCCCCGGCCGCACCCCATACGGGACGCGTCGGTGGCGACCCGTCGGTCATCGCGACGTCGATGATGAAGATTCTGCGGCCGGGCAAGGCCGCGCCGGACGCGCCGGGCGCCATCAAGATCGGGCGCGCCAACGACAACGACATCGTCATCCCCGAGGTGCTGGCATCGCGCCACCACGCCACCCTCGTTCCGACGCCCACCGGCACCGAAATCCACGACAACCGCAGCATCAACGGCACCTTCGTCAACGGCGTTCGGGTCGATTCGGCCGTACTGCACGACGGCGACGTGGTGACCATCGGCAACATCGACCTGGTCTTCCACGGCGGCGACCTGGCCCGCCGCGACCAGACCGCCACCGCGACGCGCAGCGGGGGCCTCGATGTGCGCGGGGTGACCTGGACGATCGAGAACAACAAAACGCTGCTGGACAACATCTCGGTGACCGCCCTGCCCGGCACGCTGACCGCCATCATCGGACCTTCCGGCGCCGGCAAGTCGACGTTCGCCCGTTTGGTCGCCGGGTACACACACCCGACGACGGGGACCGTGTCGTTCGAGGGCCACAACATCCATGCCGAGTACGCCTCGTTGCGCAGCAGGATCGGCATGGTGCCGCAGGACGACGTGGTGCACGGCCAGCTGACCGTGCAGCAGGCGCTGATGTACGCGGCCGAACTGCGGCTGCCACCGGACACCACGAAGGACGACCGCGCCCAGGTGGTGGCCCGGGTGCTCGAAGAGCTCGAGATGACCCAGCATCTGCACACCCGGGTGGACAAGCTCTCCGGCGGTCAGCGCAAGCGCGCCTCGGTGGCACTGGAGTTGCTCACCGGGCCCTCGCTGCTGATCCTCGACGAGCCGACGTCAGGCCTGGACCCGGCGCTGGACCGCCAGGTGATGACCATGCTGCGGCAGCTGGCCGACGCCGGGCGCGTCGTGCTGGTGGTCACCCACTCCCTGACCTACCTGGACGTCTGCGATCAGGTGCTGCTGCTGGCCCCCGGCGGCAAGACGGCGTTCTGCGGGCCGCCTAGCCAGATCGGTGCCGCCATGGGCACCACCAACTGGGCCGACATCTTCAGCACCGTAGCCAGCGACCCCGACGGCTCCCGCGCGCGCTACCTGGCCCGCACGGGCCCGCCACCGGCCCCGCCGCCCGCGGAGAAACCCGCCGAGCTGGGCGATCCCGCACACACCAGCCTGGTCCGGCAGTTCTCCACCATCGCCCGCCGCCAGATGCGGCTGATCGTGTCAGACCGCGGCTATTTCGTCTTCCTCGCGCTGCTGCCGTTCATCATGGGGTCGTTGTCGATGTCGGTGCCCGGCGATGTCGGCTTCGGCATACCGAACCCGATGGGCGCCGCCCCCAACGAGCCCGGCCAAATCCTGGTGCTGCTCAACGTCGGCGCGGTGTTCATGGGTACCGCCCTGACCATCCGCGACCTGATCGGTGAGCGCGCCATCTTCCTGCGGGAACAGGCGGTCGGGCTGTCCACGTCGGCCTACCTGTTGGCCAAGGTCTGCGTCTACACCGTCTTCGCGATCGTCCAGTCCGCGATCGTCAGCATCATCGCGGTGCTCGGCAAGGGCGCCCCGACCCAGGGTGCCGTGGCGCTGGTCAAACCGGGTCTCGAGCTGTTCGCCGACGTCGCGCTGACATGTGTGGCGTCGGCGATGCTGGGGCTGGCACTGTCGGCCGTCGCCAAGTCCAACGAGCAGATCATGCCGCTGCTGGTGGTGGCGGTCATGTCGCAGCTGGTGTTCTCCGGCGGGATGATTCCGGTCACCGCGCGTGTCGGGCTCGACCAGATGTCGTGGGCCACGCCGGCGCGGTGGGGATTCGCGGCATCGGCGTCGACCGCCGACCTGACCAAGCTGGTGCCCGGCCCGCTGACCCCGAAGGATTCGCATTGGCGGCACACCCCGGCGACGTGGTGGTTCGACGTCGGCATGCTGTTCGCGATCAGCGCCGTGTACCTGGGATTCGTGCGGTGGAAGATCCGCCTCCGCGGCGGCTGAGCGCGCCGGTCAGGCGCCCTTGCGGACCATTTGGTCGGCCGCGGCACGCATGCGGTCGGACAATTGCAGCAGCCCGTGCTCGCCCACGCCCAGCGGCAGCGTGTACGCGAGTTGCCGCAATTCGACGGCGTAGTTGCGCAGATCTTCGCGGAGGCGCATCTCAACAGTGGGCATGACTTCTCCCTCAGGCCGAACTGGGCAGCGTGCCTGGTCCGCGTCGACCAGTCGATCTGAAAATCTTCGCAGCCCGTCCACATATCCGCGAGAGCGGATATGTGTTTTAACGGGAGTTTGACAGCGTGTTTACAGCCGGGCCGTCGACCCGTCGGGGACCGCCGAGCGTAACGCTACGGCGAAATCCCGGGCGCATTCCCGCCGCGGCGTTACGCTGGCGCTGCTTGGTGTAAGGCTGGCAGAAGGGCATAGGCGCCGGAATGGATTTCGAACTCGACGCGGGGCAGCGCGCCTGGCTCACCGAGATTCGCGAATTCCTGCGCGAGAACGTGACCCCGCAATTGCGGGCCGAGCTCGCCGAGCACGACCTGGAATATCCCCGGGGAGAGGTGGTCCGGTTTCGCCGCAAGATCGGCGAGCGGGGCTGGTTCGGGCTGAACTGGCCGCGCGAGTACGGCGGTCTGGGGCTCGGCGCGATGCACCCGCACCTGCTGATGAGTGAATTCGAATATTGGGGCGTGCCCGGTCCGGACCTGACGGTGACGTCGGTCGCGCCGATGATCATGCGGCACGGCACCGAGCGCAACAAGACCGAATGGCTGCCCCCGATCGCCCGCGGCGAAATGATCTGCGCCGTCGGCTATTCGGAGCCCGAGGCGGGGACCGACCTCGCCGGCCTGCGGACCAGCGCCACCCGTGACGGCGACGAATGGGTGATCAACGGCACCAAGATCTGGAACAGCGGCGCCCAGCGCGCGACGCACGAATGGCTCTGCGTCCGCACCGATCCCAGCCGCGCCCGGCATCGGGGCATTTCGGTCATCATCGTGCCGATCGACAGCCCGGGCGTCGAAATCCGCGCGCTCTACGCGTGGTCGGGGTATCGCACCAACGAGGTGGGATTCCGTGACGTGCGAGTGCCGGCCACCAATCTGGTCGGCGAGGTCAATCGCGGCTGGACGTACATCACCGGTGCGCTCGATCTCGAACGCGGCGCGCTGACCAACGCCGGCGACTTGCGTCGCGCGGTCGAGGAGTTGCGCGAGCTCGCCCGCCGCCCGCGCCGAGACGGCACCGTGCCCGCTGACGATCCGTCGCTGCGCCGCCGGCTGGTGCAGGCGGAGGCCGACGTCGCGGTGGCCACCCTGATGGGCTACGAGGCGGCGTCCATCCTCGACAGCGGCGTCATCCCCACCGTCGAAGTGAGCGTCGAGAAGGTGTTCACCAGCGAGCTGCGCCAGCGCATCGCTGACCTGGCGCTCGACCTCCTCGGCCCGGATGGCCTGTTGGCGCATCGCAGCCGGCAGGCCCCGCTGGCCGGTAAATTCGAGCGGCTCTACCGGGCCGCCCCGCTTATGCGCTTCGGCGGCGGCACCAACGAGGTGCTGCGCGACATCATCGCCCAACGCGGGCACGCGATGCCGTCCTACGGACGCTGACTTCAGGCCTCACACAGCACCTATGAAGACGATCCCCACCGCCGAACAGCGCGAGTTCGCCTTGGCGTTGCGCGCGCTGCTGGCCGCCGAGAACCCGATCAGCCTGGTGCGCGCGCTCGGCGAACCAGGGGCGGACCGCAGCACGCCGGCGCTGTGGAAGGCGCTGGCCGACGCGGGCGTCTTCGGCCTCGCCATCGGCGAGGAGTATGGCGGGGCCGGCGGCTCCCTCGACGACCTGGCCTTCTTCTACACCGAGGCCGGCCGTGCGCTGTGCCCGACGACGGTGCACAGCAGCGTTCAGGCCACGCTGGCCCTCGACCAGCTCGGCTCCCCGGAGCTCAAGGCGCGCTGGCTGCCGCCGCTGGCCTCCGGCACTGTGCGGGGCACCACCGCGCTGCACAACGCGCGCGACGCCGCCGTCATCACCCCCGTGCTGCGCGCCGATCCCGACGCAAAACGGTGGCGGCTCAACGGAACCGCGGAGTACGTCCTCGATGCCGACGCCGTCGATGTCCTGGTGGTGTCCGCCGCGGCCGCCGAGCGCACGCTGGTCTTCGTCGTCGACGTCCGGGCCGGTGGTGTCGGCGTCGAACCGCTCGACATGGCCGGCGGCGTCCGCGCATTCACCGTGCGCTTCGACGACGTGCGGACCGACGCGGCGCTCGACGGGATTACCGCACCGGCGCTGCGCCGGCTGGCCAACACCGCCGTGGCGCTGGGCTCACTCGATCTGGTGGGCGTCGGACAGGCGGTGCTGGACCGCACCGTCGACTACACCAAACTGCGTCACCAATTCGGCCGGCCCATTGCGTCGTTCCAGGCCGCCCAGCATCTGATCGCCAACATGCACATCGCCGTGTCGGCCGCGCGTTTGGCCGCGCACGCGGCGGTGTTCTGGCTTGGCCGCGGCCGCGTCGCGACCAGGGAGACGGCCATCGCACGCATGCACGCGGCCACCGCGGCACGGCTGATCACGCTGGACGCCCACCAACTGCACGGCGGCATGGGGTATGTCACCGAGACCGACCTGCACCTGTGGAGCGAGCGGGCAAGGCTCGGTTCCACTTTCGGCGGCGGAGCCGACGTCGCCGCCGGCTGGCTTGAACAGAGCATGCACGACGAGACAGACGAAGGGGAGCGCCGTTGAGCGAGGACAGTTTGATCGACGCGGAATCGGCGTCGCGCGTCGGCACCGTAGCCGCGTCGGCGGCCGGCGAGGTGAACCGGCGCGATTGGCAACGCTGGGCGGCGGCGGTCGCTGACCACAACCCACTGTATTTCGACCCGGATTACGCCAGGGCCAATGGATATCGCGACATCATCTGCCCTCCACTGTTTTTGCAGTACGCGATCCTCGGCGTATCGCCGCTGGATTCGCTGCGTCCCGACGGATCGTCCGGCGCGGTCTCGGGCGGTTTGGCGTTTCCCCGAGCCCCCAAGCGGATGGCCGGCGGGGAGAGCTTCACGTTTCACCTGCCGGCGTATCACCGCGACGAAATCGAAATGATCAGAACCATAGAATCAATCATCGAAAAGGAGGGCCGCTCCGGCAGATTCGTGTTGGTTACCTGGCACACGGTGTACCGCAACCAGCAGCGCGAGCTGGTGGCCGAGGCATCGACGTCGATGATCGCCCGACCCTAGGAATTCCATGGCCGAAAAACAGGTCTTTTACGACGACATCGTCGTCGGCCAGCACCTTCCCACGCTGACCGTCACCGTCGACGAAACCCAGATGTTCTTCTTTTCCGCCGCCACGTACAACGGCCATCGGATTCACTACGACAAAGAGTGGGCGCGCGGCACCGAAGGCTACGACAACGTCCTGGTTCACGGTCCGCTTCAGGCGGCGCTGCTGGCCCGCGCGCTCGGCGACTGGATCGGCGGGCGCGGGCGACTGGTGTCGTTCTCGGTTCAGAACCGGGCGGTCGCGTATCCCGGTGAGTCGCTCAGCTTCGGTGGTGAGGTCACCGGTAAACGGCTCAGCGACAAGGGAACCGGGCTGGTCGATCTCGTCATCGCCGGCCGCCGCGACGCCACGATCCTGACGCCGGGGACGGCGACCGTCGAGCTGCCGAGGCGCGGAGCCCGGCCGTGACCGGACTGCGTGGCGAGGCGGCCATCGTCGGCATCGCCGAGTTGGCCGCCGAACGGCGTCCCACCCGCACGCCGCTGTTCACCCTCGACCAGTACGCGGTGCTGGCCAAGATGGTGATCGAGGACGCCGGAGTCGATCCCCGCTGCATCAACGGCCTGCTGACCCACGGCGTCGCTGAGTCGTCGATGTTCGCGCCGGCCACCCTGTGCGAATACCTCGGTCTGGCATTGGATTTCGGTGAGCGGGTCGATCTCGGCGGGGCCACCGCCGCCGGAATGATCTGGCGGGCGGCGGCGGCCGTCGAACTCGGCATCTGCGACGCCGCGCTCGCCGTCGTGCCCGGATCGGCGTCGGCGCCTCAGTCCGCGCGACGACCCGCCCCCGAACCGAATTGGTATGGTGCGTCGTCGAACAACTACGGCTCGCCGCAAGCCGAATTCGAGATCCCCTACGGCAACGTGGGCCAGAATGCGCCCTACGCGCAGATTGCTCAACGCTACGCGGCGGAATTCGGTTACGACCCCGCCGCGGTCGCCAAGATCGCCGTCGATCAGCGCACCAACGCGTGCGCGCACCCCGGCGCGGTGTTTCACGGCACCCCCATCACGGTCGGCGACGTGCTGGACAGCCCGATGATCGCCGACCCCATTCACATGCTGGAAACGGTGATGCGGGTGCACGGGGGAGTGGGCGTGCTGATCGCCAACGCCGACATCGCGCGCCGCGGCCGCCACCGCCCGGTGTGGATCAAGGGCTTCGGCGAACACATCGCCTTCAAGACCCCCACCTATGCCGAGGACCTGCTGTCCACCCCGATCGCACGCGCGGCCGACCGGGCCTTCGCGATGGCCGGGCTGAACCGGTCCGATGTGGACGTCGCGTCGATCTACGACTGCTACACCATCACGGTGCTGATGAGCCTGGAAGACGCCGGATTCTGTGCGAAAGGCGATGGCATGGCCTGGATTACCGAGCACGACCTGACCTTTCGCGGCGACTTTCCGATTAACACGGCGGGCGGCCAGCTGTCCTTCGGCCAGGCCGGGATGGCCGGCGGCATGCATCACGTGGTCGACGGCGCACGCCAGATCATGGGCCGGGCCGGCGACGCGCAGGTGACCGACTGCCATACCGCGTTCGTGACCGGCAACGGCGGCATCATGAGCGAGCAGGTCGCACTGCTCATGCGGGGAGACTAGCCATGGCCCACCCCCCCCCCCCCCCCCCCCCCCGCTCCCCGCCCGGGGGGGGCGGCCGGGGGCCGCCCCCGCGCGGG